>NZ_JBHTJW010000002.1:0-1910128 GCF_042676145.1 Methylophilus glucosoxydans
TATCAGTCATCCTAATTTTTAAAGAACAGTGCCTCGAAGGCTTTTCGCTCTTCCGTTTTAACTTCCAACGTTTCAAGCGAAGCGCGCATTATACAGAGGTTTTTTACTTCGTCAACAACTTTTATTCCGCTGCCAACTTAACGCTCAAACATACTGCGCTTTTTTATTTCTTCTCACCCAACTAAACAACCGTTTCGTTGAAGAGAGCCGCGCATTTTACAGCGATAAGCGTTGCGGTCAACCCTTATTTGCCATTCTTACAATTTTGTTACAAATTGATGATTATTTCTTGAAAGCGGCCTTAATGCGCAACCAGGTTTGCGTCAAGACATTGCCATCCAGCTGATAATGCTTGTGCAAAGGTTGTTTGACTTCCCAACTCACCTTGAGGCCGGCAGGAAAGACCACAAAGTCTCCTTTACCAAAGCTGACTGGCGCACCACCCACAGGCGTCACTACACATTGACCTTCTAGTATATAAGCCTGCTCTTGTTCGTGAAAAATCCAATCAAAGGTTGATACTTCTTTTTTCCATGTAGGCCACTTGGACACACCCAAGTCCTTTAGTTGTGTTTCGGCAGGATTGTGCTGAACTTGAATTTGCATGTGTCGCTCCTTGAATCAAAGCGGGCATTTTATAGCAAGCCCGCTTTAGCCGTCAGGGTTTTACAGAGTAAAATACATTTTTTGATGATTTACATATATAGAGTGCGCAATGCGGATCAACCAGGCAGAGGCGATAGAACGATTGCAACGGGGCGAAGTGGTCGCCATCCCGACCGAGACCGTCTACGGCCTGGCGGCAGATGCACGCAATGACTTAGCTGTTGCCAACATCTACGCCACCAAACAGCGACCTGCCAATAACCCATTGATCGTCCATATTGGACGCACAGAACAAGTGGCCGACTGGGCCAGCAGCTTTCCGCCACTGGCACAAAGGCTGGCCGCGGCCTTCTGGCCGGGTCCGCTGACATTGGTATTGCCTGCGCGCGCGGAGGTCTCAGCGGCGGTGAGGGCTGGCGAGCCGACGGTGGCTTTACGCGTGCCGGCACACCCCGTGGCGCTGGCGCTGCTCAACGAAAGTGGCCTGGGCCTGGCAGCCCCTTCAGCGAATAAGTATACGCAACTGAGCCCCACCACGGCAGAACATGTCGAAGCAGGACTGGGGGCAGACATTCCGGTGCTGGATGGTGGCGATTGCCAGGTAGGCATAGAGTCGACCATTGTCAGCGTGCATGAAGATGGCTGGCGATTGCTCAGACCCGGCATGATAGATGAGGCGGCGATTGCAGCCGTCGCAGGCACGCCGGCGTCTGTAGATGCATCGGCGCAGATTCCCAAGGCCCCCGGGCAGCATTTGCTGCATTATTCGCCACGAACACCCTGCCTGCTGTTTTCTTCCAGACAAGCGATGGCAGACTATGCACAGCAGTACCCTCATGCTGTCGCCTTGTTGTTTGGCGCCGGTGTGGCGGTCACGGCCAAAGATACACATTTGCCAGCCACGCCTGCACAAGCCGCCGAGCAGCTCTATGCGGCGCTGCACATATTGGATGCCGCACATGCTGACGTGATCTTAATAGAATCGCCGCCTAACACCGCGGCCTGGGACGCCGTGCGAGACCGGCTGCAACGGGCAGCCTACCAACCCAAGCGCCAAAACGATTGAGTCTGCCAAGCATGGCTGGCACAATAGCGTGCATCGTCGATTCCCTTATCTTAAATAAAGCCCAGATTTAAATCATGAAAAACATCTACTCCTTCATCCTATTGGTTGGCGCCAGCAGTCTATTGTTTGGCTGCAAAAGCGTTGAACTGCCGAGCGTGTTCGACAAAGGGACCAAGGAAGTTCCACGCTATGGCAAAGAAGCTTTGCATTACCAATGCGAAAATTATCAGTCGTTTGGCCTCAAACTCTCTGCTACTGGCGATGAAGCATGGGTCATGCTGCCTGACCATGAGGTGGGGCTGTTACGTGATGCCGACGATAAGCAACACTACCATTATGGCACCATGGATTTGCGCCTGAATGGCGACCAAACCACGCTGGATGACAGTGACCACTTGCACCTCAAAGGTTGCAAGACCGCCGATACGTCCAAATAAACACTGATTCTCATCTATCCATGGCCACTGTTTACGGTGGTCATGTCCCCTGTTTGCCGAGTCCATTGGGTATCGCACCCGCTTCTGCGCATGCCGCGCGTGTTTTGTCATCGTGCGTCATTCCACCCAATCACATGCTGCGTTCGCCCTTTGCTGATTAAAAGACAGGCGAACAGCAGCTTGCGCCATCGCCAGCAAGCACACCCAGCCAAATAAAACATAAGCCATTGATTTTTATCAAATAATTTTCTGGCACAGATTCTGCAAAAGCTCACTCTGGAAAGCAACCATTTCATCGTCATCCGGTTGCCTGATCTCCATTTATTGATAACTGATTATCACAGAGTGAACACATGAATATACAAACCATTAATCCTAAACTACGACAAATTTCTCTCTACACCAGCTTGGCCCTGCTGAGTACACAAGCTTTTGCAGAGGCCACGCTGCAACGCAACGAAAACCAATTTATCAATATCGGCATTGCCTCTCGCGTCAGCTTTAGCTCGGTGAAAGATGCCGCGCCGAATGGCAAAGACCGCTCGAATGACTTTGAGGTTGAAGAGGCACGTTTATATACCAACGGTAAGGTGCATGAGAACGTCTCCTTTGAGTTCAACTTCGCACGCAATTCAGCAGACAACAGAGTTGAGTTGCTGGATGGTCATCTGGGCTTGGAGTTTAACAACTACGCGCATGTTTGGGTGGGTCGCTTCTTACCGGCAGCGAGCCGCGCCTCCGCTGCTGCACCGATGTATTCCACCACGTTTGACTTCCCGATTGCCGAGTTAGGCTCTTACCAGTTTGCTGGTCGGGATAATGGTGCAGTCTTCTTCGGTACAGACAAGAGCGAGGCCTTCAAATACTACGTTTCGGCCACTAACGGTCGCCAGGGCGGCTCCAATCAGGCTGATAACTTGTCTTATGCCACCCGTCTGCAATATAACTTCTGGGATACCGAGCCAGGCTTTTATAACCTGGCCAGCTATGATGGCAAGAAATCGATTTTGTCTGTGGGCGGCTCTTACCGTTATCAAAAAGATGGCGCAGGGACGATCCTGAATAAAGGCGATTCCAAATACTGGAACCTGGATGCACGCCTGGAAAAACCATTGAGTGATGGCGCCGTGCTGGGGGCAGAAGCCTCCTATTACAACTATGACAATGACAATACCGGCGATACCGTCTTGCCAGAAGCCAAAGGCTTTTTTGTCAATGGCAGCTATACCTTTGCCGAAAAAGTGGGCATAGGCAAATTCCAGCCCAAAGTGATTTACCAAGAATTTAACAATGACACCACCGGCTTGGACCGCAAGCGCGTAGACATTGGTGTAGGGTATTTAATTGACGGTGACAGCAACAAGCGGATTGATGTGTTTTACTTCAGGGAAAACCGCAATACGCTACCGGATATTGACGGCATTAAAGCCATTTTCCATGTGGCACACTTTTTCTAAAAGTATCCTGCAATAAAAAACGGCCATGATGGCCGTTTTTTTATTAGCCGCCATTTTAACTTAACGGCTACCCAGATAAGAATCACTCAATGCCTGGCTATTGGCAATGGTCTGTGCATCGCCCTCTTGCGTGATATGGCCACTTTCAAGTACATAAGCATGGTTGGCGTAACGCAAGGCCACCGTGGCGTTCTGCTCCGCTAGCAAAAAGCTCAAGCCTTGCGTTTGCTGTAACTGGTGCACGATTTCAAAAATCTCTTCCACAATTTGCGGCGCCAGCCCCATGGAAGGCTCGTCGAGCAGAATCAGTTTGGGATTCGCCATCAACGCACGGCCGATCGCCACCATTTGCTGCTCGCCCCCGGAGGTATACCCGGCATAGTTTTTACGCAATAACTTCAGGCGTGGGAAAAAGGCATAGACCTTTTCCAGGTCTTGCGCCAGCCCTTTGCTCGACGGTCTGCGAATAAAGGCCCCGGTCAGCAGGTTTTCCTCAACCGTTAAATGGCCAAAGCAATGCCGACCTTCAAGCACCTGAACCAGACCCTGTGCCACCAGTTGGCCCGGTGTGGCCTTGGTCACGTCTTTACCGGCATAGACAATCCGACCTTGTACAATCTCACCGCGTTGTGCCGGGGCCAGGCCAGAAATCGCTTTCAGGATGGTACTTTTGCCCGCGCCATTCGCACCGAGCAAAGCCACAATAGACTGTGGTTTAACCTCTAAAGAAATATGCTTGATAGCAAAAATGACCTTTTCATAGATCACCTCAACATTGTCCAGCTGCAAAAAGGGCTCAACCGCAGTGAGCGCTTGCACCGGGATCGTATTTAACTGTGCTTGTGTCATGTTTGACTCCTCAATTGACTGTCGTCGGCAAGGGACAGGCCTTGCCCACGGCAGCAAACTGCAACGGCACACCGCCCTGCGGTGTGCCGCGATCATCGTGATACCGTCAATATTTAGTTGGCAGCAACAACCTCTTTACTGCAATCGCGTGGCGTGATGCCTTTTTCCTTGGCATACTCATGGGAAGATTTTTCAATAATCGGACGCAACAACTGGCGGTCTGCCTGCACCCAGTCAGAAATCACTTTCCATTTGCTGCCATCCCACTGCTGGAAGCGGACGGCACCGCCGCCCTCATGGTCAGCGCAACTCAGTTTGAGCGGCTGTACCAGACCCAGAGCGCCCAACTCTTTAAGGCGCGCATCATCCAGTTTGAGGTTCTCAAAGCCCCAGCGTACCTCTTCACCGGTCAATGGACGTTTGCCGAATTTGGCTTGCGCCACACGCACGGCTTCCACGTTGAGGATGCCATTGACCACGCCCAGGTTGTAATAAACATTGCCAAAACGTTTAGGATCTTGCAGATTGCCTTTACCGGCCTTGATCACATATTTGTCTATGCCTTGCAATACCGGGAAGCTGGTGCCGGAAGGATGTGTCGTGATTGAGATAAAACCCTTGGCGGCGTTGCCTGCAGGCGCCGCATCATCTTCAGAGTTGCTCCAGATATTGCCGATGATATGGTCGGCCGGAAAACCGGTTTTTTGCGCGGTTTTTAAGGCCACCGGGTTCATCACACCCCAGCCACGCAAAATCACCCAGTCCGGCTTGATGCGACGTATCGTCAGCCATTGCGACTGTTGCTCGTTGCCCGGATGCGGCACTTCGAGCAAGGTCAGCTCAAAGCCGTATTTCTTTGCCAGCAGTTCCAGAATCGGACTGGTTTCCTTGCCGTAAGGCGAGCCGTGGTACAAGGTGACAATTTTTTTGCCTTTGAGCTTGTCCAGACCGCCAGATTGCTGGGCGATATAGTTCACAATCGCAGACACTTCGCTGTACGGGTTTAATTGCAGCGGGAAGGCATAAGGGAACACGCTACCATCGGTCGAATCGGTGCGGCCGTGGTTAATCGTGATCAGCGGCAATTTGTCTGTGGTCGAGCGCTCCAGGGTCGCGTAGGCAATGCCCACGGACAGCGGATTGGTCGCTGCAGCAGGCGCGCCGTTCAGGCCTTTTTTCAGGCGCTCGTAGCACTCAACGCCTTTTTCCACGACGTATTCGGTTTCGCACTCACTCCAGGTCAGCTTGACGCCATTCACGCCACCCTCTTTGGCATTGATGTATTGCAAATAGTCGATAAACCCACCAAAAAAGCCGGAACCGCCTGCCGCATAAGGGCCAATCCGGTAACTCTGCAGCGGGAAATACTGCTCATTGGCGGCTTGCACTTGTGTAGACAAGCTGGCAACCCCCAAGCCCAATGCCAGCCACAGCCAGCGATGTTTACTTAAAAAGTTCACTTAAATACTCCTTATAAAAATATAGAAATCTCTCTTAATCGCTCTTGGTTATATAAAAGACCGTGTGAGGCTGTTTAACACATGGAAGTCTCCTTCAATCAATTCGTCAGGAACGGCCTAGAAACGTAGCGGCCAGACCCGCAGCCGTTGTTTGGCGGTTTGCCAGACCTTGGCCAAACCGTTGGGCTCTTTGATCAGGAAAAAGATGATCAAGGCACCAAAAATCATTTTCTGAAAATTCTCCAGCTGGCCAGGATCAATCGCTCCGGCCAACAGGCTTGTCGATATCTGAGAAAGCAGAATGGGGAACAGCACAATAAAAGCCGCGCCCAGAAAGTTGCCGAGGATACTACCCATGCCGCCGATGATAATAATGAACAGAATCTGGAAGGAGCGTGACAAATCAAAGCCATGTGGTTCAACGGTGCCCAAGTAAGTGAATGCCCACAGCGCACCCGCAATCCCCAGGTAAAACGAGCTGATGGCAAAGGCCAGCAATTTGGTTTTTGGCACCGAGATGCCGATCACGGCGGCAGCGGTGTCCATGTCGCGTACCGCCATCCACTTGCGTCCGAGCTCACCACTGACAATGGTTTTTGCCAGCCACCCCAGCGCCACGACGACCGTTAAGGTCAGCAGATAACGTCCCGCCGGTGTACTCAAATCCGTGCCTAAGATCTGTAAAGGTGGCGCTGTAATGACGCCAGAAGAGGAGTTGTTGGAAAACCAGGAGAATGTGGTGAACACCCATTGCACAAAAAACTGTGCAGCCAGTGTTGCCACAATCAGGTAAAAGCCCTTGATGCGCAAACTCGGCAGCCCAAACACCAGGCCGACGCCACCTGCCGTCAACCCGCCCAAGATCAGGCTGGCAATCAATGGCAAGCCCTCTATCCGCAGGTGAAAGTTGTAGGTGGCAAACGCACCTACCGCCATAAAGGCCGCAGACCCCAAGGAGAGCTGACCCGCATAGCCAGTGAGCAAATTCAAGCCCAAGCCGGCCAGCGACAGCACCAGCACCGGGATGAGGATGGCGCTAAACCAGTAGTCGTTGCCAATGGCAGGGACGACCAGGTAGGCGAATGCCAGTAAGGCCGCAAATGCCCAGCGCTCCTGTTTGAGCCTGAAAAAGCGCTTGTCCAGCCGATACTCTGTGATGAATTGTCCTGCTTCTTTATATAACATGCTAACCCTGCCTGCTCTCTATTTTTTAAACACGTTCAATCGCTTTATCCCCAAACAAGCCATAGGGGCGGACCAGCAGAAACAACATCGCCAACACATAGGGAAACCAGTTTTCAATGCCGCCGCCAATCAGCGGGCCGATGAAGACCTCAGCCAGTTTTTCGCTGGCGCCGACGATCAAGCCGCCAACAATCGCACCTTCAATCGAGGTAAAGCCGCCAATAATCAGCACCGGCAAGGCTTTGAGTACAATCAGTGACAGCGAAAACTGCACACCGACGCGTGCACCCCACAACATGCCGGCGACCAGACCTACAAAGCCAGCCACCGCCCAGACGATCAGCCACAAGCGTTGCAGATGGATGCCCACCGCCAAGGCCGCCAGTTGGTCATCTGCCACGGCGCGCAAGGCAATGCCAATGCGGGTTTTATTGAAGAGGACACCGAGCAGCGCGACCAGGCCGCCCGCAATCGCGGCAGCAAACAAATCGAACTGTGACAGCAAAATACCGAACACCTCATACGGCTCATCATTGATGCCTATCTCCAGCGCATGTACTTGTGCGCCCCACACCGCTTGTGCCAGCCCTTCGACGATATAGCTCAGGCCCAAGGTTGCCATGAACAAGGTAATCGGCGAACGGTTCACCAGCGGCCGCAACACCAGCCATTCAATCAGCCAGGCCAACACCGCCATGGTCAGCAAGGTCAACACAAAGGCGCCCCAGAACGGCACGCCACGCTCGACTAGGCTGACAAAGGTCAATGCCGCAAACAGCACCATGGAGCCCTGGGCAAAATTAAACACGCCTGATGCCTTGTAAATCAGCACAAAGCCGATCGCGACCAGCGAATACATCACGCCCGCAAGCAAGCCACCAGTCAGAACTTCGAAAAAGAAACTCATCTCAATTGATCCTTGTATTGCCTCAGTGTTTGGTGCCCAGGTAGGCGGTAATCACCTCGGGGTTGGCGCGCACTTCATCCGGCGTGCCATCACCGATCTTCTTGCCATAATCCAGCACCACCACATGGTCTGACAGCGTCATCACCACGCCGATATCATGCTCAATCAGCACAATCGTGGTGCCAAACTCGCGGTTGGTTTCACGGATAAACCGGCTCATCTCCGCCTTTTCATCGGCGTTCATCCCAGCCATCGGTTCATCCAGCAACAGCAGTTGAGGCTCGGCAGCCAGTGCACGGGCAAGCTCGACGCGCTTTTGCAAGCCATAGGGCAAACTGCCCACAATGCTGTTACGCCAGGGTTGCAGTTTGAGAAAAGCAATCACGCGCTCTGCTTTCTGCCGTTGCGCCAAGGCATCCGCAGGCGCGCGGCCCACATTAAATACCTGCTCCAGCCAACTGCTTTTGACCTTGAGGTTGGTGCCGGTCAGTACGTTGTCGAGCACCGACATGCCTTTAAACAGGGCTATATTCTGAAACGTGCGCGCCACGCCGCGTCTGGCAGCCCATTGCGGATGCATGGCGCGACGCACCGCATCCTGGTAGCGGATACTGCCTTCATCAGGCTTGTAGACGCCATTAATCACGTTAAGCAATGAGCTTTTGCCGGCGCCATTGGGGCCGATCAAGGCACAAATTTCGCCCTCATTGACGGCAAAACTGATATTGGTAATGGCTTTCACGCCCTTAAACGACAATGAAATCCCGTCTAATGCCAGTAATGGCTGAGGTGCAGCAAGGGTGGTACTCATATCGCGGCCTTCCATGTCGCTAATCCCAAATAGCTGTGCAAGTCATTGGACTGATGTGGAATCACTTGCAGCTGGCTGGTCTGCCAGGCAGAAGCTTCTGGCCAGGCACGCACATCAATGCCAATGTCACTGAAAAACTGTGTGGCCTCGGGCGACAAGGGCTCGCCTACCAGTAATGGCACGCGCGTACGCCGCAGACCCAGCACATCCTGCAAGGGCAAAATCACCAGCCAGCGCGCCAGCGTTGCGATCAGCGGCAACCGGGCACGGGCTGCACGCAGTGCCCAACCCACCAGCCTATGCTGCCAACTGCCGGGTAAGGGCCAACGGGATTGTGTCAGCGCATACAGGCGCTGATAAGTGGTTGCCGTGCCAGCGACCAGCGTGGGGCCGAGTTCGCGCCTGTCGGTATCCCGGGTCGCCAGATTTTCTGGAAAATTCAGAGTAAAGCCCGCCAATAGCCACGGCGAAAGCAGATATTTGGCATGACCGCTGGCGGCAAATGCACGCGCCGCCAATGCCTCTTCATGCGCTGTGAGCACCTCTTGGCTGATCAGTTGGCGGCCATTTCTAAGCAGTTCGGCATGGCTTAATTCGCTGTACTCCAGCGCATAGGCGTCACTTAAGCGGTAAAAGCGGAAGGCGATTTCCGCAGTCTCAGCCACGGGTGAAATGTTCTGTGTCTCAGGCGTGGCCACAATCTGCGCATAAGCAACCAGCGCAGGATGCTGATAGCCCGCTAGCCCGCGCGCATCGGCATAAATCACCAGTGCGCTATCAGGCTTGGCTGCCAGGACTTGATCCACCTGCGCCTGCGCCTCGGCAAACACAAATTGCGGCCGCAAGGTATGCAATAAATCCAGTAACTGCGGTTGCGCAAAGGCCGGATCCAGTGGCGCTGCCACGCCGCCCAGCCAATGGGCAGCTAGCGACAACAGCAAGGCCTCTGGCCGTGGTTCACTGAGCAGGAACAAGGTATCGCCCTGGCGAAAGCCGTGTTGCTGTAAATAGTGCGCCGTGCGGGTGACGTCCTCTTGCACCGCAAGCCAGGAGGCCTGCTGCCAGAGGCCCAGCTGTTTATGCCGAATTGCAACACGATGCGGGCGCTCCACGGCCTGCAAAGCGAGCAAGTGAGGTAAAGTCTCTGCCATTGCCAATTTCCTGCCGGGTTGAGTTAAGCCGCTTTGGCCAAGGTTTTAGCTTCCAGCTCACGCACCAGTGGCAGTACTTTTTCACCAAAATAAGCGACCTCTTCCTGAAAGTGCAAAAAGCCCGCCAACACTAAATCTACGCCCACCGCCTTCAAAGCCACAATGCGCTCGGCAATTTGCTGTGGTGTACCAATCAAATTGGTTTTAAAGCCATCGTTATATTGCACCAGGTCTTCAAAGCTCGACTTCGCCCAGTTACCTTCACGCTCCGGGCTGGCAGCACCGGCATTTTTCACTTCATGGCCAAAGGCATTGACCGCTTCAGGGTTGGCTTTATCAATGATTTCCTTCAATACGGCTTTGGCTTCTTCTTCGGTATCGCGGGCAATCACAAAGGCATTGACCCCGATCTTGACCTGATGCTTATTGGCCGCCGCCTTGGCGCGAATATCGTCCACCTGGGCCTTGATCCCTTCCACGGTGTTACCGTTGGTGAAGTACCAGTCTGAGACCGCGGCCGCATTATCGCGCGCAGCACGTGAACTGCCGCCCTGGAAAATTTCTGGATGTGGCTGCTGCAAAGGTTTAGGTTTGAGTGAGTAGTTACTAAAGCGGTAAAAATCGCCTCTGTAAGTAAAGTTATCCTGGGTCCAAATGCCCTTGAGCGCTTCAATAAACTCGCGTGAACGGCGGTAGCGTTCGTCGTGATCCAGCCAATGCTCGCCAATCGCCGTAAACTCACCACGGAACCAGCCGGAGACGATATTCACCGCAATCCGTCCCTGGGTGAGAATATCAATGGTCGCCAATTGTTTGGCAGCCAGCACCGGATTCCAGGGGCCAGGCAAAATGGCGGCAATCACTTTGAGTTTGGTGGTCGCCGCCAGCAAGGCATGCGAAAAAGATACCGACTCATGCTGAAACTCGGCCCCATAGCCCGCAGTAAAACGGATTTGGCTCAAGGCATATTCAAATCCGGCTTTTTCGGCAATTTGTGCCAGCTTGCGGTTGTAATCGATATCCCAACTGGTGCGCTGCTCAATGTTACTGACCACCAGGCCACCACTGACGTTAGGCACCCAATAGGCAAATTTAATGTTTTCTGTACTCATCTTTAATCTCTCCAAAAGTCACTGAATTTAAATAGCTAATAACTTTTCCTGGCTCAAAAGCTCGCGATGCTTGAGCAAAGGCAGGGCACGCTCTACCGCTAGATCAATGCGCGCTTTCACCGCCTCACTCTTGATTTGATAGTTTTCAAAATCCGCTTCAACGGCATATACGCCGATCGGTAAAGTGACTGCCTGGAAGAAGCTAAACAAGGGACGCAGCTCATGATCAATGATCAAGGCATGACGCTCAGTCCCGCCGGTTGCTGCCAGCAGCACGGGCACATCAATCAATGCTTCGAGATTGACCAGATCAAACAAATGCTTGAACAACCCTCCATAAGAAGCGCGGTAAACGGGTGTCGCCACCACCAGCAAATCGGCAGTTTCAATCGCCTGGATATCTTGCTGTACGTTGACTGGTAAGGCTTTGGGATCGTAGGAAGCGACCAAGCTGCCCGCAACTTCGCTTAATTCCACCACGTGCAGATCAATCGGGATTTGCTGTCCCAACTTCTGTGTGATCGCCTGCACCAGTGCAGCGGTTCTGGAAGGTAATTTATAGCTGCCGGAAACGGCAGTGACTTTTAATGGACGGCTCATCATGACTCCTGAAATAACGGTGACTAATGTCGTTTGCACGAAAACTCGCAAACGACTCGCTTGCTAGAGTATTAGCACCATCCATGCCAGGGAATAATATGGTTATATTTCAATCACTTATACAAAAAATCTCTTTTAATAGGTGTTGGATTCCAGCGCTAGTTGCTGATCAACTGCTGCTAAATCAGCAGCTTTCCGTTGTCATGCGGCGCTTAGTCATGATTTCGTCTGCTGATGGTTGCTGATTTTGCAGCAGCGATTCAGCAACAAACTGTTTCTATAGAGGCGGCGGCTGGAGCTTGAATTTATATTTTCATTTAAATTCAATAACTTATTGATTGGCATATTAAATGCAACAGCATTAACAGACGCGTGGCGCAAACAACATCCCCGCCACGCCTTTATTGATCCCTTTTTGAACAAGGAAAGACTATGACTGCACAAGCAAATAAAATTGCGCATTTGCCTGTAAACCTGCCGCGGCAACCCGCGCATTTGATTAAAAGTGACGCAGAAGCCCTGACCGTCGCCAAACAGGTTGCCAGCGAAATCGCCAAAGAAGCCGCCCTGCGCGACCAGGAACGCCGACTGCCACGTAAAGAGCTAGACCTGTTTTCAAGCAGTGGCTTGTGGGGCATTACCGTGCCGAAAGAATACGGCGGTGCCTTTGTCTCTAACAAAACCCTGGCAGAAGTGATTGCCATCGTGGCCGAGGCAGACCCCAGTGTCGGCCAGATTCCACAGAATCATTTATATATGGTGGAAGGCTTGCGCCTGGATGGCTCAGACTTTCAGAAAAAATACTTTTTTGAGCTGGTGTTGCAAGGGGTGCGGTTTGGTAATGCGTTTTCCGAGATTGGCACCAAGAGCGTCAATGATGTGAAAACCAAGCTCACGCCCACCAATAGCGGCTACTTTTTAAACGGCAAAAAATTCTATTCGTCTGGCGCTTTGCTGGCGGACTGGGTGCCGGTAGTGGCCAAGGATGAGCACGATAATACCGTGGTGGCATTTGTCCCTGCCGGCGCAGAAGGCCTGACCATTATTGATGACTGGTCCAGCTTTGGCCAGCGCACCACGGCCAGCGGCACGACCATCCTGGAAAATATTTTTGTGCCCAGCGAATATGTGTTGCCGCACCATCTGGCCTTTGACCGGCCGACCACCATGGGGCCAATTGCACAGATTATCCAGGCGGCAGTCGATACCGGCATCGCCCGCGCGGCGTTTAAAGATACCCTGCACTTTGTACGCAACTACACACGGCCATGGATAGATACCGATCTGGAACACGGCTATGAAGATCCGCATACCATCAAGGACATCGGTGACTTGCAGATTCGCCTGCACGCCACCGAGGCCTTGTTGGCACGCGCCGGTGAATACATAGACGAAGCGCAGCGTAACCCAAATGAAGACACCGTGGCCGAAGCCTCGATTGCGGTGGCAGAAGCCAAAGTACTGAGTACCGAAACCGCCTTGTTGGCGGGCAGCAAACTGTTTGAACTGGCCGGGACCCGTTCTACCTTGGGCGAATATAACCTCGACCGTCATTGGCGCAATGCTCGTACGCACACACTGCACGATCCGGTACGCTGGAAATACCATGCCGTCGGCAATTACAGCTTGAACAAGGTGAATCCACCGCGCCATCCTTGGATTTAATCCAGAACGGATATTCAAAAACAAACAGCCCGATAAACGATCGGGCTGTTTGTTTTGAGGCTTAGCACAGTCTGCGCAAACGGCTTATAAAAGACTATGCCTCGTAGTACACACCGCTTACCAGCGATAGGTCGCTGTCAGCATGGCACGCCGTGGCTCGCCATAGTAGCAACTGCCAGAAGCGCAATTGGCGATATATTCTTTGTTGGTGAGGTTGCGCGCATTGAATGCCAGCGTCCAGTGCTGAAGATCATACCCGACCAAGGCATCCCATAAGGTATATGATGGAATCCGCTCGGATGCAGAATCAAAATTGCCACGGGTAGAGCCGTTATAGCGTGCACCCAAGCCCACTTTTAACCCATTATTAAAGCGGTAATCACTCCACACGGCGAGCGAGTTTTCCGGCGTGGCCAGCAAAGGCGTACCAATCAACGCAGGATTGCTGCTGGCAGTGACTTCAACCTTGGGTGTATATGTATAGGCCGTAATCAGATTCATATTTTCTATTGGCTGCGCTTGTATTTCGATCTCTAGGCCACGCACCTGAATCTGCCCGGTCTGGCTCGGACTGCCGCTGTTGGGGTCATAACTGATAAAGTTGTTACGCTCCAGATTAAACCAGGCAGCGCTGTAACGGTTCTTGCTACCTGGCGGCTGATAGCGTACGCCAAACTCATACTGCTTGCCGGTTTCGGGTTTAAAGCCTTTGCCTGTTTGCGTGTTGACCGTGACCGTCGGTATAAAAGACTCTGTGTAGCTGAAATAAGGGGCAATGCCATTGTCTGCCAAATAGAGCAAGCCTGCGCGGCTGGTAAACTTGTGGTCATTAAAGCGATCATTGGTGCCTGCCACACGCTCCGCGTTCTGGGTGCTGGCATCGTCGTAGCGGCCACCCAACGTCGCAATCCAATGCGAACCCCATTTGATCTGGTCTTGCAGATAAAAACCTGTTTGCGCCAGTTTGATGCTGCTATCCTGCACAGGGTCACCCCTCACTATGGTTTGTGCCGTATCCGGGGCCAACAAATCCAGGTCTGGCGCACTGCCAGAATAGAATTGATTGCGGTCCCTGACCTTTTGGTAATCCAGACCCGCCAGCAAGGTATGTTGCCAATCCCCCGCCTGAATACGCCATTGCAGCTGATTGTCGATGGTGAACGCTTTGATGTGATCCGGGCTACCGTTCATATTGCGGGTGATATAGCGGAAATTGCGAGGGTCCTCCGGATTCGCCTGGTTGACCTGCGTGTACCCCATGCCGAACACCTGCCAGTAAGCCAAGTCTACCTCGCTGTAGCGTGCATTCTGCCTGAAGGTCCACTGGTCGTTGAAGCTATGCTCAAACAGATAGCCGACATACCATTGCTTTTGCTCAAACCGGTTAAATTTTCTATCGCCGACAAAGGTCTTGTAAGGCAATTTTTCTCCCAATGGCGTGCGCAGCAAGGTGCCTTGCTCAGGCAAGGCACCAGCCACGATCCCGGCATCCGAGTTCATATACTGCGACATGACCGTCAAACTGGTTTTGTCGGAGGGCAGGAAAGTGATTGACGGCGCAATAAACACCCGGTCATCCTTCATGCCTTGACGCGGCAAATCGGCATCGCGTACCAGGCCGGTAATGCGGTACAACACGGTGCCGTCTTCATTGAGCGGCCCCGAAAAATCACCGGCGACCTGCTCACGCGAGTAATTCCCCAATTGCATCTGGATTTCTTTAAGCGGGGTTGCGGTTGGACGTTTGCTAACCACATTGATCAAGCCGCCTGCGGTACTTTGCCCATACAGCACCGAGGCTGGCCCGCGCAGGATTTCGAGACGCTCAATGCCATAATTTTCGATTCTGCCGGTCGCAAACGTGCCGGCATTGCGCCACGGCAAGCCGTCTTGATAAAAACCGGGTGAATACGCATCAATGCCACGCAAGGCAATCCAGTCATAGCGGGAATCCGGGCCGTAAGGCGCCACATTCACCCCCGGCGTATAGGCCATGCCTTCACGCAGGCTTTGTGCACCAATGGCCTGAATAAAGTCTTTAGTCACCACCGAGACCGCCTGCGGCGTTTCCATCAGCGACGTATCGGTTTTGGTCCCCGTGGCTGATTGCTCGGCAATATAGCCTTTAATTGGGCTCCAGGCCGTTTCCTTGTTGGCCGCGGCTGTCACTTGCACCTCGGGCAAAGTACTCGCCTTGGCCGACTGCGGGAGAATGGCATAACGGTGATCCCCGCGATGCTCGACCTCCAGACCGGTGCCCTTGAGCAAGGTATCCAAAGCCTGCTGCACAGTAAACTTGCCATGCAACCCTGTGCTAGCTTTACCATCTGCCAGCGCAGCATTGGCTGACAGCAGAATGCCGGCTTCGGCGGCAAATCGGCTTAATACCTGACTCAACGGTCCGGCAGGAATCTGGTATTCCTGTGCCACGGCCTCCTTTTCAGCAGCGTGCAATACAGGCATAGGCGTGAGGCTGCTGATCATCAGTGTCAGTAAAGCCGCCCGGACATGCCGCGCAAGCGGCAAAGTGTGATGCGATTTCATTCAAGCTCCCTGTTAGGTTAAAAATAACGTGTTGTTATCTCTAAACCGAAACAGCCCGTTAAAAAGGGAACCTCCAGCGCAAAAAATACAAAAATTTCTCGCGCGCCTGATACCAAAGCCAATGACAGGCGCTCAAGCAGCAGGGAGCAATTGAATATTGCCTTGCGCGTCGGTGTGCTGGCGAATGCCTAAACTATGGGTGATTTCCTGCAGCACCAGCGGCACGTTGGCAAACGGGTATGCGCCCATCAAGCGTAAATGGGCAATATCGGGGGCTACCGATAGCCTGGTTGAATGATAGCGTGCCAGCTCGGCAATAAAGTCTTTGAGCGATTGATTATCCGCAATCAGGATGCCACGGGTCCAGGCTTCACGGGCAGGAAGCGCGGCCTGTATTGCACCGACGCCATACTGGTCAAAGTAGGCCTGCTGACCGGCACTCAACGTGATGGCGGTGCCTTGTGATGGCGTAATCGCCACCCGCCCCTCATACACGGCGAGCAAGCTACGCGTGTCCTCCTGGCAGACGGTAAAACGCGTCCCCAGGGCCGTCAAGCGCCCATGCTGCGTATCAACGACCAACGGCCGCGCTTGCGGATCATGGCCAGATTGCAGCAGTATCTCGCCGTATTCCAGCGTGATGCGCCGCAACATCCAGCCATAGGCGACGCGCACCTGGGTGTCGGTATTGAGCCAGAGCTTGCCTTGGTCCGCCAATAGCACGCGATGCGTTCTGCCTGCTGGCGTACGGTAGGTGATGGCGCTGGCAGTGAGCGTTGTCAGCCAATCTTGCCAGGGGCTGTAGCGATGCAACAGGCTCACACCCAAGTAAGTGACGCCCGCCAGTCCGAGCATTTTTAACGCCTGCCGGCGCCCACTGGAATGCAACAAGGCCTGATGCGAAGCCGACTTGCTTGCCACAGCATTGAGATTGGAGAAGGCAGCATTAATCGCCTCCACCTCGGCCCAGGCCCGTTGGTGGGCTGGGTGCGCAGTTAGCCACGCTTGCCAGGCCTGCCGCTCAGACGCCTCGGGGGCGTCATCACTGAGTACGGCAAACCATTCTGCCGCTTGCTGCAGCGCCAACTGTTCTACCGGCGACATCCCCACCTTAACGGCTGATGACTTCATGAGGTCTGTCTTTCATCTTGCCATTGCCGGCGCAACAACAAGCAATGCATCATGGCGGTTGCCATATATTTTTTGACCATGCGCTCAGAGACCGCCAGCCTGACTGCAATTTCCTGGTATTGGAAGCCGTGGATCTGCGCCAGCAAAAATGCGGCTTTGGCCTTGGGGTTTAACCGGCTCAGCATCGCATCCACTTCCAGCAGGGCTTCGGTAATCATGGCCTGCTGTTCCTGGGAGATGCAGGCAGGCTCCTCCTGACTCAGCGCATTGAGGTAACTTTGTTCCAGGGCCTGACGTCGCCATTGGTCTATCATCAAGCCTTTGGCAATCTGCAACAGATAGATACGTGGCGTATATACATGCTGTAACGCCTCCTGTTTTAGCAACAGTTTGACAAAGGTATCCTGAGCCAGGTCCGCGGCATGGTGTGTACAACCGACTTTTTTATTCAGCCAGCAACACAACCAGTGATGATGCGCCTGATACCAATGCGTGACCGGTAAATGCGAAGAGTCTGCCATGACTGCTTAATATATAAATGATAATAATTCTCATTTTAATATTAAGCCAGACAATCGACAAGCCTAAAACGCGTCTGCGGCGCTCACAAACAATGCGGCCACCTGATCTCAGGTCAAGCCACACCCCCGGCCAGGCCATGAAAAAGCCCAACACAAGGTTGGGCGCAAGGCTAGCCGGTATGCGCAGTTAACCGCTATAGACCATGGCTGCATCCAGCAGTCGGCTTTGCTGGCGTGGAATCGACTGCAAGCCTGGCCACGCGTAGTTGAGGTCGCGCGCACGATAGGCTTTCATATCGGCAATGCTGATGATTTTGAGCCCGTGGGCTTGGGAAAACTTGAATAAATCAGGGCGTCTTGCCATGCTGCCATCGTCATTGACGATTTCGCATAACACGCCGACTGGCTGCAGGCCAGCCATGGCGGCAAGGTCATGCGCCGCTTCGGTATGGCCGGGCCGCTCGAGCACACCGCCACGGCGGGCACGTAGCGGAAAAATGTGGCCGGGGCGGTGAAAATCCTCGGCCTGAGTGGTGGGATCCGCCAGCTTGCGCAGTGTCAGTGCACGATCTGCCGCCGAGATGCCGCTGGTCGTGCCATATTTGTAATCCACACTCACAGTAAATGCGGTGCGGAATGGATCAGCGTTGTGTGTCACCATTTGTGGCAAGTCCAGTGCTTGCAAACGTTGTGCGGGCATGCCGACGCAGACCAGACCACTGCTGTGTTTGACCAGGAAGGCCATTTTTTCAGTGGTGATTTTTTCGGCGGCGATAATCAGGTCGCCTTCGTTTTCGCGGTCGGTATCATCGACCACAATTACGAATTCGCCGTTGGCGATGGCTTGAATGGCGCTAGCGACCGAATCAAATGGTTGGTTTTTTTCTAACATACACAGTCCTTTTACTCACGCTGCCAGGTTGAGATTCAGCACCCTGGCCGCATTCTGATAAAACACTTTTTCGAGCACGGCATCCTTAAAGCCCAGTGCCGCAAAATCAGCGATGGTTTGTTTCATGGGGCGGAACGGATAAGAGGTGCCAAACAGTAACTGGTCGCCCAGAAACTGGTTAGCGGCCTGCACATACAGCTCGGCGCCGGGCTGGAAAATGTACATATCCGGCACCAGATACAGATTGGGGTAGCGGAAGGCGGCACCGACAATCTCGTTCACAAACGGGTAATAGCCGTGAAAACAAATAATGTTCAATTGGGGATATTTGCGCGCCAGCCGTGCCACCGCATTCGGGTGCGCATAGTCGAGATCCGGTGTGGTCGGGCCCGACATCACGCACACCGGCACGCCATACTGCTGGCACGCGTTATACACCGGGTCAAACAGTGGATCATCCACCTGCCGCGCAGGCTTGCCAAAGCCTGGCTCGATATTGATGGCCTTAAAGCCATAATGGTGTATGGCTTTTTCAATCGCGGCCAAGGTACTGTCCACGCCGCGACTTTCAATATCCACCGAGCCCAAGCCGACCAACTTTTTGCTATGTTTGACCAGATCGGCAATCTGCTGGTCATCAATGGTGAGGTCTGGCGTTTCACGGCCGACCACCACTGCGAGGTCTATGCCGGCGTCGTCTATTTCCTGCAGATAGCCCTCAACAGTGTACGAACGTCGAAAATGCTCGGGCTCCAGCGAACCCACGCGCTGATTCAGCCATTTGGCCGTCTCATAGGCAGGCGTGTTGGGCGTGGCGCCAAAAAAGTCATGCAAAAACGCAGGACGGTTACGTAAATCAATAATTTTTTGTTTCATATCTATTCTTTAGTGATGGAAACACTTAAGCAATGCGCGAGCGGGATGAAGACCAAGGCGCACGACACGCAGAAACCGGAATGTACATGGCGTACATGGGGATTTTGAGTACCGTGCAACGCCGTTATTCGCCCGCGCAGCTATGGATCATGTGTTTTCTATGAGTAAAAGCTAGGGGTGGGATACTGCCCATTCAGCGCCCACTCGCCTAACTCCTTGAACTTGTAATCCACCGGATCATGCAAGGTATACACACGCAAATTCCGCCAGAAACGGTCCATGCGCAGCTTGGCTGTGGTCGCACGGGCGCCTGCCACCTCAAAAATACGCGTGGTCACATCCAGCCCGGCACGGGTCGCCTGCACTTTGGCCGAGAATACGGCCAGCGCCACCTCTCCGCGTTGTGCGTCTTCCAGTGCCAACCCTTGTTGCCAGGCCGCATCGAGCAATTCGGCAGCATGGTCGGCCAGTACAGATGATGCATGTAATCCGGCCCAAAACTCGCCGTAATGCAGCAAGGTATAAGGATCCTCATACACGCTGTTTGCCAACGAACCAGACCAGACCCGGCTGCTGCCACGGGTGTATTTGGCGCCCTCGGCCAGCGCCCCTTCGGCAATACCCAGGTAGATATTGGTAAAAATCAGCTGGGCCACCAACGAACGCAGACTGGCAAACGACGAACTGAGTGGACCAGGCTGCATGAGTAACTCATGATCTTCCACCTTGAGCTGGTTAAATTCTGCACTGCCACTGTCGGTCTGGCGCTGGCCGATGTTGTCCCAATCACCCTTGAGCGTGATCCCTGCGCGACTGGTCGGCACCGCGGCCACCAGAAATTTGCCGCTGCCTTCTTCAATGGCGGAGACGATCAAGAAGTCAGAATCCATGGAGCCGGAGCAAAAACTTTTTTGCCCGTGAAACACATAGCCACCGTCTACCTTACGTGCCACCGTACGCTGGTCCAGCGGATTGAGGGCATTGCCCCACCACAGGTTCTGGTGCGCAGTGAGCTTGAAATAATGCTGCCACTGCGTCTCGCTGCCATATAAACGAATGGAAGCCAGCATCAAAAACTGGAACGCAAACACCTGTGCAATCGAACTGTCGACGCGGGCAATCTGGCGGATGATGCGGTAGGTCTGCGCCCAGCTGGCGCCCAAGCCCCCGGCCTGTTGCGGTAGCCACAAACTGAGCAAGCCGCTGTCCCTTACCGCCTGCCGCTGCGGATAGGGCGTCCCTCCTGCGACATCGCGTTCAACCGCGGTGAGTGCCAAATAGTCGCAAAGTTGATCGGCGCGCTGTTGCGGTGTGCCGTGAAACAAAATGCCATGCTCCGCTTCAGCGGCGGGCGGGCGTAAATTCAGAGCCAATGTCATCTTCCCCCCTACGCAGCATGCTTAACAGATTGGGCTGCGCCAAACGGGCCGGTGAGATTGGTCGTAATGCTAACCTCATGTGGGGCCTGTTGCTGGAGCGGCAAAAGCGGGAACAATAATTCAGCGACACGGTAAGCCTCCTCCAGATGTGGGTAGCCTGAGAAAATAAAATAATCAATGCCAAGCGCCTGATACTCTTTAATGCGGTCAGCCACTTCTTGCGGATTGCCCACCAGCGCAGTGCCGGCACCACCGCGCACCAGGCCGACTCCAGCCCACAGATTAGGCGAGACTTCGAGCTGGTCACGACGGCCATGATGCAAAGCCGTCATGCGTTTTTGTGCGACAGAATCAAAATTGGCCACTGCGGCCTGTGCTGCTGCGATGGTGTCATCGGTGACCTGCGAAATGAGCGTGTCGGCGGCTTGCCAGGCTTGCTCGCTGGTTTCACGCACAATCACGTGCAAGCGGATGCCAAACCGGATATGGCGGCCTTTGGCTGCCGCAGCCGCGCGGATGACCTTGATTTTTTCGGCCACGGCTGCCGGTGGCTCACCCCAGGTTAAATGCACATCAATATGCTCGCTACTGAGTTTGATGGCGGCCTCGGAAGCGCCGCCGATAAACAGTGGCGGATAAGGTTTCTGCAAGCTACCGGTTGGCAGGCTGGCGCCTTTGACGCGTAAATAATCGCCTTCAAAATCCACGCGCTGCTCGCTCAGTACCGAGCGCCAGATAGACAAGAACTCCTCAGCCTCAGCATACCGCGCATCATGATCGAGAAAGCTACCCTCGGCTTGCTGTTCGGCCGGATCACCGCCCGCCACCACATTAATCAGCAGCCGCCCGCCCGAGATACGGTCCAGCGTCGAGGCCATGCGCGCCGACACCACCGGTGAAATAAACCCAGGCCGTGTGGCGACTAAAAACTTGAGCTGGCTGGTTTCATTGATCAGTGCCGAAGAAATGACCCAGGCATCTTCGCAAGAGCGGCCAGACGGCACCAGCACACCGCCATAGCCCAGCCGGTCAGCCGCCTGGGCAATCTGTTTCAGATAAGAAAACGTGGCCGGTCTGGCGCCCTGGCTGCTGCCAAGATACCGTTGATCGCCATGCGTGGGTAAAAACCAGAATATTTGCATCGACTACCCTTTACAACCCATTCAAAAGAAATAACAACTTGAAAAGTGCAAAGTCCATGCCACAAATAAAAGACTTTTAATTCAATCACTTAAAAAAATTATTTTTTTGATTGCTGCAAAATCAGCAACTTGTTCAGCAGTGCTGCTGCGTTTGCAGCACCCTGCATCGATTTCAGCAGGCGGATGTAGAGCAGTGCCATTTGCATACCTCACGCAGCAATAAGCAACCACAAGTCCTCCTTTTCTTAACCCCATGATTTGATGGCATTTATTGTTTTAACCCGTCATCTCATGCCTGCGGTAGCACGACCTCGGCCTGATTGGCATGCATTCTGCTAATTCAGACGGGTAATTAAATCATTATTTCTAATGAGAGATTTATTTATAACTTTAAAGAATATGAATAGCGCCATTACTTATTGGCACGAAATTGCAGCCTGGATTACTGTATCTGGGCTTAACTCTATGGAAAGACAGTGAGATCCTCACGATGGCAAATCTATTAGCAAACGATTTTTATACGACTGAACACGACACGCAGTTTGAGCAACAGCGTCTGTTAACCATGCCGAACTCGCGGGCCATGTCGACATCGATTCGAGCGACCGCGCAGGTGTTTGAAGATCCGAAGTCGATCGCCTTGCTTAATCGCATCAAGCAAATTGCCCCCAGTGACGCCAATGTCTTGATCATCGGCGAAACTGGCACGGGCAAGGAGCTGATTGCCCGCCATGTGCATGCCTTGAGCTACCGTAAATCTAAACCATTTGTCGCGGTGAATTGCGGGGCGTTCTCGGAAACACTGGTCGAAAGTGAATTGTTCGGCCATGAAAAAGGCGCGTTTACCGGGGCAGTCACCGCCAAAGCCGGCTGGTTTGAAGAGGCGAATGGCGGCACGCTGTTTCTGGATGAGATCGGTGATTTGCCGCTGAGTCTCCAGGTGAAGCTGTTACGTGTACTACAAGAGCGGGAAGTGGTACGGCTAGGCGCGCGCAAACCAACCCCGATTGATGTGCGGCTGATTGCAGCGACCAACGTACGCCTGGAAGAGGCCGTGCTGGCTGGTAACTTCAGGGAGGATTTATTCTACCGTTTACGCGTTGCGCACCTGGAGCTGCCAACCCTGCGCAACCGGCCCGGCGATATTTTGCCACTGGCAGATTATTTTGTTGGCGAATATACACGGCGGTTGGGCTACGCCACCATCTGCCTCGATGACTCGGCCAAGCAAAAATTATTGCAACATAGCTGGCCAGGGAATATCCGCGAACTCGAAAATGTGATTCATCACTCCTTGCTAATTTGCCGCAACAATGTGGTGCGCAGTGAGGATTTACATTTGTCCTCGATCTCGCTACACCGACCAAAAGCGACACTGCAGGCCTTGCCCAGCGAAGCAGATACTGACTCGCTGGAGGCGTCGCTGCAGCAGTTGTTTGAAACGGGCAAAGCGCAGCTTTATGACTATGTGGAAGACACGCTGGTACGTGCCGCCTATCAGCATTGCCACCATAATCAGGTGCAAACCGCCAAGCTGCTGGGCTTGAGCCGCAATGTGTTGCGCGCCAAACTGATTAAAATGGGAGCGATCAATGCGCTTAAATAAGCTTGCCTCTGTGCAAACAGCAGCCATCGAAAGCGGCAGCCTGCGCTGGAAAGCCAGTGCTCACTTACCGACAGAATATGGGCAGTACCGTTTACACGCGTTTGTTGATATGCACAGCGGGCAGGAGCAGATCGCACTGGTGCTCGGCGAGGTCAGCGGTCAAGCCAGAGTGCTGACCCGCGTGCACTCTGAATGCCTGACCGGGGATGTGTTTGGCTCACAGCGCTGCGATTGCGGCGAACAGTTCAAACGCTCGCAGCAACTGATTCAGGCGCGTGGCAATGGCATTATTCTGTATCTGCGCGGACATGAAGGGCGCGGCATCGGCATCAGCAACAAGGTGCAGGCCTATGATTTGCAAGACACCGGCTTGGATACGGTGGCGGCAAACCTCGCCCTGGGCCTGCCTGTAGACCAGCGAGCATATGATGATGCCGCCAGTATGTTGCAGCATTTTGAGGTGAAGTCGATTGAGTTACTGAGTAACAACCCGGATAAGTCGCGCGCCCTCACCCGGCTGGGCATCATGGTGGAGGCCGTGACGCCGTTAGAGATCGCAAGTAATCCAGCCAATGCCGACTATCTGGCGACCAAAAAGCACAGACTGGGGCATCACCTGAGTTTGGTGCCTTAGGCTAGACGCTCAAGCGTTGCAACAGCTGCTTGAGTGTGGCCTCGATGGGCTGGCGCACGGCGGGTTGTTCTAGCAAAGACGGCAGCGGTGCCCGCTGCAGGCGTGCCTGCAAATCCTTAAGCTGTTGCTGCAACTGCTGCAGTTTTTGGCGATCGCGTTGTGGCGGGATTTCAAACTCATTTTGGCTGCCATAGCCTTCAAACAGCAAGGTTTCTATCCCCACCACCAAAGCCAGAATACGGTCACCACCAAACGCTTCGTCGAATGCCAGGTCTATCGCGGTCATGCCCTGCAAACGGCGGATCGCCTCAAACTTCCAGTTGGCCTTGCCATCAAATACCCATTCCGTCATTTCGCGCGGCCCGACCTGCGTGCTTTTCGCCAATTCCTCTGGATGTTCGGTATAGAGCTGCAACATCAATGCCCGCAAGTCATCGGTATGCTCACTCATGGCTTGCTTGGGGCTGAGCTCTGCGCGCTGCGCCGAAGAGGACGCCACCTTTTTTACGGCGCGCGCTTCCGCCTGTGGCAGAGAAAGCATTGCCCACAGGCCGATCACCCATACGCAAACCCTGAAACAAGCACACCCCCTGAAGACTGCAGAATTCACCAACATGCCCGCCCTTTCACCGCCAATCAAAGGTCACAGTGTAATCAGCCGCAGTTGCGTGGGTCTTGGGAGATTTTCCTTTTTACAGTCACCGCCAGGCAAGGGTTGGGAATATGCTTGTCAGAACAGGCCCGAGGTTGAATGCGCAACTGGCGAAAGCAGCGGCGAAGGCAATTGTTCAAAGGCCTGCACAGTTAAAGGTTTGCTAAAAAAATACCCCTGGTATTTCATACAGCCCTTGCTATGCAGGTATTCGAGCTGCTCTATCGTTTCCACCCCCTCAGCAATCAGGGTCATTTTGAGATGCTTACCCAGATTCACCAGCGTATCGACAATCGCCTGGTCACTTTCATTATTCAGCAAGTCGCGCACAAAGGATTGATCAATTTTTAATTGCTCAAATGGCAGGTGCTTCAAGTAGTTTAATGAAGAGTATCCGGTGCCAAAATCATCCAGCGACCAACTCATGCCAAATGCCTGCAATGCGCGCATTTTCTGGATCGTATCGTCTACTTCGTTTGCCAGCATGCTCTCAGTGAGCTCCAGTTTAATCTGGCCGGGATTGGCGCCGCTGCGCGTTACAATCTCCTGCACCTCTTGCACAAAATCGGGCTGGCGCAGCTGCGAAGTGCTCACATTCACCGCAATACTCAAGTGGGACAAATGCGGATGATCAGACCATTTCACCAACTGCGCACAGGCTTCTTTTAATACCCAATTACCAATCGGCAAAATCAGACCGGTTTCTTCGGCGGCAGTGATGAAAACACCAGGCGGGATCAAGCCCTGCTCAGGATGCTGCCAGCGTAGCAACGCTTCAGCGCCAAAAATATGACCCTGGGCATCGACCTGCGGCTGGTAATGCAAACAGAAATGCCCTTTGGCGAGCGCTTCGCGCATATCCGCGTAAAGCCCGCTACGCAAGGTAATATCAGACTGCATCACAATCAAGGCAATCCCCAAAACACCTAAGGCGGCCAGATTATTCATCCATGCCCCAACCGCCCGAATTTCAGGATTCGCAATCAAAGATGCCTGGGTAATGCCAATGTCAGACGAACCAAAAATCAAACACCCCAACAGCATGAGCAACGGAAAAATCACGCGCAGATAAATGCCCTCTTTACGGAACACCAGCGATGATCCTGCGGCAATCGGCAGATAATACATATGCACCGAGCGGACCACCCCGGGCAACGGCACATCAAACACAGAAATCGCAGAAATAATCAGCGCCAAGCCATGCGCCATAAAAATGGCTGCCAGGCGATCCCGGCCCGCATTGATCATGGTCACCACAAGCATGCTCAATATCACCAGGGAAAAATTAAAGGCCATTAACAGCCATTTGGCCTGCCATAAATAGTAAACACTCCAAGCACCGCCCAGAATGATGGAGGCACAGGCAGCAATCGCCAGTAACAGTTTCACCCGCAGTTGATGCGGGTCTTGGGCAAACTGAAAAAGCTCGCCTTTAAAAAGTTTGGCAACCAGTCTCAGTTGTAGAGGAGTGTTTTTAAAGTGTGGCATTAGGCGCGCCTGTCATCCAATTGACCATTGCCAATCCACCACAAACGACTGCGACAGCGCAGTGCAAGCAAGTCATTTCTCTTTAGTAAGTGGTCGATCATAAAGCCCTCAGCGGCGGATACCCTCAATGGGCGAAACAGCACGCAGGCTTTGCCGAGACGGCATAAGCCCAGCCCACACAACACACTACTTGAAAGAACTTGATACATTAACCCTTGCGGTAAATGGTAGCCCCGCTGTCATCAGCAACTGCTTTTAGACCGGAAGCTTTGCGTCCCTGCTTTTCAGCAGGTTTGCCTTTTATAATGGTACTTAACAATAGGTGACAAGTTCATCAAACTTTGTAACGGTTGTCAATCCTCTCGACATTCAATACTGTATGTTTGTCATTAAAAAGCCGCACACACATTTTTCTCAGCAACAATCATGCCTTTTATCTCTGGCAAAAGGCTCGATTGGCAATCTACCGATGGATAGATTTCACTGTCACTCATGTGCCGAAGCGGGCAGTTTTCGAATGTCTGCAACGGCCTTCGCACTCGTCGGTTTAAGATTATGATTCCAGGCGGACTGCATAAAACTGACTAACTGCGCCACCTCAGTATCATTCAAGGTATGTCTGAACTTTGGCATATTGAAGGGTGCCGCCACCCCTTGCGGTTTGAGTTGAGGCGAGCCATTCAAAATGACATTAATGAGTGAGGAGGGGTCTGGATCCATCACAGCCGGGTTGCCCGCAAGCGGTGATAAATAAGGGGCAACCCCTTTACCCTCTTGTCCATGACACGCTGCACAATATTGCTGATAAAGCCGGGCGCCAGGATAGGTTGTCAATGATTTGAACTGAGCCAATGTCGCACCAGAATTGTATTTATACGTCGTTTGACCTTTATCGTTTGTCCCTTTGATTGTTTTCAAGTAGCTAGCGATGCCCGTTAAATCCTGGATAGTCATGCCTTCAGTACTGTTATTAATGACCGTAGTCATGGTGCCAAAAGCGGAGCTATGCTGATTAGCACCAGATTTCAGATACACAAGAATATCCGCCTCAGACCACCTGCCTAACCCGGTATTATGGTCCCCACGCAAGTTGGTGGCAGACCATCCTTCCAGGGTTTCTCCGCTTAAAAATTGATCCGAGGCATGCGTCAGCCCTTTTTCCTGATAGGCAAAGCCGCGTGGCGTATGGCAAGCACCACAATGCCCCAGCCCCTGAACCAAATAAGCGCCACGATTCCAGCTGGCATCTTTTGATGCATCAGGTTGATAACCATGCTTATCTAAAAACAGGCTATTCCAGATGGCCAAAGGGAACCTGTAATTCAATGGCCAAGGAATCTCATTCGCCCGGTTTGCTTGGCGCACCGGTTTCACGCCGTGCATGAAATACACGTAGAGGGCGTGAATGTCGGCATCACTAACTTTGGCATAAGAAGGATATGGCATGGCCGGATAAAGATGATGACCATCTTTTGCCACCCCTCGCCGTAGTGCTTTGGCAAAGTCGGACTCGGTATATTTGCCGATACCTGTCTCAGCATCAGGCGTAATGTTCGTCGTATAAATCGCGCCCACTGGCGTCAGCATGGGCAGCCCGCCGGCAAAGGCTTTGCCATGGGGAGCCGTGTGACAAGAGATGCAATCGCCTACCCGCGCAAGATACTCCCCTTTTTTGATCTCTGCCGGATTGACGGCAAACACACTCAACGAAAATGTAAAGGTAAAGGCTGCGAAACCTATTTTCATCAAACCTGAGGCCATGTTCATGGTGACTCCTTATGTTTTTAGTTGATGCCCGATAGGTAGCTTGCGAATACGTTTGCCAGTCGCTGAGAACACGGCATTTGCCAACGCAGCGCCAATCGCTGCAGTACCAGGCTCACCAATCCCCCCCGGCGCCTCAGCGCTTTTAATCAGGTGGACGTCAATAGCGGGCGCTTCATTAATACGCAGCATACGGTAATCATTAAAGTTAGTTTGCTGTACACGCCCATGCTCAATGGTGATTTCGTTGTATAGCACAGCCGTCAGGCCAAAAATAACGCCCCCTTGAATTTGCGCAATCACGGTATCTGGATTCACGGTCATGCCACAATCGACAGCAGAGACGACGCGGTCGACTTTAACCTCTCCCTGATCATTCACGGTGACATCAACCACCATGGCCAAGAAACTGCCAAAAGCATGCATTACAGAGACGCCGCGACCTTGGCCTTTAGCTAATGGCTTGCCCCAATCACTCTTGCTTACCGCGAGTTGCAAGGCATTTTTCAATCTAGGCGTTTTACCGAGCAGATCCAAACGGTATTTCACCGGATCCACTTTCGCCAAATGCGCCAGTTCATCGATGAAACTCTCGACGACAAAAGTACCGCGTGTCGGCCCAACCCCCCGCCAAAATGCGGTGGGTACATCCCGCGGCTCTACCCGTACATAATCCACATACAGATTCGGTAAATCATATGGCGGCTCTGCCGACACTTCCACTGCATCCGGGTCTACCCCGTTTTTGACTAAAGGGGGCGCAAAGCGGGCCATGATGGAGGAGCCAACGATACGGTGTGACCAAGCGACCGGCTTGCCGTTAGCATCCAATCCTGCTGAGATACGGTCAAAGTAATACGGGCGAAACATGTCATGTTGAATATCCTCTTCCCGCGTCCAAATGACCTTAACTGGCCCCTTTACCTGCTTGGCAATTTTGACCGCCTGCACGACCCCATCAAACTCTAGTCGTCTGCCGAAACCACCGCCGATGAGGAAATTATGCAACCTGACTTTTTCAACCGGAATGTTGAGTGTTTTGGCGGCCATGCCCTGGGCAAACGTCGGAATTTGCGTCCCTACCCAAAGATCGCAGCCAGAAGCGCTCACCTCCACAGTGCAATTCATGGGCTCCATCGTCGCATGTGCTAAAAAGGGTTGCTCATACTCCACACTCAGCGTTTTATCCGCTTTTTTGTAGGCACTGGTGGCATTGCCTTGCTTTTTAGCCACGGCCCCCGGTTTTTTGGACGCCTCACGCAGATCATTCACCAAATCACTGGTTTTTACCGCAGTGCTTTTACCTTCATTCCATTGAATATCCAGTGCGCCCAAGCCGCGTTTGGCGGCCCAAGTATTCGTGGCTATCACGGCAACCGCATTATCCACTTTGACCACTTGCAGCACACCGGGCATTTTCAAGGCGCGGCTATCATCTACACTGGCCAGCGTCCCGCCGAACACAGGACTGGTAGCGATCACTGCAAACTTCACATTGTCAGGGTGTGCATCAATACCAAACTTCGCCAAGCCATTTACTTTATCAGGCGTATCTAATCGCTTGGCAGCAGTGCCAATGAGTTTAAAGTCTTTAGGGTCTTTGAGAGCGACTTGCTTGGGTACAGGCAAGGTGCTGGCCACTTTGACTAATTCCCCATAACGCAGTGTTCGTCCGGAGGCATCGTGGTAAACCACACCAGATTTTGCATAACAGGCAGATTCGGCCACTTTCCATTGCTGTGCAGCCGCAGCAATCAGCAATGACCGGCACACAGCACCGGCCTGGCGCATGGGCTCCCACAAGGCACGGATGGAAGTTGACCCGCCCGTCACCTGAGCCCCGAGCAGCGCATCGGCATACAGCTTTTCATTCGGGGGGGCATGTTCCAGTTTCACAGTTTGGAGATCAACCCCCAACTCTTCTGCTAACAACATGGGAATAGACGTATAAACCCCCTGCCCCATTTCCACCTTGGGCATGATCATGGTGACCTCGCCCTTAGTATCAATCTTGATGAATCCATTCGGGGCGAGCACATCCTTACCGGTTTCCAGCTCGCTGTACGGTTGGGTTTGCTTGCTTTGGCTCAATGCAGGCAAACTGATACTCAGCAGCATCCCGCCTGCAGTCGTCGCACTCACCGTCGCGGCAATTTTAAGAAAATCACGTCGCGGAGGATTAGAAATCGTATATTTGTCGGCCAAGCCCTGGATAAGCCCTTGTGACATAACTAGACCCCTTCCTTAGCAGCCACCTTGATAGCTGCGCGTATACGTGGATAAGTGCCGCAGCGGCAAATATTACCGGCCATGGCGGCATCAATTTGCGCGTCATTCGGGTGAGGGTGCTGGTCAAGCAGCGCGCAAGCAGACATGATCTGGCCAGACTGACAATAACCACACTGCATCACCTCCAGATCTAGCCAGGCCTTTTGCACAGCCTGACCTGCGGAGGTTTCCCCAATCGCTTCTATGGTCGTAATCTTCTTGCCGCCAACAGCCGAAATGGGCAATACGCAGGAACGCGTTGCCTGACCATCCACATGAACTGTACACGCGCCGCACTGCGCGATGCCACATCCGAACTTGGTTCCGGTCAAGCCGATGATGTCTCTGATCACCCAAAGAAGAGGCATATCAGCGGGTGCATCCACTTGGTGGGTGATGCCATTAATATTCAGGGTTGCCATCAATGGCTCCTTCCTTGAAAACGTACGACTACTTGTGATTTTTATTATGAAATACGATTATTCATTGAAATAAATTAATTCACGAATAACTCAAGAGTGAATTAATTTAAACCCCGAATCAAGTATAAATTTATGAAATTCTTGCCTAAAACAATTTTACCTTTTGCTGTAAATCGCCTATTACGCTCCAACACTGATTAAGTTTGGCATCCTACAGATTGGAATAAAAAGTCAACGGTGCTTATGCAACACCAATGTTTCTTCAATATTTTTTTATCCTTATTGAATATTTCTAGCTATAAAAAATAAAAAGGCCCTGTAAAAACAGGGCATTATCTAATTTAATCAACAAAAACCTCTTTGAATAAACTCACATTGGGACTGAATAAAAACTTTATTCAATAGCATAGTCGATTTCAATTCATTTACACCGCTCATTCATATTTATTGGCAATTCGATATCCCCAACAATTGCCTACTTCAAAAAGAAATGTATATTTATGTATTAATATTTTTATTCATGATAATTTACACCAATAATAAACTCATCTGAATTAGTGGGACTCTCAATTACCCTTCTTTTCAAGAGCAGCTAATCGCATGTTAATTCTGGTGTCAGACCATTAAGCTATAGGTGTCACTTTTATTCTGACAAGCTTTAGTCACAAAGTTGCAAACTAGATAATTCAATATCTCATAGGCTAAAGACTGCATTTATACATAAAAAATTAGAAAGAAGAATATTTAATGAGTTTGATACGCAAGGTATTAGGGGTGTTTTCTCCAGGTTTGTCTAATAATGATTCGTACACTGGGTGGTTGAAACAATTAAGTGATTATTTGCGCTACGAGGGTCGACATAAAAATCTGGGGGCAAGTACAGTCAATGACATACTAAGTTTCGTTGGCAATGGCGATACACCATCAGTACTTGATTACGTAGCAAAAAATAACAAAGTTAGCGCGGTTTTCCAACTGGAGAATATGTACGCTAATGATAAAAAGGAAAGCGCTCGCTTAGCGGCTCTCTATAAAAACTTTGATTCAGTTGAAACAAGCGTTGCTTTACGCTGGGTTAAGCTATTGGAAGCCAGTATTAGCCGATCATCAGGACTTCGCTACGCCTATGTGTTTCCTAAAAATGAGCATTGGCCAGAGATTTTGTTAATACATTCAACCGGCTTTAGTCTTAATAGCTATTCCAGCGAAGTTCAGAGAGCGGATAAATTAAGCTACAACAAAATAGAAGAACTCTTAATAGTCGATGGCCTGCCGCCAAATAGTCTTTTGGTCTCAGCATTTTCAAGTCCTGTAAGTGGTAATTGGTTTGCAGAAAGCAGGCTGCCAATGGTTACAACATTACAAGGCTATGCAGAAGGTTTGCAAAGGCACGCGGAGTCGCTTAAGTTGTGTTTGATGAATAATAATGTTCCTCAGCGCTTACATATGATTAAATTGCTGGAGAATGCAAATAACTCGACTTTGAAAATACTTGCACCTGAATTGATTGTATTCGCCGTTGCAAATAGCAAGCAAGTTCGTGCTGCCGCTAGCGCATTAATTCGCAAATCTCCAATAGACGATTTTTTTGAGTCCCTAAAGCATGAAGCGTCTAAAGGAAAACCTGAAGCCCGGATACATGCTCTTCGTTTATTACATAGCTTGGCTATTTCATCGAATAACGCTGCCGTAGTAAATTTCGTAAAAGAAACTGCCAAAGCTGATAAAGCTCCAAATGTGAATGCTCTATTAAATGAGTGGGATAATGAACTCGCTCCAATCAATACCCAAGTCAATTACCAGTATGACGTTCCCTCTGTTAAATGGAATCTGGAACTAACCTCTGAAATAAAATTAGCAATAGATAATCTATGGAGTGATATCAACTGTGCGATTGATAAACTGAACAAACAATCTAGAGACTGGCATGACCAAATGCTAGAAAAAGGTCACAAACACACACTGCACTTAGTGAAAAATTTGCCAACTGATCTAAAAAAACCTTTTTTTGAATACCTTAGTGCTGACTCCCCTAAAACGAAGAAACAAATCAATGAATATATTGAGGATTACCGCGCTGGCAATTCTATTAGTAAATCATTGAATACTTTTGCGGCCTCACCTGCAGTGACCGCGGTAGTTCTTCTAAAAACTCTGGTGTTCTTTGATTTTCATCAACACCGACATGATGGCTCTGTCAGCCCTCAATTAGCAATTGCATTTAATGCATTCTATTCCGCAAAAAAGACCATTTCCTTGCTAATGTTGCAGAAAATGTTGGAGCCGTTAGAAATCACTGCTAGCAGTATTTTAGAGAAGTATTGTTCTTCTTGGAGCTCTATTGGGGAAAGTTGGAATGATGAAGACATCTGGCCGTTCTTTGCTCATAATCTGGAGCTGGTTAATCAAATCCTAAATCCTTCCTCTGCACGTTCATATTGGTTTGACCGCCACAAACTTTATAAAGGTATTGGCACTCTCCCTTTTCCGCCTGAGTCAATCGTTAACACCTTATTCGACATCGCTCTTGGAAATGCAAAAACAGACCGTACTGCAGCTCAAAATGCATTAAGTAACCTCCCTGGAAAAGAGAAGCGGATTATCAATGCGCTAAGCGATGGTAAGGGTGATGTGCGAACTATTGCTGCCCAATGGCTGACACGTTTAAATTATGAGCCCGCTAAAATCTCCCTAGAGGAAGCAGTTCTAAAAGAAAAAAGTGATATTGCAAAAGGTGCAATGCTAGATGCATTAATAGCACTCGGAGAGTCAGTAGAAAAGTACTTAAATTTGGATGCATTGAAGCTTGAAGCGGATAAGTCTCTCGCTAAAGGTTTACCAAAAGATTTGGAGTGGTTTCCTTGGAACGCTATCCCAGTAGTCAAGTGGGAACAATCTAATGAAGCCATCTCATCAAACGTACTACGCTGGTTGCTTATTCAAGCATTCAAACAAAAGTCCCCAGAACCCAATGCGATCCTTCGCAAGTATTGTGCAATGTTTGATATTCGAGACAGAGAGCAATTCGGTCAATTTGTACTCGAAGCGTGGCTCACTGAGGATATTAAACCTATATCTCCTGACTTAGCACTACAGCAAGCGCAGAACCAAGCACAGTATGCGTTTAATTCAATGAAGAATCACCCTCAATATTGGGAAAAAAATCCGCATTTTGGGAAGTCTGTAGAAGAACTCACTTCAGCCTATTTACCCGGATTTTTACGCCAACCAGTTGGATCAGCCATTTCGAGTAAAGGAATTTTGGCTATTTCTGCTGCATGCGCATCAGAGCGAGCTGCTGAACCTGTTCGCCGTTATTTGAAGGAGTATTACGGTACCAGAGCGGCGCAAGGTAAAGCCCTGATTGGTATGCTGTCCTGGATCGAGCATCCAACAGCTACTCAATTAATGCTGTCTATTGGAAACAGATTCCGAACTAAAAGCTTTCAAGAGGAAGCTGCAAGACAAGCAACAGCGCTAGCTGAAAGAAAGGGGTGGACGCTTTCTGAGCTTGCTGACCGGACTATACCAAGTGCGGGTTTCGATGAATCAGGCGAATTGCAGCTAAGTTATGGGCAACGTATCTTCACAGCAAAGCTTTTGGACGACTTGAGTGTGCGTTTATTCAATCCTGAAGGGAAAGAAATCAAAGCTCTTCCGGAGCCGCGTCAGGATGATGATGCCACACAAGCTAAAGATTCAAAGAAAGCATTTTCTGCAGTTAAGAAAGAGATTAAAGCTGTCATTGATATGCAAACTGATCGTTTGTATGAGGCGCTATGCGTTGGCAAACAATGGAAGGTAAATGATTGGCAGCTCTATCTCAACCAGCACCCAATCATGCGACGCTTAATCCAAAAACTCATCTGGGTAGAACATGATGGTCAGAACATTGTTCAATCCTTCCGCCCCCTTGATGATGGAACCCTCACAGATATCAATGATAATGAGGTTAATCTTAATCCAACATCAAATATCCTTGTTGCACATGATTCGTTACTGTCTGCAGAGCAAGTTGCGCAATGGCAAGCCCATTTAAAAGACTACGAAGTCAATTCGCTATTCCAACAACTTGGAAAAGGTATATACGTACTGCCAGAGGATAAAAGTAAATCAGATCAAATTGATGACTTCGAAGGGCATTTAATTGAGGCCTACTCTCTAAGAAATCGTGCATTGAAATTAGGCTATACGCGCGGTGCAGCTGAGGATGGTGGCTGGTTCATGACTTATGAAAAGCGCTTCATTGATTTGGGCGTAACCTCCGTAATTGAGTTTACTGGCAATCCATTACCAGAGGAGAATCGAACAGTTGCGTTATTAAGTATGTACTTCGCAAACTCTCAATCCAAAGGCTGGGAGCGGGATAGGCTGGCTCTCCACAAGATACCTAAAGTACTTTTATCTGAAAGCTATAACGATATGCGTCTTATCTCGGCCGAAGGAAGTGGCTATGATAAAGATTGGCAAAAGAAATCAGAATACTGATCAGGACTCGATAAGACTTTCATATGACAACAGAGATTTTTAATAAACTCAAAGCACCGGCTGAAGAAGTATATGCCGAAGAATTATTTCGATTAAGAGAAAAAGACGACGCGAATAAACCACAAGGTTGGCTGTTATCCCCCAGATCCGTGAGAAGCTTTATTATTGGTAATGATAAGCTGGGTATTAAACGCAAGTTTTATGGTGATGATACGTTAATTGACCGTGCTATCGTCACGCTTATGAGTAACCGTGGGCTTATGTTAGTAGGTGAGCCTGGTACGGCTAAGTCGATGTTATCCGAACTTCTCACCTGTGCAATTTCGGGGAACTCATTTAACACGATTCAAGGCACTTCGGGTACGACAGAAGATCAAATCAAATATTCATGGAATTACGCCCTATTATTGGCTGAAGGTCCAACCTTACGAGCATTGGTTAAAGCGCCTATTTATGAAGCAATGGAAAATGGGTTAATTTGCCGGCTCGAAGAAATCACTCGTGTACAACCTGAAATTCAAGACAGCTTAATCAGCATTCTCTCAGACAAGGTATTACATATTCCTGAGCTTTATACTGAAGAACCTGTTTTGTTTGCCAAGCCGGGGTTCAATATCTTAGCCACTGCCAACTTAAGAGACAGAGGTGTGCATGAGATGTCTAGCGCATTAAAGCGCCGATTTAACTTTGAGACTGTGCAGCCTATCTCAAATAGAAAATTAGAAACTCAGTTGGTTCGAGAGCAAACGAGTGCTTTGCTGAAACATGCAAATATTGATGTGGAGCTGCTACCGGATGTCGTAGAACTGCTTGTGACTGTTTTTAATGATTTAAGAGAAGGTGTAACTGCAGAAGGTGTTGTGATAGAAAAACCAACTGCGGTAATGTCATCCGCGGAGGCGGTAGCTGTAGGATATGCGGCATGCTTGGATGCCTATTATTTCGATGATGGTGATTTAGGTGGATACCATATCGCCAAACAGTTAATAGGAACCGTCCTTAAAGATAATCCTGATGATGGAAAAAAATTACGCCATTACTTTGATGTGGTAATCAAGCAGCGAGCTCAACGTAATAAGGACTGGAAAAACGTTCTAGAAGCTCGAAAAGATTTAGACCGCTAGAAATAAACGATGATTCTGGATAAATCGTTAACAAGCGATGAGGTGAGAGCGTTGGCTGACAGTATGCAGTCAGAAAACCTCATCATCTTCCCAGTTCGGCATCATAGTCCAGCTTGCGCATTGCAACTAACTAGACTATTGAAGCGATTAAAGCCTGCCGCAATCTTGGTAGAAGGTCCACGTTCATTTAATACACTCATTGCACATTTAACGCATCCAGATGCAAAAGCACCATTAGCCGTTTACACATATCATACGCAGAAATCATCTGACTCCGAATCGGAAGAGGTTAGGAAAGCAGCGTTTTACCCGTTCTGTGATTATTCGCCAGAGTTAGTTGCCTTAAAGGAAGCCCATCAGCAATCTATCCCTGTTCAATTTATTGATTTGAACTTCTCAGAGCAATGTAGCTTGTCGAAGAATACAGACCTAGAGGTGCTGTCACTATTAGATGAACATTACTATACCCGTAGTAGGAATCTGCAAGTAATGGCAGAGCGCGCTGGCTGTCGTAATCATGAAGAATTTTGGGAGCATTTGTTTGAAACGCATGCATGTGGATTATCGATAGAAGAGCATATCGCGCAGATAGTTGCTTATTGCCAAATTGCTAGAAGAGACACCACCGAAGTGGAGTTAAAAACTGATGGTACATTGGAGCGTGAGCTTGAAATGGCTTGGCATATTGAGCAAAGCTTATTACAGCATGCTAACAGCAATGCTCCAGTCATTGCTGTGATGGGTGGTTTCCATGCAGTGGTTATGCCAAGCCTACTCATTCAACCTATTAAACGCCCTCACGTCAAAACAGGTAGTACTGAAGAGTCCTGCGCATTAATCCGATACAGTTTTGACCGTCTAGATAGGCTCAATGGCTACAGTGCGGGAATGACCTCCCCAGCGTGGCACCAAAAAATTTGGGAACAATTGGTTCAGAGCGAACGTTTAGGACACAACGCACATGTTAGGGTGCGACAGGAATCAGCGCTTACGATTCTTTTTGATATTGCGCTACTTTTACGGGAAAAATACAGTATTCAAATTCCAGTGCCAGCAATTTCTGCAGCTTATGAACACTTGTTGCGTTTAGCAAAGTTGAGAGAAAGGATTGCACCAGTACGTGAGGACTTAGTAGATGCTGTTACAAGTTGTTTTATTAAGGGTGATACAGATATTGAAAGCTCAATTATCAAGTCCATCACTCAGCAGGTACTATGTGGAAATTTTTATGGCACTGTTCCAGCTGGTATAGATCGTCCGCCGCTAGTTAAGGACTTCGAGAGTCGTGCTCGTCAGCAAAAACTTAAAATCGGTTCAGGGGAAGTTAAGAAGCTGAGTCTTGATATATATCGCCGCCCCGACCATCGTATCACCAGTCGACTGTTGCATGGACTAAACCTACTAAAAGTCCCATTTGGAGTAAAATTTTCTGGCCCAGACTATGTCAATGGACTTAGTTTGGATCGAATGCAAGAGCAATGGGAATATGTTTACTCCCCGGTGACTGAGGGCGCTTTAATTGAAGCAGCAATTTATGGTGTGAGTATCCCTGTTGCCGTTGCAAATAAGTTTGTAGAGCATTTAGACAGTTCCCAACAACTGTCTAATAGCCGAGATTCAAAGATTGCAGCCTCGTTATTGATCCAAGCCTGCCTACTGGGCCTTCATGATCATCTATCACGCGTTCTAGATGTCTTGCGCTACTCAATAAACGAAGATGCAGTCTTTTCATCTGTCGTGGCAGCAAGTATGCAAATTGCAATACTCTGGGATGCGAGGGAGCCTTTAGAAGCGAGACATCTTGATCAGTTACCAGCAGTATTGCAGGCAGCCTATGAACGAGCAATTTATCTGATGCGCGACATGAAAGGTGCAGAAGGTGATGGCGGCTCAGTAGTACAAAGCATTATCCAATTACGTGAATTACTGAACAGTTCAACAGGGGCGAAATTAGATGCATCTTTATATTGGCAAGTTATCTTAGACTTGCAGCAATCGCATGATCTACCATTAATTAGAGGGGCAAGTGCCGGACTTAGATATGCCTCAGGCCAACTTTCTGATATAGAGCTGACAGAATTGCTGCAAGGATACTTAACCGGTCACTTAGCGCCTGATCAATCTATTGCATTCTTGAGAGGACTATTACAAACCTCAAGAGAAGTTGCCTGGCAACAAGAAACCCTGCTGAAAGGGCTTGATACATTATTTTCCGGTTGGGATGAGTCGACTTTCGCAAAGAACCTACCCGAGCTACGTTTGGCTTTTGCAGAAATGACGCCCAAAGAAACAGATAAGGTCGCAGAAGCTGTAGCCAAACTGTATGGTATCGATAGTTTAGGCAGCCTAACTCAACTTGGATTAAATGAAGATGTTGTTAATACTAATCTGAGACAATCAGCTTTGGTTGAAGAAATTTTGCTGCGAGATGGATTCACAACATGGCTATAAATGCATCGCACCGCTGGCGATTAGTATTGGGTAAATATGCTCAAAGTCGTTTGCAGCCGGCAATGAATAATGGCTTCAATGAAACGAATCGCCGTATGGATTTGGCTTTGGATTATCTTTATGGTCGTGAGTATCAAGGTCGAGGCTTGCGTAAAGATCTCTCTGCAGGTTCTTTAGATCCTAGCCAGCTCACGCTAGTAAAATGGCTTAACGAAATTCGCGAACTGTTTCCAAAAGAAACGATTGAAAGTATAGAAAAACATGCCCTAGATAGATATGGCATGTCAGAACTATTGACTGATCCCAAGGTATTGGAAAAGTTAGAACCAAATCAACAATTATTGCGTACTTTGCTTACCCTCAAAGGGCACCTGAAGGGCGATGTAGTGCACATGGCACGACGGATAATACGCCAGGTAGTAGAGGAAATTCGTCGTCAACTAGAGGTTCAAGTAAGGCAGTTACTATCTGGTAGATTAAATCGATTTAGCCACTCCCCTTTGAAAATATCTCAAAATTTTGACGCGAAAGGAACACTCCGTAAGAACCTTAAGCACTTTAATGTGGATCGCCAACAACTAGTGGTTGAAGACATACTTTTCTTTGCACGGAATAACCGTCGCCTACCATGGGAAATTATCCTTTGCATCGACCAGAGCGGCAGTATGGTGGATTCAGTAATACATAGTGCAGTGATGGCAGGTATTCTGGCCGCACTACCTGCATTCAATGTTAAATTAGTGCTGTTTGACACAAATATCGTAGACCTCTCTGAGCATGTAGACGATCCAGTAGAAGTGTTAATGAGCGCTCAATTAGGAGGTGGAACTTACATTGCCCAGGCTGTACGCTATTGTAGTCAGCTAATTGAGAACCCTCATAGAACTGTCTTTGTATTAATCAGTGACTTTTGCGAAGGTGCTCCTCCAAGCGAACTAATTAATGCAGTCACAAAATTGGCTGAAGACCAAGTAAAACTACTAGGCCTAGCTTCTCTCGATGATCAATCTAATCCAGTTTATGACCACCATATGGCTGATCGCCTAGCTTCATGCGGAATGGAAATCGCCGCATTAACTCCACAAAAATTAGCGCAATGGCTATTGAAGGTAATTTCATGAGTGAGTTAAAGCATCGCTTGATCGACATGCTAACTCGTTTCGATGACGATGCATTTATCGCCTTGTCGAACAAAGGGCTTTTTCGACGTGCACGGAAAGACTTTGAGCAACACCCAGGAAAAATTGTTGAAGAAAATGACACTCATATAACTCTTCAGGTCAACGAGCAAATCATCAAAATAGATGCTAAAGGGCCTGCATTTGCAAGTTGTTCCTGCCCGGCCTCTGGTATTTGTCAGCACATACTCAGTGCCAGCCTGACCTTAAAGAATATCCAAGAGGATGAAGTTACAAGAAATGAAGTTTCAGAGCACAATTTTAGGTACGAGGCAAAACTGCCTACTGAATCACAAGCAGAGGATTTGCATGAAACCCTACTTTCAATTACGAGAGAAACTTTAATTAAACATGCAGGGAAACCTGGGTTTAGGTGGGCATGGGAGCTAATAAACAATCTTGATTTAGAGCAAGATGTAGCCATAACAAGACACAATCATATTGTGATCGGTTTCACACACCCAACTATGACGCTTAGATATTTGGGTGGCGGGGTTGATAGCTTAATTTGTGATTTACAAACTTCTCAGCTTGCTAAATACCAGGTTGCAGCAGTAATTCTATACAAGCTTATTAATGGAGTTAATCTTGATCCTCTCGAAGTGACAACTAAACCTCAAAACTCTAATTTAGACTTCGGTATAGACTATGCCATTGCTGAGAGCAAAGACTCAACTTTAATATCATCACGAAATAGATTGCTGAGCCAAGTTGACGAATTATTAAACGATTGCCTCATTCTAGGAATCTCTCATTTGTCGCACAACATGCTCGATAAGTTTTCCAGCTTCGCTGTCTGGGCACAGGGTGTCTACTTTTACAGATTGAGTTTACTTTTAAGACGAATTGCAGAGCATGTGGAACTACAAATTGAACGCTCAGCAAATGCAGATGGAAACCGAATCTTTGAAGATTTAGCATTTGCCTATGGTTTAACTTCTGCATTGCAGTCGTCTTTAAAGACCGGAGTGGTCTCGAGCAACCTGCAAGGAAAATCTCGTAGCCAATACGAAGAGGTAGGTAGTTTAGTTTTACTGGGATTAGGTGCCCAAGCTTGGCGAACTCCTTCAGGTTTTTTAGGTTTAACGATGCTGTTCTGGTCACCAGAAACACAGCAGTTCTTAGCATGTTCCGATGCGCGGCCTGAGGCACAAGGTGGATTCAATCCAATTACTCGCTACAAAACATCAGGGCCATGGACGGGTCTAGGATCTCCGTCAAAAGTAACTGGAATGGAAGTAAGACTAGACAATGCAAGCGTAAATAATGAAGGCAGAATCTCCGCTTCTGAGTCCATCATATCTACCCAAATAAAAATTGAGAATTTTGCAAATCAGTTAAATCCTTTTTCTAGTTGGAATGCTATGTATTTATCTTATAGCAAGGCTCGCCAAAGCTTATTAGCTAGTCCTAGACCTCTTGACGACTGGATATGCCTCAAACCGTCCAAATGCCAAGAAGCGAAGTTTGATGAAATAAGACAAAAATTGATATGGAACGTCATAGATGACCTTAATGAAGTATTCACCTTAGAAGTAAGTTTTTCGCCTTATACGGAACACGCCATTAAGCGTATAGAGCAATTGAGTAAAAGTACATGGGAAGAGGGTGATTTGATTGTCGTCAAACTCATAAGTATAGAAAACAGGCTTATTGGTGAGCCTTTAAGTATAGTTAGACGACATGTTAAACATGACGAAAATGCAGTGGATGCTCTTTTTTTTGATGAGCCAAAGAAAGTTACTAATTTTGCAATTAGCAAACTTACATCATTTTTTAAAAGCAAAACCAATTCGTACCGCGAAACGGATTCTTTGGATTCTGAATTAAAGCACGCACGATTTGAAAACTTCAAAAAATGGTTATTATTGAATGTAGAAAGAGGGCTCTCACCAGACCGCATGCCTAAGCTGATGACTGAATACAAAGATATTCATCGGGAATTACTTGAGACTGGCTACACTGCATTACCTCAATGGCATGAAACTTTGTCTACCCCATCACAACTTTTAAAGGCCAGGTATATTTGCATGCAATATGAGCGGATTTTTAGCTTACAAAAAGCATCGTAGTAATAGTCTACGAATCTTGCAGACACAGTCATATCAGAACTCAATCACTTTTGATAAACAAAATTATGGTAGTAGTTTACAAAATCAACGCCTGTTTTTTTCAAACACTTTTTTAGTCTCAGAAATGAAAAAAGCCCTGTAAAAACAGGGCTTTATAAACTTAAAATCTACAATTTTAATTATTGTCAGACTCAAAACGGAATATCGTCATCAAAATCGTCAAAGTTGCCAGCTGGCTTGCTAGCAGGCTGGAAGGCATTGCGGTTTGCGCCGCCAGCGGCGTTACCGCTGCCCATAGCAGGTTGCTGCTGGCGTGGTGGGGCCTGGTTGTAGTCGTCCATTCCGCCGCCTTGATCCATCTCACCGCCATCATAAGAGGCGCTGCCACCTTCACGGCCAGTGCCTAACATTTGCATCTGGTCGGCGACGATTTCGGTGCTGTAGCGGGTGACGCCATCTTTTTCCCATTTACGGGTTTGCAAACGGCCTTCAATATAGACCGGGCGGCCTTTTTTCAGGTATTCACCGGCGATTTCGGCCAAACGGCGGTACATGACGATGTTGTGCCATTCGGTTTTTTCCTGGCGCACGCCGGATTTGTCTTTCCAGTTTTCGGTGGTGGCGATACTGAAGTTAGCCACTGCCTCACCGTTTGGCATGTAGCGCACTTCAGGGTCACGCCCGAGATTGCCCATCAAAATCACTTTGTTGACTGATGCCATGGTGTTACGACTCCCCTATTCGATTCATGATTGCTTGCGACAATGCCGCCTGAAATGCTTTGCTGCGCTGATTTTCCAACTTTACCATGAGCATGGTTTCTGAGGGAATGGCGACGACTTCATAGACGCCTTCCATCGCGCGGATATCTTGCACCAGTTTGGCGGCCTGGGCGTCATTATACCCTGCTTGCAAATGGAACATTTTGGTTTTGACACTGGGCGGTGCCTGCATGCCGAGCGCGAGGCCAAACCAGATCAGCATGAGCACAGCGCAGAAGACAAACACGGTGCTGCTGCCATAGGTGTGCGAGAGCCAGCCACCGAGGGCGGCGCCTAAAAACATGCCAAAAGACTGTGCGGTGTTGTGCACGCCCATGGCGGTACCTTTGGCGGCGACCGGCGCCATTTTTGAGATGAGTGACGGCAACGAGGCCTCAAGGATATTAAACGCCACAAAATACGAGAACAGGGTGGTGACAATGCCCCAAAGGCTGTTGAGGCTGAACATGAAGGCGATTTGCGTGAACAGCATGAGGCCGACGGCGCTGATAAACACTGGTTTAAGCTTGGCTTTTTTCTCGGCATAAATGATGGCGGGCACCATTAAGATGAATGAAATCAGCAGCACTGGTAAATAAATTTTCCAGTGGGTATTTTCGTTCATGCCGGTGCTGTGCTTGATGGCAAACGGCACCACCATGAACATGGCCATTTGCGCCCCATGTAAGCAAAACGTGCCAAAGTTCAAGCGCAGCAGTTGCTTATCGCGTAATACCTCGCCGATTTTGGCGGGCACCGCTTGGGCGTCGGAGTGAAAGTGCGCATGCAAGGGCTCTGGCACGGCAAACTTGACCACGCCGATGGCGAGAATGGCCAGCACGGCGGTGAGCCAGAAAATGCCTGGCACGCCTATCCATTGGTTGAGGATGGGGCCCGCAACCAGTGACACGGCAAAGGTCACGCCTATGGTTGCGCCTATCATGGCCATGGCTTGGGTACGGTGCTCTTCGCGGGTGGAATCGGCCACCAGCGCAGTCACCACGGCAGAAATGGCACCCGCACCCTGAATCGCCCGCCCGACAATGACCATGTAAATATCTTGCGCCATTGCGGCGCAGACACTGCCCAGCGCAAACATGATCAAGCCCAGATAAATCAGTTTTTTACGGCCGAAACGGTCAGACGCCATGCCAAACGGCAACTGGAAAATGACTTGCATGAAGCCATAGGCGCCCAGGGCGAGACCAATCAGGGTATGGTTATTGCCGCCGCGCAGGGTTTCGGCATAAATGGCAAAAATAGGCAGAATTAAAAACATGCCCAACATACGTAGCCCGTAGATGGAGGCCAATGCCGCAGTGGCACGGGTTTCCAGTTGGGTCATTTTTTCGGAGAACTGCATGAATGCTTTAAGAAAACTTGGCTTAATTTCAAATAATTGCGTATATTATCAGGTTGGCTGTCTGTTCGTGAAAGTATCATGGAATTTATCAAAATTCGCGGGGCGCGCACCCATAACCTCAAGAACATCAATCTGGATATTCCGCGCAACCAACTGGTTGTGGTCACCGGCCTGTCAGGCTCAGGAAAGTCTTCGCTTGCTTTTGATACCTTGTATGCAGAAGGACAGCGCCGCTACGTCGAAAGTTTATCTGCCTATGCCCGCCAGTTTTTGGCGCGCATGGACAAACCGGATGTGGACCTGATTGAAGGCTTGTCACCGGCCATCTCCATCGAGCAAAAATCGACCTCACACAACCCGCGTTCCACGGTCGGCACTGTCACTGAAATCCACGACTATCTGCGTTTGCTGTATGCACGTGCCGGGGACCCGGAATGCCCAGAGCATGGCATCAAGCTTGAGGCACAAACCGTGAGCCAGATGGTGGACAGTGTGCTCAAGTTGCCGGAAGACACCAAGCTGATGATTTTGGCGCCGGTCGTCTCTAACCGTAAAGGCGAGCAGCTGGATCTGTTTGATACGCTCAAGGCCCAAGGTTTTGTGCGCTTGCGCATTGATGGCAAGATCTACGAAATGGATAGCCTGCCGCAGTTGGCAAAAACTACCAAGCACAGTGTAGACGTGGTCGTCGACCGCCTTAAAGTGCGCGAAGACATGAAGCAACGGATTGCTGAATCGTTTGAAACCGCATTGCGGCTGGCAGATGGCAAAGCGGTCGCGCTGGAGATGGATAGCGAAAAAGAACATCTGTTCTCTGCCAAGTTCTCTTGCCCTGTGTGTGACTACTCACTGGCCGAACTCGAGCCGCGTTTATTCAGCTTTAACAACCCGATGGGCGCTTGCCCAAAATGCGATGGCCTGGGTCAGGTCACGTTTTTTGATCCCAAGCGCGTGGTGGCTTTTCCGCATTTATCACTGGCTAGTGGCGCGATTAAAGGCTGGGACAAGCGCAACCAGTTTTACTTTCAGATGCTGGCCAGCCTGAGCCAGCATTATGACTTTGACCTGGAAGCGCCGTTTGAGACGCTGCCTGAAGAAACCCAGCAAATTCTGCTGTATGGTTCTGGCCGCGAGCAAATCGCCTTTAAATACCTCAATGAGCGAGGCACCTTCTTTAGCAAGTCACATACCTTTGAAGGCATTATCAATAACCTGCAACGCCGTTATCGCGAGAGTGACTCGACTGCGGTGCGCGATGAGCTGGCAAAATATATCAATGCGACTGCCTGCCCGGATTGTGGCGGCACGCGTTTGCGCAAAGAGGCACGCCACGTCAAGGTCGGCGACAGAAACATTCACCAGATCTGCGAAGTGCCGCTCAAACAGGCGCTGAATTTCTTTGAGACACTACAACTGAGCGGGCAAAAGCTGGCGATTGCCGACAAGATCGTCAAGGAGATCGAAAGCCGCCTCAAGTTTTTAACCAATGTCGGTCTGGACTACTTGTCGCTGTCGCGCTCGGCAGAAACCCTGTCTGGCGGCGAAGCGCAGCGTATCCGCCTGGCCTCGCAAATCGGCAGCGGCCTGACTGGCGTCATGTATGTGCTGGATGAGCCTTCCATCGGCTTGCACCAGCGCGACAATGACCGCCTGCTCGAAACCCTCAAGCGCCTGCGCGACATTGGCAATAGCGTGATTGTGGTCGAACATGACCAGGATGCCATTCAGTTGGCAGATTTTATTGTCGACATTGGCCCCGGCGCGGGCGAGCATGGCGGCAATATTGTGTCTTTTGGCACCCCGGCCCAGATTGAAGCCGACCCCAACTCATTGACCGGGCAATACATCAGCGGCAAAAAACAGATAACCTTCAAGCTGCCACGGACGCAGCCAGACCCCAAGCGCATGATCAAACTGAATGGCGCCAGCGGGAACAACCTCAAAGACGTCAGTATTGAGATTCCGGTCGGTCTGCTGACTTGCGTCACGGGCGTCTCCGGCAGCGGCAAATCGACGCTGATCAACGACACGCTTTACCGCGTGGTCGCCGCGCACTTGTATGGCAGCAGCACCGAACCTGCCGCGCACCAAAGCATTGAAGGTCTGGAGTTTTTTGACAAGGTGGTCGATGTTGACCAAAGCCCGATTGGCCGCACACCGCGCTCCAACCCGGCGACGTATACCGGCTTGTTTACGCCAATCCGTGACTTGTTTGCCAGCGTGCCGGAAAGCCGCGCGCGCGGCTATGGTCCAGGCCGTTACTCATTTAACGTCAAGGGCGGCCGTTGCGAAGCCTGCCAGGGCGATGGCGTGATCCGTGTGGAAATGCACTTTTTGCCAGATGTGTATGTCCCTTGCGACGTCTGCAAAGGCCAGCGCTATAACCGCGAAACGCTGGAAATCCAGTTCAAGGGCAAAAACATCCACGAAGTGCTGGCCATGACGGTGGAACAAGCGCACCAGTTCTTTAATGCGCAGCCGGTGATTGAACGCAAACTGAAAACCTTGCTGGACGTGGGCCTGGGCTATATCACGCTGGGGCAATCGGCCACCACACTGTCTGGCGGTGAAGCACAACGGGTCAAACTGGCACTGGAACTCAGCAAACGCGATACCGGCCGTACGCTGTATATCCTCGATGAACCCACCACCGGTTTGCACTTTGCGGATATCCAGTTATTGCTGGACGTGATTCACCGTTTGCGTGACGCGGGCAATACCGTGGTCATCATCGAACATAATCTGGACGTGATCAAAACCGCCGACTGGCTGATCGACATGGGCCCCGAAGGCGGCGATGGCGGAGGCGTGGTGGTCGGTGTCGGTACGCCGGAAACGCTGGCAGACAACAGCGCCAGCTACACGGGCCGTTACCTTATTCCGCTGTTAAAACAGCTCAACCAAAAGGCGAACGCATAGGTTTACCCCGTCAGCATTTTTCTTTAGCGATAAAATTCAATCCGGAGTGTAAATTCCGGATTACGCCACAGGGTTTCCGCCCTGTGCTTGTGTGCGCAGCAAAAAATACGGCCAGTTACCTGGCCGTTACCTCACACCCTTGTAAAACATCTCGCTGTCAAAGGCTAAGGTCAACATGCAACCTGCCTGACGGTGCATCTGCATACACCGCCGATGGAAATGATGTATCAAATCCATTGATAGCAAACATTGTATGCAGGCATGTTTCACGTTCATGCCTAAATCAGGCCCGTAAAATCAGGGTATTTTGACCAATCGCATGCGCGCCTGAATGGTGGCGGTGTGGCGATTTAAATAGCGGGTACTGCGGTGCAGATCATAAAAACGAGGGTTAGGAATCATGGCCGCCAAGCGCGCCGCTTGGGCGGGTGCCAGACTGGCGGCCGAAGCGTGAAAGTAATGCTTGGCCGCCGCTTGGGCACCGAACACGCCCTCGCCCCACTCAATCACGTTCAGGTAGATTTCCAGAATCCGGCGCTTGGTCATGAGCTTTTCCAGCATAAAGGTAATCACCGCTTCTTGTGCTTTACGCCAGGGCGTGCGATGCCCGGATAAAAACAAATTCTTGGCCAGTTGCTGACTGATGGTGGAGCCGCCAGCGACGATTTTGCCCTTCTTTAGGTTTTTCTCAAAGGCGGTTTCGATCCCGGCCCAGTCAAAGCCTTCATGGTCAACAAACTTGCTGTCTTCCGCTGCAATCACTGCGCGTTTTAAATGGTTGCTGATCTTGGCGTAAGGCACCCACTGCTGCTGTATGGTGGCTTCGGGATGGCTTTCTTGCATCACTTCCAGCCGCGCCTGCATGAAGGCAGTGGCGTCCGGATTGTGATCTACCCACCACAAAATATGGCCGAGTATCCAGACCTGATACAACAGTACCCAGAGCAAAAACAGGACGAAAAACAGCTTGATGCTTTGTTTCATGACAGAAATGAAGATTAGCGGAATGTCTGAATCACTGGGGCCGTGTCAGGACGCAATCCATGCCAGATAAAAAACGCTTCCGCCGCCTGCTCGATGAGCATACCCAAACCATCTGCCACCTGTGCGCCTGCGGTGCGCGCCTGCTGCATAAACGGCGTCTCCCGGCCGTACATCATGTCGTAAGCCAGGGTATGCGTGCCAAAGACATGCGATGAAAACTGTAATGGCGTTTCAGTCAATCCTGCAGAAGTGGCATTAATGACCACATCATAGGTCTCGGTAAGTGCTGCAAACGTGGTCACAGCCAGCGAGACGCCACATTGCCCCCCCGCGTCCGCAAACTTATCCAGCATGGCTTGCGCCTTGTCCTGTGTGCGGTTAGCAATGGTCAATTGCGCCGGGCCTTGTGCAATCAACGGCAGCATCACACCTTGCGCAGCGCCGCCTGCGCCCAGCAACAAGATTTTTTTTGCGGCCAGGGCCGTCTGGTGATGTTTGAGAATGTCATTGACCAGCCCACAGCCATCAGTATTGTCGCCCTGAATTTGCGTTTGGCCAAAACTGAGGGTGTTCACTGCCCCAGCCGCCTGCGCGCGTTCAGATAAAGTCTGGCTTAAGTCATAGGCTTCAAATTTGAATGGCACCGTGACATTTGCACCCACATACCCTTGCTGCTGCAATTGCTGCACCGTGGACGCAAAGCCATCCAGAGGTGCCAACACCTTTTCGTAAACAATCGTCTTGCCAAATTGCAGCGCAAATGCCTGGTGAATCAACGGCGATTTGCTATGTGCTATCGGGTGGCCAATGACTGCGTATTTTTCAACCGACATAGCAAGATCACCTAGTTGGACCAGGGCAAGCCTGCATGTTTCCAGCCATTGATCAGGGTTCTTTGCTTGGCCTCATTCGCTTCGCCTTCAAAGCCTTCGAGCATGTTATAGGCATTGGCATATCCAAGTTTTTGTGCCAGTAATGCGGCATTATGGCTGCGGCCACCCGTGCGGCACATAAATACGACGGTGCGCGCAGGATCAACCAGCGCCTGTAGCTGATCGGCAAACTCAGGATTGGCAATCATGCCTGGATAAAACGCCCATTCCAGATGGGCCGCCATCGGCACGCGCCCAACCAACTCCAACTCGGCACGTGAGCGCACATCCACCAACACCGCATTTTGATCTTGGCTAATCAGCGCATACGCCTCCTGGGGCGTCATCGCGCCGGCATACGGCAAACCATTTTGCTGAGCACGCTGAACGGCTTGTTGCAAGATTTTCTCAACACTTTCCAAAGGACACCTTCGTTCTTTTAATAAGCTAGTCAAACCGCGAGTATACCTGTGAAAGTCACGCAAGCGCATGGAGCACCATTTTTGTGCTCAATTTGTTGTTTAGCACCTTTTTGGTGCGCATTGATTTTGCTTTTTTATGTCAGATATCTCATATCCATGCAAAATGCCTGTTTTTGGGTGGCATGCTTCCTGCTACTATTACATCCTAAGATTCAATGGAATTCGTAAACCAAAAATTCCACATATCTATTTGTTTTGCTAGTTTGTGTTTTTATATTTGCTCACGTTCCGGGACATCCGCAACATGTCCCTTTTTTGCGTGCGCAAGTTGAATCATTTTAGATCTTGATCACTGAGGAGAATGTAATGTCCGTTGCAAACGTAATGAAACTGGTTGCGGAAAACGACATCAAATTTGTTGATTTCCGTTTTACCGACACCAGAGGTAAAGAGCAGCACGTGACCGTGCCAGTGTCTGCCTTCGACGAAGATAAATTTACCGAAGGTCACGCCTTTGATGGTTCTTCCATTGCTGGCTGGAAAGGCATTCAAGCCTCTGACATGCAATTGATGCCTGATGCAAGCACCGCATTCATCGATCCATTTTTTGACGAACCAACCCTGGTTCTGACCTGTGACGTGGTAGACCCTACCGATGGCAAAGGCTATGACCGTGACCCACGTAGCCTGGCTAAGCGCGCAGAGGCTTATCTGAAATCCAGCGGCCTGGGCGACACTGCTTACTTTGGTCCAGAGCCAGAGTTCTTCATTTTTGACAGCGTACAATGGGATGCCACCATGGGTGGTAGCTTTGTGAAAATCAACTCCGAAGAGGCCGCTTGGTCCTCAGGTGAAAAATTCGAGGGCGGCAACACTGGCCACCGTCCAGGCGTTAAAGGCGGCTACTTCCCAGTGCCTCCTGTCGATTCATTGCATGACATCCGCTCTGCCATGGTCATGACCTTAGAAGAACTGGGCGTGCCTGTTGAAGTGCACCACCACGAAGTGGCAACAGCCGGTCAATGTGAAATCGGTACTAAGTTTGCGACCTTGGTACAACGTGCTGACTGGACACAAATCCTGAAATACGTAGTGACTAACACAGCCCATGCTTATGGTAAAACAGCCACATTTATGCCAAAACCAATGTTTGGCGATAACGGCTCTGGTATGCACGTTCACCAATCCGTTTGGAAAGATGGTAAAAACCTGTTTGCAGGCAATGGTTATGCTGGCCTGAGCGATTTCGCTCTGTACTACATCGGCGGCATCATCAAGCATGCGCGCGCACTGAATGCGATTACCAACCCAGGTACTAACTCCTACAAGCGCTTGGTACCGCATTACGAAGCACCAGTCAAACTGGCTTACTCCGCTAAAAACCGTTCTGCTGCGATTCGTATTCCGTTCGTGCATTCTGATAAAGCCCGTCGTGTTGAAGCTCGCTTCCCAGACCCGATTGCTAACCCATACTTGGCTTTCTCAGCCCTGTTGATGGCTGGTCTGGATGGCGTTCAGAACAAGATTCACCCAGGTGAACCAGCGACTAAAGACTTGTACCATCTGCCACCAGAAGAAGATGCATTGATCCCAACGGTATGTTCATCTCTGGAACAAGCATTGGAGTATCTGGATAAAGACCGCGAGTTCTTAACACGCGGCGGCGTTTTCTCAGACGACTGGATTGATGCATACATTGCATTGAAAATGGAAGAAGTCACTAAACTGCGCCAAACACCACACCCAGTGGAATTTGGTCTGTACTACTCCTGCTAATCACAAGAGCACGCACTAAAACAGGGCAGCCCAGGCTGCCCTGTTTTTTTATGTGCGCGCTGTTCCGTCAACGTTTTTAGGCGAGCAGACGTTGATACCCTCAACGATCTACTCTAAACTATTGCCATGAAAAGACTTTTTTACATTTGCACCTTCGCGCTCATGTGCAACCAAAGCTGGGCAGATATTTACAAATATACCGACAGTAACGGCGTCACCACCTATACCAATATCAAACCCGAAGGCAAAAGCAAGGCAGAGCTCATTATTAGTGGGCCCAGAACCGCAGAGCCTCCACCCCCTGCCAGGGAGAAAAAAGCCAATGTCAGAACACCCTCTCCGGCCGATTTTCCCAAAGTCGATAATCAGACACAAAATCAACGCGACCAAAAGCGGCGAGAGCTATTAATGAACGAGCTTTCTCAAGAAAAACAAGCACTTGAGAATGCTCGCCTGTTATATGAAGAAGCCCAGAACACGCCAGAAGTCTACAGAGGCGCGAATGGCAAAACGTTTAGAAACGTCGCCAAATATGAGGAAAAGCTGCGCGTCATTGAGGCCGAAATTCAGGCGCATGAGCGTAATATCGAGCTGTTAAATAAAGAGCTCAATCTTTAAATGCACCATTTTGGGAGTTTTCTCAATCATTTTTGCGTTGTGCACAAGAATTGGCTTGGGTTTTGCTTTAAAACAGGGCGTGATTCACTCTTTTTAACAAGCTCAGGACATGGTACAGAAATCTCCCAACGGCTTTAGTGGTTTAGAGCATATTGCCACGGCAGTCATTTTGCTTAATAACCAACTAGAAGTTACTTACGCAAACTCCAGCGCCGAGATTCTGTTTGCATTTAGTGCCAACCAGATTCAAGGGGCGCATATCCATGACGTGTTTGTGAATTGCGAAATTTTGCAAATGGCCGTGACCAACGCCATAGAAACACAGAGCCCATATCGTGAGCATGAGTTTGCACTGACAACCCAACGCGGCCATACAACGGCCGTGACCTGCACAGCCACCCCTATTTCAGCCGCGTTCAACCAAACGCCGGAAGACATGCTGATTCTGGAGTTTGTGCAAATGGATCAGCAATTGCGTATTGCGCGTGAAGAGCGCATGTTGATACAGCAGCAAGCCAATTCTGAACTGCTGCGAAATCTGGCACATGAAATCCGCAACCCGCTAGGCGGCTTGCGTGGTGCGGCACAATTGCTTGAATTTGAGTTGCCGCAACCCAGCCTAAAAGAATATACCCAGGTGATTATCAAAGAGGCTGACAGACTACATAGCCTCATGGACAGACTGCTGGCACCTCACCGCGTGCCAAAATATGAGCCCACCAACATTCATGAAGTCCTCGAGCGCGTGCGCAGCCTGCTACTGGCTGAATCACCCAACCATATCCGCGTGATCCGCGACTACGATACCAGCTTGCCGGAGCTCATTGGCGATCGCGAGAAACTGATCCAAGCCGTGCTCAATATTGCGCGTAATGCGGCACAAGCGATGCAACAGCATCAGACCGAAGGTGCGAGTATTACTTTCCGCACGCGTGCGGAGCGCCAAATTACGCTAGCCAGAAAACGTTACCGTGTCGGGATTCATTTAGAGATTATTGATAACGGCCCAGGCATCCCTGCCGGCATCAAAGAACGCATTTTCTACCCGCTGGTATCCGGTCGCGAAGGCGGCACAGGCTTGGGCCTTGCGCTGGCGCAAACCTTTATCACCCAACACCATGGCATGATCGACTGTGATTCACAGCCGGGTAAAACCATATTCCATATATTGCTACCTATTGAAAGTACGCAATTAAAATCATCAGTACAATAATTCACGAGAAACAGCTATGAAGCCAATCTGGATCCTAGACGACGACAAATCCATCCGCTGGGTGTTTGAAAAAGCACTAGCCCGCACGGACTTTGATTTCAAAACATTTTCATCCCCGGCAGAAGCCCTCAACGCTTTAAATCGTGAACAACCCCAAGTCATTGTCAGTGACATCCGCATGCCGAATGGCTCGGGCCTGGACTTTTTATCCGAGGTAAAGCAGCGCTTTCCCGAGATTCCCGTCATTATCATGACCGCCTACTCAGACCTCGAAAGTGCTGTCGCCGCCTTTCAGGGTGGCGCGTTTGAGTATCTGGCCAAACCGTTTGATGTAGACCAAGCCATCGAAATTATCAAACGTGCCGTTGAAGAAAGCATGCGTCAATCTGTCGAGGCCGTAGAAGACACCGGCCCCTCGCCAGAAATTATCGGCCAGGCCCCCGCCATGCAAGAGGTTTTCCGTGCCATTGGCCGCCTGAGCCGCTCGCACTCCACCGTCCTCATTAACGGCGAATCCGGCAGCGGTAAAGAACTGGTCGCGAGCGCCCTACATAGACACAGTCCACGGGCTGACAAGCCATTTATCGCCATTAATACCGCAGCGATTCCCAAAGACTTATTAGAATCTGAATTGTTTGGTCATGAGCGCGGAGCATTTACAGGCGCTGCAGCAGCCAGACGTGGCCGCTTTGAACAGGCAGATAATGGGACGTTGTTCCTGGATGAAATTGGTGACATGCCTGCAGATTTGCAAACAAGATTATTGCGTGTATTGTCCGACGGCCAGTTTTACCGGGTAGGCGGACACCAACCGATTAAAGTGAATGTTCGCGTGATTGCAGCCACCCACCAGGACCTTGAAGAGCGCGTAAAACAAGGCTTGTTCCGCGAAGACCTGTTTCACCGCTTAAACGTCATTCGCCTGCGCTTACCCCCTTTGCGTGAGCGCAGAGAAGATATTCCGTTGCTGACCAAACATTTTCTCGCCCACAGCGCACAGCAATTAGGCGTTGAACCTAAACAGTTATCCCAAGCGGCCATTAAATACCTGATGTCAGTTAACTGGAGCGGTAACGTTCGCCAGCTCGAAAACGTCTGCCACTGGCTCACCGTGATGGCTCCAGGTCAAAACGTGGATGTTAATGACTTACCCCCAGAGCTTAAAGAAGATACTGGCAAACATAGTAGCGGAGGCTCCTGGCAAGAAGCGCTAGCCCAAGAAGTCACCGACGCGCTTAATCGCGGAGAAACCAATATCCTTGACGCCAAAACCAAAGAGTTTGAGCGTATCCTGATCACCCGTGCCCTCGCCCACACCGATGGCCGCCGGATTGAAGCCGCCAATCAGCTAGGGATGGGGCGAAATACACTGACCCGCAAGATACAGGAGTTAGGGATTGATGATTAGCAAATTAAATGTGTACTTGCTGACTGCGCCAAAGCGGGAACGAGCTGTGCCGTTGTGCATCAATACTACTGACAAAAAAGACTTGCGCCAGTCGTGAGTCTTTTAATGTCTTCCCAAAAAAGTTATTTGCGGCATGAAAATGTCTGCCTTCATAGAGTATCAAGGTGTTATAAACGTTATTGATTCTCACAATCTCATCAAACATACTGTGATAAGCGGTATCCATCTTTACAGTACCATCTGCAAAGCGCTTATCATTCACCTTAAGTGCTTTTTCGTATAAAGTCTGATCAAAGCTTTTATTGGGCCTAAATAAAGAAGTCCCGGAATCCAAAGGCGCATCAGGACTTAAATATAACACCGCTGCAAAAACAGCATTCCCGTCCGTGTGAATTACACCACGCCCATATTCTTCGCTGACACTCTGGAAGTTGGTCGAAATGGCCCAACGCATATGCTCATATTCAGAGTTATGGAATAAGGAGATAATCTTAGTGCTAACCTTCTCAAATAAAGGCTTATTGATCACAGATAAGTCTTTGGTTCTTGCGCCAGGAAATACATATGGCACATCCTTTAACTGATGTCGAAATTGATATTTCTGATTAAGTGCAAAAGTGCGCACTGCATCCGGATCTTCGTAGAAATTTTCAACGATTGTTACAGGGTACAAATTCATAATTCACCAACAAGTCTAATCAGCAAAGTTTATAGATAAAAAAACGGCAACCGAAGTTGCCGTTTTTTCTGACTCTAATTTAAGCAGTTAAACTGCAATTAAATTAGAAGAACAGGATAGCACCCAAAGAAACGGTTTTTGCTTTCAAGTCAGTGTCAGCCGCTGTGCGGTTGTTAACTTCATCTTTAGCTTGAGAGTACTCTGCTACCAAGTTCAGGTGTTTTGTCAATGGGTGGTAAGCACCAACTACCCACATATTAGCTTTGATGTCGCTGAATGAATCAACACCGTTGCCATCCAATGTGGACTCACCGTAAGAGGCAGCCAATTTAGTACCTACACCTGGAATAGTGTAAGAACCTTGAACATACCACTGATCGGAATCACGACGTTTACCGTTACGATCGAAACCGTTCAAGAATTGAACTGTCTGACCGATACCTTTACCTTGACCGTAGTAACCAACTAAGCCGAAATCAGCAATTTTCAGGCTTGTACCCAAGTCCCATGCGTAAGCGCGCTCGTTACCAAAGTTTTGTGCAGCAACAGCTGGAACAGCAGTAACAACACCGTTAACGTTAGATACAGTTGCAGCAACTGCAGCAGTGCCTAAGCCGTCAACTTTTTGGCTGATTGCAGAAACCCAAACTTTACCAGCTACGTCACCTGTCCACTCGTAAGAAGCTTTACCTTCGTACGCAGTTTGTGAACCAGCACGGTCAGTTGAACCAACGCTGTTGGTACCTGTACCTGCCAAAGCATTCCAGCCTTGTGTCAAACCTGCAGTAAATTGGAAACCGTTCCAGTTTGGTGATGTGTAAGCAACTTGTGCTTTCCAGTCAGCATACATGTAACCACGACCAATACGACCCAAAGTAGTTGTATTGCCAGCCAAAGAACCAGCAGCAGAGCCAACGCCCAGCAGTGTTTGGTCATTCAAGATAGCGTCTGAAGCGTAGATGCCCAGATCTTTACCCAGCTTGATAGAACCCCATGAAGCATCACCGAATGTCAAGAATGCTTGACGGTTTTCTTGTTGGGAAGATTGTTTACCAGCAGCTGTTGTAGAAGCACCTGGGTTAATGCTGATTGTGAAACCAACATCCAGATCGTTCTGACGTGTTTTACCAGAAACGCTCAGATAGTTTGGCAGCAAACCTGTAGTAATGTTTGCTACGCTATCGCCATTCTGATATTCACCAGCAGCAGAATCATCACCGCTGAAGCTAGTGTGTGTGTAGTAAGCGTTAACAACGCCACCGATGTCCAGAGTCCAGTCACCAGCTGGGATAGTGATGCCAGCTTGTGCGCCAGTAGCGGCAGCGAACAGAGCTGCTGCAACTGCAACGTTCAATTTTGTATTCATACGAATCTCCAAAAATGTTGTTTTCACAACTTGTGTAAGGATATTGCTTTCCAGTAAAGAGCCATTGAATGCTCTTTCTAATAACTCCTGCGGAATCACTTAAAGCATTTCCTGCAAGGTCAGAGCAATTTTTGCAAAAGCGGCCTAGGTGGCGCAAGTGAATACGTCAAATTGCTTAGTCCTAGTTAACGTTGTTGCAGATTTGCAACAATCTAACACCTGCCGGACTAGGATGTTTTTTTGAATTGCTACCGTTTTTTAGCTGATTTCCCATCAACATCAATATATCTTTCTGCTAGCATAGGAACAATTTGCACCTTATTTAAATTTACACTTGCGCCTTTATTTAAGTGAAGCGCATCCGCAGGGGAAGAGAATGATTTCGGACATTCAGTTATGTAGTCGCTTTGTAGAGACCTTGGACTGGATATGCCAAGTGCTGATCAGGCATTCTGAGGATTTTAATATTGCCCTGGTTAAAATTGCTTATGGCGATGACAATAGCTTGGGTGAGGCCTACGGCGCGCCTGAGGCCTTGCGTCAACTCTCGTCGTTAACCCATGATCTGCAAAACTCTTTTAGAAGATCTGACCTGGTAGGCCGGGAAGGGACAGACTTCTGGATTTTGTTTCCTTATACGCGTGTGCAAGATGACGTGTATGAAAAACTGCTTGATGTGCTTGAAAGCTCCAAGCATCAGACATTGAACATCGTAGAGCGTGAAATCGCTATTTTTGAATTGCCGCTGATTTACCAAAAAGCGTTGGTGAAGCCTGACAGAGGGCACGCCTTGTTACAACATCTCAAAAACAATCAGCGGGAATTGGCCAGCCATGTTTTCCGTCTAGCCAATCTCTAAAGCTGCAGGCCTACGCATTTAAAAGCGTAATTGCTGAAGCTCTTTGATCAGCGTGCGTACTGGCGTTGGCAACGCTGCGGCGACAGCATCCTCCAAGGCGAGCCATTGCTGATTGGGCGCTGGTGGCGGGCGTTTCCCCTGCAATAGCAGTGGCTGTGGCGTTATTTCAAGCTTGAAATGTGTAAAGGTATGCCAGAGCACGGGCAATGTTTCCAGTGGCTCCACATCCATGTCGAAGGTAGTTTTTACATGGGGAACGGCAAGCGCACTGGGGGACAACTCAGGCAAACTCCACAAACCGCCCCATATACCATGGTTCGGCCGTCGCTCCAGCAAAATTTCCCCGGCATCTAAAATCATCAATACCGTGGTCTGTTTTTCTGGCAAGGCTTTACGAGGCTTGGGGGCAGGCAACACAGAGACCATTTGTTGCTGATACGCCAGACAACTCGCCTGCATCGGGCAACGATGACAATTTGGTTTGCTACGCGTACACAGGGTCGCACCAAAGTCCATCAACCCTTGCACATAGGCGGGCAAGCCTTGGCTAGGCAACACACTTTCGGCGATTTGCCAGAGTTTTTTTTCTACGTCTGGTAGCCCTGGCCAGCCTTCAACGGCATATAAGCGTGCCAGCACACGCTTCACATTGCCATCCAGAATGGTTTGCCGTTGGTTAAATGCAAACACACTGATGGCAGCGGCGGTTGAGCGCCCGATGCCTTTTAAAGTTTGGATGGTGTCAAAATCTGTTGGAAAAATACCACAATGCTCACGCATAATGGTTTGGGCGGCATGGTGCAAGTTGCGCGCGCGCGAATAATAGCCTAAACCACTCCAATACCGCATGACTTCATCTTGCTCGGCTTCGGCTAGACTGGCAATGGTAGGAAAGCGCTGCATGAACCGATCATAATAAGCAATGACCGCCGATACCTGCGTTTGCTGCAACATGATTTCTGAGACCCAAATAGCGTAAGGGTCACGCGTCTGCTGCCATGGCAAATCATGGCGGCCATGCGCCTGCTGCCAGGCGATCAGTTTTTCTGCAAAATCACTCACACTTAAACGCTTATCTGCTGGCCCTAAAAATTCAGCAGCTTTTTGAGTGCTTTTTGCTTGAGCTGGTCAACGGGCTTGGCAGGCTCAGTGCTATTACCACCTTCAGGATTGGCAGCCTCGCTGCCGCTATTCCCCGGCGTTTTTCCATTCAGCAATCCTTTAAGGGCTTCGGCCTTGTCTCCGCCGATTTTCTCAGTCAAGGCGTCCATAGCCACCGATTTGGCCAGTGCCTGACCTAAAGCCGCCATATCAACACCGAATTTTGGCGCACTAAAACTACCGGTGACCTTCACCGGAATTCCGAGACTGCCTAATTGCTCAGCCTCTTTACCGCCCTGCCCCTTGAGCGAATTCACCAAAGTAGGCTTGGCGAGATAGTTGATCTGTTCTTTGCCTATATCAATATCGCCTTTGCTTTCGCCTTTGGTCAAACGAAAAACCGGTGCCTTCATGGCCAGATCATCATTGTGAGCTACGCCGTTCTTAATATTAAAACTGGCGGTCAGCTCACTAAAGTCGGTTTTTTTACTTTTATCTGCGTCTGCGCTGGATTGACCCTTGAGCAAGTTGAGCTTGCTTTTCGCCTCGCGGATGGTCCCGGCCAGATCAAACCCTTTAACGGCGCCATCGGCCATGCGTAAATCAACCGAGCCGCCCAGTGACTTTTTTAATGCAGTCACCGAATTTCCTTGCGCAGTCACGTTCACATTCAAATTGCCGTTACCAGATAGCATGTCATTGTTGATGGTATCGACTAACAACGGGCCGACAGCGATGTTTTGCAGGCTTTGCTGTATGGTGACTGCAGGCGTGGCACGTGCATCCAGCTTGACGGCACCGCGCACCGTGCCTTGATAGACATCGGCATTGAGTGGATCCAGGCTAGCCAAGCCCTCCTGTGCTTTCAGTCCAATATTGAGGTTTTTGGCTTCGGTTTTGCCATATTTCAACCAGCCAATGCGGATGTTGCCCTGCGCATTGAGCGCCTTCAAGGCAGACAGATCTAGCGGCTGCTCCGCTTGCGCGGTTTTCTCGGCAGACTTGGCCGTCGCTTCGCCCGCCTTGGCTTCAGCAGGCAGATAACGGTTCAAATCCAGCTTGTCGATGTTGATATCAAAGGTATATAGCGGCTTGCTAAACTGGCTAATGCCAACATTGCCCTGGATACGGCTGTCGTCCAATTTGACATCCAGGCCCTGCAAGGCCAGTTTCTGGCCATCGGCTTTAATGCCCACGTTCAAGCCAGTCAGGGTATAGGGGCTGTATAAAATCTTGCCAATATTGATACTGCCATCAAGGAATAAGATTTTTAAAGCGCTCAAATCGGCAGGCTTGTCTGCTTGTGCGCGATTGGCATTGGGGCTGGCAACGGTTTCTTTTTTAGGCTTGGCCTTGCCCAGCAACGCATTCAGGTTCAAGGTGTCGGCGTGCACTTTAAAACCGATATGCGGCGTCGCAAACCCTGCCACGCGCACATCGCCATTGAGCTTGGTTTCCGCCAGGCTCAAATCAAAGGTGGAGTTAACTTGCTCTTGCTTTACGTTGGCGTTGAGGGCCAACTTGAACTGCCCTTGCATGGCTCCATTCGGCAAGGCGGGGTCTTTAATATCAAATTTGCCTGCCAGCGCAGGCACTTCAAACATCAAGTCGGCCAGATTGGCGGTCACAGGCGAAGCAAAATGCCCTTCAACCTTGCGTGCACCGGCATTCAGACTAACATCCGCGGTCAACCCTTTGCTTTCGACGGTTTGCTGGTTGCCTTTTAATTCGGCCAAGACCACGGCCAGATCGAGATCGCCGTTGGCATCTTTTTGCTTGAGTGACAAGGTGACCTTGTCACTGCTGATGAGTTGCGGATTGACGGCAAGCGCAGGCGCCTGCAGGCTGACTGCGCGCTCGGCACCTTTAAAAGTACCTTGCATCGCCAGCTTGAGATCAGAAACATCCAGGGCAGTGTTAGCGGCATCCACATCAATGCCCCCTTGCGCCGTGACCGTCACCGCCTGGCCATCTAGCAAGGCGCCTTTGAGCTGCGCATCCAAACCCTTGATCGCAAAGTGCTTGGCTTCCGGATCGGCCATGACATTGGCTTTAATCAACGCCTTGGCATCCACGACGGGCTGGTTTGCCATCAGATGAAAATCGGTGGCAATATCAAACGGCTTTTTCAGTGCCACCTGGCCGGTGGTGAGGTTTAGCTGGTCAACTGAATACTTGGCACCGCTTTTCTCATTCGTAAAACTGGCCTCAGTATTGGTGATTTTAATGCCTTGCACATCAAAGTTGATCTGCTGGGACTCTTCTTCCTCTTTGCTCAGCAGATCATCAAAGTTGAAGCTGCCATCAGCATGCTGGATGACATTGACCTGCGCGCCATCCAGATAGACCGTATCGACGACAATTTCTTTTTTGAGCAAGGGCAGCACGGCCAATGCCACTTTTGCGCTTTTAATCGCCGCAAACTGTTGTTCTGACTGATGCTCGGACAAGCTGATTTCACCTAAATCGGCGCCGATTTTTGGCCAGAAACTCAGCTTGATGTCACCTTTGATGTCTAGCGTACGCTGTTTCTTGTCTTTGACCAGTTGAATGATGGTGGACTTGTAATCGTTAGGATTAAACGTCGCCGCCAGATAAACCACCAGCAACAGCAACACCGCCAGGATGGCGGCAAACACATAAGCTACCTTTTTAAACAGCGCACGGTTCATGCATACACCTTAAAACAAATTAATGTGCAAAGAAAACCAGCACCAGAATGCCAAACACGATACGGTACCAGGCAAACACGGCAAACGAATGCTGGGCGACAAATCGGATCAGGGCGCGAATCACCACCAAGGCTGACAAAAATGAGACCACAAAACCGATCAAAAAGATCAATGCATCGTCCACAGACAGTAAGTCACGGGCTTGATAGAGGTCGAGCCCGGTGGCTGCGAACATGATGGGCAAGGCTAAAAAGAATGAAAACTCAGTCGCGGTCTGACGGCTTAGGCCAAAAAACATGCCGCCCAGAATGGTCGCGCCTGAACGTGACATGCCCGGAAACAATGCCAGCGATTGCGCAAAGCCAATCTGCAAGGCTTGCTTGGCTGAAATCTGGTCAATATCACGCGTATTACCTGCTGGCACAAATTTTTCAATCAGCAAAATTAATACCCCCCCCACGACCAGTGCGATGCCAACGGTGAAGGAGGAAAATAAATATTCTTTAATTTGGTGATGAAATGCCAGGCCAATCAAGGCGGCAGGTAAAAAAGCAATGATGAGGTTGCGCACAAAGTGCTGGGCGTTGGTATCCGTTTGAATGCGCTGTACGGTATGCCAGAGCCGTTGCCGGTATTCGACACAGACCGCCAGAATCGCGCCCAGCTGAATGATGATCTCAAACACATCACGTTTATCTTTAGAGAGAAAGTCCAGCCACTCCCCGGTAATGATCAGATGCCCTGTACTACTCACAGGAATAAACTCGGTCGCGCCTTCGACCAGGCCCATGATCACGGCCTTCAGCATCAAATAGATATCCATGCAGTTATTCTAACAGACAGTTTTGCAGACTTGCCGTGGCCATAGAAATTTCACGATTGAAAATACATGGGAGCACGTTGCTTACGCCTGGCAAATGTCCGTGATACGCATCATGACCAATGTCTGCCTACATACTAAGCCATTAATAAAAAAGCGCCTTGATCCCTCAAGGCGCTTGGCATGACGACAGAGTCACAGAAATTTTTAATTATTTAAGATCAAAACGATCCGCATGCATGACCTTGGTCCAGGCGGCGACAAAGTCGTGCACAAACTTCTGCTTGGCATCATCTTGTGCATACACCTCGGCATAAGAACGCAGGATGGAGTTGGAGCCAAACACCAGATCCACACGGGTAGCCGTCCATTTAACTGCACCTGTGTCACGCTCACGGACTTCATACAGGTTGTTGCCAGCAGGCACCCAGGTGTAGCGCATATCGGTCAGGTTGACAAAAAAGTCATTGCTGAGCACACCGGGCTGATCGGTAAATACACCGTGCTTGCTACCACCGTGGTTGGTATCCAGCACACGCATCCCACCCACAAGGACGGTCATTTCTGGTGCAGTCAGACCCATCAGCTGGGTACGGTCCAGCAGCATTTCTTCTGCCGAGGGCACGTAGTCGGCCTTGAGCCAGTTGCGGTAACCATCATGCACAGGTTCCAGCACCTCAAAAGACTCAATGTCTGTCTGCTCTGCCGTCGCATCACCACGGCCTGCAACAAACGGTACTGTGATGTTCACTCCGGCGGCTTGGGCGGCTTGCTCAACGGCAGCAGAACCACCGAGGACAATCAGGTCAGCGATGCTGACAGGTTTGCCAAAGCCCTGCTGTATGCCTTCGAGCACGGTCAGCACTTTTTGCAGTCTGACGGGCTCGTTGCCTACCCAGTCTTTTTGTGGCGCCAGACGAATACGTGCACCATTTGCGCCCCCGCGGTAGTCTGAGGCACGGAAAGTACGTGCGCTATCCCAAGCGGTCGCGACCAGTTCTGCGGTGCTTAAGCCGCTCGCCAGAATGTGTGCTTTGAGTGCAGCAATGTCTGTCTCGCTGATGGCTGAACCTGCAGGCACCGGATCTTGCCATATCAGATCCTCTTGCGGCACATCCGGGCCGATGTAACGGGCTTTGGGACCCATGTCACGGTGTGTCAGCTTGAACCAGGCACGGGCAAACACTTCAGAGAAATACGCCTGGTCGTCACGGAATCGCTCCGAGATTTTGCGGTAAATCGGGTCCTTGATCATGGCCATATCCGCATCTGTCATGATGGGGTTATAACGGATGCTAGGATCCTCGACATCGACTGGCTTGTCTTCTTCCTTGATGTTCACGGGCTCCCATTGCCATGCACCGGCCGGGCTCTTTTTAAGTTCCCAGTCATGGTTAAACAGCATGGCAAAGTAACCGTTATCCCATTGGGTCGGGTGTGTGGTCCAGGCACCTTCAATGCCGCTGGTCACCGTATCCCGGCCCACCCCGCGTCTGGTGTGGTTGTTCCAACCCATCCCTTGCTCATGTACGTCGGCGGCTTCCGGGTCGACACCAAGGTTGCTGGCCTGGCCGTTACCGTGTGCTTTGCCCACTGTGTGGCCGCCTGCCGTCAGCGCAACCGTTTCCTCGTCATTCATCGCCATGCGGGCAAAGGTAACGCGGATATCCTGCGCGGTTTTCAGCGGATCAGGGTTGCCATCCACGCCTTCCGGGTTCACATAAATCAGGCCCATCATCACGGCAGCCAGCGGGTTTTCGAGGTCACGCTGACCAGAATAGCGGCTACCTTCGCTACCGGTTTTTGCCAGCCACTCTTTTTCATTGCCCCAATAGATATCTTTTTCCGGGTGCCAGATATCCTCACGGCCAAAAGCAAATCCGAAAGTCTTGAGGCCCATGGACTCATAAGCAATCGTGCCCGCAAGTACAATCAGGTCCGCCCAGGAGATCTTGTTGCCATATTTTTTCTTGATCGGCCACAGCAGGCGGCGCGCTTTATCTAGGTTGACGTTATCAGGCCAGCTGTTGAGTGGTGCAAAGCGCTGGTTACCTGTACCTGCGCCACCACGGCCATCTGCTACGCGATAAGTCCCGGCGGCGTGCCAGGCCATGCGAATCATCAAGCCACCATAATGACCCCAATCTGCAGGCCACCATGCCTGGCTGTCCGTCATCAAGGCATGCATGTCCTTTTTAAGCGCATCTACATCCAGCGTGGATACTTCCTGTCTATAGTCAAATGACTCACCAAGCGGATTGGTTTTACGGTCATGTTGATGCAAGATATCCAGATTGAGGGCGTTCGGCCACCAATTCGTATTGGTTTGTGCGGTTGTCGTGATTGCGCCATGCGCGAATGGGCACTTGGCGCCCGTGTTTTGATTCTGCATGTGTTAGCTCCTTGTTGTTAATTGATGAGTGCGGCAAAAAATTCATCAAGACTCAAATATACTACGCCTTGATTGTTACGATAATAATTTGATATAAAATAAACTACAGAGTTAAAAACTGGCAGCGTAAGCGGCTAAAGTTTCCTGCCACACGGCTGATTCCTGATTAAGCCAGGTCCACATCTTGTCTCCTTATGTTGTCATCCATGCATCGCATTCTAGAGCGCACCATTTAATTTGTATAATTGTATGTTTTGATATTATTGATTAATAAAACTAATGAATATAGACTAGTGATGGTGAAAACAGCGAGACGAGCAAATGACCTTGATTGAATTAAAGTTTGTATTGGCGGTGGCGCAAGAGAGAAACTTCAGGCGCGCAGCAGAAAAATGTTTTGTGACCCAGCCGGCGCTCAGTCTGGGCATCAAAAAACTGGAAGAAGAGCTGGGTGTCTCCCTGTTTGAACGTAACCGCAACGAGGTGACCCCCACCGGAATTGGTGAGCAGATTATTGCACAAGCCAATATCGTGCTGGAGCAAGCAGCCAAGATCAAAGAGATGGCGAAACACGGTAACGATCCGCTGAACGGCCTGTTCAAGCTGGGCATGATTCACTCTGTCGGGCCTTATCTGTTACCCGAAATCATTCCGCCACTCATCCAGGTGGCGCCGCAGATGCCGCTGGAGGTTGAGGAAAACATCACGGCGACCCTGGAGCAGCAGCTGAAAAACGGGCTCATCGATGCGGCGGTAGTCGCCCTACCGTTTGATGTGCCGGGCATTGAAACCTTGCCACTGTATGACGAGGACTTTAATGTCGTCGTACCCGTGAGTCACGCCTGGGCCAAGCGCACATCGGTCGAGGCGGATGAATTGAGCCAGGAGAAAGTGTTATTGCTCAACACCGGGCATTGCTTCAGCAATCAGGTAACCCAGGCTTGCCCCGAGCTCAGCCGTAAAGGCGAAGTGTTACAGCGCAATTCGCTGGAAACAATCAGAAATATGGTGGCTTCGAACTTGGGTATCACGGTGCTGCCAGCCATGGCAACTGCGGCGCGCTATCAGAACGCGCTGATTCGCGTGATCCCGTTTACCCGCCCTGCCCCTAGTCGACGTATTGCGCTGGCCTGGCGCAAAAGTTTTGTGCGCAAAGAAGCGATTGAAATATTAGGAAAAGTGATGGCTGACGTGGGCGCTGCGCAACAACAGATTGACCCGGTTTAGATGAACAAAAACTAGTAGGCGATGGCGACGCGAAAACCCGTTACCAGTTTTTCGTCTACGCCTAACAACACTTTGGCAGACTGCTCTTGCAAGGCCGCCAAGCCATTGCTGGCATCGACAGTCTTAGGCAGATAGTCTTCCGGCTTGAGCGTTTTGCGCAATACCGGTTCATCTGCCGTATTGGTCAAAGTCAGCTCTATCATCGGATAGGCCTGTCTCACCTCACCGTGATTCATGAGCACACTGGAAAACACCAGCACGCCGGCGCGTGTCTTGTGCTCTTGAATATCCGCATCATCTATCGTCAATTGCGCAATATCCCTAGGCAAACCCACTTCACAATGCAGTGGCTTGCATAGCGTTTGCAGCCATGGTTTGGTGTGCGGGTAACTGGCGGCAAGCGTGGTGCGAGAGAAATACAGTGTTTGCAGAAAAAAAGTCACCAGCAGCAGGACAGAAAGCAGGCTATATGCCCAAGGGGTGGCGGGCGTCACCCGGGATTGCGGGCGCTCATCCTCGAGTGAAACGTCACGCAGAAAAGCTGGGATTTCAGGCTCAATCGCCTCGTCAGGCCGAATAGACAGCTCCGGCATGACTGCTTCAAACGGCTCGTCAGGCACCGGATGCGCCTGTGCGGCCTCGGCACTGACCTGAAAGTAAATCGCGGCATCGCTGGCAGGCTGGGGATATACCGCCTCGCTTGCAGCAGTGGCAGCAGATGACGACAGCAAATGCGAGCGCGCATCAAACACATGATCACATTCACCGCAGCGCACCTTGCCAGCATAGGCCTGCAATTGCTCGTCAGTGACTTCAAATTGTGTTTGGCAGGCCGGGCAGGCCGTAATCAAGGACATTTTCTGGTTCCCGTCAGCAAGACCCATCCATCTTGCTGGATGGGGGCATCCATTTCAAACCACTCGGCATAATGCGCCAGCAACATCTGCTGCTGGCTCTCCAATATGCCGGATAATGCAACTTTACCGCCAGTTTTGCAAGATTTGGCAATGACTGGGGCCAGCACCATCAAGGCGCTGGAGAGAATATTAGCCACGACCAGATCAAACGGCTCATGCAGGTATTCGGCAGAGTCATAAAAAATGGCCTCGACCTGGTTATTGAGCGCGTTATCACGACTGGCAATCACTGCCTGCGGGTCAATATCAACGCCTGTGGCGGTGTTGGCGCCCAGTTTTTTGGCGGCAATGGCCAAAATGCCTGAGCCACATCCGTAATCAAGGACATTGGCACTGCGCAACAGTGTTTCAGGTAATTGCGCCAACCAGCTCAAACACAAATGCGTGGTCGGATGACTGCCGGTGCCAAATGCCAGGCCCGGATCCAGCACGATATTGATCGCCTCCGCATTCGGGGCCTCATGCCAGGAAGGCACGATCCACAATCTATCGGTCACACGGATAGGGTCAAACTGGGCTTGCGTGGCCCGCACCCAATCCTGCTCCTCGATCTGCTCTAACTGATATTTAAGACCGTCCAGTTGCAGCTCGGCTTGCACACGGGCCAGTAAACCTTGGACATCGGCTTCTGCATCCAGCATGGCCGTGACAATGTTTTGCTGCCATATGCCGGGCGGGGGATCCCCCGGCTCGCCAAAAATTGCCTGCTCGGCCAAGGTGTCAGCGTGCGCATCTTCAATGCTGACGGACAACGCACCCTGCTCCATCAGCACATCGCTGAGTGCCTCGGCCTGCGGCTCGGTTGATTGAATTTTAAGTAACAGCCAATGCAAAATTATTTCGAGCTGATACCCAGCTTCTGCTCCAGATAGTGAATGCTGGTGCCGCCCTGCTGGAAAGCCAAGTCGGCCATCAGATCAGAATGCAGCGCAGTATTGGTTTTAATGCCTTCGACATACATCTCGGACAAGGCCACGCGCATTCTGGCAATCGCCTGTTCACGTGTCGCACCGTGTGTAATCAGCTTGCCTATCATCGAGTCATAATGCGGTGGCACGGTATAGCCGCCATACACATGCGTATCCATGCGTACGCCAGGGCCGCCAGGCATATGAAAGCGATTGATAAAGCCTGGTGAAGGCACAAAGGTATAAGGATCCTCGGCGTTAATCCGGCATTCGATGGCATGGCCATTGAGCACGATATCGCGCTGACGGAACGGCAGCTTCTCACCGGCAGCGATGAAGATCTGCTGCTGAACCAGGTCGATACCCGTGATCATTTCAGTGACGGTATGCTCCACCTGCAAGCGGGTGTTCATCTCAATAAAGTAGAACTCGCCATTTTCATACAGGAACTCGAAGGTGCCGGCGCCACGGTAACCAATCTTGCGGCAGGCCTCGGCACAACGCTCACCAATTTTGTCGCGCAGCCTTTCTGGCAACAAGGGTGAGGGTGCTTCTTCAATAATCTTTTGATGGCGGCGCTGCATGGAGCAATCGCGGTCACCCAAGAACACGGCGTTGCCATGCTGGTCAGCCAGAATCTGGATCTCGATATGGCGCGGGTTTTCAAGGAATTTTTCCATGTAAACCATCGGGTTGCCAAAGGCAGCCTGTGCCTCGGCTTTGGTCATATTGACCGCATTGAGCAAGGCGGCTTCGGTATGCACCACGCGCATGCCACGACCACCGCCACCACCCGCTGCTTTAATAATCACCGGGTAGCCTACGCGTTTGGCCGTTTTAATGATTTCAGCCGGATCATCATTCAGCGCACCATCTGAGCCAGGCACACATGGCACACCCGCCGCTTTCATGGAGTCCTTGGCAGACACCTTGTCACCCATCAGGCGAATGGTCTCTGCGCGGGGGCCGATAAAGACAAAACCGCTTTGTTCAACCCGCTCGGCAAAGTCGGCATTCTCGGATAAAAAGCCATACCCAGGGTGAATCGCTTGCGCATCCGTCACTTCAGCCGCACTGATCACGGCAGGAATATTCAGGTAGCTTTTTGCAGAAGGTGCTGGACCGATACAGACAGACTCATCGGCCAGCTTGACATATTTGGCATCACGGTCAGCCTCAGAGTGCACAGCTACCGTTTTAATCCCCAACTCACGACAAGCACGTTGCACGCGCAAGGCAATTTCGCCGCGGTTGGCAATCAGGATTTTCTCGAACATTATTTACTCCGCGTCTCAATAGCCGCTAGACAATTAAACTTCGTTGCTGCGAAACCCGCAGAGGGCTGCTGGTCGCCGCCACGGGCAATCAGTACTTTTTCAACCATCACGATTAACCAATCAGGAACAGAGGCTCGCCGTATTCCACAGGCTGCCCGTTTTCAACGAAAATCTTTTTAATCGTGCCCGCATATTCACTCTCAATTTCGTTGAGCAGCTTCATGGCTTCAATAATGCACAGGGTGTCCCCTGTATTGACAGTGCTACCAACATCGACGAACGCTTTTGCATCTGGAGAAGACGCGCGATAGAACGTACCGACCATCGGTGATTTAACTACCGTGCCTTCTAGCACTTCTGCCGCTGCAACGGCGGGAGCAGCGGCGGCTGCGGGTGCCGATGCAGGCGCGGAAACAGGCGCAGCGACATATTGAGTCACTGGTGCAGCACCCGGTGCCATGGCGCGACTGATACGTACCTTCTCTTCACCCTCAGTCAGTTCCAGCTCGGAAATCCCCGATTCCTCGACCAGATCAATCAGTTTTTTGAGTTTGCGTAAATCCATATAAGCCTCGAATGTAAATGTTTTAAATGTTATTAGCGTTGTTGGATGTAGCGATAGGCGGCGTAGTATCCCTCTGCGCCCAAACCGCAGATGACGGCGGTCGCCAGATCGCTGAAATAAGAATGATGCCGGAATGACTCACGGGCATGCACATTGGAGAGATGCACTTCAATGAATGGAATGTTCACTGCCGAAAGGGCATCCCTGATGGCAATAGAAGTATGTGTGAAGGCGGCAGGATTGATAATGACGTAATCCACCCGGTTCACAGACAATGCATGAATTTTCTCTATGATCTCCGCCTCAGAGTTGCTCTGAAAGGATTCAAGACGTACCTGATCGGCTCGCGCCAATTCCAGCAGATGCTGGTTGATATCTGCAAGCGTTTGGCTACCGTAGTGCTGTGGCTCACGTGTCCCCAGCATATTCAAGTTGGGTCCATGTATCACCAGGATGGATTTGGCGCCCATTTCAGATGCCTCTCAAAGAGAAAAATACAACCTTCATGGCGTCGAAGTTTGCCGAAGTTATTGCATTTTGTCCAGTAAAATTCGCAATTTGGAACAAATGGAAAGTCGCCAAAACGGCAGCAACTGGTACAGATCAGGCGACAAACCTAAGCCATAAGCGGCCTGTTTGCGCACAGAACTGGGCAGGCATTTAAGGCAAGTTGAGTGCTTTTTGCAGCATTTGGCGATTGACTCTGCCGAAGAAGGTGTGTGTCACTTGGCCGTTGGCAGAAATCACCACGGTGTAAGGTAATACGCCTTTGGTGTTGCCCAGTTGCTCGGCCAAAGGCATGCCTTCGTTCTCGGCAATTAACAAAGGATAACTGACGGGCGTACTCTCCGCGAACTCATGCACAGCGGCTGCCTCGTCAATGGCCAGGCCTAACACTGCAATTTCGGGGTGTTCGGCCGCCAGCGCTGAGATTTCGGGCATTTCTTCACGGCAAGGCTCACACCATGTCGCCCAAAAATTCATGATGACAGGCTTGCCTTTAAAGCTTGAAAGCGCATACGTCCTGCCACCAGCATCCTGCAAACCGACGCTCCATACCGCGTCAGGCACCATCATCGCCGTTTGAGTAGGGGCAGACATCATCCATTGATCACGGTGAAGGTAAAGCCAACGGAATCCGCTACCGAGAACAACGATCAGTAATATCGTCATGACCAAACGCGCAATATTATGCATGTGCAGACTTCTCCATGGCGCTTAAAGGCAATTTGCGTAAGCGGTCAAGAAATTGTGTGACGTCCTGATAGCCTTTGATCACAGGTTGCAACGGCCGTCCCTGCGCATCAAAAAACACGATCCCTGGCGGCCCGAACAATTCAAAGCGCTTGAGCAATGCGGCATCTTCCGCCCGGTTTTCGGTCACATCTGCCTGCAACAGCACCACATCTTTGAGCGCAGCCCGCACTTCTGGCTGGCTAAAGACAAACTGCTCATATTCTTTGCACGAGACACACCAGTCTGCGTAAAAATCCAGCATCACGGGTTTGCCCTGCGCGGCCGCAAGCGCATTTTCGAGCGCTTGTACACTTTGCACGCGTTTGAATGGCAGTGCTTGCACATCCTTCGCCGAAGCAGACATGACCCCTTGCAAAGGTTGTAGCGGTGAGCGTGCGCCCGACCAGGCACCCACCAGCAGCGCGGCGCCATAAAGCAGCAACATGACCGCAAATCCCTTGCAAAGACGCGCGGTGCTCCCCGCATCCGCAGGCAAAGGGTCTATTGCGCGCAGATAAATGGCCGGGACAATACACAAGGCCGCCCATAAAACCAGTTGCGCTGACACAGGCAGCAACGGGCTGACGATCCAGACCGAGACAGCCAACATCAACACCCCAAACAAGCGACGAACGACATTCATCCATTCGCCCGCCTTGGGCAAGACCGTACCCGCTGATGCGCCAATCAGCAATAACGGTACACCCATGCCCAGCGACAATGAAAATAATGCCACCGCGCCCAGCACCACATCATGCGTCTGGCTGATATAAAGCAGCGCACCCGCCAGCGGCGCGGCGACACAAGGGCTGATGATCAAGGCAGATATGGCCCCCATCAAGAAATCGCTGGCCAGATGGCCACCCTTGAAACGACTGCTCCAGTTAAAAAAGTAATTTTCAACCGCTGACGGCAGTTTGAGCTCGTAAAAGCCGAACATGGAGAATGAGAGCACCACAAAAATCAGGGCACCGATGATCAGGGCGGCAGGCGTTTGCAGCGCGCTGCTCAAGAGCTGCCCAGAGAGCCCGGCGGCGACGCCAGCCAGGGTATAAGTGAGGCACATGCCCAGCGTGTATGCCAATGACAAGGTAAACGCCTTGCCACGCGACACATGGGCATTTTTGCCCACAATAATCCCAGACAAAATAGGAATCATCGGGAACACGCAAGGGGTGAATGCCAGCAACAGGCCTGCACCAAAAAAGCCAGCCACAATCTGCCACCAGTGGCCAGAGGCCAAAAGCTTGCCAGAAAACTCGTCCTCACTCTCCGCGTTGACGGGCTGTGCACTGCGAATATTATCCGCCGAGGCAACCGCGTCCAATGCAAGTGATTTGGTTTGTGGCGGATAACACAGGCCTTTTTCACTACAGCCTTGATAGCGTACCTGCAACACCTGAGGGGTGGCCCCTGCAAACGTGACCTCGGCCACGGTGTCGTGGTGAAACACCTGCTGTTCGCCAAAATTGGGATCATGCTTGGTTTCACCGGCTGGCAAGCTGAGCTGTGTCGTGCCGCTGGCCGGTAAGAGTTGTATGCGGTCTCTATATAAATAGTGGCCTGGTGCTACAGTAAACCGGATCTGGGCATGCGTGGCATCCGTCAATGCCGCATCGACCTTGAATGCCTGATCGACAGGCAAAAAATCTTCGCTGCTATCTTCAGTGAATAGTTTTGAGAATTGTGACGCCGCGTGCACAGGCAACACCATCACGCATAACATGACCAGCACCCATGCTGCTTTAAACCCACTTTTGATCAACGTTTCACTCCTGCATCCCTGTCTCGGCCGCCACCCATGCCAAATATTCCGGCAAACCCTCGCTCACATGGATGCCTACAATCTCTGGAAGTTCATAAGGATGCAGCATTCTAAGCCTGGCCGCACAGGCGGCATACCCCTGCCGCGTGGTTTTAATGCTCAGGGCAATTTCTTCCGCTTGCTCAATCTGCCCTTGCCAGCGATAAATAGAGGTGACCGGACTTGAAATATTGACGCATGCCGCCAACTTGTCTGTAATTAAGGTCTGCGCGATATGCTCGGCACATGCCTTGTTCGGCACATGCGTAAACACGATTATAATTTCCTCTTTTGGCGTCATCGCGCGCTGACTCACAGACAGGATTCTGACATGCGTTTTCTCATCCTTGCTATTCTACTGGCTTTTCCGTTTCTGGAGATAGCGGTCCTGATCGAACTCAGTCAGCGCTATGGCTGGTGGGTCTTGGTCTACCTGATCATGATCGGCTACCTTGGCCTCAAGCTGATTCGTGGTGAAAAAGACCTGATCGCGTCACGCTTGTTTCAGCAAATGACGGCCGGTGGCAACCCGGTAGCCGCCATCTTTTCCACCGCCAGAAACTTGCTGGCAGGAGTATTACTCCTGATTCCTGGCGTCATTAGCGATGTCATTGCCGTGATTCTGTTACTGATTCCAACCAACAACCCAACCGTCAGCGGGCAGCATCAACAACCCCATGCACGCTACCGTCATAGCGCGAATGACGAGGTGATTGAGGGGGAATTTACCGAAGTCCCTGACAGCAAACCGGTAGATAATGTCGTGCATCTCCCCCGCAAAGATTAACGCTTGGAAAATATCGTATTATGAACCGTGTCCTGATTGAAAACAGTGGCCATACCTTTGATGTCCGCCCCAGCCAAACCGTGCTCGAAGCCGCCATAGAAGCGGGTATCAACTTACCCTATGGCTGCCGTAATGGCGCTTGCGGCGCCTGCAAAGGCAAGGTACTGACCGGCAAAGTCATGCATGATGATTACCAAGGCAACGCCTTGACCGATGCCGAGCTTGCAGCTGGCATGGCTTTGTTTTGCTGTGCCAGACCCCTAGAAGACCTGGTCATTGAATGTCGTCAGATCGATATGGTGCAAGGCATCAAACCGCGCATTTTGCCGGTACGCATTCAACACAAACAGCAGTTCGGCGACGATGTAATGGTCTTGCACCTGCAATTGCCTGCCACTGAACAACTGACCTTTATGGCTGGACAATACATCGAATTTTTACTCAAGGATTGCCGCCGCCGGGCTTTCTCCATCGCCAATGCGCCACATGAAAAAGGGTTTATTGAATTGCATATCCGTAAAATTGCTGGCGGGTATTTTACCGAGCAAGTGTTCAATGACATGCCGCTTAAAACCATATTGCGTATGGAAGCGCCTCTCGGCAGTTTTTTCCTGCGAGAGCAAAACCAAAAACCCATCATCATGGTGGCCGGTGGTACGGGGTTTGCACCGGTCAAAGGCATGATAGAACACATGATTTTCAATCAGATCCAGCGCCCCGTTTACCTCTACCGCGGCGCGAGACGAACCGGCGACTTATATATGGATGACCTCTGCCAGCGCTGGACACAGTTTATGCCTAACATTCAGTATATCCCCGTCATTTCTGACGGTCACGACGACGATGGCTGGCAAGGCCGCCGTGGCCTGGTGCATCAAGCCGTATTGGAAGATCACGCAGACTTAAGTGGATTCGAAGTCTACGCTTGCGGCGCACCTGGCATGGTGGATATTGCGAAAGAAACTTTTGTAAAGCAAGGGTTACCAGAGGAAGAGTTTTATAGTGATGCGTTTACGTTTGCGCCTAAATAAGCAATCTCTATAGTTTTTTATTCGTTTGCGGCAACGGCGATTAGTAAAGCGCACTTCATCGAGAAGAATACTTGCATCAATTATGTAAGGTTTATTTCGCCGGTAAGCGAAACCTACTGCTGATGGTTGCCGGAAGATCGCAAATGTACGATAAATGTTTCCACATCATCTGGCGGGTAAATTCCCACATTTTTTCGGACTTGATAAAGCAAATCACTTAGCAATTTATCATGTTCATCTAACGGTAAGTCCTTACTTAATGTAATGGCTTCAACAAATTTATAGAGTTCATTAAGCACCAATTGAGGAGCAAATAACATTAAATTATTCACCGCCTTCGAAAACTTTTTCTGGTTTTAATGTGTATGCTCGCCATTAACCACCCCAATCAAACTATCCACAAATGCTTTGTAATAAGCTAGTTTTTCTTTACGCCACTCAGCTTCTCGCTCTTTTTTCTTAGTAATCCAGAATTTGAGCAAAAATCGCACTCATCGTTATGCTTTTAACCATCTTGCGATATCCATCGCATAATAAGTCAGTACGCCGTCCGCTCCGGCGCGTTTAAAACCAAGCATCGCTTCCAGCACACAGGCTTTTTCATCCAGCCAGCCATTTTGTGCAGCGGCTTTGAGCATGGCGTATTCACCGCTAACATGATATGCATAAGTCGGTACGCCAAACTCGTCTTTGACACGGCGCACAATATCCAGATAGGGCATGCCTGGTTTAACCATGACCATATCCGCGCCCTCTTCCAAATCCAGTGCGACTTCTTTTAATGCTTCATCAGAATTGGCTGGGTCCATCTGGTAGTTGTATTTGTTGCTTTTGCCCAGATTGGCCGCTGAACCCACCGCATCGCGGAAAGGTCCGTAAAACGCTGAGGCGTATTTGGCAGAGTAAGCAAGAATTCGCGTGTAGATGTAGCCTTGCTCTTCAAGCGCATCACGAATGGCGCCAATCCGGCCATCCATCATGTCAGAGGGCGCAACTACATCGGCGCCCGCTTCTGCGTGACATAACGCCTGCTTCACCAGCACTTCAACAGTTTCGTCATTCAGGACATAGCCGGTATCGTCGATCAGGCCATCCTGGCCGTGAGTGGTGTACGGGTCTAAAGCCACGTCAGTGATCACGCCCAAGTCCGGGAAAGCCTTTTTCAGTGCACGCACAGTCCGTGGCACCAAGCCTTCAGGGTTATAGGCCTCTTTGGCATCCAGGCTTTTGTATTGTTGTGGCACCACCGGAAATAAAGCCAGCGCTGGAATACCTAGTTTTACGCACTCTTCAGCGGTCTTGAGCAGCACATCCAGGCTTTGACGCTGTACGCCAGGCATCGATTTGACTTCTTCAATCGCGCCTTCACCCTCAAGCACAAACACCGGGTAAATCAAGTCATTGGTGGTGAGAACGTTTTCACGCATCAAGCGACGTGAAAATTCGTCTTTGCGCATACGGCGTGGACGGATGGCTAAAAATTGATTACTCATATCGATTCCTTTTTTGACCACAGCATCTGGTCAAATTGCTTGCGCTTTCAATCATTGCGCCTGATTTGGATACGCTCATGCAGGGCATACCTTTGCACTCACGCTATTTAAAACTTCTCCTAACCAAAGACCCTGGCGAGTTCTGCACCTGGATCCTCTTGCCGCATAAATGCTTCGCCGACCAAAAAGCCATTCACATGATGGCTGCGCATCAAAGCCACATCCTCTGGTGTGAAAATGCCAGACTCTGTGACGACGAAACGGTCTTCCGGCATGTTCTCGAGCAGGTCGAGCGTGGTTTGCAAGGTGACATCGAACGTGCGCAAATTGCGGTTGTTGATTCCCAGTAGCGGCGTTTCCAGTTGCAGCGCGAGTTCAAGCTCATCCGCGTCATGGACTTCGACGAGTACCGCCATGCCCAGATTGTGGGCCGTCAGCTCCAGTTCCTGCATTTGTGACAGTTCGAGAGCAGCCACGATCAGCAACACGCAGTCAGCGCCCATGGCTCGGGCTTCGTAAATCTGATAAGGATCTATCATGAAATCCTTGCGCAACACGGGCAATTTGCAGGCCGCGCGCGCTTGCTGAAGGTAGGCAGCAGATCCCTGAAAATATTGCTCGTCAGTCAGTACCGATAAACAGGCCGCGCCGCCTTTTTCATAGCTTTTAGCAATGGCGGCCGGATTAAAGTCAGCACGGATGATGCCTTTGGACGGGCTGGCTTTTTTAATTTCAGCAATCACGGCAGGTTTATCTGCATCCACCTTTTTAACAATATTGCCGATAAAGTCACGGCAATCCGGCTGACTTAGCGCTTCCTCACGTATCGCATCCAATGACTTGCTGGCTTGCGCTTTGCTGATTTCTTCACGTTTGGTCGCTAAAATTTTATTTAAAATATCGGACATAATCTGCTCGCATGCCTTATTCGTAAGTGTGATTTTGATGTTTGATCCAGCCATGCTGGTGGCCCTGCGGGTCATGATGCGTCCAGTGCATAATGCCGCCTTTGGGGTTATAAATATATTCGCCTTTAAAACTGATCTGATCCCCTATGTTCAGGCTTTCTACCCTGGGCGCGAGGTCAATATTATGCGCAAATAATAATGTTTGTCCTGGCGACACGCTCACCAGAAACCGCTGGTGCCTGGCACCTTGAGTGTCATCGGGCAACAGCTTCTTCACCGTGCCGCTGCCTTCGAGCCAGACATGACTTTGCTTTTGGGCAAATGCCTGCTTAAGCGCCGCATTCTCTTCAGTGACGAGTCCTGCCGAGAGCGGTTGCAGGTGTACAGACTGCACCTGCGATTTTACCTCTAGCGCAGACTGTGGCTGATTCAGCGGACTGGATTGCTCTGCTTGCTGGCAGGCGGCCAGCAAGCAGAATATTGCAGTCAGCGCCCCTTGTTTCATGCTGCCTGACTCAAGGCCTTCAATTGTTGCAGTTTACGCAACGCTGCGCCTGAATCAATCGATTGCGCGGCTTGCGCAATGCCTGATGGCAAGTCGCTTGCCAGGCCAGACACATAAATCGCCGCCCCGGCATTGAGCAAGACGATATCGCGGGCAGGACCTGTTTCGCCTGAGAGCAGGCCTAAGATAATTTCACTCGAATGCTGCGCACTTTCCACATGGATACTGTTTACATCATGCACGGGCATGCCAAACTGGGTAGGATTTAAAGTGTATTGACTCACCTGGCCATGCTTGAGCTCGGCCACATAAGTGTCTGCTGAAAAAGAAATTTCATCCATTTCATCCGCACTGTGCACCACCATGACATGCTCGCTGCCGAGCTTTTGCAAGGTTTGCGCCAGCAAAGGCACCAGGTCACGGTGAAAAACCCCCATCACCTGACGCTTGGCGCCGGCCGGATTGGTCATGGGGCCTAACAGGTTGAACATGGTACGCACGCCAAGCTCACGGCGCACCGGTGCGGCGTATTTCATGGCCGCGTGGTGGTTAGGCGCAAACATAAAGCCGATTCCGGCCTCGTTCACGCAGCGCGCCACTTGCTCAGCTGTTAAGCCAATGTTGACGCCCAGGGCTTCCAGCACATCGGCAGAACCGCTCTTGGACGAAGCGGCCCGGCCACCATGCTTGGCGATTTTGGCGCCGGCCCCGGCCGCCACAAACGCGGATGCGGTAGACACATTAAAGGCTTTGTTGGGCGCGCCGCCGGTGCCGCAGGTGTCAATTAAATGCGTAGAATCGGTAATTTCTACCTTGCTGGACAGGTCGCGCATCACCTGTGCAGCAGCGGCAATTTCGGTGACGGTTTCACCCTTGACGCGCAGGGCCGACAAAAAGCCGGCAATCTGGATTTGGGTAAACTCACCGCTCATGATCTGCTGCATGATTTCCAGCATTTCTTCATGCGTGAAATCTGTATGGTCAATCAGGCGCTGTAAGGCGATTTTAGGTGTGATGGCCATCAATAGCCTTTCAGGAAGTTATCCAGCAGCTCATGCCCATATTCAGTCAAGATAGACTCGGGGTGAAACTGTACGCCTTCCACGGCCAGTGTTTTATGCTTGACGCCCATGATCTCGCCATCCTCAGTCCAGGCGGTGATCTCCAGGCAATCGGGGATCGTTTCACGCTCGATGACCAGAGAGTGATAACGCGTCGCGGTATAAGGGTTAGGCAGGTTTCTGAAGACGCCGGTATTGGTATGGTGAATCAATGAGGTTTTACCATGCATCAGCGTTTTGGCTTTAATGATGTTCCCGCCAAACGCCTGGCCTATGCTCTGGTGACCCAGGCACACGCCCAGCAAAGGAATTTTGCCAGCAAACTCGTGAATCAGAGGCACGGAAATCCCGGCTTCGTTTGGTGTGCACGGTCCGGGAGAAATCACGATTTTTTCCGGCGCCATCGCTTTGATCTGTTCAAGCGTGATTTCGTCATTGCGGTGCACATGAACATCTTGCCCCAGCTCGCCGAAATACTGCACGAGGTTGTAGGTAAAAGAGTCGTAGTTATCAATCATCAACAACATATCAGGCTCCTTTTCCTGCATGGGTTTGGACATTGACGGCCTGGCTATCCAGTCCTGCCTGCACCAGCTCAGCGGCGCGGATCACGGCTTTGGCCTTGTTTTGGGTTTCTTCCCATTCGCTTTGCGGCACCGAGTCGGCCACAATGCCAGCGCCCGCTTGTACGTAGAGTTTTTTGTTTTTGATCACGGCCGTACGAATCGCAATTGCCACATCCATATCGCCATTAAAGCCTAAATAGCCGACGGCGCCAGCATAAATGCCACGTTTGGAAGGCTCCAGTTCTTCAATGATTTCCATGGCGCGCACTTTAGGCGCACCGGATACGGTTCCGGCAGGGAAGGTGGCCTTGAGCACATCAATAGCATCCAGGCCGGGCTTGAGCTGGCCTTCGACGTTACTGACAATGTGCATGACGTGCGAGTAGCGCTCTATCGTCATATTGTCAGTGACTTTCACAGTGCCCGTGAGCGCGACGCGGCCCACATCGTTGCGGCCAAGGTCCATCAATTGCACATGCTCGGCACGCTCTTTCGGGTCAGCCAGTAATTCGGCCTCCAGCGCCAGGTCATGGTCACGGTTTTTACCGCGTGGGCGTGTCCCGGCAATCGGCCGTGATGTCACGGTGGTCTCTTCCAGACGCACCAGGATTTCTGGTGAAGCGCCAACCACATGATGGTCATCCATATCGTAATAGAACATATATGGGGAAGGGTTGAGGCTACGCAAAGCGCGGTACAAGCTTAATGGCGATGCATCAAAGTCTTGCGACATCCGCTGGCTCAATACCACCTGCATGATGTCGCCTTCTAAAATATATTGCTGTGCTTTTTTAACTGCCGCTTTGAAGTTGTCTTCACCAAACTCAGAAATAGCCGCTGTTTTAGCGCTCGGCAATGCAGCAGGAATCTCTACACTACACCGTAACTTCCCGACCAAGGTGTGCATGCGTGCGCATGCAGTTTCATAGGCATTGGCTTTAGCCGGGTCAGCATACACGATGAAATAGAGTTTACCGGAGAGGTTATCCACCACGGCAATTTCTTCTGAAACCATCAACAATATATCTGGCGTACCAATCACATCTGGTTTTTTCTGCTTACCCAGGCGTTTTTCAATGTATTGAATGGTCTCGTAGCCAAAATAACCCGCCAGGCCACCGGTAAAGCGCGGCAAACCATCATAAGGCGGCGTTTTAAAGCGCGCCTGGTAAGCCTTGATAAAATCCAGCGGATTTTGATCGCTATGCGATTCAATGACTTGATGATCCTGAATCACCTGCAACTGCTGGTCACGCACGACGATGCGGGTGGTGGCAGGAAGGCCTATAATCGAATAACGGCCAAAGCGCTCGCCGCCTTGTACGCTTTCTAGCAGGTAGGAATAAGGTTGATTGGCCAGTTTGAGATACAGTGATAAGGGCGTATCCAGATCGGCAAAAGTTTCTAGCACCAGCGGGATACGGTTGTAACCTTGCGCCGCCAGCGCGTCGAATTCGGTCTTGCTTAATGTGCTTAACATGATGCTTTTTTCCAGGTTGATTCGTAGAGTGCCGTGCAAACAATCACAGCAGGTCGGTGCAAATGGCGCGCACCTGCGCGTGGGGCAGGACTAGCCCCGCCACGAACGACGCCAGCTTAATACTGGCCAACTGGAAGAATGATGAGCACAAAACATCATGGTAATTAAGGTCTGTTTTTTATGATCCCTGCTTTAAGAGAGCAGGTAACTCCAGCAAGTTCACCACCTCGGTGAGTTGCTGCACGGTAGCATCCACCGTCGCGACATCAATTTCGCGGCCTTGATTATACCCATAAGGCACGGTGACGACAAAGCATCCGGCAGCATGCGCGGCCTGAATATCCGTCTCCGAGTCCCCTACCAGCACCGCTTCAGCAGGCAGCACACCTAGCTTTTGGCAAATATGCAACAAAGGCAAGGGGTCAGGTTTCTTTTTGGGCAAGCTGTCGCCAGAAATAATGACCTCAAAAAAATCAGCCAACCCTGCTTGTTGCAGCAAAGGTAAGGTGAATTTTTCGGGTTTATTGGTCACACAAGCCAGGCGGTAGCCTTGTTTCTTCAGCTGCTGCAAAGCAGGGACAACCCCTGCGAATGGCTGGCTTTGGGTGGCGTTGGCCGTATAAAAATCATGATACAGCGGCTGCGCCTGCGCAAACAAATCGGCCTCCGGCTCCACCTGCACGCTCCCTGTGAGGCAGCGCTTGATCAGGTTTTGCACACCTTCGCCAATGTAAGTAGCGATTTGTGCTTGTGGCAACATGGGTTTGCCCAAAGCCACCAACATACGGTTGGCAGCTTCGGCAATTTGCGGTGCGGTATCCAGCAGGGTGCCGTCCAGGTCGAACATCACCAACTTCACTTGAAACCGCATCACAACAGGCTTTTTTAAATTAAACAGTGGCTAAAGAAGCACGCATCGCCGCAACAACCGTGTCATAACGGTTAGGATCGGTGTCTTTAGGTGAGCCAAAAATCGCGCTGCCTGCAACAAAGGTATCCGCACCGGCTTTTGCGATGTCTGCGATGTTGTTGGCGTTCACACCACCGTCCACTTCCAGCCAGATTTGACGGCCGGTTTTTTCGTAGTAGGCATCAATGCGTGCACGCGCTTGTTTCAGTTTGTCCAGCGTGGCAGGAATGAATTTTTGACCACCAAAGCCTGGGTTCACCGACATCAGCAAAATCATGTCCACTTTATCCATCACGTAATCCAGGTAATGCAATGGTGTCGCTGGGTTAAATACCAAGCCAGACTTACAGCCGCTATCACGGATCAAGGCCAGACTGCGGTCAATATGGTCAGACGCTTCAGGGTGGAAAGTGATGATGTCCGCACCCGCTTTGGCAAAGTCTGGGATGATACGGTCAACAGGTTTCACCATCAGGTGCACGTCGATGAGCGCGCCAACATTGTGTGACAGGTCACGAATCGCGTCACATACCAATGGACCAATGGTCAGGTTAGGCACGTAATGGTTGTCCATCACGTCAAAGTGCACGATATCGGTGCCGGATTTGATCACGTTTTCGATTTCCTGGCCCAACTTGGCAAAGTTGGCAGACAGAATACTGGGGGCAATGCGGAAAGTTTTGTCCATGCGCTTGATGTTCCGTAAATGAATCTAATAAAAAGTTAGCAAAACCAATATTTTAACGCCATTTTGTGACAAATTGACAGGATTCTTGCTTGCCGCCGCCGAATATAAGAAAATGTCGGCACTTTTGACATGGATGCCTCTCCAATTCGCCATGAACCACCTGCAAGCGCCCACGTGTTTCACTTTTGACCCTGTCCCGCAGGTAAAATAGCGCCATGCAACTGTATACCATTGGTGTCAACCACACCACCGCCCCCATTGCCATCCGCGAGAACGTTGCGTTTAACAACGAAACCTTGCCGCAAGCACTGGCTGATCTGGCACGACACAATGTGGCAGAGGTGGCGATCTTATCCACCTGCAACCGCACCGAAATTTACGTGCAATCGATCCGGCCGGAAGTCGTGATTGATTGGTTAGCGGCCTATCACCGCCTCGAAGCAGACAAGTTACTGCCTTACACCTACACACTGAGTAGCCACGAAGCCGTCAAACATGCGTTCCGCGTGGCCAGCGGGCTGGATAGTATGGTGTTGGGCGAGGCACAGATTCTGGGCCAATTCAAGCAATCGGTAAAAATTGCCCAGGACGCAGGCACCTTGGGCACTCTCTTGCACAAACTGTTTCAACGCACGTTTGAAGTGGCCAAAGAAGTGCGCACCAATACCGATATCGGTGGCAGCTCGATTTCGATGGCCGCCGCAGCGGTAAAACTGGCACAACGTATTTTTGGTGATTTGAGTGGGCAACGGGTGCTGTTTATTGGCGCAGGTGAAATGATAGAGCTCTGTGCTGACCATTTTGCCGCGCAAAAACCGAAAAAAATCACTGTGGCAAACCGTACACTGGAGCGCGGCGAACAACTGGCAGACAAGATTCGCGGCCAGGGCCTCAATGTGCAGGCCATTTTACTCAACGACCTGCCAGAGCGTTTTCAGGAATTCGACATCGTCATCACCAGCACCGCCAGTCAGCTGCCGATTGTCGGCCTTGGCATGGTAGAGCGCGCCATTAAAGCCCGTAAACACAGACCGATGTTTATGGTAGACCTGGCCGTGCCGCGGGATATCGAACCTGAAGTTTCGGCACTGGATGACGTATTTTTGTACACCGTAGACGATTTGGCGCAAGTGGTTTCCGAAGGCCTGGGCAATCGCAAAGAAGCCGCGATAGATGCAGAAATGATCGTCAACGCGCGCGTTGAACATTTTATGCAGTGGCTCAAGCAGCGCGAAGCGGTGCCCACCATCAAAGCCCTGCGTGATCAGGTAGACAGCCTACGCAAGGCTGAGGTGGAAAAATCGCTCAAATTGCTGCAAAAAGGCGAGCCGCCCGAAAAAGTACTCGAACATCTCAGCAATGCACTGACCAACAAGTTTTTGCATGGCCCCAGCCACGCGCTCAACAACACCGAAGGCGATGCCCATGCGCACATGGAGCATCTGGTCAAACAACTTTTTCAGTTAAAAGAATAATTTTTTCAAGACTTAGGCCTCCGCTGACGCTTTGAATTTTAGGGTCCCACAATGAAACCAAGCATGTTGCAAAAGCTCGCCAACTTAAGCGAGCGCCTTGAAGAACTTAACCGCCTGCTCAGTAGCGAAGGCGTGACTGATAATATGGATAACTACCGTAAAATCATGCAGGAGCATACGGAGATTACCCCGATTGTCGAGCAGTATCACGTGTATGCGCAAACCGAGTCTGATATCAAAGAGGCGCATGCCATGCTTTCTGACCCAGAGATGAAAGAGTTTGCCCAGGAAGAAATCGAGACTGGCAAAAAGCGCCTCGAAGAAGTGGCGCTCACCCTGCAAAAACTGCTGCTGCCTAAAGACCCCAACGACGACAAAAATATTTTCCTCGAAATCCGTGCCGGCACCGGTGGCGATGAATCCGGCCTATTCGCCGGTGACCTGTTCCGCATGTATTCGCGCTATGCCGACCGCCAGGGCTGGAAGGTAGAAGTGGTCTCTGCCAACGAAGGCGAGGTCGGCGGCTACAAAGAAATTATTGCCAAAATTATCGGCTACGGGGCATATTCAAAACTCAAATTCGAGTCCGGCGGCCACCGCGTACAGCGCGTGCCGGATACCGAAACACAAGGCCGGATTCACACTTCAGCCTGTACAGTCGCGATTCTGCCAGAAGTCGAAGAGGTGGGTGATGTTGAAATCAATCCCGCCGATATCCGTATCGACACCTTCCGCGCCTCAGGTGCAGGTGGTCAGCACATCAACAAAACCGACTCTGCGGTGCGGATCACCCACGCCCCCACCGGTATCGTAGTGGAATGTCAGGATGGCCGTAGCCAGCACGCCAACAAGGCGCAAGCCATGCAGGTGTTGGCCGCACGCATCAAAGCCAAGCAAGTCGATGAACAACAAAGCAAAATCGCCTCCGAGCGCCGCAACCTGATTGGTTCGGGTGACCGCTCAGAACGTATTCGCACTTACAACTACCCGCAAGGCCGCATTACCGACCACCGTATCAACCTGACATTGTATAAAATTGACGCGATTACCGAGGGCGATATGGATGAGTTGATTAATGCGCTGGCGACTGAATATCAGGCGGATTTGTTGGCGAGTTTGGGCGAAGACGCCTAATCGAAAAATATGGTGACAGCAACTCATCTCCACCATCGAGGCAGTTGCCTATGTGAAACGGTGCACTATGAAGTCAGAGGCGCACTGGGAGAACTGGTATATTGCCACTGCCAGCGTTGCCGCAAAGCCACCGGCTCTGCCTTTATTGCAGTTGCCCCTGTGCCCAAGGCCAACTTCACAATCACGCAGGGCGAGACGGCACTTAAAACTTACCGCAGTGAAGCAGGGGTTTGTCGTGTATTTTGCAGTCATTGTGGCTCGCCCATCATGGCTTACCGCGAGAGTGCACCCGATATCTTGCGACTTCGAATCGGGACCCTAGATACGCCGCTCCCCACTCAGGTATCAGCCCATATCTTTGTTGGCTCAAAAGCAGACTGGCATGAGATTCACGATGATGCGCCACAATATGTTGAGCGCCCGTGACTGAATCGTCCCCGCACATGACCCCATTTCGCATCCCTGTTGCGCCGCGTAGTATCCAGAAAGATAACCCAATCAAGTTTTTACTGGATACTGAAGCCGTCGACTGCTTGGCACATAATATCGGATTAGTGCATTCGGCTTTTGATGGACACTCATTCAAAAGCTTGGCGCTCACCAACATTGCAGCGCTGGGGATTATGGATCGCTCAGCGCATATTGCGGCGGCATTAAAAGCGACCTTACCCGCAAAGTTTTCCGAAGCCACGGACATTCTGCTCAGCACGCTAACGCCGCCGAATGTACACACCGAACGTCTCGGCTTGAGTGTGTTTTTTTACTTGCCGCATACACGCTTCATTGCCGACTACGGGCGTGATCCGCAACACAACGCGGGCGAAGATCCTTTTGACACGGCCATGCGTGCCCAATATGAATTGACGCGCCGCTTTACCGCCGAATTTTCGATCCGTCCGTTCCTGATGCATGATTTTGAGCGCACCTTGAATCAACTGACCTTGTGGCTAAACGACGCAGATCCGCATGTGCGCCGCTTATGCTCTGAAGGCTGTCGTCCCCGCTTGCCTTGGGGTGCGCGCATTCCCCAGTTGATTAAAGACCCCAGACCGACACTGCCTATTCTGGAAGCGCTGAAAAATGACCCCAGCCTGTATGTACGCCGCAGTGTTGCCAATCATCTAGGCGATATCGCAAAAGACCATCCAGCATTGGCATTTGAGGTATGTGAGCGCTGGCTGACTAATGCGGATAAAGACTTGAAATGGGTGATCCGCCATGCGGTGCGCCATCCTGCCAAGCAAGGCAACGCGCAAGCTCGTGCTATCCGGCTGGCTGCGGGAGGAAAATAAATGCTACCGACCATCCGCGCCTGCCTGGATGCTGCAAAAATCCAATTGATGCAAACCATCCCGGCTGACGAAGCCAGCATAGAAGCCCGCATGTTATTAATGGAGGTGCTCAAGGTGAACCATGCCTGGCTACTCGGTCATGCATTGGATTTGCTGGACACACAAAAACAAGCGGACTTTAAGGTCTTAATTGACCGCCGCCTAAAAGGGGAGCCCATCGCCCATATTTTGGGCTATCGGGAATTTTTCGGGCTCGCGCTCAGAGTGACGCCTGACACCTTGATCCCTCGACCAGATACTGAAACACTGGTAGAAGCGGCCTTGGAAAAAATCAACCAGCATGCGCGCGGCAAACCGCTTGAAGTGTTGGACCTGGGCACAGGAACCGGGGCTATCGCACTCGCGCTGGCCAAACATGGACCAGACTGCCAGGTGACTGCGGTGGATGCCTCTGAAGCGGCCTTGGCCGTCGCGAAAGACAACGCTTATGCGCTGGGCATTGAGAATACGCAGTTTGTGTTAAGCGACTGGTTTTCAACGCTGGCTCCCAAACCTTACCATGTGATTGTGAGCAATCCGCCCTATATCGAAGCGGACGACCCGCATCTACAACAAGGCGATTTGCGTTTTGAACCCTTATCGGCGCTGGCTTCAGGGGCAGACGGTTTGCAAGCGATCCGGCAGATTATTGCCCAGGCGCCTAGCTATTTGACTGAAAATGGATGGCTCATGCTGGAGCACGGTTACAACCAGGCGGACGCCGTGCAATCACTCTTAAAAGCACAAGGGTTTGCAGAGATTGCAACGATGCATGATCTGGGTAATCAGCCCCGAGTCACGTCAGGAAAATGGCCACTAGCAAAACCAGTATGATTTTTGCTAGATTGAAAACAAAACCTTTATCTAAGGAGTTGTGATGCAGCCTATCCCTAATATTAAAGCCGTGCTATTTGACCTGGATGGCGTGTTGTATATCGGCAATCAAGTCATCAATGGCGCGATCGCGGCCGTGAAACAACTGCGCGAAGCGGGCATTGCGGTCCGCTTTGTCACCAACACTAGCACGCTATCTTTAGCGTCCTTGCAATCCAAGCTGAATGCGTTGGGCTTCAATGTAGTGCCCGAAGAAATCATGAGTGCACCACAAGCGACCATCCAGTACCTCAAAAAGCAGCCGAACCCGGTCTGTAAATTGTTGCTGGCAGACGATGTGAAAAAAGATTTTGCCTGTTTTGATCAATCGGAAACCGCGGCCAATTATGTGGTGATCGGCGATATAGGCGACCGCTGGTCTTACCAACTACTCAATGAAGTGTTTACCTGCCTGGTGAATGGCGCGCAGTTAATTGCCATCCATAAAAACCGCTTCTGGCAAACCGAGACCGGCTTGCAAATGGATATTGGCGCGTTTGTCACCGGGCTGGAGTACGCCAGCAATACCAAAGCCATGCTAATGGGCAAGCCTTCGCAGCATTTCTTTCATATGGCCATCGATGCTTTACGGCTAAAACCTTCGGAAGTGCTGATGATAGGCGATGATATTGATGCAGATATTGGCGGTGCGCAAGATGCGGGCTTGCATGGCATTCTGGTCAAAACTGGAAAATATCGCGAAACCTATACGCGCTTATCCGCCGTGGAGCCGGATGCGATGATTGCTTCAGTGGCAGATTTACCGGCATTGCTAGGCTGTTTTTCTGCCTCCGCCCATTCCTCCTGACCGGGTCAGCCCGGTCTCGCCGTTTCGGCATGCCGCATAGTATAATTGCGGCATGTTTGAATCGAATTCTGTTGGTATCGTTAAAGCGCAAGTTGCGCATTTCACCCGGCCGCTCACGCTTAAAAGCGGCGCCGTGTTGCCACAATACCATCTTGCTTATGAAACCTATGGTGAACTTAACGCGGCCAAAAGCAATGCCGTGTTGATTTGCCACGCCCTGTCTGGCAACCATCATGTGGCTGGCCGTTATACGCCAGAAGATAAATATCCTGGCTGGTGGGATAACCTGGTGGGCCCAGGCAAACCGCTGGATACCAACAAGTTTTTTGTGATCGGGTTGAATAACCTGGGCGGCTGTCATGGCAGTAGCGGCCCATCCAGCGTGGATCCGCTGACAGACAAGCCTTATAGCGCTACTTTTCCGGTCGTGACCGTAGAAGACTGGGTAGAGTCACAAGCGCGACTGTTAGATTACCTGGGCATTGACCAACTGGCGGCGGTGATTGGCGGCAGTCTGGGGGGCATGCAAGCGCTGCACTGGAACATTGTATATCCCGAGCGTGTGCGGCATGCTTTTGTGATCGCCTCTGCACCCAACCTGACCGCACAGAACATGGCGTTTAACGAAGTGGCACGCCAGGCGATTATCACTGACCCCGAGTTTTTTGACGGCGATTATTACAACCATGGCACCGTGCCTCGCCGTGGCTTGCGCATTGCCCGCATGCTGGGTCATATCACCTATCTGTCAGACGATGCCATGGGTGAAAAATTTGGCCGCAAACTGCGTCATGGCGATGTGAAGTACAGCTTTGATGTCGAGTTTGAAATGGAGTCTTACTTGCGCTATCAAGGCGACAAGTTTGCCGGCGAATTTGATGCCAACACCTATTTACGCATGACACGCGCGCTGGATTATTTTGATCCGGCGCTGGATTTTGAAGGCAATTTGAGCAAAGCGCTCAGCCGCGCCAAAGCCAAGTTTGTCGTCATCTCGTTTACCACCGACTGGCGTTTTTCGCCTGCACGTTCGCGCGAGATCGTCCAGGCCTTGCTGGATAACGCCTTGCCCGTGAAGTATGCCGAGGTCACCTCGGCCCATGGGCATGATGCCTTCTTGATGCCTGATCCGCATTACCATGCCATCATGCGCGCCTATCTGGAGCAAATCAAAGTATGACGAATGTAAATATTACCAATGTTCGCCCAGACTTTGCATTAATTACAAAATGGGTGCAAATGAAAGCCAAAGTGCTGGATTTGGGTTGCGCAGATGGCACGCTGCTCACGCACTTGCATCAAACACTAGGCATTACAGGCTACGGTATTGAAAAAGACGATGCCAATTGGCTGGCGGCATTAAAAAATGGCGTGGATGTGATTCAAATGAACCTCGAAGAAGGCCTGTCCGGCTTTGAAGACCAGTCGTTTGATACAGTCATTTTGTCGCAAACCTTGCAGGCCATGCACAATACTGAAAGCATCGTGCATGAAATGCTGCGGGTAGGGCGCGAAATCATCGTCACCTTCCCCAATTTTGGCTATTGGCGCAACCGCCTGCAAATCACGCTGGGCAACATGCCGGTCTCCAAAAGCCTGCCCTATCAATGGTACGACACACCCAACGTGCACCTATGCACCATCCACGATTTTGACCACTTTTGCCGCCAGCACGACATTCAAGTGATTGAGCGCAAGGTAATTACCGACGGCCAGGATATCCACGTCTTGCCCAATCTGCTGGGCAACCTGGCCATGTACCGCCTAAAACGCGCTGCCTGACAACATCAAGCCAGCTATTTCAAGAAAGATTGAGCGCTTTTAAGCGCCGGTAAAGCGTATTTCTGCTTAACCCCAGCTGACGGGACACCGCTGAAATATTGCCGCCATGTTGCAACATGGCTTGCCGGATCGCTTCATCATTTTGCACTTTCAGACTGGCCGCTGGCAACGCGGTCATGCCAACCGCAGACGGTTCAGCATCTGCTTTTTTGGCATGCATTTCATCCAGAAAATCCTGCATCAAATGCTGGCGACCAATCACGCCGCCATCCGCCAATGCCACGGCCGTGCGCAGTACATTATGCAACTGGCGTACATTGCCCGGCCAAGGGTGGTCATTAAACAGCGCCACCACCTCTTCACTCAAGGTGGCTTGCGGCGCCTGTTCAATTTGCAGAATGACCTGAATCAACCTTGCCATATCCAGCCGCTCCCGCAGCGCAGGCAATTGCACACTGAGGCCATTGATGCGGTAATACAAATCACTGCGGAACTCGCCTGCAGCCACTTTATCTTTCAACTTCTGATTCGTCGCGCTGAGCAGCATAAAGTTGACCGGGATAGACTTGCTGCCGCCCAACGGCGCCACACTGCGCTCTTGCAAGACGCGCAACAAGCGCGCTTGCAGTGACAATGGCATATCGCCAATCTCATCCAGAAACAAGGTGCCGCCATCCGCTTGCTGAATTTTGCCAAGATTGCCTTTACGCTTGGCCCCTGTATAGGCGCCTTCTTCGTAGCCAAACAGTTCGGCTTCAATCAGCCCTTCTGGCAAGGCCGCACAGTTGACGGCAATAAACGGCTTGTGGCGGCGCGCACTGGCATCGTGAATCGCGCGTGAAAATAATTCTTTACCGGCCCCGGTCTCGCCGAGGATCAGTACAGGAATGTCCTTATCCAGCACCTGCTTGACCTGAGTGATGGCCAGCTTGAATTGCGGGTCGCCACTGTCCAGCAACTCCAGACTGGCGGCAGACTCTCGCGGCGCCAGCGGCGGCATTTTTTTCGGAGCGGAAGGCGCCTGGCTCGCCGAGGCGCGGGCATATAACCGTGCGCCATTACGCAGATGCAGTGGAAACAGGACATCGGCATTTAAACCGCGTTGCTTGAACGCGATCCACGACTCGTCAAAAATATCTTCAAATGCAATGCGCCGCGCAGACAGGCTATCCTGATCCAGCGGCAAACCAAACTGAAACTGACCACTACGGTTGATCGTCTGTAGCTGGCCAGCCGCATCAAACAAAGCCACCCCTTCCCACAAGGTACCAATAAATTCTGGCCGCACATGAAAATGCACGGCGATTTCACCCTCTGCGGTGGCATGAAACAGCCGGTTTTCGACCATTTGTGCCGCCATTTTGACCAGGGCCAGCGTGTGCTGCTGCGGCGCATTAAGGTCGTTGGATACGTCCAGCGTCGCAACCAAATGGTTATTGGCAGCAAAGATCGGCACGGCGGAACAACTGAGTGAATGATGATAGGCCATGAAGTGCTCAGCCCCCTGCACACTGATGGCCAGGCGCTCTACCAGCGCGGTGCCAATGGCGTTGGTGCCCCGGTGCTCTTCGCTCCACGACGCGCCAGGCAATAATGAGGCGCGGATCTGATTTTCATCCACACCTTCACCCATGGTGCGCAAAATCACCCCTTCGTTATCGGTCAAAATCACCAGGCTACGCGTATGGGCAATTTGCTCACTCAAAGTGATCATTTCCGGTTCGGCTTGCGCCAATAACAGGCGGTTTTTCTCCAGCCGCTGCGCCAATTCCTGGGCAGTGATAATCTGGTCTTCTGCCGGGGCTTGCTCATCCACGCCTTTGACCATACACCGCCGCCACGAGCGGGCAATCGCTTCGGCAATCGCGCGCTGATCATCACGCAAGCCAACTTGCGGCAAGGGAGTGGAGGAGGGGGAATACTTGTTGGGCATGGAAAACTGAACACCTGTCACATCGGATTGAACAACTGTACCAGTATGACACAGTTGTGAACAGTACAGGCTATCTTGCACAGAATCTCGAGCATTGATCATACTTTTATAACCTACTGATTTTAATATATTTTTTAAAAATTTCCAAAACATGATTGCGGTTGGCACACGCATTGCAATGAGTGATCAAGCCGTCACAAAAGAAGCATTTGTTAACGGCGTGTCAACACAACTCATCCAGCTTCAAAGCAACCATTTTGGAGGTTATTTATGCAACAACGTATCAAGCTTGCCATCAGCGCATTACTGTTAGGCAGCATCAGCACCAGCGTATGGGCAGATGCTGAACTGGACACTTTAATGAAAGATGACAATCAGTGGGCCATGCAGCGTAAAGACTACGCAAATCAGGGCTATAGCCGCTTGTCACAAATCAACAAAGGTAATGTCAAACAATTGAAAATGGCCTGGTCGTTTGCCACTGGTGTGAACCGCGGTCACGAAGGTGCACCGCTGGTCATCGGCAATACCATGTTTATCCACACCGCATTCCCTAACAACGTGTATGCGCTGGACCTGAACGATGACCAGAAAATTCTGTGGTCTTATTTCCCTAAACAAAGCCCGGATGTGCAATCCGTCATGTGTTGCGACAACGTGAACAAAGGCTTGGGCTACGGTGACGGCAAGATTCTGCTGCAACAGAATAATGGCGTACTGGTCGCGCTGGATGCAAAAACAGGGGCCAAGGTTTGGGAAGTAACTGTCAACGACCCAAGAACAGGCGCGGCCAACACCAACGCTCCACACGTGTTTAAAGATAAAGTAATCACTGGCTGTTCAGGCGGTGAATTCGGTGTACGTTGCCATATCAGTGCTTACAACATCAAAGATGGCAGCCTGATCTGGAAAGCCTACAGCACCGGTCCAGACAGCGAAGTGATGATTGGACCAGACTTCAACAAGGAAAACCCACACTACAGCGCACTGTCTCTCTACGAAGACGTGAATGGCGGTAACAAAATGGGTGGTTCCTTCAAGAATCTGGACAAAGCACAACTGAAATTTCCAGAAGCCAACCTGGGTGTACGCACCTGGCTCAAACCACAACAGCAGAAAGATGGCTGGCAAAATGGCGGCGGCCCAACATGGGGTTGGTATTCTTATGATCCAAAATTGAACCTGATGTACTACGGCAGCGGTAACCCAGGTACCTGGAACCCAGACGTACGTCCAGGCGACAACAAATGGTCGATGACGATTTTTGCCCGTGACCTTGATACCGGCTTGGCACGCTGGGGCTACCAGATGACGCCACACGACGAGTGGGATTATGACGGCATGAACGAAATCGTGTTGTGGGAAGCAAACGGCAAGCAATTGGCCACCCACTTTGACCGTAACGGTTTTGGCTATACCTTTGACCGTACCAACGGCACGCTGCTGGTCGCTGAAAAAATGCACCCGTTCGTCAACTGGGCAACCAAGATTGATCTGAAAACCGGTATTCCGGTCAAGGATCCAAAATACTCTACGCACCAGGATTACAACGCAAAAGGCGTTTGCCCTTCTGCACTGGGTGTTAAAGACGAACAACCGTCCGCGTTTTCACCGAAAACCAAAACGTTCTATGTCCCGCTTAACCACGTGTGCATGACCTATGAGCCAGTTGAATCGAAATATGTGGCCGGTCAACCTTGGGTAGGGGCGACATTGACCATGTTTGCCGGTCCAGACGGCGTGATGGGTGGCTTTATGGCTTGGGATGGCCTCAAAGGCAAAGCTCAGTGGTACAACAAGGAGAAATTCTCTGCTTGGGGTGGCGCACTGGTCACCGCGTCTGATCTGGTCTTCTACGGTACGCTGGACCGTTGGGTGAAAGCACTGGATGCCAAAACCGGTAAAGAACTGTGGAAATTCCAAGTAGGTTCCGGCGTGGTCGGCAACATGATCACCTACGGTCACAAAGGCAAACAATACGTCGGCGTACTGTCTGGCATTGGTGGTTGGGCGGCCGTGGCGATGAACCTGGGCTTGACCAATGATACCGATGGCTTGGGTGCTGCCGGTGGTTACAAGGAACTGACTAAATACAACGCCGCACCTGGTGGTGGCGCCATGAATGTATTCAGCTTATAAGAGAGGAAGTCGCATGCAATTGTTTAACCAAACCTTGCTCGCCACGGCCTTGCTGGCTGCCACAGCCTCTGCCATTGCAGGGAGTGGCGCCGAGGCCTTGGCTCAAAAAAGCGGCTGCTTGCTTTGCCATGGCATCGACAAAAAAGTCGTTGGCCCGGCTTACAAAGAAGTCGCCGCCAAATACAAAGGTGATAAAACCGCTGAAGCCAAGCTGATCCAGAAGGTGAAAGCCGGTGGCAGCGGGGTATGGGGTGAAATGCCTATGCCACCGAACAGCCCACAAGTGAAGGACGAAGATATCAAGACCATCGTCCAGTGGGTGTTGAGTTTGTAGTTCCCCTGCGAAATAAGGCGTCGGTGGCCTGTGCAATATGGATGATTCACTTGCCCACTGACGTCCTGTTTCCAACCGTTTTACCATTGATCTCCGAGTGTGCCAACCCGCAAGGGTTGGCTTTTTTTTGCCCCAAAATTAGCCAAGCCTTAAAAGCGTTTACAATGCGGGCATGACGATCTCGCAAACCCTGTTTACACGCCGCATGCTGATGTGTGTCGCCCTAGGCTTCAGTTCTGGCCTCCCCCTGTATCTTTTGCTGCAACTGTTGCCTGCCTGGTTACGTAGCGAAGGCCTCAATCTCAAAACCATCGCCGCCTTTGCCTTTATGCAACTGCCCTATACCTGGAAGTTTTTGTGGTCGCCCTTGATGGACCGCTACAGCTTGTTACAAGCGCTGGGCCGCCGCCGCAGCTGGATACTGGGCACTCAATTGGCGCTGCTGGCCAGTATTGTGGGCCTGGGCATGTTCCATCCGCAGCAAGAAATCAGCATGGTCGCCCTGCTTGCCACACTGGTAGCGCTATTTTCGGCCAGTCAGGATATCGTCATTGATGCCTACCGCCGCGAAACACTGAGCGATGAAGAGCTGGGGTTGGGCAACAGCTTGTATGTCAACGCCTATCGGATTGCTGGCTTGGTCCCTGGCTCGCTGGCCCTGATTCTGGCAGACCATCTGGCCTGGTCGCAGGTATTTTTGGTCGTTGGCCTGTTTATGCTGCCTGGTATCGGATTTACACTGTGGGCGCAAGAACCCGTGATGGCCAGCGCGCCCAAAACCTTGCTCGCCTCCGTGATCGAACCTTTCAAGGAATTTATTAATCGCAGCGGCTGGCAGCATGCACTGTGGGTGCTGCTGTTTATCTTGCTCTACAAGCTGGGCGACAGCATGGCCACCGCACTCGCTACGCCGTTTTATATTGACATGGGCTTCAGCAAAACCGATATCGGCGCCATTGCCAAAGGCAGCGGCCTGGTCATGCAAATCGCCGGTGCCTTCGTTGGCGGCATCTGGATGCTGAAATTGGGTATTAACCGCGGTTTATGGATCTTTGGAGTCGTGCAGGCACTCTCCATCCTGGGGTTCGCCTGGCTCGCGGGCAGCGGCCCCTTTACCGAGATCGGTGCCCCGGAACGCAGCATGCTTGCGATTGTGATCGGCTTTGAAGCCTTTGGCGTTGGCTTGGGCACAGCGGCTTATGTGGCCTACATGGCACGCGAAACCAACCCCGCCTATACCGCAACCCAGCTCGCCTTGTTTACCAGCCTATCCGCCGTACCGCGCTCGGTTTTTAATGCTCTGACTGGTGGCATGGTGGAGGCACTGGGATGGCAGCAGTTTTTTTATGTGTGCACTTTGCTGGCAATCCCGGGGATGTTGCTGTTGTTTAAGGTAGCTCCTTGGCGGGAAAAATAGGTTTCTCGCAGACAAATATGTTTCTTTTCGACTCTTGACGAGTTACTTTTCTTTGCTTGCACAGGCTGTGATTTACTTTTGAGTGCGCTTTGGGATTTTGGAAGGGTCTATTTCGCCTTTAGGCGACCATTCTTTCTTATGCTTGTCCATAAGAAAGAAGGCAAAGAACAAGACACCCTAGCTTCCGCTTCATTCCTGCGTTGCTCGCCAAAACAAGCGGTCACGAAACTCGACCTGGCAGCTCACAAAATACGTGAGCTGCTGCGGGACTCGAACAGTCGCTCCCTTCTCCCTTGTTTTGGCTGCGCTACTCGGCGCGGCAGATAGGGGCCCAAAAACCACTGAGCGCCACACGTAGTGCATTAAAGGAAGAATTAGAGTTTTTGAACGGTCCAAATTTCAATAGTGTGAGTTTGGCAAGATGAATCCCATTCCATCACGCTGAGTAGCGGAGGCGAAGTGGGGGATGTCGGCCATCGGCTGTTTGAGTTCCGCAACAGCTCACGTTTTGTGTGAGCTGTCAGGGCGAGTTTCGTGACCGCTTACTTTGTTGATAACTAAGACTGCGAAGCAGTCTGTTACGGCGTAGGCTAACTTGCGCAGCAATGTTAAGCGTAGCGGCCGTAGCCAACAACGCAAGGAAGCCAAAGGCCGTGATGGCTGGGTGCCCTCTTCTTTGGTTACTTTCTGTGGGGCAAGCAACAGAAAGTAACTCGCCTAGAGGCGAAACAAACTCTTCATGCATTCGGCATCATATTAACAAAGTACTCACTAGAGCACTTGGATTCCGACCTACGTCAGAATGACAGAACGCACTATCCCAGCAAGCTAAAAAGAACAACCTTGCTTACTCAATCCGCATAATCCACAATCAACGGCGCATGGTCGCTAAACCGCTCTGCCTTATACACACTCGCCGCAGTCACTTTTGCACCCAATGCTGGCGTTGCTAGCTGATAATCAATCCGCCACCCCACATTCTTGGCCCAAGCCTGCCCACGGTTACTCCACCAGGTGTAGCACGCATCGGTGGTGTCCGGATACAGCGTCCGATAAGTGTCAACCCAGCCGACACGTTGCAGCACATCACCCATCCAGGCACGCTCTTCTGGCAAAAAGCCGGAATTCTTTTTATTGCCTTTCCAGTTTTTGAGGTCGATTTCCTGATGGGCAATATTCCAGTCACCACAAATCACGACGTCACGCCCCCCAGCAATCAGCTGCTCCAGATGTGGCAGAAATTTCGCCATCACAGCAAATTTGAATTGCTGCCGCTCTTCGCCGCTAGAGCCGCTCGGCAGGTATAAAGACACCACGCTTAGATTGCCGTACTGACATTCCAGATAGCGCCCTTCAGCGTCTATTTCGGCATGGCCCAAGCCAATAATCACCTTATCTGCAGGCTGCTTGCTGTAAATCCCCACACCGCTGTAACCTTTTTTCTCAGCATAATGAAAATAGCCGTGGTAACCAGGCGGCTGCAGCATGTCAGGCTGCATGTCACCTGCCTGGGCTTTGAGCTCCTGTAAACACACAATCTCGCCGCCACTATTCGCCAGCCAAGGCAAAAAGCCTTTGTTGCAGGCTGACCGTATGCCATTGAGGTTCAAGGTTATAATACGCATTGTTTAAATACTTTCTGCTTTTTTAAAATGACTGCCAACACACTCAGTGCCGATTTTATTGCTTTTTCCATCCACAAACAGGTATTGCGCTTTGGTGAATTTAAAACCAAAGCCGGCCGCTTGAGCCCATATTTTTTTAATGCTGGCCTGTTTGATGATGGTGACAGCATGCTCAAACTGGGTGAGTTTTATGCAAACAGCATTCTACAGTCTGGCTTGCAATTCGACATGCTGTTTGGGCCAGCTTATAAAGGCATTCCGCTGGTGACCGCGATCAGCATTGCATTTGCACGTCTGGGCCATAATTATCCGTATGCGTATAACCGCAAAGAAGCCAAGGACCATGGCGAAGGCGGGACGTTGGTCGGGGCTGCATTGAACGGCCGTGTGCTGATTATTGATGACGTGATTTCTGCGGGCACTTCTATCCGGGAGTCTGTTGAACTCATCCGCAAAGCGGGAGCCACGCCTTGCGCGGTCAGCATCGCCCTGGATCGCCAGGAAAAGGGGCTAGGGGAGTTGTCTGCCGTGCAGGAGGTTGAACAAACCAACCAGATGCCGGTGGTCAGTATTGCCAAACTGGCTGACCTGTTTGCCTATTTGCAAGGCAACGAAAAACTGGCGCAGTATTTCCCGGCCATCGAAGCGTACCGCGCACAATATTGCGTACGCTAAGCCGGCGGATCCCACCAAAAAGCGAGCATCGGCTCGCTTTTTTTATTTCAGCATGCCCATCAAGCGCGACATGATAAGTGCCGGATTATTCTCCACCACACCATTCGGCGTTAATTGATTCACCACATCGGGTAAATGTTCGGCAATTTTGCTGCTCAGCTCATCGGTCGTCATATTCAATTTACCGGCGATCCCGCTCAAAACTGCAGTCCCCAAGGCAACGCCGACTTGCTGAGCACTCACATTCAAATTCGCCCCTGTACCTACCCACGAATCAACCTGCTCGCTCAAGCCGCCGTTTTTCAGCGTTTGCAAAATGCCAGGCAAGCCACCGTATTGTTGAAATAGCTCCATCGCCAGTTTTGCCAATGGACCTTTATCACCCATGACCTTGTTCATCATGGCCCCAGCCATGCTATCGAATAATCCCATTCTGGGCTGCTCCTAGTTTATTGTCCAAATAGTTCTTCTTTTATTGCGCCCAGGCAACGATTACCCCGGCCTGGATCCGCCCTAGGCCGGAATGACAGATCCCAAGAGCCAATCAATCTGCTTTAATAACTATCTTAGAAGTAGATTGTTTACCGATTAAGAAAAGACCAATCAAAAACGCTCATGCTCGCCCAAATAACGCCATTGTCCCGGCGGTAACTTACCCAAGTTGATACTGCCTATGCGAATCCGTTTTAAGCCGACGACGTGCAATCCCACCAGTTCACACATGCGTCGAATCTGGCGCTTACGCCCCTCACGTAACACAAATCGCAGTTGATCTTCATTTTGCCAGGAAACTTTGGCAGGTTTTAACTGCACCCCATCCAGACTCAGGCCATGATTCAACAAAGCCAGGCCATTGGCACTGAGCTGACCTTCAACCCGCACCAAGTATTCTTTTTCAACGCTGGAGTCATCCCCGATCAGCTTGCGCGCAACGCGGCCATCTTGTGTGAGTACGAGCAGTCCGGTTGAATCAATATCCAGCCGCCCGGCGGGGGCCAAGCCACGCAAATGGCCTCGCTTGAAGTCGATACCGCTGCTATCTTCAGGCCATTGATTGTCTGGATTGACCAATACCACTGCTGGTTCATAGCCATCTTCAGCCTGGCCGCTGACGTAACCCACGGGTTTGTGTAGCAGAATGGTGACGGTTTCGGCCTGATGCTCTTTGGCATAGGCACTGATAATAATCTCGGCCGCTGGGTCAATGCGGGTGCCCAAGGTTTCAATGATTTCACCATTGACCTTGACCCAACCGTTCACGATCCAGTCATCGGCTTCGCGACGTGAGCACAAGCCGCGGTCGGCCATGACTTTGGACAAGCGGGGCTGCTGGTCAATGGCAGCGGGCGCAGGGGCTGACGGGCGAGGAGGGCGGTCATCGGTTTTTGCCATGCGTGGACGCGGCTGGTCGCGGTTGTATTGTCGACGGCCATCGTTAGCGGTGGGTGAGCGTCTCTCTTTTTGTTCGTGTTTACCATCAAATGCACGTGGCTTTTTATCACGCACGGCTTTTTCTTTGCGTGCGGGTAGCGCTTGTGCGTCGGGCGCTTGCGGCTCGGCTGCAGCCCGTTCTTTTTTGACAGGGGGCGCTTTGCTGCGGTCACGCAGCTCGGGTGAAAGTGGCCGCACCGGCTTTTCTCGTTTTTGTTCTGTGGCCGCGGGAGATTTATTGAGTTTGAGCGTAGACAAAGTAGTCGTCTCACCATAGAAAATGAATAAGACGCTATTGTAATTTATTTGACTGGCAGCGGACGAAAATTCAGGGTGCCAGGCTGTTTGCGGGCACTTTCTGGCATGTAGTGCAAAATACTTTCAGCACGCGACAATACGGGGTTTCGGGCAATAAACTGTTGTTTCCAGGCACGGTGCGGGTTGCGGATGATGCCCGCCAGCCAGGCAGCCTGAATCGGATTCATCTTGGCAGGCTCCAGGCCAAAATAATAGTTGGCCGCTGCGTGTGCACCACACAGCCCAGGGCCCCAATCCACCGTATTCAGATACAAATTAAGAATCTGTGTTTTGTTTAAAGTATGTTCGAGCTGCACCGCGTAGAGCAATTCTTCGATTTTACGCCTCCAGGTCCGTTCACCATTGGTGAACATGTATTTCACGACCTGCTGGGTGATGGTGCTGCCGCCTACCGCTTTATCCGTGCTTTCCTTACCTAATAGCTGACGCATTTGCGTGAGCACATAGCCGGGATGGTGCCTGAACTCGGCATCCTCGGCAATGATCACCGCCATCGGCAGCCAATGTCCCATGTTTTCATAACTGAGCCAGTGGACTTTTTCAGGATGTTTTTGCTCATCAAGCAAGGGGCAATCATACTGCACCGTCGACGCTGTGACCTTGCTGAGATCAAGCCCTGTCACTTGCAGCTGTTCAAGCTGAGGTTGTGCACTCCAGCTCTGCTTGGGCCAGCGCAGGGTGCCGCTGGCGCTAAGAATGCCTGAGACATGCGCCTGCGCGATGCTGGAGGAATGACTGGCCAAAGGCGCCAGCAAGCGTGCTAAGGGGGTAGCAGGCAGCGTCCAGTTAAGCTTTAAGGCGTGCATGGTGACTTTGCCTTCAAAGTTGATTTTGAAGGCGGGCGTGGGGGGCATTGCGGAAGGGGTATTGGGGAGCGCTGAGGACTGCGCAACTAGGTGTCCGTGAAGTTGCTGGCCATTCAGCTTGAGCCATAACTCGACACTTTCCAGCATCAGAGGCTTATCACTCACCGATTTAGCGATTAACCAGCATTGCTGGCAGTGGACACGCAAGCCGTCTGCATCATACAAGCGGATCTGGCCATGGTGCAGGCTAAATGCCTTGTGGTCCAGCCACCAGCGGCCAACCGGCGAGGTCGCCAGCATGAACAGCGGCAACACACGGACCTGAACGCCACTGCCTATCGGCAGCTTTATTCGCCAGGCAGTTTTATCATAGGGCTGCCAAATCCAGGCGGTGACGGCGAGCGTTGTCAGCAGGAAAGCTGCCAAGAGCGTGAGTAACAGGCGTTTGCACCAGAGTCTGACCATGTTGAGCAATGCTTAGACCACCAGGCGCTCCACAACCTTGCCTTGCTGCAGATGACTTTCGATGATGTCGTCAATATCGCTTTCATCGACAAAGGTATACCAGACCGCATCTGGATAGACGACCATGACCGGGCCAACGCCACAACGGTCCAGGCAACCGGCACGGTTAATCCGCACTTTGCCAGCCCCAGCCAAGCCTTGCTGTTTGACCTGCTTTTTCATGTAATCAAAAGCCGCTTCGGCACCTTTGTTCATACAACAGTCTTCACCGTTTTCACGCTGGTTCAGGCAGAAAAAGACATGGTATTGAAAGTGGCTTGGAGTCATCTAAATTGCCTCAGTAAATAGGGACTGCACATTACTCAGTCGAAAGTTGGTCATCCCTGGTAAAGTTCCAGGTACGGGTAATACTCAGCACATCGGTATCCTGACGTATGTCTTCAGTGAATACCGGAAACGGCGCGGCCAATTGCACAATGCGCCGTGCGGACTCATCGAGCAACCTGTGCCCGGAGCTGCGATGAATACGAATATCTTCTATCGACCCATCAGCCTTGATCGACACCGTCATCTGCAATTGACCATATAACTTTTGTGTTCGGGCCGCCTGCGGATAATTCAGGTTTCCCACACGCTCAATTTTTTGCCGCCATTGCTCCACATAATTCGCAAAGCGATATTCACGCGTGCGGGCACCGATAAATTGTCGCTTGGGGCGATTTTCATAGGCCTCCTGCTGCTTGGCAATCAATGCTTCCAGCTTGGCCATTTCTTGCATGGCAGCCAATTGCGGCTGTGATTGCTCTGGCAGCAATTTTGCCGGCGGTTGCTCTTTGCTGGATGGATGCGGCAATGTGGACGGCGCCTGCAGACTAGTGACCGATGTACTGGCTTTTAGTTGCGTCAGTAGTGCCTGTGCTTCTTGCTCCAGTTGGGTCACCCGCTGTTTTTCTCGAACCAGCTCAGACTCTTGCGGGGCCGCGGCAGGCGTTGCTGAGGCGGTGTTTGCCTGTGGCGTAGCGGGCAAGGCTGCTTGTAATTGCTGCACGCTGGGCAGCGGACTTTTCATCTGCCGCTTTTCATCGGTATTGCCGCCGCGATCAAGGTTGGCTTGTGCCAGCGCATCCGCTTTTTCTGGCGCACTGCGGGTTTTGCTGTTGACCAGCATCACCTGCAAAGAGGGAATCTGGTCTTTAAACGCCTTGAGTTCGGGCTGAAAATGGAGAGTTAGCAATACGGCGTGCACCAGTAAAGAAGCCCACAAGGCCCATACCAGTGGTGACTGTTTGCTGAAACCTTTCACGAGGCCCATGCGGCGTCTGCCTGTTTATCCCTGCAAAGCCTGCAATAATTTCTGGTGCACGCCGCCGAACCCGCCATTGCTCATCACCAGCACATGGTCGCCAGGTTTGGCCATGGCGCTGATAGCGGCCACTAACTGTGTCAGGTCATCAAAGGTTTGGGCTTTGTGCTGAATCGGCGCCAGCGCCGCTGCAGCATCCCAGCCCAGGTTGCTGGCGTAACAAAATACGGCATCGGCATCACGCAGGCTCTCGGGCAGGGCCTCTTTCATTACACCTAGTTTCATGGTGTTAGAGCGCGGCTCGAGGACGGCCAGAATGCGAGCTGCGCCCACTTTGGCACGCAAGCCTGCAACCGTGGTGGCAATCGCGGTAGGATGGTGGGCAAAATCGTCATACACCGTGATATCGTTAACCACGCCTTTGACTTCCATGCGGCGTTTGACGTTTTTGAATTCGCTCAAGGCCTCAATCGCTATGCAAGGTGCAACACCGACATGGCGGGCGGCAGCAATCACAGCCAGCGCATTATTACGGTTATGTTCGCCGAGCAGATTCCAGCTCACATTGCCCTGGCGCTCACCGTTAAAAAACACATCAAAACGACCTTGGGCGTCCACATGTTGCACTTGCCAGCCACTCGCGCTGTCTATGCGCTCCACAGCACTCCAACACCCGCGTGCAAGTACCCGGTCCAGGCTTTCTTGTTGGTTCGCAACCACAAGACCTTGCTGAGGCACGGTGCGCACCAGGTGATGGAACTGCTTTTCAATGGCGGCAAGGTCGTCAAAGATATCTGCATGATCGAATTCCAGATTATTCAGTACGGCTGTACGCGGACGGTAATGCACGAACTTTGAGCGCTTGTCGAAGAAAGCGGTGTCATATTCATCGGCCTCAATCACAAAGAAAGGGGAGACCGATTGCGGATCTTGCCTGGGTGTTTGTGGCAACCGCGCAGAAACACCAAAGTTTTCAGGCACGCCGCCAATCAAAAAGCCCGGCGCCAACCCGGCGTACTCCAGCACCCAGGTCAGCATCGAAGACGTGGTGGTTTTGCCGTGTGTCCCGGCCACGGCCAGTACCCATTTACCTTGCAGCACATTCTCTGCCAGCCACTGTGGTCCAGAAATATAAGGCAATCCCTGATTGAGGATTTCCTCCATTAAAGGATTGCCGCGCGTCACCACGTTGCCAATCACGTAAATGTCAGGCTGCAAGCCGGTTTGCGAAGGATCAAAGCCTTGGATCAACTCAATGCCCTGAGCCTCGAGTTGGGTGCTCATAGGCGGGTACACATTGGCATCACAGCCAGTGACCCGATGCCCGGCCGCCTTGGCCAGCACGGCGATGCCGCCCATAAACGTGCCACAAATGCCAAGGATGTGAATATGCATAGAATTTACCAGAACAGATTAACGCATGCATTTTACCAAACAACGTCTGGCAAAACGGTAGTGATGTGATTCAATTTGACGCAAATAAAGACTGATATGCCCGGCAGTGGGCAGTGATATCTTGCGCCTGGAAAATATCGCTGATCACGGCCAGTGCATCCGCGCCAGCCGTGATCAATGGACGGGCATTCTCCAACGTTATCCCCCCAATGCCAACCACCGGCACAGACAACTGTTGCCTGGCTTGCGCAAACAACGCAGTCTCGGCACGCGGCGCATTCGGCTTGGTAGAAGAAGGATAACAGGCGCCAAAAGCCACGTAATCCGCCCCCGCAGTTTGCGCGTGTTCCGCCAGCGAAAACTGGTTATAGCAAGAAGCGCCAATGATTTTTTGTTTACCGAGCAGGGCGCGTGCCTGCGTGATGGCACGGTCATGCTGACCCACATGCACGCCATCTGCATCCAGATGAGCGGCCAGATCAACATGGTCATTAATCAAAAAGGGAATCTGAGCGCCACGGCATAATGCCAACAAGGCTGCCGCTTGCTCCAGACGCAAGGCCTCGGTGGCCGTTTTATGACGGTATTGCACAATGGCAACGCCTCCACGCAAGGCCTGCGTCACCTGTTCGCACAACAGTGCAGTGTCATCACAATCTGGCGTGACCAGATACAAACCTTTAATGCTGAAGCTCACTCGCCTTTTCCTGTACCTCGGACTCACGTGCCCAGAAGAAACGGTCGGGAATAAACTGCCCCATGCCCGGCCTAAAGGCGTGACGCAGGGTTTGCCAGGTAAATTCCTGTGCTTCGTGCACGGCTTCTTCCATACTCAAGCCATGTGCCAAACATGCGGTGATGGCACTGGTGAGCGTGCAGCCAGAGCCATGATAACTGCCAGGCAAACGTTCCCAGTGATAATCCTTGATCAGGCCAGGCACGCCATTTTGTAAACCATACAAACTGTTCACGACGTCATTTGAACGCTCGTGCGTGCCCGTGATCATCACATATTCAGCCCCCATGCCCAGCAGGCGTAGCGCACATTCTTCAAGCGAGCTATGCTTCACCTCGTCGCTTTCATCGTAATAGGCCAGGCGACGCGCCTCCAGGCTATTAGGCGTAATCAGAGTGGCTTGCGGGAACAAGAGCTCGCACATCGCGGCCTGCATTTCTTCATTCGACAACTCGTCGCCGCGGCCAGACGCGAGAATCGGATCGATGATGAGCGGCACATCCGGGTAATCAGCCACAATCTCGGCAATCACTGCCACATTTTCAACGCTCCCCAGCAAACCCAATTTAAACGCGCTGACGGAGACATCTTCCAGAATGGTGCGTGCCTGATCATTGATCAGGTCTGCATCCAGTGGCATCACGCTCTCTACCCCCACTGTGTCTTGCGCGGTAATGCCAGTAATCACTGACAAGGGGTAGCACCCGATGCTGGAGAGCGCCAGAATATCGGCCTGCACACCTGCACCACTGCTGGGATCTGTGGCCGCAAACGTTAAAACGGTGGGAGGGGTATTTGCCATGAAAAATCCTTTGGAGCGGCTGACGGGAATCGAACCCGCGTATCAAGCTTGGGAAGCTGGCGTTCTACCATTGAACTACAGCCGCAGATGAACGGGCTCTATTTTACTTGGTGTTAGCATGAATACAAAACATTATTCAGCATAAAAATAAAGCCGGACAACTGTCCGGCTTTATTCGCACTCAAGTGATTAAATACAATTTGAGTTCACGCCATCCGGCAATTTAACCCCAGAACTCAGGATAGGGGTACTACCCAGGTGATCTTCATTCACTGGACAAGCCACTGCATCAGGATCATCGTCATCACCCGCAGCAGGGTTCAGAGAAACGATGGTCATCGTATTCAAAGCAGGGTTAGTTCCGACCAGGCCACCTAAACCAGCGTTGTCACGGGGAGAGATATTCAACAGCGTGGTTGGAGGAGTAACTGGTAGCGCCGTATATATCAAGCCATTCCCAGAAGAGTTTAGTTGTTGAATGTTATTTTTAACTGCATCATAACTTGTACCAAACTGTTGAAAGTTAACTTTAGCCAACACATTAGAACCAGGTTGACTCCTATCTGGCGAGGTTGAATAGATCAACCACCGACCATTAGTGCCTGTTGAAATATCAGAGTTACTGCTATTTCTGTAATCACGGCCAGCGACCTGTGTTACTGCATTAGTAGAGGTACTTGTTGTGTTGATATCCCCATTTTGAATCACATCTTGACCAGCACGGACAAAAATATTTGCAGAGTTTCCATTCACACCAGTACCAGTTTTAGCACCCGCATTATTAGTGATCCCACCAAAAGTGACATCGCCAGTGGTTGCTACTAAATTAACGGCACCCGCAACGCCACCAGACTTATTCGTACCATTCCCGTCTGCACCAGATGCAGTGATCTTTCCAACTGTGAGGTTAGTGCCCGCGGTAATATTTATACCCCCCGCGCTCTTACCATCAGTATCACTTCTCCCAGCACCAGCACTGGTATTGATATCACCCGTTTTAATTTCTCCTGCTGCATTCATGGTGACTTTAGCACCGATATTATTAATTCCACCATTGGCGTTAACATTGCCCGTAGTTATGTTGCCTGCTGAGCTAGCCAGGGTTACATCTCCAGATAGCGTTGAACTCGCCGATGTTGAGCCAGCATCTCCAGCACTGGTAGTAATACTGCCAACAGTAATATTATTTACTGTATTGATAGTAACCACTCCACCTTGTCCACCGCTGCCTAATGTTTGATTAGAAACTGAACCACTTGTATTGATATTACCCGTCATGGTCAGACTGTTGGCCTTAATCTCAACATTGCCACCATTGGCACCAGTACCAGGACCAACTCCTGCACCAGCAGCATTAATATTGGCATTGCCAAGGTTTATATCCCCTGTAGCCTCCATTTTTACACTCCCAGCAATACCATTGAATATATTGCCTGTCGTGTTGATATTCACACCGGGCTGGTTTACGGCTATGTTCGCTGCGGAAAGAAATACCCCTCCACTCCCGCTCGTGATATTTGCGTTGATATTGATATCGCCGCCATTTTGACCATCTTTATCTGCTGTCAAACTAATCGAGCCAATTGGCCCTGATTGAATATTTGCATTTGCATTTACATTAATATTGTTATTTGCTTCCATTCGAACACTGCCAGTTGCTTGAGTCATATTCAAAGCGCTACTAACAGTAATATCATTAGTTGCCTGCAAAAATAGTTCGCTAAAGCCGATTACATCTTTAACGTCTATAAAAGTATCAACACCCCCAGTATTATCAGCAAACGCAACGTCAGGCCCTGCTACATCTGCTGGCACCTTAGTCGAGTTACTACCTAAAACGATATTCGTGGGATCAAATAAAACCGAGCCGCCAATACCATTGGCTGCACCAACATTGACATCCCCAAGCATGGCGAGATACTGCTTGCCAGAAACCTCAACAAACCCACCGTTACCTTTTGACGCACCACCTTGTGCAAAAATATCCCCATAGTAACGGGTCAAATCATCTGCCCAGACCACCACTTTGCCGCCATTACCTTCTTCAATGGCATCCGCTTTGATCGTTGCACCGCTGGCGACATAAGTGGTTCTTGCGTTGTAAACCGCGTCATTTTTACCTTGGTAATCACCCCCTACCAATACTTTGCCGCCGCCTTTATCACCAGAAGCATCCAGCACAGCGCCGTTCATCAAAGCCACTTGCTCACCTGTGACCTCAATGCTGCCGCCAGTAGTGTTCAGACCTTTCGCAATCAGGCGACCAGACACTTCAACCTTGGCATTATCTCCACCCTCCAGACGGATGACGCCATTACGTTCGACCAATTGATTAGCCTCAACAATCCCGGAGATATTGATTGCAGAAGCACGGGCATTGGTAGCCATTTGTACAAAGCCGCCATCGGCATAGATAGCGCCGCTGTTTTTGATATTGGCCTCGAGAGCATCCCCCGAGAGCTTCGCCTTTATAAGACCATTACCGAAGAAATCCAGTGTTGCCTCTTGTGCCGATCCGAGCACAACACTGCCATTATTTGCGACCAACGTACCGGTATTTTCTACTGATTTACCAAGCAGAACGATATAACCTTCATTTTTAGCTTTAATAACACCATGATTGACAATAGACCCCATATTGTCAGTGCCTGTAAATTTATAACGTCCGGCCAGAAAATCATCATCGGTAATTTTTAATGTGGAGAGGATAATATTTCCAACATTAACTTCAGAACCTTTGGCAAAATAAATGCCGTTGGGATTCACAAATAAAAGCATATTGCTAACATTAAACTTGCCTTCAATTTGCGAAGCATCAGGCCCGGTAATCATAAACATTGCTCGGTCGCCAGCATGCTGATTCAAGTTAACTGTTTCGTTTGACCCAATATTAAAGCTATGCCAAGAAGCCTTGAGAGCGGAGGTTGTCTGATTGATGTCAAGCGTGGTGCCATTGTTACTCACATCAAAAGTTGCATGCCCAATGTCCAGCTTTGCATCAGAAGGGAGCGCATAAGAAACGCCTGAGGCTGTGAGCGCGGCGACTCCTAAACTCACTCTTAATCCAAGCTTAGCTGACTTACTTAATCGAGCACTAAAAGTAAGGCTTTGACTCTGTATTCTGCTACTTACGGACAACGATTTTTTGCCTTTGCTACGCGCTGTCTCTGCAACTACAGCCCATGCATTTTGCACATGACTCCACACCAATCTGTAGACGTGGTTTAAGGATGCTGCTTTCATGACACTTCTCCTTGTTAATAATAAACGCCACTGATCTCATGACCAGTGGGTTACCATCACTTCTCTCATATTCCTGATATGGATGTAATTTTGATTCAGGAATTTTTTTTTGTATGTAGCCCAGTATGACTAACGCTATTCATCTGGGCTACTTATGATTTATGTCAGGTTCAAAGCCTGTTTATTGACTGCTAGAAATACTAGAAACTCTTTCTTAGCTGCCCCCACAACTGGTATTCAGTATTACTACCCGAACCATCCAGATCACGCTTTTGCTGGGAGTAGGTGGTCGTTAATACCCACTGCCCTGGAATCTGGATATCAGTACCGATACCCACATGTTGGGAGCGGACATAGTTAGTGCTGCCAATCGGGTCATGATTTAACTTGCCACGACCCGCATCGTAAAAAACAAACGGCGTCACAGCTTGGATGTAGGGAGTCACGTCAGCGCCCGTGGTCGCAAAAGTACGGCGCAAATCTGTCCCAGCCATCCAGCCTTGGTCTGCCTGGCTGGGGATATCAGAGAATTGACGCCAGCGGTTAATGGCCCCAATACCAAAGCGCTCTGCGATATCAAGGTTACTATTTGTGCCTTGGTAATCTGCCCGCACAATCCAGTTAACGCCATTGTCGAATACCTGCGTACGGCTGGAAGTCCAGTTCCATTTGGTAAAACTGCCCTGGGTATCAAGTTGAGACCTATCCGTATCCTTTGCTGAGGCATCCTTGAATGAAACATTCCCTTGCGTGAGCACCAAACTCCATTGATAAGCAACGTCACCGGTCTCATTGATCCAATCACCTAACACGCCGAGCTCAAGGCTGCTAATGTTACGGCGGTTGTTAATAGAAAATGCCTTCACATCGTCATCCAGAATTTTGTAGTTGCTACCCACTTTGAATGAAATGCTTTTTTTGGTTTCACGTAACCAGGGATGTTCTAAAGACGCATAAAAATAATGTGCATCGCCCGACGCATCAAACTGTTTGAAATCGCGACCAAGCTCATAATCTACATAGCTGTAAGCCAGATTTAAAATATTACCTGCACTGCCAACAGGGGTCAGATACAATCCACTCAATGAGCGCTGACCTTCATCTCTGGAAACTTTACCCACCACCGCCAATTGATCTCCACGACCGTTCAGGTTGTTGACGGCACCGCCAAAACCTAATGTTTCTCGACCGGTGTAACGGTTGCCGTAAGTGTTTGCCGCAACATACCCACTGTAACGCGCTCTGGGTTCAACAGACACAGCCACATCTGAACTGCCCACAGCCTCACCGGGGTTGAGCTGAGAGGTGACCTGAATGCCCGGCAAGCCGTTCATCACCATGATATTGCGCACAAGGTTGCGCTCATTAAGCACATCCCCCTTGTTCAAGCCGTACTCGGAAACAGACTGGAAATACGACTGATCCAGCCCTTCACCGGTTTCGGCTTTCACCTCGCCCAAAGTACCTTCCAGAATCGCCAACTCAACCACAGCTTCTGCTTCAGTAGTTTTTTGCAAATCTTGCGTAGGCAAATAGACTTGTGTCAGCAAGTAGCCACGTTGGCGGTAATAGTTCCGAATGGTACCCACCGCTTCATTCAGCTCGCGCATACCCACTTCATGGCCAGTCAGCGAGGCGACTTGTGCTGCAAGAACCTCATCTGAAAACTGTTTGTTGCCAGAAAATTTGAACGCCTTTACCACAATCTTCAGACTGGATTTCTTTTGTTTTTTTTCTGGCTGTGGCGTTTCTTGTGGCACCTGAATAATGGGCCGTGGCTCTGGAATAATCGGTCTAGGGATATTGGGCTGCAAGGGCTCAGGGAACGAAACGCCCCCTGCCAAAACCTGCGAGCAATATCCCATGACCAGCCAAGGAATCAGGCGCATACCTGTCGTGTGTTTTTTCAAGATGACTCCCCAAAACTTTTATTAAAATCAATATGCTACAAATAATATCGCAACCCTTAAATTTACCTTAAAAAACAATCAAACACTAACCCTTTTTTACAAAACACCCTGTCATTGAAGACCACTTTTGCAAATTTGCTAGTATTCCAGGGCATCGACATCCAATACCCAGCGAATTTTCGCCTGTAATGGATGTGCTCTTACCCAGGCGACGGCGACTTGCAGTAGCTGCTGCAAGGCGTTGCGATGTGCAGATTGCATCATCACATAACCGCGCTCCATACGGTTCAGGCGTGCAAGCCCTGGTCTGACAGGATCATAAATTAGCGGCTGATCAGGCAAAGTTGCAGCATGCTGATCGACATAGGCTCTGGCGGCCAAACTAAACTCCGTCAGAAACTGGTTTACCAGGGCATACTCAGTGGCTTCTGCTTTCATCACGGCAATATAGGTAGCAGGCGGGAACTGCATCGCCATTCGCTCTTGCAACAAAGCCTGTGCAAACTCGGCGTAATTCTGCTCGCGCAAGGCGGTAAATAATGGGTGCTGCGGGAAGGCCGTTTGTATTAATACCTCACCCGGTTTTTCACCACGGCCTGCACGACCGGCCACCTGCATTAATTGGGCAAACAAGCGCTCGCTGGCGCGGTAATCCGGGCTATACAATGCACTGTCGGTATCGAGCACACCCACCAAGGTCAGATTAGCAAAATCATGGCCTTTGGCCAGCATTTGGGTGCCCACCAAAATATCGATTTCACCGGCATGCACCTCGGAAAGCAAGGTGGTTAAAGCATCTTTGGCCTGAATGGTATCTCTGTCCACGCGCGCCACACGCGCCTGCGGAAACACCTGCTGCAGCGTTTCCTCGATGCGTTGCGTCGCCTGACCAACCGGGCGCAAATCCGGATTGCCGCAACTTGGGCATTGCAGCGGAATAGGCTGCTCATCGCCACAGTGGTGACAACGTAGCACACGCTGCCGCAAGTGCAGCACCGCTTTGGCAGAGCACCGGCGGCAATCGGCCAGCCACTGGCAGGCCGAGCAATGCAGCACCGGGGCATAGCCACGGCGATTAATAAACAACAAGCTTTGTTCGCCACGCTGCAAACGCTGCTCTATCGCCTGCTTTAACAAGGGCGTCAATCCTGCTTCTGGCGGCGGATGCGCAGTATCTATACAAAAAATACGTGGCAATGTGGCTTGCGCCACCGCCCGCTTGTTTAATGTGAGCAAACGATAAATCGGCTTTCTGCCGCCTGCGTGCTCCTGATCGCCCGTTGCGTTGTACCAGCTTTCCAGCGAAGGCGTGGCACTGCCAAGCACCACGGGCACACCATGCTGCTTCGCACGTACCAGCGCAACATCGCGCGCATGATAACGCATGCCATCTTGTTGCTTGTAAGAGCTGTCATGCTCTTCGTCCAGAATCATCAGCTTGAGGTGCGGCATCGGCGTAAACACACTCAAGCGCGTCCCGATCACAATGCGTGCGGCGCCAGACTGTGCCGCTTGCCAGTTTTGCAAGCGCTCACTCTCACTCAAATGGCTATGCAAGGTAACCAATGCGTACTCACTGAGCCGGCTACGAAAACGGCTTTCCAGCTGCGGTGTCAGGTTGATTTCGGGCACCATAATCAGCACTTGCGACTGTGGATCAGCCAACACTTTTTCCAGCAAGCGAATATACACCTCGGTTTTACCCGAGCCCGTGATCCCAAATAGTAGCCAGGGCTGAAAACCATGCAGGCGGCCCAGAATCGCCTCAACGGCCGCGGCCTGCTCGTCATTGAGTTCGGGGACCTGCGCGGAAGCAGGCATGGAGGGCCGGGTCGCGATGACCTCTCGCCTGCTCACATAACCACCATCCAGCAAGGGCTGTAACGCTTTGCGCCAGGTGGCAGAAACCGCGGCGAGCATGGCCTCACTGCATTCCGCGTGCTGCTGCAGCAAGGCCAGCAACCTCGCTAAGACTTGTTGCCGCTTGCCGATCAACGCATCTGGCACCGCTTGTGCCAGATGATAAAGCCACATTTTGCGCGACACCGCCGGCTTGATTTGCCGCAAGCGCAATGGCAGGCTGGATAATACGGTTTGCCCAAACGGATAGTGATAATAGTCTGCACAAAAGCGCAACAATTTGAAGCTGGCAGCATCCAGCGGCACGTCGTCAAACACTTGCAATACCGCTTTGAGCTTGGGCAAGGGGATATCGGTCTCATTGACCAGAGCCATCACGATCCCCACCAGTTGCCGTCCGGCAAATGGCACCACCACGCGGTTACCCACTTTGATCACCAGGCCAGGATTCAGGTAATCAAACTCACGGTCCAGCGGCACATCAAGCACGACGCGCACAATGCTGGCGGACGTGGTGACCTGAGGAGCGGCGGATGTTGAACACATGGGTGAAAAGGCTTAATTAGGTTAAAATGGCGGTTTGACGATAACGCATCATTTTAACCTTGAAACAAACGATCACAGAACTGATTCTGCAAGCGGTGACGCCGCTGGTGGCAGACACCTCCAGTCTCCATATCATCCTTGAGCGGCCAAAATCTGCCGAGCATGGGGATTTCGCGACCAATATCGCCATGCAACTGGCTAAACCGCTCAAGCAAAATCCGCGCATGATTGCCCAGCAGATTATCGACGGCTTGCCCGCCAACCAGGTGATCAGCAAGGTGGAGATTGCGGGTGCAGGCTTTATCAATTTCTTTTTGTCGGCAGATAGCAAACAGGCCATCGTGCACGATATTTTGAAACAAACCGACCAGTTTGGCCGCAACCCGGCAGGGCAAGGCGAAAAAGTCCAGGTGGAGTTTGTCTCTGCCAACCCCACTGGCCCGTTACATGTGGGCCATGGCCGCGGTGCTGCAGTCGGCGACTGTTTATGCCGATTACTGGCCGCCAATGGCTGGGAGGTGACGCGTGAGTTTTATTACAATGATGCAGGCGCACAAATCGATAACCTGACCAAATCGGTGCTGGCGCGCGCGCAAGGGATAACGCCAGACGATGCAAGCTTCCCTGAAGATGGTTACCGTGGGGACTATATCCTCGAAATTGCAGAGGCCTTTTTAGCCAAAGCGACGGTGACTGCTGACGACATGCAGGTGACTGCCAGCGGTGATGTCAATGATACGGAATCCATACGCAAGTTTGCGGTGGCTTATTTGCGCCATGAGCAAGATCTCGACTTGCAGGCATTCCAGATCAAATTTGATGTGTTCTCACTCGAAAGCGCGCTATACACCGAAGGCAAGGTAGACAACACCGTGCAATCGCTGATCGCCAGTGGTCACACCTATGAACAAGACGACGCCTTATGGCTGCGCACAACGGATTTTGGTGATGACAAAGACCGCGTCATGCGCAAAAAAGAAGGTGGCTACACCTATTTTGTGCCGGATGTCGCTTACCATCGTGAAAAGTGGCAGCGCGGTTTCAAACGTGTGATCAACGAGCAGGGCGCAGACCACCACAGCACCATTACGCGCGTGCGCGCCGGGCTACAAGCCCTCAATGTTGGCATTCCGCAAGGCTGGCCCGAATACGTGCTGCACCAAATGGTCACGGTGATGCGCGGCGGTGAAGAGGTCAAGCTCTCCAAACGTGCAGGGAGCTATGTGACTTTGCGCGACCTGATTGAAGAAGTTGGCTGTGATGCCACGCGTTACTTTTTGGCGGCGCGTAGCCCGGATTCGCAATTGGTGTTCGACATCGATCTGGCACGTGCGCAAACCAATGACAACCCGGTTTACTATATCCAATACGCGCATGCGCGCATTTGCAGCGTATTGACTCAATGGGGCGGCGATGTTGGCAGCCTCACCACCACCGACCTGTCACCACTCAACAGCGCAGCAGAAACAACCCTGATGCAAGCCTTGGGGCAATACCCTGAAGTGGTCAGCAGCGCCTGCCAGGCACTGGCACCGCACATGGTGGCCAACTATCTCAAGGAGCTAGCCAGTGCCCTGCATAGTTATTACAATGACACCAAATTTTTGGTGGATGATGCACAAGTCAAACTGGCACGCCTGTCGCTGATTACCGCAACCCGCGTCGTCCTTCGCAATGGCTTGTCTTTGCTGGGGGTAAGCGCCCCGGATAAAATGTAAGCACCTGAAAAGTGCCCGAATTGATTGGTTCAAATTATCTATGAGTCGCGACTACAAACCCTCACAAGCCAAAGCAAAAAGCAAGAGCAGCGGCAGCACCTTCTTTAACGGCCTGCTGGTCGGCTTGTTTTTGGGCGTCGCCTTGACGGTCGCGCTCATCATTTATATCAAAGGTGACCACAGCCCGTTCTCCAGCGCCTTCAAGAATGACAGCGGCTCGCAAGAGCTGCCGATCAAAAGCACCGTCACCGAAGAAGAAGTCAAACCTGGGAGCACCTCGATTGAGGACCCTAACAAATTTGACTTCTACACCATTTTGCCGGATACCGAGAGCAAAATCAGTGAAGAGCAAGTGAAAAAGAACCCGACTATCAAACAAGAAAGCTACTTTATTCAGGTGGGCGCGTTTGCCAAAGAGGATGATGCCAACAATCTCAAAACCCGACTGGCACTGGTAGGCTTTGAGGCCGTTGTACAAACGGCAGAAATTCCGAACAAGGGCACCATGCACCGTGTACGCATTGGACCGCTCAACGATCTGGCAAAAATTACAAAAATCAGCCATGACCTGGAAACCAATGGCTTTCAGCCTAATCTGATCAAGGTCAATATCGAATCTTCAGCATCGCATTAATGCTGTCATCGTATCGCCAACTGTCACGTTAAACCATTACTTTCCACACATAAGGAAACGAATATCATGAAAAAAATGTTGTTAAGTTTGATGCTCTGGGCAGGCTTCACCGCCACTGCTGCCTTGGCTGAGCCGCAAATGGGTGAGCAATTTGATCAGGTTGCACAGCAAATAACGACCGATCAACCTGCCAAAATCGAAGTGATGGAGTTATTCTGGTACGGCTGTCCGCACTGCTATCACATGGAGCATCCGCTGGAAGCCTGGGTGAAAAAATTACCTGCGGATGTGTATTTCAAACGCATGCCAGCCTTACCCAATGCCAGCTGGGCGCCCATGGCCAAAACCTATTTTGCCATGCAAGAACTGGGCGTACTGGATAAACTGCATACCCCATTGTTTGACGCCATTCATAAAACAAAAAGCTTGAACCCGGCGGACGAAGCTGCAGCCATTGACTGGGTGACCAAACAAGGTGGCCTGGACAAGATTAAAGTTGAAAAAGCTTTTAAGTCGTTTGCGCTGAACATGCAAATGAACAAAGCCATGCAGGTGTTCCGCGCTTCCGGCGCTACAGGCGTACCTGCCTTGATTGTTGATGGCAAATACATCACCGGCAGCTCCATGGCCGGAGGCAATGAAGCTGCCTTGCAAACAGCGGACTTTATTATCCAGAACGTGCGCAAGGACCGCGCAGCGGGTAAAAAATAAGCACCAATGACAATAAAAAACCCTGCTTAGGCAGGGTTTTTTATTGTTTCAGCCAGCGGCCAATCCAGGTTTCAGGCATCTCATTCCCTGTCACCAGATAATGCAAGGTTTTCAGGTCGTGCAGCAGATAGCGCTGGATCGATTTGGCCTGATCCAAACCACAGAATAAAATTTTATCGCCCATCTCCAGCGGCGTCGCCAGGTCCGGTAATAACATTTTTTCACCCGCGCGCAGCAACATTAACGGCACCACCGGCATTTCATGCCGCTGTTGACCGGCAGGATTCATGAGTAAATGCTTGAGCGCTGGCCGCATGCCTTGCTGCATGAGGCCACACACCGCCACGGCCATGTCATCCGCAATCGTAATATCCCAGGTATCTGGCACTTGCTCACCGAGCTTGGAAACCAGTTGCGCAATCACGGCATTGGCCCAGGCATTGCCCTGATGCCGCGCCGTGGCAAGAAACTCGGCCAACATGGGTGAAACCATATAAGACAAACAGGTGTGTGCAATCACATCACTGGGCTGCATGGTGATGTCGGCATCAAAATGTTGAAACAGCGGCTCGTTATGGCGCTTGTTCTTGCGGATGATCACAAACAGATTAGGGTTGAGTTCCAATGCCGTCATGACGATAGACAAGTTATTAATGTCATTGTCGGTGCCCGCTACAATACCCACCGCCTGCTCAATCCCGGCCTGTTTCAAGATGTGCGACTCCACACCGCTGCCGATAATGCATTGCTCACATTGCGTGCCTGCCGGATCTGCCTCGATGATCGTGACATGCATGGCCTCATTTTGCAGGCTTTTGACGACGGACTTGCCAAAGCGACCAAAGCCACAAGCAATCCAGTGGCCTTGCGGAATGGCGGCCGGGGTTTCAATCGCATCGCCCGGTGCACGCGTCAACCACTCATGCAGCAGGTAAGTGCCCAATGCGTTGAGCCGCATGGCCAAGTGTTCCCCAAAAATATGGTAAGGATTAATAATGCGGTCTGTGCCAAACGAGGCCATATTGGCGGCGATGACATCATCCTGTACACGCGCCAGCACCGGCAATCCAGGCTTGATCAGCTTCACCGCCACCGAGATTGCCAGGTTGGCATGGTCATCATCGGTCAGCGCCGCCACCCCGCGGCACATGGGATTTTTAATGCCGGCGTAGAGCAACACCTCGGATAACTTTGCATCTGCGCATAAGTGCGGAATATGAAACTGGTAATTCGTCAGCTCAAGTTCATTCACGCGTTCTGGCGAGCGCTCAAGCACCACCACCCGCAACTCATTTCTATCCAGCGCCCTGACCAGCTCGCCGCCGGTTTCCCCATAGCCACAAATCAGGTAAAACGGCTCCATCAGGTTTTTGACATCGCGCTGGAAAATCGCAGTTTTAAACGCCTGCTTGAGTGCGCCCTCCTGAAACAACCCGATAATCGCCCCGATGGCGTAAAACCAGGAGATCACCGTCACATAAATCGAAAAAGTCATCCACAAGCGCTGTGGCGTGGTAAACGGGTAGGGGAGCTCACCAAAACCGATAGTGGTCGCGGTATAACTCAGAATATAAAAAGCATCGAAGAAATTCAGATGATAGGCTTGGCCGCGGTCATTCACCCCGGGGATCAACACAAAGCCGATCATCGCAATGGCATAGCTGACAATCAACATCAGCAGCGGCGCACGCATGCGCCGCAAAATCCAGAACACAATTTGATTGAGCGTCATGCTGACTACGTGCTTAGCGCCGCAAGGTCACGGTTTCATAAATCAGCAAAATGACCGACGTGATATTGGCGAGAAATGCACCACCAGACAAAGAAACCACCCCGACAATCACCTCAGTATCCGCGCCGTTGCTACCAGCAACGGTCCAGATAATTGCTGCGGCAATCAACTGTAAATCAGCGACCAGGCTGGTAGCCAGGTGGATCGCGCCAATCTGCGTCCGGTCACCAAATTTAAGTACGGTGGCGATCAAATTCACCACAATGGCGACATACAACTCGTAATGCAAGTGATGTTGCGGGTTATCAATATCACCAACAAAAAATCCAAAGTTAAGTGTCATGGCTAGAATAATAAAAAAGCCAAAAATCACTTTTTCTAAATTCATCTACGTTTCCCCGACCAGTGTTTTATGGCATTCTACCCGATTAAAATTTGTTTACTGCAATGTATTTTATGGCGAAAACCAATTCTTACTGCCTGCATATTGTGATTACCGGTGCCTCCAGTGGCCTAGGCGCCGCCATGGCCACGGCCTATGCCCAACATTATCGGCAACAGTTGCAACTAAGTCTGTGCGGTCGCAATACGGGCGCACTGCAAGCGCTTGCCAGTCAGCTGAGCAGCCAATATCAGGTTGCCTGTACAACTTACACCGTCGATGTAAGACAGGCAGACCAGATGCAAGCCATGGCGCAAGCCGCCATCCAGCAATATGGCACCCCGCATATCGTCATCGGCAACGCCGGCGTCAGCCGTGGCACCCTCACCGAATACCAGGACGACATCCCCGCCTTTCAAGCCGTGTTTGATACCAACGTCATGGGACTGGTGCACACCTTTCAACCGTTTATCGAGGCCATGAAACAGGCAACAGTGCAGGGCAAGATGGCGCAACTAGTTGGCATCGCCAGTGTGGCCGGGATTCGCGGCTTGCCTGGCGCCGGCGCTTACAGCGCGAGTAAAGCAGCGGCCATTACCTACCTCGAAAGCCTGCGCGTCGAAATGCAGCAATATGCGATTACCGTCACCACCATCGCCCCCGGCTACATCCGCACGCCCATGACCGACATCAACACCTACCCGATGCCCTTTCTGATGGATGCCGATGTCTTCGCCCGCAAAGCCATGCGCGTGATTGCCCAACAACGCCGCTTTAGTGTCATCCCCTGGCAAATGGGTATCGTCGCACGCCTGCTCCGCCTGATCCCGCCCGGCCTGTGGGACTGGATCATGAAAAAAGCACCGCATAAAGCCAGGCTACCCGATTAAATTTAGCCGCCATCAAGGTCGATTAGCCCGAACAGGCTATTGAGTAGATATTTCAGTTGGAGATAATCAAATAAACCCACCTTGTTTTAAGAGAAGTATGGACAACACCCAACCCCGCCAACGCCCTCTACAGCCACAAGCACACGAGGTCTGGCAAGACCAATGCCGCATCTGCCTGATTAACGGCAAGCTGGTTGCCTTGCCTTATATTGAAGCTTCCCGCTTTGACGATTACGAATTCGGTGCCACGCTGGCAGCCATTAATGCCAACCGGCTGATACGTAAACTGGTGAACAAAGAGCAATCTGCTCCACGCTAGTCAAACCAGCCTCTGCGACGTCCTGCCAGGTAAGGATGCATGGGGCAAAGGTTTTTACGTCGACAACCCAAAGAGGGTTTTAAGCGTATCGCTACGCTCACTCTTCGGTATGATCCTTTTTGTCACCACGCCATCGGTGATGGTTTTCAAGGTGTCGCCGAATAAAATCATCCTGCCTGCCGGCTGATGTAATACAACCAGCAATCTCTGCACAAAAATCGCCTCAGGGTGAGTGGAGTTCATAAAATTTGCCGGATAAAAATCAATCCACTCCCAGGGATGCAGGTCAAACGCAAACTGGTTTTGCCAGCCCTCATCGACGCGTGCCTGTACTAAAAACTCGCGCTCGCCCTGGGTACGCAACATAAAGCAATCATGGTCCTGCATGATTTCCGTATCCAGCCTATTTAAGGCCAGTGGTGCGCGGATACCATAGCTGCCAAAACCCAAATCACATAACCAGGCTTGTTGCTCGAGATGCACCACAATTGCCATATGCGTTTTGGGTCTGCGCACCGGATAAAACATTGGTCGCGCCGCGACCAGCTGAAAGCGAAAGCCCAGCGCCTGTAATGCAATGGCAAAGACCCCATTCACTTCGTAGCAATATCCCCCGCGTTGCCGATAAATAACTTTCTCGACTATCTCCTCTGGCACCATGGAAACCACCTTGCCAGCCTGTACATCCAGATTTTCAAACGGCACACTGAATAGTTGACAGCGCATGAGTGCACGCAAGGTCTCGATATTGGTGTCAGGCTGTCCGACATAGCCTATGCGGTTGAAATAATCTTGCAGTTTGAAATTGGTTGCTTGCATGTGAATAGGATCCTGTGAACAAGTTGCTCTGAAGTGCGCTCCACAGTAACACGATCCACATAAAAAAGCCCACCTTGCGGGTGGGCTGTCTTTTATCGCGTAATCGGTTTATAGCGGATACGTTTGGGTTTGGCACCTTCTTCACCCAGGCGTTTTTTCTTGTCAGCTTCGTATTCCTGATAGTTGCCGTTGAAAAACGTCCATTGCGAGTCGCCTTCGGCGGCCAGAATGTGCGTGGCAATTCGGTCCAGGAACCAGCGATCGTGCGAGGTGACCAGTACGCAACCTGAAAACTCAAGCAAGGCATCTTCGAGCGCTCGCAGGGTTTCCACATCAAGGTCATTCGAGGGTTCATCCAGCAGCAAGACGTTAGCCCCGGAAATCAGGGTCTTGGCCAAGTGCAAGCGACCACGTTCACCACCCGAGAGTTGACCAACGATTTTTTGCTGGTCCCCACCTTTAAAGTTAAAGCGGCCAATATAAGCTCGGCTAGGCATTTCAAATTTGCCGACGCTGAGCACATCCAGCCCGCCAGAAATCGCTTCGAATACGGTTTTATCGTTGTCCAGGCCATCACGGGTCTGGTCGACTGCAGCCAGTTTAACCGTTGGGCCGGTGATGATTTCACCACTATCAGGCTGCTCCTTGCCTTGCAGCATGCGGAACAGCGTGGACTTACCGGCACCGTTGGGGCCGATGACGCCAACAATCGCGCCAGGCGGAATGGTGAATGAGAGGTTATCAATCAACAAGCGATCCCCAAAGCCTTTGGAGACGTTGCTAAACTCAATCACCTGATTGCCAAGACGGTCACCGGGCGGGATAAAGATTTCCTGCGTCTCGTTGCGGCGCTGGTATTCTACGCTGGACATTTCTTCATAACGTGCCAAGCGCGCCTTGCTCTTGCTCTGACGCGCTTTAGCCCCTTGGCGCACCCATTCCAGCTCTTGCTTCATGGCTTTGCGGTGGGCGTCTTCCTGTTTTTGCTCCAGCGCTAAGCGGTCTTCTTTTTGTTCCAGCCAGCTGGAGTAGTTACCTTTCCACGGAATACCCTCACCGCGGTCCAGTTCCAGAATCCATTCAGCGGCATTATCCAGGAAGTAGCGGTCGTGGGTGACAGCCACCACGGTGCCGGGGAAGCGCACCAGAAACTGTTCCAGCCACTCGACGGATTCCGCATCCAAATGGTTGGTCGGCTCGTCCAGCAACAGCATGTCAGGTTTTGACAGTAATAATTTGCACAAGGCCACGCGGCGTTTTTCACCGCCTGACAACGGGCCGATTTTTGCGTCCCAGGGTGGCAAGCGCAGTGCATCGGCGGCAATCTCTAATTGCTGCTCGACGTCACTGCCGCTGGCGGCCAGGATATTTTCGTACTTGGCCTGCTCTTCGGCCAGTTTGTCAAAATCGGCATCAGGTTCAGCATAGGCGGCATAAATTTCTTCCAGCTTTTGCTTGGCTTCCATGATAGCGCCCAAGCCGGCTTCGACCTCCTGACGCACGGTTTTTTCGGCATCCAGCTGTGGCTCTTGCGGCAGATAGCCAATCGAAATATTCGGTTGCCATTGCACTTCGCCTTCAAACTCTTTATCCGCGCCCGCCATGATGCGCAGCACGGTCGACTTGCCTGAGCCGTTTAAGCCCAGCAAGCCAATTTTTGCGCCCGGGAAAAATGAAAGGGAAATATTTTTGATGATTTGCCGTTTGGGCGGCACGATTTTGCTCACGCGGAGCATGGACATCACATATTGCGCCATTTGTATTACATCCAGAGTATGGTTGGAAGCGGCTATTTTAACGCAGAGCGGGGATAAACAAGGAATTCTTTAGCGTTAGATAACCGCGGATGAGCGTGGAATGCGGACAGTGACATGCGCATGCAAGGCGGTTGACTGTATGCCTTTGCTCAGCAACTAAACAGATTTCTATTCTGCAGCTAAATATGAAAAAAGGGCCAACTGGCCCTTTTTTACACCCTAAGCTTAAGCTGCTTTTTGCTCGATCAAGGTAGCGCTTGCATTTGGGACTGCGGTGCCAATTTCAATTTTGCGTGGCTTGAGTGCCTCAGGAATCTCACGCACCAAAGCAATCGTCAACAAGCCATTTTCGAGCTGTGCCCCGGTCACTTTCACATGATCGGCCAACTGGAACTTGTGCTCAAAGTCCCGGGTGGCAATACCACGGTGCAAATAGGTGGTTTCCTGTTCTTTTTTGGCTTTGCGGCCAGTCACACGCAATGCCTGGTGTTCAGTTTCAATCTCCAGTTCATCTTGCTGGAAGCCAGCCACTGCCATCACGATTTTGTAGGCGTTTTCGTCTACCAGTTCGATGTTGTAAGGTGGATAGCTGATTTCGTTTTCACTGCGCTGGCTTTCGTTGAGCATTTTAGCCAAACGGTCAAAGCCAATTGCGGTTCTGTAGAAGGGGGTTAAGTCATAACTACGCATACGTTGATCCTTTCAAAAATAAGCGATTAACATGATTCACAGACCTCAAACTTCAAGCATCTGTATCGTGTAAATGGGTATGCGCTTTATCTTTTCAAGAGGGTCAGGTATTGATTTATATCCCCAGGGCCTCGGTCCAGGCCAGCGCCTCCATATGGCACTGATTAACTTTTTCCGGCTTGAGTTGCAGCATGGCAGCCATCTCTAAAATTTCTTCATTGTTGGCATCTTCGCAAGCTTCGGTGAGCTTGAGGAAAGGGCCAAAAATACCCTGGCGCTCAACGAGTGCATCGACGATCGTCTCAGGTAATTGTAGTTTCTCGAGGATATTTTCCATCGGCACTTTAAGCATCACATCCAGCAGCGAAAATACGCCCACCACAAACAGATTGTCACGGTCGCGCTTTTCAAAAAACGGTTCGCCCAATAACTCGGTCAAGCGGCCACGTGTAATTGAGGTTTTCATCAGGGCAGGGGAGCTGCTGTTGTTACCCGCCGTGACCATAAGTAAAGTCAGCCAGCGATAAAGCTGGTTGCGCCCCAAGATGGTCAAAGCATGACCGATGGATTGCACTTCGCATGACAAGCCAAAGCCCACGGAATTGATATAGCGCAGCAGTTTATAGCTCAGCGTGGTATCACGTTTAAACCCATTTTCGATGTCCTTGTTTTCTGCCTCCTGGCTGACCAGGTTCAACAAATGCAACACGCCATCAAAGCTTGGATTAATGACCTTGCTGCTGATATTTTCTGGCTTGGCATAAAAATAGCCTTGGAACTGGTGGTAACCCGCATCCAGCAGGTCCTGAAACTGGTTATTTTCCTCCACCTTTTCTGCGATGAGGGAACATTGATCGTGCTGGTATTTTTTTAGCCATTGTTTAGCTTGTGCAATGTCCACATTGCGCATATCGATCTTGATAAAGTCGGCATAAGGCAACAAGGCTTCCAAATGCGGATAGTGTTGCGGATTATCCAATGCGATACGGAATTTGAGTTGTTTCAACTCCTGGCAACGCGCCAGGATTTCTGGGGTGACCTGAAGGTGATGCACCACTTCGAGCACGGTTTTTTCTGCCGGCATCAATTCCAGAAACACGCTATTGAGCATGACATGATCGACGTTGATGAATGCCAGCTGCTGGCCGAGTAACCAGCTCTCATGCATTTCGTCCATGGTGGTATTCAGGATACGCGCGCAGGTTTGAATATCTTCCTCAAATGGCGTGTTGCTGCCATCCGTCTCATTACGGAAGAAAAACTCGTAGCCTATGATTTGTTGTTGATCATTAACAACCGGCTGGCGACCGATAATACTGTGTTGTGACGTGGTCATGACTGCATTCCTGATTAGCACCGAATACCAGTTTATGGCAGTCATCGCCATTTTGTATTGAAAAAAAAGCCCCGAATCTCGGGGCTTTTCTGGGGTTTATGATTATTCGACGGTCACACTCTTGGCCAGGTTACGTGGTTTGTCTACATCTGTGCCTTTAAACAAGGCGGCGTGATAAGCCAGCAGCTGCACAGGAATCACATGCAACACCGGGGAGAGCGCGCCGACATGGCGCGGCGTGCGGATGACCTGTACGCCTTCAGACGCATGAAAGTGGCTGTCTGCATCCGCAAACACAAACAACTCGCCACCGCGTGCCCGGACTTCCTGCATGTTGGATTTGACCTTTTCAAGCAAGGCATCGTTGGGGGCAATCACCACCACAGGCATATTGCTATCAACCAGCGCCAAGGGGCCATGTTTTAACTCACCGGCAGGATAGGCTTCGGCATGGATATAGGAAATCTCTTTAAGCTTGAGCGCGCCTTCCATCGCAATCGGGAAGTGGATGCCACGGCCGAGGAACAAGGCATGTTCCTTATCGCCAAAGCGATGTGCCCATTCGCGAATCTGAGGCTCCAGATTCAGCGCAATTTGCACGCTGCCGGTCAGTTGGCGCAGCTCGGCCAGGTATTGTTGCTCTTGCGCATCGGTCAAGAGACCGCGTACTTTGCTCAAGGTAACGGACAGGACAAACAATGCAATCAATTGCGTGGTAAATGCCTTGGTACTGGCCACACCGATTTCTGCACCAGCACGTGTGTAGTAAATCAGGGATGATGCCCGTGGGATGGCGCTTTCTTGCACGTTGCAGATGGCAAGACTGAAAGGATGCCCCAGTTTTTGGGCATGTTTGAGCGCTTCCATCGTATCCAACGTTTCACCGGATTGCGAAATGGTGACGATCAGCTGCTTGGGATTAGGCACCGAATCACGATACCGGTATTCGCTGGCGATTTCGACTGAGGTTGGAATCTTTGCGATGCTTTCCAGCCAGTATTTGGCGGTCATGCCCGCGTAATAGCTGGTCCCCGCCGCTAAAATCAATACGCTATCAATCTGTTTGAAAATGTCAGCTGCTGTCGCACCAAACAATTCACACCTGAAAGCGCCATCATCAATAAGCGCCTCAATGGTATCGCTAATCGCGCGTGGTTGCTCATGAATCTCTTTTTGCATGAAATGGCTATATGGGCCCAATTCCAATGAGGCCAGAGAGACATCACTCATGTGCACTTTGCGCTGCACGGTTTCACCTTGCTTATCGATAATCGTCACGCGATCGGTTTGCAAGGTGGCGACATCGCCATCTTCCAGATAAACCACTTTACGCGTGGCTGACAGCACCGCAGACACATCGGAAGCAACGAAATTTTCGCCTTCTCCATAGCCAATCAACAGTGGGCAGCCCAAGCGGGCAACAATCATGGTTTGTGGCTGGGCCAGGGCGATCACACTGATCGCATACGCCCCGGTCAGCTCACTGATCGCTTGTCTGACAGCCACCAGCAGGTCTTTGCTCTGCTGGTAATAATAATGCACCAGATGGGCAATCACTTCGGTATCAGTTTGTGAAGTAAAGTGATAACCCAAGGCTTGTAAACGGTCACGCTGTTCATCGTGGTTTTCGATAATGCCGTTATGTACCACGGCGATTCCAGCCTGGTCTTGCGTAGGCGAAACATGCGGGTGTGCATTTTGTTCGGTGACGCCACCGTGCGTTGCCCAACGCGTGTGGCCTATGCCGATCTGGCTGGTTAAGCCCTGTGCTTTGCGCTCTAATTCAGAGACGCGGCCGACCGCACGCACACGTACGATGGACTGGTTGAGTACAGCAATCCCCGCTGAGTCATAGCCGCGATATTCCAGCCGGCTAAGGCCTTCAATTAACAAGGGAACAATATTACGGTTTGAAACTGCACCGACAATGCCACACATATGTTTATTTTTTCACCTTTTGCGGACGTTTCCATCCTTGAATTGAACGTTGCTCACGTGCACGACAGAGCGTTAATGTCTCTGCAGGCACATCTTTAGTGATGGTGGAGCCTGCGGCAATCGTCGCCCCTTTGCCTATGGTCACAGGAGCGACCAATTGACTGTCAGAACCCACAAACACATCATCTTCTATCACAGTCTGATGTTTATTGGCCCCATCATAATTGCAAGTAATCGTTCCCGCACCAATATTGACGTTTGCCCCGACAGTGGCGTCTCCCACATAACTCAAGTGGTTGACCTTGCTACCCAGGCCAACGCTGGCATTTTTAAGTTCGACGAAGTTACCCACATGGGTCTCGGCAGCCAGGTGCGTGCCTGGCCGCAAACGCGCAAATGGGCCAACTTTACTATCCTGTCCGACCCTGGCCTCTTCTATATGGGTAAATGCAGCTAATGTGGTATTGCGTGCAATCACAGCATTTTTGATCACACAATTTGGACCGACATCAACACCATCTTCCAAGGTGACTTCCCCTTCAAAGACACAGTTCACATCAATACGCACATCACGGCCGCAGTTCAGGTGACCTCGAATATCAATTCGCTGTGCATCCATGAGGGTGACGCCTTGCGTCATCAAGTTGAGCGCCTGTCTGTGTTGATATTCACGCTCCATCTGTTGTAAATCCAGCTTGGAATTGATGCCCGTAACAGACCAGGCATCGGCGACCACATGTGGTAGTACCGCCCGTCCTTCGTTCACAGACATTGCAATGATATCTGTCAGATAATACTCTTGCTGCGCATTGTTGTTTTGCAGTTGAGCCAGCCAATGCTTCAGCGCTGCATTAGGCATGGCCATAATGCCGGTATTCACTTCCTGAAGGGCTCGTTGTGCTTCACTGGCATCCTTATGCTCAACAATGGCCACAACCTGATTTTGTGCATTGCGCACGATACGGCCATAACCGGTCGGATCATCCTTGATAAACGTTTGCACAACCAGATGTGCATCTGCCTGTGACAGCATGTCGCGACAGGCCTCAACATCGACCAGCGGCACATCGCCAAGCAGAATCAGTGTTTTTCCTTGCGCAGGCAGATGGGGGAGGGCTTGCTGAACGGCATGTCCGGTCCCCAGTTGCTCGGCTTGTAAAACCCACACCAAATCCTCGCCCGGGGTTTGTTGCTGGACCTGTTCACCCCCAAAACCATAGACCACAATGATTTTTTGAGGATTGAGTTTGCGTGCGGCGTTGATCACATGATGCAGTATCGGTGTGCCGCCAATGGCATGCAGTACCTTAGGCAGATCTGAGCGCATACGGGTGCCTTTGCCTGCCGCCAGAATTACAATATTCAAATCAGTCATGCGATTATTTTATCTCAGAAACAAAAAAGGCGGCTTGAAAGCCGCCTCATTTGTCATTGTCTGCATTAAATTTAATGTTAAACGCTAATGCAACAACTAGTGGACTGATTTACGCAATTTCTGAATTGCCTGGATTTGTGCAACAGCCTCTGCCAACTCAGCTTGCGCTGCGGCATAGTCAATCTCCGAAGAACGGTTTTTCAATGCTTCTTCGGCCGCTTCCTTAGCTGCAATAGCCTTGGCTTCGTCCAGATCCTGCCCACGAATGGCTGTATCCGCCAGTACGGTAATCATGCCTGGTTGCACTTCCAGCATGCCGCCAGAAATAAAGATCAGGGTTTCTTCCTGTTCTGCAGATTGCTTGATACGCAATGCACCGGGCTTGATCGTGGTAATCATTGGTGCGTGATTTGGGTAAATACCCACTTCACCTGCACCTGCCGGGGCCACGACAAATTCGGCTTCGCCGGAGAAGATAGATTCTTCGGCACTCACCACATCGACATGCACTGTATTTGCCATAATGTTCTCTTTTCTATATCACTGAAATAAACAGGCAGATGGCACCCATCTGCCTGTAGTCATATCTATTAGTTCAGTGTTTTAGCCTTTTCAACAGCCTCTTCAATGCCACCTACCATGTAGAAGGCTTGTTCTGGCAAGTGGTCATACTCACCATTTACAATCGCTTTAAAGCCTTTAATGGTTTCTTTCAGTGGTACATATTTACCAGGCGCACCGGTAAACACTTCTGCCACGTGGAAAGGCTGTGACAAGAAACGTTGGATCTTACGTGCACGGCCAACCACCAGTTTATCTTCAGGTGACAGCTCGTCCATGCCCAGAATCGCAATAATGTCGCGCAGCTCTTTATAACGTTGCAGTGTAGACTGCACCGCACGTGCAACAGAGTAGTGCTCTTCACCCACAATTTGTGGATCCAGCTGACGTGAAGTTGAATCCAGTGGGTCAACCGCTGGGTAAATACCCAATGAAGCAATGTCACGAGACAGAACCACGGTGGAGTCCAAATGCTGGAATGTGGTTGCTGGGGATGGGTCAGTCAAGTCATCCGCAGGTACGTAAACGGCCTGGATAGATGTAATAGAACCGACTTTGGTTGAAGTAATACGCTCTTGCAGACGGCCCATTTCATCAGCCAGGGTAGGTTGGTAACCTACGGCAGATGGCATACGGCCCAGCAACGCAGATACTTCTGTACCGGCCAGTGTGTAACGGTAAATGTTATCTACGAAGAACAACACGTCACGGCCTTCGTCACGGAATTTTTCAGCCATGGTCAACCCGGACAACGCGACGCGCAAACGGTTACCAGGAGGCTCGTTCATCTGACCGAACACCATCGCCACTTTGGACTCTTTCATGTTGTCCAGCTTGATCACGCCAGCTTCTGCCATCTCGTGGTAGAAGTCGTTACCTTCACGGGTACGCTCACCTACACCGGCAAATACGGACAAACCGGAGTGCTGTTTAGCAATGTTGTTAATCAGTTCCAGCATGTTCACGGTTTTACCTACACCCGCACCACCGAACAGACCCACTTTACCGCCTTTAGCAAACGGGCACACCAGGTCAATCACCTTGATGCCTGTTTCGAGCAGGTCAACAGAAGGAGACAGCTCTTCAAACGCTGGCGCTTTCTGGTGGATAGAACGGAACTCTTGTGAGTCGATAGGACCGACTTCGTCAATTGGACGGCCCAATACGTCCATGATACGGCCCAATGTGCCTTCACCGACTGGCACAGAGATCGCTGCACCTGTGTTTTTGAACGCAGTGCCACGTGCCAAACCATCGGAGGAACCCATGGCGATGGTACGGACAATGCCGTCGCCCAATTGTTGTTGCACTTCCAAAGTCAAGCCAGTCTCAGCTTTGGAATCTTTGTCATCAATAATCAATGCATCGAATACTTTAGGCATTTGATCGCGTGGAAACTCCACGTCAACCACAGCGCCGATACACTGCACTACTTTACCTGTTACTGCTTGATTTGCCTTTGCCATTTTCTTTTCCTAACTGTATGAGTCAGATCTAATTGAATTCTTAAACTTGCTGCCCTAAAACGCACCCTTAGGACGAAACCGCAGCTGCACCGCCGACGATTTCAGAAATCTCTTTGGTAATGGCAGCCTGACGCGCCTTGTTGTAGACCAGTTTCAGTTCACCAATCACGCTCTTAGCGTTATCCGAGGCTGATTTCATCGCTACCATACGGGCAGATTGCTCAGACGCCATGTTTTCAGCCACTGCGTTATAAATCAATGACTCAATGTAACGCATCATCAATTCATCTACGACCGGTTTTGCTTCTGGCTCATAGATGTAATCCCAATGACCATTAGGACTGCCCAGTTGCTCGCCAGTCAAAGGCAACAATTGTTGCATGGTTGGCACTTGCTTCATGGTATTGATGAATTTGGTATAGCAGATGTAAAGCTGATCAATTTCACCGGCAATGTACGCATCGAGCATCACCTTGATGGTGCCGATGAGTTTTTCCAGATGCGGAGTATCGCCCAAACCGGTGATATGGGATTTCACTTGTGCGCCCACCCGGTTCATGAAGCCATAGCCTTTGTTACCAATGGCGCTGACGCTAATACCTTTGCCTTCGCTTTCCCAGGTTTTCATCTGGTTCACCGACATGCGCAGTACGTTGGTATTCAAGCCACCGCACAACCCTTTGTCCGAGCTGACGACAATCAGACCCACGTTTTTCACCACGTCACGTTTAATCAAAAACGGATGACGATATTCTGATTGTGCAAAGGAAAGGTGAGCCGCCACATTGCGGATTTTTTCCGCATAAGGGCGGGAGGCACGCATTCTATCCTGCGCCTTGCGCATTTTAGAGGCGGCCACCATCTCCATCGCCTTGGTGATCTTGCGTGTATTTTCTACACTCTTGATCTTGGTTCTAATCTCTTTACTTCCTGCCATATGCGTTTCCTAAGTCGAAGTGTCAGAGATTAATAAGCGTTGGTCGCTTTGAAGTCCTGAATTGCTGCTTCCAGTGCTTTTTCGTTATCACCGCTCAAATCCTTGCTGGATTCGATCGTATCAACGATATTTTTGTACTTGGAGCTCAGGAAACCGTGCAATGCGTTTTCAAAGGCCAAGACTTTGTTGGTTGGCACATCATCAAAGTAACCTTTGTTAGCAGCAAACAGGCTGATACCCATATTCGCCACACTCAAAGGTGCGTATTGAGCTTGCTTCATCAACTCAGTAAACATACGACCGCGGTCCAGCTGTTTGCGGGTCGCTTCGTCCAAGTCGGAAGCAAACTGTGCAAACGCAGCCAATTCACGATACTGCGCCAAAGCCAGACGGACACCACCGCCCAGTTTTTTGATCACTTTAGTTTGCGCTGCACCACCCACGCGAGACACGGAAATACCGGCGTTGATCGCAGGACGGACACCAGCGTTAAACAGGTCACTTTCCAGGAAGATCTGACCATCTGTAATCGAAATCACGTTGGTTGGAACGAATGCAGACACGTCACCAGCTTGTGTTTCAATCACTGGCAAGGCAGTCAATGAACCTGTTTTGCCTTTAACTTCACCGTTGGTGAATTTTTCAACATATTCTTCATTGACGCGCGCAGCACGCTCCAGCAGACGGGAGTGGATGTAGAACACGTCACCTGGGTAAGCTTCACGGCCTGGTGGACGACGCAGCAACAGGGAAATCTGACGGTAAGCCACGGCTTGTTTGGACAAGTCATCGTAGACAATCAATGCATCTTCACCACGGTCACGGAAGTATTCACCCATGGTACAACCGGCATAGGGTGCCAGGAATTGCAGGGCAGCCGAGTCAGAAGCAGTTGCCGCCACCACGATGGTATAGGCCATCGCGCCGTGCTCTTCAAGTTTGCGTACCACGTTAGCAATGGTAGAAGCTTTCTGACCAATCGCAACGTAGATACAGGTCATGTTCTGACCTTTTTGGTTAATGATCGCATCGACAGCAACCGCTGTTTTACCTGTCTGACGGTCACCAATGATCAATTCACGCTGACCACGACCCACTGGCACCATGGAGTCAATAGACTTCAAACCAGTTTGTACAGGCTGTGACACGGATTTACGTGCAATCACGCCTGGGGCGATTTTTTCAATTTTGTCTGTCAGCTTGGTGTTGACTGGACCCTTGCCATCAATCGGCTGACCCAACGCGTTCACCACACGGCCAATCAGCTCGGGGCCCACTGGCACTTCCAGAATACGGCCTGTACATTTACAGACGTCGCCTTCAGTGATGTGTTCATACTCACCCAGCACCACGGCACCCACGGAGTCACGCTCCAGGTTTAATGCCAGACCGAATGTGTTGCCTGGAAACTCGATCATCTCACCAGCCATGACGTTAGACAGGCCGTGAATGCGCACAATGCCGTCTGTCACAGAAATCACAGTACCCTGGGTACGTGCTTCTGCGGCGGTAGAGAAGTTTTCCAAACGGCTCTTAATAAGCTCGCTAATCTCTGATGTAGATAACTGCATTTAATTCTCCTATGCCTTATGCTGTGAGCGTATAGGCTAAATTTTGTAACTGACCTTGGACAGACGCGTCGATAACGGTGTCGCCAACAATAATTTTGATGCCGCCGATGATTTCCGGATCAACGGAAACGCTTGCTTCAATTTTCTTGCCGAACTTGGCTTCCAGACGCTTGACCAAATCTTTGGTTTGCGTTGCCGTGATTTTGGCAGCGGCAATGATTTGTGCGTCCAAGGTGCCTTCATCTTGCGCTTTTAAAGCCTCAAAGGCTTCAGCAATGGCAGGCAATAAGGATAAACGGCCATATTCAACCAAAGTCTTGATCAAATTTTGACCATGCTCGTTAAGATTGTCGCCACAGACTTTGAGGAATGCGCCTTCAACATCTGCCGCATTCAGTTTGGGGTTATCAATCAGGGTTTTCATTTGGTCATTAGAAGCCACTCCGGCTGCCAATGCCAACATATCAGACCATGTTGCCAATGCATTTTTCTCTTTGCCCAACTTGTAGGCAGCGACAGCATAAGGCCTTGCAATGGTTGAGAGTTCAGCCATGTTTTATCCCTTTAACCTTATAGTTCCGCAGCGAGTTTAGACAACATTTCGCTATGTGCTTTGGCATCAATCTCTTTGCGCAGGATTTTTTCTGCACCAGCCACGGCCAGTGTTGAAACCTGTGCACGCAGACCCTCTTTGGCACGGTTCACTTCCTGATCGATTTCAGCTTTGGCACCGGCAATAATGCGATCACCTTCAGCCTTGGCGTTTGCTTTGGCTTCATCAATGATTTGAGCGGCGCGTTTTTCGGCTTGCCCAATAATCTCACTTGCTTTTTGTTTGGCCTCGTTCAATGTTGCTTCAGATTTTTTGGCAGCCACTTCCAGGGCGCTCTTGCCCTCTTGGGCAGCAGCCAAACCATCTGCGATTTCCTTTTGGCGTGTTTCGATCGCTTTTAACAGCGGCGGCCAAACGAATTTCACTGTGAACCAGATCAACACTGCAAATGCGATAGCTTGCGCGATGAGTGTGAAATTAATATTCATGTTGGATCCATCATACTGATTGGTTGAAAGGTTTAAGTCACTACTTAAACCCTACCGGGCGGTGATTACCGAGTAAAAATTACTTGGCAACAACGCTCAACAATGGGTTTGCGAATGCAAACATCATTGCCAGACCAACACCGATAATGAAAGAAGCGTCGATCAAACCCAACAGCAGGAATACTTTACCTTGCAGGGCAGGGATCATTTCTGGTTGACGAGCAGCGCCTTCCAGGAAACTTGCACACATGATACCAATACCGATACAAGCGCCAGCGGCACCCAAACCAATGATCAAACCAATACCAACGCCTGTGTAGGCTTGAATCAATGCTAATGCTTCCATTTAATACCCTCTCTTATAAAGAATTAAAAACAACTACAAAGTTAAAACTAGTGTGATTCATGCGCCATGGCCAGGTAGACCACAGTCAACATCATGAAAATAAACGCTTGCAAGGCCACAATCAGGATGTGGAAGATAGACCATCCAGCACCCAGTACAGCACCGGCAACAGTACCAGTCAGGCCAGTGGCAGCCCACATACCCAACAGCAAGAAGATGATTTCACCAGCGTACATGTTACCGAACAGACGCAATGAGTGAGAAAGTGGTTTTGAAACGTATTCAATCAGGTTAAACAAGAAGTTGGCAGGCCATACCAAAGGATTGCTACCAAATGGCGCACAGAACAATTCGTGAATCCAGCCACCCAGGCCTTTGGCTTTGATAGAGAAGAAAATCATCAGGAACCACACCGCCAATGCCAAAGCAAACGTGGTGTTAATGTCAGAAGTCGGGACGATACGCCATTTGGTATGCTCGCCACCAATTGCTGATGCCACATTTGCTACGTGGTCTACCGGCAGGAAGTCCATCGCGTTCATGACCAGCACCCAAACAAACACGGTCAGTGCAGCCGGCGCAATAAAGGAATGACGGTTACCGTGGAAAATGTTTTTAACCTGGTCATCGACAAAACCGAATAACAACTCAACAAACGCCTGACGCTTAGTCGGTACGCCAGCGGTCGCTCCGCGTGCCACCCACCAGATCAGCCCCATTACCAGCAAACCCAGCACGACTGAAGTCAGCAGGGTGTCATAGTGCAATACCCAAAAGCCTTCAGAGGTGGCATTGCCATTCACACCTTGTGCATTAAAGCTCAGGTGGTGCGCGATATATTCAGAAGGAGTCAGTTCTGCGTGTTGTGCGTGTTCGGTTGTCATATGTTCAAACTATTTTTAAGTTAACTGGTCTACACATTTGCTTGTGATTTTGCGAGCGCAGCGCCAGAAAAAAGCGCAGCGGCTGCCAAGCCTGCAATCAATGCAAAAGGCACCAATGCATGAAACAGCTTGAAAACCACAAACAGGATAATCGCGATGATTAATATTTTTACTGCTTCTGCCTTGAGTAAATTGAGTAATACCGCCGTGGGATCTGTTTTCAGCTGACCTTTGGCTGCAATTCTTGCAGCAAACCAGGCACCGATCACAACGGAAATGCCGCCCATCAAGGCTGATAATGCTGCATTGATCCCTGCCAATGCAAATGCTGCTATGGTCACTGCCGCTGTCGCCATGAGTTGCCAGCGCAGCATGTTACGGTAAAGCGACATGCCAGCCGCTTGGGTTTCGAGACCACTCATGGGGTTAGCCCGCAAAAATTCAAGACAAAATACTACAAAGACGCGAGATTTTGAATTATTCACCCGACGAAGTCAAGCACCAAACTAGCCATAACTGCCTGAATGAGCTGGAAAAATCGAGGCCTGCAGGTTGGCTACGTCATTTTGCTTACGATTTTAGGTGATTGTCGGTCAGTTTCGCTATCCAATCATCAAGCTGATCCAGATTTGCAAAACTCAGTTTCAAGACACCCGCGCCGTTCGCCTTACTGCTAATACTGACCTCAGCCCCCAACTGCTCACTGAGTTGGTTTTGCAAAGTCGCCACATCTGGATGCACGGCAGGCTTGGCTTTTTTGCCACTCGCCGGCTCCGATTGAATCATGCGCTCCACTTCACGCACAGATAAGCCATCCTGAACCACCTTGTTTGCCAACAAGATTTGCTGGGCCGGCTCTATCCCCACCAACGCACGCGCATGGCCCATGTCAATCTGGTTATCCAGCAACATATCCTGCACCATAGGGGTCAGTGTCAGCAGGCGCAACAAGTTGGACACCGCCACTCTCGAGCGACCCACGGCTTGTGCCGCTTTTTCGTGCGTCATCTCAAATTCGTCAATCAGGCGCTTAATGCCCATGGCTTCTTCGAGTGGATTCAGGTTTTCACGCTGAATGTTTTCAATCAGCGCCATCGCCAGCGCCGCTTCGTCGGCAATTTCCCGCACTAGCACGGGCACTTCGGTCAGGCCCGCCTTTTGCGAAGCACGCCAGCGACGTTCACCGGCGATAATCTCAAATTTTTCCGGGGCAATTTCACGTACCAGAATCGGCTGCATAATGCCTTGTGCCGCGATCGAGTCAGCCAATGTTTGCAGGGCTTCCTCGTTCATATAGGAACGCGGCTGATATTTGCCTGGCTGCAACTGCCCTACAGGCAATGTGCGCAACATGTCTGACTGGGCAATTGTTTCCGCATCCCCTGATAACAATGCGTCGAGTCCGCGACCGAGTCCCTTGGGCTTCACCATGCTGCTACTTCCTTATAAATTTATGTCTGAAATGAAATGGATGAATAATTAATTTTTTTGAATGATTTCTTGCGCCAATTCAAGATAAGCCTGCGCACCCTTGGAAGAACGGTCATACAGCAAAACAGGCATGCCGTAACTAGGCGCCTCAGCCAGTCTGACATTGCGCGGAATAATGGTTTGATACACCTTTTTGCCAAAGTGATTGACCAGCTGGGCTGACACTTGCTGTGCCAGCATATTGCGGTTATCAAACATGGTACGCAGCAAACCCTCTATCTCCAGAACAGGATTTAAGTGAGCGCGCACTTTCTTGACAGTATTGACCAGATCAGACAAGCCTTCCAAGGCATAATACTCACATTGCATCGGGATCATGACTGAGTGTGCTGCAGTTAATGCGTTAACGGTCACCAGATTTAATGAAGGCGGACAGTCCAGCAAGACAAAATCGTAGCGATCGTCACCCAACTTGAGAATTGCATTTTTCAACCGCGTTTCACGTGCCATTTCATTGACCAATTCCACCTCAGCCCCAGCAAGGTCGCGATTAGAAGCCGCCACATCATACTTAGCAGCTTCAGCATGAATCACCACCTCCTGCAGTGTCTTGTTACCAATCAGCACCTGATAAATACTGTCTTTTAAATGTGATTTATCAATGCCACTGCCAGTACTGGCATTACCCTGTGGATCCAGATCGACTAACAAGACTTTTTTTCCGTGCTCGGCCAAACTGGCAGCCAGATTGACGCAAGTGGTGGTTTTACCGACGCCCCCTTTTTGGTTGGTGATGGCAATTATTTTCATTATGTATTCTCAAACACGATTAAATGTCTTTCGGCCTGCAAGTAGGGCACATGAAGACGGATCACTTCTTTGGGGATGACCTTTGCCTGCGCCAACTCATCGCTTGGCACCACTCCCTTCATGGCTAACCATCGCCCCTGTGGCGCAATTAAATGTGCAGTCAACTGCTTAAACAAAGCAATATCGGAAAAGGCTCTCGAGATCACTTGTGAAAAGCGAGTAGGGGGCGCATACGCTTCAACCCGGCCATGCACCACTTGCGCGTTGGACAATCCCAGCTCAGCCTTGACCTGCCGCATAAAGATAGCTTTTTTTTGTACAGTATCAATCGTGGTGACTTCGACCTCGGGACGCGTAATTGCGATTATCAACCCCGGCAAGCCTCCACCACTGCCTACGTCCAGCACATTACCGGCCTCTACAAAAGGCAGAACGCTCAAACTATCCAGCACATGTAGCACCAGCATCTCTTCTGAATCACGGACCGCAGTCAGGTTATAGACCTTGTTCCACTTTTGCATCAGCGCCATATAAGCGAGACACTTCTCCTGCATTTCAGGCGTAACCATCGCCTGCAAACCGAGCACCTCGACACCGGCCGCTAACTTTGAAGCCAAGTCCATCATGCTGCTGCAATATCGCCAGACTGGCTCTGCTTTTTCTGTTTACGCTTGAGATAAACCATCAACAAAGAAATTGTGGCAGGGGTAATCCCCTGGATGCGACTGGCTTGGCCAATTGTTTCCGGTTTCTGTGCCAGCAGTTTTTGCCGCGCTTCAATACTCAAGCCATGCACATCATTATAATCGATAGTATCGCCCAACTTGACGTGCTCACTATTTTTTTGGCGTGAAATTTCCTCATTTTGGCGATCAATATAGCCTTGATACTTGGCAGCAATTTCTACTTGCTCCATCACATCTTCGGCCAACACTTCAGAGGAGGGAACAATCTCCAGCAATGATTGATAACTCACCTCTGGACGCCGTAATAATTCAAATAACGAATACTCATGCTCCAAAGCTTTACCAAAAATCAACGTTTGTGTTTCACGTGAAACAATTTTATTTTGGCTATTGCCCAGGGGTTGACCTTGGTCAGGCTGTAAAAACGTGCGCTTCAATCTTGCTTGCTCACGCGTGATCGCTTCCTGTTTTTTACAGAAGGCCGCCCAGCGCACATCATCAACCAACCCCAGTTGACGACCGACTTCGGTCAAGCGCATATCTGCATTATCTTCCCGCAACTGCAAACGGTACTCTGCACGACTAGTAAACATCCGGTATGGCTCATTCACCCCCGTTGTAATCAAATCATCCACCAACACACCCAAATAGGCTTGTTCACGGGAGGGGCACCAACCGTCTTTATCCTGCGCATAAAGTGCGGCATTTGCGCCCGCTAACAACCCTTGTGCTGCCGCCTCTTCGTAGCCGGTTGTCCCATTGATCTGTCCGGCAAAAAACAAGCCTTGCACAGCCTTGGTTTCGAGAGTCGATTTTAATCCTCTTGGATCGTAATAGTCGTATTCAATGGCGTATCCGGGGCGCAAGATATGCGCCTGCTCCAGCCCGCGAATCGAACGCACCAACGATAACTGAATGTCAAATGGCAAACTGGTGGAAATGCCGTTCGGATAGATCTCATGGGTGGTCAACCCCTCAGGCTCAAGAAATACCTGATGAGACTCTTTGTCGGCAAAGCGATGAATTTTGTCTTCAACAGAGGGGCAATAACGCGGGCCCACACCTTCAATCACACCCGTGTACATCGGCGAACGATCCAATCCACTGCGGATAATGTCATGCGTCTGCTGATTGGTATGCGTAATCCAGCAAGGTAACTGTTGCGGATGCTGGGCTATATTACCCAAAAAGGAGAACACCGGCACTGGTGTATCACCAGGCTGCTCAGTCATCACACTGTAATCAATGGTTCTACCATCAATACGTGGTGGTGTTCCAGTTTTTAGCCGGCCAGCCGGGAGACCAATTTCTCTTAGCCTAGCCGCCAGGGAGATTGCGGGCGGGTCTCCGGCGCGCCCGGCGCTATAACTTTGCAAACCCACATGCACCAAGCCACCCAAAAATGTCCCTGCAGTGAGCACCACCGACTTTGCATAGAAACGCAAACCAATCTGCGTTACCACTCCCGCAGCGCGATGATTCTCAAGAATGATATCGTCTACAGCCTGCTGAAACAGCCACAAATTTTGCTGGTTCTCCAGACGGCGTCGAATGGCCGCCTTGTACAAAATGCGATCGGCTTGCGCACGCGTGGCACGCACAGCCGGGCCTTTACTAGAATTCAAGATACGAAACTGGATACCTCCCTCATCAGTGGCGGCCGCCATGGCGCCACCGAGGGCATCAACCTCTTTGACCAGGTGACCCTTGCCTATGCCACCAATAGAAGGGTTACAGGACATTTGCCCCAGAGTTTCAATGTTGTGGCTCAACAAGAGGGTTTTTTGACCCATACGGGCAGCCGCCAGCGCAGCCTCGGTGCCGGCATGTCCACCACCCACCACAATGACATCGAATCGATCAGGAAAGTCCATCATAAAGAATCTTGAACTGTTTGATTTAAAAAGATTTATGATTTTAGCTTAAACTTACTAAATGGTCATTTAAATCACTGCATTGTTACACCTAAACTATGATTTAATACAATGTATTTACGGTTTAATACAAATCAATAACAAGCAGGCCATATTTGCTTAACATAACAAGAATAGAATTTTTCCTAAAACAACCAAGGAGCTATTACCATGAAAATCAAAACAATCATTGCCGTATTCGGGGTTCTTTTTTCTGCGCACGCATTGGCTGATGTCACCAATGCAGAAAAACTGGTATACAAATATACCAACATTGCACACTCTGCAAACTCCATGTACGAAGCCCCCTCCATTACTGATGGTAAAATTTTCTTTAACCGCAAATTCAAAACACCTAGTGGTAAAGAAGCGGCATGTGCCTCTTGCCACACTAACAACCCTGCAAACGTTGGCAAGAACATCGTCACTGGCAAAGAAATCCCTCCACTGGCACCACGCGTGAATACCAAGCGCTTTACCGATATTGATAAAGTAGAAGAAGAGTTCACCAAGCACTGCAATGATATTTTGGGTGCAGACTGCTCACCTTCAGAAAAGGCAAACTTTATCGCTTATCTGTTAACCGAAACAAAACCTAGCAAATAATCAATGCTACGTTACGTATGGGATCCGTTTATACGGATCTTCCATTGGTCACTGGTCGCGGCGTTTGCTTATGCCTTTTATACGCACGACTCGATGTGGGATCGGCTACATCATGCTTATGCGGGTTATGTGGCCGGCACTCTGATCGTGGCGCGCATTATCTGGGGCATTATTTCCACAGGTTATGCCAACTTTCATAGCTTCCCGCTGAACCCGGTGTGGGCGCTGAAGCATCTCTACAAGCTTATCCATGGAACAGCCAAGCACTATATCGGCCACAACCCTACAGGTGCGATAGCAATTTATGCGATGCTGGGCCTAGGCATCCTGACGGTAGGTTCCGGCTGCATTGTTTATAACAATGGCTGGGACTTTATTGATGATGAAATGGCCAAAACCTTACATCACTATGTGACTTGGACATGGCTGGGTGTGGTGGTGGTCCATGTCTTCGGTGTGATTTTTGAAAGCATCATCAATCGTGATAACCTGATCTGGGCGATGATTACAGGGTGTAAACGCGTATGCAGTATTGAAGAACGGTTTGACCAAAAAAACACACCGTTCCCCCGAAAAAAAACCCGCTGATGCGGGTTTTTATTTACCTATACAAAAACGACTGAATATTTCCCCAAGCAAATCATCCGGCGTAAACTCGCCAGTGATACTACCCAACGCCTCTTGTGCGCAACGCAACTCTTCTGCAATGAGCTCCGCAGCATTCATTTGGCTCACCGCATAACTTAAGTGCTCTGATACGGCTTGCAACGCCTGCAAGTGTCTAGCCCTTGCCATAAACACACCTTCTCCGCCAGGTTGATAACCAATCATCTCCAGCAAAGTTTTTTGCAACAAAGGAATACCTAGACCTGTCTTGGCTGATAAAAACACGTGCTGCTCATGATCAATAATATCAGTGCGCGATGTTTCACGTGAAACATCTATCTTGTTATGCACCCAAACTTTTTTGACCTGACTCGGTAACTTTTCAAGAATGGACTTTTCAAATACACCAATGCCATGCTGACTATCCACTAGCAACAAGGCCACATGCGCACTTGCAATCGCTTTCCAAGTCCGGGCTATGCCAAATTGCTCCACGGTATCTTCGGTCTCACGCAAACCTGCAGTATCAATGATATGCAGAGGCACACCCTGGATTTGAATGACGTTTTTGATGGTGTCACGTGTCGTACCTGCTATCGGTGTCACAATCGCCACCTCTTCACCAGATAACGCATTTAATAAACTGGACTTGCCAACATTAGGCTGTCCAATCAACACCACGTTCATGCCTTCGCGCAGCAAAGCACCCTGTTTTGCCTGGTGGAAAATTCTTTGCAAGGTGCCCTGATTTTGTTGAAGCTTTTCCAACACTCGCCCTTGCGTGATGAAATCAATCTCTTCCTCAGGAAAGTCCAGGCAAGCCTCGACATACATGCGCAAATCAATCAATTGATGCAATAAGTCCTGTACGGCATTAGAAAACTCACCAGACAACGATCTAACTGCACTGCGGGCTGCTTCCTCAGTCGAGGCATTGATCAGATCAGCCACTGCTTCAGCTTGGGCGAGATCCAGTTTGTCATTCAAATATGCGCGTTGTGTAAACTCGCCGGCCACGGCGTGGCGTGCACCGCATTCGATGCAACGCGCAAGCAAGATTTGCATCAACGCAGTCCCGCCATGTGCCTGTAGCTCAAGCACATCTTCACCTGTATACGAATGAGGATTGGGGAAATAAATCGCAATGCCACGATCTATCAATACACCGTCGGCTTGTAGAAAAGAAAGATACGCTGCGTGACGCGGGGGAGGGCAGTGCCCGAGAATTTGAGCAGCAATACTGGCTGCTAACGGGCCGGAGACCCGGACGACGCCAATGCCGCCTGCACCGGGGGCGGTTGCAATCGCGGCAATGGTATCGTTGGCAATCGGAAGATTATTTGCCATGTCCTTTTTTCGCCAGCGCTTCGGCGTGGATCATGCGATTAATCGCCCATTGTTGCCAGATAGACAGGATATTGTTGACCAGCCAGTACAACACCAAGCCAGCAGGAAAGAAGAAGAAGAATACGCTGAACAACACAGGCATAATCTTCATCACTTTGGCTTGAATCGGATCAGTAGGTGGTGGATTCAAGAAGGTTTGGATAATCATGGTGGCACCCATCAATATGGGCAACACAAAATAGGGATCGGTGGCGGAAAGATCCTGTATCCAGCCAAAAAATGGGGCATGCCGTAATTCTACAGAGCCCAACAAGACCCAATACAAGGAAATAAACACCGGGATTTGTACCAATATGGGCAAGCAACCACCCATCGGGTTAATTTTTTCGGTGCGATACATTTCCATCATGGCTTGCTGCAGCTTTTGCTTGTCGTCGCCAAACTTGTCTTTAAGTGCTTGCATACGTGGGGCAATTTCGCGCAAATGCGCCATATTGCGGTAGCCAGAAGCTGACAGCTTAAAGAAAGCTGCTTTGATGAGGATGGTCAGCACAATAATCGACACACCCCAGTTTTTCACCAGATCGTGGATATGACTCAACAACCACATTAAAGGTTTAGCAATCACGGTCAAAATGCCATAATCGACCACATATTCCAAACCAGGCGCCGTCGCTTCCAAGGCTTGTTGAACTTGCGGTCCGCTGAATAGTTTCGCGTCTACTGTTTTACTTGTCCCTGGTGCAATTTCGCCTACAGGCGAAATGGTACCAATCGAGAAGTCATGCTCACTGAGTTTTGTCGTGTAAAACTTGCGTTCAGCTTTTGATTGCGGAATCCAGGCGCTGACAAAGTAATGTTGAACCAAGCCAATCCAACCATCTTTAGCATTGATAGAAACATCCTTTTTGGCCATTTCATCAAATTTCACCTTGTTGTATTTGTCTGCTTCGGTGAAATAAGCGCCGCCAGTAAAGGTTGGCATCATTTTAGAACCCTGATTGGATTCATTATCGTGAATGATTTGGTAATACACCGAAGGCGAAATGGCTTTTTCGCTGTTATTCTTAATTTCATACAACACATCAATGACATATTCACCACGATGAAAGCGGTAAATCTTGTCTACTGCAATTCCATTCTTCTCCGGGGCAGTTAAACGGATATCCAACGTTTGTTGATCCGCTTGCATTTGGTAGCTGCTAGCCTCAGCGGTAAAGTTTTCATAATGCGTAGGCAAGCCTTCACCCTTGAGGCCGGTTTGCGCAACATATAATTTGTCTTTACTGCTATCACTCATCAACTCATAAGGGCCAGCGCCATTATCTGCTTTATGTTCTAACAAGGATAATTGACGTAAATCACCGCCGGCAGTGTCAATCACCGCCGCATAACGATCGGTTGTGACGGCGATACGTGTACCTTTGTTTAAATGAAAGCCATCTACCTGCGGTTTATCAGCAGTTACAGGCAGCGCTTGTGCCACTTGCTCGGCAGTTGGTTGTGGTGAATGGTCTTGTTGCCAGGCATCCCACAGCAACATGATGGAAAAAGAAAAAATCACGAACAGAATTAGACGGCGAGTATCCATAAGATTTCGTTTAAAAGTCAGGGTAGGGGGTCTACACCACCTGGATGCCAGGGATGACAACGACCAATGCGGCGTAAGGCTAACACACTCCCACGCCACGCACCATAGCGTTGCAAGGCCTCAATGGCATAGTGTGAACAGGTAGGGTGAAAACGACATTGTCTTCCCAACCAGGGACTGAGTCCCCATTGGTAACACTTGATCAAGAATATCAACAACGTCTTCATCGGCAAGGATTCATCAGGAAGCATGCACATGCACGGATTTGCTTAAACGGCGTAGCAAAGTCTCTACATCTTGACGCACTTGAGCAAATTCACCTTGTTTGAACGGCTTACGCACTTGCACTACCACATCAAAACAAACAGGCGCCATTGGTGGGTGAGCACGCAGGACTTCTCGCAACACCCGTTTCATGTAATTGCGTCTGACCGCCAGTTTGGACACTTTTTTTGAAACAACCAAACCGTAGCGGTGATGTGAAAGCTCATTTGGTTTGATATTGGCAAATAACCATTCACCGTAAAACCGCTTCCTGAAACTAAAAACGGATGAAAATTCATCCGTTTTTTTTAGCTTATACAATGTCATGCATTGAGTATCCGCAATGCATCGTCAGGGATTACAAACCCAAACGTTTACGACCTTTAGCGCGACGAGCAGCAATCACTGCGCGGCCACCTTTGGTTTTCATACGTACCAGAAAGCCATGGGTACGTGCACGACGGGTTTTAGATGGTTGATAGGTACGTTTCATTATTAAACTCCAGCCAAAAATGGCAATTAAACTCTAATCCGGCAAGCTTGATTATTACGCTCAATATTTGCCGATTTCGAAAACCCTTAATTAAACATCAAATTCAGAGTTTATGTCAATGATTTTTTTTAAATTTTTATGATGGCGGGCTGTGGATAACTCACGTTAAAACGTTTAGAATACTCTACAGATGGTCATGACAACAACCAAGACAAGACCACTTCTTCTGCCACTCTTTCCTGGCAATTATAACGAATAAATATTCAACACGCTGATCCGTCTTCGCGATCAATGTGTTGCAATTACTTTTAAAAAAGCACTGGAGCAATGGAAAATTTTTGGGCCTATTGTTTGTTAAAGTTCGAGCAAGAGCTGTCAGCACAACAATACAACACCTGGATCAAACCCCTGAAAGCACGCATCAATGGGGAATCCGTGCAAATTGTTGCGCCCAACAAATTTGTCATGCAATGGGTCAAAAGCAAGTTTTTTTCACGCATAGAGACGATCGCGACCGAACTCTCTCCAACAGCCATTCTTGAACTGATTGTTGACAGTAGTGAATCCTTGGCACCGGCAGCACCCGTGGTTAACAAGGCAGCCAGTGTGAGCGAAAATCCGGTTGAAACCGCCATTGCAACAGCACCGACAAAAACCGTCACCAAACCAAATCGGCCCCCCATTCAAAGAGCAAGCGCAAAACCGGTTAAAAACGAGAAGAGTAGTGGGCTGAATGACAGTTTCTTGTTTGATAACTATGTCACTGGCCGTGCAAACCAGCTGGCACGCGCAGCGGCAATACAGGTGGCAGGCAATCCTGGTCAGGCATATAACCCACTGTTTATTTATGGCGGCGTCGGCTTGGGCAAAACACATTTGCTGCAAGCCATCGGCAACGAATTAAAGAAAATTAAGCCAGAAGCGAATATCCGTTACCTACACGCAGAACGTTATGTCTCCGATGTGGTAAAGGCTTATGAAAACAAGGCGTTTGATGAATTCAAACAACTTTATCATTCGCTGGATCTATTGCTAATTGATGATATTCAGTTTTTCGCCAAAAAAACACGCACCCAGGAAGAGTTCTTCTACGCATTTAACACGCTGATTGAAGAAAAAAAACAAATAGTCATCACTTGCGATACCTATCCTAAAGAAATCGCAGACATGGATGAACGGCTACGTACTCGCTTCAGCTGGGGGCTTACCGTCGCGGTGGAGCCACCAGAGCTGGAAATGCGGGTAGCCATTCTGCGCAAAAAGGCTGAAAACCTGAATATAGATCTGCATGAAGATGTGGCCTTTTTTGTTGCCAAACAGATACGCTCTAGCGTGCGAGAACTTGAAGGCGCCTTGAATCGTATTATTGCCATGGCTAACTTTACCGGTCATGCCATTGATGTGCATTTGGCCAAAGACGCACTACGAGACCTGATTGCCGTGCGCGGCCGCCAGATCACCATCGAAAACATTCAAAAGACAGTGGCTGACTATTACAAAATCAAAGTCAGCGATATGTTTAGCAAAAAACGCTCACGCAATGTCGCCAGACCGCGCCAGGTGGCCATGTCTTTGGCGCGTGAGCTTACCAATCATAGCTTTCCAGAAATTGGGGAAGCTTTTGGCGGACGTCACCACACAACAGTGATGCATGCCTGCGAAGAAATTGAACAATTACGCTTGAATGACCAGACGCTGGCACGTGATATTGGTTTACTCACACAAGTGATCAGGGATTAAAACAAGCAAGTCATGCTGTGGATAAGTTGAGAATGACGTGTGCTTAAATATTGCGTATAGACTGAATAAAATCAGTTTACAATATCAGCCACAAACGATGCAGGTTTAAACCGCAATTTATGCACAAGGCAATATTCGGATAAGTCATTGAATTATTTATATTTTTAGACTTACCCACAAAAAAACGTAACATTACTATTATTCTTATCTTTTATATATTGAAATAAAGTTATTAATTAGGTCAGGCCATGCAAATCAAAATTAACCGTGAGGTTTTGCTTAAACCACTCAATAGTGTGACTGGCATCGTAGAGCGTCGGCATACATTACCTATCCTTTCTAACCTGTTGGTTAATATCAAACAGGATGAAATGCATTTGACCGCCACCGACCTCGAAATGCAGATTTCTCTGAAAGTACATGGCGGCATTGAAGGCGAATTGAGTACAACGATTTCAGCAAAAAAACTGCTGGATATCTGCCGTTCATTGCCTGACAGCACCACGATAGAAATGAATAATCAGGATAATCGCATTACACTGAAAGCAGGCAAGAGCCGTTTTAACCTGCAAACACTGCCTGCAGCAGATTATCCTTTGATGAGCAAAGCCAGTGGCCAAAACATCAGTTTCAGTCTGGCGCAATCAGAGTTCAAACGCTTGCTTAAACAAGTCGAATTCGCCATGGCGCAACAAGATATCCGCTATTACTTGAATGGCCTGTTGCTGGAAGTAAACGGCAACCAGTTGCACGTGGTGGGTACAGATGGACACCGTTTAAGCTATACCAATACCACCCTGGCGCAAAGCTTTGAAAAAACAGAAGTGATCTTGCCGCGTAAAACAGTGCTGGAATTGACGAAGTTACTGGATGAGCAGTCAGATTCGCCTGTCGTGATTGAAGTCTTGAACGGACAAGTCAGCTTTGAATTTGGTGATATCCAACTGATCAGTAAAGTGATTGATGGCAAGTTTCCGGATTACAACCGTGTCATTCCCAATGGTCATCAAAATACTTTTCTGGTCAATCGCACACAAATCCTGAGCGCCTTGCAACGTGCGTCTATTCTGTCGAATGAAAAATATCGCAGTATCCGCATGGTCATCACCAATAATCAGCTCAAACTGATTAGCACCAACACCGAGCAAGAAGAAGCAGAAGAAGAACTTGATATCGACTACAGCAATGCCGCACTGGATATTGGCTTTAATGTCACTTACCTGATTGATGTGCTTAACAATCTGAGTGATGAACAAATTCAATTTGCGTTCGCAGACGCCAACAGCAGTTGCCTGATCACCGCAAGCAGCGATGCCAACTATAAATATGTTGTGATGCCAATGCGCATATAATGCGGGTAGCCCGTGTTTCACGTGAAACACGGCCAATGTTAGGGTGATGGTCTTTTAACTCTCAATTAAAGAAACTTTTGTTATGGCACAGCCACAAGAATATAACTCAGACAGTATCAAGATTTTGGAAGGTTTGGACGCTGTACGTAAGCGTCCTGGCATGTACATCGGTGACACGTCAGACGGTTCTGGTTTGCACCACATGGTATTCGAAGTGCTGGATAACGCCATTGACGAAGCACTAGCCGGGCATTGTGACGATATTAAAGTGATTATCCACCCGGATAATTCCATCAGTATTTCTGATAACGGTCGCGGCATTCCGACCGATGTCAAAGATGACGATAAACATGAGCCCAAACGCTCAGCGGCTGAAATCGTGATGACCGAGTTGCATGCCGGCGGCAAGTTTGACCAGAACTCTTACAAGGTCTCTGGCGGTCTGCACGGTGTCGGTGTGTCTGTCGTTAATGCGCTGTCAGACTGGTTAAAACTTAAGATTTACCGTAAAGGTAAGGTACATCAGATGGAGTTCCATCGTGGCGTACCGCAAGCGCCATTGGCCGTGACTGGAACCACAGATAAAACCGGGACAGAAGTACATTTTCTGGCTTCTGTAGACACGTTTGTGCTGGTTGAATATCACTTTGAAATCCTCGCCAAGCGTATTCGCGAATTGTCCTTCTTGAACAACGGCGTCAAGATTGAATTAATTGATCAACGTACCGGCAAGTCAGAAAACTTTGCCTTCAGTGGTGGTGTAAAAGGGTTTGTGGAGTACATGAACCGCAGCAAAACGGTTTTGCACCCTAAAGTGTTTTATGCCATTGGTGAAAAAGACAACATCACGATAGAAGTAGCCATGCAGTGGAATGACAGCTACTCAGAAACCGTGCAATGTTTCACCAACAATATTCCGCAACGTGATGGTGGCACCCATTTGACCGGTTTGCGCACCGCCATGACACGGACGCTAAACCAGTATATCGAGCAAAACGAGTTTGCTAAAAAAGCCAAGGTCGAAACCACCGGTGACGATATGCGTGAAGGCATTACTTGTGTCCTTTCGGTCAAAGTGCCAGATCCCAAGTTTTCATCCCAAACCAAAGACAAACTGGTATCCAGTGAAGTGCAACCAGTGGTCTCCGAAATTGTGTCCGCTAAACTGGCTGAGTTTCTAGAAGAAAACCCGATTGATGCCAAAATCGTATGTGGCAAGATTGTCGAAGCTGCGCGCGCACGTGAAGCAGCCCGTAAAGCCCGCGAAATTACCCGCCGTAAAGGCGTGATGGACACCATGGGCCTGCCAGGCAAACTGGCAGATTGCCAGGAAAAAAATCCGGCGCTCTGCGAACTCTATCTGGTCGAGGGGGACTCTGCGGGTGGTTCTGCCAAACAAGGCCGTGACCGTAAATTCCAAGCCATTTTGCCACTCAAGGGTAAGATTTTAAACGTGGAAAAAGCACGTTTTGACAAGCTGCTGGGCTCTGCCGAAATTGCCACACTGATTACGGCCATGGGCACCGGCATTGGTAAAGATGACTTTAACCTGGAAAAATTGCGCTATCACCGCATCATCATCATGACCGATGCGGACGTTGATGGTGCGCACATCCGTACCTTGTTACTGACATTCTTCTATCGCCAGATGCCAGAGTTGGTTGAAAATGGCCATATCTACATCGCACAGCCACCGCTATACAAAGTCAAACAAGGCCGTGACGAGCGTTACCTCAAAGATGAGCATGAGCTCGATGAATACCTGCTTAATTCAGCCTTGCGCGATGCCATACTAGTGACCAAAGAGGGTGGCGAGATTCTGAAAGATGAAGCCTTGACTAGCATCGCCAAACAAATGGTGCTGACCGAAGCCGTAATCCGCCGCATTGCTAATCTGTATGACGAAAGCGTTTTGCGCGCCATTCAGGATGTGGGCGAGGTTGACCTGAGCACAGAGGCCGCCGCTAACAATGTGGCAGAAAAACTGCGTCCTATCCTCGGTGCAGTCGGCTCAGAAGTGATTGTGTCACAAGATACAGAGACCAGCGCCTATCGTCTGGAAGTGAACAAATACGTGCATGGTAACCTGCAAAGTTGCGTCATTGATGCCGAGTTTGTAGGCAGCGGCGATTACCGCCAGATCAACCGCACTTCACAAATGGTGAATAACCTGCTTGGTGAAGGCGCCATGATCAAGCGCGGTGAAAAAGAGCAAAAAGTCAGCACCTTTAAACAGGCGCTGGATTGGTTGCTAGGCGAAGCCAAACATAACCTTAATATTCAGCGGTACAAAGGGCTGGGCGAAATGAACCCTGAACAACTGTGGGAAACAACCATGGATCCGACCGTACGTCGCTTGCTCAAAGTACAGATTGAAGATGCCATCGGTGCCGATGAAATCTTCACTACCTTGATGGGTGATAACGTGGAACCGCGCCGCGCTTTTATCGAAAGCAATGCCTTAAGCGTCAGTTCACTGGATATTTAAGCGCATCAGTGTTTCACTAAAAAGGCTCCTGAGGGAGCCTTTTTTATTTGTCATAAATTTATGAAACGCTGCAGTAAAGCCGCCAGTTTTAAGCTTAGGTTTTATCTATCAGACTGCTTTCTGATTCAAGCAGGGCTTTAAGATCCTCACGCCCTTGCGCCATGACGGTCGACAAGGCTTTTCTGTCATGGCGGATTTTGAGCGTGGTTTCCAGTTGTTCCACATCATGCTTTTCAAATTGCTGAATGATGTGATTCGCCGCTGTGGCTGTTTCACCAATGACCAATAAGGCTTGTCTGGCGGCTTCGAGTGAGGAGTAAAACGTCTCGCGGATGGGTTGCAAATCCAGCTCGCGCAAATCAAACGCATCGGTCCGGCTTCTGGCTCTGACCACAATATCGACTTGTGGCCAGCGCTCCTTGACCAAGCGGGCCATTTCTAGTGTGGCATGGGTGTCATTCAAAGCAATGACTAGCAATTTTGCCGAGCCTATGCCTGCTTCCTCAAGCACATCCAATCGTGACGCATCACCGTAGTAGCATCGCCAGCCAAACTGGCGGGTTAAATCAACCTGGTTGGGGTCGTTATCAATCAGGGTGGCGCTGATGCCTTTGGCTAACAGTACACGGCCAACAATCTGGCCAAAGCGGCCAAACCCGGCAATGATGACGTTATTATTTTCAGGGATGGCATCGCGTGGACGTTCTCCGCATTGCAGGGTTAAAAAGCGGTCATACAATAACAGCAGCAGCGGGGTGATGAGCATAGACACGGCGACGATGGCATTGAGGGTGTTATAGCTGCCGCGAGACAAGGATTCCTGGCTTAACGCCAAGCCAAAAATCACAAACGCAAACTCGCCAATTTGCGAAATAGACAGGCCCAATAACAGTTTGTCGCGTAACGAGTACTTGAAAACCTGGCCCAGGCCCATCAATAAGACCATTTTGATCGCCACAATGAGCAGGGCAAAGCCAAAAATCAATCCAGGCTGTTGTGTGACCAGTGAGATATCTACGGTCATGCCGACCGAAATGAAAAACAGCCCTAACAGCAGACCCTTGACTGGTTCAATATCCAGCCTGAGTTCATAGCGGTACTCAGAGCCTGCGAGCAACACGCCCGCCAGAAAGGTACCGAGGGCCATCGACAAGCCGACCGATTGCATGGCCAGAGAGACCCCGATCACCAGTAACAATGAAAAAGCGACGAACATTTCGCGCAAGCCGGTTTGGGCAATCACGCGCATGACCGGGGGCAACAGCGTGCGGCTGGCAAAAATAATGGCAACAATCACGGCAATGGCCTTGCCTACCGCCATCACATCAAACCCGGTGCTGGCGTGATGCGGGGCAATCAAGGCCAGGACCATAAACAGCGGGATCACTGATAAATCCTGAAACAGCAGGGTGGCAAAGGCCGCTTGTCCGCCCGGCGTGTGTAACTGCTTTTTCTCAATCAGTGCTGTCAGTCCAATGGCGGTCGATGACATCGCCACGCCCATGCCGATAATCAGCGCCTCCTGCCATGAAAAGTGCATTAAGTAGGCGATGCTGCCAACCACGGTGATGGTCAGTGTTACCTGCAAGCCTCCCAGGCCAAACAACAGCTTGCGCAACTCCCATACTTTTTGCGATTCCAGCTCCAGACCAATTAAAAACAACATCAATACCACGCCAAACTCGGCAAAGTGCAGCACTTGCTCGGGGTCGGCAATCAACTTCAAGGCATAAGGGCCCAGCAAAATCCCGGCGATCAAATAACCCAGCACCGAACCCAGGCCGAGCCGCTTGAACAATGGCACCAGAATAATGGCGAAAGACAGGTAAATAGCCGCTTGCACCAGAAAGTCAGAAGTGGAATGCATGATGCCCTTAAGAGAAATAAAGATTGAAATAACGGCTGCTAAAAATGCTTTGCCAGATAAATCTGACATAACTATCAGATTGCTACCAATATATTACTGACAAGCGCTTGTTTAAAGTGTCTATCAGCCATTCATAAACGCCATTTTAAAGAATTAACCGCTATGCAGACGCCTAAAGAATTTGCTGATCAGATTTTTGATGTATTAAGTTTTTCGATTGACTTAGCCTGCCATGAAAAAGAGTGGTTTAACGTCAGCCGCGATGCCCTCGCGTTTGGCTTTAACCAAACCGATGTCTCCAGTGATTTTGCCTACGCCCAGCGCTTTGACCTGGAAGTCTCCCCCGAGATTTTCATCAGCCTGCATTACCGCTCGTTTGACCCCTCCGGCCCTTTCCGCCGCCTGCCTGGTGTCAGCAAGTTTGAGCTCACCCTGTCTGTTCAAGACAAAATGCAGCGCTTTCATCAAAACAGCTTTGATGAACCGCTCACGGCTAACGACCCCTCGGCTTGGGATGAGCTCTCCTACGCATAACGCCGTTTAAGACGGCCTTTGCGTTTTAGAGAGTCATCCACTGCCGGATCAGCGGCGCATGTTGCGTCCAACCTTTCTCGCTTACACACCAGTGTTGTACTTGCCCGCCCGCCAATAATAATTTTTTCGCATAGGCGGCTGCTTCATCCACAAGCGGATGGCCTTGTTCGCTAATGATGAGCGCATTAACCAGCCCCGCCAGTCGGCATGACTGGACAGGCGAAACATAAGGATGCCAGGCCAAACTGGGGCAGGGCGCATAGTCAGCCCATGCCGCCCGGCAGGGACTCTCGGTCAGGCTAGCGAGCGACGGCGAGGTTTGCAAGGCATCCAGCATGGGGTTAATCAAGACTTGCCCTTGCAGTTGCGCAGGTGCACGCAGCCCGCGGTCTCTGTAAAGCAGGGCGGTGACGGCAGCCAGATTGCCGCCAGCGCGCTCGCCACCTACAAATAGCAGCTTCGCATCTGCCCCTAATACTTTTGCATGTTCACTGAGCCACTGCAAGGCCTGGTAGGCGACTTCTATACTGTGTGGAAACTGCACACCCGGCGCCAGCGGATAATCTACACATACCACGACACAGCCATCTGAGAGGGCTTCAGCCAGTGCATGCGCGCTCTCAATCTGGCCCTGATTAAACAGGCCATCATGAAAATACAGCAGTGCTGGCCCTCGCTTATGGCAGTGGTGGCGGCCAAACACCTGCAGTCTGATACTTTTGCCAGTGGCGGCATATTCAAAGGCAGTAGTCCACATCATGGTGTAGGGTTGATGCAAACGATAAGGCAGGCACTGCGTGCCTGCATTTGGGCATCCACTAGCGCAAACCGCCCCCCACCAGCAATTGCTCACCTGTCAGCCAATAAGCATCCTCAGAGGCCAGAAACACTGCGACAGAGGCAATATCATTCGGTTGCCCACTGCGCCCCAGTGGCGTCTGTGCCACATAGGCGGACTCCATTTCTGAACCGATCACCCCGGCGGTATGCGTGCCTTCTGTTTCCACCAGGCCAGGGTTCAAGGCGTTGACGCGAATCTTGCGTGGGCCCAACTCTCTGGCCAGCACGCCGGTGATGGCATCCACTGCGCCTTTGGTACCGGTATACACGGCACTCGCAGGGGGGGTTAAACGGCTCACTACCGAACCAATATTGATAATGCTGCCGCCCTCAGGCAAGTGTTTGACCGCGGCTTGCGAGGTGAGCAACAGGCCCAGCACATTAATGTTGAATTGCTTGTGAAAATGGTCAGGCGTGATTTCTTCTAGGGTGGCAAATTCATACACCCCGGAGTTATTGACCAAAATATCCAGCTTACCAAAGTGAGTGATCGCTGCGTCTACCAGCGCGTGTGCATCAGCCACCTCACTCACATTGCCGCCCACCGCTACCGCCTTGCCACCCGCTTGTGTAATCTCGGCCACTACTTTGTCAGCCCCAGCCTTGCTCGATAAATAATTCACCACCACCGCTGCACCCTCGCGGGCAAAGCGTTTGGCAATTTCTGCCCCTATGCCTTTAGAGGCCCCAGTGACTACAGCGACTTTTCCTTCCAGTTTCTTGCTCATCTTGATACTCCTCAATTAATAAAGTGGTTTAAAACTGGTGACCACTATAAATAAATAAAAACCCCAGATAAATCACCTAAAAATGCAATCACTGTGCTAATTTATTGCACAATCAAGTCAAACAAGGATGGATATGGACCGTTTTGACACCATGCTGGCCTTTACTAGGGTGGTCGAGCTAGAGAGCTTCACCAAAGCCGCCATGTCGCTCAACCTGCCCAAAACCACGGTCTCGGCCCAGGTGCTGGCGCTGGAAAAACGCTTGCGCGTCAAACTGTTGCACCGGACTACCAGACGCATCAGCGTGACTACGGATGGCGCTGCCTATTACGAGCGCGCCATTCGGCTTTTAAACGAGCTCGAAGAAACCGAAGCCGCACTCACGCAGTCCACCGCCAGCGCAAAAGGGCGCTTGCGCGTAGACGTGCCCACGCCTTTGGGGCGGTTAGTGATTATTCCTGCCCTGGCCGAGTTTTTTAAACGCTATCCCGAGATCCAGCTTGAGATCGGCTGTGACGACAGGCCAATTGATTTACTGGAGGAGGGCGTCGATTGCGTGATCCGCGTCGGCAATCCGCAAGACGCCAGCCTGGTTGCCAGGCGCGTAGGCACCATGCAGTTTTTACTGGTCGCCGCCCCGCAATACCTCAACACTTATGGCAGGCCTATGTACCCTGAGGCGTTGCAACACCACCAGGGCGTACACTTTTTTTCCTCCAAAACCGGCAAAATCCGCCCCTTTATGCTCACGCATGCAGGCACCGAGCAAGAAATCCCCGCCATGCGTAAACTCGCCATCAACAATGGTGATGCTATCGTCGCCGCTGCGCTGGCAGGGCTAGGCATCAGTCAGCTGCCCGCATTCATGGTGCAAGGGTATTTAACTGAGGGTAAATTAGAAAAGGTCTTGGCCGATTTTCCGGCCGGGAGTTTGCCGATTAACGCACTCTATCCACAAAATCGTCACCTCTCATCCAAAGTGCGGGCATTTATCGAGTGGGTGGCAGAGTTGTTTGAAGGGTGTCGTTTACTGCAAAAAACCAGTTAACTGAAATCGCCTAGTGAATAGGAAGCAAAATGAGCCAACGCGAACAAAATTTTGAAGAAACCTTGTTTCAACGCATCCCCCAAACTAAAAACCTGGGGATACACATTGCCAAAATGGAGGAACACCAACTCACCGCCCACGGCGATTTTTTGCCCAACAAAAACCACCTCGATATCGTGTTTGGTGGCAGCATCGCTGCTATTTCGATTACCACGGCCTGGTCACTGGTGCAGTCCAAAATTGAACAAGCCGGGCTTAAAGGCAGCCTGGTCATCAAGCGGCAAGAGATTGATTATCTATTGCCAGTGAAAACAGACTTTGAATGTGTGGCGAGCTTTCAATCAGCTGATGATTGGGACAGTTTTAAAAAGACTTATCAGGAAAAGGGCCGGGCTAGAATCAACGTGACGGCACAGATCGTTAGCGAATCCAAAGTCACGTCGAGGTTTAAGGGCGTGTTTGTGTTGTACCAGGCATCACACAAAGAGTGATTTGTGCGGTTCTAAAACAGTATTACCTTGGTATTCGGGGTTTAGATTAGAATCACTGAAAACCAATATATTTCAACGAAATGACTGAAAACCAAAATCCTGAGCAAAAAGCGAGAGATCAAATTGATGCTTTGCTAGAACAAGCGGGTTGGATTGTTCAGCATAATAAGAAAATAGATTTTTCTTGTGGGGTTGGCATTGCCATTAGAGAGTATTTAACCGATATCGGCCCTGCTGATTACGTGTTGTTTATAGATAAAAAGGCGGTTGGTGTGATTGAGGCCAAGCGTGAGGACTTGGCACAAAACATCACTTCGGTCGAGCAACAAACTGAAGGTTATGCAAAAGCAAAGCTTAAATGGGTAAACAGCCAAGCGCCTTTGCCATTTCTATATGAAAGCACAGGGGTGATCACCCGTTTTACAGATAGCCGTGATCCTAAGCCACGCTCACGAGAGATCTTTAATTTTCACCGCCCTGAGACACTCAAAGAGTGGTTAAGTCAGACTAAGAGTCTGCGTGGTCGTTTGCAAGATATTCCCCCGCTCAATCCAGAGCATAAACCAGCCATCGAATTGCGTTTAAGGGATTGCCAGGAAACCGCGATCAGCAATCTTGAACTTTCATTTAAAGCAGATAAGCCTCGCGCCTTGATTCAAATGGCGACGGGCGCTGGTAAAACCTACACTGCGATTACCTCGATTTACCGATTATTAAAATATGCAGAAGGCAAACGTATCTTGTTTTTGGTCGATACCAAAAACCTGGGGGAGCAAGCCGAGCAGGAGATGATGTCATACCTGCCCATAGACGATAACCGCAAATTTACCGAGCTATATACGGTACAGCGTCTAAAATCGAGCTTCGTCGATAAGGGTGCACATGTGTGTATCAGTACGATTCAGCGGCTGTACTCCATACTCAAAGACAAAGAGCTGGACGAGGCCACTGAGGAGATTAACCCGGCAGAGTTGGTGCATGGTAAGGCACCTATGCCGGTGGTGTATAACGAAAAGATCCCGCCCGAATTTTTTGATTTTATTTTCATCGACGAATGTCACCGCTCGATTTATAACCTGTGGCTGCAAGTGCTCGATTATTTTGATGCCAGTTTAATCGGGCTGACCGCCACGCCGGACAACCGTACCTACGGCTTTTTTAAGAAAAATGTCGTGAGTGATTATAGTCACGAAAAAGCGGTGGCCGATGGTGTCAATGTGGGTAACGAAGTCTATCTGATCAATACTGAAGTGAGCCAGCAAGGTGGCAAGTTATCGGCCAATCAACTGGTTGAGCGCCGTGAAAAACTCACACGCAAAAAACGCTGGGAGCTGGCCGATGAAGACGAAGCTTATTCAGCCACTCAGCTAGACCGCAAAGTGGTTAACCCAGACCAAATCCGCACCATTATTCGCACCTTTAAAGAACGCTGGCCCGAGATATTCCCCGGCCGCAAAGAAGTGCCAAAAACGCTGATTTTTGCCAAAACCGATAGCCATGCCGATGACATTATTCAAATCGTGCGTGAAGAGTTTGGCGAGGAAAACAAGTTTTGCAAAAAACTCACCTACAAAATTGATGAAGACCCAAAATCTGTGCTGGCGCAGTTCCGAAACGAATACCATCCACGTATCGCTGTCACGGTAGACATGATCGCCACCGGAACAGACGTCAAACCACTCGAATGTTTGTTGTTTATGCGCGATGTCAAAAGCCGCAACTACTTCGAGCAAATGAAAGGCCGTGGCACCCGTACGCTCGATTTAGACGACCTGCGCAAAGTCACACCCTCGGCCACCAGCGCCAAAACACATTATGTGATTGTCGATGCCATCGGCGTGACCAAATCACTCAAAACCGCCAGCCAACCGCTGATCACCAAACCCACCGTGCCGCTTAAAGACCTCGCCATGGGGGTGATGATGGGGGCGCATGACGAAGACACCGTCAGCTCGCTTGCAGCGAGGCTGGCGCGGCTGAATAAACAACTTAGTAAAGACGAACAACAACAGATTAAAGCCAAAACCGGCGGCATTGAGCTGACGCATATCATCGGCAGCCTGTTTAATGCCATTGATGCAGATATGGTAGAAGCTAAAGCATTAGAAATCGCAGGCCAACCTATAGGCACAGACCCGGGTGATATTAACCGCGCCAAAGCGCAAGAGCAGCTAGTCGCGCAAAGCGCCAACGTATTCACTGGCGAGTTAATTGACCTCATCGACAGCATACGCCGCGACCACGAGCAAACCATAGACCACGAAAATCTGGATACCGTGACCTATGCAGGCTGGGATAAAGAAGCCGCCGACCACGCCCAAACCATGGTCACTGAATTTGCCGAATACCTCACCCAACAGCAAGACAGCATCACCGCGCTCACCATCTTTTTTAGTCAGCCTTACCGCAGGCGTGAACTCAGTTTTGACATGATACGCCAGGTGCTGGATAAGCTTAAAGCCGACAAACCCAAACTCGCCCCCATGCGCATCTGGCAAGCCTACAGCCAGCTCGATGACTACAAAGGTGAGCAACCTGTGAGCGAACTCACCGCCTTAGTCGCCTTAATCCGCCGTGTCTGCGGCTTAGATGCTACACTCGCGCCCTTTGACGCCACTGTGCGCCGTAACTTTCAAAGCTGGATCATGCAACACCACTCGGGCGACAGCCAAAAATTTAACGAAGCGCAAATGCAATGGCTACGCATGGTGCGCGACCACGTGGCCAGCTCGTTTCATATTGAGCGCGATGATTTAGATATGGCCCCGTTTGACGCGCAAGGCGGCTTGGGCAAAATGTACCAATTGTTTGGGCAGCAGATGGATAGCTTGTTGGATGAATTGAATGAAGTGTTGGTAGCGTGATGGAATTACCAGAAAATTGGCATACAGCTAAAATAGCTGAGTTATTAACATTGAATGAAAACGGTAAGCCTTTTCAACAGGGCTGGAGCCCACAATGTGAAAGCTATCCAGCAGCTGAAGATAAGTGGGGCGTTTTAAAAACAACAGCAATTCAACAAGGTGCTTTTTTAGAGCAAGAGAATAAGGCTTTACCAAAAAATTTATCGCCTAAAACACACTTAGAAGTAAAGGTAGGCGATATATTAATGACATGCGCTGGCCCAAGAAATAGATGTGGGGTTGTTTGCTTTATCAAAAGCACCAGAGATAAATTACTTATGTCTGGGAAAATGTATAGGTTCAGACCGAATATAAAAATTCTAAATCCACAATATCTTGAGGCATTTATTACATCACATGATGCGCAAAAGTCTATTGATCAAATGAAAACGGGGATTAATGACAGTGGACTTAACTTAACACATGCTAGATTTTCAGAGTTAGTGGTACCGTTGGCACCATTGAACGAGCAACACCGTATCGTCGCCAAAATTGAAGAATTATTTTCTGAGCTAGACCAAGGCATAGAGAACCTCAAAACGGCGCAAACGCAGCTCAAGGTCTATCGCCAAGCCCTGCTCAAACACGCCTTTGAAGGCAAACTCACCGCCGAATGGCGCGCCCAAAACCCCGACAAACTCGAAAGCGCCAGCGCACTGCAACAACGCATCCAGCACGCCCGCGAACAACGCTACCAACAACAGTTAGCCGAATGGCAAGCTAATGGAAAAAAAGGAACCAAACCCAAAGCGCCTAAACCAATAGCACCGCTCACGGCAGAAGAACTGGCGGAGTTGCCTGAATTACCAGAGGGGTGGAGTTACTTTTATGCTGAAGAGCTTTGTGACTTTATAACTAAGGGAACTACACCAAGCAAAGAAAAGTTATTCGAAAATACTGGTGACGTTCCATTTATTAAAGTTTATAACCTGACAAAAACAGGCAAACTTGACTTCACTATTGAACCGACTTTTGTAAGCCATGAAACACATAATGGCTTTTTAAATCGTTCCAAAGTTTATCCAGGTGATGTTTTAATGAATATCGTAGGCCCACCGCTTGGAAAAGTTTCAATTGTTCCTGACACATACCCAGAGTGGAATATTAATCAAGCTATTGCTATTTTTAGAAGCGAACATATTTCACCTAAACTTTTATCAATTTATTTATCTGATGAGCGAATCGTTAATTCAATGATGGACAAGTCTAAAGCGACAGCTGGACAATTTAACCTTACGCTGGAAATATGCCGAGAAACAATAATTCCAATTTTTGCAAAAGAAGAACAAACTTTTTTAGAAGCTCTATTAGATGAGCGTATTTCCGAAATAGACCAACTCAATCAAACCATCACCACCTCACTGCAACAAGCCGAAGCCTTACGCCAATCTATCCTCAAAAAAGCGTTTTCGGGAGAGCTGGTGCCGCAAAATATTGAGGATGAGCCTGCTTCAATATTGTTGGAAAAGATTAAGGCTGAAAAAGCACTCCAACAAACATCCACTGCTAAAGCCAGATCGAAAAAAGCAAAACCACCGAAAGATAATGTGGTGCCGTTCCCAACCAAAGTGCCAACGATTGACACAACTGAGTTGCATGCCGGATTGATGGCATTGGCTTATCGTTGTCATGAGCAGCATAAAACGTCGTGGTATTTTGGCCATGTAAAGGCAGAAAAAATCTCGCATATGATCGAATCATTCATTGGAATTGATCTTGAGCGTATGCCTATTCAAGATGCTGCTGGGCCAAATGATTTTAAAAGGTTGCTTGAGGTGGAGTCGCTTGCTCGTCAGAAGCAATGGTTTGATGTGAGAAAGCACGCTAATGGGCGATATTTTCTAATCAAGCTATCCGGTTTTGATGCATTGATTCAAAGAACAGAGAAGGCGCTAGGTAAGCATCTTGAAAAGGTGAATGCATTGATTAAATTATTTGTGAACCTGGATACGACCAGCTCAGAAATTGTGGCTACCTTGTTTGCGGCATGGAACAATTTGTTGTTGTCTGCCCATAAACCGAATGATGAGGAGATCGTGCTAGAGGCTAGGGAGCGTTGGCACGAGGATAAACTTAAAATCAGAAAAGAGCGATTTTCTCGTTGCCTGATCTGGATGCGCAAGCATGGCTTGGTGCCACTGGGGCGTGGTGCTTTTGTGGCTAAGAAAAGTCAAAGAAATGTACCCAAAAAGTTAACAGACTCAAACATCATATGGGACCCAGAAGAGGGTGCGAATAAGTTTTGAGTAAATCTCAGCCAAGTGCGTCATAAAAGCCAGTCAATGTTTATATTGCCTACAGGTTAACCAATATAATATACAGTCAGACGATAATAAAATATACAATTGGACGAATTTGTAATATACAAATAGACGTGCTATTAATATACAATTGGACGAATATTCTGATAAGTTTATAAAAACAGTGGGCACATACAATCGATACATGATGACAGCATTACAGGCCGCACTGGCAGATACGCCGGTGGTTTGTTTGCTGGGGCCACGGCAGGTGGGCAAAACCACGCTGGCAAAATGGGTGACGCCAGATAGGCCATATATCAGTTTTGATGACCAGAACTTGGTAACTGCTGCGCTGAATGATCCTTTAGGATTTGTGCGTGGTCTACCTGAAGCGGTTGTATTAGATGAAGTGCAACGTGTGCCTGGATTGTTTCCGGCAATTAAAGCAGAAGTGGATAAAAATAGAACCGCTGGGCGTTTTTTACTCACGGGCTCGGCCAATCTATTATTGCTGCCTAACGTGCAAGAGTCACTTGCAGGCCGGATGGAGGTGGTGCTTTTGCAGCCACTCTCAGAGATGGAAAAACATGGGAGTACACGCTGTTTGTTGCAGGATTTTATCGAAAACAAACTGAGTACCTTGATTAGTCCTGATGGTGTGGTGGAAGGCGTATCAGAAGCCATTTGCAGTGGGGGCTACCCAGAGCCGCTTACGCGTACCCCAGTGCGAGCACGACAGTGGTTTCGGCAATATTTAAATGCAGTGATGCAACGCGATGTACGTGATATTGCGGCCATTAAAGATACAGACGATGTAGCAAAGCTGATGCAGATGTTGGCTTACCGCACGGCCAATTTGTTGAATGTGAATGGTATGGCTAATGATTTAGGCATGAGCCGTATCACCATTGAAAAATATCTGAACGTATTGGAGCGCTTGTTTCTGGTCAGGGTATTACCTGCCTGGCATCGCAACAATGCTAGCCGGTTAATCAAAGCGCCAAAAGTACATGTGGTGGATAGCGGTTTGGCGGCAGTTTTGAATAACTTAAATGCTGAGCAGTGGCATAGCCATAGCGATGAGTTTGGCCCTTTGCTGGAAAGCTTTGTAGTGCAACAGTTGATTTGTCAGGCCGGTTGGGTGGATGCGGATTTAAGGTTCTCGCATTACCGGGATAAAGACCAAGTGGAAGTGGATTTAGTGATTGAGCGCGGTAGAGAGGTTTGGGGCGTAGAAGTTAAACGCGCCAGTAGTTTTAATGAAAAAGATGGTGCAGGTTTAGCTAAATTGGCTGCGCAAGCAGGCACCCACTTTAAAGGTGGCATATTGCTTTATACGGGAGCAAGTTGTTTACCGTTAAAACAAGCAGATTGCTTTGCCGTGCCCATGAATAGATTGTGGTTGTGACACAGAAGGTCTCTTTTTTATTTCAAAGCTATTGATGAAATAAACCGTAAAGATAAATAACATGATGATTTTTATAAGAATTCTTATTTCATCGCAAATCGAAGTAGCTTATTAAAATTAAAAGCCTAACATTGAAAGTATCTAGTTTGTTATGAATGCAACTGCTTCTATTGTCTCCAAAGTCTGGAGTTTTTGTAATACGCTGCGTGATGACGGCGTGGGTTATGGCGACTATCTGGAGCAGCTGACTTACCTGATCTTTTTAAAAATGGCGGATGAATATAGCCAGCCGCCGCACAATCGCAAGGTAGGTATTCCGCCCGAATATAGCTGGCAAAGCCTCAAGGCCAAGCGTGGTGCGGAGCTGGAGGTGCACTATGTGACCCTGCTACGCGAGTTGGCGAACAAGGCTGGCATGCTGGGGCAGATTTTCACCAAAGCACAAAACAAGATTCAAGACCCGGCAAAGTTATCGCGCCTGATTGAGATGATTAACGAAACCGACTGGGTAACCATGGGCGCGGATGTGAAGGGTGACATCTACGAAGGCTTGCTGGAGCGTAACGCTGAGGACACCAAGTCTGGCGCTGGGCAATACTTTACGCCGCGTGCCTTGATTAAGGCCATGGTGGAATGTGTGCGGCCAGAGCCTAATAAAAGCATCGCCGATCCGGCCTGCGGCACTGGTGGTTTCTTTTTGGCCGCGTATGACTTTTTGGTACAGAGCTATCCTGCCATGGATAAGCCGCAAAAGGCGTTTTTAAAACACGAGACGTTTTTTGGGAACGAGATTGTGGCGGGTACACGCCGCATGTGTTTGATGAATATGTTTTTGCACAACATTGGAGAGATTGATGGCGAAAGCATGGTGTCACCCAATGATGCGCTGGTGGCGGATGACGGGCGGCGTTATGACTATGTGTTGGCTAATCCGCCGTTTGGTAAAAAAAGCTCCATGAGTTTTACTAACGAAGAAGGCGAGCAGGAAAAAGACGACCTCACCTATAACCGTCAGGACTTTTGGGCCACCACCTCTAACAAACAACTCAACTTTGTACAGCATATCCGCACCATGCTTAAAACAACAGGCCGAGCGGCAGTGGTGGTGCCAGACAATGTGCTGTTTGAGGGTGGGGCGGGTGAAACCGTGCGCAAGCGCTTGCTGGAATCTACAGAGTTACACACGATTTTGCGGCTACCAACAGGGATTTTTTATGCCAATGGCGTAAAAGCGAATGTGCTGTTTTTTGATAACCGCGAAGCCAGCAAAGACCCTTGGACCAAAGAAATTTGGTATTACGATTACCGCACCAATATTCATCACACCTTAAAGAAAAAACCTTTGCGCTTTGAAGATCTGGCTGAGTTTATTGGCTGCTACAACCCGCAAAATCGCCATGTAAGACAAGAAACTTGGCACGAAAATAACCCTGAAGGGCGTTGGCGTAAGTTTAGTTACGAGCAAGTGATTGCACGTGACAAAACCAGCCTGGATATTTTCTGGCTCAAAGATAAAAGTCTGGCTGACCTGGATAACTTGCCTGAGCCAGATATATTGGCCGATGAGATTATTCAAAATATAGAAGCCGGATTGAGTAGTTTTAGAGCAATCGCGAATGCTTTGTAAACCCGATGCAATCTCCCGAACCCACCCTTGAACAAATTAACACCCTGACTGGCGCTACGCTGCTAGAGTTTGGCGCCAGCTGGTGCGGTTACTGCAAGGCGGCGCAATCTACAATCAGCGCTGAACTCATCCAGTTCCCGCATATCCGCCACCTTAAAATTGAAGATGGTAAAGGCCGCAGGTTGGGGCGGTCGTTTCACGTGAAACTATGGCCGACGCTGATTTTTATGAAAGCGGGCGTGGAAGTGGCGCGCTTGGTCAGGGATATTGAACCTGCTGAATTAAAAGCTGCACTTTTAAGCATTAGCGATCGCTGATACTTGTTTAACACAAATCATCCAGATGTTTTGGCTCGCAGATGCGGCCATTTTCCTGCAGTGCATGCAGATTTTTTGCCATTTCGTAGTTCATTTTTCTGAGGCGTGTGACTGAGCCTAACGGCCGGTGCGAGGCCAGACCTTGCCAGGGAGAGAACAGCATGCCGTCATCGATTAGCCTTGAACGGTAAGGACTCCAGGCGATTTGTGGTTTGGCGGTGATGCGGGCGACCGGGATATAAGGGGAGTGCTCTTCTGGCCAGATGATGGTGGCGTCTTCGATGGGCATGGTTTGGAGATCGGTGCAGAGTTGTACGCGTAGCTCCCAAACGGCGGTGCGCTTGATAAAAAAATCGACGATGGATTTTCTGAGGCCGTCTGAGGCGAATAGGTCTATGGGTTTGTTGCTGAGGGCGATGAGGTCGTGGGCGATGGGGACAACCGCGATTTTAGCCATGTAGTCACCATACATGATCGGGTCCTGGCTGATGTAGGTTTCACCGAGCAAGTTAGTTTCTTGCGACTGGTAGAGGTGGTTAAGCTGCGATTGCTGGCCATATTTGAGCGACTCGACCAAATGTGCGGTAGAACGGAACAATTGCGCGAGGAAATGCCGGAGTTCTGTACTGGTGTTGGGCGAACACGCTAAGTGTTTGAGGTTGTTTAAAAACACCTGCACGCTGGAGGATAAAAAACTGGCGCCGTTTACAAATAAAAAATTTTGCGTGATGGCGTCTTCACTGCCTGGCAGGCGCTCGCCTTCTACACCTACCACCTTCAGCGCGAGGCTGCGGGGCGTACCGGGTTTGTCGTGCAGGATGTCACCAGGGACAGTGGAAAAGCGCATAATCAGCGGCAGGGTTTGCGGGCGTGCAAACAGGCCTTGTGCATAGGCAGGCGGCAGTTGGTCATAGATTTGCATTTCTGCTGTGAGCAGGCCGTGGCTTTTCAGGTGCACACTGCGTGCAGCATGGGTAGCGGCCTGGCTGCTGATTTCTGAGAGCTTGTGCAGAGTTTGCTGCAGGTGCTGCTGGCAGGTGCGTTCGGTGGTGGCTACCACCTCGTAATCGGGCTGGTAACTTAGGGGCGAGACTACAAATTGATCTGTTTGCTGCATCACAACCCCCTTTTGCAATTGGGTTTATCGGGTCAGTGCCAAGCACATTGATTTCTAGAGGGCGGGGTACCGCCCACTCTGGTATTACTCTTTGGTCTCACCGGCTTCTTTGCGTTGTTTATTCACAATACGTGCAGCGACTTCTTCTTCGCGGCCAGGATAGCGGTGATCCTTTTTAAATTCCTCTTTGAGTTTTTCATATTCACGTTCCCGTTTCGGGCTGGAACCTCTGGGCATGTCACACCTCCTTTTGCGTGAGTGCAAACGGCAGCCGTTATGGCTGCCGTATTGTCTTGTTATCAAACTGAAGTCGAAAATTCATTCAACCTTCATTTTCAAACGCGACAATTGCAGATTACGCGGGTAATTGGCGGTAGGGCATCCGGTTCAGGCTTAAGCGACTGTAGGAAGCGCTTTATGCCACGGGTTGCCAGTCATAAGCTTTTGAACGCATTTAGGCTAAAAAAATCCTTAAACCGGGATTCTTTACGCTTGCAAAGCCTTAAGGGTTGGCGGCAGACAAAGCATGGTAAGACGTCATCAAGTTGCGGTAATCTGGAATATGGTTGGCACAAAGGGCACCCAGGCCTTCAATATCGTGGCGCCAGTCGCGCTGCAGTTCACAGGCCACGCCAAACCAGGTCATCATGTGTACCCCGGCGGCTTGCATGCGTAGCCAGGCGGCATCGCGGGTGAGGGCGTTAAAAGTGCCTGAGGCATCGGCGACCACAAATACTTCAAAACCGGCTTCAATGGCTGAGAGTGCGACAAAAGCGACACAAACCTCGGTGACGACGCCAGCAATAATGAGCTGCTTCTTACCTGTCGCCTTGATGGCCTGTACAAAGTCCGGGTTATCCCAGGCATTAATCTGGCCGGGGCGAGCGATGTAGGGCGCATCGGGAAACAGTGTCTTGAGCTCTGGCATAAGCGGGCCGTTGGGGCCGGTTTCAAAGCTGGTGGTTAGGATGGTGGGCAGGTTAAAAAATTTGGCGGCATCGGCCAATGCAAGCACATTGTTTTTAAAGCGGTCTGGCTCGATATCGCGTACCAGTGATAATAAGCCAGCTTGGTGGTCTACCAACAATACGGCAGCGTTGTCACGGTCCAGACGGGTGTAGGGTGTATTTTTCATAATGTAATCCTCTCGAGATGTGGTTGGCTGGGTCACCGCCGACAGTACTGCTGGTTGACGGCGGTGCCTGCTGTTTTAATGTGATAAAGATGCCTGGCCCTTAAGCCGTGGCAAAACGGCCCTGGTTGTAGTCATTAATGGCCTGGTCGATTTCCTCCCAGCTATTCATGACAAAAGGACCATGCCCGATCACCGGCTCATTGAGCGGCTCACCATTGAGCAATAGCAACGTGGTGTCTTGCTGGGCCTGCAATACCAGTTCAGTCCCTTCACGCTGCATCACGGCCAGTTCACTAGGGCGGATGGTATGCACTTCACCGGTTTTCACTGCGCCATGCAATACAAAAATGGCGGTGGTGTGGCCTTCTGGCAAGGTGAAGGTGGTGCGCGTGCCTGCATTGAGGCGTACATCCCACACATTCATTGCCGTGAAGGTCTTTGCCGGGCCTGGGTTGCCGTCATATGCACCGGCAATGACACGTACCTTGCCTGCCTCTTGCGGCAGAGTGACCTCAGGAATCTGGGCATGGGTAATGCCTTGATAGCCTGGCGCGGTCATTTTGTCCTTGGCAGGCAGGTTGACCCATAACTGGATCATTTCAAACGGACCGCCTGTGCGTGCATAGTCATCGCCGTGATACTCCTCGTGAATAATGCCTGAGCCCGCGGTCATCCACTGGACTTCACCTGGGCCAATGGTGCCGCCCGCGTTGGTGGAGTCATGGTGCGAGACTTGGCCATCGTAGACGATGGTGACCGTCTCAAAGCCACGGTGCGGGTGTTGGCCGACGCCGCGTCTATGTGCTGTTGGCTCAAAGCTAGTGGGGCCTGCATAGTCCATCAGCAAAAAGGGTGAAATATCACTGGCGATATCGCGGTAAGAAAAAATGCTTTGTACCGGAAAGCCGTCACCGACCCAGTGGTTGCCGTTACTGCGTTTGATAAATGCCAGTTTTTTCATGGTTTGCTCCTTGCTTAGGGGTGTGCGTGATTGCATGGATCACACTATAGACAGATGACAATCGGGTGACTAGATGGTTAAATGTGAAATTACTTTTCATTTAATTGAATAATCATGGACTTTAACGAAGCGGCGGTGTTTGTCAGGGTGGTGCAGGCCGGCAGCTTTAGCGCGGCCGCCCGTCAACTGGGATTACCGACGTCGACAGTGAGCACGCGGGTGGCAAGACTGGAGCGGCGGCTGGGTGTGACCTTGCTGCAACGCACCACGCGCCGTTTGCACCTGACCGAGGCGGGCAGCCTGTATTTTGAACATGCTTCGACCGGGCTGGGGTATTTAATGGAGGCAGAGGCCGCACTTGATGAGGCCAGGCAACAGCCGCAAGGGACATTGAAAATGACGGCTCCGGCGGATTTGGGCGATGCGCTGTTGGGACATTTGCTAGCCGAAACGCAGGCACGGTATCCGGCATTGTCACTGGAGCTGTGGTTGACCGAGCGGTATGTCGATTTGGTCGCAGAAGGCGTGGACGTAGCGATCCGCATGGGGGAGTTACGCGACTCCAGCCTGATTGCCAAATCGCTGGGAACCATACAATGGGCATTATTTGCCAGCCCGGCTTATTTGCAGCAGGCCGCGCCTATCAACTCTCCGGCCGAGCTGGCACAGCATCCCTGTGTGCAGTTTACGCCCATGGGGCGGCATCATTGGGAGTTGCAGCGGGGCGCCAATGAGATCAGGGTGCCCTTGCCGGGTCAGGTGTTGGTCAATAATATCGGTGTTGTCAAAACCATGGTCGAGAGCGGGCAGGGGGTGGCTTTGTTGCCAACCTTTATTTGTCAGGCGGCGGTGCGGCAGGGTGGCTTGCAACGTCTGTTGCCAGAGTGGCGTGGCCAAGCTGATGCGGTGCACCTGGTGTATCCTAAGCAGCGCTTTATGCCACCCAAGCTACGCGGGTTTATTGACCTGGCAGTGACTGCCCTGAAGCCATTGTTTGTGGCCTAGCCGGACACGAATTCTAAAGACTGCCTCCCGCAATCCCTTGAGGGGCCTCACTTTATTTCTATAGGCGCTGTTGATGCTCCCGTGACCCGGGGCGACTGAAGTTACGCTTGCATCACTGACATTTCTTAGTATTTTTTTGCCATTCTTCAGCTAAAAATCGTGGCTTGGCTGCTGTCATTTTGCGTTTTTTGGCGCATGATACCAAGATAAGCAATTAAAGTATCAGCCGCTTTTAACCGTTGTTAAGACATTAACAATTATAGGCAGGGGGATGCGTGCGTTGAACAACACCACGGCAGAATCATCAGCGCTACACATTGAAATTGTGGATATGCTGTATGGCAATAACCGCAGGTCATTACTGGCTGCGTTTATTGTCATGGCTGCGTTGCTGCTCGTGCAACGGCATTTGATCGCCTCACCGATTCTGCTGATTTGGAGTGTACTTTTTCTGCTGGCCTATGGCGCACGTGCCTTTTTAACCTACCAATATGCCAAAGACCCGGTGCGTGAGGCACATACCCGGCAATGGTTGCAGTGGTTTCGCGCCACCTCTCTGTTTTGCGGCATCGCCTGGGGTCTTGCGGGGATCCTGCTGTTTCCCGAGAGCGATACCGAACATCAGGCCTTTTTAATCTTTGCGCTGGTGGGTGTCTGCGGGGCAGGCATCGTCATTTATTCGGTGGATACCACGACGAGTAATCTGTTCACGGGTGGGATTTTGTTGTTCATGATTCCACGCTTTGTGCTACATGGCACACAGTTGTCGCTGGCGCTGGCGGTGCTATTTATAGTCTATGTGATTTATGTGACGGTGGCTGGCCGCAGCCTGGCCAGCAGTTTGCGTGACAATATCATGCTGCGCATCGCCTCTAACCTGGACAATAAAAAAGTCCACCAATTGGCCTATTATGATTTTTTAACCGGGCTGCCTAACCGCCGTTTGTTAACGGATAGGCTCAACCAGTCATTTGCACGCTGTGCACGGCACAAAAGTTATGGTGCGGTCATCTGCCTGGACCTGAATAATTTTAAGGGCCTCAATGACAGCAAAGGCCATCAGGCTGGCGATGAATTGCTACAGCAGGTGGCGGCGCGCTTATCCTTGAGCTTGCGCAAACGCGATACGATTGCACGCATGGGCGGCGACGAATTTATTGCCGTGCTGGATGACCTCTCTAAAGATAAGGCTGAGGCGGTGGTCGCAGCGCATCGGGCGGCTGAAAATATGATGGCGGTATTTTCTGCGCCGTTTGAGCTGCAAGACAGTTTGTACCGCACCTCGCCCAGTATCGGTATTTGCCTGTTTATGGGGGATCACTTCGACGAAGCCGAGGTGTTGCGTCGCTCAGATATTGCCATGTATCAGGCCAAAAAATCGGACAAGCTCAACAGTATCCAGATGTATGACGAGACGCTCCATCCCGCCATTGAGCAACGTGCGTCGCTTGAGAATGAGCTGGCATTTGCCTTGCAGGCCAATCAACTGTTGTTGTATTACCAGGTGCAGGTGAATGCGGATCAGCAACCCATTGGTGCCGAAGTCTTGTTACGCTGGCAACATCCGACACTGGGCATGATTCCGCCCGACCAGTTTATCCCGATTGCAGAGGAGACGGGCGACATTGTGCCCATCGGGCATTGGGTGCTGGCCCAGGCCTGCCAGCAACTCAAGCATTGGGCAGATTCTGCACACACGGCTGGACTTAAACTATCCGTCAATGTCAGTGCCAAGCAGTTTAGTCAGCCCGACTTTGTGCGGCAGGTGACAGAGATTGTGCTGGCCAGTGGCTGTGATGCGCGCCACCTGTGCCTGGAGTTGACCGAGAGTCTGATTGTGAAAAACATTGATGAGGTGATTGGCAAGATCAAGGCGCTCAAAGCGCTGGGCATCACCTTCTCGCTGGATGATTTTGGCATAGGCCAGTCTTCATTGTCGGTATTAAGACGTTTGCCGCTGGATGAACTCAAGATCGACCGCAGCTTTATTAAAGATATTGCACATAACAACTACGATTCATTCATTGTGCAAACCATCATCAATATGGGCAAAAATCTGAGTCACTCTGTGATTGCCGAAGGCGTGGAGTTACAGCAGCAGATGACCATGTTGCAGCAAATGGGCTGCCAGCGTTTTCAGGGCTATTTATTTAGCAAACCGGTGCCACTGGCCGAGTTTGAAGCCTGCTTGCAGGCGATTCTGACGCAGCCTGAGGCTTTGGCCAGATTGCAGACTGGCCTCTATTAAACCTTGATCCACTCTTCCGCCTGACTTAACCAGCGTTGCAAATGTGCGCTCACCGCTGCAGGGTCTGTCTGCAGCAGTTTTTCGGCCACGGGCTTCGCCGCGTCAAGCAGGTGCTCGTCCCGTTCCAGGTCGGCAATTTTGAGCATGGGCACGCCGCTCTGACGCGTGCCTAGCAGCTCGCCCGGGCCGCGAATATGCAAGTCGGCTTGCGCAATGGCAAAGCCATCATTGCTCTCATAAATCACTTTCAGCCGTTGGCGGCCAATTTGTGAGCATTGCTGTTTACTATATAGCAGGATGCAGGTACTTTTTGCAGCGCCGCGGCCGACGCGTCCACGTAACTGGTGCAACTGGCTCAGGCCCATGCGTTCGGCGTGTTCAATCACCATTAAACTCGCATTCGGTACATCCACGCCGACCTCAATCACGGTGGTGGCTACCAGCAACTGAATCTCATTGTCCGCAAATGCTTGCATGACGGCCTGCTTCTCTGCCGGTTTCATGCGGCCATGCACCAGCCCGACCTTAAGCGTTGGAAACACCTTTTGCATATAGGCAAACGTGTCATTGGCGGTTTGTAATTGCAAGGCTTCAGACTCTTCAATTAGCGGACACACCCAGTAAGCTTGATGCCCTTGCGTGCATGCCTCATAGACGCGCTGCAAAATCTCTTCACGTCTGTCATCCGCCACCAGTTTGGTGACGATAGGGGTCCGGCCCGGCGGTAGTTCGTCTATCACCGACACATCGAGGTCGGCGTAGTAGCTCATGGACAAGGTGCGTGGAATCGGCGTGGCCGACATCATGAGCTGGTGCGGTTCCAGCGCCGTGGCTTGTCCGCTGGTCGCGCCTTTTTTTCTAAGGGCCAGCCGCTGGCCGACACCAAAGCGGTGCTGCTCATCCACAATCGCCAACCCCAGTTGCTTGAACTGCACTTCGTCCTGAAACAGCGCATGTGTACCTACGGCTAACATGGCTTCACCATTGGCAATCATTGACAGTGACTGCTCACGTTCCCTTTTCGGCTGGCTACCTGTCAGCCAGGCCAGTGTGATGCCCAAGGGCTGTAACCAGCTACTGAGTTTCTTGTAATGTTGTTCGGCCAGGATTTCGGTCGGCGCCATCATCGCCACTTGCCAGCCGTGTTCGATCAGTTGTAGCGCGGCCAGGCAAGCGACGATGGTTTTGCCACTGCCAACATCGCCTTGCAGCAAGCGCTGCATGGGGTAGGGTTGGCCCAGGTCCTGGCGGATTTCTTTCACCACTTTTTGCTGCGCTGCGGTGAGCTCAAACGGCAGCATGGCAAGCAGGCGGTCAGCCAGCGCATGGGTGTCTGCAATAGCGGGGGCCGTGGCGCGTTTGCGCCGGGCATAATGCTGGCGCATGGATAACTGTTGCGCCAGCAACTCGTCATAAGCCAGGCGTTGCCAGGCCGGATGGCTGCGGTCTTCCAGGCTGGGGAGCGGGCTGTCTGGCGAGGGTTGGTGCAGCAAGTGCATGCTGCTGGCAAAATCTGGCAGGGCCAGGGAGGCATATACCCAGGCGGGCAGGGTTTCGGTTAACAATGCTGGCTGCAATACTAGATTGACTGCTTTGCGCAGACTATTCTGGCTCAAACCTGCGGTGGTGGGGTAGACGGGCGTCAGTGCCTGATTGACGGGCGTTTCTTCACTGACTTTGCGTTGGGTGGGGTGCACCATTTCATAGCCAAAAAAGCCGCCACGCACTTCACCAAACACGCGCAAGCGCTGGCCTGGTTGCATGAGGGCGATCTGGCTGGGATAAAAATGTAAAAAGCGCAAATGCAGGATGCCAGTGTCATCTTGCAGGCTGACATTGAGCGCTTTGCGCGGTTTGTAGCTGACCTCCTGATGCACCACCACACCTTCAACTTGCGTTTGTTCACCCAGACGCAAATCGCGGATGGCGGTAATGCGTGTTTCATCCAGATAACGCAAGGGCAAGTGCAGCAGTAAGGCTTCGGCCGAGGTAATCCCCAGTTTACCCAACTGGCTGCGCAGGGCAGGCGACAGACCTTTGATTTCGCTCAAGGGACGCATGCGGTCAAGTCAGGCTTACTGGATGCGCTGCTCCACCTGGTTGCCTTTGACGCGGTTGATACGCACGATCTGCTGGATCTTGCGCAGGTTGCGGATCAAGGTAGCCAGATGCACGCGGTTGTGGACCTGCAAGGTAAAGTTGACGTTGGAGTACTGGCTGCCGTCGCTGGTCTCCACACTCACATTGTCAATGTTGGCTTCTGCATTGGAAATGGTGGCCGCAATCTTGGCCAGCATGCCGCGTTCATCCACCACCGTGATGCGCAAGTTGACACTGAACAGTTTTTTCGGGTCCGCATCCCATTCCACATCCAGCCATTTTTCCGGATCCAGCCGGAATTTACGGATGGCGGGGCAATCATGCGTGTGAATGACCAGGCCTTTATCTTTATTGATAAAGCCCAGAATCGGGTCGCCTGGAATCGGGCGGCAGCAGGGCGCAAACTGAACAGCCATCCCCTCGGAGCCACGGATGGTAATCGTATCGAGTACCTTGCCGGTTTTATCTTCGGTTTCGGCTGGATGGGCCAGCAGCTGGTGCGCTACCATCAGGCTGTTACGTTTGCCGAGGCCGATATCGGTCAGAATGGCCTGGCGCGTTTTGCTGCCATAGTCATTCATGACTTTTTGCCATTGTTTGTCGCTAATGTCACCCGGCTCGATATGCATGGCGCGTAACGCCACATTAAGCATACGCTCGCCCAGTTGTGCCGACTCTTCCACCTTGACCGTTTTCAGGTAATGGCGGATATGCGAGCGTGCCTTGCCGGTCACCACATAATTGAGCCAGGCCGGATTGGGCTTGGCCAGCGGGGCAGTAATGATTTCCACATGGTCGCCATTGCGCATTTCACTGCGTAGCGGTGCCAGCTCATTATTGATCTTGACCGCGACACAGCTATTGCCCACATCAGAGTGGACGGCATAGGCAAAATCCACCGCCGTCGAGCCACGTGGCAAGGCCATGATGTTGCCTTTGGGCGTAAACACATAGACCTCGTCCGGGAACAGGTCGACCTTGAAGTTCTCCAGAAATTCGTGGCTATCGTCGCTTTCGGTCTGGATTTCCACCAAGCGTTGCAGCCACTGGTGGGTTTGTTGTTGCAGCTTGGTCAGATGGGCATCGGTGGTTTTATACAGCCAGTGCGCGGCCACCCCGGCATCGGCAATGTTGTGCATCTCCTGGCTGCGGATTTGTACCTCAATCGGCGTGCCAAACGGGCCAAACAGGGTGGTGTGCAACGATTGATAACCGTTGGCCTTGGGGATGGCAATGTAGTCCTTGAAGCGGCCGGGAATAGGTTTGTAAAGCGCATGCAGCGCCCCTAACGCCAGATAGCAGGCGGCGTTGTCCTTGACGATGACGCGAAAACCGTAAATGTCGTTAATTTGCGACAATTTCATCGACTTTTCGCTCATCTTTTTGTAAATACTGAACAGATGCTTTTCGCGGCCCTGTACATCGTACTCAATGCCGTATTGCAATAGCTGGTTCTGGATGGCCTCCAGGATCTTGCTGATCACTTCTTTACGGTTACCGCGTGCCAGCCGGATCGCTTTGTCGATCACGTGGTAGCGGTTGGGGTATAAATACTTGAGGCTCAGGTCTTCCAGCTCATGGTAAATCGGGTTCAGGCCCAGCCGGTTGGCAATTGGCGCATAAATATCCAGCGTTTCACGGGCGATGCGCTTTTGCTTTTCTGGCCGCATGGCGTCCAGTGTTTGCATGTTATGCAGCCGGTCAGCCAGCTTGACCAGGATCACGCGGACATCCTGGCTCATGGCCAACAGCATTTTGCGGAAGTTTTCCGCTTGTGCCTGCATGGCAGTTTGCAACTCGACCTTATCCAGTTTGGTCAGGCCGTCTACCAGGTCAGCCACTTGTTTGCCAAAGCGCTCGGCAATGGCGGCACTGTCGACTTCGGTATCCTCGACCACATCATGCAGCAATGCGGCCAGCAGGGTAGGCAGATCCAGGTGCAGTTTGGCCAGAATACAGGTCACCGCCACCGGGTGCGAGATATACGGTTCACCGGTTTTGCGGGTTTGTCCCGCATGCGCCTGGTCGGCATAGCGATACGCTTGCCAGACCAGTTGCACTTCTTCTTCGTTGAGATACTTGCGGATCAGCTGGGTAAGGGGGGAATCCTCACGGTCAGCGGGGAGCAAGTCCGCTTCGCTCAGCGGCGGTTTGGACTTGCGATGGGCATGGTCGCCTTGGGTGTGGGGCATGGCTGCTTAAGCGTGGCCCTTTTTCTCTAAGATCTCTACACCGATTTTACCGGCAGCAATTTCACGCAAGGCAATCACGGTCGGTTTGTCTTTTTGTGAATAACCACTGACGAGTGGATCGGAACCATTGGCCAATTGTCTGGCGCGATAAGCCGCGACCAGCGTCAGTTGAAAACGGTTAGGGATGTTGTCCAAGCAATCATCGACAGTAATACGTGCCATAAAAACCTCTATCTGTGTGAACCTGAAGTGCGGCGTGCGCCGGCTTAGGTAAGGGATTGAATCAATGACGCGTGGCAGGCTACCTGGCGGTTTAACTGCAAGCGCTGGGCGCGAACAATCGCCATCAGATCCTGCAAGGCCACGTCAAAATTATCATTAATTGTAACATAATCAAACTCATGCACGTGACGCATCTCCTCACGCGCGGCGGATAGCCGTTGTGCAATCACGGCTTCGCTGTCCTGGCCGCGGCTGTTGAGGCGGTGCGCCAGCGCTTCGATGGAAGGCGGCAGAATAAAAATAGAGGTCGCGTTGGGGAATAAGGTTCTGATCTGCTGTGCGCCTTGCCAGTCGATTTCGAGGATCACATCGCGGCCGGCAGCCAGGGCGCCTTCGACTTCGCTTTGCGCGGTGCCATAGCGGGCGCTGTGCACATGTGCGCTTTCCAGAAAACCGCCGGCGTCTAGAATCTCCAGAAATGCGGGCTCTGAAACAAAATGATAGTGGATGCCGTCTTCTTCACCCGGACGCGGTGCACGCGTGGTGTGCGAAACAGACAGTTTCAGGATCGGGTCTTGCGCCAGCATGGCGCGCACCAGGCTGGTTTTACCGGCGCCAGAGGCGGCAGAGATAATAAATAAATGGCCGTGACTCATCATGCACACCATTCAGGGTCAGGCAAGGAAGAGAACACGGCTTTCAGGCCCTCGCTCCAGCCTTTACGGATGCTGGCATAACAAGGGTCATCTTCAGTCAGGCGTTGCCGTTTGCCGGCGCTTAAAGTATCAGTTCGGTATATCATCAAATCAATCGGTAAGGCCACAGAAATATTACTGCGGATGGTGGAGTCAAAAGAAATCAGCACGCATTTTACCGCATCTGCGACATTGGTTTGATGTTTGATCACGCGATCAATGATCGGCTTGCCGTATTTGGTTTCGCCGATTTGCAGGTAAGGCGTATCCGGGGTCGCTTCGATAAAATTACCGGCGGCATACACATTAAACAGGCGTGGCTTTTCGCCCTTGATTTGCCCTGCGACCAGCACGCTGGCACTAAAGTCTATGCCGTGCTCCTTGAGTGCTTTGCCGTCACGCTGATGCACGCTGCGCATGGCTGCACCCACCACGCTGGCGGCTTCAAACATCGAGTGCACATTGTGCAGGTTGGCATGGCCTTCTGCCGACTTGAGTTGTTCGCGGCACAGGTTGACCACGGATTGCGTGATCGCCAGATTGCCTGCGGTCAGCAGCACAATCATACGTTCGCCCGGCACTTCAAACACATGCATCTTGGGTGCAATCGCCACCTGGTCCACCCCGGCATTGGTGCGCGTGTCTGAGGCCAATACCAGACCTTGTTCAAGCAGGATTCCTACACAGTAAGTCATCTCAAGTCAGTCATTTATCAAGTTAACAAATATCATAGCATGCGAGTACTTGCTATTGCTGGGCGGCTTGTGCCTGCTCACGTAATTGCTGTAAGTGTGCCTGCCGTTGCGCTTCGCTCAGCGCTGTCTGGCGGTTGACGCTTACCATGCTGGCCATGCCTTCCTGGCCGCCACCCATACGTGAGCCAGTCACCGGACTGGCACTGCGGTAGTCGAGACCGACCGCCAGTTTGACATGGGTTTCATCCACCGGAATACCATTGGAGACATCCAGCCCCAGCCATGTCTCTTGTTGCCAAACTTCTACCCAGGCATGGGTTTGCATCAGGCTGCCATCCTCGGTAAACAGGTAACCACTCACATAACGAGCGGGCCAGCCCAGGCTGCGGCAGCAAGCGATAAAAGCATGCGCATGGTCCTGGCAGACGCCCTTGCCCAGTTCAAAGGCGAGGGCGGCGGGGGTGTTCACTTCGGTGGCGCCCTTGCTGTATTGCATGCGGTCGCGCAAGGCCTGCATCAGCGCTTGCGCGGGCGCATGGGCAAAGTCTTTGGCAAAGGCCATGATGGCATCATCGGGCTGGGTGAGTGGCGTGTCTCGCAAAAAAACAGTCACTGGCAAGCTTGCCGTGGCTGCGCTGGTCGCGGCGCCCGTTTCGACCTCACCGCTCACCGTGATCAATAAAGCCTGGTGCGGCTGGTCGACGACCAGTGTGTGCGCCAGGTTGCCAAACGCATCTGCAAACGGGGTCAGCTGCCCGGCTGCCTTGATCTCCCAATGTCTGACTTGCTGGCGCGGGTCGGTGCGGGGTGTCAGGCGCAGTTGCTGTATGGTGTATGGCACCATTTCGCTGTACACATATTGGGTTTGATGTTCGATGGTTAACCGCATGTCGCTTCCCAAATAAAAAAGCGCAGTGCTGTCTTAGAGCAATCTGCGCATGAGGGGTTCATGGCAATCGTGTGTCAGGCGTCAGGCCGTGGCGCTTAAAAAATTACGTTGTATTTCCTCGCCCAGTTTGCGGTTGGCCAGAATAAATTCATCCAGAAAATGGTGTACGCCATCTTTTAAAATATCCAGCATGCGGCCGTAATGCAGTCTGGCATGCATCTGGCCAGCCAGCCGCTCGGCTTCGGTGTGTCGGCTGCCGGCGACCTGGCGCAAAATCGGCATGATCTCGGCATAACAGGCATGCAGAGACCGCGGCATGTCTTCACGCAGAATCAATAATTCAGACACCTTGGTCGGTTCAATGGCATCGCGGTAGACTTTTTGGTAAGCCTGAAATGCCGAGACCGAGCGCAAGACCGCACTCCATTCGTAGTAATCTACCGCGCCGTCATTGGCTTCTTGCATGGGCATCAAGTACTCATACTTCACATCCAGCAGGCGGGCCGTATTGTCTGCGCGTTCCATAAACGTGCCCAGGCGCACAAAGCTAAAGGCCTCGTCACGCAACATGGTGCCAAAACAGACACCACGGAACAGGTGCGAACGGCTTTTTACCCATTCGCAAAATTCGCTCAAGCCGGATTGGGTCAGGTCCTGTTTGATATATTGCCCAAACTCAATCCACAGTGTGTTCATGTTTTCCCAGGTCTCGGTGGTCATGGCCACACGCACGGCACGGGCGTTTTCACGCGCACTGCGTAATGAGCTGTAAATGCTGGACGGGTTCTGGCTATCCATGACCAGATGCTTGATGACGTTGGCGGCCGACAGCTCTTTGTAATTGCTGTCATAAATGTCGCGGATCCCGGCAATTTCAAGCACGGCATCCCAGAGTTCGGCTTCGTTGCTGCTGTCTGAAGGCAACAGGGACATGTTATAAGTCACGTCCAGCACACGGGCCACGTTTTCAGTACGCTCGATATAACGTGCCATCCAATATAAATGATCTGCGGTACGGCTTAACATATGACGGCCTCTTGCGTTGCTTGTTGGGCAGCCATTTGCGACTGCACGGTTTCTGCACTGACATCGTCCCGCTCCAGCACCCAGGTATCCTTGGTGCCGCCCCCTTGCGAGGAGTTCACCACCAGTGACCCTTCTTTGAGCGCTACGCGCGACAGGCCACCCGGCACCACGCTGACCGTTTTGCCAGACAGCACAAATGGCCGTAAATCCACATGACGCGGTGCAATGCCCTGGTCGACCAGCGTCGGGCAGGTTGACAGCGCCAGCGTCGGCTGCGCGATGTAGTTAGCGGGTTTGGAGACGATGCGTAAACGGAATTCTTCAATTTCCTGTTTGCTGGCTGTGGGGCCTACCAGCATGCCGTAGCCGCCAGAGCCCTGCACTTCCTTGACGACCAGCTCGGGCAGATGATCCAGCACATAGGCCAGATCATCTTCCTTGCTGAGTTGATACGTAGGCACGTTCTGCAAGATGGGGGATTCACCCAAGTAGAACTTGATCATCTCCGGCACGTAAATATACGTCGCCTTGTCATCGGCCACGCCGGTGCCTACAGCGTTGGCCAATGTGACGCCACCATTGCGGTAAACGGAGAGCAGACCTGGCACGCCCAACAGGGAATCGGGCTTGAACACCAGAGGGTCGAGGAAGTCGTCGTCAATGCGGCGGTAGATCACGTCCACCCTTTGCGGGCCTTGCGTGGTGCGCATATAGACGGCGTTATTACGGACAAACAAATCCTGGCCTTCCACCAGTTCTATGCCCATTTGCTGGGCGAGGAAGGCATGTTCAAAGTAAGCGCTGTTGTAAGCGCCAGGTGAGAGCAATACCACGGTCGGGTCAGTGACGCCGGTCTGGGCGACCGAGCGCAGGTTGTTCAGCAGTACACTGGGGTAATGCTCCACCGGGGCAATCGGGTATTTTTTAAACAAATCCGGGAACAGCCGCATCATCATCTTGCGGTCTTCGAGCATATAAGACACGCCGGAAGGGGTACGCAGGTTGTCCTCCAGCACGTAAAACTGCGACTCGCTGGTGCGGACCAGGTCTATCCCTGCCACATGCGCATACACCTGGTTAGGCACAGTCACACCCACCATTTCCGGGCGGTATTGGGAATTGGTCAGGATGCTGTGCGGGACAATGCCGGCCTTGATGATTTCCTGATCATGATAAATATCATGCAGAAACATATTGAGGGCGCGTACGCGCTGGACGGCACCTTTGGACAAATGCGCCCATTCACTGGCCGAAATCATGCGTGGAATCACATCAAATGGAATCAGGCGCTCGGCACCATCTTCTTCACCATACACGTTAAACGTGATGCCGACGCGGCGGAACAGGACTTCTGCTTCTGCGCGTTTGGCCGCCAGTTGCTGGGTAGGCACATTCGCCAACCAGCGGTTATAGGCCTGGTAAATCGCCCTTACATTGCCCCCATAGCCCTGCATTTCATCAAAAAACTGTTTGGCCGTTTGCGTCATCGTGCTGGACCTTTGCCTTACTTGTAAAATTCATTTAAACAAGAGCAAGCCGTGTGCCAGCCTGTAAAACCCATTTAAATCATGAGTTTATGTTTTATATGAGCGGGTTTCAGAAAGAAAGCGCACCTAAATGGTGCACTCTCGAATCACGGTTTTGGTGCAAACCGTGTGTTAAATAGGGCTTATTCAATATTCTGAATCTGTTCACGCATCTGTTCGATCAACACTTTCAGTTGCATAGAGACTTGTGTCGTTTCAATCGCCACCGATTTGGAGCCTAGTGTGTTGGCTTCCCGGTTCATTTCCTGCATCAAAAAGTCCAGCTTTTTGCCCATGGTGCCGCCAGCCGTAAGGATACGGTCCATTTCAACAATGTGGGCATTGAGCCGCGCCAGCTCTTCATCGACATCAATCCGTTGGGCATAGAGCACGATTTCCTGACGTACGCGGTCATCCTCTGCCTGCATGGCTTCACGCAGTTTGGTGGTCAGTTTATCCTGATATTGGCTGATCAGGGCAGGTAACAGCGGTTTGACGATGCTGATCTGCTCACGGACGCCTTGCAGACGGTCGAGCAGCACTTGCTTGAGTTTTTCACCTTCGCGCTGGCGGGCGGCAATCAGCTCATCAATGGCCTGCGACAAGCCATTGAGCAGGCTCTGCGCCATGGCCTCGGTATCGATACTCTCCGTTTGGCAAACACCGGGCAGCTTGAGCACTTCAACCAGATTGACGGGTTGCGCCTGCGGAAAATGTTGCTGTAACGCGGCCAGGGTTTGCGCGATCTGCCCGACCATCTCAGGGTTGAGCGTCAGGTTAGCCACCGCGGCATCGCTTTTGAGATTGATGCGGCATTCAACTTTGCCACGTCCCAGGCGGGACTGCAGCAATTCACGTACTTGCGCCTCAAACTGGCGCAAGTTGTCATCGATTTTGACATTGAGCTCGAGATAACGGTGGTTGACTGCTCGCAGCTCAATCAGCAGCAGCCCGCCAGTAAAGCGGCTTTCGGTGGCCGCAAAGCCGGTCATGCTCAACATCGGTTGGCTAGCGGGGGAATTTTTTATCGTCATCATCTGGCTCCTGGCAAACTCACTGATTGTATCAAATGCGGTATCGTTATGCGAAAATGGTACAAACAAGGCGGCGCGCAGAACAAATCACAACCTCTGCTGATGCCATGCCCTTAATAAAAGCCATGATTGTGACGTTAAAGCGCTAGTGAAGCTCGCTCATAAATACGATTTTGCCTTGCCGGTAGGCACTGTGCTGCATGACTACACCATTACCAAGGTGCTGAGTCTGGGCGGGTTCAGCTTCGTCTATCTGGCGCAAGATGCGCAGAAAACCACGGTTGCTATCAAGGAATACATGCCGGTGACTTTAGCCGAGCGCGAGGGCGACACGCATATCCGCTCTAATGGCAAAAATGAAGCCGCCTACAAACATGGCATGAAGTGCTTTTTTGAAGAAGGTCTGGCGCTGGCCAATATCGAGCACAAAAACATCGTGCGCGTGAAAAACTTCTTCCGCGCCAACAGCACCGTCTATATGGTCATGAAATATGAGCGTGGCAAATCGCTGCAAGACTACATCATGGCGTTAGCGCAGCCTGTGCCCGAGAATTTTCTGATCCGCATGTTCGTTGAGTTGCTCAACGGGTTGCGTGAGGTGCACTCACGCAAATTGCTGCACCTTGATATCAAACCCGCCAATATCTATATCCGCCTGGATGGCTCGCCAGTGCTGCTGGACTTCGGTTCGGCGCGCCAGGCTTTGTCCGAGGTGACGCTGGCGCCCACTTACACGCCTGGCTATGCCCCGCCTGAGCAATATATAGACCGCAAACACCTGGGCCCCTGGAGCGATATTTACAGCATAGGCGCCAGTATGTATGCCTGTCTGCACCGGGCCTCGCCGATCGCGGCCAACCAGCGCCTCAAGCACGATACGCTGGTGCCGGCCGTGGAGTTGGGGCAACAGATCTACTCTGAAAAATTGCTGGCGATTATTGATGAGTGCATGCAGCTGGACTACATGCTCAGACCGCAAAGTGTGTTTTCATTGCAAAAAAAAATGATCGGCATCCATGTGGCTGAAGATCCGCGTGGCTCGCTGGTGGATAAAATTATTAAAGTGTTGACCAAGCCACTATGAAATTCATCCTATGAAATTCACCATTGCACAAGGCAGTCGCCAGGGGCCGCGACCCTATAATCAGGACCGGCTGGCCTACTCTTATCATCGGCATGCCATTTTCATGGTGTTGGCAGACGGCATGGGCGGGCACCAGCATGGCGATGTGGCGGCCGAAATCGCGGTCAAAACAATGATCGATGCCTTTCAGCGCGAATCAAAGCCCATGATTGCGCAACCCGCGCAATTTTTGCGCGAGCAGATTGCACAGGTGCATGAGGTGATCGAAAACGTCCGCCTGCAAAAGCGTCTGCAAGAGTCCCCGCGGACCACCATCGTCGTGGCTTTGATTCAACACAACAAACTGTTTTGCGCCCATGTCGGCGATTCCCGCGCCTACCTCTACCGCAACGGCCTGGTCGAGTTTCAAACCCAAGATCATTCTGTGGTGCAATCCTTGTTGCGCGAGGGTAAAATCCGCGCTGACGAGGTTAACCATCACCCGCACCGCAATAAAATTTATAATTGCGTCGGCGGGGATCGTGAACCGCAGGTCGAACTGACTGCGCCGATTCCGTTGCGGGAGGGCGATGTGGTGTTGCTGTGCTCGGATGGCGTCTGGAACGTGGTGTCCGAGATCAGCATGGCGCAACACATGCTGGCGGCGGATATCCATGATGGTGTCACGCGTTTGCTCGACGATGCCGATGCCGCCAGTATTACCGTTGGTGATAACATGAGCGCCATTGCGCTGCAGTGGGGCGAACGCATTGTCACCCCGCTGACGATTTCAACGCTGGATTTACCGCTAGACGTCACCACCACCATGATGAATGAAAGCCCGGCCACGCCCAGTCCGTATGCGTTAGATCTGACTGACGAAGAAATCGAAAAGGCGATTGCCGAGATACAAGAAGCGCTGGGCAGAACCCGGCAATTGATTAAATAAGAGAAAGTAACCATGACCAGACCCAGCCAGCGCGCCAACGACCAGTTGCGTGCCATCGAAATCATTCGCCATTACACCAAGCATGCAGAAGGCTCAGTACTGGTTAAATTTGGCGATACCCAGGTGATTTGTACTGCCAGCGTAGAAGAAAAAGTCCCAGGCTTTTTAAAAGGTAAAGGCCAGGGTTGGGTGACGGCAGAATACGGCATGCTGCCACGTTCTACCGGTTCCCGCATGGACCGTGAGGCCGCGCGCGGCAAGCAAACTGGCCGCACGCAAGAGATTCAGCGCCTGATCGGCCGCAGTCTGCGCGCCATCATCGACCTCGAAAAACTCGGTGAACGCACCATCCACTTTGACTGTGACGTGATTCAGGCAGATGGCGGCACCCGCACCGCCAGCATCACCGGCGCCTATGTTGCCATGGTCGATGCCGTATCTACCTTGCTGCAAAAAGGCCTACTGACTGAAACACCTGTCAAAGACTCTGTGGCCGCCATTTCCGTCGGCGTTTACCAAGGCACACCCGTGCTGGATTTGGACTATATCGAAGACTCTGACTGCGATACAGACATGAACGTGGTCATGACCGGCAACGGTGGCTTTGTCGAGATTCAGGGCACCGCCGAAGGCGAGCCCTTTGCCCGCGAAACCATGAACCAGATGTTGGATCTTGCCGCCAAGGGCATCAGCGAAATTGCCGTGATTCAGCAAACCGCACTGGCTGCTTAATATGGCCTTGCCGTTTGACAAACTGGTGATTGCCTCTGGCAACAAAGGCAAACTCCGTGAAATCACCCATTTGCTGGCACCCTTGAATATCGAGGTGCTGCCGCAATCCGAGTTTAATGTGCCAGAATGCCCCGAGCCGTATGGCACCTTTATTGAAAACGCTCTGGCCAAGGCGCGCCATGCCAGCGAGCATACCGGCTTGCCCGCGCTGGCCGATGATTCCGGCCTGTGTGTCGATGCCTTGCAAGGCGCACCGGGTGTGATTTCGGCACGCTATGCTGGCCCACAGCCAGCCAAAAGCCTGCTCACACAAGACGAGCGCAATAACGATAAATTGCTCACAGCCATGGAACGCATTGCCGACCGCCGTGCCTATTTTTACAGCGTGGTTGTGCTGGTGCGCCATCCGCAAGATCCGCAACCGATCATTGCCGATGGCCTATGGCGCGGTGAAATCCTGCGTGAGTTCCGCGGTACCGAAGGCTTTGGTTACGACCCACTGTTTCTGGATACGCAGACGGGCAAAACCGTGGCAGAATTACCGCTTGAGATCAAAAGTCAGCTGAGTCACCGCGGTCAAGCGATGGCCAAACTGCTGCAACAACTGAAAACACTCAGTCATTAAACAAACAAGATGAGTAAACAAGACCATGAGTAATGAATGGCCAAAATGGGTACGCGATGACGGTTCGGTGGTGTCCTGCACCGAAAAAGTCAAAGTCATGGCCGAAAATTTTGACGAGCTGAAACAAATTGCCCAGGACGCGCTGGAAGATGGCTTGCTGATGGAAGTGAGCGAAGAGCAAATGCGTAAAGCGTTGCACGAGCTTGTCGACGCCTTAGTTAATCCTTATAACAAGATTTAGGCCTGCCAAATGGCAAGCCTCTCACCGCAACACATCCTCCAAACCGTCTTCGGTTACAACCAGTTTCGCCACCAGCAACAAGCCATCGTCGAGCATGTGATTGCCGGGCAGGATGCGCTGGTGCTCATGCCCACCGGCGGCGGTAAATCGCTTTGCTACCAGATTCCAGCCTTGGCGCGTGATGGCCTGGCGATTGTTGTATCGCCCTTAATTGCCCTGATGCAAGACCAGGTTGAAGCCCTGCAACAACTGGGCGTTAACGCTGCTTTTTTAAACTCCAGTTTAAGCGCAGAAGATAATGCCCGCATCACCCGCCAGGTGGTCGCTGGCGAAATCAAACTGTTATACGTCGCCCCCGAGCGCCTGATGGTCGGCAGCTTTTTAAGCCTGCTCGATGAAGTGCAGCAGCACACGGGCCTCGCCCTGTTTGCTATTGATGAAGCCCATTGCGTCTCGCAATGGGGGCATGATTTCCGGCCCGAATATCGCCAGCTCACCGTACTGCACAACCGCTTCCCAGATGTGCCCCGTATCGCGCTCACCGCCACGGCCGATGCCCCGACCCGTGCTGAAATTATCAGCCAATTGAATCTGGAAAACGCCCGCCAGTTCGTCTCCAGTTTTGACCGCCCGAATATCCGTTATCACGTCGGTATTAAAAACAATGCCCGCCAGCAATTGCAGGCCTTCCTGGAGCGCGAACACCCCAACGACGCCGGCATCATCTACTGCCTGTCACGCAAAAAAGTCGAAGAAACCGCCGCCTGGCTGGTTGAAAAAGGCTGGTCAGCCTTGCCTTACCACGCCGGTTTACCTGCGCAATTGCGAGAGCTACATCAGCGACGTTTTTTGCGAGAAGAGGGCATCATTATGGTGGCAACCATCGCATTCGGCATGGGCATCGATAAACCCAATGTCCGCTTTGTCGCACATTTAGATTTGCCAAAAAGCATGGAAGGCTACTACCAGGAAACCGGACGCGCCGGGCGCGATGGCCTGCAAGCAAATGCCTGGATGGTCTACGGCATGGGCGATGTCGTCTCCATGCGGCAAATGCTCGATAGCGGCGAAGCCTCAGAAGAACGCAAACGGCTGGAGCGCTTAAAACTGGATGCCTTGCTAGGCTACTGCGAATCCACCGCCTGCCGTCACCAAAGTATTCTGCGTTATTTTGGCGAGAGCCACCCAGGTGCCTGCGGCCAATGCGATAACTGCCTGCACCCGGTCGAAACCTGGCAAGCCACCCAGGTCGCGCAAATGGCGCTTTCCTGTGTCTACCGCACCGGTCAAAGATTCGGCGTCGGCCATCTAATTGATGTGCTGATAGGCAAAGTCACGCCACAAGTCGAGCGCTTTGGTCACGAGAAAGTCAGCACCTTTGGCATCGGTAAAACACTCAATCAAAACCAGTGGAGCGGTGTTTATCGCCAGCTGATTGCGGCCGGGTTACTGGAAGCAGACATGGCTGCCTATGGCGGCTTGAAACTCACTGAGGCTGCAAGGCCAGTATTAAAAGGCGAGCAAGAAGTCTGGTTACGCCGCGATGCCGAACCCGAAAAACGCATGAGCAAAGCCGAACGCAGCGCCCGTGCCAAGGAAGCATTTGAAGGTGCAAATGACGATCCACTTTGGCAAGCACTTAAAGCCAAACGTCTGGAACTGGCAAGAGAGCAGGGCGTGCCACCGTATGTGATTTTTCACGATAGTACGCTGTTGGAGATTCATAACCGCAAACCACAGACCCTGGATGAAATGGGGCGGATTAGCGGAATAGGACAGGCAAAATTGCAGAAATATGGGGATGCCTTTTTACAGGTGCTGGAAGAAATGGCTTAAATCTAAAAAACTCATACGCATTAAAATCTCAGTTCTACAACGCGTAAAAATCAACTGTACTTTTTAGCCCCTCATTTTGTTAACATATTTTAATAATTTAATTTAAGATATGAACACAAAATATTCCATTGACGGAATGTTTTAGGGGGGCTACGATGGCATGGTTGGTTGAATATACTGATGAGTTCGAAGCTTGGTGGCATTCTCTGAATGAAGATGAGCAAGTATCTATTGCCGCTTCTGTTGGGTTGCTGGAATCGTTGGGCACCCAGTTACCTTTTCCACATTCATCAGCAATTAACCAGTCACGGCATTGCCACATGCGTGAATTGAGAACACAGCACGATGGCCGTCCATTAAGGACACTGTATGCATTTGATCCTCGCAGAGCTGCCATTTTGCTGATTGGCGGCGATAAGACAGGTGATGGTCGATGGTATGAAAAATATATTCCAGTCGCTGATCAACTCTACGATGAACATATCAAGGCATTGATAAAGGAAGGATTGATAGATGGCAAAAAACTTTAGTGCACTTAAAGCCGCGCTCTCGCCAGAAGCGCAATCCAAAGTGACTCAAAAAACGGAGCAAATGCTGCAAGAAATGCCTTTGCACGAGTTGCGTCAGGCGCGCGGCCTGTCGCAAAAAATGATGGCAGAAGCACTGCATATTCAGCAACCTGCTGTGGCAAAAATTGAAAAACGCACCGACATGTATTTATCAACCCTACGCAGCCATATCCAGGCCATGGGCGGGGAGTTGGAAATTGTGGCGAGATTTCCAGAGGGCTCAGTCAAGATTCAGAATTTTTCAGATTTGTGATTGGCGCGGCTATAGGGTTGGTTTAGCTTAAAAATGTTGTTTTATCAGACCTAACCCTATAGCCTTTGAATTTATTGATTACTTAAGAAGAGCGAAGGGCAAGAATTCCTCTCTGCATGACATTAAGCGGCTTAAAACTCGAATCTTAACAACTAAACAAACTTGGGTGATTTATAGCATTAAAAGTAGATTGACATGACTCTATTAAGACAAATTCAAAATGCTGCAATTGACAGATCTGTAGATTTACCTACATTGCTAAGAAAATGCAAAGTACTCGCGGCGAGGTTAGATAGCTCTGAGTTTAAGCAGTGGATTGAGTTTGAGCTATCAGGATATAGTGTTAAAGAGTCGCTGCCTGATTATCGTATCTTAAGCGTTAATTCAAAAGGTCACTTCAGTGGCGCATTCGGTTCAGGATTACGTAATGCCGATATACCGCTTTCAACTGTGCCAAAAGAGTTGCGTGAAGTTTTAAGCCACTCGTACCTAATGAAGCCTATTGCATCAATAGAAGCTTTGTTAAAGGATACGGATTCTAGCGTTTTTCATGAGCCATGGAATCCAGATATTGTGGCCCGTTTTGGGCAAGGCATTTATCAAAATATGAATTGCCTGCAAGCATGGAAAGTAATACCTGCAGTTGCAATAGTAGCCATTGTTGACACTGTGAGAACAAGAGTTTTGAATTTTGTACTAGAGATAGAGAGTCAAAATCCCAATGCTGGTGAGGCCGAGCCAAATTCTAATCCTGTGCCTGTGGATAAAGTTCACCAGATATTTAATACCTACATTACTGGTAATGTGCAAAATCTGGCGCCTGGAAGTAGTCATGTTACTCAAACTGCAAAATATATAGAAAAGAGTGATGAGGAGTTCTTCTCTAAGTTACTTAAGGCCATTCAAGATACACCTTTGGATCCAAGAGTAACTGAATCACTTGAAAAAGTTGTTGCTGAATTGGAGTCTACAAAAGGCACTTCAACCTTTACGAAGCACTATCAAACATTCATGAGTATTCTTGCCGATCATATGCAAGTGCTTGGACCAGCAATGGCACCATTATTACCAGTTTTATCTTCGATGCTTTCTTGACTTCACTAAAGGATTGTTAGCAAAGTCGAGGTGTATTGATTATCTAGACTTTGCTAATAGACTTCTCAAAGTCGGCCAAACATTCTCCAATATCTTGCGTTGCGCATTCACATTAGGATGTAACCCATCCTCCAGCACCAGATCGCTATGCCCGCTGATGCCATCCAGAAAAAACGGGATAAAAGGCGTTTTATATTTTTCTGATAAATCCAGGTAAACCGCCTTAAAACCATTGGTGTATTTCGGGCCATAATTCGGTGGAATAAACATCCCTAGCAAGACCACCTGCGCATTGATCTGCTTGCTGGCGTGAATCATCTTTTCAAGGTTACTCTTCATTGCATCCAGTGGTAAGCCGCGCAGGCCATCATTGGCGCCTAGTTCTATCACGACGATACTGGGTTTAAACTGTTGAAGTGCCGCAGGTAATCTGCTGAGTCCGCCAGCGGTGGTTTCACCGCTAACACTGGCGTTGGCAACTTCGTAGGGCAATTGGTTGTCTTTTAAACGTTGCGCGACCAGATTCACCCAGCCTTGCTCTTTAGGGATGCCATAGGCGGCGGATAGGCTGTCTCCAAATACCAGTATTGTTTGTTTGGAAGTTGTCTCTGCCATGGCCAAGTGGCTAAACAACAAAGCAGGTAACACGATCAATAAATGAAGAAATCGGAACATCATTAATGCAAAGCCCTTATGCCGTTGAAGCGGTATCGTTAAGTAAATCGGTTGTCAGCAATGATACAACACTCCCCATTTTGGCTGGTTTGAATCTGGCCGTGCCCCAGGGGGAGCGGCTGGCAATTATTGGCAGCTCGGGGTCGGGTAAATCGACATTGCTGGGATTACTGGCTGGATTGGACACGGCAACCAGCGGAAAAGTCCTGATTGCCGGTGAAGATATCGGCCAGATGGATGAAGATGGCCGTGCGGCGATGCGTGCCAGATACATGGGCTTTGTCTTTCAATCATTCCAGTTGCTGGGTTCACTGACCGCGTTGGAAAACGTGATGCTGCCATTGCAGCTGGCGGGACAGCGGGATGCGCAGGCGATCGCCATCGCTGCTCTCGACAGTGTAGGTCTGGCAGCACGGGCCACGCATTACCCAAAACAATTGTCGGGTGGCGAGCAGCAGCGGGTGGCGATCGCCAGGGCGTTTGCAGCCAAGCCTTCGATTTTATTCGCTGATGAGCCAACCGGTAACCTGGATGTGGCGACCGGCGAGGCGATTATCAAATTGTTATTCGATTTAAACGCCAAGAGCGGCACCACGCTGGTGCTGGTCACGCACGATATGAATCTGGCGAGGCGTTGCCAGCGCGTGTTGAATTTGCAGGGTGGGGTGCTCAGTGAGATCACGATAGCCGACACGCAGGCAGGGGCGCATTAATGCTGGCCTTCTCCATTGCTTGGCGTCAGTGCCGCAGCCTGTGGTCTTCGGGTGAAATCCGCGTATTGCTGTTTGCGCTAATCCTGGCGGTGACGGCAACCACCTCAGTCAGCTTTTTCACTGACCGTATCAAAGCCAGCATGCAAACCCAGGGCAATGTGCTGCTGGGGGCGGATCTGGTAGTGAACTCAGACCATGTTCTCCCGGAAAAATATCTTGCCGAGGCACAGCGGCGCCAATACCAGACCACGCAGGCGCTGGAGTTTTCCAGTATGGTGTTGAAAGACGACAGTAGTGAGCTGGCCGAAATCAAGGCGGTGGAAGCGGGGTTTCCGCTACGTGGTCATTTGACCATTAGCAGGCAGTCAGTAACTGCGCCGAAAGAACCTCTTTCAACAGAGATCCCTGCCCGCGGAACAGTGTGGATGGAGCCGAGACTGGCGCAAAAACTCGCATTGAAGATAGGGGACGAGGTCAGCGTAGGTGAAAGCCAGTTTACCCTCGCGGCATTGGTATTGCAGGAGCCGTCGCGTGGCGGAGATATGTTTAGCATTGCGCCGCGCCTGTTTATGAATAGCGCCGATGTGCCTGCGACCGGCTTGGTCCAGTTTGGTAGCCGGGTGAAATACCAGTTGCTGGTCGCCGCCAATACCGATGGCGCAGCGGTGAATCAGGCTATGGAAGATTACGCCGATTGGCTGAAGCCGCAACTAGCCCGAGGTGAGCGCGTAGATGATATCCGCAGCGCCCGCCCGGAAATGCGCAGTGCGCTAAACAAGGCGCAACAGTTTCTCGGCATTGCCTCCATGGTCGGCGTGATTCTGGCGATGGTGGCGATGTTACTGGCTAGCATCCCCTATGTGCAAAAAAGCCTGGATGCCTATGCGTTGATGCGCTGTTTTGGCGCGACCAAAAAGCTGATTACGCAGATTTTGCTCTACCAGACCTTGCTGTTGGCATTGGTGGGTAGCGTGATCGGGTGTGTGCTGGGCTTTGCCGCGCAATATGGCTTGGCGATACTTGCTGGCCGCCTGTTTCTCGAAACGTTGCCAGCCCCGGGCTGGATGCCGGTCTTGTTGGGTTTCGCCACTGGCTTTGCTACTTTGCTGACGGTGGTGTGGCCGCAATTACAGCGTTTACGGGCGGTGCCTGCACTGCGTATTTTGCGTCAGGATTTAGAAGGCAATGCGCGCAGCCATGGTCTGATGTTTTTACCCGCATTGCTGGTATTGGCCGGGCTGGTGTTCTGGCATGCGGGGGATATCAAGCTGGCCGGGATTGTATTGGCTGCGTTATTTGGATTGGTCGTGGTGGCTGGTTTGCTGGCTTATGCGGGCATGCGTTTCGTACAGACGTTCAGCGTGCGAAATTTCGGTGTGATCAAGCTCGGTTTCATGGGCTTAAGGCGCCGACCGATGTTGACCATCGCCCAGGTGGTTGGCTTAAGCATGGGCCTGATGGCGATCTTGCTGCTGGCATTTGTGCGTAATGACCTGCTGAAAAACTGGCAGACCTCGTTACCCGCAGATGCGCCTAACCGTTTTGTCATCAATATCCAGGCCGACCAGATTCCCGGCATCAATGCGCTATTAAGTGCGCATGCTATTCAGCATGCGGATATTTTTCCCATGGTGCGCGCCAGGCTGATCTCTGTAAATGGTAAGCCGCTTAATATTGAAGCGTACAAAGATGACCGCGCCAAGCGTCTGGCTGAGCGGGAGTTTAATTTATCTTGGGCTACAGAAATGCAGGCCGATAACGCACTGGTGGCAGGGCAGTGGTGGCGCGCCGAGGATGCTGGTAAACCGCTGTTGTCGTTAGAGCAAGGGTTGGCTGAAACACTCAATTTAAAGCTGGGCGATAAATTGTCTTACGATGTGGCCGGCACCCAGCTAGAGCTCACCATCACCAGTTTGCGCAAGGTGGAGTGGAACAGCATGCATGTGAATTTCTTCGCGGTGACGCCACCGAAAGTGCTGGATAATTACGCCGCCAATTACCTCACCAGCTTTCACCTGCCAGCGGGCAAAGAAGACGCCCTGAATCAACTGGTCAAAACATTCCCCAATTTAACCATCATCAATGTGGCAGCGGTGCTGGAGCAGATTCAAAGCCTGATCAGCAAAATGAGCTATGCGATTGAATTCGTGTTTGGTTTTAGCCTGCTGGCGGGCCTGGCCGTGTTGTATGCTGCGCTGATGGCGACTCGTGAAGAGCGGGTGCGCGAAAGCACCTTGATGCGGGTGCTGGGCGCTTCCAGAAAGCAGGTGGTGCTGGCCATGCTGGTGGAGTTTTTATGCATAGGCCTATTGGCCAGTATCGTTGCCAATATTTTTACCAATATTGCCGCTTATGCCCTGGCGACGCGGGTGCTGGAGATGGATTATCAGTTCAACGTCTGGCTGACCACTCAGGCCTTGCTGGCGGCGATGGTGCTGGTGCCCTTGTCGGCCTGGCTGGTGGCGCGCAACCAGTTTAACCAGCCGCCCAGAGTCTTGTTGCAAAGTGTTTAAGTCCCTGTGCCTGGATGGATACAGGTTAAAATACGCGCATGATTCCGATTTATCCTGCCAATAGCCTGAAAGATGCGCCGCTTCAAGGCGACATCACGCTGAGCGGACTCTCCAATCCGCCGCCACTTTCGTTGTATATCCATATCCCGTGGTGCGTGCGCAAATGCCCTTATTGCGACTTTAATTCGCACGAAGCACGGCAGGAAGTCCCGGAAGCCGCGTATGTCGATGCCTTGATTGCTGACCTCGAACAAGCCACGCCACTGGTGTGGGGCCGTAAAATCCGCAGCGTGTTTTTTGGCGGCGGCACGCCCAGCATTTTCTCTGCCGAATCGATTGATAAGATTTTGAGCCATGTGCGCATGCTCACGCCGCTGGAATATGGCGCTGAAGTCACACTTGAAGCCAACCCGGGCACAGTGGATATCGCCAACTTCAAGGGTTACCGTGACGCAGGCGTGAATCGTGTGTCGCTCGGCATTCAGAGTTTTCAGCCGCAATATCTAAAATCGCTAGGCCGCATTCATGACCGCGACCAAGCCCTGGCCGCCGCCGAGTTGGCGCTGAATACCTTTGAAAAGGTGAATCTGGATGTGATGTATGCATTGCCGGAACAGAGCCTGGAAGATGCATTGCTAGATGCTGAAACTGCCTGCCAGATCAAGCCCGCGCATCTGTCGTTCTATCACCTGACGCTGGAACCCAACACACCGTTTCACCGCACGCCACCGAGCTTGCCCGACGACGATACCAGCGCCACCATGCAGGAAGAAATCGAGAAAATACTTGCTGGGAGTGGGTATCAACATTACGAAACCTCAGCTTTTGCCCAGCCTGGCCAGCAGTGCCAGCACAACCTCAATTACTGGACGTTTGGCGATTACCTGGGCATCGGCGCAGGCGCGCATTCAAAGCTGAGTTTTCATGACAAGATCATTCGCCAAAGTCGTCACAAGCATCCGAAAAAGTATCTCGAGTCTATCGTTACTGGACAGATGGTGGATAGTGAATGGCAGATTGGGCGTGAAGACCTGGCGTTTGAATTTATGATGAATGCGTTAAGGCTGGTGGATGGGGTAGAGGCTAGTTTGTTTCAGCAACGGACGGGATTACCATTAAGGACTATTCAGTCGACCTTGCAGGCGGCGCAGCAACAGGGGTTGTTGGCAGAGCAGAGTGGGGTGATTGCACCGACATTGAAAGGTCAGCGGTTTTTGAATGAGTTATTGGGGATGTTTTTACCGTAATACCTGACACAAGCAGGAGTTTGAAAGTGGTAGGGTGGGCATGTATGCCCACGCGTGTGATCGGTGATTGGTTGTCACACTCTCTGTCGCCCCTCGGCGAGTCACTTTTCTTTGCTTGCACAAAGATAAAGTAACCAAAAGAAAGTGCACCCTAGCTTACGCTTGTTTCCTGCGTTGCTCACCAAAACAAGCGGTCACGAAACTCGACCTGGCAGCTCACAAAATACGTGAGCTGCTGCGGGACTCGAACAGTCGCTCCCTTTATTCTTGTTTTGCCTGCGCTACTCGGCGCGTCAGATAGGGGCCCCGGAACACCATGCGACTGCCACCGTTGGCGGATTGAATAAAAGAATTGGTGTTTTCCAACCGTCCAAACTTCAACAGTGTGACTTTGACGAGATCAATCCCATCCCATCACGCTGAGTAGCGGAGACGAAGTGGGTGATGTCGACCATCGGCTGTTCGAGTTCCGCGGCAGCTTGCGTAGTGTGCAAGCTGCTAGGGCGAGTTTCGATGGACGCCCACTTTGTTGAGCAACGCAAGGCAGCCGTCAGGCCGTGATGGCTGGGTGCCGTCTTCTTTGGTTACTTTCTGTGGGGCAAGCAACAGAAAGTAACTCGCCATCAAGGCGAAAAAGAATGTAATGCAAAGGTTAACGCTTAGGCCGCCGCTCTTCCAAAACACCCCAAACCAAACTCAACACCAGCAACAAGAGCGCACTCAATACAATCACCGCCAATTGCGGTGTTTGATAAAGCTTGTTGAGCGGGGTGTTAGCAATCGCTGTTGCATTAGCCTGGTAGGTGTCTACCACATGCGTTCTCACGGCCATGACACGGCGCGTTAAATGATCCACCGAGAAGGAATAGCCTTTAAGTGCCGGTAATTCTGGCAGGTGCACGGTTGGCAGCGAAAGCTTTGGCAAATGCCACCCCGAGCTTTGCTGGGCGCCTTGCGAGAGTTGCACACTCATTACCAGGCCGGGTGTGACAAAGGTTTGCGGATCGACTTCATCGGCTTTTTTGATGCGGTGGGTGATGGTGTGCAGGGTTTGTGCATTGGGCACAGCGATTAATTGCGCATACTTGGCCGCTTGGTCGGCCTTGAGCAGGATGCCGCGGCTGCGGCTCAGCGTGAGTGATTGCTGCACAAAGCGTTGCTGGAGGACGGGGCTTTGCGGGTAAAGTTTGGCGGCGAGACTGTTGACGCTTTCACCGGGCAGCAAGGGCCAGAGCATGGATTGCTCTTGCTTGGGATTGGCTATGCCAAACGCGGCCTGCACGGGATGGTTAAATAGCCGGAGCATCACGCCGATGACAATCATCAAGCCCGCCATCATCACCAAGTATGATCTGAGATTCCATTGGTGAGGGTGGCGGAGGATCATCAGCGCCCTAACTGTACTCTGGCTTGCGCAATGGCACGGCGCACTTGTTCTGGGGCGGTGCCGCCGGTGTGGTTGCGGCTGGCGACGGAGCCTTCGAGCGTCAGCACTTCAAACACGTCGTCGCTGATGGTGCTGCTAAATGCTTGTAACTCAGACAGGCTGAATTCGGCCAGGTCGCGGCCAGACTCCACACCCGCTTTGACGGCATGCGCGACGACTTCGTGCGCATCGCGGAACGGCATGCCTTTTTTCACCAGGTAATCGGCGAGGTCGGTGGCGGTGGCAAAACCTTCCAATGCCGCCTGGCGCATATTGTCGGCCTTGACGGTGATGCCGCGCAGCATATCGGCATAAATCTGCAAGGTCACCAGCAAGGTGTCGGCCACGTCAAACAAAGGCTCTTTGTCTTCCTGGTTGTCTTTGTTGTAGGCCAGTGGCTGGCCTTTCATCAGAGTCAACAGCCCGATTAAATGGCCATAGACGCGGCCGGTTTTGCCACGCACCAGTTCTGGCACATCCGGGTTTTTCTTCTGCGGCATGATAGACGAGCCGGTACAGAAGCGGTCGGCAATATCAATAAAGCCGAATCTTGGACTCATCCATAGAATCAGCTCTTCGGAGAAGCGCGACAAGTGCATCATGAGCAACGAGGCAGCGGCATTAAATTCGATGGCGAAGTCGCGGTCAGACACGGCATCGAGCGAGTTCTGGCATACGCTGTCAAACCCCAGCAGTTCGGCCACCAGCTCGCGCTTGATCGGGTAGCTGGTGCCCGCCAGTGCGGCCGCGCCCAAGGGCAGGCGGTTGATCCGCTTGCGGGCATCGGCAAAGCGCTCGGCATCGCGGTTGAGCATTTCAAAATAGGCCATCAGGTGGTGGCCAAAGGTCACCGGTTGCGCGACTTGCAGATGGGTAAAGCCAGGCATGATGGTGGCAGCGTTCTGTTCGGCCAAATCCAGCAAGGAGGTTTGCAGGGCGCGGATACCAGCAATCGCGTCATCGACCACGCTACGCAACCACAGCCGCACATCGGTGGCTACCTGGTCATTGCGTGAACGGCCGGTGTGCAGGCGTTTGCCAGCATCGCCGATTTTCTCGGTCAGGCGTTTTTCGATATTCAGGTGTACGTCTTCAAGATCAAGCAGCCATTCAAATTGGCCTGCTTCAATCTCTGCCAGAATTTCGCCCAGGCCGCGTTTGATCTCTTCTACATCTTGCGCCGAAATGATGCCTTGTGCGCCGAGCATGGTGGCGTGGGCAATCGAGCCTTCAATATCAAACCTGGCCAGACGTTTGTCAAAGTCGACCGAGGCCGTATAACGTTTAACCAGTTCGGCGACCGGCTCATTGAAGCGGCCGGACCAGGCTTGGTCTTTTTGATGCAAAGAAGACTGGGTTGTCGGTTTGGGTGCGGTCAAAACAAATTCTTTCTGCCAATAAGGCTGGCTTGCGCGAGAGGCGCTGAATACTTATGATGCTGGAGCCACATTATAAATGAACATCACGCTGTGCGTAAAACTAGCCGCATTCCCAATTTCCGCAATCTGGGCATACACTTACGTGTGCTGTTGCTGCATCTGTGTTTGCTGGCGTTGCTGGTGGTCTACGATGGACAGCCGGACGCAAGTATTAGCGCCTGGGTAAACGCACTGACGCAGATCAGTAGCCAGTGGCTGCCGCCATTGTTGCTGGTGATGGGGGCGCTGACCCTGGCTTATCCGTGGATGAGCCGCTGGGCATATCGCCCGGCCCTGGCAGGGATTGTGCTGCTGGCGGTTGGCCTGACCGCATTGGCCACGGAAGGTTACCATGTCTGGATTGTGCCTTTGCGTGCCGCGCAATGGTGTCAGGTGCTGTTGCTCTCTGCTGCCGATGTGCTGCTGTGCCTGTATTACCTCGACCTGCTGCAGCGTGCATATTCACCCGCCATCGCCGAGGCCCGGTTGCAGGCCTTGCAGGCGCGCATTCGCCCGCATTTTTTGTTTAATAGCCTGAATGCAGCTTTGTCATTGATCCGCAGCCAGCCGCAGCGTGCTGAAACGGCGCTGGAGGATATGGCTGAACTATTCCGCGTGCTAATGGCGGATAACCGTGACCTGGTGCCGTTGTCGCAAGAAATTGCCTTGTGTCACCAATACCTCAATATCGAAAAACTGCGTCTGGATGAACGGCTGCAATGTGACTGGCAATTGTCTGAGCTGCCACCGGAGATGATGATTCCGCCGCTGATTTTGCAGCCTTTGCTTGAGAATGCCATTTATCATGGCATTGAGCCGCAGCCGCAAGGCGGCGTGGTGCATATTGAGATCAAACCCAGCGGCAAAAGCTTGCTGTTAAGGATAAGCAACCCGCTCCCCCCGCCAAGCAACCGGGCGAGTGGCAATAAAATGGCGCTCAAAAACATTCGTGAACGCCTGCGCTTGCATTACGACCTTGAGGCGCAATTGCGTCAGTACGAAGCGGATCAACGGTATATCGTTGAAATCGTCATCCCGACCCGGCCTTTGTCCGAGGTGGTGCATGGCTAGCCAGCGTCTGTTGATTGTAGACGATGAGCCCTTGGCCAGGCAGCGCTTGCGCGACCTGGTGGGGGATATCGGTGGTTATGAGATCGTTGGTGAGGCAGCCAATGGCGTGGAGGCATTATCCCTGTTGCAGCAACACGCTGCCGAGATTGTGCTGGTGGATATTCGCATGCCCGTGATGGATGGCATTGAGCTGGCCCAGCATTTGCGTGGCCTGGCAACGCCGCCCAAACTGATTTTTACCACGGCTTATGACCATTATGCGGTGCAAGCCTTTGATCTCAATGCGATTGATTATTTGCTGAAACCGATTCGAAGTGAGCGCCTGGCAACGGCCTTGGCCAAAGCGCAGCCTTTGCCAGCGGCGCAGTCACAAGCATTGCAGCCTTTGCAGCAAACCCATGATCATTTAAGCATCCACGAACGTGGCAAAATCATGTTGGTGCCCATCGCCGAGGTGCTTTATTTGCGCGCTGAGCTTAAATACATCACCGTGCGCACGCGCGAAAAAAGTTATTTACTCGAGGGCTCGCTCACACAGCTGGAGCAAAGTTATCCCGATCTGTTCGTCCGTATACACCGAAACGCACTGGTGGCACGCGCAGCCATCAGCGGCTTTGAAAAACAACGCATGACCGAGGGCGATGAGGCGGGCGAGGCGGCATGGGTGGTCTTGCTTAAGGGTATTCCCGAGACCCTGATGGTCAGTCGCCGTCACCAGCACATTATTAAGGCCACTTAAGTAGTGGCCCTATGCCGCTATTTTTTCTTCTGTTGCGCCTGGTCTATCACTTTTGCGGCCCAATCACGGCCACCCAGACCAAAGGCGATGGCTAGCGCTAAAAACACCGCGCCAAACACAATCACAAATAATGAATGTATCAGCTGCATGCCGATGCCTAATTGCTCCAGTGCGATGAAAATCGCCAGGATCTGGATGCAATACTCGGCCGAAGTGCTGATCACTAGCGCCTGGTCAAATTTGATGCTGTGCAGCCAGGCAAACACCAGGCGATTGATAAAGCGGGCAAATAGCGTCCCAAAGATCACGACCAAAATCGCCACAATGATGTGTGGCAGATAGCTGGCCAGTTCTTTTAACAGGGCGGCCACTTCGCTCAGGCCCAGCGAATTGGCACCGGTAATGACAAACAGCAGAATCACCAGCCAATACACCACCTGGCTGATAATGCCGCTCAGGCTCACTTTGTAATTGGCGCTACGCATAAAGGCTTCCAGGCCTGACTTTTGCGCAAAGGTATCAAAATGCGAGAGTTCCAGAATGCGCTTTACGCCCAACCGGACTGCTTTGGCTACCAGCCAGCCAAAAAACAGGATCACCATGGCTGCCAGTAATTTGGGCACAAAATGTACGAGTTCGATCCAGAATTGATTGAGAGAAGAAAGAAAAATTTCGATTTGGTACTGCATGAGTAGTCCTCCTCTTTATGTTTAAAAGCATGACTTTTATCGCCACTTGAGGTGTTTGCCGAATGCTCAGCATAACTCAATCCGACTCCCTTGTGGCTCAAAGGTTCATCTCCGCTGCTTGCGCGGCTATCTGGACATGCCGTGTTAAAATGCGCAGCTTAATCCAGCTAACTTCATCACAGGTTATTCATTTTGAGCACACTGAACTCTCCCGCCAAGTTGGTCATTGCCTCCCGCGAAAGCGCACTTGCCATGTGGCAGGCCAAGCACATCCAGGCCAGATTACAGGCCTTGTATCCACAATGTGACGTCAGTATTTTGGGCATGACGACCATGGGAGATCAGATTCTGGATTCGCCGTTATCGAGAATTGGCGGTAAAGGCCTGTTTGTCAAAGAGCTTGAAAACGCGCTGGCAGATGGCCGTGCCGATTTGGCTGTGCACAGCATGAAAGATGTGCCCATGCACTTGCCAGAGGGCTTTACGCTGGTGGCAACGGGCGAGCGCGAGGACCCGCGCGATGCGTTTGTGTCCAATGATTATGCCCGTCTGGAAGATCTGCCCGCTGGCAGTGTGGTGGGCACCTCCAGTTTGCGCAGACAAAGCCAGTTACAGGCGCGTTTTCCCACGCTTAAGATTGAATCCTTGCGCGGTAATCTGCAAACCAGGTTACGCAAGCTGGACGAAGGCCAATATGCCGCGATTATTCTGGCGGCGGCTGGATTGATCCGTCTCGAATTGGGTCATCGCATCCGCCAGTTTATTTCTCCGCAAGAGAGCATTCCGGCAGTGGGTCAGGGTGCCTTGGGCATTGAGATCAATGCCGCGCGGACGGATTTGAAAACCATTCTGGCACCGCTTAATCACCCCGACACCGAGCTTTGCGTGCTGGCCGAGCGTGGCTTTAGCCGCGCATTGGCGGGGAGTTGCACGGTGCCGCTGGGCGCTTATGCCACCAAGCAAAATGACACTATCACCATGCAGGGATTTGTCGCTAGCGTGGATGGCCAGCAAATGCTGAAAGAGACCGTCACGGGATCCGCAGCAGAGGCTGAAAAACTGGGTCAGCAACTGGCCCTGCAATTGGTGGCGCGCGGTGCAGACAAGATTCTGGCATTGCTGGATGGCATAAAATGACCCTGCCGTTGGCCGGACGCTGGATTGCCGTCACGCGCCCCCCCGAGCAAGCGACCAAGCTAACGGCCGCCATTGAGGCCGCCGGCGGTGCGGTGATCTCGTTTCCGCTGCTGGATATTCAGGCGTTGCCTGATCTCAGTGGCTTTGATCAAGCCATCACGCCCTTGGCCCAGTTTGACTGGGTCATTTTTATCAGTAGCAATGCCGTGCAACATGGCATGCCTTTACTGCAGCTGGCAGGCATCCCACCAAGCCTCAAGTTTGCCGCGATTGGCCCGACCACGGCCGCCAGTTTGCAGGCGTTTGGCATTACACAGGTGCTGACCCCGCAAGACCGGTTTGATAGTGAGTCTCTATTGGCACTGGAGCCATTGCAGGTGATGCAAGGGCAGCGTGTGTTGATTGTGCGCGGGGTGGGCGGACGCGAAGTCCTGGCCGAGACCTTGAAACAGCGCGGGGCGGAGGTCGTGTTTGGTGAATGTTACCGCCGCGTCAATCCGCAAAGCAGTACACAAGTGCTGGCGCAGGCTTATGATGAAGGCAAATTGCAGGGTATCGTCGTGACTAGCAGTGAGGCTTTGCGCTTTTTGCTCGACCTGGCGCAGGATGCAGCCTGGCTGCAAGCCACGCCTTTGTTTGTTAACCATGCCCGTATCGCCGAGCAAGCGAGCACGGCGGGTTTGACGGTTTACTGCAGCGGTGTTTCCGGGGATAGCGCCATGCTGAATTTATTGCAAGGTCAGCTTTCGTAGTCGTCAAAGCAGCCTGCGTCTAAACGCCAGCAACCCCAAACCCAGCCACAGCATCGCCGCTCGATTTGCCTCTGGCACAGCCGAAACAGAAGCCGTGAGCGGGATGTTGATCAGAGGTGACGAAATTTGACTCGATGAGATTTGAATCGCGCCGCCTGGTTTGATCACGACTTGCCCTCCAACTGCAATCACGCCTGAGGGCGCACTTGTGTGTGTGGATGGCATATTGAAATACACGGTGCCACCGGCATTGAATGACGGGTAAAAAGCTTGCCAATGAATGATGGGGGTTGTCGGGAAGAGACGGTTGTTACCTGCATTGATCTCAATTTGCCCACCACCGCTGCCATCGTTTTGAACAGCTTTAATGGACACTGTGCTCGCAACCTGAATGCCGCCTTGGATCGTCGAAAACGAAATCTCTGGTGCATTCAGATTTAGGTTTTCAAGCAGTAAATCGCCGTCTGCGCGAATAAAGATACTGTCGTCAGAGTTTATCCAGCCGCCATTTAGAGTCAAATTGCCTGCACAGCTGAGCGAGGCGCCAGCGAGTGATGAAATCGACAACGCACCACTGCAGCTAGTGCTGGCAAGGTTGATCACGGTATTGGCATGCGCCGCCACAGGTAGTGCTGCCATCAATGAAAAAAGTGCGGCGTATCGTCCCATTTTTATTCCCTGAATTATTTATGTTTAAATGTTTTAACATAGTGTAATGGCCTCTGTTTTGCGGTAAATGATGATTTAATGAAAACCGGATTAGGGCGGGGACTAAATATTTTGCGGTCAGCGCTTGACAAAATAAACTAAATAACTAATTATTTAGTTATATGAAAACAGTCACTCACATTCCAGAAGCCTGGACAGACATTTCGGCCCTCTTTGAGGCGCTGGGGGATGCGCACAGACAACGGATTTTGCTATCGTTTGAAAAAAACGAGCGGTTGACCATCCTGCAGATTGTGGAAAGCTCTCAATTAAGCCGCACAGCCGTCACCCACCATCTCAAGGTACTGGAGCGTGGTGGCGCGTTACAGAGTGAAAAAATCGGGCGCGAAGTCTTTTTCTGGGTCAATAAAGCGTTCATGCAACAAGCACTGGGAAATGTGCTGGACTATATAAAAAACGAAATATAAAAGGGTAGGAAGTGAATATGCTAGTCAGTTTATTAAGGGGTGTCTGTCGTTTATTGTTCAGGGTGCGTGTTACCGGCCTGGCAAATGTACCAAACGAAGACCGGTTGTTGATTATTGCCAACCACGAATCTTTTCTGGACGGCCTGTTGCTTGGCCTGTTTCTACCCAAGCGGGCCACTTTTGTCGTGCATACCGGGGTTCTAAAGCACTTTTTCTTCCGGCTATGGCTCAAGATGACACCGCATTTGTCGGTGGACCCTGCCAGCCCGCTGGCGATGAAAAAAGTCATTCAGCGGCTGAATGCCGGTGAAAATGTGGTGATTTTTCCTGAAGGCCGCATCACGCTGACGGGGGCCTTGATGAAAGTGTATGACGGCCCTGGTTTTGTCGCGGCAAAAACCGGTGTCAAGATTTTGCCAGTGAGGGTAGAGGGGGCGGCGCAGTCATATTTTGGCCGCTTGTCAGATGCGCATCCACGCAAGCTGTTGCCTAAAGTCACCTTGACCATTTTACCGCCCACCCAGATTCAGATTGAGCTGCACGGGCATCATGCGCCGTTGACGGCCAAGCAGCGCCGCCGCATAGCTGGTGAAGCCATGCGCAATATCATGCAGCACATGCTGTTCAAGACGCAGCGCAGCACCACGCTGTTTGAAGCCATGCTGGATGCCATGGATAAATATGGTGCCAAAACGCGCATCATCGAAGACATGAACCAGGTCGAAGAGACGTATCAGGAAGTGCTCAAACGCAGCCTGGCGCTGGGCCGCATTGCCACCAAAGTCAGTCAGCGGGATGAGGCGGTTGGCGTGTTGATGCCGAATATCACCAATACGCTGGCTTTGCTATTAGGGATGACCGCGTTTAGGCGTGTCCCGGCCATGCTCAATTACACCGCAGGGGCAGAGGGCATGCGTAACGCCTGTATTGCCGCCAATGTCCGCACCATTATCAGTTCGCGCAAGTTTATTGAAGCCGCCAAACTTGAAGACACCATCGCTAAAATGCGTGATCTGAATATTGTGTATCTTGAAGACTTGCGTGCCCAGTTTGGCATGCTGGATCGCGCCTGGCTCATGGGCTATGCCTTGCATTATCCGCGTGCCGCCATGGAGCCCGCGACAGAAAACGACACCGCAGTCATCCTGTTTACTTCCGGCTCCGAGGGCAAGCCCAAAGGCGTGGTGCATAACCATAAAAGTATTGTGGCGAATACGCACCAGATTCTGGCCATGCTGGATTTCAATCCTACTGATAAATTCATGATGGCATTGCCACTGTTTCATGCCTTTGGCTTTACCGGCACCTTGTTGCCTTTCCTGAATGGCATCCCGATTTTGCTGTTCCCGTCGCCGTTGCAATATAAATTGATCCCGGAAGTCATTTATGACAAGGGCTGCACCGTGTTTTTCTCTACCAGCACCTTTCTGGGCAATTATGCGAAGTTTGCGCACCCCTATGATTTTTACAAGTTGCGCGTGGTGTTTGCCGGTGCTGAAAAACTCAATGAAGAAGTGCGCAAAATCTATCACGAAAAATTTGGCATCCGCATCCTCGAAGGCTATGGCACGACCGAATGTGCCCCAGTACTTGCGGCCAATACGCCCATGGCGAACCGCCATGGCACGGTAGGCCAGTTTTTCCCGGGGATCGAATACCGTTTGGAGCCGGTGCCAGGCATCGACAAAGGTGGCTTGCTCTATGTAAAGGGCGACAACATCATGCAGGGCTACTATCTGTATGACCAGCCTGGCGTTCTGGTTTCGCCCAAGGATGGCTGGTATGAAACCGGCGATGTGGTAGAGGTCGATACCGAGGGGTTTATCCACATCAAGGGCCGGGTGAAACGCTTTGCCAAAGTGGCCGGTGAAATGGTCTCGCTCGAAGTCGTCGAGAAAATCGCCCATACCGCCGCACCCGAGCATCAGCATGCCGCGACGACGGTCGCCGATGCCAGCCGTGGCGAGAATATCGTGCTGTTCACCACCGATGCCAGACTCAAGCGTGAGGATTTGCAGATTGTGGCCAAAAACCTTGGCTCCCCAGAAATCGCCATTGCCCGTAAATTGGTGGTGGTGGAGCAGATTCCGGTATTGGGTACGGGTAAAACTGACTACGTCACCCTCAAACAAATGGCGGAAAAAGCGGCATGAAGAGTCCTTTCCAATTACTAAGCCAGCAACGGTTTGGCCCTTTTTTCTGGACGCAGGGTCTGGGGGCGTTTAATGACAATGTGTTTAAAACCGCATTGATTACCCAGGTGGCGTTTAATACGGCCAGCCTGACCACCCTGGATGGCAAGATGCTGGCGACTTTGTTGCCCGGCCTGTTTATTCTGCCGTTTTTCCTGTTTTCGGCGTCGGCCGGGCAATTGGCAGATAAATACGAAAAGTCGCAGTTGATCCGCTGGGTAAAACTATTGGAGATCGGCATCATGCTGTTTGCGGGCATCGGCTTTTTAAGCCGCAGCCTGGTCATGTTGGCCCTGGCCCTGCTTTTAATGGGGGTACATTCAACCCTGTTTGGTCCGGTGAAATACTCCTACCTGCCGCAACATTTGCAAGTGAACGAGTTGACCGCGGGCAATGGCCTGGTCGAGATGGGCAGTTTTGTCGCCATTTTGCTGGGGCAGGTATTGGGGGCGTGGTTAGGCAGTTTGGAGCAACATGCCTTGTTCACCAGCTTGAGTGTGCTGTTGATTGCGATTTCCGGCTATCACTTGAGCCGCAGCATTCCGCTTTCTCCGCCGCCTGTGCCCGAGATCCAGGTGAACTGGAACCCCGTGACCGAGACCATCAAGAACGTACGGACCTTTTGGGCGTAGCAAACGTTGTGGGTCGCGATTGTTGCGATCTCCTGGTTCTGGTTTTTTGGCGCGACCTTGCTGGCGCAATTTCCCAACCTGGCCAAGCATGTATTGCAGGGCACGGAGCGTGACTTTATCAGTCTGTTATCGATCTTTTCGGTGGGGGTAGGCATTGGTTCTGTCTGGTGTGAAAAGCTCTCCAAAGGCAAACAGGAGCTAGGCTTGGTCATGCTGGGGGCGGCTGGCATGTCTGTGTTTGGCTGGGATTTTGCCCAGGTGACTGGTGATATCCAGCAACAGTTATTGGCACATCCGGGCCTGACTTTGCATCGCTTGCCTGGCTGGAGCGATGACCGCATGTTGCTGGATGTGGCCTTGCTCGGCATTTGTGGCGGCTTGTATATTGTGCCCTTGTACGTGTTGCTACAGAGTCGCGCGCAACCGGGCTATCAATCCCGTGTGATTGCGTCTAACAACATCATGAATGCACTGTTTATGGTGCTCTCTGCCGGATTCTCGGTCATGCTGTTTGGTATGGGCGTCAGCATCCCGCAGTTGTTTGGTATCACGGCCATGCTCAATGTGCTGGTGGCAATTTATTTGTGCTGGCGCCAGCCGGAATATTGGGTCAGTGTGTGCAATTACTTGCGTGTTTGGGGGCGATAGCATGCGGCGTATGGTTGGGGTCGGATTTGGATTCGGCATCGGCTTGATGTCGTCGTTTGTTCATGCGGAGTCCGAAGTGGATAAATTAGGACCCTATGCCAACACGCAATTTCAAACGATGCGGGGGGCTTGCCAGCACTGCCAGACGTTGCCGCAAACCTTATGGTATTTCCGCCATGAGACGTTTTCTGTCCCGGCTGATGGCGAGCCAGTAACACGCATCGACACCCAGATGCGTGGAGTCGAGGATAGTGCGGCACTCAATCCTGTGGCTTTACCGTCACTGGTCTGGACCGGCGCAACTCAACGCTGGTCAGAAATGACGTTAACCGCTGCAGGCAGTTCGGTCTCAACCGCAACAGGCGAGCGCTTCCATTTTAAATTGGTGCCCAAACTTGCCAGTAACCGATCTTACTGGAATGCGGATACGAGTGCTTATTTCAGCCAGTCCAAACTGTGGATACGCGGTGAGTTAGAGGGCGAGACCTTGACGGCGCGCACCGTATGGCCACATGCGTTTAAGCTTGATTTAACCGCTGACCCGCAACCGTTGCAAAAGGATGAAACCTTGCAATCCTTGGTACAGTTTGCCAACGGGGGTGCCCGCAGCCCTTATCAAAGCAGGCTGTTATGGGAGAAGTCGCCAGGCCTGGCGCAACAGTCGTCAGGCAAAGCAGCCGTCGGTATTTTGCTCAATGGTGCCCAGGGCGATGATGATGAGGCCCATGGCGGTCACTTTGCCCTGGCTACCGGGATCGTCGCTGCGCAAGGCGAATATGCAAACTGGCTGGTTAATAACTACTATAACCTGGCCATCAATAGTGAGAAAGGCGTCATTGCCGGGGTCACGCCTTTTGATAAATACATGGGCGACCTCAATAGTGGGCAAGCATTTTACCGGCCATCCTATATGCTGGTCGCGGTGTTCAGCCAGCCGATGATTCCCCTGCAAGTCCAGGCATTGAATAACCGGGTCATGCAGCATTTTTACCACAATGACTTTGTCTATGATCACGCCAGGGATAACTGTGCTGGCATCAGCATAGATACTTTACGCCAACTGGGCTGGCAAGTGCCCCGGCGTGGAGTCGAGAGCCTGCTCAAGGCCAGTGCCGCTTACTGGTATGTGGCTGCCACGCAGCAGAGTCTGCAAAAAGGCCGTGCCATTTATGATTACCTGAATACTGAAATGACTCGGCTGTTTCCTGCGGTAGCATTTGACGCCATCGGGCATGACCTGCTCAATATGGCTCAAACTGGTGACCGGTCCACATTAACTTCACCGCGTATGGCGCCTCTGGCCGATCAGCTTGAAGCGATTTACTTTGTACGTATTCCGCAAATTCCATCCAGCCGTGAGTTTGGTCTCGCGCCTGTATATAGCTTTGCCCAGTATCTGCAACAAGCGCCAGCGGATCGCAGCCAATGGAAAGTGATTGCAGTGACGCCAAACCGGTTGCCGGCGCCTTTAAAACAGGGGCTTGCGCGTCAGCCGCAAGCTGTGAGTCTGATTCCATTGCCTGCAATCCTATGTTTGCTTAGTGTGATCGGGGTCTTGGTGCTGTTGGGCATGCAGATGGTGAGATGGCTAAAACACAGAAAACGTTAAGGCATCAAAGGGCAGATGGCCTGGCTAATGCGTATATAGGCCATGGGCCTGGCTGGCGAACTTGAATTCCTGGCTGAGCGGAGGCGGGCTCTCTGGATCAGCATACTCAAGCACACCGGACGGTTTGCAACTTTTAACGCCTCCGTTGTCACACTTATCATTAAAACAAGCCATTCATTCAGAGGAGTGTGACATGCAAGTTGCGATGAACCGCAAGCTGATACTAACCGCCATCATTTGTTTATTGCTGTATCAGGTAGGGACCTGGATTACGATCGTTGCCGGGGCTATCTGGGGTGCCGGGGCTGCCATTATTGTGGCGCTGGTCACATTTTTTTGCGCGCGTTTGGCCAAACGCGGCGCGAGCAGCACGGTCTGGTTTCTGATTCCCACGCTGTTATTCACGGTCGTACCCTTGTTGGCTAAAGGCTGGAGCCTGTTCACCAGCCAGACCGGCATGGTGGATATGCTGGTGGATTTAGTGCCTTTGCTGGTGGGCTTTGTGATCCCAGTCGCTCTGCTGTCGATGGTCTACCTCGATTTACGTAAAAAATCCTTTTAATCGCACATCTGCAGGCGGATGCTTGCCGGTAGGGCCATAAACGAGATAACCCGTTATAATTCCAAGCTTGATTCAAACAGATTAAGCCTTTATGCAACCTATCTATTTCGGCACGCCACGCCCGTCCTCAAAACTGTGGAGATTTGCCCACTGGTTTGGCCCTTATGCACCGCTGATTGTCATGTTTATCAGTGGGCTGGTCTTGCTTTCTCTCACGCGCCTGGGGCTGGTGATCTGGAAGTGGGAGCGCGTACAGGCGACCGGTGAACTTTGTCAGATCTTGTTGCAGGGCGTGCGTGTGGATGTCATTCAGCTTGGTTTGCTGGCCTTGATCCCGGTGTTAGTGTCGCCGGTGCTGGCGACCCGTGGCCTGTTCAAGTTTTGGCGCCGATTCACCTTTTGGTGGGTGTTGCTCTCATTGGTGTTGTTGGTGTTTTTAGAGGCGGCCACGCCAGGATTTATTCTTGAGTATGATGTCCGCCCCAACCGCATCTTTGTCGAATATCTCAAGTATCCGCATGAAGTGTTTGGCATGTTGTGGCAAGGCTTTAAAGTCGAACTGTTTTTTGGCTTGGCCATGAGCTTGGTGGCTGTTGCACTGGTTGCGCGTTTATTGAAACCCTGGCGTCAAGCCGAGCCTAAATGGAATAATTTGGCGGTATGGCTGGTCTGGCCATTATTGCTGGTGTTGACGATTTTCGGCATCCGCTCTAGCCTGGGCCACCGCCCGGCCAATCCGGCCTTGTTTGCCATTACCCAGGACAGCATGGTCAACAGCCTGATTTTAAACTCAAGCTATTCGGTATTTTATGCCGCCTACAGTTTGCAGCATGAGGCAAAATCCAGTGCCATTTACGGCAAACTGCCGCGCGAAAAAATCTTTGCCTTGACCGGTGCGCAAGATACCGATATCCCGACCCTGACCACGCTGACACCCAGTGTGCAGCGAGACAAACCATTGAACCTGGTGATTTTGCTGCAAGAGAGTCTGGGCGCAGGCTTTGTCGAATCTCTGGGCGGCAAGCCGGTGACGCCAAATCTGGAAAAGCTCAAAGCTGAGGGCATCTGGTTTACGCATCTGTATGCGACCGGGACGCGCTCGGTGCGCGGGATTGAGGCGGTCGTTACCGGTTTTCAGCCGACGCCGTCAGACAGTACCGTCAAGCTGGACTTGAGCCAGAAGAACTTTTTTACGCTGGCTTCGCTATTGTCCAAACGTGGTTACCTGACCGAGTTTATTTACGGGGGGGAATCCCATTTTGACAATATGCGCAGTTTTTTCATGGGCAATGGTTTTCAGCAGATCACGGACCAACCGGATTTCATCAATCCGGTGTTTGTTGCCAGCTGGGGGGCTTCTGACGAAGATTTGCTCAACAAAACGCATGAGCAGCTGATGGCACACCACGCCAGCGGCAACCCGTTTTTTACACTTGCGTTCAGCTCGTCTAACCACGCACCCTTTGAGTTCCCGGATGGGCGTATCGAGCTGTATGAGCAGCCCAAGGCGACTGACAACAATGCAGTGAAATATGCCGACTACGCCATCGGCGAGTTCTTTAAAAAAGCCAAAGCCAGCCCTTATTGGAACGATACCGTGTTTTTGATTGTGGCCGACCATGACATTCGCGTGCGTGGCGATTCGCTGGTGCCGATCGAACACTTTCATATCCCGGCGTTGATTCTGGGCGGGGCGGTGCAACCTAAAACCGTTGAAGCAATTGCCAGCCAGATTGACCTGCCGGTGACCGTGTTGTCACTGATGGGCATAGAGGCCAAGCATCCGATGACCGGGCATGATTTGTCCAATGTGAGCGCTGACTATCGTGGTCGCGCCATGATGCAGTACAACTACAACTTTGGCTGGATGCAGCAAACTGGCCCAACGGTCGCAGATAACGAAGTGGTGGTGTTGCGTGAGGGCAAGGCGCCTGCCTTTGGTCACTACAATCCACTCAGTAAGCAGTTGCAGAATACCGCACCGCCAGCGGATGCCGCGGCATTGGCTGAACGCGCCCTAGCTAACAGCCTGTTGCCTGCCTTGTTGTATCAAGAGCAGCGTTATCGCTTGCCAGAGTAAGGGCTGACTTTGAAAAAACAACCCTCCATGCTGACCCGACAGGTCATTCTTGATGGCTTGAAATATCTGGCCACAGGTGGTTTCTGGCTCAAACACAGCCACTTACCAAAACTCGACCATGCCATCCCTGACGACTTTATCGGGATCTGTGTCGCGAGTAATCAGGATCCTGCCACAGATGATTACGTCTTGACGCAATTGCAGATGCTGGGTGTGACCAGGGTACGGCTGGATATCAGCGATGATGATGCACGCCCCCATCAAGAGCGTTTTTTGCGCCGTTTGTTAGCGGCTGGCCTCTCGGTGACCTTGCATGTGGTGCAGCCATTTGCCGCGGCAAGAAATATGCGCGACGCCAGTGTGCAGCAAGCGTGGGCAACTTTTGTGTCTGAGCTATTGCAAGCCTATGCGGGACGCATTGCGGCGCTGGAGATTGGTAACACGGTCAACCGCAAAAAATGGGCGGGCTATGACATGCCTGGCTTTATGTTGGCCTGGCAGCTGGCTTACGATCTGGCCAGACAATATCAGGTGCGGGTGGTGGGCCCGAATGTGCAGGATTTTGAGCCGCTGTATAACGTCAGTCTGCTGAAAACGCTGGCTCAGACCCGGCGCTTGCCCGATGTGCACAGCAACAACCTGTTTGTGGAACGCGTGATTGAGCCCGAGCTGTCCGATGAGCGTATTTTCAAATATCAGTGGACCCGACACCTCAAGTTTAACCTGATCAAAAAAGCCCGTTTGTTGCAAAAAGTGGGGGAAGATTTTGGTGTGCCTGCGCTGGTGTCGCCGGTGGCCTTCTGGGCAATTTACCGCATCAAACGCCACTTGCCGGATGGCGCGCAAAAACAGGCCGATTACGTGGCACGCTACTTTACTTTGTTGGCCGCCTCTGGCGCTTTGCAGCACGCAAACTGGGGCGCCTTCATTTGTCACCGTGAAGGCTTGATTGATGATGGCCTCAAAGATGCAGAGTATCCGGCACTGGAGCGCGTCGCCTATTACAAATCGGCCGATGGCCAGCGCGAACACTATCAGCACAGACCCAGTTTTGCGGCATTTAAAACGGCATGCGACTGGCTGAACGGGGCGCACTATATTGCGCCTGTGAGTACCGGCCATGGACTCGAAATCCACGAATTACAGCAGCATGGGAAAACCGTGCATATCGCCTGGACCGTCAACGGTCAATGTGCAGTGCTCGACCAAGTCTATTCCCCGCATTGCTTGCAGCTCGCGCAAATCTTTGACCGTGACGGCCGGCCGGCACCAGACCGGCAATTAGTGACCGAGTCACCGGTGTATCTGGTGTGGCCAGAGCCGGACCAGATGCTGCTGCGTACGGCGCAACCTGCCTTGAGTGGCACGGTGATTCATGCGCATATAGGCGGCAAGCAGTATTTTCCGGTACATGAAGGCGATTGGCGCGGCTTGATTCTTGCCAAGGATGCCGAAGAAGCCAGACAATTATGGCAGGCCTGGCATCCGGAAACGCTGACTCCGCCTGCCAAACAGCAGGCGTTGCGCCATGCCAGAAATGCGATTTGGTCCTTGCCTGATCCGAGAACTCCCGGTCAGCAAGTGACTGTGAAAAAACCGGTGCGCATGTATTGGCATAAAACGCTACTGGACAGATTTAAACCCAGCAAAGCCAAGCGCAGCTGGAACGGGGCGATGGAATTGTTGCGGCGAGGCGTGGGTACTGCCATGCCTGTCGCATTCATCGAGCATACGCATGACACCACGTTGCGCCGCAATTTTTATATCTGTGATTTTGTGCCGCATCAGTTTGCCATTTCCAAGGCGTTTTTGGCTTTTCGCGAGGGCGCGACCGAATACGAGGGCCTGACTGCCGAGCATTTGTATCAGGCCTTTGCCCGGTTTTGCCTGCATATGCACCATTCGGGGATTTATTTCCGCGACTTTTCCGGGGGTAATATTCTGGTGCAGCGTGAAGGGGATCAGTTACAGTTTGTGCTGATAGACACCGCCCGCTTGCATGCGACGCCGAGAGCGACGCCGATGTCAAATCGTCTGGCCGACTTGACGCGCGCCTTGAACAAACTGCATTGGGAAGGCCGCAAGCAGTTTTTGCAAATATATCTCGGCATGAGCGGTCGCCGCCTGAGCTGGCAGTTTTTATGGCCGTTTTACGTCTATGACTTCAAGGTGAGCCTCAAGCGCACCATCGGCCGCAAAGGCATCAGCAAATTGTTGCGCCAGATCAAGTCGCGGGCGGATTAAGGGGTATATCAGGCGATACTCATGAAAATCATGAACGCATGTTGCGCAGTTTAATCACGACAATCTTTTAGCCTAGTTTTAATATGGTCACACGTTGATAGCAACTGCTAAGACGAATTTAGGATAAAGGAGAAATGACTATGTGGACTAAACCAGCTGCTACCGAAATGCGTTTCGGCTTTGAAGTAACTATGTACGTTATGAACAAATAATTTGTTCCTGATGGCATGAACGGGCGCTTTAGCGCCCGTTTTCATTTCCGGCTACTCTGTTATCTTGATAAAAGATGCCGCACAAAACTTTTCTGGTCAAGCCTGCTCAAATGCCAGAATCATTTGAGAGAATTCACTATGCCTGGCCTTACGAAATGCCTGACTCAAATCAGCTCCGCCCTGGTGTTATGGATGGTCCATGCCACCGTCATTGCCTGTCTGGATGAGCAGTCTTTAAAAAGTCTGGCAGACAAGGAAATGCAATACATGCTGCAGCGTATCCCACCTGCATTTGCGGATGCAGTGGCTGATCAGCAGGTCAGTGGCAGCATGTCCGTCACCACGACGCAACCTTGTCAGATCCACTGGCAGTTGCAACTGCCAGCGGCAGACCTCGCCGAAGCACACGCCTTGTTGCAAGCCGATCCGGCCAAGCAAATCATGTTGGCTGCACAAGGCTATCAAGTGCCTGAGACGACAGACAATCAGGCTGATTTTAGTCTAGATGCGGCCAGCTTGCAGCCGCTGCATCGCGATACCTTGCAGACTGCGCCACTGGGTAAATTGCGCGCCAGCGTGGAACTCATGTATGCGATGTTGACCCAGGCCAGGGCTGATGCAGTATCCACGCCCAAGCCCTGGACGGGTGCGGATCAGCAGGCACTGAAGCAGACTTGCCAGCAGCGCTACCATGCCGACGATATGACGCAGGCCTGCGACTGCTATGCACTCGGTCTTGCGCAAAAGTATAGTTACCGGCAAGTGCGTTACAACCACTATCTTTTGATCAATCCATATGCTTTTGCGACCGGCAATGGTGCGGCTTACAAGCAACTGGACAAAGCCTTGCAGGCGACTTGCGGTCTGCAGACGCTCAAATAATGACTTGTGGGTTCACTTAGTAATTTAACTGGCCTGAGAAGTACCAACCGGTCTGGTCGTCCTTGTTGGCGATTCTGCCCAAATCAATATAGGCGCCAGTGATAGACACGTTGCGGTGCGGAAACCAGGTCATGAAAATATCGTGCGCACTGTTTTCTTTGTATACCGACAGGTTATTTGGTTTTCCGCGATATTCAGTGCCGATGAGCCAGTTATCCGAAAGCATGATCGCTGCCGAGGCGGCTGGCAGGATACGATAGCGGTCATGCCGGTCACCGCCAAATCCCAAGAGGCCAAACTGGTTGGCTTTACTGGCATGCAGATTGGCATTGATGAGCAAGTTGTAGCCATTCATCGCACCCAAAAATAACTTACTGGTGGCCACATAATAATCAATGCCATCGCGATCTTTGGCGCCCAGCGCCTTGGGCACAAAGTGGTAGTCCTCGTTATATTTGTATTGGGCCCCCACCGAGATTTGTGGCAGCCAGCTGTCCTGTTCATAGACGGCGTCGCCTATCAGGCGTAATTTTATGCCTAATGTGTTCAGGCGGACTTCCTCGCCAGGCACCGTATCGCTCAAGCCGAACCGCGCCTGGCTGGCACTGAGTTCGATGCGATTGAAAGCACCAATCGCGATCCCAGAGGTATTTAATTTAAAGTCGCCCTTGGTTTGTGCATGCGTATAAAACGCCGAGCCGCCAATTTGTTTGTCTGTGCCATAACCGCTAATCACAGCCCAAGGCATCAAGCCACCGCCTGCCGCCCCCTCAATCTGGGTGACGCCACCGGTCGCTAACAGGCGATCGCCTGCGTTGGCTACGAAAGGCAAGGTCATTGCTGTTGCCACTGCAATGCAGCCGATCAGAAGGGGAGAAGAATGCATGGTAACGCTTTCAAAATTTGATCGAATAGCATCATTATCTCGTTTTCGCGATAAGAATCATTGCGAAAATAGCGATTGATTTGATTGGCTTTTTCATGGTTTCAAACTTTTTAAGCTCACGTAATATGCTGATAGTGTGGCAATTTAACGGAGGAAGAAATGCGAAGGTTGATCTGGATTGGCTTGTTGCTGTGCATGGCGGGGTGTACCGCCCAGCCCAAGCCTGATGCAAGCTTGTTCAGCCGTATCGGTGGCCTGCCGATGCTGAGCCGCTTGTCGAATCAAACTTTGGATATTGTCAGCAAGGATCCACGTACAGCCCGCTCATTTGAAGGGGTGAAAATGGTCACGCTTAAACAGAGTCTGACCAATTTTTTATGTGTTAAAACTGGCGGGCAATGTGAGTATGAGGGCGAAACCATGAAAAATGCGCATGCCGATGCCCATATCACCATGGCAGAATTCGAAATTATGGTTGAGGTATTGCGGGAGCGCATGGATATCAATGGCGTAGGCACCAAAGAAAAGAATGAGCTGTTGAAGATACTGGCGCCCATGAAGCGGGACGTGGTCAGTGATTAAGCTTGCAAAGGATAAGAAGATGCGTTTTTTGAGCAGGCCGCTGCTTGGCGCAGGACTCTGGTTACTCTGTCTGGGGCTGTCAGCGCACGCCGCGGAAGTGACGCTCATTGTGACGGATGCTGCGGGCCGGCTGGTCACCGATGCGGTCGTCGCGTTTTATGACAAGAAAACCCCGGCAATCAGTCCAGCCCCTGGCAAGATCGTGCAAAAAAACAAAATGTTTAACCCCAAGGTAACCGTAATCCAGACCGGTACCAAGGTGAATTTTCCGAATGAAGATACGGTGAGGCACCATGTCTACTCATTTTCACCTGCCAAAAAATTCGAGCTGAAGTTGTATTCCGGCGTGCCAACGGACCCCGTGTTGTTTGATCAGGCGGGATTGGTGACATTAGGATGCAACATTCATGATTCTATGGTAGGGTATATTTATGTCGTCGATACCCCGTTTTTTGTCAAAACGGACGACCAAGGCAAGGCCATGATCAAGCTCAGTGATGGTCAATACAGTTATCAAGCCTGGCTACCAGGACAAAATAAACCTGGCACAGAACAAAAGGTAAATATTGAAGGGGCCGCAACCGAGCTGAAAATTGCGCTTCCCTAACATTCTCACTGCATGATCCAGTTCAAACACATTCGTTCGCGAATTGCTTTTACATTCTTAACCGTGGTCATTGCCATTCAGTTGGCAGGTCTGGTTCCGCTTAAATACGCCCTGGTAAAACATGCCAACCGCCTGGCCGAAGAGCAGATGGAGGTCGGCGAACGGGTATTTGTCAATTTGCTGCAACACAACACGCAAAGTCTCAAACAGGCGACGCAAGTGTTGGCCGCGGATTATGCCTTTAGGGAAGCCGTTGCCACCAACGATGCGGAAACGATTGCCTCCGCACTGGAAAGCTACCAGGGCCGCATCCATGCTCAGGTCGCCTATTTCGTCAGTCAAGATGAAGCGATGGTCATCGGCACCCAGGAAAGCGAGTCTGCCATTTCTGGCAGTGCGGCCCATCAGGAGTTTGTACAGGCCATTATCGAGAATCAAACCGGCACACTCAAGTTTGAATTGGTGGATGGCAAACCTTATCAGTTGATTGCCGTGCCGGTTAAAGCACCCGAAGTGATCGGCTGGGTAGTGATGGGGTTTGCCGTGGATAACCGCCTGGCCGCGCAAATCAAGCAACTGACGCACCTGGATGTCACCTTTGTACAAAAAACCCATCAGCACGATTGGGCGCTGGTTACGGGGACTGCCAACCACGAACTTTCAAACCTGCTGGTCAAAACCGTTTCCGATGTGTATGCGCAGAAGCTGTCTTTACACAAGGTCGACCTGGATGGCATTACCTACCATCTTAAAATACGTTCCTTGCATGAAACCAAGGATGAAGCTTTGCTGGTGGTGCTGCAGGGCTCGGTAGAACCTTACCTGCAGGATTTGAACACGCTGTTTAAAGTGATGATTTTCCTGACCTTGCTTGGTGTGGTCATTTTTGCCGCCTTGATCTGGTATGTCTCGCGCAAAACCACAGAACCGATTGCGACGCTGGTTAAAAATGCCGATGACATTGCCATGGGCAATTATGACAAGCCAATTCAGGTGACCAGTACGGATGAGATCGGCTTGCTGGCAACCGCCCTCAACAGCATGCGTGAAGCGGTGTTGCAACGCAGCTTGCGCATCCAGCGTCTGGCATTTAATGATGAGTTGACGGGTCTTTCGAACCGGCTGGCGTTTACCCAAGGCGTGCATCAGGCCATGCTGGTCCATGCCCAGACCAATGCCAAGCTGAGTATTCTGGTCATTAATATTCACCGCTTCAAGCCCATCAACCAAACGCTAGGTCGGGATTTTGGCGATGATTTGCTGCGGCACGTCGGTCAGGTGCTCAAACAGCATGTATTGAGTGAGCAAGACATGGTGGCGCGCCTCGATGCTGATGAATTTGCTGTGTTGTTACAACATGCCGATCAGGCGCAAGCCACCCGGTTTGCAGATGCCATCCAACAGGTATTTGAGCAACCGGTGCAGGTGCAGGGCCAAGCCATTGATGTACAGGCGGGCATGGGGATTGCGCTGTATCCCGAACATGGCATGGACGAAGAGTCTTTACTCAACCACGCCGAGACGGCACTGCAAGAATCCAGACTCAAAAAGACGCCCTGGATTGTCTACAATACCTCGCTGGAAATTGACCAGTCCGAGACATTGACCCTGATCTCTGACCTCAAGGAAGCCATCCAGCAAAACCAGTTATTGCTCTACATCCAGCCCAAGGTCGATGTTTCGACCCGCCGTGCGCTGGGCGGTGAAGCCCTGATCCGTTGGGTGCATCCGCAAAAAGGCATGATTTTCCCTGACCAGTTTATTCCGTTTGCCGAACAGACCGGTATTATCAGTGACCTCACGCAATGGATGTTGCGCCGCGCCTGCGAAGCGCTGGCAGACTTTAAAAAACAAGGCTTGCATATCAGCCTGGCGGTGAATCTGTCTACCCGGGACCTCAACAATATGGAGTTGCCGCAACAGATTGCCGATCTGTTGGCTGCGCATGGCTTGACCACCAAATCACTCAAGCTTGAAATCACCGAAGGCAGCTTGATGCAGGATCCAGAGCGGGCGGAAATTGTGGTGCGCAAACTGGCTGCCATGGGGCTGCATCTGGCCATTGATGATTTTGGTACTGGCTACTCCTCGCTGGCTTATTTGCGTCAACTGCCGGTGCAAGAACTTAAAATTGACCGCTCATTTGTCATGTTTATGGATAAAAACGCCGGCGATGCCAGCATCGTGAAATCGACCATCGATCTGGCGCACAACCTGGGCTTGATCGTGGTGGCCGAAGGCATAGAAAACGAACTGGTGCTCAACCAGTTGGCCAAGCTCGGTTGCAATGAGGGGCAAGGCTACTTTATTGGCAAGCCCATGCCAGAAAAAGACTTTTCGATCTGGCTCGAGCGCTGGCAAGGTCAAAACGACATAGACATTGATATCGGCGATGATTTTAACTATGCCGTCAATCCGCTCGATATCGAGCCGGCGCCTCAAGACCCCTACACGCTGGATAACCTCAATTAATTCAATGCTGTGCACCAGGCCTTGATTTCAAGGCAATTGGCCTGTCTATAAGAATTATTTATTAATTAAATAAAATAATTCAATTTTATTTAAAAATAAAAGCGTTTTATCATGCACTTCATACATTAAAGGAGCGCAAGATGAGCCAAATCAGAATGCACAAGAAAGCCAACTTCATCATTCACTACATGATGCAGTGGCTGAACAAATAAGATTAAAAAGTTGTTGAAAATATAATAGCACGCGATTTATAATCGCAGCATATGAATAATTCTGCATCAACCCAAACGCCATTGCTTAATGAGCAGTTATGTTTCTCTGTGTATTCGCTGTCGCTGGCGATTAACAAAGTATATCGCCCACTGCTCAAGACATTGGAATTAACCTATCCGCAGTATTTGGTCATGATGGTGTTATGGGAGAGCGATCAGCGTACCGTCAGTGATATTGGTGAGCAGTTGTTTCTGGATTCGGCAACGCTGACCCCTTTGTTGAAAAGGCTGGAAGCTGCTGAATTTTTGCAGCGTGTGCGCTCGACCGAAGATGAAAGGCAAGTGATTATCTGCCTGACGCAGACCGGCCGTCAGCTGAGGCTGAAGGCCGCCGGGATTATGGATGACATGTTGTGTGCCATGGGCTGTTCATTGCAAGAGGTCGGTGAGTTACGCGAGCGCTTAAACGCGCTGCGCAACCATTTGATTCAGCATCAAGCGTAGTAAACATAAACAAATGGTTTATGGTGTTTTAAGTAGTGTGCGATTTAATTTTAAACAATATGAATTTTCATAGAAAGGATTCAACATGAAGATACAAGCGTTAGTTGCCGTGTTATTTGCCACAGCATTGACTGTCTCCAGCCCGTCGGTATTTGCAGAGGAAAAACCGGTGACCGAACAATTGGTGGACACCTTGACCACTTTATCCGGCGGCCCCCATGCCGGCTACCGCGCCAACCATGCCAAAGGCGTGATGGTGGAGGGGACATTTACCCCTTCTGCACAGGCGGCTTCGGTCAGTAAAGCAACACACTTCCAAAAGGCAACGCCGGTGTTGGTCCGCTACTCGAATGCCACCGGCGTGCCAAATATTCCGGATGCCAATGGCAATGCGTTTCCTAAAGGCATTGCGATCCGCTTTCAATTACCGGATGGCACCGCAACGGATATCGTCAGTATCTCGGTAAATGCTTTTCCAACGGCGACGCCAGAAGACTTTCTGGGCTTGCTCAATGCCGTGCGTGACTCTCAGGGCAGTACGGCCAAGCCTAGCCCAGTCGAGCAGTTTTTAGGCAGCCATCCAGCTGCACTCAAATTTGTGACCACACCCAAACCGGCGCCTGTGAGTTTTGCGACGCAACCTTTTTATGGCGTGAACGCGTTTGAGTTTACCAATGCTGCAGGTAAAACCGTCTTTGGCCGGTACCAGATTGTGCCCGTGGCCGGCGCCAAATTTTTGAGCCAGGAAGCGGCTGACAAAGCTGCACCTGACTACCTGATGACCGATATTGTCGAGCGTGTAAAAACAGGCGCGGTGCAATATAAATTATTGCTGCAACTGGCTGAAGCCGGGGATGAAGTCAACAATGCGACCGTCGTTTGGCCGGACAGCCGCAAGGTGATTGAGTTAGGAACACTGACCTTGAATAAGGCTGTGGCAGACAGTAAAGCGGCTGAAAAGCCCATCATGTTCAATCCGCTACAGCTGACAGACGGCATTGCGCCTAGCAAAGATCCTATTTTGCTGGCCAGACCAGCGGCTTATGCCGTCAGTTATGGCAGAAGATTGGCGCATTAAGCTTATTCAGCAAAGCATGGCGAGCTGAATCTGAAACGGCGTTGTTTGCGTGAGCAAACCGCGCCGTTTGCTTTTAACGCCGGCCAACTACTGGGCGACAAATGCAATCGCTTTGCCATTAATGCAATAGCGCAGTCCACTCTCTGTTTTGCCATCGGGGAAGACGTGGCCCAAATGCGCATCACACACATTGCACTTCACTTCTACGCGTTGCATGCCATGGCTATCGTCGGCGTAATAAGCAATCGCATTCTTTGCAAGGGGCTGGTCAAAGGAAGGCCAACCTGAGGCAGAGTCAAACTTTTGGCTAGAATCAAACAGCGTTTGCGCGCAACAGGCGCAGGCATAGCGCCCTGGCGTAAACGCCACACACATTTCTGATGAAAACGGCCGCTCGGTGGCACTTAAACGTGTAATGGCAAACACCTCTTCATCCAAAATCTCTCGCCAGGCACGCACGGATTTTTGCAATTTGCGTTCTGGGGGCAGATTCCCTTCGCGCGAGAGTTTAAGTATATCTTTCCATTTAAGCATGGTATCCATCCATCAATTTCCAACCCGGTGACTTGTTACTGTTGAAGGTTCTCATCTTGTTTAGCACTGGGAAAACGGCGTTAAATCATGCATTTCCATGTCTTATCGCCACATTTGCTGCCAGCACTGACAGATAAACTACAAACTATCGAGTATATCACTGGTGTGATAGTTCACCAGATGGGAGACATGCCTTGATTGTTAGACCAAGACCGCACTTGTTTGAACTGTTTTTTATCATCAAAGGTTCTATCGTGCTCAAGATCATGCCGCTGCTGACATTTGTAGCAACACTGTCAGCCATCGTGGTCTCGATTTATACCTTAAAGCCCGACTGGTTACCCAAGTTTGATGGCGGGCCGTTCGCCTTGCTTGGCATCACGCTGTCTATTTTTCTCGCCTTTAGAAACAACGCCTGCTATGAGCGCTGGTGGGAGGCGAGAAAGGTGTGGGGTGAGTTGATGCTCACCGCGAGAAACCTGGCACGCTTGAGCCAGATACTGGATACCCAGGGTGAACTCAGTGCCGCCCGCAAGCAATTGCTGGAATGCAATATTGCTTACGCGCACGCGTTGCTGAAGCAGCTGCGTCCAGGGGATCAACTGCCACGGATCAAGCAACTGTTAGCCGAGCCCGTGGCAGAAGCATACTTGCAGAGCAAAAATCCGCCAGAAGTCATTTTACGTGCCATGGAGCGCATCCTGATTCAGGCATTGGCGGAGGGCCGCATCCAGCCTATACAGTTTAATTTGCTCGAAGAATTGATTCAGAAGCTGGCGGCAACGCAAGCCGCCTGTGAACGGATCCAGAACACGCCGATTCCGTTTGGCTACACCTTATTGTTGCACCGCACCGCCTATACTTTTTGTTTTTTGATGCCCTTTTGTTTTGCCAATACCCTGGGCTGGGCCACGCCGTTTGTGACTGCATTGGCAGCTTATACCCTGTTTGGACTCGATGCCCTCGGTAATGAACTCGAAGAGCCTTTTGCCCCGATTGCCAATGCGCTGCCGATCAACGCGCTGACTGAAGTCATAGACATTGAGCTCATGGAAGCCTTGGGGCAAAGTGATTTGCCCGCGTTGCCGACCGCCAAAGAGTTTGTACTGATGTAAGTGCACAGACGATTTCTCTACTGAGTGATTTTACTCAGTAGCAGCGATGGATTGGGTGACCGCTGCTAGAGATAGCGGGAAAGTTGCAGGTCTTGCGTCTCGATGGCCGGTGTCTCCTGCGCCATCAAATCGGCCAGTACTTGCCCGGAGCCGCAAGCCATGGTCCAACCCAGCGTGCCGTGCCCAGTATTGAGCCACACATTGGGGTAAGCCGCGCTTGCCTGGCCGATCAGCGGCGTGCCATCCGGGGTCATGGGGCGCAGCCCCGTCCAGAATTGCGCTTGTGCGACATCCCCGGCATACGGGAACAAGCCGTTGAATACAAATTCCAGCGTGGCCCTGCGGCTTGGGTTGAGGCTTAAATCAAACCCATGCAATTCCGCCATCCCGCCCACCCGGATGCGCTGATCAAAGCGCGTAATGGCTACCTTGTAAGTCTCATCCATCACGGTGGACACGGGGGCGGCTGCAGCGTTGATCAGGGGCACGGTCAAAGAATAGCCTTTTACGGGATAGACCGGCAGATTGAGTCCCAACGCCTGCGAAAGTTGGCGCGAGTAGCTGCCAAGGGCGACCACATAATGGTCTGCCTGCAATACTTCTACGCCACTTGCCGTTTGCACCTCTACGCCAAGCAACTGGCTTTGCTGTGTCAGTAAGCGGTGTATTTGTGTTTCTTGTCTGAACTTCACCCCAAGCGCTTGCGCCTTGGCTGCCAGTTGCGTGGTAAATAGCTGGCAATCCCCGGTTTCATCCCCAGGCAGATACAACCCACCCAGCAACGCATCTTGTACGTGAATCAGGGCAGGTTCAATGCGTACACAGCCTGCCGCATCCAAATGCTCAAACGGCACGCCCATGCGTTCAAGTACGGCAATATCCTTGGCTTCGGCGGCGAGTTGTTTTTTGGTGCGGAATACCTGTAAGGTCCCTTGACTGCGTTGCTCATAATGCAAGCCCGTCTCTGCACGCAAACGACGCAGACAATCGCGGCTATACTCAGCCAGACGCACCATGCGCGATTTATTCAATTCATAACGTTCGAAGGAGCAATTGCTTAAAAACTGTGCAATCCATTGACATTGCCAACGCGTGAAATCCGGTTTGAGTGAGAGTGGCGCATGGCGCTGAAACAGCCATTTAAGCGCCTTGAGGGGCACATCCGGGCTGGCCCAAGGGGCGGAATAACCCGGTGAAATTTGCCCTGCATTGGCAAAACTGGTCTCCAGGGCGACCGCTGGTTGACGGTCTATGACCGTGACTTCAAAGCCTTTTAACGCCAGATAATAAGCGCTTGTCACGCCTATCACCCCGGAACCCAGCACTAAGACCCGCATGATGACACTCCTGCAACGATAGTGAGGCAGTCATGATGGACTTACTCGCACTGGATGATGTTAACAAAATCGGCTGTCAGCAGGGGGAATATGATCGCGTTAAGGTTGAGACGGGCGGTCAGGCTATCTGCTTTTCCAGTGCCTCTAGCATCACTCTGGCCGGATCACAGTCTGTTTGTGCCGCAATTTCTACCATGCCAGTCGGACTGGTGACATTCACTTCGGTCAGGTAGTCGCCAATCACGTCCAGCCCGACTAAAAACAGGCCGTGTTGTTTCAGCACACTGCCGACGGTCTCGGCAATTTCTTTGTCACGGGCAGTCAGGGGTTGGGCCACGCCTTTGCCGCCGGCGGCCAGGTTGCCACGGGTTTCGCCGGTTTTTGGGATGCGGGCGAGGGCGTAGGGCAGGGGGTCACCGTTGATGATCAGGATGCGCTTGTCACCTTTGACGATCTCTGGAATATAGCGCTGGACCATGATGGTTTGTGCTTCAAATCGGGTCAGCGTTTCCAGGATGGCGTAAATATTGGGGTCGTCCTGACGCAAGCGGAAAATGCCGCTGCCACCCATGCCATCCAGCGGTTTGACGATGATGTCCTGATGTTCGGCCAGAAAGGCCAGAATTTTGCTTTGCAGGCTGGTGACGATAAACGGCGGGGCAAATTGCGGAAAGCGCGCGACAGATAGTTTTTCGTTCCAGCCGCGAATGGATGACGGGTCGTTAAAGATACGTGCCCCTTGCTGTTGCGCCAGCTCAAGCAAATAGGTGCTATACAGGTATTCGTTATCAAACGGCGGGTCTTTACGCATCAGCACCGCATCAAAACTTGCGGGGGCTTGTGTGGTTTTGTCACCGGTTTGCCAGTGCTCGTCTGCATTAAACGCAAATGTCTGCGCATCCACCTTGACCTCGGCTTGCTGCAAGTGCCAGTCGTGTTGTTCGCAGACCCATAGCACGTGTCCACGCGCTTGCGCCGCGCGCATGATGGCAAGGCTGGTGTCTTTGTAACTTTTGAGTGAGGCCAGCGGATCAAGAATAAACAGCAGTTTCATGATGAACCTTTGCTATGCGGTGAGCAGGTCGTTTTCCGGCAGGTCCCGCGCTTGCAGCTCGAGGCCAGCCGCTAACAGGGCCAGTCTTGCGACCACGCCATAAGCATAGAAGCGGTTGGGTGGCGCATCGGGGGCGCCGGCACAGTCGGGTAGGGTACAGGGTTTTTCAAACGCGAGCGGGGCAAAGTGCATGCCGGGCGCATTCAGGTTCTCATCGACGCCACGGCCGGTGTGCACACGGTAAAAACCGCCAATCACAAAGTGATCCATCATATACACCACTGGCTCGGCTACCGCGTCATTGATGCTTTCAAAGGTATAAACGCCTTCCTGGATCATCACTTCAGACACTTGCATGCCTTCTTTGATCACCGACATTTTATTCCGTGCCTTGCGGTTGAGGTCGCGTACCTCGTCAGCAGATTTCACGCTCATAATGCCCATGCCATAGGTACCTGCATCGGCTTTGACAATCGCAAACGGTGGCTGCGTGATGCCATATTCGTCGTATTTAGCCTGCGTTTTTTTCAGGATGGCTTCGACCTTATCGGCCAGCAGGTCTTCACCTACCCGGGCGTGAAAGTCCAGGCCGCTGGCGGTATCAAAGTAGGGATTTAGCAACCAGGGATCAATTTGCAGCAATTGCGAGAATTCATCGACAACAGTGTTATACGCGCTAAAGTGCTGCGATTTGCGTCGGCTGAACCAGCCTGCATGTAACGGTGGAATCAGGGTTTGCTCCAGGCCTTGCAGCAGGTCGGGCACGCCACCGGACAAATCGTTATTGAGCAGAATGGCACAGCTGTCAAAGGCCGGGTATTCCACGCCTTCAAACGTTGCCGCCTTCAGTTGCAGGCGGTTTTTTACGCGCACCAGCGGTTCCAGTACCAGCGGCAAGCCATCATGGGTTTCTAGTTTGGTGATCTCGGTAATTTCTGGCGACAAGCTGCCGACACGGACTTCCATGCCGGCGGTTTTGAGAATGTGACAGAGCTCAACTACATTACGCAAGTAGTAAGTGTTGCGGGTATGGTTTTCGGGGATCAGAAGTAAACGGCGTGCATCTGGGCAGATTTTCTCGACCGCCATTTGTGCGGCTTGCACAGCCAGGCTCAAAAATTCGGGATTAAGGTTATTAAAGCCGCCTGGAAACAGGTTGGTATCCACCGGGGCAATCTTGAAGCCGGCATTGCGCAGGTCCACGCTGGCATAAAACGGGGCGGGAATCTCCTGCCATTTGGTGCGGAACCAGTGCTCAATATCTGGCATGGCTTGCAAAACGCGTTTTTCCAGTGTATAGAGAGGGCCGCTTAAAGCCGTGGTTAAGTGTGGAACCATGGTTGCTCCTGTGCTTGTTATTTTATTCACCGGTTACCCGGCACTGCTGATGCAATGATTAGGCGATGACCGCATGCGCCTGCTGGTCGGCATGATAGCTGCTGCGCACCATGGGCCCGCTGGCCGAATTGTCAAAGCCCATGGCATCGGCTTGTTGTTTAAACCATTCAAAACGCTCTGGCGTGACATATCTCAACACCGGCAAGTGATGGACGCTGGGTTGCAAGTATTGCCCCAGGGTAAGCATGCTGACGCCATGTGCGCGCAAGTCACGCATGACCTCTAAAATTTCTTCATCCGTTTCACCCAGGCCCAGCATCAAGCCAGATTTGGTCGGCACCGTTGGGTACAGTTCACCAAACTGTTTGAGCAAATCCAGCGAATGCTGGTAGTCAGAACCAGGGCGCGCCTGTTTATACAAACGCGGCACCGTTTCCAGGTTATGGTTCATGACATCTGGCGGTGCTTCACGCAGAATTTTGAGCGAGATATCGAGGCGGCCCCTAAAATCTGGCACCAGGATTTCAATTTTAATGGCTGGGGATTGGGCGCGAATGGCGCGGATGCAGTCGACAAAATGCTGCGCGCCACCGTCAGGCAAATCATCGCGGTCTACTGAGGTGACGACCACATAACGCAGTTTCATCTGTGCGATGGTGCGGGCGAGGTTTTCTGGCTCATTGGGATCAGGCGGCAAGGGTTTGCCATGCGCCACATCACAAAACGGGCAACGGCGGGTGCAGATATCCCCCAGAATCATAAAGGTCGCCGTGCCGCCACTAAAGCATTCGCCAATATTGGGGCAGCTGGCTTCTTCACAGACGGTATGCAGGTTGTTGTCGCGCAGGACTTGCTTGATTTCCTGGAACCGTGCCGAATCCGGCACTTTCATGCGTATCCATTCGGGCTTGCGCAGCATGGGTTGCGGCACGATCTTGATCGGGATACGCGAGGTTTTTGCTGCGTCTATTTCTTTCACGCCAGCCACTTTCTTGGCCGGGCGGCTGCTTGCATCTATTGGGGTCGAATTATCTGACATGCGTCAGTTTCTCTTTCAATCGGTGGGTTAAATCGGCGGCAATGTCAGGCATTTGCAGCGCAATATTTAATTCCCGGGTTTGCGTCATTTGCATGCCGGCATAACCACACGGGTCTATATCGGCAAACGGCTGTAAATCCATGTCTATATTCAAACTCAGGCCATGGTAGCAGCACTGGTTTTTCAGGCGTAGCCCCAGCGAGGCAATTTTTTTGCCGTCTACATACACGCCAGGGGCATCCGCGCGGGCCACAGCCACCACGCCTTGTGCGGCCAGCCATTCTATCAGGCTGTCTTCCAAGATGGAGACAAGTTGCCGCACATTCAAGTGGCCGCGTGCCAGATCGATCAGGCAATAAATAATGAGTTGGCCCGGGCCGTGGTAAGTGATTTTGCCACCGCGGTCTACATTCACCACCGGAATTGCATTCTGTGGCAGGCGCACGCCGCGGCGGTTGAGGCCTAGCGTATACACAGGCGGATGTTCGGTGACCCAGAGCTGGTCAGGAGTACTGGTCGTGCGTTGGGCAGTGTATGCCTGCATGGCAGCCAGCGTGGCTGCATAATCAGTCAGCCCCAACTGGCGGATTTCCAAGGCAGGCATGATCGAAAAAGGCTTATAGCACAACCTTGACCATGGGGTGAGCGGTCAGGCTGCGGTAAATATCATCCAGTTGTGGCTTGGAGGTGACATACACCAGACAGGTCAGGCTCAGGTATTTGCCATTGCTGCTGCCACGCATTTCAATCAGGTGTGTATCAAAGTCTGGCCAGTGCAACTGGATGGTGCGGGTAATTTCGCTGGCGAAATCATCATGCGTTTCACCCATGACCTTGATCGGGAAATTGGTGGGAAACTCAATCAGGGTCTCTTCTATTTCCGGTAATTGCTCGAACTTGGTCATATGTTACCTACCTTTTAAACAGTGAGTGACGGTCAGCCTGTTTATTGCAAATACAAGCGGACCTGATCGATCATGCGTGAAAAGATATTGCTGGCCTCGACTGCCTGCATGGTGACCAGCGGCACGCTATGCACCACCTTGCCATTGAGGCTGAAATCCACCGCACCAACCGTTTGATGTGCTTTTAACGGCGCTTCAAGCGGTTTGGGCACGCGTAGATTCGCTTTCATATTGGCATATTCACCCTGGGGCAGCGTCAGGTAAACCGGTTTTACCACTGTGAGGTCAACCTGGTTTTCTGTCCCTTTCCATACCTTTTGCCGCGTAATCGCTTTGTCCGCCGCATAAATCAGTCTGGATTCATAAAACTGGAAGCCAAAATTCAGTAATTTTTGACTCTCAGCGGCGCGTACATTGTCAGAGGTGGTGCCAAGTACCACAGAAATCAAGCGGAAGTCATTGCGTTTGGCCGAAGAAATCAGGCAGTAACCGGCGGATTCGGTATGGCCGGTTTTCATGCCATCAACCGTGGGGTCTATAAACAGCAAGCGGTTGCGGTTAGGCTGGGTGATGTTGTTATAGGTGTAAGACTTTTGCGAATACAAGCGCGCGTAGTCTTGCGGAAAGTCCCGAATCAGCGCATTGGCCAAAATGGACAAGTCACGTGCGGTGGTGACATGGGCCGGGTCTGGCAAGCCTGTCGCATTCATAAAGTGGCTGTTTTTCATGCCCAGCGCGGCCGCTTTTTTGTTCATCAGCGTGGCGAACAATTCTTCACTGCCCGCAATGCCTTCGGCCAGGGTAATTGCCGCATCATTGCCTGACTGAATAATCAGGCCATGAAGCAACTCATCCACAGTGACGGTCATCGTCGTGTCGATAAACATTTTTGAGCCTTCGACCTTCCAGGCTTTTTGACTCACGGGCAAGGTCTGTGTCAGTGACAAGCGCTTTTGCTTGACCGCTTCAAAGGTCAGGTAAGCGGTCATTACTTTGGTCAGTGACGCAGGTTCCACCGGCATATCGGGGTTGTTCGCAGCCAGCAGATTGCCGGTATTGGCATCGCGCAGCACAAAGGCTTTGGCCGCCAGCGTGGGTACAGGTACATTGCCGGTAATGGCTTCAGCCGCCACCGTCATTAAAGGAATGGAAAGTAGAAAAGCAATACAAGAACGCCACATGGTCATCATTTAACGAGAAAAAATACTTAACGAGAAAACGGTGCTAGCGGGAAAAAACAAGCGCTGGCAACTGCAATTGGTCACGCATCTGATTGGCTGCTTGCGCGGCCATGGCGTGATCAGGATATGGGCCCAGAACAACCTGGAACATCTTGCCATTATACACTTTGTTCAGCAGGCTTTGTGTCTCGGGTACCGCATTGGAAATGCGCTGCTGCAGGCGGTCGGCATTTTCTTCAACGCCAAAGGCGCCGACCTGTACATACACCCCGGTGTTGTCGAGTGAGGCAGCTGGTTTTGCCGATGCTTTGGGCATGCTTGCCGGCGCAATGTCTCTGGCGACGCCTGCACTGCTCGGGGCCGCAGCTATCTCCGGCTGGTTGGGGTCAATTAAAGTGATCTCTACCTGGGCCGAGCCATGCTGGGTGATATCGAGTTGTTTGGCCGCGGCATAGGATAAATCGATGATGCGGTCGCGGCCAAAAGGGCCGCGGTCATTGACCCTGGCAATCAGGTTTTTGCCATTGCTCAGGTTGGTGACGCGCACATAACTTGGAATTGGCAGTGTGCGGTGGGCGGCGCTGAGTTTATACATGTTATAAGGCTCACCACTGGCGGTACGGCGGCCATGAAATTTTTTACCATACCAGGAAGCGTGTCCGGTTTGCGTAAATGGCGTTGTAATTTCCGACATTGGCGACACCAGTTCCCCATTCACGATATAAGGCTTGGTGGTCCCTTTCACGATGGGCTCCAACTTGGGCGTCACCGAGGTTTCCAGTGGAATGTTTGGATCAATGCCTTCGGTGGCATTGCCAGAGCTCTCGGGTTTGGGGTCAATATTAATGACTTTGGGTGCACCTAGCGGCGCACTGCTGCCCGGCAATACCGCAGGCGGCGCAGGCGAGGCTGCGGGCGCGGCAGGGCGTGGCGTGGGCACGGGTTTTATTGGCGCAGGCGCCGTTGGACGTGACGGCATGCTGCTTTCGCAGGCAACCAGCCCGGCAGCCAGCAGCACGATAAAGAGTCTTTGTAGGGACAATGACATCGAGGTCCTTCAGTGGTTTCTGGCCACGTTAATCGGTGGCTACCAGCCGTTTATGCGACTGCACGCTCATCAGCAAACCCAGGCTTAGCCCTAAGGTCAAGAGTGAGGTGCCGCCATAACTGACCAGCGGCAAGGGAATGCCGACCACAGGCAGAATGCCGCTCACCATGCCCATGTTGACGAAGCAATAGGTAAAAAAGGTGGCGGCAATGCTGCCTGCCAATAAGCGGGAAAAAGTACTCTTGGCTTGTGACGCGATGATGAACGCTCGGCCAATAATAATGGCGAACAGCAGCAATAACAGGCTGCAGCCTACCAGGCCAAACTCTTCTGCAAACACGGCAAAAATAAAGTCTGTGGTGCGTTCTGGCACAAAGTCTAACTGTGACTGGGTGCCGTTGAGCCAGCCTTTGCCGGTCATGCCGCCAGAGCCAATGGCAATGGTGGCCTGAATAATGTGATAACCCGCGCCAAGCGGGTCCTGGCTAGGGTCGATGAGAATTTCCACCCGACGCCGCTGATAGTCATGCAGCATGGACCATAAAATGGGCAGCGCCGCGCCAAAGGCAATCGCGCTGCCAAAAATAAATTTCCAGCTCAGACCGGCCAGAAAAATCACATAAAAACCGGCGGCAAAGACCAGGGTGGCGGTCCCGAGGTCGGGCTGCTTGGCAATCAGCAAGACCGGCACCAGCAAAATGACCCCGGCGACGACATAGTCCGTGGTGCGTAACAAGGATTCACGTTTTGAAAAATACCAGGACAGCATAATTGGCACCGCCAATTTCATGAGTTCCGAGGGCTGGATTTTGGTCACGCCCAGATTGAGCCAGCGCCTGGCGCCATGGCTAATATCGCCGACCAGCGCTACCGCAATCAACAATGCCAGCCCGAACAAATAGGCGGGCAGGGCAATGCGTTCAATGTGTTGCGGCTGTGTGTTTGCAACCAGAAACATCACGCCCATCATCACCAGGATATTAATCAGCTGTGCATTAACCTTGAGCAGGGACTGCCCAGAGGCGCTATAGAGCACCATAAGCGCAACCACCAGCACCATGAGGACGGTGGCCAGCAAGATGGAGTCAATATGGCGGATAAAATGGCCGATCCACTGTTTAATCATGCTCTTCCTCCTCAACGACTGGGGGTGGGTTCTGTGCTTGTGTTTCGGCGGGCACCGCAGGGGCTGCCACTGCGGGTATTTTGCCCAGCAGGTAATAGTCCATTACTTTGCGTGCAATCGGCCCCGCCGCCGAGCCACCGTGGCCACCGTTTTCCACAATGACGGCCACGGCAATTTTGGGGTCTTCAGCCGGTGCGTAAGCAATAAACCAGGCGTGGTCGCGATGGCGTTCTGCCGTGGCTTTTTCGTTATATTTTTCATTTTGCTTGATACCTACCACTTGCGCCGTACCGGTTTTGGCAGCGATGTCATAGCCTGCATTGGCGCCTACTGACGCGGCTGTGCCTCCCGGGCGTGTCACATCCATCATGCCCAGTTTCACAATCTCCAGATTCTCCGGGCTGAGGTTCAACTGGTCCGCCACTTTATGCGGCAACATCCTGACCTCGTTGGTTTTGGCATTCACAATCGCATTGACCAGATGCGGCTGGATGGCCTTGCCACTATTGGCCAGCGTGGCCGTGGCGTAGGCCAATTGCATGGGCGTGACCAGCGTATACCCCTGACCAATGCCTACAATGACAGTTTCACCCATATACCAGGGCTGTTTGAAGCGTCTTTGCTTCCAGCCCGGCGTCGGCAGCAAGCCCGCCAGTTCGCCCTGGATATCAATATTGGTTTTTTCACCAAAACCAAAATGTCTGACAAAGTCGGTCAGCCGGTCTATACCAAGCTCGACGGCCAGCCCATAAAAAAACGTATCGCAAGACACGGTAATCGCCTTGCGCATATCGACCGAACCATGGCCGGATGGTTTCCAGTCACGGTAGCGGTGATGGCTGTTGGGCAGCATGTAGTAGCCTGGGTCGCTGATGGTAAACGGCGGTTGCCGCTTGCCTGATTCCAGCCCGGCCAGCGCGACAAAGGGCTTGAAGGTGGAACCAGGTGGGTAAATCCCCTTCAAGGTGCGGTTGATCAGCGGTTTATCCAGCGAATTGTTCAACAGGTTCCAGTTATCAAAATCAATGCCATCCACAAACAGGTTGGCATCAAATGAAGGCATGCTGGCCATGGCCAGGACTTCCCCTGTTTTGGGTTGGATCGCTACCAACGCGCCGCGACGTCCGGCAAATTCCTGCTCGGCGATTTCTTGCATTTTGGCGTCCATGGACAGCACCACGTTGTTGCCCGAGGTGGGCGAGGCGCTGGAGAGGACGCGCACAGCCCGGCCATCTGCATCAATCTCTACCTGCTGAAAGCCGGTGACGCCATGCAGCTCGGTTTCATAGGCCTGCTCGACGCCCGCCTTGCCAATATGCTCAGTGCCTTTGTAGTTGGAGAGCTGGTTGTTTTCCTTGAGCTGCTTGAGATCATGTTCATTGATCCGGCTGATATAGCCGATACCATGCGTGCCCAGGGTGCCATAGGGGTAATGGCGGAACAGGCGCGATTTGAGCTCAACGCCAGGAAACCGGAAGCGGTTCACGGCAAACTTGGCGGCTTCGTATTCATTAAGGTGGGTGCGGATCGGAATGCTTTCAAACGTATGGCTTTGCGCCCGCAGTTTTTTAAAGCGCTTGAGATCCGTTGGCGAAATCTCGACCAGTTTGCCCAGCTCGGCAATTGTGTCCTGCAAGTCTTCGGTTTTGGAGGGCGTGATTTCCAGCGTATACACAAAAAAGTTATGCGCCAGAATAATGCCGTTACGGTCAGAAATCAGGCCACGGTTCGGAGTGATGGGGACAATCGAAATCCGGTTGTTTTCTGCCAGTGTTTGATAATAGTCATAGCGAAAGACTTGCAGAAAATAAAAGCGGCCCAGCAGCGCAGAAAACGCTGCCAAAACCAACAGTACCAGAAAAACCAGACGAACCCGGAACTTGTGCTGTTCGTTTTGATGGTTTTTGAGTTCAGTGCTATACCCCATGTGCTTACAATTTCTTCGGGCGGGTCAGTTCGCCAAACCAGATAATCATGAATTGCCACAGTATCAGGTCAGACACGATGGGGAAGGCGTAGGTCCAGTCGGGCAATTCGCCGCCGGCAAACAGCTTGAGCAGCAAAATCAGCCCGCGCTCTACGCCAAACAAAAACAACACATATAAATAGAGCTGCCAGCGATTGAACAGCACCAGCCTGCGTTGATAGATCAGGCCGAGAAAGGCGGTGATTGCAAATGTCAGGGCATGTTGTCCGAGAAGGCTGCCCGTGGATAAGTCCACCAGCAAGCCAGCAAACCACACCCAGCCAATATTGCAGTGGTAGGGGGCTTGCAACAGCCAATACAGCATGATGACCAGCAGAAAATCCGGCCGCACAATAATGCCCGCATTTGACCAGGGGTAAAGTTGAAAAATCAACCCGACCAGCAAGGTGAAAAAGAACGTGCTGAACTTAACCGGTTTCATCGACGCTCCGGTGTGTTGGGTGCAGTGGGCGCCACCACTGGGTCAGTAGGCGCTGCGCTGTCTGGTTGTGCGGTCATTTCGGTGTCTGGCGGCTGTCCGGCATCCAGTACGGGCGGTGTGGTGACCGGGTTGGGGTCAACCAGTGCGTTGTTCTTTTGCAAGACATCCACCACGGATTGATCCAGGTGCTGCGCGTTGTTGCGTTGCAACATGGGGCGGCTTTCGGACATCGGATTGGTGGCCGGAGACTCTGGTACTTTGAGGATCAGCACATGCTTGTGGTTATTCACGCCGGCAATCGGGCGGCTGATGATCTTGGCAAACGGCGAATCCTGGCTTTGCTTGATCTGGGTGACGATGGCCACTGCCAAACCTGCGGGATAGACGCCGTCAATGCCCGAGGTTACCAGTTTGTCACCAACCTTGATGTCGACGCTGGTGGGCAGGTAGGGGATGTCCAGCGTGTTGCGTTTGCCCTCCCCAAAGGCAATTGCGCGTAATTGGTTGCGCTCGATCTGAATAGGAATCGACAGTTTTTTATCCGTGATCAGCGTGACTTCGCTGGTGAACGGATACACCCGGGTGATCTGACCCACCACGCCCTGTTCATCAACCACCGCTTGCCCGGGGGTGATGTGGTGGTGACTGCCGCGGTTCAGCGTGATGATGTTGCTAAATGGGTCGCGCCCCATATGCATGACTTCACCCAGTGTGGCTTCCGGGATAATCGGTGCATCCCCGGCCAGCAATGTGCGTAAATGCGCATTTTCGGCATCGACAGTGGCCAGGCGCTGCAAGGCTGCATGATCGATCAGCGCCTGCTGTTTGAGCTTGAAGTTATCCTGAATCAGCTGGTTATGCGAGGTAAAGTAGGTGTTGATGTTGCGCCCCCATTCGTTAGGGGCGCTAGCGATCACTTCAAGCGGGTGCAGGGCGGTACTGAACCATTGCCTTACCTGGCTCAAATAATCAAAGCGTGCATCGACCGCCATCATGACCAAAGACAGCGTACAAAAAAACATCAGGCGCGAGAAAGGCTTGGGCCCCTGGATAAAAAAGGCCGGCGACTCTTGCGGATCAAGCTGTTGGTGGATGCCTTTAAGCATAGTCAGGGTCGCGCCAACTGGGTGCGGATTTATTCGCTAGCGAATACGTTGCCCAGCTTGTCCATTTCCTCAAGTGCGCGGCCACAGCCACGGGCGACACAGGTCAGTGGATCTTCAGCCACGATGACTGGCAAGCCGGTTTCTTCTACCAGCAAACGGTCCAGGTCGCGCAACAAAGCACCACCACCGGTCAACACCATGCCTTTTTCGGCAATGTCTGCGCCCAGCTCTGGCGGCGTTTGTTCAAGTGCGGATTTCACTGCACCGACGATGGCATTCAGTGGTTCAGTCAAGGCTTCAAGAATCTCGTTGCTGGAGATGGTGAATTTGCGTGGCAAGCCTTCAGCCAGGTTGCGGCCAGTCACTTCCATTTCAAGCACTTCAGAGCCCGGGAAGGCGGAGCCGATTTTTTTCTTGATCGCTTCAGCGGTGGGCTCGGAGATTTGCATGCCGTAGTTACGGCGGATGTAGTCAATAATCGCCTGGTCAAACTTGTCACCACCGACGCGCTCGGACTTGGCGTAGACAATGCCGCCCAGTGAAATCACGCCAACTTCAGTCGTGCCGCCACCAATATCGACGACCATGGAGCCGGTGGCTTCCGCCACAGGCATATCGGCACCAATCGCAGCGGCCATCGGTTCTTCAATCAGGAACACCTGTTTAGCACCTGCGCGCTCGGCAGATTCTTTAATGGCACGGCGTTCTACCTGGGTGGAACCTACAGGGACGCAGATGATGATGCGTGGGCTGGGTGAGAACCAGCGGGATTCGTGTACCTTGCGGATAAAGAATTTGAGCATTTGCTCGGTGATGGTGAAGTCGGCGATCACACCGTCTTTCATCGGGCGGATGGCCTGAATGTTGGCTGGCGCGCGGCCCAGCATGCTTTTTGCATCAGAGCCGACAGCCAGCAACACTTTTTTGCCGTTGGGGCCGCCTTCGGTACGAATCGCCACCACTGAGGGCTCATCCAGCACCACCCCTTTGCCGCGTACGTAAATCAGCGTGTTGGCGGTGCCAAGGTCAATGGCAAGGTCATTGGAGAAGTAGCTGTTGATTGAACCGAACATGTTTTATCCTGTGAAAATTCTGACTTTGGTGCTGCCCGCTGGGTGCGGCATAAAATCAAGGTATAATAGCGCAAAACGCACATGAAATTAAGATGTGTTTTCAAAATCTTATAGACAATTAACCACACATGGCACTGAATCTAGATGATATCAAGCGTATCGCGCACCTGGCCCGCATCGAGGTCAGCGACAGTGAAGCGCAAGAAACCCTAAGCAAACTTTCCGGTATTCTGGGGCTGATTGAGCAAATGCAGGCGGTGGACACCACCGGCATCACCCCCATGTCGCACTCGCAAGACGTGACACAGCGTCTGCGTGAAGACGTGGTGACTAAAACCAACCAGCGCGAACTGTTTCAATCCATTGCACCAGCCACGCAAGATGGCTTATACCTGGTGCCCAAAGTCATTGAATAAGCGCTTGCCAGCCCCTGCTTTGACGGTTCATTTTTACGGTTTCCATTATGATAAACAGTAGTTTAAAACAGCTGGGCCAGCAGTTGGCCAGCAAACAAGTTTCCAGCGTGGAGTTGACGCAGGCCTATTTGCAACGGATGGCCAAACTCAACCCCAGCATCAATGCCTATGTCACCATAGACGAACAAAAAACCCTGGCGCAGGCGCAAGCGGCAGATGCACGTATCGCCGCCGGTACAGCCGGCCCGCTCACTGGCATCCCCATCGCGCAAAAAGATATTTTTTGTGCTCAGGGCTGGCGCACCACCTGTAGCTCCAAAATGCTGGAAAACTTCATTGCCCCCTATGACGCGCATGTGATCAGCCAGTTTGATGCGGCCGGTGCGGTCAATCTGGGCAAAACCAATATGGATGAGTTCGCCATGGGCTCCTCCAACGAAACCAGTTATTTTGGCGGCGTCAAAAACCCATGGGACTTTGATCGTGTGCCTGGCGGTAGCTCTGGCGGTTCCGCGGCGGCTGTGGCCGCCCGCTTGTGTGCAGCGGCCACCGGGACAGATACGGGCGGCTCCATCCGTCAACCCGCTTCATTGTGCGGCTTTACCGGCCTTAAACCAACTTATGGCCTGGTCTCCCGTTACGGCATGATCGCTTTTGCTTCGTCGCTGGACCAGGCAGGCCCCATGGCCAAGTCGGCTGAAGACTGTGCGTTGATGCTGAATGTCATGGCCGGGTTTGACGAGCGTGACTCCACCAGCGTGCAGCGCGAGCAAGAAGATTACACGCGTGGCTTGAGCGCCATGCAAGGCACGCAGCCACTCAAAGGCTTGCGGATTGGCCTGCCCAAAGAATATTTTGCCGAAGGCTTGAATGCTGACGTGGCTAAAGTGATTGAAACGGCGATTGCAGAATACAAAAAGCTGGGTGCAGAGATTGTCGAGATCAGCTTGCCAAACAACAATCTGTCGATTCCGGTGTATTACGTGCTCGCTCCAGCCGAGGCATCGAGCAATCTGTCACGCTATGACGGCGTCCGTTATGGTCACCGTGCGGCGGAATACAATGACCTGCTCGACATGTACATGAAGTCGCGCGCAGAAGGTTTTGGTGCCGAGGTCAAGCGCCGTATCCTGATTGGTACCTATGTGCTCAGTGCCGGTTATTACGATGCCTACTACCTCAAGGCCCAGCAAATCCGCCGCCTGATTGCCCAGGACTTTGTGGAAGCTTTCAAGCAATGTGATGTGATCATGGGCCCGGCCGCGCCTTCAGCGGCTTTTAAAGCCGGTGAAAAAACCAGCGACCCTGTCGCCATGTACCTCGAAGACTTATACACCATTGCCGTGAACCTGGCGGGCTTGCCAGGCATGAGCATTCCGGCCGGGTTTACCACCAGCAGTGAGGGCAAGGCTTTGCCGGTTGGTTTGCAGATTATTGGCAATTATTTTGATGAGGCGCGCATGCTCAATGTTGGCCATGCCTATCAACAAGTCACAGACTGGCATACACGCATGCCAGCTGGTTTGGAGAACATCTAACATGCAGTGGGAAGTCGTGATCGGGTTGGAAACCCACGTACAGTTACAAACTAATTCCAAACAGTTTAGCGGGGCCTCCACCACTTATGGGGCGGCGCCAAATACGCAAGCCTGTGAGGTGAGTATTGCGCTGCCAGGCGTGTTGCCTGTGCTCAACAAAAAAGCCGTGGAATGCGCGATTAAATTTGGCCTGGCGATTGATGCCGAAATGGCGCCACGCAGCGTATTCTCACGTAAGAATTATTTTTATCCCGATTTGCCCAAGGGCTACCAGATCAGCCAGTTTGAGCTGCCGGTAGTGGGTAAAGGTCAGCTGACCATTCAGGTCCCAGCGGGCAAAAATACCGAGGCCTATGAGAAGGTGATCAATATCACGCGTGCGCACCTTGAAGAAGATGCGGGTAAGTCTGTGCACGGTGCCGTCGAAGGCATGTCCGGCATAGATTTGAACCGTGCGGGGACACCTTTGTTGGAAATCGTCACCGAGCCCGATATGCGCAGTGCCGCCGAAGCGGTCGCTTATGCCAAGAAGTTACATGAACTGGTGCAGTGGATAGGCATTTGCGACGGCAATATGCAGGAAGGATCTTTCCGTTGCGACGTCAACGTCTCGGTGCGCCCCAAGGGAACTGAAAAGTTCGGTACCCGCCGCGAGATCAAAAACCTGAACTCGTTCAAGTTCATGCAGCAAGCCATTGAGTATGAGACCCAGTGGCAAATCGAAACGCTGGAGGATGGCGGCACCATCCAGCAAGCGACTGTCCTGTTTAATCCGGACACCGGTGAAACGCGTGCCATGCGCACCAAGGAAGAAGCCAATGATTATCGCTATTTTCCTGACCCGGATTTGCTGCCGCTGGAAGTGACTGAGGCCGATAAAGCACGCGTGCGTGCCGAGATGCCAGAGTTGCCACAAGCCTTGCAGGCGCGGTTGGTCAGCGAGTACCAACTCTCTGCTTATGATGCCAGCACATTGACGGCTTCACGCAGCATGGCTGATTATTTTATGGCCACGGTACAAGCAGGTGCCGAGCCCAAACAGGCGGCTAACTGGGTGATGGGCGCGCTTTCTGCCAAGCTCAATGCGGAAGAAAAAACGATTGCTGACAGTCCCGTCTCTGCCCAGCAGTTGGCTGCCTTGCTCAAGCGTATTGCAGACAATACGATTTCCAACAACGCTGCCAAACAGGTGTTTGAAGGCTTGTGGGCAGGCGCGGGTGAAGTAGATGCCATTATCGAAGCCAAAGGACTCAAGCAAGTGTCTGATACAGGCGCGATTGAGGCCATCATCAAAGAGGTGCTGGCGGCGAACCAGGCCATGGTCGATGAGTACAAATCTGGCAAGGAGAAAGCCTTTAATGCGCTGGTAGGCCAGTGTATGAAAGCCTCTAAAGGCAAGGCGAATCCGGCGCAGGTCAATGAGCTTCTCAAGAAGATGTTGGGTTAGTCCCTTAATTGGCAGTTGGATAAAAAAACAAACCCCGCTTTTGGCGGGGTTTGTTTTTTTGACACGACTCTCTAAGCTTGGTGGCTCAGGATTACTTGCAATGCTCTTTGTCGTGATGGTCTTTGCAATGCTCATCTGCAAAAGAAACATTTGAGAATACGGCCATCATTACCAATACTAAAGCTGCGAATTTTTTCATTCTGATCTCCTGTTAGCATTTCAAGTGTAAAGTCATTTGCTGCCTGCGCATGACGACCGTCACACGCATAACTGATTATCGGCTGGCAAGCATCAAACTAAAACTGGATAAACTCGGATTAGCCCCCTCAGTTCATCTATTTACTATTGGCCCAAGGCATGGCAAATCAGCTGCCATGAAATGGTCATAAAGCCGATGGTGGTGAGCACGAAGCTGATGGCAGAATAAACTTTCCATTTGGTTTTGTTCCAGAAGTCGGGATCAAATGCTGCAATCACAAACACGGTCGGGTTGGTAAAGCCGCCGATAGCCACGCACACACAGGCAAAATAATGCAACTCTATGCCTGCGGCCTTGGCTGCGCCATAAAATCCCAGTCCAAACAGGGCCATAAGGGCGTAGTCGACATGGGCGCGTATCATGGTTTTATAGTCCACCAAAAACTCGCCATCTATACCCTTGATCGGAAACCAGCGGGCAAAAGTCATCAGCCATGCAGACAAAATCAACGCAGTGATACAAGCCACTGCACCTATTAATAACACGTTCATATTTTCTCTCCTGAGCCTATTAAAAAATTAACCCGTGATGTTTTTTGGGTCGGGCAGGTGAATTGTAGACAGGTCTGTCTACTTGTCAAGCGCAGGCAGACGCAAAACTTTGTTTTACTTGCGTTATCAGGCGTTTTCCCGCACAATTCGTCCGTTGCTAGGGGTCTGTAAATACTTCATTTTGTGAGGTTTTTGCAGTGAGAGTTACCCTTCGAACCTGATGCGGGTCATACCGCCGTAGGGAATGCAAGTCTTCGCATCCTTACGTCTTTTCTTTTAAGGATGCCTAATGAACGCTATTGATAAGAACATCAAATTCGTCAACGCGGATGCCAAAGTTGACGAAGCTGCTACCAAACCGTTTGCCAAATCGCGCAAAATTTACGTTGAAGGTTCACGCCCTGATATCCGTGTGCCATTTCGTGAAATTTCACTGAGTGATACCCCTTCCAGCTTTGGTGGGGATACCAATCCACCTGTGGTTGTGTATGACACTTCCGGCCCTTACACTGACCCGAATGTAGAGATCGATATCCGTAACGGTCTGCCAGCCTTGCGTGCGCAATGGATTATGGAGCGGGGTGATGTAGAGCAGCTGGATGGCCCGACTTCTGAATTCGGACATCAGCGCCTGGTCGATCCAGAATTGTCACAAATGCGCTTTAACCTGCATCGCAAACCGCTGCGTGCCAAAGCGGGTAAAAATGTCAGCCAGATGCATTATGCGCGGCAAGGCATCATCACACCCGAGATGGAGTTCATCGCCATCCGTGAAAACCAGCGCCGTGAAAACATGAGCGAGCTGCTGCAAACGCAACACCCTGGCCAGAACTACGGTGCCAGTATTCCCCCTGTGATCACGCCAGAATTTGTGCGTGACGAAGTGGCGCGTGGCCGTGCCATTATCCCTGCCAACATCAACCACCCAGAAATCGAGCCCATGATTATTGGCCGTAACTTTTTGGTCAAAATCAATGCCAATATCGGTAACTCGGCGCTGGGTTCTTCCATCTCTGAGGAAGTGGAAAAAATGGTATGGGGCACCCGTTGGGGTGGCGATACCGTGATGGATCTGTCCACTGGTAAAAACATCCATGAAACCCGTGAGTGGATTATCCGTAACTCACCCGTGCCGATTGGTACTGTGCCTATCTACCAGGCGCTGGAAAAAGTGAACGGCAAGGCCGAAGACCTGACCTGGGAAATCTTCCGCGACACGCTGATTGAACAGGCAGAGCAGGGCGTAGACTATTTTACGATTCACGCTGGTGTGCGCCTCGCTTACATTCCAATGACCGCCAAACGCATGACCGGTATCGTGTCACGTGGCGGCTCTATTATGGCCAAATGGTGTCTGGCGCATCATAAAGAGTCTTTCCTGTATACGCACTTTGAAGAAATCTGCGAGATCATGAAGCAGTATGACGTGTCATTCTCGCTGGGTGACGGCTTGCGTCCAGGCTCTATCTACGATGCCAACGACGAAGCCCAATTTGCCGAGCTGAAGACCTTAGGTGAGTTGACCCAGATTGCCTGGAAGCACGATGTGCAGTGCATGATCGAAGGCCCGGGTCATGTGCCTATGCACCTGATCAAGGAAAACATGGACCTGCAACTGGAGCACTGTGGCGAAGCCCCGTTCTACACGCTGGGCCCATTGACCACCGACATTGCGCCTGGCTATGACCACATCACTTCCGGTATCGGTGCGGCCATGATCGGCTGGTACGGCTGCGCCATGCTGTGCTATGTGACCCCGAAAGAGCATCTGGGCTTGCCGGACAAGGAAGACGTCCGCGTAGGCATCATCACCTACAAGATTGCGGCGCATGCCGCTGACCTGGCCAAAGGCCATCCTGGCGCCCAGATCCGGGACAATGCCTTGTCCAAGGCGCGTTTCGAATTCCGCTGGGAAGACCAGTTTAACCTCGGGCTTGATCCTGAAAAAGCCAAGGAATTCCACGATGAAACCTTGCCGCAAGAAGGCGCCAAACAGGCACACTTCTGCTCCATGTGTGGCCCGCACTTCTGTTCAATGAAAATTACACAGGATGTGCGCGACTACGCCGATAAACTGGGGGTGGATGAACAGGTGGCGCTGGAAAAAGGCATGCAGGAAAAAGCCATCGAGTTTGTGAAAAAAGGCGCTGAGGTTTATCAAAAAGTGTAATTTTTTGGTGCCTTAAGCTTTTAAAAACCGGCCTCGTGCCGGTTTTTTTATGGCCAGCAATCTTGTCATTTAGTCCACAAAATGACTGTTTTTTGCGCCATGTCGCCATGGTCAAACGCGCTATAGTTTGCCATCACAATCGCGGTCAGGAGACTGCACATGCCAGACAATCTGCACACCAGTATCGTCAGGGATTTTCGGCAAACTTTGCTGTGGCCCGTGCAATTGATGACTGATCATCTTGTCCCCGGTGCCGTAGATGCGCCCTGGGAAACGCTCAATGCCATCAAGGATTCGCCCTGGGTAGAAATTGAGGACGATTTTTTACACAGCGCCCCGCACTTAAGTGAAACGCGCTATCAAGAATTCGTCACCTTTATGCCTTTTGCCCAGCGTTTTTTGTATGGCGAGGGCAAGCATGGCCATGCAGCTGGCGGCTATGGCGAATCGCCACTGCATATTTTTAGTCGTCAGGATATCCGTGCCGTCCGTATCACCTTGCCAGAGCATGCGACCCCGCTTACTTTGCGCGTTGCGCATATCGAGCTATATTTCTTTTTTGATATTGATGTTGCCATGCTGGCGCTTGAAGTCACTGCCAGTGATCTCGCGCTCAACGACGCTATGGAAATCCTCTACCGTCTGGGCCGCACCTATCCCAATTACTGGGATGATACCGGCGAGGGCGGGCATTGCGCAAAACGGGTGGAGTGGCTGGATCAGCACGATCAGGTCATTGCTGCCTCTGATTATGAAGACAAGGCCCGCTACCTGGCCTTTGTGAAAGAGAATCACGTCCCTTGTGTCTCATTGCACTGGTCAGCACTGATGTCGCCGCTCGTGCAACATTACTCCGGCCAGTCTGGCGAGTTGCGTTACCGTGAAATTGAATATCAGCGCATGCCCTTGATGGCTTATCTGGCGTTTGACGATGTGAGTACACTGTCGCGCGGAGACTTGATCCGGCTGGGTCTGGTTTGCCAGCCCTGGCATTCAGATACCTTGCCGTTTAGTGAGCAGTTTTTGCAAGACTTTGAGCAACAGCATTGCTATGACCGCTACTGGGATGAGGTCCGCCAAGACCCCTGGAGCACCACGCGCATAATGTGTACCGGCCAGAATTTTGTCGTGGTCGGCAGTCATCAGCACCGCGTGTTCAGCAATGACAAAAACGGCATCAAGCGCCATTACCAAAACCAGTATTTTCTATTGTTCTTAATCGCCCATTTTCAAAAAGCGGCCTTGCTGATGCTGTCAGACCGCATGGTGCAAGCCATCAGCCGTCTGAATATGCAGAGTGAGGACTCGGTCAAATCTTTCCGCAGCAACATCCGTCATGTCACGGCCGTGTTTCTGCGTTTTACCCACCGCTACTGGTTTGAAAATGTGTCTGATCAGGCCGTCGCCAAAGACCTGTTTGCCTTGATGCTCAAGCAACTGGATTCGGTCAGCCTGTTTGAGAAAACTCGCCGCCGCATTATGGATATGGCCGAATATCTGGAAGGCGAAGAAATCAAGCGGCAGGCGGATACGGTCGTCCGCCTTACCGTGGTCACTATTCTGGGCCTCATCGGCACCATGACCAGTGGCTTGCTGGGCATGAATTTAATCGACCTGACCCAAACCAGTCTGCTGGAGAAGCTGGCATATTTTGGTATCGTCTTTGTGCCTGTCAGCCTGCTTACTTTTTATACTGTGATTAAATCGCGTCGGCTGTCATTGTTTCTGGATGCGCTTTCTAATGAGAGCACAGGCATGCGCTATAAATTATCAAAACTGGCGCGTGTATGGAGCGGTCAATTAGAGGACCGTTAGTGATTCTGTTGGCGTGAGCCTGTTTCAGCCATACAGGTGTTAAAAAGTGAATCTTCAACGCATTCTTCTATCCATCAATATATTGATGACAATATGGATAGGAGAACACGATGAGACGCAGACTCTATTTTGTTTTACCCAATCTTCACAGTGCTCAGGCCGTGATGAATGAATTACTGCTTGATCGTATTGATGAAAATCACATCCATTTTCATGCCCGGCATGAACATTTGCTAGCGCAATTACCAAAAGCCGGTGCCGTAGAAAAATCCGATGTTCTTTATAGTGCGATGGCCGGGTTTGTCTTTGGCGCAATCGTAGGCTTGTTAAGCGGCTTACTCGCCTGCTTTTTCCCGTGGTGGTTTGGCGAAGTTGCTTTCACCGTGATTCCGTATTGCATGGTCATTGGAGCACTCGCCTGTGCTGCGTGGGCAGCGGCCATCGCGACTGCGGCACCCGGGTATCGCTTGCGTGCCCACAGTCAACAGCTGGAGCAAGGCAATATCCTCATGGTTGTATCCGTCCCATTGCGCAGGTTACGCGAGATCAGGCAGCGCCTGATGCTACGCCATCCTGAAGCCTTGTATGGCGGTGTTTGGCCCGCCGAGCATCGCTTGTTTCCTTGAGCATACCTCTGGTTTGCTGGCATTCACCTGGCGAGCAATCTCAGCGCATTGGTTGCCTAGGCACTTACTTTCAATAGCCATCTAAATAATGATGTATGCCGTTAGGTATATACCAAACTACGTATATCGAGAGATTCTTTCTTGTCTGCTGGCTGGCAAAATGCAAACCATCGTGATTGAGTAAACATGTAAACGAGAAGACATGAATCACATTAACCGTATAAGGAGACACATGATGCGTAAATTTATTTCTGTGGGTTTTATGGTTTCAAGTTTGTTCGTGGCCTCAACGGCCGTGGCATTTGAAAGTGAGAAAAATATTCAAAAAACCGCGCATACACAGCATTTTTTAAGCAAACGGCCTTATGCCACACCTGCCGTGGTGGCTAGCGCAGCGGCTGATCAAGCCTGGGTAGGTGCGACTTTGGTTGTAAATCCTGCATCCGCACAAGCGCAGCAAGTGATGAAAATGCATCAATTGTCCAAACGTGCGTTTTAGTCAGGTAGTTGTCAGGTAACTATGCCACCATAAACCTGACCGTTACTCACCCTAACGGTAAAAACTATTAAAGAATGAGCGATTTAAGGAGCGTAAAATGAGTAAATTGTTATTAGCAGTACTGGTAACATTTGGCTTCATGGCGAATGTTCAAGCAGGCGATACCTCTGACGCTGAGAGTGGTGTACACAATCTGCATCAGAACCACTTCCTCGGCAAGCGGCCTTACAGTAAAGCCCCGCAGGCAAAACAGCAAAGCCCAGAAGATAAATGGGAAGGCACAGGCTTGATCACAGATAACCCGGATAAAGGCCTGGACAAGCACCAGCAAATGCGCCTGAACTTTATTGGCAAGCGCCCTTACATGGGCTCACCGGCAGACTGAATTTAATTGAGTGCTGTTGAGCGCCGGCTGTGCCGGTGCAACAAAAACCCTTCATGTGATCCATGGAGGGTTTTGTTTTTGAGCCTGTGCTCGACAGTTTCCAAGGCGGAAGAAGGATGCTAGGCCTTGAGGATGACGGGAGAGAGCTCAAAACTCCCGTTGTCATGACTCACTAATAATTGCTGATCTTGTATGGTGACGCTCATGCTCAGGCTGCGTGAGGCAGCGGCTGTGAGTGCCTGGGTTTCCGGCAGGTTAAGCACCGTGACATTATCCAGTTTAAGCATGGCTTTTTGGTGTTGCTCCCACCACATCTCTGCACTTCTGCCACCATAAAGCACTTGCACCACTTGCTTGGCTTTTCCGCAGGCTTTGCGAATCTCACGCTCGTCAGGCAGGCCGACGCCTATCCAGCGTTCTATTGCCCCGGTAAGGTCTTTTTGCCAGAGATCCGGCTCATCGTCGTCACTCAGGCCTTTGCCAAATTGCAAGGCTTCATCCGCATAGAGCACAAACGCCAGCAGTCTGACCATCAGTCGCTCTTCTGTTTCCGAGGGGTGCTTGGCCAAGGTCAGCATATGCGTCTGATAGTAATGCCTGTCCATATCCGCAATATTGAGATTGATTTTATAAATGGTGGATTTGAGAGCCATGGCGACTGCCTGCGATTAAAAAGTGCAGCGAGTATAACAAACTAAACTATGCTCTTAAGCGCTTTGTAGCCAGCCAGATACAACAAACTGCTTGCGCTTTTTTAGAATCTTCATAAAATTGAAAATAAAACGTTTTATTTTTATTTTATGGATACGCAGGACGACATGCCTTCTACACGCACAGCCGCTGCCAAACCTAAGGTGGGGCGGCCAAAAACCGGGACAACACAGGAGCGGCACGCCCAATTTCTGGCGCAGGCCCTCGAACTGTTTATGACCGAGGGTGTGGCACGGACCAGTATTGCGCGGATTGCCGCAACCTGTGGCGTCTCGACGCGAACCATCTATGAGCGTTACAGCAACAAGGATGCGTTATTGATCGCGGCGCTCAAGCACATGGTGGAGCAGGATGTGCGTGCCATGACCAATCTTGAGCAGTTAGCCGACCCGTCGCTGGCCACGGTGCTCACGCATATCGGGCGACTGATGTTGAAAAAAGTCCTTGAACCGCGCATGGTGTCCTTTTTTAGAATTGCGATTTCAGAAGTATCACATTTACCGGAGTTGGCGAGGGCAGTCAAAGAAGTGGGGCCGGAGCGCATCTATCAAATGTTGGCAAATATCTTTAAAACGTATGCGGATAAAGGCGAGTTGCCACAACTGAATTTTATGCGGGCGGCTGAGTCTTATTGCGAGCTACTGATCGCCGGCCCTCGCCATAAAGCATTATTCGGGGTGCAAGAAGCAGATTGGGATGCAGAAGCACACATTGCATTTGTGGTGCAGTTATTCTTGAGAGGATTACACGGGATGGAACAAAAATGAAGCAGCCTGTCTTAAAGGTTGCGGTAAACCTGCGTCGCCTGCCGCTATGGTTGGCTGTCGTGTGTTTGCCGCTGGCGAGTTGCTCGGTGATGGATGAATATATCCGCCCAAAACCCAAGGTAGCTACAGAATGGCAAGCGCCGTTGCCGCATGGCGGCAATCTGGCGTCGCTGAACAATTGGTGGGGGCAATTCAACGATCCTGTGCTTGACCATCTGCTCACTGAGGCACAGAAAGAAAGTCCCTCGCTTGAAATTGCGCTGGCCAATATCCGTGTGTCGCGCGCCAATGTCTTGTCTGCCCGTGCGCAAGGGATCCCTGATTTAACCAGCACCGGCAGTGCCACCAAGAGTAAAGGCGGTGGTGGTGGCGCGTTTCCGGCCAGTACCATTGAAGTTGATTCGATTTCACTGGATGCCAGCTGGGAAGTGGATTTGTTTGGCAAGGTGAAAGCCGCCAAGCAGGCAGCCAAAGCGCAACTGGAGTCCAAGAAAATTGCCTGGCACGATGCACGCTTGAGCCTGGCCGCCGAGGTAGCAAATAATTATGTGAATTACCGTGCCTGCCAGGCATCGGTAGACGCCCTGCAACAGGCCTATGACTCTCGTAAAGAGACCGCGCGTTTGACAGGCATTTCTGCCAAGGCTGGTTTCTCCGCTCCGTCAGACCTGGCACTCGCAGAGGCAGCGACACGCGCCAGTGAGTCTACGCTGGATGGGCAGCAAGCCGAATGTGATGGACTGGTAAAAGCGCTGGTGGCGTTGACCAATTTGCCTGAGCCTGAGTTGCGTCAATGGTTGGCGAAAGGCAAAAGCTTGCCAGAGCCTGCCATGTTTGACGTGCAGGCCTTGCCGGCCAGTTTACTGACCCGGCGCCCAGACCTGGCCATTGATGAGCGCAACTTGGCGGAAGCCAGTGCCAATATCGGCGTCTCCAAAGCCCAGATGTACCCTAGCCTGACCCTGACCGGATCGATCGGCTATCGCCGCACCAACTTTAATGGCACGGTGACACGCACCGACTCCTGGTCGTATGGCCCTTCTCTCAAGTTGCCGATTTTTGATGGAGGCACTTTGCGTGCGGATCTGGCAGAAGCGCGTGCCAATTACGATAGCTTGCTGGCAACCTATCAGCAGGATGTGCGTAATGCTGTCAAAGAAGTAGAGCAGGCTTTGGTGAATCTGGAAAGTGCTACCCGCCGCGCTACCTCCGAGCAGGCCAGTGCCCAGCAATATCAGCAATATTTCAAGGCCGCCGAGATCAACTGGAAATCAGGCGGGCTGGATTTATTGTCACTCGAAGATGCCCGCAGGCAAAAAATTAATGCCGAGCTGAACGTTATCACCCAGCAAAAAAACCGTGTGTTGCAGTGGATTGCGCTATACAAGGCATTTGGTGGTGACTGGCTGGAAACACAGGCGACGGTGAAACCCATCATCCTCAAGCCCATGGAAAAAAGGTAAATAAAAATGGCGAGCAGACTGACAAAAAAAACCAAATTCTTAATCATTGCGGCCGTGCTGGTGGGTGTGAGTGCCTGGTTCTGGCAACATCCGCGGCATCAGGCCGAGCTGGCAGAAAAACGTGCTAACCGCGCGGCCGTCAATCAAACTGAAACAGAACATGCGCCGCAGTCAGCGGGCAAGGGCAAAGCCGCCTTGAGCGTGGAGGTCACCCGGCCCGTGAAGGTGCAATGGCAGACGACTCTGATGCTAAATGGCAGCGTCTATCCCTGGCAAGAGGCCCTGGTCAGTGCGGAAATAGCTGGATTGCGCATACAGCAAGTGCTGGCCGATGTCGGCGCGCAAGTGAGCAAGGGACAGTTGCTGGTTGTCTTGGCCGATGAAACCGTCAAGGCGGATTTGCAAAAACAGCTCGCCACGGTTGAAAAAGACAAGGCCGCGCTGGCTGAAGCAAAGAGTAATGCAGACCGTGCGCGTGAAATCAAGGACAGTGGCGCGCTATCGGCGCAAAAAATCAATGAATACATGATTGCCGAGCAGACGGCACGGGCCAATCTCGCCTTGTCCGAGGCGGAGCTGGAGAACCAGAAAATCCGCTTGCGCCAGACCAAAGTGGTGGCGCCTGACGATGGGGTCATTTCATCACGTTCTGCCAATTTGGGGAATGTGGTGTCGGCCGGGGCGGAGTTATTCAGACTGGTGCGGCAAAGTCGTATTGAGTGGCGCGGTGAGGTGAATGCGGATCAGCAAAATGCTTTGCATGCCGGACAAGCGGTCAACCTGAGTTTGCCGGGCGGCAAGAAGGTAGCCGGGACCGTGCGGTTGATTTCGCCGACCGTCGACAACAATACCCGTAATGCGCTGGTGTATGTGGATATCCCCAAAGGCAGTGCCAAGCCTGGCATGTATGTGCAGGGACAGGTGGATATCGGCCAGCAGCAAGGGTTGGCGGTCCCACTGAGTGCCGTCACCTACCGCGATGGCTTTGCCTATGTGTTTGAACTGGCGCCATCCGGGGCTGACGGTATCAGCCAGGTCGCACAGCGCAAGGTACAAACCGGCCGTACCCGCGAGCAGCTGATAGAGTTGCTTGGTGGCGTGGAGGCAGGGGCCTCGCTGGTGCTCAGTGGTGGCGCTTTTCTCAACGATGGGGATAGGGTCAAAATCGTGACGGTGACCAAACCTGAGGCTGCAAAATGAATTTTTCAGCCTGGTCTATCCGCAATCCGGTTCCCGCCATTCTGCTGTTCGTGGTGTTGAGCTTTCTTGGTCTCAAATCACTTAATCAATTAGGCAAACAGAACTTTCCGGATATTGAGCTGCCGGTGATTTCGGTCAGTGCGACGCTGGAGGGCGCGGCCCCGCCACAGCTGGAAACCGAAGTGGCCCGCAAGATTGAAGACAAGATTGCGACCATTGGTGGGATCGAGCACATGACCACCAAAATCACCGATGGCAGTGTCAGCATCAGTGTGCAGTTCACTATAGATACCAACAGTGAAGAGGCGCTGAATCTGGTACGCAATGCGGTTGATAGCGCCCGCTCGGAGTTGCCCGCTGCGGTACTGACGCCTACCGTGTCTAAAGTGACGACCTCCGGCAGCGCGATCCTCACTTTCGTCGCCTCGGCTGACAATATGGATGAAGGCGAGCTATCGTGGTTTGTTGACAACGAAGTGAGCAAGGCCATGCTGGCAGTGAATGGCGTGGGCAAGATTACGCGTACCGGTGGCGTAGACCGCGAAGTGCAGGTTAATCTTGATCCGACCTTGATGGCGGGTTTGGGCGTCAATGTCAGCGATGTGTCTGCACAGCTCAAACGCGTACAGCAGGATGCCTCGGGCGGGCGAGGGGATATTGGCGACAATATTCAGTCGGTACGCACCCTGGGCGCCTTGCATAGTGCGGATGAAGTCCGCAATCTGGATATTCCCATCGGCGATGGTCGCCACATCAAGTTGTCGCAAGTGGCGGAGGTGATTGATACCTATGCCGAGCGCACCACCTATGCGAGCTATGATAGCAAGCCAGTCATCCGGTTTGAAATTACGCGTAGCAAAGGCACCAGTGAGGTGACGGTGGCCAAAGATGTGCGTGCCGCGCTGGAAAAATTCAGGGTCTTGCATCCACAAGTGAAGATTGTGGAGGCCTTTAACATGGTCAAGCCGGTAGAAGATAACTATCACGGCTCCATGCAATTGCTGTACGAGGGGGCATTGCTCGCTATTCTGGTGGTGTGGTGGTTTTTGCGCGACTGGCGCGCCACCATTATTGCCGCCGTCGCTCTGCCTTTATCCATGATCCCGACCTTTGCATTTATGCAATATTTCGGCTTCTCGCTCAATATTCTTACTTTGCTTGCCATGGCGCTGGTGGTGGGGATTCTGGTCGATGATGCCATTGTGGAAATCGAAAACATTGTCCGCCACCTGCGCATGGGCAAATCCCCTTATCAGGCCGCCATGGAGGCCGCTGATGAAATCGGCTTTGCGGTGATTGCCACCACATTTACGCTGGTGGCGATTTTTCTACCCACCGCATTTATGGGCGGTATTCCGGGTAAATTCTTCAAGCAGTTTGGCATTACGGCGGCCATTGCGATCATGGGCTCGCTGGTCGTCGCCCGCTTGTTGACGCCGATGATGTCAGCCTATTTGTTAAAACCGCACCCAGTCAAGGAAGAGCAAATTTCTGGCTTTATGCGCGCTTACTTACGCAGTGTGGAGTGGTGTTTGCGCCACCGCAAAACCGTGGTGCTGGCATTTGTATTGTTCATTGTCGGCTCATTGAGTTTGATGCCACTGTTGCCTAAAGGCTTTGTGCCTTCCTCTGACAGTAGCCAAACCAAGGTCAATATTGAGTTGCAGCCGGGGACCGCGCTGGAACAGACGCGCGAAGTGGTTAGTCTGGCAGAGCAGATCGTCAAGCAGCACCCGGAAGTGAAAGCGGTGTTTAGCGCCGCGGGCACGGCCAGTACCGGTGGGGGTGGCCCCAATGCTTCGCAGAATAGTACGGATGTGCGCAAGGGCAGCCTGGTGATTAGTCTGACGGATCGTAGTGAGCGGCATCAGAAGCAATCCGAAATTGAAGCCGAGTTACGTGAGCGACTCAAGGCCTTGCCTGGCGCACGTGTCAACGTCGGCATTGGGGAATCCGGTGAAAAACTGCAGATCACACTGGCCAGCGATGATGGCATTGCGCTGGGTAATGCCAGCCAACAGCTGGAGCAACAATTGCGTACCTTGAGCGGTGTCGGCAACATCACATCCAGTGCCAGCCTGCAACGGCCAGAGGTGCAGATCATCCCCGATATCGACAAGGCCGCCGAGCTGGGGGTGACGGTAGAGTCGATTGCACAGGTGATTCGCATTGCTACCTCTGGCGACTTCTCCAATACCATGCCCAAGCTCAATTTGCCTCAGCGCCAGGTGCCAATCCGGGTGCGATTGGGTTCCAGTGTACGCACCAGTTTGCAAGAAATTGCCCAACTGCGGGTACCCGCACGCAACGGCAGTGTTAGCCTGGAAACCGTGGCCACCGTTCGCATGGGCAGTGGGCCGCAGCAAATTGACCGTATGGACCGCATGCGTAATGTGACCTTCGATATCGAACTCAACAAGCGTCAGATTGGTGAGGTCATGCGTGAAGTACAGCAGCTGCCCGCCATGCAATCGCTGCCGCCCAGCGTGAAGCAGCTGGAGTCAGGTGACGCCAAACGCATGAACGAGTTGTTTGCCAGCTTTGGCGGCGCCATGGTCATCGGCGTGATGTGCATCTATGTGGTGCTGGTCTTGCTGTTTGGCGACTTTCTGCAACCAGTGACCATCTTGGGGGCGCTGCCCTTGTCACTGGGTGGGGCCTTCTTTGCCCTGCTGGTCACCCACAACAGCTTCTCCATGCCGAGTGTGATTGGGTTGTTGATGTTGATGGGTGTGGTGACCAAAAACTCGATCTTGCTGGTGGAGTACACCATCATGGCCAGAAAAGAGCGCCAGTTAAGCCGGTTTGATGCGATTATCGATGGGTGCCATAAACGTGCGCGGCCGATTGTCATGACCACCATTGCCATGGCTGCCGGTATGCTGCCGATTGCACTGGGCTGGAGTGCGGATCCTAGCTTCCGCGCGCCAATGGCGATTACGGTGATTGGCGGATTAATTACTTCAACCGTGCTGAGTCTGGTGGTGATCCCGGTGCTGTACACCTACGTGGATGATTTACTGGGATGGTTGAGGGGCGTAAGCAGCTGGCTTAAGAAGCATGCTTAGTGCACCCGCACGAAATGGTGATTACGATAGTGATGAGGGTGGGTATGCGTTACAACAGCTGTTGCAACACTAACTCCTAAATATCGAGGAGCTCTTTAAGCTTTAGCTATTGAGCGCACATTCCACTCGCATAGTTACAACGCGTTGTAGGTGATCCCGAACATCCTGTCTCATAGGCTGACTCTCGGAATCCCGCATAGCGCTGCCCCAGTGGCTATTCGGAAAGTGTTTGTCACTCTCGAATCTTGGCAACACATGCCAGTGCATATGCGGCGTTTTATTACCCAGGCTAGCCAGGTTGATTTTATCCGGTTGTATGACTTCCCGCAGCGCTGTTTCGACAGCAAACACGACTTTCATGGTGCGTGCTCGCGCTGCGGGAGGCAGGTCGGTCATTTCTTTGACGTGTGCAATTAATTCCACCCGGCAATAGGCAGGGTAATCTGCGTCGTGCAATAACACTACCCGGCAAAAATCATCCTGCCATAGCAAGTCGTAGGGGGTTGGTTGGCACAGCGGGCAATCACGCATCAGGAAACGGCCAGCATTCTATCCAGTGTGAGTTTGGCCAGTTTGGCTTCATGCGCGGGCACTTTAATCTGGTTGACCACATTACCTTCGGCCAGGTTTTCCAGGCACCAGGCCAGGTGTTGCGGGTCAATACGTGCCATAGTTGAGCATTCGCAAACCACATGGCTCATGAACTGAACCAGCTTGTTTTGCGGTTTCATTTCTTCGGCCAGGCGTGTGACTAGGTTCAATTCGGTGCCTACCAGCCATTTCGTCCCAGGCTCGGCTTCACTCACGGTACGCAAGATGTATTCTGTAGAGCCAACATAATCTGAGTTAATGCAGACCTCAAACGCCGTTTCCGGGTGAGAGATGACTTTGCCATCTGGATGCTGGGCACGGAACTGGTCGATATTCTGTTTGCGGAACATCTGGTGTACTGAGCAATGACCTTTCCACAGCAGGATTTTTGCGTCTTTGATTTGCTGTTCGGTCAAGCCGCCCATGGGCAGATCTGGATCCCAGACAGGCATTTGCTCTAATGGGATACCCATTTTGTAGCCGCTCCAACGGCCCAGATGCTGATCCGGGAAGAACAGGATTTTTTCGCGCTGGCTGAAGCCCCACTCCAGGATTTTGGGGGCATTGGTGCTGGTGCACACAATGCCGCCATGTTCACCACAGAAGGCTTTCAGGTCCGCCGCGGAGTTGATATACGTGACCGGTGTGATGGTTTCATCAAAATCAAGGACTTTGCTGAGTTCGCGATAGCTACGCTCAACCTTGGCCAGATTGGCCATGTCTGCCATGGAGCAGCCTGCGGCCAAGTCTGGCAAGATCACGACCTGATCCGGGCGGCTCAAGATGTCAGCCACCTCGGCCATGAAATGCACACCCAGAAAGACGATGTATTCTGCATCCAGGCTGTCACAATATTTAGACAGTTTCAGTGAGTCACCAGAGTAATCCGCATGGCGGTAAACACTCTCGTGCTGGTAATGGTGGCCCAGAATCACCAGTCGCTTACCCAGCTTTTCGCGGGCAGCCAGAATACGGGCCTGACAGTCATCGTCTTTGGCCGACTGGAACTTTTCAAATTTGATAGTGGCGGTTTGCATGGTCATAGCCATTAGTTGAGGGTAAAACGCTATTTTACAACCGATGTGGATTTATCCCAATTGCAAAGCTGGCAATTACAGTGTTAAACGGTGTTTTTCGCCCAGCCGTTTAAGGGCATCCACATTGGTCCAGCTGAAGACTTTTTTAGCCGCTTGCCGCCAGTCCACCCATTCATAGCGCGTGTGTTCGTCTGGCGCCAGCGTGACTGGCTGAGGCTCTGGCAGACACAAGCCAAACAGGTGCTCGGTGTTTTGCATGACGCCGGGCGCATATCGGTGACGCCAATGCGGATAGATTTCATACACATTGCTGGCGTGCCAATCTTCAAAGTCGTAAGCCAGCGCGTCCAGGCCGGTTTCTTCCCGCACTTCGCGGATCGCTGCCTGATAGGGCGATTCTTCTGCTTCTATGCTCCCGGTCACTGACTGCCAGTATCCCGGTTTGTCCGTACGCTCCATCAACAGTACTTGCAAATCTGGCGTATGAATCAACACCAATGCGGAAACGGGAATCTTGAAATGTTGTGTCATAAGGAGGATTGTCTATAAAGCCCGCGGCCTTGTCCATGGCTGTCGGTGTTTACAATAGACTCTTTTTTGTCAGGATGCGTTCAGTGAAAGATTGTCGTAAGCAGATAAGCCTACTATGATAAGGATAATCAGGTGTATACCATAAAAATTTAAGTGATGAGCACAGGGATAGGTGTTATGTTGAGGCGTCAGCAGGGCTGGCTTTGCGTGTTGCTGATGGTCTGTTTTGAGGCGGTTGCGGATTCCGGTGTCGCTCCAGCAGTTGCATGGGACCAGCTCAGCCTGCAACAGGCGGAACTTGTGTTTGCAGGCAATAACCGTGATCTGCTCGCTGCCAAGCGGGCGATTGAAAGTGCAGAAGCCGATACCCTGATTGCTGGCCAAAAACCAAACCCGGTCTTGTCACTCGGCCTTTCCAGTCTCAACCTCAATCGCGGCCAAGGCAATAAAAACCAAAACGGCAAACGAGACCTGTTGGATCAAACCTATAACTCGGCGGTGCAGGTCACTCAGTTGTATGAGCGTGGTGACAAGCGGGCACTGCGTTCTGCCGTGGCGGAAAGTGCGGTCAAAGCGAGCCGGCTCGACCTGGGGGAAACCTATCGTCAACAGGCGTTGGCCATGGCCAATGCCTATTTTGATCTCAAACTTGCCCAGGAAAGTCTGCTCATTCAGCAGGCGAATGTCAGTAGTTACGAGAAAACACTGCAGGCAGCGCAATTGCGTCTGAAAGCAGGCGATGTGGCGTCGGCCGATGTAGCGCGCATCCGGGTAGATGCCCTGCGGGCCAGCAATGATTTGCGCCAGGCTGAGGCGACTGTGCAAAAAGCGCAAGCCATGCTGGCTTACTTGCTTGGCAAGGATCAGGATGCGAGTAAGCTCCGTGTGACGGACCCCTGGCCCGCCCTGATTACAGAGCCCTCGGCCAATCCAGCGGCTGAGAAAGACACTGGCTGGTTACCACAACGTCCGGATGTGAAGGCTGCTGAAGCGCGCATGGAGCAGGCCCAGCAGACCAGAAAGCTTGCGGAGTCGCTCAAGGTCAGAGATTTTACCTGGTCGTTTGCTTACCAGCATTTTCCCGGGCAGGAGCCTGGATCGGCACCAGATACCATAGGCGCTTCATTGAGTATTCCTTTGTTTACCAATTATCAGTATGAGGGCGAGGCCGCACGGGCTGAAGTTGGCTATACCAGTGCAATCGAGGCCAGAGAGCGTGTGCAGGCGGCGGCGATTGCCGAAATGAGGCAGGCCAAAGCAGATTTGGATGCCGCGATTGATAAAAATCGACGTTTTGACCAGAGCATTCTGCGTGAAGCGCAAAACGCAGCAGATGCGGCAGAGTTTGCTTACAAGCATGGCGCCATGAATGTCATGGATTTGCTCGATGCCAGACGTATTTTACGCACGCTCCAACTGGAGGCAGTCAGCGTCAAAGCTGATTATGCCAAGTCCTTATCCGCCTGGTTAGCGGCCACCCGCCAGGCATTTGTCTATCAAGAATAATTTTATGATGCGCTCATTCACTTCCATGGCTTCCCCCCCTGCTACCGTCAAGGCGATGCGCCAGATCGTATTTATCTTGTGCGCGATAGGGATTTGCATGGCTTCAGCCATGGCTGCAGACAAAAATGCCCGAGTGCCCGCGCAACCAGCCAACCAGATTGTACTGACGTCGGGTTCGCCACAATTAAACAGTCTCAAAATTGAACCCGTCACCGAGATCCCGGTGCCGGTGACCGAGCCCCTCAACGGCAAGATTGTGTTTGATGAAAACCGGACAGCACGGGTGTATTCGCCAGTGGCCGGACGAGCGCTGAATATTCAGGCACAAGTCGGCGAAGCCGTGAAAGCCGGTCAGCCCTTGCTGGTGATGGACTCGCCGGATGTGGGGGCGGCGGTCGCGGATGTGCGCAAAGCACAGGCAGATTTGGGACTCAAACAACAGTCGCTGGAGCGTAGCCGCATGCTGGTTGAAGGCGGGGTGCTGGCCAGAAAAGACATGGAAGTCGCACAGGCGGACTGGGCGAGTGCGCGTGCAGAACATGAGCGCGCGATGGCGAGGTTGAAAAACCTGCGGGTCTCGACCGGGGCAAGTGATCGCTATGTCGTGCGCTCGCCAATCGCGGGGGTGGTGGTTGACCGGAAAGTGAATCCCGGTAGCGAGGTCCGCCCCGATGCGGCAGATCCTTTGTTTTTGATCACGGACCCCAGCCACGTCTGGGCCAGTATCGATTTGCCAGAGCGGGACTTGAGCCGGATTTCTCAAGGGCAAAAGCTCAGTGTCCAGGTGGATGCCTATCCTGACGAGGTGTTTGACGGCGAAATTAAAACAATAGGCATCATGGTAGACCCGACCACGCGCCGGATTCCTGTGCGTTGCCTGCTCGACAGCAAAGGCAAGCTCAAACCAGAAATGTATGCGCGCATCACGCCGCTGGATACCAGCCAGCATCGCGTCATCCGCGTGCCCAACAGTGCCCTGATTACCGAGGGACTCTACAGCTATGTCTTTGTAGAAGAGCAGCCCTTGCATTTTAGCAAGCGTAAAGTCGTGCTGGATTTACAACGGCGGGAATATGCCACCGTGAAAACCGGCTTAAACCCGGGTGAGCGCATCGTGACCAGCGGCGCCATTCTGCTCAATTCAGATTTGTCCGTGAGTAAATAGGCGATGTTAAAAGGCTTGATCACCTTCTCACTGCAACAGCGTGTATTTCTGCTGATTGGCGCGGTTGTGCTCATGATTTTTGGCTGGTTTGCGGTGCAAAACCTGCCAATTGAAGCGTTCCCCGATGTTGAAGATGTGCACGTGATTATCGTGACACAATCGCCGGGCATGGCGCCAGAAGAGGTCGAGCGCGTCGTTTCACTGCCGATTGAGCATGGGATGAGCGGGGTGCCGGGACTGGCACAAATCCGTTCGGTGTCTATTACCGGGCTCTCCGTGGTCACCCTCACTTTTGCCGAGCGCACGCAAGATTATTTTGCGCGGCAGCAGGTGTTAGAGCGTTTACAAGGGGTGAGCTTGCCCATCGGCTTGCAACCCACGCTGGCACCGCTGACGACGGCGGTGGGGGAGGTTTACCGCTATTTGGTTGAAGCACCGGCAGAGATGCCGCAACGCGAAATCCGCGCTATCCAGGACTGGAAAATTATCCCGCAATTGCGCATGGTGCCAGGGGTGGCCGATATCACCAGTTTTGGCGGGACGGTCAAGGAATACCAAATCAAGCTGGATCCTTACCGCTTGAAAAAGTTTGATGTGAGTATTGATCAGGTTAACCAGGCGGTCAGCAACAACAGCAGTAACGTGGGTGGCGGACTCATGCACAGAGGCGACGAGTCGCTGGTGGTGCGTGGCATAGGCCTGTTTCGCAGTCTGGATGATATTGCGCAATCCGTCGTGGATACGCGGGATGGCAAGCCGATTCTGGTCAGCGACCTTGGTCAGGTGGTGATTGGTGACCGCCCCCGTTCGGGCATCGTTTCCTTTAATCAGCAGGATGACATTATTGAAGGCATCGTGCTGATGACCAAGGGCCAGAATGCCGCCAAAGTGATCGACGCCTTGCGCGAGAAGGTGGATCTGGTCAATCAGACCCTGCCGCCCGGCGTCAAAATCGTGCCTTTTTATGACCGCACCGGCCTGGTTCACCACACCGTGCATACCGTGGCAGAAAACCTGATTGTCGGCGCATTGCTGGTGGTGACGATTTTGGTAGTGTTTTTGCGCAACTGGCGCGCCGCCCTGATTGTGGCTTCGGTGATTCCGTTATCCCTGTTATTTGCCTTTATTGTCATGGATTTACGCGGTGTCTCCGCTAACCTGATCTCGCTCGGGGCGGTAGACTTTGGCATTATTATTGACAGTGCAGTGGTGCTGGTAGAGGCGCTGATGGTGCGCCTGGCGGTGGCTGAGGTGGATAAAACACAAGGCAATATGGGGCTGGCCTGGCGCATGCAGACGCTTAAAAGCACGGCGATTGATATGGGGCACCCGATTCTGTTCTCCAAAGCCATCATCATCACTGCCTTTTTGCCGATTTTTACCTTTCAACGCGTAGAAGGAAAAATTTTCTCGCCGATGGCATTCACCTTGAGTTTTGCCTTGCTGGGCGCCATTATCCTGACTTTGACGCTGGTGCCAGCCTTGTTGTCATACACCATGAAGCGTGAGGATATGGCGGAAAAGCACAGCCACTGGATGCAAAGCTTGCAAAATGCCTATCGTCATATTTTGCTTAAAACCCGCAAATGCCGCGCATGGGTAGTCATTTTATCCGGGGGCATTTTGGTTATATCCGTGCTCTCTGCGCCCATGTTAGGCTCGGAATTCCTCCCCAAGCTGGATGAAGGCAATATCTGGCTCACCGTTGATTTGCCACCCTCGGCTGGCCTGGAAAAAACCAAAGAGATCGAGCGAGAAATCCGCAAGATTCTGAATAGCTACCAAGAGGTGAGGTTGGTGGTGTCGCATGTCGGACGGCCAGATGACGGCACCGACCCTAAGGGGCCTTATCACATGGAGATTCTGGCTGATCTCAAGCCGCACAGCGAATGGAAGTTTGCCGATAAGGAATCGCTGATCAAGGATATGTCGCGCCGTATCCACGAGATTCCGGGCGTGCCCACCAACTTTTCGCAAGTGATTCAGGACAGTGTGGAAGAGGCGTTGTCTGGCGTGAAAGGTGAAATTGCAGTCAAGATTTTCGGCCCGGATTTAACGATTCTCGAGCAGAAAGCGGCAGAGGTGGTCGATGTCATTAATCACGTGCGTGGCGCAACCGATGTGGCGGCAGTCCGCATTTCAGGCAACTCTGAGCTAGATATCACGCTTAATCGTGCCCAATTATCGCGCTATGGCCTGATGGCGGGCGATGTTAACAATACGGTACAAACCGCGTTGGCTGGCAATCCGGCGAACACATTTTACGATGGCGACCGGCATTTTGATGTCACTTTAAGGCTGGACAGGCCTTTCCGCGATTCTGTGGATGATATTGACGAGTTACCGATTGCCTTGCCAAATGGAAACGGCAGCATCCCGCTCAGCGAGGTAGCCGAGGTGACCATCAAGGAAGGGGCTTCACGTGTCAGCCGCGAATCAGGCTCCCGTATTGTCTCGATCAAAGCCAATATTACAGACCGCGATCAGGGCAGCTTTGTGCAAGAAGCCATGCAACAGGTCAAGGCACAGGTCAAGCTACCGCCTGGCTACAGCATGACCTGGGGCGGGCAATTTGAAAACCAGCAACGGGCCATGAAGCGGCTGATGGTAATTGTGCCCTTGTCTGTGTTGTTGATTTTTATCTTGCTGTTTTGGGCATTCAAGTCGGTCAAAAATGCTTTGCTAGTGTTGCTGATGATTCCATTTACGCTGGTGGGCGGCCTGGCCGGACTGGCCGTGGCCGGACTGCATTTGTCCGTGTCTGCCGCCGTCGGTTTTATTGCGCTGGCCGGCATTTCGGTGCAAAACGGGGTGATCATGGTCGAGCAGATCAAGAGTTTGATGCGCGAAGGCAGAGAACTGTCAGAGTCGGTGATTGAAGGGGCGGTTGCCCGCTTGCGCCCGATATTGATGACGGCCTTGATGGCCGGGTTGGGCTTGATGCCAGCGGCGCTCTCGCATGGCATTGGCTCCGAAACCCAGCGGCCGTTTGCGGTGGTGATTGTCGGTGGTTTAATTACCGCGACCTTGTTCACACTGTTGTTGTTGCCTTTGTTGTTCCCGCTGTTTTCCGACCTGCGCCGTCCGCGCGCTGCATAACCACCAATTTGGTTCAATGAAACCAGATTGGTGGTTGATATCAATCAGTTCTTGTGGGCGAGTGCGCCCAATGTCTAGATTTATTCAATTAAAATCAAGTGCCTGGACTGTTTAAATGATTTGGCACAAATCATGCATACGTGAATAAGTGTAGTGGAATTTAATCGCAATGGCAGTTAACAACAATCACATGCGAGTTTCCCGACTATCCTTTCCCGAGGATATTGCTTGTCCCAAGCTGAAATGGCTTGGGCTTTTTTTTGCCGGTGGCCGGTCGGAATTTTTTGATGTGTGGATGGTGCCGGAGAAGGGAATCGAACCCCCGACCTTTTCATTACGAATGAACCGCTCTACCAACTGAGCTACACCGGCAAACAAGGCGAACATTGTTTGCCAATCTTAGCAAGGGACGGCCAGCCAATCAATGCGGCAAGCGTTTAAACCGTGCTGCGCTTCTCTGCATTGACCAGGTTTTTGGGCAGCTGGAACACGACGTTTTCCACTACCCCTTGCAACTCTTCCACCTGGTTAGCCCCCATGTTTTTCAAAGCAGCAATCACTTCCTGTACTAACACCTCAGGGGCTGAGGCACCGGCAGAAATGCCGATTTTCTTTTTACCTTGTAACCAGCCTGCTTGCAGGTGGCTGGCATTATCGACCATATAAGCTTCTACGCCCTGGTTTTTGGCAACTTCACGCAAACGGTTTGAGTTAGAGCTATTGGGTGAGCCGACAATAATCACCAGATCACAGTCTTTGGCCATGATTTTCACCGCGTCCTGCCGATTTTGCGTGGCATAGCAAATATCATCGCTTTTGGGTGCCTTAATGTTGGGGAAGCGTGTTTTGAGGGCGTTGATGACCTGAGTGGCGTCATCCACCGATAAGGTGGTTTGTGTCACATAGGCCAGTTTGTCAGGGTCGGTGACGGTGAGGGCGGTCACCTCTTCCGGGGTTTCCACCAGATACATGCCAGCCTCGGACTGGCCCATGGTGCCTTCGACTTCTGGATGGCCTTTGTGGCCGATCATAATGATCTCCAGACCATCTTTACGCATTTTGGCGACCTCGATATGCACCTTGGTCACCAGCGGACAAGTGGCGTCAAACGCCGTCAGGCCGCGCGACTCTGCCTCTGCGCGCACCGCTTTGGAAACGCCATGCGCACTAAAAATCACAATGCTGCCTGCCGGAATTTTTTCCAGATCATCGACAAAAATGGCGCCTTTGTCGCGCAATTGACCCACGACAAATTTGTTGTGAACCACTTCATTGCGCACATAAATCGGCGCGCCGAATTTTTCGAGTGCCTGTTCGACAATAATAATGGCACGGTCTACGCCCGCACAAAAGCCACGCGGGTTGGCCAATACGATCTCAGGTGTCACTTCTGTTTGCATAATGAATTCCGTCAAGAGTCTGCTGCTGTCTGCGCCTGCAAGTGCCAAGGTCAACCACAAGGGCTGGCAGGCATCAGGTATAATCTGCATTTTTGTTGCTCGCTTAAAGCCCATGTTATGAAAAACACTGCTACCTTGCTGATTACCTGCCCGGATACCAAAGGGATTGTGGCGGCGATTGCGCAATTTTTGTATGAGCACAATGCCAATATTTTACACGCAGACCAGCATCAGGATGCGGAAAATAATCTGTTTTTGATGCGCGTCGAGTGGGACCTGACCAATTTCAATGTGGCGGTGGCCGATTTCGAGCAGGCGTTCGGCCCTGTGGCGCAACGCTTTGCCATGACCTGGCAACTCAAATTGTCTGAGCAAAAAACGCGCATGGCGATCATGGTGTCGCAATATGATCATTGCCTGGTAGACCTGCTGCACCGTCATCATAGTGGCGAGCTGGCCTGCGAGATTCCGCTCATTATCAGTAATCATAAAGATACGGAAAAACTGGCGCAGTTCTATGGCATCCCGTTTCACTATTTGCCGATGACCAAGGAAACCAAGGCTGAGGTTGAAGCACAGCAGTTTGCCTTGTTTGATCAACACAAGATTGACCTGATTGTGCTGGCAAGATACATGCAGATTCTGTCCCCCGAGTTTGTCGCGCGCTATCCTCAGCGGATTATCAATATCCACCATTCATTTTTGCCAGCCTTTATCGGTGCGCGCCCCTATCACCGTGCCTTTGAGCGCGGTGTGAAGCTGATTGGTGCGACCAGCCATTATGTGACTGAGGTATTGGATGAGGGCCCTATTATTGAGCAGGATCTGGCGCGTATTTCTCACCGTGACCAGGTGGAGGACCTGATTCAGAAAGGCCGTGATCTGGAACGGGTTGTGCTCTCCAAAGCGGTACGCTGGCATATTGAGCATCGTATTTTGCTTTATGCGAACAAAACCGTGATTTTTGATTAACACGTATCTTTAACAATAAAAAACCGAAGCAATCAAATGCTTCGGTTTTTTATTGTTTACTGCTGAAAATTGCAATGACGGCCAATGTTACGGCAAGACGCGCTCCAGTTTAAACAGATCAGCAATCTGCTCGCGCTCGCGAATCACATGCACCTGATCGCCGTCTACTAGCACCTCTGCGGCACGTGCACGCGTGTTGTAGTTGCTGGCCATGCTCATGCCATAAGCACCGGCAGAGTGTATGGCCAGATAATCGCCTTCTGCAATTGCCAGTGTCCGGTCATGGCCCAAAAAGTCACCACTTTCGCAGACGGGGCCTACGATTTCATAGACTGCAGTCGGTGCCGTAGACGGGGCAATGGTCGTGATATTGTGAAAAGCGTCGTACAAGGCGGGGCGCATGAGGTCGTTCATGGCGGCATCGACGATGGCGAAGTTTTTGGTCTCACCTGGCTTGAGGTATTCGACTTTGGTCAGTAATACGCCTGCATTGCCGACCAGCGCGCGGCCGGGTTCAAACAGTACCTTGACGTTTCTGCCTGCCAGTTTTTGCAGGATGGCTGCCGTATAGGCGGCAAAGTCCGGCGGGGTTTCGTCACTGTAGGTAATGCCTACGCCGCCGCCGACATCAATATGCTGAATAGGGATGCCTTTGGCCGCCAGCGCATCTACTAAACCGAGGACTTTATCCAGCGCATCTAGAAACGGCGATAGCTCGGTAATCTGCGAGCCAATATGGCAATCGACGCCATGCACGGCAATGTTGGGCAATTGCGCCGCTTTTTCATACAAAGCCAGTGCATCTTCAAACGCCACGCCAAACTTGTTATTTTTAAGGCCGGTAGAGATATAAGGGTGGGTTTTTGCGTCCACATTTGGATTGACCCGCAACGAAACCGGGGCCTGTTTACCCAAGCGAGCCGCCACTTGCTGGATACGGTCCAGCTCATTGATAGACTCTACGTTAAAGCAATAGATCCCTGCTTCAAGGGCGGCCTCAATTTCAGCGTGGGATTTTCCAACGCCAGAGAACACGACTTTTTTCGGATCACCGCCAGCTGCAATTACACGGGCCAGCTCTCCGCCAGACACAATATCAAAGCCGGCACCCAGGCGGGCAAACAGATTCAGTATCGCCAGGCTAGGGTTGGCCTTCACGGCAAAACAGACCAAATGGTCATGCCCACGCAGCCCGGCAGCAAAACGCTCAAACGCCTGGGTGAGTGCCGCCCGCGAATAGACGTAGGTGGGGGTTTGGTGGGTTTGCGCAATATCACGCAAGGCTACATTTTCGGCATGTAGCAGGCCTTGTTGGGTTGAAAACGGGATCACGATGGCGACTTGTCTGATGGCGGTTGTGGTTGAGGATACTGACGCTCAGGAAGATACAAATTGCCTTTGAGGCCACAAGCACTCAGTGTGCATAACAGCAGCGCAAGTGCTATTAATTTTGTAGAGCTGGCAAACATGATCCTGGCGTCCAATCAAAATAAAGCCAGATTTTACCACTAAAGCTGCGCAGGCCCATGCCTGGTCGCGCTCGCTCGGGGCAAGGCTACCGTTTGTCGGCCAGGGTTAACCGCTAGTCGGCTACTGCTAGACAGGAAGAATCGCTGTTTGCATGATAAGGCTGTGCAAAAAGGGGATATTCATGAAGCGTCTTTTACAACAAGGCTTTAGTCTGATTGAAGTCATGGTGGTGGTGGCCATTATCGGCTTGCTCGCCAGCATTGCCGTGCCGGGTTACCAGGATTATGTCAAAAGTGGCAACGCGGCGGAGGCACCTGCCAATCTGGCCAATTGCCGTGTGCAGGTCGAACAGTTTTACCAGGATAACTTTACCTACGTGGGCTTTGTCTGCAACCCAAGTGATGCCAAGTATTTCGATTACTCGATTGATAACCAGTCAGCAACGACTTACACCCTGAAAGCGACAGGCAAATCAGCGCAGAACATGGGTAATTTTTCATTTACCGTCAACCAGGATAACGCCAAGACCTCTATTTACGACGGCACCACTGGCGCCACTTGCTGGCTGACTTCATCCTCAGGAAGTTGCTAATGCAGCAGCAAGGCTTTACCTTGATTGAGCTGGTCGTCACCGTGGTTGTGATGGTGGCGGTCTCCAGTATTGCCATCCCGGCTTTTCAGACGGCGATTGGCAATTCGCAAATCAGAACCGTGGCCGAGTCTGTCAGGAACGGTTTGCAGCAATCACGTGCCGAAGCGATCAAGCGTAATAGTCGAGTGAAATTCACTTTGCAAACCAACAGTGCCTGGCAAATTGGCTGCGTTGCCATCACGCCAGCCTGCCCAGCGGTCATCACCCAGAAAAGTGCCACCGAAGGCGCATCCAGCAATGTCACCGTGACTGCAGATAACTATACCGCGGTGTTTAGCAGTTTTGGTACGCGCGACCCGGCCAGCCCGGATGCGCTGACCATGGTGAATGTGAGTAACAGCCAGGTCAAGGCAGAAGAACGTAAAGCATTGAGAGTGACATTGGCGGCAGGCGGCAACGTCAAGGTTTGCGACCCTGCGGTGACCACGGTTGGGGATACCCGCGCATGTTAAAAACATCCATTAACAGGGCGCGACGCACGTTGGGCCAGCAAGCCGGATCTGTATTGATTGAGGCGATGGTGGCGGTCGTGATTTTTAGCATGGGGGTGCTGGCCCTGGTTGGCTTGCAAAGCGCCATGATCAAGAATAGCAGTGACAATCGTTACCGTGCCGAGGCACAGCTGATTGCACAGACCCATATTGCCAATCTGATGGCCTATGGCGGTGATGCTGCGACTTATGTCAGCCAGGTGGATACGGAAAGTATTAAAACCCAGTTACCCAACGGCACCCTGAGTTTTTCTGCCATCACCAACAGCATGATCACCGTCACGGTGGGCTGGCAAGTACCGGGCGGCACGCGCCATTTAGTTAATGCGTCCAGCTATTTGTTTGATGTCACACCCTGAGCAAAGGCCAGCAGATGAATAGGGTAGGCACAAAATCACAGCGGTTGCAGTCAGGCTTTAGCCTGGTAGAGCTCCTGGTCGGGTTGCTGATTGGCCTGGTGGCTACTTTGGCGATCAGCAACCTGTTTACCGGTTTTGAAGCAAGAAAACGTGCCATTACCGGCGGTAGCGATGCTCAGTCGAATGGCGTGCTGGCCATGTACTACATGCAGCGTGATGCTCAGAATGCCGGATATGGACTGCCGCTTTATAACAGCTCAGACCCATCCCCGTTGTTGTGCCCGATAGAGACATCCATCAATCAAGGGGGCGTCGTCATCAATTTATCACCCGTGGTGATTGTGGATGGCGGCGCAGGCAGTGATATTGTGCGCATTCGCTATGGTAATCCGGCCAGCGGAGGTGCGTCACTGCGTGCGACGGGCACGATTACTACGCCTACCCTGGATGGCCGCCTGATTGGCTGCCAGGAAAACGATGTGGTGCTCTATCACCAAACGCCGAGCAGTCCCAACTGTAGTCTGGCCAGGCTGAAAAAGTTAAACGCTGACCGGACCATCAATACGCTGAGCGAGCTCAATACGCCACCCACCGCCAGCCCGGTAACAATTTTGAACGGGGCTGACTGGGTACGATTCTCTTGCCTGGGCGCCTGGAACCAGTATGAGTACCGTGTTAGTGGCACCTTGGAGTTGACCAGGAGCGGCGGCACGCCAGGGACAGATCCTTTCCCCAATGCCGCTGCGATCCCTGTCGCCAGTGACATAGTGAGCTTGCAGGCGCAATATGGCATCTCTGACACCATTGATCCTACGTCGCCCTCGGCCACGGCTGCCGGCTTTTTAAACCGGGTTGACCGCTGGGTGGATGCTACCGGCATCTTTGGCGACACGATTTCGCTCATCGACAGAAACCGTATCCGTGCCATCCGCATTGCGGTGGTGACCAGGGATGGCAATCTACAGAAAAAAGCCGTTAGCCAGGCATGTAATGGTTCCGTTGCCGGGCTCGCCAAGGTCTGTGTCTGGCAGGCAGATGCCAATCCTGCCAATGTCGATTTAACAGCGCTGCCTCAATGGCAACAGTATCGCTACCGGACCTTTGAGGCCAACATTCCTCTCAGAAATATTCTTTGGAATCGTGATGCGCTCTGATCCGTATACCCCTTCCAATCAAGCCCGGCTGCCCTTAGCGCAGCGAGGGATCGTCTTGTTTTTTGCCTTGCTGGCGCTGGCAGTGATGTCTATTGCCGCCGTTGCCTTGATCCGTAGCGTAGATACCAATGCGCTGGTGTCCGGCAACCTCGTCTATCGCCAATCCGCGACGACCACGGCCAATGTCGTGCTAGAAGGAATTACTGAATATATTGCCAAAAACGTTGTGCTTGAGGTCAGTACTACCCATCATCCGCAGCTTGGCTATTACGCAAACTGCAGTCAATTTGATACTAATCCGGATGCACAAATTTGTGATGGCAAGCAGCTCACTACCATGACCTGGGATGACAGCAACAGTAGCCAGGTCCCTAACCAGACCGACGGCAATGACGAAATTCGTAATGGCATGGACCGTCAGGGTAATCAGATTCGCTTTGTCATTGAGCGCATGTGTAACTTCAGCAATGCCGAAATCAATGCAGGCAGTGCAGCCACCAATGCCTCGCGCTGCATGATGGCCAGCTCGCCCAACAATGGTGAAAACTGCTCACACAATATCAACAACATGGAGCTGTTCAAACGTTGCGTCTCAAGTTCGGACTCGCCACTCTACCGCGTTACTTTGCGTATCGCTGGCCCTAAAAATACGGTGACTTATATGCAGTCATTTATCTCCAACTAAACAGGTGGAATGATGAAATCAACACGTTGCCTTCATACAATTGTTTTCCTGATACTGGCATTGCCTGGTTTGGTCATGGCGGAGTTTCTCGACTTGGCCACCATGCCGCTGCAAACTTCCGGGAGCTCGGATGTAAAACCCAATCTGATGTTTGTGCTGGATAACTCCGGCAGTATGGGCTTCAACTATACCCCTGACTGGGCCGCGGATGATCCTGATGGCCGTTCCTATTCCAGCGGCTGGTCCTGGTATACCTATGATGCCGCCGACTGGTTATTTAGTAACTCGGCCTACAATACACAGTTTTATAACCCTGAAGTGACCTACAGTACACCGCTCAATTACTTGGGGACGAGCCTTGCCAATAAAACCTCGTTCAGTGGTTTTTCTGAAAACGTCACCACAGTGTATGGCAATATTACGCGAGGCTCATCAGCCTATTACTACGCTTATGTGCCGGGTGAGTTTTGTACCACGCCTGCATTGACCAGTTGTGTAGTTTCAAAAACTAAAACCACGGTGAATGGCGTTGCCTATAATTATCCGGCCACCTTGCGCTGGTGTAACTCGGATGCTGCCTCTAAAAAAAGAACACTCGATTCCAGTGGTGGGACGCAAGACCGTTGCCAGGGCATCCGCAATAATGTCTCTACAGTGAATGATAGCAATACCTATGTTTACTTGAGGGAACCAAGCGCGCGGTATCGGCTGAGTTTTAGTATCAGTGGTTCGGTGAGAGTGACCAGCGTCAAAATCAATAATATTGAGTTGCTGTCTGCCGCGACCACCTCGAGTTCCAACGCCTCGACAGTCTCTAGCCGCGTACAAAATAATCTCTGTAACTCCTCCATGACAGGCGCTTGCAAATTGGCAGGCAATGTTGTCATCAGCAACAATGGCAGTAGTTTTGATTTTAGTACCTTTGCCGGGGATGCCCTCAACCCGGCCAGTCCGATACAAGTGACTTTTTCCGGGTCGGGAGGCAGCTATACGGCCACACAGTTATCCACGAATAACACGGATATTCCCGGCAGCCTGATATATCAGGAAATTACGACTGCCCAAACCAGTTATAGCGCGCCGGGGGCGACCAGCAAAGGCGCCGAGCGAACCGATTGTGCTGCGGCTACTTGCACCTATAGCGAAGAGTTTACCAATTATGCTAATTGGGTCACCTATTATCGTACACGCATGCTCTCGATGAAAACTGCCGCCAGCCAGGCGTTTAAAGCCCTGGATTCCAGGTATAGGGTGGGATTTGTGACGATTAATAATTCATCTTCTAATTATCTGCCGCTGGCTCCTTTTGACAGCTCGCAAAAGCAATCCTGGTACGATAAATTGTTTGCAGTCAATCCTGGTGGCGGGACGCCGTTGCGCACTGCCCTTGCCAATGTGGGCAAACACTATGCTGGCAAAAAGACGTTAGGAACCGATGATCCGATACAGTATGCCTGCCAATCCAACTTTACCTTGTTGACCACAGACGGCTATTGGAACGATAGCGGCAATCCTACACGCATTAATGGTTCAACTGCGATAGGTAATCAGGATGGCGGCAGTACGCCTGCGCCACAGTTTGATAGCAGTAACAAATCCAATACCTTGGCGGATACGGCCAAGTATTTTTATGACACGGATATCCGTGACAGCACGCTCTCCAATTGCACGGGATCTTTGGGTTCATCCGTTTGTGGCACGGCGACGGATTACCCCAAGCAAAACATGGTCACCTTGACCTTGGGCCTGGGCATTGCTGGGACCCTGCTTTATACCGATGATTATAAAACGCAGACCATGGGCGACTTTAAAGACTTAAGCGCGACGCCCATGCGCAAAAACTGGCCTGATCCCACCCTGGCGGAAAATGGCACCCGTATTGATGATTTATGGCATGCGGCTGTGAATGCCGGCGGCACCTACTATAGTGCCAGCAACCCCAAGCTGTTGCGCGAGTCCTTGGCCAAGGGCTTGTCAGAGATTAAATCCATCCAGGGTGCGAGTGCCGCGGCTGCGGCCAGTAGCCTTGCGCCGACCAATGGCGATAACTTCCAGTATGTGGCCAGTTATCAGTCAGTAAAATGGACGGGTAACCTTGAAGCGCGGACGGTCAATACCAACTCCTTGCAGACCTCTGAAACTGCAGTTTGGTGCGTGGAAAATGTGGCGGCTGAGGCCTGTACCTCTCCAGCCACAGCCTATACCGGACCAGACAGTAACTTGTATTGCAAAACCAGCAACTCCAGCGATTCAACTTGTAGCAACGCTAACGGTTCTCTGGGATCAGTGCTGAATTTTGGTGACGCAACAGCATGCTATGTGCCCATTGCCCGAAGCTGTGATGGCAAGCTCAAAACGCAAATTGGGCAACGTAAAATTTACTTTAACAATAACAATGCACGTGCTGACTTTAAACCTGGTAATTTACCGGCAGCGTATAGAACTAAACTGGAAGAAGGTTATAACGCTTTAAGCCAGATGAAAGCCTTGCCTGCCACCGATCCGAAAATGACAGATACTCAAAAAGCCGACAAGCTGGTTGATTACCTGATTGGGAATAAGACCTATGAAGACAACAGTATGAATACAGTGCCTGCCAACCGCTTATTCAGAGAGCGGCAGGCAACACTGGGCGATATCTCACAATCTCGCCCCAGTTATTTCAGGGCTTCGAACGTTGATTATCTCGATCCTGGCTATAAGGCTTACAAAACTTGGGCTAAAACACGCACAGCCGCCGTCTATGTCGGGGCTAACGATGGCATGCTACATGCGTTCAATGCCAATGACGGCACAGAGCTATGGGCTTTTATCCCATCTCCAGTCATTCCGAATCTGGCCAATCTGGCAGATAAGGAATATGGTGCCAATTACCATACCAATTATGTCAATGGCAGCCCGGTGGTCACGGATATCTGTATCTCAGCTTGCACCGGGGACAATGCGGAGTGGCGTACGATTTTGGTTTCCGGGCTTAACGGGGGCGGGCGTGGCTATTTTGCGCTGGATGTGACCACACCGGAAAACCCACAAGTCCTTTGGGAGTTTTATGCTCAGCCAGATGGCATAAACAATACGCTAGGCTACAGCTTTGGTAATCCGATGGTGACTAAAATGCTGGATGGGCGCTGGGTGGTGCTTCTGACTTCTGGTTACAACAACGGCACCAATGCTCGCAAACTCAACGACGGCACCTTTGTTGCAAACAATCCGGTCGGCGATGGCCGTGGCTATTTGTATGTCCTCGATGCAAGAACAGGCAGCCTGTTAAAAACATTGACGACTGGCGAGGGGGATGCTGCCAACCCTAGCGGCTTGGCAAAAATTTCCGGCTACGCTGAGCAAATGTTTGAGAACAACACGGTATTAAATGTGTATGGTGGCGATTTAAATGGCAATATCTGGCGTTTTAATATCAATACCAATACCGTCAATAAAATTGCGAGCTTGACTGCGGGTGGCGGTACTGCACAAAAAGTGACTACCCAGCCAGAGTTGGGCAAGGTCGATAAAAATATGGTGGTCATGGTGGGTACCGGCAAGTTTCTGGAGCCTGCCGATTTAACCAATACGCCTCAGAACTCTGTCTATGTGTTTAAGGATGGCGGCCAGACCACGCCAATTGGCCGTAGTCAGTTAACGACGCAAGTGTTAAGCGGGGATCGTACGGTGACCTCCACTGGCACGGTGAATTTTGATTCTGGCTATGGCTGGGTGCTGGATTTTCCTGCAGGGGAACGTGTCAATCTGGATCCATTGCTGCTGAATGGCGCCCTGATGATGCCAACGCTCGTGCCAAGTAGTGAGGCTTGTAGTGGTGCCGGCTATGGCTGGTTTAACTTCTTTAACTATAAAAAAGGCGGCTCTTTGTTGCCTAGCGGTGCCATTTCTGAGCCTATGACCACACCCGCCGTTGGGTTTAATATTGTCTATGACGGGAATGGCGTGCCGCATGTTGTGGTGACTGGCAGTAATGACCCTACCCCGCAGCAATTAAGCCTGGATGACCAGATATTTGGGTTGTCGGGATCCAGCAAGGCCACGGTGATTTTCAAGCAAAAAAGCAATGGTAGTTATGGCACCAAGCAAAGCTGGCGTGAATTGATCCAGTAACCAATCCCAGTAACCAATCTGAGGTGTGCAATAAAAAAGCCCCGTAAACGGGGCTTTTTTATGTGATACGGATTACTTTACCTTTTTTGAAAATACATACAATATCAGGCAAATTGCGACGACGATCCCAATCAGTGTGTAGATGCCTGCTGCGCCTAAAAACATGGTTGCCTCCTTCTCGTCCGTTTGAAGAGAAGTTTTATTGTAGGCAAACGTCAGGCGGGTGTCTATCAGTTGAGGGCTGGACCAGTTGGGTGTCTGGGCAAGCAACATGCGATTCTATGCCACGCTATGAACTGCGTAGCGGTGTGAGGCAAACTGCCGGTGTGTTTTACACGACTTCCAGCGTCAGCTCAGCAGGTTTGTAAATTGCCTGAATGTTGCTGTCTGCAGTGATATCTTCAGCCAGATACATAATGTCCTGCGCCGTCATCAATTCTGGCATGCTGGCGGTATAAGTCAGCGGCTCGTCTTGTTGCAAGTCTTTCATGGGGCGTCCTTTAGTTCTGTTTATGTATACTTGTATTAACGTCATCAGGTTTCCATTCTTGAATTAATTTGTTCATGCGATCATTTAAATCTATGTTAATGGTCTTGTATGACGCTTTAATGAACCAATCCAGCTTTTATAAGGGCTGTCGGCCGGTTTGGCTTAAAATATTGGCAGGGTTGAACAACAAAAAGGAGTCGGATGCATGCGTGCGAGTCGGTTTATGTGGGTTGTGTTGATGGCGATGCTGGCGGCGGTGGGGTATTGGTATTGGCAATCGCTGCAGTTGCCAGCGTCTTCACCTGCGCAAAGTGCGCTGGCTCATACTATCAATGAGTGTGATTTGATTTCCAGTAAGGCAGCGGCCGCGTTACCAGAGCAACTACCCTTCCAGAAGCTGGAAAAAGCGGCTAGACAGTCACGCGTGTTGGAACATTGCATGCAAGACCGGGGCTATCAGGAAAATCCTGACTGGGTGGTTGCCGCGAACAAGCAGGCGAAAGCGATGGCCTCTGCCCAAGGAATTTCAGACAGCGAAGCCTATGAGACATTGCGCCGTAAAGCCATGTTGCAGTCAGACCAGCAACCGGGCTACTGGCGCAAACGGCCTTGAGGCATCAGCGCTTTTGACCCAGGTAGTCGGTTTTGCCCAGTGGCACCCCAAGATGGCGCAAAATGTTGTATGCCGTGGTGACATGAAAATAGACATTGGGCATGACCCATTTTTCGAGATAATCCAAGCCGGAGAAGGTCAGATCCACTTTACGTATGGTTAACACCACTTCTTTATGCTCGGCGCCTTCCAGCTGTGAAGGCTTGATGGCTTCGAGAAACGCGACTGTCTTGGCGATTCTGGCGTAGAGCTGTTCAAAACTCGCTTCATCATCCGCATATTGCGGAATGTCTATGCCAGCGAGTCGTCCACCCGCCCCTTTGCTCATGTCACTCACCAGTTGCACCTGTTTGATTAATGGGTACATGTCCACATACAAGCGGCTATTCAGTAGCACTTCTGGTGCGACTTTTTTCTGTTCTGCATAGGCTTCCCCTTGCCGCAGGATGTGCTCGAGATTTTGCAGGTTGCGAATCAGCGGGGCGATACTGGCATCATAAAGTTGCATGTGGAATACGCTTTCAATAGTCATGACGCCGATATTGTAGCGCCTCTGCAATGTGCTTATCCAGAATGTGTTCGGCCTGGGCCAGGTCAGCGATGGTTCTGGCGACCTTGAGGATGCGATGATAGCTGCGGGCAGACAGTGAAAACTTTTGCACCGCCATTTGCAGTAAGTGATTCGCCTGGTCACCCAACTGACAATGGGTGGAAATTTCGAGCGCACCCAAGGCTGCATTCGGTTTCTGTTGGCGGGTCAGTTGACGCTCTCGCGCCTGAATCACGCGTGCACGAATGGCCGCACTCTGCTCACCATGATGGTCATGTGACAACTCTTCTGGCTTGAGTGCTGGCACATCAATATTCATGTCTATCCTGTCCAGCAGCGGGCCGGAAAGTTTATTTTTATAGCGCAGAATTTGCTCAGGCGTACAGCGGCAGCGTTGGGTATAGTGCCCGTAATAGCCACATGGACAAGGATTCATCGCTGCAAGCAGTTGAAACTGGGCCGGGAAAGTTGCTTGTCTGGCTGCGCGAGAAATGGTGATATTGCCACTTTCCAGCGGCTCGCGGAGCACCTCCAGCACTTTCCTGTCGAACTCAGGCAGCTCATCCAAAAATAACACGCCGTGATGGGCGAGGCTGATTTCTCCGGGTCTGGGCACACTGCCACCACCCACCAGTGCCACGGCAGAGGCGGTGTGATGTGGCGCCCTGAATGGCCGCTTTTTCCACTGGCTGGCCGGAAACTGGCCGGTCAGTGACAAAATTGCCGCACTTTCCAGCGCTTCCTGCGTAGTCATGTCTGGCAGAATGCTATTAAACCGGTTCGCCAGCATGCTTTTGCCTGTGCCTGGCGGGCCGCTCATCAATAAACTATGTTGGCCTGCCGCGGCAATTTCCAGCGCGCGCTTGGCGCGTAATTGACCTTTGACTTCGAGGTAATCCGGAAAGCTTAACGAGGATTCTGTCAGCACCAGCGGGTGAGGGGGTAGCGATTGTTTACCAGACAGATGGGCACAGACTTCAAGCAGGCTATTCGCGGCAAAAATGGAACATCCCTCAACCAGGCTTGCCTCATGCGCACTCTCCTGGGGCAAAATCGCCGCCCTTTTATGCGCCGGGCCCTGAATCAGTTGGTAAGTCATCGCCAGGGCGCCGCGTATCGGCCTTAACTCGCCTGTCAGTGCCAGCTCGCCAGCGATGACATAGTTGGTCAGCGCTTGTTTAGGTAATTGCCCGGAGGCTGCCAAAATCCCAAGCGCAATCGGCAAATCGTAACGGCCACCCTCTTTGGGCAGATCTGCCGGTGCCAGATTGACTGTAATCCGCCGCGCCGGGAATTCAAACTGTGCGGTTTGAATCGCCGCCCTAACCCGGTCTTTGCTCTCTTTCACTTCGGTTTCTGGCAGCCCGACGATAGTGAAGCTGGGCAGGCCATTGGCGAGATGCACTTCTACCACCACTTCTGGTGCATCCATCCCACTTAGGGCCCGACTGTATAACACGGCCAAACTCATGTAGCACTCCCGCACCAAAGAATGCTAACAATTGTAAATTAAATTTTACTTTCTGGCGGCGTTGGCTTGTTCTAGCTGGCTGATTTTTTCTTCAAGCTGTTTTAATTGTTGCTGCGTGCGTGCCAGCAAAGCGGCCTGAATATCAAATTCCTCGCGCGAAACAAGTTCCATTTTGGGGAGCATGCCCTGAATTAGTGCATGCAAGTTGGTTTCAAGCTCTGAAATGGGGCTTGAATCAATTAGTTGTTTGATTTTAAAAGATAATTCTTTAATTTTTTCGTTTGAAAATAGCATGGCAGGCTCTCCTTGTGAGGCTATTTTAGCATGTAAGCACATCAAAAAAGTGTATGCAAATAGTTGATTTTTATATGTTTTTAATAAATAACAGACTGTTGCGCTATTAATTTAACTTTTTTGATTAAATCATTTCATTAATTTATTGATTTTTAATGATTATATAGGTTGGCACGTGCTTTGCTTTTAGGTCAATGTTGTTTCATTCTCGTTTACAACAATTCGATCAAGATTTTCACAGAGAGAGGACTAAATAAATGCGCCAATCTAAGTTAATTACAGCTGTACTTGCGACACTGTCTTTCGCTAATTTCGCACATGCCGATGAGCCACAGGTTTTGCATGAAGAGCTTAAAGAGGCAAAAGCACCATACATGGAAGAAAAACAAAGTAGTTCCGATTGGACTGCCACAGGTAACATCGGTGTGGTATCTGACTACTACTTCCGTGGTATTTCACAATCCTGGCATAAGCCGACTGTACAAGGCGGTATGGATATTACGCATTCTAGCGGTTTCTATGCCGGTGTCTGGGGTTCTGGTGTAACACCAAATACCTATCCTGATGCAAACACTGAAATTGATGTTTACGCAGGTTTTAACGGTACGATACCAGCAGTGGAAAAACTGGGTTATACGGTTGGTATTTATGGATACATGTATCCGGGCGGTTCTTGGAAAAAATATAGATTCACTGGTGCCAACAATCCTGACAACAGTCAAGCCCAACAAACACCTCAAGGTGGGCGTTGGGATACATATGAATTTAATGCGGGTATCTCATATGACTGGATTAGCGCAAAACTTTCTTATACATTGACTGACTGGTTTGGCGCAGATAGAAAAACTGGTTGGACTGGTAGTACAAAAGGGTCTACTTATATTGAAATTAACGCTGCATATCCGTTGCCATGGTGGGACTTAACTCTGATTGCACACGTAGGCGCACTTGATGTTAATGGTCGTCTAAACACAGATTATATCTCAAGTTCTGGACAGCAGCCTTCAGCCACTACTGAAAGAACTACCCCCGACTACACTGACTGGAAAATTGGTTTAAGTAAGGCTTTCAAGATCGGTGCCACAGAAGGTTGGAATGCTGGTGTGTACTGGGTGGATTCAAGCAACGATAGCTACTGGAGTGACAAAGGCTATGGTGGCTCTAGCTTTAACGGGAGTACACAAACTAAAAACCTGAGCGATGGTCGTTTTGTGCTGACTTTGGGTCGTACATTCTAACTAAGCAAGTTTTAGATCTGGCGGGCATGTGCCTGCCAGAGTTAACAACGGGAGAAGCAAATGAAATTTGTATCCGCAATAATCAAGCCATTCAAGCTTGATGAGGTGCGTGAGGCTTTGTCCAATATTGGCGTACAAGGCATCACTGTCACTGAAGTCAAAGGATTTGGCCGTCAAAAAGGGCACACTGAGTTGTATCGTGGTGCTGAATATGTCGTAGATTTTTTGCCTAAAGTTAAACTCGAAGTTGCGATCAAAGATGACATGCTGGATCAGGTCGTAGACGCGATTGAAAAAGCAGCCGCAACAGGCAAAATCGGCGATGGCAAAGTCTTTGTCTTCGATTTGGAACAAGTTTACCGTATACGTACCGGCGAAACCGGTCCGGATGCGCTATAAGAAAGGGCTTCTGTTATGAAGAAAATTCTTTCCATATTATCGCTGGTCGCCGTGATGGGTCTGGCGGCAAGCCCAGTCAGTTATGCAGAAGAAACTGTGACCGAAACCATCACAGTACAAGAAACCGTTTCTACTGATGCGGCACCTGCGGCCGAAGCGCCTGCAGCGGCCGAAGCTGCCCCTGCTGCTGAAGCAGCACCAGCCCCAACGCTGGATGTGGGTAATACCGCGTTTATGATTGTTGCCACTGTGCTGGTGATTTTGATGACGATTCCTGGCCTGGCGTTGTTCTACGGCGGTTTGGTGCGTCAGAAAAATATGTTGTCAGTGCTGATGCAAGTGTTTGTTGTCTTCTCTATGATTTCTGTATTGTGGGCTGCGTATGGTTACAGCATGGCTTTCAGCGAAGGTAACATGATTGTCGGTGGATTAAGCAAGGCGTTTCTGGCGGGTATTACACCAGCTAGTTTGTCTGGCACGATTCCAGAGTATGTATTCTTGACCTTCCAGCTGACATTTGCTGCCATTACACCGGGGTTGATTGTTGGTGGTTTTGCTGAGCGTATGAAGTTCTCTGCTGTATTGTTGTTCACGGCATTGTGGGTGACTTTTGCCTACATCCCAATCGCACACATGGTATGGGGTGGTGGTTACCTGGCAGAGCTGGGTGCCAAAGACTTTGCTGGTGGTACTGTCGTACATATCAACGCTGGTATCGCTGCCTTGATTGGTGCCATCATGTTGGGCAAACGTATTGGTTACGGTAAAGAAGCCATGCCTCCGCACAACCTGGTGATGACCATGATTGGTGCTTCCTTGCTGTGGGTAGGTTGGTTTGGCTTTAACGTCGGTAGTGAACTGGCTGCTGATGGCATTGCCGGTATGGTGCTGATCAATACACAATTGGCAACAGGTTCTGCTGTACTGGGCTGGATTTTTGCTGAATGGTTGTTCAGAGGTAAGCCAAGCATGCTGGGTGCCGCTTCTGGTGCAGTGGCTGGTTTGGTTGCGATTACCCCTGCTTGCGGCTTTATCGGCCCGATGGGTTCGATCATCCTTGGCTTCACTGCCAGCTTTATCAGCCTGTGGGGCGTGACTAAACTGAAAGGTGCACTGGGCTACGATGACTCACTGGATGTGTTCGGTGTGCACGGCTTGGCCGGTATCTGGGGTGCTGTTGGCACTGGCGTATTGATGTCACCAGGTTTGGGTGGTGTTGGTTACGCAGAAGGTGTGACGATGGGTGGTCAGGTCTCTACTCAGATCATCGCAGTGGTCGTGACCTTGATCTGGACAGGTATTGTGAGCGTCATTCTTTACAAAGTGGTAGATGCGGTTGTCGGTCTGCGTGTGAGTGAAGAATATGAGCGCGAAGGTCTGGACACGACTGAACATGGCGAGCGTGCTTACAGCTTGTAATCGTTGTGTGGTATAAAGAAACGGCTCTAGTTAGAGCCGTTTTTTTTTGGGAACTAATATAAACGGTTGTTATCCATTTACAGGGCCTAGTTAACAACAATTCTTATTATGGCAAACATTCATACAACATCTCTCAGCCCTTTTCAAAGAGTCGTCAAATTACTCTCATTTGAAAAACAGGACATTTTGCTGCTGTTTTATTTAACTGCAGCTTATGGTGTGCTGGGTATCGCGACCCCTGTTGCCGTGCAGGCGATGGTGAATATCGTCACCATGGGCGGCGTATTGCAGCCGCTGTACGTAGTGGGCTTTATCCTGTTTTGTTTGCTGGCGTTGTCTGGTGCGATTTATGCCATTGAGAGTTTTCTGGTTGAGATGATTCAACGACGGCTTTTTGTACGGTATAGCTTACAGATTGCGCAAAATACCGGGCAAATTCATATTTCTGTGTATGACAAATTCAATCCGGTAGAACTGGTGAATCGTTATTTTGATATTCAAACGGTGCAGAAATCGATGGCGACTTTGCTCACGGTTGGCTTGACCGCCTTGTTGCAAGGCATCATCGGCAGCATTGTGCTGCTTTTTTATAGTCTGTATTTTGGCATTTTGGTCATCCTCATGCTGATTGTGTTGTGGGTGATTATTTTTGGCCTGGGTAAACAGGCCGAAGAGACATCGATCAAAGAGTCTAAAGCCAAATATGAAATGGCGGCCTGGCTGGAAACCATTGCCCGCAATAAATGGCTCTCAAAGTTTTACGGTGCGACTCAGCGCAACACGGCGAATACCGCGCAGCTTGCAGAAGGCTATCTGCAAGTCAGGACCAAGCACTTTAAAGTACTCATGATGCAACTGATAGGCGCGGTGGGCCTCTATGCGTTGATTGGTACGGGCATGCTGATATTAGGCGGGACACTGGTGATTAAAGGCCAGATCAATCTGGGCCAGTTTGTTGCCGCAGAGCTGATTATTTTTGGGGTGCTTTCTGCGTTTGTGCGATTTGTGACCAAGCTGGAGTATTTCTATGATCTGCTTGCGGCGGTCGATAAACTTGGTGTGCTGGAAACCTTGCCTGTAGAGCGCTCTGGGGAGCATCAGTCAGGTCAGGAAGGCTACACTACCCTAAAGGTGCATCAGCTGACTTTTCAACACGCGGATCAAGCCGCTTTGGTCAGCAACCTGAGTTTTCACTTGCAACGTGGTGAGAGCCTGGCGTTAATCGGTGGCTTAGGCAGCGGTAAAACGACGTTGCTGGAGCTGATCACCGGTATGAGGCAGCCGCTGCAAGGACATGTCAGCTACAACGACATTGATGTGCGCCAGCTTGACCTGGCACATTTGCGTGACCGGATTGGCGTGGCGAACAAAGTCGAGTGGCAGCATGGCTCTATTCTGGATAATCTGAGGTTGCAACGGCCAGAGGTGACACTTGATCAGGTGATTGAGTTACTGCAAGTGCTTGGGTTGTGGCAAGAAATCAGCAAGCTGCCCAATGGGGTAGAAACGGTGTTGACTGACTTTGGCGCACCGATGACGCATACACAGTTACAACGATTAATGCTTGCCCGTGCGATGCTGGGTCAACCGGATGTATTAATCATTGATGGCCTGCTGGATCAACTGGCGCAACATGAGCTGGATCAGGTGCTGATGTTGCTTAAGCGTCACCAGCAGGACTGGATGGTGTTGATCACCACGCGATATCAGCATATCGCCCAGCAATGCAAGCAAGTCATTCATCTGCAAAGCCAAGCGGCGACAGACGTGGCAGGAGGTCAGCATGAGTAATACGGTTGAAAGTATGCTGACACAAAGCGTACAAACCCCTGAGCATTTAAGGGTTTGGATCAAACGGATGGCCTGGCTGCTTGTTGTGCTGCCCCTTGCTTTTTTGCCTCTGCCATGGCAACAAAACGTGACCGCGCTGGGCAAGGTCACGGCCTACTCTCCCTCCGAGCGGGTGCAAACCGTCGATGCCCCCGTGAGCGGGCTCATCCAGCACTGGTATGTGCAAGAAGGCTCGCAAGTGAAGCAAGGCGATGTATTGCTGGAAATTAGCGATACTGATCCTAACTTCAGGCAGCGCCTGCAAGCGCAGCGCGATAACCTGGAGGACAAACTCGCTTCCAAGCAAAGCGAGTTATCAGCTTACTCGGTGCAGCGTGACAACCTGGCCGCCGGCCGCGATGCCAAAATCACCGCCGCCCAATACAAGTTGGATGTCGCTAACCAAAAAATTCTCAGTGCGCGTGAAGCGGTGAACTCTGCTCAAGCGACGCTGGATGCTGCCACGATGCAGGTCAAGCGTATGCAACGCCTACTGGGCGATGGCCTGGTTTCCAAGCGAGACACCGAGGTGGCTGAGCGTGACCATACGATTGCCAGCCGTAACTTGAATAGCGTGCAGGCTCAACTGCAATCGGCTATGGCCGAGGCGCAGTCGGCACAGGCAGAAATCCGTCAGGTGCGTGCCGATACGCAAGCATATCTGGATTCGGTGACGGCCAATATCAACAAAATCAAAGGCGAGGTCTCAGATGCTGAAAACAGCCTGCACAGCTCCGAGATTTCACTGGCGCGGCAAAACATGCAGAAAATCATCGCGCCCCGCGATGGCACGATTTTCCGTTTACCGGTCAATTCACAATCCCAGATAATCAAGCAAGGTGATCCCTTGCTGATTATTGTGCCACATACCTCTCAGCGTGCCGTGGAGTTATGGGTTGATGGCCGCGATGCGCCACTGATTACTCGCGACAGTGTTGTGCGTCTCGAATTTGAGGGGTGGCCTGCGATTCAGGTGCCTGGCTGGGCCCAAGTCGGTGTGGGCACTTTTGAGGGAAAAATTGCTTTCGTCGACCCGACTGACAATGGCACCGGGCATTTCCGTATCATGGTGATCCATAAAGAAGGCACGCCGCAATGGCCAGAAGCCCGCTTTTTGCGTCAGGGTATCAGTGCCAAGGGTTGGGTATTGTTGGAGAAAGTGACGATAGGCTATGAATTGTGGCGCCTGCTCAATGGCTTCCCGCCCAGAATCCCGCATGAGCCGACACCACTCAATCTACCGGCTGGCGTTGGGGTAAGCAAATGAAGCGTGGTGTGCAAATACCGGTTTTGACCAGGCTGTTTGGTCTGGCCAGTATGCTATTGGCCACAGTTGTCGGTGCGGATGAGTCATTGAGTGACAGCCGGGCGCGCCAGCGATTGCAGAACACAGAAGGCCGCGGCCTGGAGCCATATGCCAAGGGCAAGGGTGTGCCGCTGCATGATGCGGTCAAACAGCAGCAGCAACAACGCAATAAGTCGGTAGTGATAGACCTGAAAAGTGCGCTGCAACCGTTTGACTCGCCAGAAACTGCAAATATGCTCAGCAATGCGCCCAAGCAAGGGCCGCAACTGAGTATTGCGGATGTGCGGCAGAAGGCGTTGCAAAATAATCTTAATTTGCAAGTGGCCAAAATCGACCCGACCATTGCCGCGCAATCGTTGCGTGAAGAGCAGGCCAAGTTTGACCAGGTCATTTTTGCCTACGCCAAATATGGCCAGAAAGACTTGCCTGCGATGGCGGGCGACAAAGTGATTTTCAAGTCGGATAATCCTGCGCTGGATAGCGAGCTGGTCAAACTGAATCCGGCAGCCCAAAACAAGGAGTTTTGGGAGTTGGAAACGGGCATCAAAGTGCCGTTAAGAACGGGTGGTAGCGTTACCCTGAGTGCGCCACTGGAAAACTACCAGAGCAAGGGCAGTCTGCCCAGTGACCAATACCGCAGTGCATTGCGCTTCTCTTTCAGCCAGCCGTTGTTGCGTAATGCCGGGCGACAGGTGAACGAGGCCAGTATCCGCATTGCAGCACTTGATCAGGATAGCGCCCAGCTCAGAACGCGGTTGCAAAGCATCCGCATAGTCACCATGGTGGATAAAGCCTACTGGGATTTATACGAGGCTTGGGCGGCCCTGGATGTGCGCCGCAACCAGTACGAATATGCCAGCCAAAATCTGGCCATGGTCAAACGCCGCGTGCAGGAGGGTCTCACCGCCGCGATTGAAGTCAACCGTGCTGAAATTGGTGTCGCGGATCGCATGGAAGCGCTGATTATTGCCGAAACCAACCTCAAGCTGGCCCAGCGCCAGTTACAGTTCCTGCTCAACGAACTGCCGGAGCAAGGCATGACTAGTTTGCCGTGGGTACCTTCTACCACGCCCAATCTGGTAAAGTTTGAGTTTGACCGTGAAAAACTGCTCAAAGATGCGTTGGATAGCCGCATCGAGCTACTCGATCAGGAGCTCAAACTGAGCGCAGATCAATTACAAATTGATTATCTGCAAAATCAGACCCTGCCGATGTTTACGCTGGATTACCAATACGGCGCCCTGTCCAGTTCTGCCAACCGGGCAGGTAATATCGGTCAGGACTTGCTGAATGGTCAATACAATGACTGGTCCGTGGGCCTGAAGTTTGAAATGCCAGTGAGCAATGAAGCGCGCAAAGCCAAGCTGGATAAAGCCATTGCCCAGCGTATGCAGCGCATGACTAACAAAACGCTGCAAGCGCTGACCGTCAAACGCGAAATTCACGACGCCCTGGATAAGCTTGAGCAAAACTGGCAGCGCATCCTCGCGGCACGCCAGCAGGTGATGATCGCCGGCTATAACTACGAAGCCGAACTCAAGCAGTTTAATGAAGGCTTGCGTACCATGACCGAAGTGCTGGAAACACTGACCCGGCTAGGCGAGGCGCAAATCAAGGAAATTCGCGCCATTAATGACTATCAGATTGCCCTGATAGACCTGACCTTTGCCACCGGAACGGTGTTGGGGTATACGCAGATTAGCATGCAGTAAGGTGGCCCAGGACGAGGTGCACGGCAGATGAGGCTACTTGATCAAATCTGCGCGCTGAGTGATTTAAGAAGCGGTGCGGATGCCTGGATCGGAAAAACTCAGACGTTTATTCAGGTTTTTCTCAGGATTCTCTGAGGACAAGCATCAAAGTGATCGCACACTTTAGATTCTTGTTGCGATGGGATTGGCTATCAGAAGAAAACACGCATTGTTTACTGTGCAGGCATGCCTCCCTACCCAACGATTTTCTATGCTGCCTAACAACCTGGCCAGTAACGCTTATCCTTCATAAAACACGGCTAGTCAGAGGGTCTCTGTTTGGCTAGGTCCATTTCAACCGGTGTTTAGCGGCGATATTAAACAATCTACGGCTTTCAGGCTGAGGATGCCTTCTTCAAATGCCAGTTCTGCTTCCCCTTGCAAGCCTCACACATACGCAGCTTGTGGTTGGTCATCCCAGAAGTCCGCTGTCGATGAATGCCCCTAGTAGACGATACGTTCAATATGCAGTTGAGGTGAAGAGAGCAGCACTTGAAGGCATTACTCAGGCAAGAGCACGGGAATCTCTGCAAACAGGTTGAGTTGTTAAATGAGGGATGTCACGCGCTGTCGAGCTGCGGCAATCCGATTACTCGGTCAGGACTGGTTTAAGCAGCGCTTCCACCTGCGCAAGCGTCATCCGGTGGATTCCCGCCTTTTCCCCGTGTTTACGCGGGGCAGTACGCAGGTCGTCGGCTTCAAAAATACTGATGCGTTGCGTACCGTACCGGGTTTCTACCAGTACCACCGGCACCCGTTTGCGTAGCAGTTCGTGCTTTTGTTTGCTCGGACGGTCTGACATGCGGTAGTGCTGTTCGTCGAGGTGGTAGGGGATATTCTGGTTGAGCAGGTAGATTTCCAGTTCTTTGGCGCTCTCGGCAAAGACATGGATTTCGGTATCGGCATGGGGCCCGGCGGTACCTTCCATGACGGCGCCGGTCAGGTAGGGCTGGAATTTCTGCAATAGCCGCATGGTATGCAGCGCGGCCTGCCGCAGTTCCAGCAGGTGAGCGGCATCGCTTTCATCTGCGTAAAGCGCGTGATATTCACGCAAGGCCGCATCAATTTCGCCGTTGGTCGGCAAGGGCGCATCTTGCGTGATGCCCATGGCTTTGATGGCTTTGCGTTTGGCGCGCGCATAGTCACTGATGCCTTCTTCAAACATCAGGCGCGCGGCAGATTGGGCAATTTCTTGCCTCAAGTCACTCGTAAAATCATCAAACATACTTTAGGCTTTTCGTAGATTGATTGCTAATTCGGGCTCAGCAGCTTGGCTGCCGGATTGGCTGGCAGTTTTCTATCCTCATTGTTGCCACTGTGTTCGCCGATCAGGCGCTCCAAAAAGGAGGGCTCTTCCTCTTCGGGCGCATGTTCACCCTCCGGGTCAAACAAGCCAGGCAGTGTTTCGGGTTTGGATTGTGGCAAGTGCTCTTCATAAAAATACTCATAAATGCCCGCATCGTCTTCGCTGATCTGCGCTCCGGTGTAAGCATCTACTTTCAATTGCAAGACGCCCTCAGGCACTTTGTATTGATAAATCGGCTGACCTGACAGGGTTTGCTGCATATAGCGTATCCAGATAGGTAAAGCTGCGCGGCCACCGGTTTCGCCTCGGCCCAGGTTGTGCGGGTTGTCATAACCCACCCACGCGACTGCCACCTCTTTTGGGTGGTAGCCAGCAAACCAGGCATCAAACTGGTCGTTGGTGGTGCCAGTTTTACCGGCAATGTCGGGGCGGCGCAATGACAGTGCTGCGCGCGCAGTCCCATCTCTCACCACGTCTTGTAGCATGGTGGTAATGATGAAAGCGTTGCGCTGGTCAATCACCCGCTCGGCGGAGACATGTTTGCCTGGTTGCACGGCCTGAATCACCTTGCCGCGGCTGTCCGTGATCTTTTCGATCAGGTAAGGATGCACCTGATAGCCACTATTGGCAAAGGTGGCATACGCGGCCGTCAGCTGCCAGACCGTGGTTGAGCCCGCGCCCAAGGCGGTAGACAAATAGGCCGGGTGATCCTTGGGGTCAAAGCCAAATTTGCGCAGGTAGTTTTGGGCATAACGCGCGCCAATCGCATTCATAAGCCGGATTGAAATGGTGTTTTTGGATTGCGCCAGTGCTTCACGCAAACGCATCGGGCCAGCATATTTTTCATCGTAGTTGCGCGGCTCCCAGCTACTGTTGCTGCCTGTCTCGGTGGAGGTGAAACTGATCGGTGCGTCTTCAAACACACTGGCAGGGGAATAGCCTTTTTCAAGCGCGGCAGAATAAATAAATGGTTTAAAGCTGGAGCCGGGTTGACGGCGACCCTGGGTGACATGGTTATATTTGTTGCGCTGGAAACTGAAGCCACCGATCAGCGCTTGTACCTGTCCGGTTTCAGGATTGAGTGCCATAAAGCCACTTTCCACTTCTGGCAGTTGTACTACCGACCATTCTTCACCGTTTTGATATACGCGAATGACCGCACCCGGCTTGAGTGACAAGGGGGTGGGTTTGGCGGGCGGCATATGGTTTTTGACCAGCAGCAATGATTTGTCCTGCAGCTTGAGCACCTGGCCGCGCTTGGTGACCAAAGTGAGCAGGTTGGGTTCCACCTTGGTGACCAAGGCGGGCACAAATTGGTTGTAAGTGACAAAATCACGCAATAAATCAGCGGCTTCCGACGCCCTGAGTGTTGCCGGTAATGGCAACACTTGCTCTGCGCCACGGAACCCGTGCCGCAACTCAAAATTGATGATGCCTTGAATCATGGCCGTATTGGCAGCAGCCTGGTGTTTGCTATTGATGGTGGTATAAACACGCAAACCGCTGGTATAAGCCTTTTCACCATAGCGTTTATACAAGCTTGCCCTGACGATCTCGGCCACGTATTCCCCGCCCAGTGCCTGGATTTGGCGTCTGGATGACTGGAATTTAAGCGGTGCCTTTAATGCTTCTTGATAGGCTTGATCAGAGATCATGCCATAGCGGTGCATGTCGCGGAGTACTTCGTGCTGACGGTTGATGGCGTAGTCAGGATGAATGTAGGGATCGTATTTGCTCGGCGCTTTGGGCAAGCCTGCCAGTAACGCGGCTTCGGCCAGGTTCAGTTGTTTCAAGTCTTTGTCATAGTAGGTTTTGGCGGCGGTCGCAAAACCATAGGCGCGCTCACCGAGGTAAATCTGGTTGAGATAGAGCTCCAGAATCTTGTCTTTGCTAATGGCATGTTCAATTTTGATCGCCAGCAAGGCCTCTTTAATCTTGGTCCATAGATTGCGTGGCGTATCTGGATTGCTGAAAAAGTTTTTAGCCACCTGCATGGTGATGGTGCTGGCGCCTTCGTGCCCGCGTCCGGTCAGGTTGTTACGAATCGCCCGCAAAATGCCTGTGGTATCAATGCCGTTGTGCTGGTAAAAGCGACGGTCTTCAATCGCCAGAATGGCGTCTTTCATGACTTTGGGCGTTTGTTCAATCGGTACGAATGCGCGGCGTTCCTGACCAAATTCAGCCATCAAGCCGCCATCGGCGTCATAGACCCGCAGGGGCAATTTGGGATGGTAATCCGTCAGTGCATCAATCGAAGGCAGGGAAGGATAGAGGATGCTGATCATCAATACCAGCAAGGCTGCGACGATCAAACTGCCAGTAATGAAGAGGAAAAGAAGGGACTGCAACCAGGTTCTTGAATTCATGCGTCTTGCTGCCATCGAGAGAATTACCTATGAATTGTAATCTTTTTTTGCTGATTCATAGGCAGTTAATTATGGAATCATGCAAATAATCAGGATTTCCCTGACTCGCAAAAATACATGTAAGCCATTGTTTACCCACTCGAATGCATGAGTTGGCATGGATGATGCATAGCAAGTCGGGCATGTAACTATTTATGAAGGGCAATACCGTTGAGTCTGGGCTTTTTACAGCGCAAAAAAACCAGTTTTATTGGTGTGGATGTCAGTGCAACCGCCGTCAAGATGGTGGAGCTCAGTGCCATTGGCAAGCAGCAATTCCGGCTGGATGGCTATGCCAATGTCACGTTGCCTAAAGGCGCAATCAGTGACGGCAATATCAATGATCTCACCCAGGTGGCTGAGAGCATGCGTGCCGCCTGGCGATTGCTGGGTTCGCGTGCACGTCAGGTAGTCTTGGCCTTGCCAACTGCGGCGGTGATTTCCAAGCGCGTGATTATGCCTGCCGGATTGCGCGAAGAAGACATGGAGCTGCAAGTCGAGTCTGAGGCAAATCAGTACATCCCGTTCCCGCTCGACGAAATGAATTTGGACTTTCAGATCTTGGGCCCGATGGGGAAAAGCACCGATGAAGTGGAGGTGCTGATTGTGGCGGCCAAGAAAGAAAAAATCGATGACCGGGTGGCCGTGGCTGAAGAAGCCGGGCTCAAGGTGCAGATCATGGATGTTGAGGCCTATGCGACAGAAACGGCTTACCGTCAGATTTTGAGACATTTGCCTGATCACAGTAAAAAAACTGTGACCATGATTCTGGATATCGGTGCCTTTGTTACCCATATCAATGTGATGGTAGGCACACACTCCGTCTATGCACGAGAGCAAGCCTTTGGTGGGGCGACCTTGTCGCAAGAGATTCAGCGCCGGTTTGGCTTGTCGCCTGAAGAAAGCGAAATCGCCAAGCGTCAAGGCGGATTGCCAGCTTCTTATGCGCAGGAAGTGTTGCAGCCGTTTTTACAAAATCTGGCGGCCGAGGCTGCCAGAGCCGTTTCATTTTTCACTAACTCCACCCAATACAACAAAGTTGATCATCTGTTGTTGGCCGGTGGCGTGGCGGCAACCGATGGCTTGGCGGCACTTATTGAAGAAAAAACCGGCGTGCATAGCTTGGTGGCGAATGCTTTTCAGGGCATGGCGCTGGCCAGCAAGATTAAACCTTCCCAGCTTGAGACAGATGCCCCAGCACTCATGATTGCCTGTGGTCTAGCGTTACGCGGGGTGGATGCATGATTAAAGTCAATTTGCTGCCGCATCGTCAGATCCGGCGTGCCGAGCGTCAACGTGAGTTTGGCTTGATGGCGGCATTGGTGGCCGTCGCGGCCGCAGCCATTTTATTTGTGAGCTGGAGCTATATCCACAGCAAAATCCAGGCACAGCAAGCACGGAATCAGCGGCTGCAAGACGAAATGGCAAGGCTGGATACCGAAATTGCCAATATTGGCAAACTGAAGGACCAGATCAAGCATGTTTTGGAGCGCAAGCAGATTGTTGAGGGCTTGCAAAGTGACCGTAACCAGGCGGTGCTCATTTTGGATGAATTGGCCAGACAACAACCCGAAGGTGTCTATCTCAAGAGCGTAAAACAGCTTGAGGATGAAATTGAGCTCAAAGGTGTGGCCGATACCAATGCCCGAGTGGCGACGCTGGTGCATAACCTGGCTAGCTCAACTATTATGCACAGCCCTAACCTGGTTGAAATCAAAGCCATCACCAACGCACAAGCAATCAAGGAGTATGAGTTTGTCTTGCGCGTGACCTTGAAGCGGGATGCTCCCCCTACGGCGGACAAGCAAACCCCGGTGCCGGCTAAAGGATGACCTCGTATGCAATTGTCTGACTTTAACAATATTGATTTAAAAAATGCCGGTAACTTGCCGGTGCCAATGAAGGCGGCCTTGCTGGCAATACTGGCTGCTGCCTTGCTGTTACTTGGCTACTTGTTTCTGCTCAATCCTAATCTCAAGGAATTAAAAGCAGAAAAGGAAAAAGAGCAGGGGCTGCGTGATGAATACCTGGCCAAGAAAGTCCAGGCCTTGAGAATGAGTGCCTATGAGCAACAGGTGGTCGAGATTCAGCATACCTTTGGCACGCTGTTGAAACAATTGCCGGATAAATCCGAAATGGATGGCTTGCTGACCGATATCAATCAGGCTGGATTAAGCCAGGGACTTTCATTTGAAGGCTTTGTGCCTTTGCCTGAAATATTTGCCGAGTTTTATGCCGAGAAGCCCATCAATATCAAGGTGTTGGGGCATTACCATGATCTGGGCGCCTTTGTGACAGAGGTCGCCAAGCTGTCACGCATCGTGACCTTGCATAACTTGCATATTCAGCCTGCAGGCAAAGATGACAAACAGCCGCATAAAGACATGCTGGTGATGGAGGCCGTTGCCAAAACATATCGCTATCTCGATGCCGAGGAAGTGGCGGCGCGTAAGGCACTGGAAAGCAAGGCGGCTAAAAAATGACGATCAATCTGCAATGGATCCCGGTTGGATTGGCGCTCCTGCTGACCGCATGCGGTAGTAAGCAGGATGATGATCTCACCCAGTTTATGAATGAAGCAAACCAGACCATGGTGGCGCCGATAGAAGCATTGCCACAGGTACAAGGGTTTGCGCCCAAACAATATAACGCAGACGGTGTGTTGCATGATCCGTTTGTGCCCCGCAAGGCCGCGGTACACAACACGAATCAGCCTGACTTGAAACGGCCTAAAGAGCCGCTGGAAGCCTATCCGCTCGAAAGTCTGAAGTTTGTCGGCGTGATGAGCAAGAAAAGTATTATGTTTGCCACCATCCAAACGCCGGATAACCTTATTTACCAGGTCAGGCCGGGGTCTCATTTGGGAGAGCGGTTTGGTGTGGTCACGGCTTTGGGTGAGAACCGGCAAAGCCTGAAATATGAACTGAAGGTAAAAGAGACGATTCAAGACCCGGTTAGCGGTGAATGGTCTGAGCAAATGACAACGTTGGAACTGCAGGAACATCAATGATGAAAATATTTCCTAATCATATTGTCCGATTGGCATTGCTGATCGCCATGGCTGCCCAGATTGGTTTTGTGGCAGCAGAACCAACAGACGGAAAAACCCAGCTGCAGGCCGTTGAAGCTACCTTGCAACCCGGAGCCAAGCTGAATGTGCAGTTGCAGTTGTCGCAACCATTGGCAAGCGCGCCTGTTAGCTTCACCTTAAGTAATCCGCCCAGAGTGGTTTTTGATCTGCCGAATGCCATCAATGCGACAGGGAAAAATGTGATCCCGATCAATCAGGGGGTATTGAAATCGGTACAGATCGCGCAAAGCAATGACCGTAGTCGTGTGGTGTTGAATTTAACCAAATCTGTACAGCACCAATTGCAATTACAGGGTGCATCCCTGATGGTCGGGTTGATTCAGGAGGCTCAGGAGGTGCCAGTCGCTGCGGCTGCAGCGAAACGCTTTTCGGAGCAAGCGTCGGGTGCAGCACATAAAATTGAGCACATTGATTTTGTGCGTGGCAGAAATGGTGAAGGCCGGATACTGGTTGATTTGTCGGATAGCCGGGTGGGCGTGAATGTGCGTAATGCCGGTAAAACCGTGGTGATTGACTTCGCCGATACCGAGTTACCCGAAGCGCTGCAACGCCGTTTAAATGTGATTAACTTTAATACCCCCGTGTTGTATGTGGATGCATTACGTCACGCGCATCAAGCGCAAATCGTGATTGAACCGCAAGGCGATTGGGAGCAATCGGCTTATCAGACCGATAAACGGTTGGTGGTGGATATCCGTCCGTTGGCAAAAGACCCGAACAAGCTGATTCAAGGCTCCAAGCAGGGCTATGCCGGGGAGAAGTTATCGCTTAACTTCCAGCGCGTTGATGTGAGGGATGTGTTGAAAGTGATCGCTGACTTCACCGGTAAAAATATTGTGGTCAGCGATGCGGTTTCGGGCAGCGTGACCATTGGTCTGAAAGATGTGCCCTGGGATCAGGCGCTGGATGTGATCATGAAAAGCAAAGGGTTGGACATGCGCGTCAATGGCAGCGTGATCTCGATTGCGCCGGCCGAGGAGTTTGCCGCGAAAGAGAAGGCACAGCTGACCGCAGAAGCCGAGCGCGAGACTCTGGAAGCATTACGTACAGAAGTCTTTTCGCTCAAATATCAGAAAGCCATGGATTTCAGAAATATGCTGCTGGGGGGTGGTACGGGCACCACCGGAAGCAGTGGTGGTGCCAGCTTGTCTATGAGTGGTGGTGCTGGCGGCTCTTCAGGCGGACGGATGAACCGTATCTTGTCTCAACGTGGCAGTGTGACCTTTGATGCCAGGACAAACACGATATTTGTGCAGGACACGCCGAGAAAACTGGATGAGGTGCAAGCCATTATTAATAAGGTGGATGTGCCTGTGAAGCAGGTGATGATTGAGTCACGCATGGTGATTGCCTCAAACACCTTCTCCAAAGCGTTGGGCGCACGGTTTGGTATTTCACAAACCGGTACACCGGGTAGCAATACCAATCTTTCTATCGGCGGAGGCTTGGGGAACAAGGCAACCGCATTCACGGCACCGACGACGGCGGGTAGTAACGGGACCTATACCTTGGGTGCTCAAGGAGGCACGGTGCAAAGTGCCACGATAGGCAACTATATTATTAGCTCCAATGGTCAGCCTGATCTCATGTCCAATTTGCCGGTCACCAATGCTTATGGCGGCATCGCGCTCAGTTTGCTCAAGCTCTCGGCTAACTTGCTGCTGAATCTGGAATTGTCTGCACTGGAAGCCGACGCACGCGGCAAAGTGATTTCAAGTCCGCGCGTAACCACAGCCAATCAGCAAAAAGCCCGTATTGCACAAGGCGTGGAGATTCCATACCAAACTGCGACCAGCAGTGGGGCGACAGCCGTCAGCTTTAAAAAGGCCGAGTTGAGCCTGGAGGTGACGCCACAAATTACACCAGACCAGAAAATTATTATGGATCTCGATGTGCGCAAGGATAGTAAGGGTGAGGATACCCCAGGCGGTGTCGCGATCAACACGCAAAACGTGCAAACGCAAGTGCTGGTGGGTAACGGTGAGACCGTGGTATTAGGTGGGATTTATGAGCAAGTGTCGCGTAAATCTACGGACAAGGTGCCATTTTTTGGTGACTTGCCTGTGGTGGGGTATGCCTTCAAGCGCAATACCAGACAGGAAGATAAAACGGAGTTGCTGATCTTTATCACGCCTAAAGTCATGGACGAGACGCTGGCCTTGAACTGATCATTGCATGGCTTGCTGAACGATTACTGACAGCAGACAGGCTTTGCCTTAAAATGCCCAACTGAACAGTTGGGCATTTTTATGGGTACGCAAATACCAAATAACATTTTTTTGATCGGGTTGATGGGGGCAGGCAAGACCACAGTTGGCAAATTGATTGCCAAAAGTCTGGGCAAGACCTTCTACGACACGGATCATGTCATTGAGCAGCGCACGGGCGTTAAAATCCCGACCATCTTCGAGCTGGAAGGCGAAGCTGGCTTCCGCAAGCGCGAGACCGCCACGCTAGAGGAGTTTGCGCAGCAGGAAAATATCGTGCTGGCCACCGGCGGTGGTGCCATCATCGCCCCGGAAAACCGCGAAATTCTCAAAAAATATGGCTATGTGATTTATTTGCGTGCAAATGTGAATGAGCTGTATTTACGCACGCGCAATGATAAAAACCGACCGCTGCTACAGAATGTCGATGTCAAAGCCAAGCTGGAACAATTGTTCCATGCCCGCAATCCACTCTATACCGAGACTGCACACCTGATCGTCGATACCGGTCATCAGCCAGTCGCAGTGATTATCCAAAAAATTGAGAGCGCCCTGAAAGCGTTGGAGCCGTCATGCAAACCTTAACCGTCAGCCTGGCTGACCGTAGCTATCCTATCCATATTGGGAATGGCCTGTTACATCAGGCAGACCTGATTTTGCCCCACCTCAAGCGTAAGCAGGTGGCGATTGTCAGCAATACAACGGTCGCGCCTTTGTATATGCAGAGCATTGCCCAACCGCTGCGAGAGGCAGGCGTGAGTGTGATTGAAATCATTTTGCCGGATGGCGAGGCCTATAAAAATAATGAGACCTTGCAAACGATTTATGATCATCTGTTGCAACACCGCTGCGAGCGGAATACCACGCTGATTGCGTTGGGTGGAGGGGTGATTGGCGATTTGACCGGCTATGCTGCGGCAACCTATTTGCGGGGCGTGCCTTTTATTCAGGTGCCTACGACTCTGCTCTCACAGGTGGACTCCAGTGTCGGTGGTAAAACCGGCATCAACCATCCGCTCGGTAAAAACATGATAGGTGCGTTTTATCAGCCCAAGCTGGTACTGGCGGATATTGATACCTTGAGAACCTTGCCGCAACGCGAGTTGTCTGCCGGCGTGGCTGAGGTCATCAAGTACGGGCTGATTCGGGATGCTGATTTTTTTAATTGGCTGGAAACCAATATGCCCGCCCTGATGGCGCTGGATCATGCCGTAGCCAGCTATGCTATTTACCGTTCATGTCAGAACAAGGCCGAAGTGGTGGCTGCGGATGAGCATGAGCAAGGCGAGCGTGCCTTGCTCAATCTGGGCCATACGTTTGGTCATGCCATCGAAAACGCCATGGGTTACGGTGTCTGGCTGCATGGCGAGGCAGTGGCGGCGGGTACCGTGATGGCGGCTGACTTATCGCAACGCATGGGTTGGCTGGATGCGGCACAAGTCGCGCGTATCAAAACCATCATGCAAGCCGCCAGCCTGCCGGTGACTGCCCCTGATTTAGGCGCGGATGAGTATTTGCGTTTGATGCAACTGGACAAGAAAGTGGCCGATGGCCGCATTCGCCTGATTCTGCAACAGGCGATAGGCAAAGCCGTGATCACGGCTGATTACGATGCAGATAAACTTAAACAGACGCTGTCGCTGGCGGCCTGATTCAGAAAGCCCATGATGACACTCGCCGTTTTTGCTGCCCATCCAGAACAGTCTCGTGGCCGCAAGGTCGGCGAGCAGGAGTCACCGTTGCGCAATGTTTTTCAGCGTGACCGCGACCGGATTATTCATTCCACAGCCTTTAGGCGGCTCGAATACAAAACGCAGGTATTTGTAAACCATGAAGGTGACCTGTTTCGCACGCGTCTGACGCATAGTATCGAGGTCGCGCAACTGACACGCGGTATCGCGCGCACCTTGGGCTTGCACGAAGATTTGGCCGAGGCTATCGCGCTGGCGCATGATCTTGGGCACACCCCGTTTGGCCATGCCGGACAAGATGCGCTCAATCATTGCATGAAAGACTATGGCGGTTTTGAGCACAACCTGCAGTCCTTGCGCGTGGTCGATCTGCTGGAAAACCGCTATGCCAGTTTTGATGGCTTAAACCTCACTTTCGAAGTCCGTGAAGGTATCCTCAAACATTGCTCGCGCAAAAATGCGCAACTTCTAGGCGATGTCGGTGAACGTTTCTTGCGCGGTGAGTCGCCCAGCCTTGAGGCCCAAGTCACCAACTTTGCTGACGAAATTGCCTATAACAATCATGACGTGGATGACGGCTTACGTTCCGGCCTCATCACCATCCAACAGCTATCCAATATCCAGCTATTTGCCGAAAATATGCATGAGGTTAAAAAGCAATATGGCGAGATTGAGGAAAAACGGCTCATCCATGAAACCATCCGCCGCATGATCAATGTGCTGGTGGTTGATTTATGTCAGCATAGCCAGCAAGCGATTGCGCAGTTGAATCCGGGCAGCGTAGACGATGTGCGCAAAGCACCCGCCTACCTAGTCGGCTTTAGCCAGCCGGTCGTGCAAAAGAATCACGAATTAAAACAGTTTTTGCGCAAGCACCTCTATCAGCACTACCGGGTAAATCGCATGAGTGCCAAGGCCAGGCGGATTATTGAAGAGTTATTTAAGACCTTTATGGATAATCCGGCCTTGATGCCTGACGAGCACCAATTGGCAGCCAAGCAGGATCAGGCGCGGGCGGTGGCTGATTACATTGCCGGCATGACTGACCGTTATGCCATCCGTGAGCACAAACGCTTGTTTGCGGTTGAGGAGCACTGGTAGTGCGTGGATGCATTGCGATGCAATAAAACAAGTGCAATAAAAAAGCTGCCCTTAGGCAGCTTTTTTATTGCTTGATAGCTTTAGCCTTATTTGGCGACTTGTTTCTCGCGCATTTCATCCAGCGTTTTGCAGTCTATGCACAAGGTGGCGGTTGGGCGTGCTTCCAGGCGCTTGAGGCCAATTTCGATCCCGCAGCCTTCGCAGTAGCCGTAGTCACCGCTGTCAATGTTACGCAAGGTTTCGTCGATTTTCTTGATCAGTTTGCGCTCACGGTCACGGTTGCGCAGTTCTAGCGCCATGTCAGATTCCTGGCTGGCACGGTCATTCGGGTCAGCAAAGCTGGTCACTTCGTCCTGCATGGTATGCACGGTACGATCAATATCGTGACTCAATTCTGCTTTCCAGTCATTCAGGATTTTGCGGAAGTGATCCTGCTGCTTTTTATTCATGTATTCCTCACCGGCGGCGGGCTGGTAAGGGGTAAAGGATTTGTTAACGGTATCTGCCATGATGGTTCCAACGAACGAAACTTCGAATAGTGAATGCCTGTAGCGGCATGGTTTATTGCATTACGTCAATCAACAATCGCGCGAGTTTACACCAGTTTCAAACCCCTGCAAAGCCTATTCGCAAGGGCAAGACTGCTTCGGCTTAAGCTTGCTCACTGAGTTCCAGCGCCTTCAAGGTATTTTCCATCAGCGTGGCTACAGTCATTGGGCCGACGCCACCAGGCACCGGCGTAATATGGCTGGCACGCTGGCTGGCAATCGCAAAGTCAACGTCGCCGGTGATCTTGCCATCAGGCAGGCGATTAATCCCAATATCGACCACAATAGCGCCAGGTTTAATCCACTCACCCTTGACCAAGCCAGGCTTGCCCACCGCGGATACAATGAGATCGGCACGACTAATATGGCTTTGTAAGTCTTTGGTGTGCCGGTGACAGCTGGTGACGGTGCACCCGGCCAACAGAAGCTCCAGGCCCATGGGGCGCCCAACGTGGTTAGATACGCCAACGACAACGGCGTCCAGCCCCTTGATCGCGATCCCGCTGGCTTGCAGCATCTTGATGACACCGTAAGGCGTGCAGGAACGTAATAAGGGCTGGCGTACCGCCAGGCGGCCTATATTGTAGGGGTGAAACCCATCCACATCTTTGCCCGGATCTATCAGCGCCAGAATGGCAGACTCATCAATATGATGGGGGAGCGGGGATTGCACCAGAATGCCGTCAGTGTCAGGGTCGGCATTCAGTGTTTGAATGAGCGCGAATAAGGCCTCTTGCGTGGTGTTGGCTGGCAGGTTATGCGCAATTGAGACGATCCCTACTTTTTCGCAAGCCAGACGCTTGTTGCGCACATAAATGGCCGAAGCCGGATCATCACCGACCAGGACAACGGCCAGGCAAGGAGCACGTTTGCCATCAACTAGCCGTTGGTCGATTTTGGATTTGATTTCTTCTAATAGTTGATTCGCAATTTGCTTGCCATCAATAATCTGAGCGCTCATGAGCAAAAAATTTGTCGTAAAAAAGATAATTTTATCACATCGAGATTGACACAAATTCGTGAAATCGGTTATATTTCTGCTTTCGGCGTGTAGCGTAGTCTGGTAGCGCGCCTGCTTTGGGAGCAGGATGTCGGGAGTTCGAATCTCTCCACGCCGACCAGTTTTCTCTGGATTGCCTGATCGGCATGTAACTACTTTATCTGCTCGTAGCTCAACTGGATAGAGCACCAGCCTTCTAAGCTGGGGGTTACAGGTTCGATTCCTGTCGGGCAGGCCAAAATTTCAGCCAATTTCTCTCAGTGGTGGCTATAGCTCAGTTGGTAGAGCCCCGGATTGTGATTCCGGTTGTCGTCGGTTCGAGCCCGATTAGCCACCCCATTTTCACTTTTCTGCTTCAACCTCACAATTTAGTCCTACAAATCGGTTCTTTTCCTAATTAAGAATCATTCTTCCCTTTGTTAAAGTGTTCGAAACAACATCTGTCGAACACATGCCTAGTCATTTAAATTTGAAAAAATTTATGCAAAGCCTGATCGGCCTGACACAGGTCAGGGAGAGCCTTGCATTGGATCCAGCGCTGCTTTCGTTGATGCAGCACTGGATGTGTATTTTTGCTGCCGAGGAAAAGCCGATCCGGATGCAGGTATTGTCGCGTCGGCAGTTGGTCTCGGTGATGGACTCTCAAGATGAGATGGATCCTGCTTTTGAAGCGTGGCCTAGCGATGTTTATGCGTTGCTTTTAAATTACCTGGATCAGGAAACTCGGCAATCTGTTTGCCTGGACACTGCAGCGGGCAAGTTGCACATTTTTCCGCTCAAACAAAGTGTTGCCCATAAAAATGCCATACTGTTGATTCAGCATGCGCAGTTAACCGCAGAAGCGATCGCGCTGGTCGAACACTGTTTGCAGGTATTTAATCACTATGCCGGCTTGATTATTGAAAACGAGCGGGATGCACTGACTGGGTTGCTTAACCGCAAAACCTTTGATAAGTGTGTGAGCAAGATTTTGCTCAATGACTACAAGCCAGAATTCCGGTTTCCGTTACACCATTATCTGGTGATTTTTGATATCGATTTCTTTAAAAAGATCAATGACAGCTATGGTCATTTGATTGGTGATGAAGTGTTACTGCTTTTATCCCGCCTCATGCAGGAAACCTTTCGTGATGGCGATTTGCTGTTCCGCTTTGGTGGTGAAGAATTTGTGGGCGTATTTTCATGTGCTGATAAAGATGACATCGTCATGCTGCTAGAGCGCTTCCAGCAAGCCCTTGCTGAATATCGTTTCCCGCAAGTCGGGCGAGTTACCATCAGTATCGGTTATTCCAAAATGTCACCGCATTTGCTGCCGAACACTGTGCTAGAGCGGGCAGATGAAGCACTCTATTATGCCAAAGAGCATGGCAGAGACCAGGTCTGCTGCTACGAATCCCTGGTTGAGCAAGGCTTACTCAACTACAGCATCATTAGCGGCGAAATCGAGCTTTTTTAAACACCCTCTCTCGCACTGGTTGACCAGATTGCGCCGGATGGATTGACAGTTAACATTGCTTATATTTAATATATGTTAAAAAATGTCAATAATCATTTGGAGGGGGTTGATGCGTATTGCGCTCATCCTGTGGTTGGTGATTGGACTCGCTGCCTGTAAAAGCCAGCCCCCGGGCAGCGCTACGCATGCGCAGTTGCATTTACCCTCAACCCCTTCAACCCCTCAGGCCGACAACGGTTCGGCTAGCTTCCCGGAAATTGATACGGCAGACATTGTTTCTACCCCAGCCATCAAGCCCCCCGCGCTCAAGTCTGCTATACCCACCGTCTTGATCAATCTGGTCGTCCGCGAAGCACCCGTACAGGAGGTCCTGTTTGCGCTGGCCCAAGAAAGCGGCCTGAATTTTGATGTGCATCCAGCCTTGAGCGGTAAAGTCACTTTAAATGCCCAGCAGCAGTCGGTGGCCGCCATTCTTGCGCGCATGGCCAGGCAAGTCGATATGTATTATGAATGGTCAGACGGGGTGTGGCTGGTGACACCGGACACGCCGGTGATTCGTAGCTACAAACTCAATTATGTGAACATGAGCCGCGATACCTATGGCTATATTGGCGTGGCCAGTGAAATCAATGGCGCTGGCCGTGGCGGCATGGCCGCAGCCAGTAACAGTAATGCGCAGGTGCAAGCATTGCCGGCACAAGGCGGCAGTAGTAATAGTTCCAGAACCGCAGTCACCTCTCAATCCCGCTATCACCTGTGGGAGAGCGTGGTAGACAATGTGCAGCTTCTGCTGGATGAAACAGATAAAGCCGGTAGTGCTCGGGCAGAAGTGATGGATCACCTGCCCGCAACCGTGATCATGCCAGCGAGCGGTACTGATAGCGCGCCAGGTAGCGCCGCAGTCAGTGAACTCAAAACCACAGCAGAATCCGTCTTACCATCACCATTGCAAGAAAAGTCGCAGCAAGCGCAACGCCGTTGGCGGGCTTCCAAACTGATTGCAAACGCCGAAACCGGCATCTTGACCATACGTGCCTCGCAGAGTCAGCAGGCGCAAGTCAAAGCCTATCTGGAATCTGTGATGCAGGTTGCCGCCAGGCAGGTCTTGATTGAAGCTACCATTGTAGAAGTTGAGCTCAATAAAAGTTTTCAGATGGGCATAGACTGGAGTCGCCTGTCAGCCTCGGCGCAACAACGGGGCTGGCTGCTTTCGCAATCTTTGGGCAGCGATGCGGCCCAGTTTAACCGCACCACTGGTCAGTGGGAGAGCAATAACAGTAAAAATGCCTTGGGCCAGAACAATGGCAACGTGGCGTTTATGTTGAGCTACTTAAATCCTCTCAGCCGCTTTGGTAATTTAAGTGCCAGTGTCACCTTGCTTGAGCAGTTTGGCAAAACGCGTGTCCTCTCCAGTCCCAAGCTCATGGTGCTCAATAATCAGACGGCCATTCTCAAGGTGGTCGATAACTTGGTCTACTTCACCATCCAGTCGCAAATTTCGCAAAGCAGTAGTAATAGCGGTGCTAATTTGCAAGCAGTGACGACCACGGCCAATACGGTGCCGGTAGGCTTGGTCATGGCTGTCACGGCACAAATCAATAGTCGCCAGCGCGTCAATTTAAATGTCAGGCCGACGGTGTCCAAGGTGCTGCGCTATGTCGAAGACCCCAATCCGCAATTAGGCAGTGGCAGCAGTCGGATTGTGAGTAGCGTGCCCGAAATCCAGGTAAGGGAAATGGAGTCTGTGCTCAATGTTGCCAGCGGCCATATCGCTGTTTTAGGCGGCCTGATGCAGGATGATCAGCGTGAATTTAGTGACCGCGTGCCTGGCCTCTCGCGACTGCCTGTCATCGGTCAGGCATTTATTGGCAAAAATCAGGCCGCCAAAAAGACCGAGCTGATTGTGTTTTTGCGGCCCACTGTGATTGGTCGGGCCGATGTTAACACGGGCGATTTGCGATCGTTTCAACCCTTGCTGCCAGACGCTTTGCCTGCTGATGCATTTGAAATGAATGTCGAGGAGCCATCATGATGGATGTTCGAGCATGGCTGGCTGATTCAAAACGCCCCTTGCGCTTAAATAAAAATGCATATGCAAAATCGCTGATGATCACCGATTGGCAGCAGCTTGAGCGGCGTATCATGGGATTGTTGTGGCTGATGCTGATCATTGCGTCTTGCTGCGTAGTGCGACAAGGCTGGGATATCTTTTCAGCGGCATCCGCGCTGGACAATCATGCTGCGCCCAGATGGGTAGATGCAAAGCCATTCGTCACTCCGGTTAAGCCGTCACCAATCGGTGAGCAAAAGTCTCGATTGCAGGAGGAACCTAGCGTATTTGCTTTACATGCGCCAGCAAAGGCTGAGCAACCTTCCGTAGCCACACCCAGTCAGAGTGAGCCTGCGCAGAGCCCATCACCCTCACCCCGTCAAAATACCCCGCCTCGTTGGGTCATGCAGGTACAGCGTGGACCATTGCCGAGCTTGTCCTCCATCAGTCTTCTGGCGCAGGCGCGTACGGCATTACAGCAGGAGAAACTGCAAAATGCGCAGCCTCTTTATGCGCAACTGTTGGCGCAAGATCCGCATCAACTCGAGGCATTGGTCGGCATGCTGTATATCAGTCAAGGGCTGGGTGATCAGGCGCAATATGAGCACTATTGGCTGCGCGTTCGGCAACTGATGCCAGGGGTCGAAGCCAATGCTGCTTTATTTGCGCAACTACTGGAGCAAGAGTGATGCGGATCGGAGAGTGGATGCTGACGAAAGGCATGATTACTAGCGATCAGCTCGATATTGCACTGATCGAGCAACGCAAGCAGCAATTGTTGCTTGGCCAGCAGTTGGTTAGGCTGCACTTTGTCACCGACGCCATGGTGAGAGATGTGCTGGCGCAACTGCATGTGCAAGAGAGTGTGGATTTGCAGCATGTGATGCCCGACCCGGTGTGGATTGCCAAAGTGCCAGAAACCTTTGCCAGGCAACATCGCTTGTTACCGCTTGATCTGACACCAGATCAGCAATCGTTGCGGATTGCGGTACAGGATCACCAGAACGCACACGCGATTGAAGCACTGAAACATTTATTAGGTGGTGGCATTACACTGACGCCTGTTCTGGCGACCGAAGTCCAGATAGAGCAGGCGCTGGATCGGTGTTATGGACATAGCCTGTCGCTAGAGCGCTTGTTGCAGGAAATCGAGCAGCAAGAGGCTGCAGTTAGTCTTTCGCCGGTGGCTTCCGCCTCTCATCCCGTGATCCGGCTGGTGGATGCCATCTTGGTCGATGCCGTCAAACAAGGCGCCTCGGATATCCACTTCGAGCCTGAACAGGCGTTTGTCAGGATACGCTACCGCATTGATGGCGTGCTTTGGCAGATCCGCTGTTTGCACGATCGCTATTGGCCCGCCATGTGTGTGCGCCTCAAAGTCTTGGCTGGCATGGATATCGCTGAGCAGCGTATGCCGCAAGACGGCCGCGTGAATCTGTTCTTGTGCGGGCGCGAGGTCGATTTCAGGGTCTCCAGTCATCCTACCCTGCATGGTGAAAACTTGGTGCTGCGCGTGCTGGACAGGCATAAATCCATTATTCCGCTGTCGCAGATGGGTATACGCTGCGCGCAGTTGGCGTCTTTAAAAGCCATGCTGGCAAAACCGGAGGGCTTGTTAATCGTGACGGGCCCGACCGGGAGCGGTAAAACCACCACACTGTATTCCATGCTTGGGCATCTCAATCAGACCGGGGTGAATATCATGACCCTGGAAGATCCGGTTGAGTATCCGCACCATTTAATGCGGCAAACCTCCGTCAACGAAGCCAATAAGGTGGATTTTGTCACTGGTGTGCGCGCCATTTTGCGACAAGACCCCGACATTATGCTGATTGGCGAGGTCAGAGATGAAGCCACGGCCGCTATGGCGGTGCGCGCCGCCATGACCGGACATCTGGTGATGACCACCTTGCATACCAATCATGCTGCAGCTGCCTTTTTACGCTTGCAGGATTTGGGGATTCAGCCGCATACCCTGGCCGGTTGCCTAGTTGGGGTGATTGCCCAGCGCTTATTGCGACGCTTATGTCAACACTGCAAGCGCCAAGCTTCCCCGGACCCACACCTTTTAGCCATGTTTCAATACATCGATTCAGCGTGCATTCCTGAAAGTTTCACGTGTTTTGAAGCGGTTGGTTGTCAGCATTGTCGACAAAGTGGTTATCAAGGCCGGACTGTGGTGATGGAAATTTTGTCCATGCATTCTGGCTTGGAGGAGGCGCTCACGCCACTCTCGCTGCCAAGGTTACAGCAGAACGCACGATCATATGGTTACACCACGCTGGCCGAGGAGGGGGTGCGATTAGTGATGGCAGGCGAAACTAGTCTGCAAGAATTAAAAAGAGTGGTCGATTTAAGTGTGCTTGAGGCCAATGTGCTGGATGTAAGCAGGCCTGTTTAAAACGATGACAAGCTACCGATACACCGCGATTGATAAGACGGGCCACTTAACACGGGGCTATGGCACCTCCGACTCTGAAGAGGCGCTGGCTGCATCCCTGCAGCAGCAAGGCTTGGAATTGCTGACGGTGAAGCTGGGTGAGCCATTGCGCTGGCGACAGCCACGCGTGCACCCCAAAATGTTGATCGTGTTTTGTGTGCAGCTGGAGCAGCTATTGCAAGCCGGCTTGCCTCTCTGTCAGGCCATTGCGGTCTCGGCAGAACAAGCCGAACAGGCGGTGATGGCCGAGGCCTTACGTGGTTTGTTGCGCGATCTTGAGGCGGGCAAATTACTTTCACAAGCGTTGCAAGCGCAGCCCAAGGTCTTCCCAGCCTTGTTTTATCAACTGGTCAATGCTGGTGAACGGACGGGTCAGCTCCCTGAAACATTTGGCCAATTGAAGGCCACCCTCACGTGGCAATTTGAGCTGAGTGCGCAAATCAAGCGGGGACTGAGCTATCCCGCTGTGTTATGCGTGATGGTGATGATTGCCGCATACGTGATGCTGACCTTTCTGGTGCCGCAAATGGCAGGTTTTTTGCAAAGCCTGGGGCAGTCTCTGCCATGGAGTACACGATGTTTGTTAGCCCTGTCAGAGGGTGTCATGCACTATGGGGCTTATCTGCTATTGGCGATATTGCTGTCCCTGGTGAGTGTGACTCTAATCGTGCGGCACTCGGAAAAATGGGCTTATAAATGGGATAGCATGATGTTGCGATTGCCGGTGTTTGGCCGCTTGCTAAGAGCATGGGTGATCACGCGGCTGTGCAGGTTTCTTGGATTGATGTACCAGGCCGGGATTCCGCTGTTACAGGCATTGCAATGGTGCCAGCCCTTGCTGACGCAGCGTGTCATGGCCCGCGCACTTGAGGATGTGTCTGCGCGCGTACAGGCCGGTGAAAGCCTCACCGCCAGCTTTGCGGCTACCGGGCAGTTTCCGCCACTGATGCTACACCTGCTCAAGGTGGGTGAAACCACAGGTGGACTGGATCGCATGTTGTTTCAGTTGGCTGACTATTATGACCGGGACGTGCAAGTGCGGATCCAGTCGCTATTGCGTATGTTGGAGCCCGCGCTGACCATTTCACTGGGTTTGATGTTGCTGTTTTTGATGGCCGCCGTCATGTTGCCGGTCTATGACAGTTTTTCAACCATCAGGTACTAAAGATGTCCGGCCAGCGTTTCATTCTCCTGATCGATGCGCAAGCATGGCGGCTGGTCTTATTTAAGCGCAATCAGTATTGCGAGCTGCGTTCATTTGGTCCGGATGAGGCAGGGCTAGCGGCCATGTTAGAGTGGCTGCAAACTTTCCCAGGCGCGCGTGTGGCGGTGTTAACCGATCTGCCAGAGGAGCACTATCACCTTGAGCTGATGCCTGTGGTGCGAGGGGCGGCTGGTCGTGCACTACTCAAGCGCAAGCTGGCGGCTTGGCCACATGCACAAGGCTTGCATACCGCCTTTCTACTGGAAACGATCAAGACGAGCCGTTTAGAAAACCGCTTTTTGTTTGCCGGGCTGTTTTCCCCACCACTGATTCACTGCTTGCACGCGCTGCAAGCGGCAGCACTCAGCCTGCAAGGCATTTATACGCAAGCAATATTGTTGCCATATTGCTTGCCTGCAAACGCTCAACGCCTGAGTGATTGCATCTGTGTGCACGCGGAGCACACGACCCTGTGCTTGAGTTATTTCAAGCATCAACGGTTGTGTTTAAGGCGCCGCCTTTCAATGCCAACACAAGGGATGCAGGATGTGGCTTCTGTGATCCCGGCGCTGACTCAGTTGCATCGTGAGCTGTTCAGCCAGTTTGGCTTATCCGAATCTGCAAGTCTGCCGGTGTTTTGCATCATCGCAGAAATACAGCAGGCTGAGAGGCTCACCTTACCCGCCCCTTTTCAATATCAACCTCTGACTGAGGCCGCGCTCATTGCGGCCGTGGGTCAAGGCTCGCTCCCTACCGGTCTCCGCGCGGTCGAGTGGGTCGCCATGCATGCGATATTGGCAGACCAGGTGCTCCCTAACTTGGCCCCTGAGGCCAGTCTCTTGCCAGAGAAACTCAAGCGGTTACAACGAAATATCCACGTGGCAGGCGTGGGGCTTGCGTTGCTATTGGCGCTGCTAGCCGGCTTCAATGCGCTGGCAACTCAGCAACTGAATACGCAAGCCGGGCTGGTCAAGGCCCAGCTGGATGAGCCAGAGGCGATGCCATTCGCCGGGGGACTGCGCGCTGAACAATTGCCAGCGATTCATGCCTTAACCCGCACGATGCAAGCGATCAGCGCCTCCGCCCGATTGCCCGATCAAGCCTTGCATGACTTGCAGCCGATACTCAGTGGTTTGCGTGATTGGCAACTGATCCGACTCGAATGGCAGGCAGAGCCTCCTGAATCAGCAGACCCTGATGCGCATCAAACTCAGTTGTTGAAAATGACTTTTCAACAACGAGAAACAAGTCAGCACACGCGTGCCGTACTTGAATGGCAACAGTTGATGCAGCGTTTAAATCAGTTGCCATCAGTCAAGCAGCTGCAAACAGAGAACTCCAGTCAGCAAAGCACGACGAATGGTCGCCAGGGCAGTACAGATCCGCTAGCCATGCTGGGGTTGCAGCCGATGCTCACGCTGACTTGGGCAGCCGTGCAACAGGAGGGGTGGTGATGGTTCTGCAAGTGTGGGCGCCATTAAAACAAACCTTCTTGTTTTGGTTAGGCGTGATGAGCTTGTTAGTGGTGTGTACCCTGTTGCAGTATCAAAGACGTGAAGAAGCCGAACAAGTCTTGTCTCAACTAGAGGCACAGTGGCAGCAACGCCAACAACAAGCGGCTTATCAGCAGCATTTTGCTGCAGAGATCGCTACCTATTTGGCGCTTCGCGAGCAATGGCAAAACATCGGGGTGATGTCGCCCTTGAATGTGCCTGCATGGGAAAAGTCCCTTGCCGAAATGCAACAGGCATCTGGCTTGAGTCATCTTCGCTATGAGTTCTTGCCGACCACTCCTTGTGACCTTGCCCTGTGTTTGCCGCAAGCATCTTCTGGCCAGCAAGCCGACATCAAAGTGATGCTTAGCCGTCTACAGCTCGCATGGTCGGTCAAGCATGAAGCAGATATGCTGGCATGGTTACAAGCGTTGGCCAAACAATATGCAGGTGCGATTAAAGTCCATCATTGTGTCTGGACAGTGACGCCTTCATTTGTTCAGATTGATGCGCAATGTGAGCTTCATCTGTTTAATTTCCCTGACGTGTTTCCCAATCCGTCGCCTGTGCAGCCATGATTGTTTGTTCACATTTTCAAAGAGGAATTGCGATCTGGGCGCTTTTACTGTTGTTGTCCGGCATGGCGGGCATGCTGGTTTATCCCTTGGTGGGCCATGAGTTTTCCAGTCAGGCGTCGTTGCACAAAACCATGACGGCCTTGGCCAAGGCCGAGCAGGCCTTGCTTGCCTATGCGCAGCAACCCTTGGGCACCACGCCTTGTGAGTTGAATTGCCCACGCCCGGGCGATTTGCCTTGCCCAGACCGCAATAACGACGGCATTGCCGAAACCTCATGCAGTAACTCCGCCCGCTTGGGCAGGTTACCCTGGAAAACACTGGGTTTAGGCGACTTGCGTGATGGTAGTGGCGAGCGCTTGTGGTACGCAGTGTCAGAGCGCTATAAAAACAATAAGCGCTTGCTACCTTTGAATCTGGACACGCAGGGCAGCTGGAGCGTGATGGCCAACAATGGGCCGACTTGGGATGCCAGTGTGGGCAATGGCGTTGTGGCTGTGGTAATTGCTCCCATGCAGCCGCTGTTGAGGCAGGATGGCTGGCAGCAACGCCGCTTGCAGCCTGACGATGGTGCCAAGGAGTATCTGGATATTGAGGGGACCTTGGATAATGCCAACCCGACAGAGTACAGCGATCACGGCTTTGTCATGTCGCCTCCGACTACACAATTTAATGACGTGGTCTGGCCAATCTCTGCCAGCCGCATGCATCAGGTCATGCAAAAGCAGGTGTTATCAGAGCTTAAGCGAGCATTTACTTGCAAGTCCAGGCCATGTCCACCTTTACCTGTGCCAGCATCCATTTCAGACGCAAGTTGTTTAGGCGCACAATCATTGCAAGCCGGCCAATGTATGTCTGCTCAAACAACGACGCTGGGCCGCTTGCCGGTCGATAGCGACCTGCATGGCCCACTTGCAAATCAAGCCATGCTGGATGGTCAGGCCATGCATCACTGGTTTCAGCAAAATGGCTGGCGGGAGCAGGTGTTTTATCTGCCGCGGTCCTCGCAAGTGCTCTTAATTGTGTCCGGCGAGATGTTACCCGGGCAATTACGACAGACGGCTACGCAAAAAAGTGAGTATGCCAATTTTATCGAGATGTCGACAGTCGCTTTGTTGGGTCTGACCGGCGTTACCGCGTGGGCTGCACCCAGTAATGATCAACTGGAGCAAATCGCCAGATGAAGAGCATTACTGCATATTCTCCTCGATCGCAATCCTCTCTGTATGGCTTCAGCCTGCTTGAAATGGCGATCGCCTTGGTGATTTTAAGCCTGATGATGGGCTGGCTCATGATGCCCCTCAAGGTGCAATACGGATTGCAAAAATATCAGCAAACCGAACAGCGGCTGAATACGGCGCAACAGGCCTTGCTTGGCCATGCCCTGATTTATCATTACCTGCCGTGTCCTGATACCGACCAGCCACCCGATGGGTGGGAAAATGTATTATCCAACCAGACCTGCGCCAGTGATGAGGGCTGGTTGCCATCGCAGCAATTAGGGGTAGTCGCCACCGATGCCTGGGGCCGTTTCTTTCGCTATCGCGCAGACAGCACGTTTACTCATCACAGCCAGTGGTTCTCGGTAGCCGCGGCCGAAGGTGCCAGCAATATTCAAGTCAGCAGTGAGACTGGCCCGGCCACCAGCGGGCCTAGCCGACCGGCGGCGATTATCCTTTCACATGGCGAAAACGGGCTGGGTGGCATACAATCCGTGTCTGGCGGCGGCGCCTATGCCATGCCCGCACCCGAGCACGCGGATGAGCGCGAAAATGCAGATGGCGACCTGGCCTTTGTTGATCAGGCACAACAACAAACCGGTACGGCCGTGTTTGATGACCGGCTGATCATGCTGTCGCCCAAGGTGTTGATTCAGCAAATGGTACAAGCGCAACGCCTGCCATGAATAATTGGAAAATACATGCAAGACGAGTTGTTGTTACGCTACAGTCGGCACATCATGTTGCCGCAAATTGAATATGCAGGGCAAGAAAAGCTCACGCAAAGTCATGCCCTGATCGTGGGAGCTGGCGGCTTGGGGGCCCCGGTGGCGATGTATCTGGCCGCAGCCGGCGTAGGCACGCTGACCATTTGTGATTTTGATCAGGTAGACCTCACCAATCTGCAACGTCAAATTATTCATACCACGGCATCGGTTGGGCAAAACAAGGCCATGTCAGCCCAGGCTACGATTGCGGCCCTCAATCCTGAAGTCAACGTCCATGTCGAAACGACACGGCTCAATGACGAGGCGCTTGCCGCACGGGTCTTGGCGGCAGATGTGGTGATTGATTGCTCGGATAACTTTGCTACGCGCTACTTGCTCAACCAGCTTTGTTTTGAGAGTAAAAAGCCTCTGGTCTCGGGGGCGGCCATCCGCTTTGAAGGGCAATTGAGCGTGTTTGATTTCCGCCATGCTGACAGCCCTTGCTACCACTGCTTGTATCCAGACGTCGGCGATGACCAGGCCTTGCGTTGTGCAGACAACGGCGTATTTGCTCCGCTGGTCGGTATGATAGGCACAGCGCAAGCTGCTGAAGCCATTAAGGTGTTGCTCAATATGGGCCAGAGCATGGAAGGCAGGTTGCTATTGCTGGATGCGCTCAGTGCAGAATGGCGCACCATACGCCTCAAAAAAGACCCTTCCTGCGCGCTGTGTGGTCAGGCGGAATCTGTGGACTGAGACTGTAACGAGGTCACCAACTCCGTAATCTCCCATTCGCAGCCAGCGCAGCCTGACAGCGCGCCAGAATAGCGCGAGATGCCATCCAGATCTTTACCTTGCCTGACTAGCTCGATAATCAGGCCGCGCGTGGTGCCGCTGCAACTGCATAGCACCTCTCTGGGATCGTTTTCAAGCAAGTCAGCCATTATTCCTTTTGTTCCTCAGCGCCGCCATATTCGGCAGCCACTCTCAATCCACCTGTGTATTGCAACCTAGACCAACAATAAAGCGATTGGTTTATTTCACAGGTTTTTAAAAGCGCATCGGCCGCCCTCTGACTGCAGGGCATCAATGATTACCAAATGACCACCCGCTTTAATACAAGCCGGTAATGCGTGCGTATACATGCGATACGCACGCTAGACCATTACTTGAGTTTGGCCAGTTGCGCCTGTAGTTTTTCCAGGTTGGCGCTAAATTCTGTCAGGCGGGCTTTTTCCTGCTCAACCACGGCAGCCGGCGCGCGGGCGACAAAGCTTTCGTTGCCCAGTTTGCCATTGGCTTTGGTGATTTCACCTTGCAGTCTGGCGATCTCTTTGCCTAAACGCTCTTTCTCGGCGGCAACATCAATTTCCACCTTGAGCATCAATTTGAAGTCACCCGCCAGCATCACCGGTGCATCGGCTTCTGGCAGATCGGCAACGATATCTACACTTTCCAGCTTGGCCAGCGACTTGAGGTAAGGCGCATAGGCGGTCAGTGCCTCGGCATCGCCCGCGGCAATGAGTGGCACTTTGGCCGCAGGTGAAATGCTCATTTCGCCACGCAGGCTGCGGCAGGCTTCCACTGCAGTTTTGAGCGTGGCTACCCAGGCTTCAGCCTGTTCGTCGATTTTTTCCAGATCGGCTTTCGGGTAGACCTGCAACATAATGCTCTCAGTGCCACGCGACTTGTCCTTGAGTTCGGTCATCGGTGCCACCGTCTGCCAGATCTCTTCGGTGATAAACGGAATAATCGGGTGTGCCAGCCGCAAGATGGTTTCCAACACTCTTAACAAGGTACGACGGGTCGCGCGCTGTTCGGCTTCAGTGCCACCTTGTAACTGCACTTTGGCAATTTCCAGATACCAGTCGCAATACTGGTCCCAGACAAACTCGTAGATCGCCTTGGCAGCGAGGTCAAAGCGGTAGTCGTTAAAAGCGCGTTCCACTTCGGCTTCGGTGCGTTGCAACAAGCTCACAATCCAGCGGTCGGCCTGGCTGAATTTGCGGCCACCGGCTTCGCAACTCTCGGCGCCAAAGCCATTATCTTTGCCTTCTGTATTCATCAGCACAAAGCGGGTGGCGTTCCACAGCTTGTTGCAGAAGTTACGGTAACCTTCACAACGTTGCAGGTCAAACTTGATGTCACGGCCAGGTGAAGCCAGGCTGGCAAAAGTAAACCTTAAAGCATCCGTACCATACGCTGCAATGCCTTCCGGGAATTCCTTGCGGGTACGTTTCTCGATTTTTTCCGCATCTTTCGGGTTCATCAGGCCGGTGGTGCGTTTTTTCAGCAGCGATTCCAGATCAATGCCATCAATCAAATCAATCGGGTCCAGCACATTGCCCTTGGACTTGGACATTTTCTGGCCTTCAGCATCGCGGATCAGGCCGTGCACATACACATGCTTGAACGGGATTTTGCCGGTCAGGTGTTTGGTCATCATGACCATACGCGCCACCCAGAAAAAGATAATGTCAAAACCAGTGACCAGTACTGAGGAGGGCAGGTATTGCTGCAAGGCCTGATTCTGCGCGTCCAGTGGCTCGTCGCCGGTCCAGTCTAAGGTGGAAAATGGCCACAGGGCAGAGGAGTACCAGGTATCTAACACGTCATCATCGCGCTTTAAATTACCGGTGTAACCTGCTTTGGCCGCCATCTCGGTAGCTTCTGCTTCATCATGCGCGACAAACACTTCGCCGTTTTCACCATACCAAGCCGGTATTTGATGCCCCCACCATAGCTGGCGAGAAATACACCAATCCTGAATATTGTTCAGCCACTGGTTATAGGTGTTGACCCAGTTTTCCGGGTAAAACTTGATCTGGCCATCCGCTACCACTTCTAGCGCTTTTTCGGTGATACTTTTGCCATCTTCGCCCGGCTTGCTCATCGCCACAAACCACTGGTCGGTGAGCATGGGTTCAATCACGACATTGGTACGGTCGCCCCGTGGCACTTTGAGTTTGTGTTTTTCAACTTTGACCAGGAAACCACCAGTTTCCAGGTCGGCCACCACTTGTTTGCGCGCGGCAAAGCGCTCCAATCCTACCAAGTGGGCGGGTAAAGCAATCGCAGGTTTGACACTGCCATCAGCGGCATAGACTTCTGCAACTTCTGGCACGAAGCCTTGCAGGTTCAGGATCACAACTTTATCCAAGCCCTGGCGCTGGCCGACCATATTGTCGTTAAAGTCATGTGCAGGCGTCACTTTCACAACACCAGTACCAAACTCCTTATCCACGTAATCATCCGCGATAATCGGAATTTCGCGGTTGCACAACGGAAGAATCACGTTTTTACCGATCAAATGCGCATAACGCTCATCCTCAGGGTGCACCATCACCGCCACATCGCCCAACATGGTTTCCGGGCGGGTGGTCGCTACGGTTAAATGGCCGGAACCATCCGCCAGCGGATAGTTGATATGCCACATCGAGCCGTCTTCTTCTTCCTGAACGACTTCTAGGTCAGAAACGGCAGTGCCCAGTTTCACATCCCAGTTCACCAGGCGTTTGCCGCGGTAAATCAGGCCTTCGTTATACAGACGGACAAAGCTCTCGGTGACGACCTTGTTGAGGCCTGCATCCATGGTGAAACGCTCACGGCTCCAGTCAGGCGAAGTGCCGAGGCGGCGCATTTGTTTGGTGATGGTGCCGCCTGAGTACTCTTTCCATTCCCAGACTTTTTCGAGGAATTTTTCGCGGCCGAGGTCGTGGCGGCTCACGCCTTGCGCATCGAGCTGGCGCTCGACCACAATCTGCGTGGCAATGCCTGCGTGGTCGGTGCCTGGTTGCCACAAGGTGTTATCCCCGCGCATACGGTGATAGCGGGTCAGCGCATCCATGATGGTCTGGTTAAAACCGTGGCCCATGTGCAGCGTGCCGGTCACGTTGGGTGGCGGCAGCAAAATGCAGAAATTATCTTTGACCTCCGGGTTCATGCCGGCGGCGTAATAGCCTTTGCCTTCCCAAAAAGCATACCACTGGCTTTCAATGGTTTTCGGATCAAAGGATTTAGCGAGTTCGCGAGGTGTTTGTGCGTTTTGAGTAGAAGTAGTCATGCGCGTGATTTTACCACAGCCGCTTGGTTGATCTGGTGCTTGCCGCCATGTCGCGCTAGTCCTGTCATATTAAATTCACTGTCAGCGATTAATTTAGTCAAAATTTTTTAATTCTGGAGTTTTGACATGACTTTTAAACTAGCCGCCATGACCGTGGCGATTTCACTGGCATTGCCTACCTTGGCAAATGCAACCCCTTCATTGATCGCGATGGGCAGTTTGTCCGGGACCACGGACTTGTCCAGTTTCACTGGCATGTTGGAAAATGGTGTGGATCATCAGAATGTATTGGGTGGCATGGGTTCTGGCCTGGCTTGGGCAGGTGGTAGTACTTTCCTGGCGTTGCCAGACCGTGGCCCGAATGCTACCGAGTATAACCCGCTGGTAGACAATACCACCTCTTACATTTCGCGCTTTCAAACGCTCAACCTCAGTTTGCAACAAACTTACAATGGTTCGAGCTACAGTTATAACCTGACCCCGACATTAACTGGCACCACGCTGTTATACAGCAATACGCCACTTAACTACGGCACCGGGGCCGCTGGCACAGGTAGCCTGGGCGGCCAAAACTACACATTGGGCAGTGGCGCGACGGTAAATGCAGGTAAATATTATTTTAATGGCCGTTCAGATAACTTTTTGGCGGGTACCAACTCCAGCAACTCGAATAATGGCCGTTTCGACCCAGAGGCCATCCGCGTTTCTAACGATGGCAAAAGCGTTTATATCAGCGATGAATATGGCCCTTATGTCTATCAGTTTGACCGCGCGACCGGCGCCAGAACCAATGTCTACAACTTGCCTTCAGCATTTACTGCGCAAAATTTGAGCAGCCAGGGTGCGAATGAAATCAGTGGCAATACCAGCGGCCGTGTGGCCAACAAAGGCATGGAAGGCCTGGCCATTACGCCTGATGGCAAAACACTGGTTGGTTTTGAGCAAAGCCCGCTGATTCAGGATGGTGGCGATGGTGGTCGTACCAACCGTATCGTGACGATTGATACGAAAACGGGTGCTACCAAGCAGTATGTCTATGACAACTTCCTCTCTGATAAAAACAAGACCTACAACAGTAGCGAGATTCTGGCGGTCAATGACCATACCTTCTTTGTGCTTGAGCGTGATGGCAAGGGCGCGGGCGATGGTTCCAAGGCGGATGTGAAACGTATCTACAAAATCGACCTGAATGATGCAAATGGCGATGGCGTCGTGGGTGACCAAGCGGTAGATATTGGCTCATTGAACAGTGGTGCTGGCATCAGTGGCCAAAATAACCTGCAGAGCTATGCTGTGCAAAAAAGCTTGTTCCTTGACCTGAAAGCGGCGCTCATCAATGCCGGGATTACCAATACTAACATTCCTGCCAAGCTCGAAGGCATGACTTTTGGCGAGGACATCATGGAGGGTGGCGTGCTGTATCACACCCTGTACGTGGCCAATGATAATGACTTTGTGCCAGGCATTGCAGGGGACAACAAGTTCTTCGTGTTCAAGTTTACCGATGCAGACTTGAATGGCAGCAAATTTGTGAACCAGGCATTGTCTGTCAGTGCCGTGCCTGAGCCAGCCAATGTTTCGATGCTGATTTCTGGCCTGTTTCTGATGGGTTGGTTGCAACGTCGTCGTCAGCGCTAAGCTAGGCGTTGAGTGTAAAAAGCCGCCTTTGCAGGGCGGCTTTTTTTATGCGGCTGGATCGTTTGAAAATCGTTCATCGTCGTTGGCAAACACCAGCGGCTCAACTTTTTTCCAGTAGCGGCTAAACCGCATCAGCTCATGGTCGCTGAAGTGGGTGTCATAGAGGCTGGGTTCTTGTAGCCAAGTAAGTCGTGCATCGTCAGCCGCTGCTTTGAGCCGCGCGTTCGGAGTGTTTTGGCTGATGGTGTGCCTCTGCGAATAGCTTGCCAGTACTTGTGCTGTGCTGCCAAGCCATATGTCTGTCTCTGGGATTTCGCTCAGGCAATCGGCCATGAATTGCAGGCGTTTCAGGGGCCATTGCCCATAAAGTGCAGGGTCAAATACAAAGACGCGAGGGGCCTTACTCTTTAGTAGAGCATGCTCTGGCGATAACATTTCGTCATGAAGCCAAACCACAGCACTGTCGTCACGAAGGGGCAAATGCTGCGCTGTTATTTCCACAGGCAAATACGCGCTGTGGCTGGCAGCAGCCTCATCACCTGTTTGCGGCGGAGGGGCGCCAAACAATTGTTGATGCAATGTTTCGTAGCTGGCATCGAACGGGCAACGCACAGGACATTGCTGGCACCAGTGTCCGCCGCCGAATTTGACGATATTCTCTTTGTTGAAGAAATAAGGTTTATGGCTAAAGCTGGCGCCTATCCATTGCCATGAGAGGTGATTGGAAGCTAGGTCACCATCCAGCAGGTTTTGTTCAAACCAGTCTGCCGCCTGGCGCCAGTCTACTTTTAACCAGTGCAATACATAGGCTGCAAACCACATGCGGGCATGGTTGTGTACGTAACCCTCTTGCCGCAGCTGACGCACAATTTCATCCATGCATACCAGCCCGGTGAATCCTTGTGCAATAAAGTCTGGCAAGGGTTGTGTGCCCAGGGCCACTTTAGGTGACTCCATGGGTTGTTTGATTGCCTCACCAAAACGGTACCAGACCTGCCTGAAGTAGTCGCGGTAGCTAAGCTCGGCAATCAGTTTGACACCGCGCTTACCAGCGCTTTGGCGGACGCTGTTCACCGTCTCTTGCAAAGACAGACAGCCATGGCGCAAGTAAGGCGAAAGCCGGGTGGCTGCGCCATCCAGATGATTCCGGGTCTGGTGATACGCATCGGCATCAATGGTCGCCAGTCGCTGCAATGCCGTGACGCGGCCGCCTTGCCAGCGGTCGTCCAAATCTGGTCCGCTGGCCTGCGGAAAGCAGGTGCGGATTTGTGCCAGCCGTTCCCGGCGGTCAGTCGCAAGCGTAAGGCGGACAGGCGGTTGAGTCATTCCCCCATTTTGACACAAGTAGTGATACCATGCGCTCAAAGATTCGTGGTCGTTTATTCATCGTGGTTTGGGGGGCGGGTTATGCAGACAGGATGGTGGTGGTGCGGATTGGGTCTGGTGCTGTTATGCTCGGAAATGCTGCTCGGCACCTTGTACTTATTATGGCTAGGCATTGCCGCACTGGCAATGGCAGCGCTCACCCTGGTTTGGCCTGAGATGTCATTGGCCTTGCAAGCCCTGAATTATGCCGTGCTGGCGGCACTGGCCTTGACCATCATGCGCAAGCTGGAGAAACGCAAGCCTGACTTGCGGGTTGGACAGGCGCAGGGCGAGGAAATCGGTCGTGAAGGCGTGGTGATTGAGGCTATTTCTCCCATGCAACCGGGCAAGATCCGGTTTGCCCAAGGGGTGTTGGGTAGCCGCGAATGGGTAGCGTATGCCGATACGGCCATGGCTGTGCAACAAGCGGCAATCATTGTCGCCGTGGAAGGCAACAGCCTGCGTGTGGCGCCTGCCCACCACGGTTAATCGTTTTAATTATTGAGGGGAGTCGTTATGACCGAAGTCAGTGTCATTGTCATCGTACTGGTAGTGATCGCCATCGTGAAAGGGGTACGTATTGTGCCGCAGGGCGAAGAATGGGTGGTCGAGCGGCTCGGTAAATTTGCCGGCATTCTCAAGCCAGGCCTCAATGTGATCAACCCGGTATTCAGTAATGTCAGTTACAAGGTGACCACCAAAGACATCATTCTCGATGTCCCAGAGCAGGAGGTGATCACCCGTGATAACGCGGTGATTCTGGCCAATGCGGTGGCGTTTATCAAAGTGACCAATATCGAGCGTGCGGTCTACGGCATCGAAAATTTTCGTGAAGCCATGCGCAATATGGTGCAAACCAGTTTGCGTTCTATCATCGGTGGCATGGACCTCAATCATGCGCTGACCTCGCGTGACCGGATCAAGGCTGAGCTTAAAGAAGCGATTGCCGATGAGGCGCTGGACTGGGGCCTCACCGTGAAAAGTGTGGAGATTCAGGACATCAAACCCTCTGCCAATATGCAGGATGCGATGGAGCGTCAGGCAGCGGCCGAGCGGGAGCGTGTGGCGGTGGTGACCGAAGCCGAAGGCGCCAAGCAGTCGTTGATCTTGAATGCAGAAGCCCGGCTGGAAGCCGCGCGTAAAGACGCAGAGGCGCAAATGGTGGGGGCTCAAGCCTCAGCAGCGGCGATTAAAATGATTGCCGAGGCGGTCAAGGAAAACAATACCTCCGCCACCTTTTTGCTGGGGGACCGTTATATTCAATCAATGCAAAAAATGGCCGACTCCAACAATAGCAAAATTGTTGTGCTGCCAGGCGATGTGGTGAGCGCGGTCAAAAATCTGGTAGGCGGCAGCAAGTAAGTCGATCAGGGGTAGCGTTTAATTGCCACCACGCGCTGGGTTTTGGCGTGGCTGGCATATTTCCTGCATCACACTGCTTAAAATCATAATATTATTGAGGATCAGCAGTGGCTATACGCGTCGCTTTACATCACCGCACCCGCTATCAATTTGACCGCCTGGTCAATCTTTCGCCACACGAAGTCCGCCTCAAGCCCGCTGCCCACGCGCGCACGCCGATTTTGTCGTATTCTCTGACGGTTAATCCTCAGCAGCATTTTATCAACTGGCAGCAAGACCCCTACGGCAACTACATTGCCCGTTACGTATTCCCCGAAATGGTGCGTGAGCTCGACTTTACGGTCGATTTGGTGGCAGATATGACCGTCATCAATCCGTTTGATTTTTTTGTCGAGAAATATGCCGAGCATTACCCCTTTAACTATACCGCGCAGCAGGCGTTCGAGCTGACCGCCTATTTGCAGCCCGATCCGGTCGGGCCCTTGTTGCAGGCGTGGATGACGGAAATGCGGCAAGCCGTGATCAAACCCGAAGTCGGCATTGTCGACTTTCTGGTGGCCGTCAATCAGCGTTTGCAGGCTGAAATCGGCTATACCGTGCGCATGGAGCCGGGCATACAAACCCCGGAAGAGTCTCTGCAGAAGCGCACAGGGTCTTGCCGGGACTCCGCCTGGTTGCTGGTGCAAATTATGCGCCACCTGGGCTTGGCCGCACGCTTTGTTTCCGGCTACCTGATTCAGCTCAAGGCCGACGTTGCGGCGCTGGATGGCCCCAGTGGCACCGACAAGGATTTTACCGATTTGCATGCCTGGACCGAGGTGTTTATCCCCGGCGCAGGATGGGTTGGGTTAGATCCTACCTCTGGACTGATGGCCGGAGAGGGGCATATTCCGTTGGCGTGTACGGCGATTCCTTCCTCGGCAGCGCCAGTGACTGGCTTTACCGATATCGCCGAGGTCACGTTCACGCATGAGATGACAGTAACGCGCATTCACGAAGACCCGCGCGTGACCAAGCCTTACAGCGAAGCGGACTGGCAGGCCATCCTCAAGCTGGGTGACAAGGTGGATGTTGAGCTCAAGAAGCACGATGTGCGGCTGACGCAAGGCGGCGAACCGACTTTTGTGTCGATTGATGATATGGATGGCGCACAATGGAACACTCTTGCACTGGGAGATCACAAGCGCCAGCTGGCCGGTGACCTGGCTTTGCGTCTGAAAGCGCACTTTGCCCCGGATGGCTTTTTGCATTATGGCCAGGGCAAGTGGTATCCCGGTGAGCCTTTGCCGCGCTGGGCCATCAATATTTACTGGCGCCCGGATGGCAAGCCGGTGTGGCGCGATGCCAGCCTGTTTTCAGCCGAAGGTCATAATGACGGCTATGGCGTAGCGCAGGCAGAAGCTTTTTCCCGGCATCTGGCCGACATGTTGGGCTTTCCCAAAGCTTGTGTGATTGCCGCATATGAAGATGTGATGAGTCTCGCGCAACAAGAGCAGCAGTTACCGGTGAATCTCGATCCGCTCAAGCTGGATTTGCAGGATGCTACAGAGCGCAAACGGCTGGCAGATTTGCTCAACCAGGGCTTGGGGCAAGTGGTTGGTTATGTTATGCCGCTCAAGCCGGACGAGAGCCAGTCTGCCGGGGCATGGCTGACCAGCAAGTGGCCGTTGCGCCGCGAACATTTGTATCTGCTGGGTGGTGACTCGCCCATGGGCTTGCGCTTGCCCTTGTCCTCGCTGCCATGGCAGTTGCCTGCAGAGATGGAGCCAGAATTTCCCCTGGACCCGTTTGAGCCACAGGCAGCGTTGGCGACCGCCAAATCACCCACGGTGCGGATCAAGCACAAAACAGTGCAGCCGCTGGCCCGGGAAGTGGTCCATACCGCATTATGCGTACAGGTGCGCAATGGCCGGCTGTATGTGTTTATGCCGCCAGTCAGCCGACTGGAAGACTATCTGGATTTACTAAGTGCCATTGAGCAAACTACGGCCGATTTGAAACTCAAGCTGTGGCTGGAAGGGTATCCCCCGCCGCGCGACAGCAGGCTCAAGTTGCTCAGCGTGACGCCGGACCCCGGCGTCATCGAAGTGAATATCCACCCGGCGAAAACCTGGAAAGAGCTGGTGACAAACATCAACGTCTTGTACGACGAGGCGCGTCTGTGTCGGCTCGGCACTGAGAAATTCATGCTGGACGGCCGCCACACCGGCACCGGTGGCGGTAACCATGTCACGCTGGGTGGGGAAACGCCGGCGGATAGCCCCATGTTGCGGCGCCCGGATGTATTACGTAGCCTGATTACCTACTGGCAAAATCACCCCGCCTTGTCTTATCTGTTTTCAGGGACCTTTATTGGCCCGACCAGTCAGGCACCGCGCGTGGATGAGGCCAGAGATGACAATTTGTATGAGTTGGCGATTGCTTTTCAGCAGATGGAACAAGCCTTACCCGCAGGCAAAGAAAGCGAGCAGCCGTGGCTGGTTGACCGGCTACTGCGCAATTTGCTGGTGGATTTAACCGGTAACACGCACCGCTCGGAGTTTTCCATCGACAAACTCTATTCGCCGGATGGCCCGACTGGCCGCCTCGGGCTGGTGGAATTCCGTGCTTTTGAAATGCCGCCGCATGCGCGCATGAGTTTGCTGCAAAGCCTGTTACTGCGTGCGCTGGTGGCCCGCTTCTGGAAAACGCCATATACCGGCAAACTGGTGCACTGGGGCACCGAGCTGCATGACCGCTGGATGTTGCCGCACTTCGTGACGCAAGACATCGCCGATGTCGTGGCCGATTTGCGCGATGCAGGTTATGCCTTTGAACAGCGCTGGTTTGAGCCCTTTGTCGAGTTCCGTTTTCCGCGCTATGGCACCGCGGCCTATCATGGCGTGGAGTTGGAATTGCGCCAGGCCATAGAGCCTTGGAATGTACTGGGTGAAGAAATGGCGGGTGGTGGCACCGCGCGTTACGTGGACTCTTCCGTCGAGCGCATGCAGTTGCGTGTGCGGGGCCTGACCGATGGCCGCCATGTGGTGACCTGTAATGGCCGACCCTTGCCGCTGCAACCAACCGGCCATGCCGGGGAATATGTGGCTGGCATCCGCTTCCGTGCCTGGAGTCCGTGGTCAGCGCTGCATCCGACCATTCCGGTGCAAGCGCCGCTGGTGTTTGATCTGGTGGATACCTGGAGTGAAAAGTCCCTGGGAGGATGCACCTACCATGTCTCGCACCCAGGGGGGCGCAATTACAATACGTTCCCGGTGAATGCCAATGAAGCTGAGGCACGGCGTTTTGCACGATTCTGGGCGCATGGCCATACGGCGGGCAAGGTGACTGTGGTAAAAGAACCACCGAATCCACGTTTTCCATTTACGCTGGACCTGCGATGGCAGCCGAATGTGTGAACATCCTGTTACACTCAAGGTCTTGTTTAAGAGGCCGCGCGTTTGAGTCGCACCATGATCCTCGCTTAACCACGCATGCAACCAGTGCTTAATCAACTTTATTTTTCTGACCGCTATAACGAACTGTTGGATGGCAGGGGCCAGCCACGTCCGCACTGGCAGGCCCTGGTTTCTCAGCTGGAGAGTGAAGAGCCTGCCGTCATGCGCAAGCGCATGGAGGCTGTGCAACGCCAGATTCGTGATAATGGCGTGACGTATAACGTCTATGCAGACACGCATGGCGTGCAGCGGCCCTGGGATCTGGATGTCTTGCCGCTGATTATTCCCTCGCACGAGTGGCAGCATATCGCTGCTGCCGTGGCGCAGCGGGCCACCTTGCTCAATCAGGTGTTACTGGACGTATATGGTGAACAGCGCCTGTTTGCCAGTGGTCAACTGCCGCCGGCGCTGATTTACGGCCATAACGGCTTTTTGCCTTCTTGTGTCGGCATCCCGCATTACGACAATATTGCCCTGCATAACTATGCCGTGGATATTGCGCGCTCGCCCAACGGGCAGTGGTGGGTGGTGTCTGACCGGACCCAGTCGCCCACCGGGGCTGGCTATGCGCTGGAAAACCGCACCATTATTTCCAGTGTGTTCCCCGAAATGTTCCGCGACCTCAATATTGAGCGCTTGAGCGGCTTTTTTGCCAGCATGCGTGACAGTCTGGCACATTGGGGGCACCGCGTTGCACAAAATCAGGCACAGACTGTTCCTGGCATCGCGCCACTGAGTCAGGGGGAGCCGCCACTGGTGGTGATTTTGACGCCGGGACCGTATAACGAAACCTACCACGAGCAGTCATTTTTAGCTGGTTATCTGGGCTATCCTCTGGTGCAAGGCAACGACCTGACGGTGCGCAACGGCGTGGTCTGGCTCAAAACCATCGCCGGGCTCAAGCCTGTGCACGCCATTTTGCGCCGCATTGACGATGATTATTGTGACCCGCTGGAACTCAACGCCGAGTCGCTGTTAGGCGTGGCCGGGTTGACCCAGGCCGCCCGACTGGGCAATGTGCTGATTGCCAATGCGCTGGGCGCCAACTTGTTGCAATCTGGGGCTTTGCTGGGCTTTTTGCCCAACTTGTGCCAGTCGCTGCTAGGTGAGTCGTTGCACATGCCTTCGGTAGCGACCTGGTGGTGTGGTGAATCTGCGGCGCTTGAATATGTGATCCAGCATCTGGATGATCTGGTGATCAAACCGGCTTACCCGCAAATGCAATCTTCGCCCATTTTTGGTGAGGATCTCAATGCCACGCAAAAAGAAGCGCTGATTGCCAGACTGCGTGCGCAGCCCGGCCATTATATTGCCCAGGAGCAAGTGGATATTTCACATGCGCCTGTGCTGAGCAATCATCATCACCAGCCACAAATGGGCAGCTTGGCGGTGAGTTTGCGTGTCTATGCCTTTGCCACCCCCAATGGCTATGCGGTGATGCCAGGCGGGCTTTCCCGCGTCGCCAGCGGCAAAGATAGCCGCGTGGTGACCATGCAGCGTGGCGGCACCAGCAAAGACACCTGGGTGCTTTCGGAGTTTACACAGTCGGCGTTCAGTTTGTTGCGCAAAACCACCTCCAGTCAGGACCTGGTGCGTGAAAATACCTCGCTCTCCAGCCGTATGGCAGAAAACATGTTCTGGTATGGCCGCTATTCAGTGCGCAACCTGCAAAAAGCCATGATGTTACGCGCCACCTTGCGTGCCTTGCTTGAATACACACCAGAATCGCGCGAAGGCGAGTGGCCGACCATGCAGGGCTTGTGTCAGTGGTTTGACCTGTTGCCCTCGCCTAAAGATGATGAAGAATGGGCGAAATGGCAACCTTACAGTGATGATGATATTGAGCCGTTGCTGGTACAGGCCGTGTTCTCGCAGCAGTCCGGCAGTCTGGCCACCAGCGTGCAGCAGTTGTATCAACAGGCGTTCAACCTGCGTGAGCGCATCTCCAATGACCACTGGCGGACCGTGAACGTATTGTCACGGCAGTTTATTACCCGGCACGCGCATGCCACCTTGCAGGATGCGATGTCGTATATCGAGCAGGCCGTGAATCATTTTGTCACCTTGACCGGCTTTGCCATGGACTGGATGACGCGTGATCTGGGCTGGCGGTTTATGTCGCTCGGACGGCGGATTGAGCGCTTGCAGTTTATGTGTGTGTTATTAAGCCGTGCCTTGCAAATGCCACAACATAGTAATCTTGAGTGGTTGCTACAAGTGACCAATAACCTGGTCACTTACCGAGCCCGCTACGCCTCGCAACCCGAATGGTTGCCTGTGCTGGATTTACTGTTGATGGATGGCAATAATCCCAATGCCATTGTTTTTCAAATCAAGGGTTTGGTGAAATATCTCGAAGAAATGGATGCCCATGATAATGCAGGCGGCATTGCCGCCGAGCTGAAAGCCTGCTGGCAAGCCTTGCTGCAACTGGACCCGGACACCTGCTTTATGCAAGGCAGTCCAGAGTTGTCAGCCTGGCTCAATCACACCTACGAGGTGACTTTAACGCTGTCTGACCGCCTCAGCCTGCGCTTTTTCAGCTATGCCAGTCCGGTCGTCATCTCTGGGCATTAAGGACCCGCATGCGCTATCAGGTCGAACACCAAACCATTTATCGCTACGATGTGCCTGTGATTCAATCGCAGCAATTACTGCATTTAATGCCCCGGCAAACCGCATTTCAGCAATGCGTTTCTTATACGCTGGCCTGCGAGCCGCAGCCGGCGGAACAGTCGCGGCGGCTGGATTTCTTCGGCAATCACAATGACTACTTCACGCTACTGACACCGCACCAGTCACTCGAAGTCACTTCCAGATTCCAGGTCGATATCCAGCCACGGCCAAAGATGGGTGAGCTTGTGCAAAGCCCGCCCTGGGAGCAGGTGCAGACTTTGTTAAAAGATCAGGACACACACCACCTGGATGCTGCGCCTTATGTGTATGCCACCAGGCGCGTGACCTGTAGCGAAGCGCTGGCCAGTTTCGCCCTGAGCTGCTTTACCCCGCAGCGACCGCTGCTGGAAGCCGCCATGGCGCTGACGCAAAAAATTTATACCGAGTTTGAATTTGATCCACAAGCCACCGATGTCTCCACCCCTCTGGATACGGTGCTCAAAGGCCGCCGCGGCGTTTGCCAGGACTTTGCTCATCTGATGATAGGCGCGCTACGCTCTATCGGCTTGTCCTGCCGTTATGTCAGCGGTTATATCCTTACCCATCCACCCGCAGGCCAGCCGCGCCTGGTCGGCGCCGATGCATCGCACGCCTGGGTGTCTGTCTATTGCCCAGTCTATGGCTGGGTAGACTTTGATCCGACCAATAATTGTCTGGTCCAGCAAGAGCACATTACCGTGGCCTGGGGCCGCGATTTTGGTGATGTCTCACCTATGCGTGGCGTGGTGCTGGGTGGCGGTCAGCAACAACTCAAGGTCAGTGTCACCGTCACGCCGTTGGCCTACGCCGAGCAAGCGTGATATCCAAAAATAAAGTAAGAAGCATTGATAGTTAATTAATATTTTCTATCTGTATTAAAGAATTTTTCCTATCAATTCTTGCTTCTTTGAAGCTGACTTTATATGGAATGTTTTTCATAATAAATTTACGGTACTCAGGCTCTGTTTTTTCTCCAAAAATGATTCCGGTGATAGAACCTTCAGGATAATCAATTAGTATTCCTTTTTGATGTTTTTTGAGTCTGCTCTTGCTAAAGTGGCGCAGCTCTTGTTCAACTTGCCAATGGTCGAGCTTAGTTGATAAGCCTGAAAGAATGAGCTCGCCTATATTAGAGGGCATGTCAAACTCCACTTTTAAAAATTCTATCCCAGAAACTTCAGGTAGCTTTTGTTGATATTTCACCTCACAGTATTCAAATGCTGGATGCTCAAATTCGATACAAAATCCAGAGTGGTTATTTGAGTAATGTGACCAAAGAATGTTGTTATTGGGTTCTTTTGCAAAGCAGTACATGGGATATGTATCAATCATTTCAGAAAACGATTGAGTTCTAACGATCCATTCGTGATGGAAGGTTTCGGTCAAATGGCCATCAGCGTACCAAGACTTCACCAAGCGCTTATTCTTGCCAGACAGCTGTGTATACAAGGATCTAAGTTCTCTGACAGAAGGTTTCAATAGATTTATATGCGAGTCAAAAGGATCATTGAACTCTGCTCTAGATGATAGCCAACCTTGTCTTTCAAATAAGTTCGATAAGTCATGTGATTCTGATAGAAGTTGATGAATTGTTACTTTCTTGGGATCTGGTAACTTTCTGTATTTATATAGTTTCATAGCTTTTCCCATCATCTAGTAGTAATAGATTATATTCTGCTGCTAACTATATGCATGGTGAGTTGCAGCATGTGGTGAGATCATTAAGAGTATTGTGACAAATTGGTACTCTGTAATTGTTTGTTGGATGTTGTGTTAGTCGCGATAAAATAACGCTTTGTTCGCCTAACGGGTTTGCCAGTGATTAAAGCCGCAATTTTTGACATGGACGGTCTGCTGATCGATTCTGAACGTATCATCATGCAAGGTTGTATTGAAGCCGCCGCCAGCATAGGCATTACCTATACCGAGCAGCAATATGTGCAACTGGTGGGGCGGATCTGGTCAGACTCCAGCCGGATCATGGCAGAGCAACTCAACGGCGAACATCATATGCAGCAGGTGATTGCTGGCCTGAACACCTATCTTGATGCACGCAACCATGTGTTCCCGCTCAAAACGGGTGTGCTTGAGCTATTACAGTTTTACCGTGACGCAGGCATCACCTGCAGTGTCGCTTCTTCTTCCCCCATCCCGCATATTACCCACCGTCTGAGCCATACGGGCGTGCTGGATTACTTTGACCACGTCACTAGTGGCCAGGAGGTGCAGCGCGGCAAGCCCAACCCGGACATCTACCTGCTGGCCCTGGAAAAACTGGGCTTGCAAGCGGACGAATGCATTGCGTTTGAAGACAGTGAGCTCGGCGCACAAGCCGCTATTGCTGCAGGCTTGCGCGTGATTGTGGTGCCGGATTTAAAACAGCCGGGCGACCTGGTGCGGGCACAGGCGTTTCATGTGGTGGAAAGCTTGCTGCACTGGCATCAGAATCACGAGACGTTCATAAATTGTTTGACGTGAAGCTTTCGAATCAGCTAGGGCACAAAACGCTCACAAGACTCCCCGGTGAGACTTAAAAAACCATCATTATTAACCCTAAATTGTCGAAATTTTGCGCATTTGTGTTCAGAGTCTAGTGATAATTCAGAGCGTTCTGTCTCCACAAGTTTACCTTTGATCCAACAATAAGTTGAGCTAGTGCCACCATAAAAGTCTTCATAGGTATTCGCCTCAGATTCAGACAAGCAATTAGGCTGTTGGCTAATTTTCAGATTGGATATTGCTGACAGGTCGTCAGAATAAATAAATTTGCGGGTGGGTTGACTGTATAAAAAAACCGTATAAGTGACATCGCCTCTTGCATTCATTCCGCTTACCCATGAAATATCTTGGCATCCATCAAAGTTATAATCATCAAGATAAAAACTCTGGCTAATTTCCGGAGTGGGACTAGCTTCACCATTTAAAGTGGCAAAAATATTGCCGGATGATTTATTTTTTACCAGCAAAGTTCTTTCGAATAAATCTTTTGAGTTTGTTACATCCCATTCAATAACATAATCTGTATTGGCAGTATTACACCAGTTACTATCCTCTTCTGCATGTAGGATGAAAGAAAAAAAACATAAAAATGGTAGTACATACAATCTGGAGGTTCGCCAAAGACTCATATTACTTTAGTATGTCTTGATATTTAATTATTCAATCATTAGCAGCATTTTACGATAAGGCCTGCAACAACCAGACTTGTTCTTGTGCCGGGCATTTGCCCTTAAGGCCACCCGCCAGCGGCACATCGGCCAACAGGCTTAATTTAAAGTCCTTGCCGTACAGTTGTTGCACTGCTTGGGAATCGACACTAAACGGTGGTCCGGCTTGTAGTGATTGGTCATAGTCAAAACTCACCAGCAATTGTTTGGCGTGTGCGGTCAAGGCGGTCAAATGCTGGCTGTAGCGTGGGCGCATGTCAGCGGGCAGGGCCACCAGTGCGGCGCGGTCATAGGCTGCATCTATCTGACCTACTTGCGCCTGCTTCAGTTGTGTCTGGCTGAGGGCAAAAAAGTCGCCATTAAACACAGTCAGTGGCCCGGCACGGTAACAGGTGATCGCCCCCATCTCTTCTACTTCTGGCGTCAGCGCCAGCTCTTGGAACAACGCTTTCACCGCGAGTGGGCTCAGTTCTATGCCCACCACTTGTAGCCCTTGGTCTAACAGCCAGGGGATATCCAGCGATTTTCCGCACAAGGGCACAAAAATACACTGCCCGGCCGTTAATGCCAAATGATGAAAGTGGCTGACCAGCAGCGGGTTGGCTTGGTCGAGATGAAAGCCAATTTGCTGGTTTTGCCAGCGACTGTGCCAGAATGCGTGATCCATACAAAATCCCTGGTCTAGGCCTGGGCCTGAGAGTAAAGAGCCTAAGTATAGATCAACCTGTGCACGTCCGTTATTTCCCAGCGCGCTGACTCAATCTTGCCTGTTGCTCCAGCACGCCTTCTTCCACCCCGGCGGCTTCGGTTAGCTTGGCCACATTATCCCGGGTGAAAAAGCCGTCAAAGCCGTCATAGCGTTGTACGTATTCAATAATCAGCGAGGAATGTTCCGAGGCATTGGAGAAAATCTGTTTCAGGCCTTCTTCCTTGGAGCCAATCACATCAAGCAGAAAGCCTTTGCCCTGGCTGGCAATGGCATCGACGACAAACTCAATGTTTTCCTTACCGTCCCGGGTGCCATCTTTGACCGACAAGGCAATATGGTGCAAGCGCGGGCCGTAGTTACGCACAAAGGTCTCGGTCGGCGAGGGCAGTTTTTCCAGGTGGTTCACAAAATAAGGCGTATTGTTAGCGGTAAACACTTTGGCCGGGCTCTTGGTTTCGGGGAACCCATGCACGCTCTTGGTGACATTGGTGGAGGAGTTCTGATCCCAGATGTTATAGGCGCCCCAGAAAAAGTAGCTAGACCAAGACAGGTATTCGAGAATCGCCACCTCACGGTTTTGGCTATAAACGCGGGTGGCCAGGTGATCCACTGGCAAAATCAAATCGTCTATGCGCAGCTTGGCCTGAAGGTTTTTAGCCTCTTCATACGCGGCTTGCACATCGGCGCGGATGGTACTGATACCAAGCGCATACACGCGTAATTCATCCGGCTCGCGTTTCATATAGCCAACGATATTATGCGTGTAGGGCGAAGGTTTGCTGATCGCCACATTGCCCGGCAATTCCAGTTTGCGCACTTCGTCCTGGGTAAAAAAGCGGAATTCGCGTTCTTCCTGTAACTTCACCACCTCGTGCATATTGGTAACGCGGATGATTTCACCCATGTAGCGGCTATTTGGTTTGCGCGCCCCAACAGGATAGATCTCGTTGAGTGCGCGGAAAATCCCCCTTAAGTTAGGGTCTTTCACCTCTCGGACCAGTAAATCCGGCGAGTCGAGGTCTATGCGCAGAATATGCGTCCAGTGCTTCTCACTCTCCAGTGTCACCAGATAATGGTAAGAGGTCATTAAAGACAGTTCGGCGATGTACTGGATCGAATGATCAGGGTCTACCGTAATCATCAGCGCATCGATTTCCTGAATCATGTCGGTCAGCCCGAGCTGGTCGCGCTCTTCGAGCAGCTTTTGCAAATACTCTTCAAAAAAGGCGGAGTTTTGTTTGTCGCCGTGGCGGGCAAAATCGAGAGAATTAATCATGAGGCTCCATCAATGCATCTAAAACCTGAAATAAGCAAGTGGCGTTCCTGCTGGGGGACGTTGGCTAAATATTGCGCACAATGGCTTGCGCTTGCGGCCCGTGCACTGCACGGGCTGTGCGCGGGATATTTGAAAATGACACAGGGCAGCGATGGCTGCCCTGTTTTAGTGCTTGTCTGAGGTTCGCGTGGCCGCAAATTAGCGGCCCTTGCCGCTCAGTGAACCCCGCTTGAGGATGGGATCGTCAAACGCGATGCAACGACCGACGCCCAAAAAGCTGGGCCGCATACCCAAGGGACAGCTATTACTCCGCTCAAATTGCTCGACTTTGACTTTGGCTTCCTCGGCTTTTTTGGCATCCTTAAACTCCCAGTAGCCATTAGCGTGCAGCACCACTTCATCGCCATTCGCGGTTTTGGCTTGAATATCATCTGCTTCTTCTTTGGCGGCAAACGCCACCGCCGGCAACAAGGCAATCAGTAACACAGAGAGGGGCAGACGAGACATTTTTAATCCTTAAAATGATCTGGCTAGCATAGCGGGTGCGTGTAAAAAAGCCAAGTGTCAGACACTTGGCTAGATGTACAAAGTGATTAACTTGCCATGCCGTTGTGGCGTAACAACGCATCCATACTCGGTTCGCGACCTCTAAAGGCAACAAAAGACTCCATGGCCGGACGTGCGCCACCTTGTGCCAGCACCTCGTTTTTAAAGCGGCTGCCTGCCTCGGCAGACAACACGCCCAGCTCTTCAAATAGGCTATAGGCATCCGCAGATAGCACTTCTGCCCATTTGTAGCTGTAGTAGCCTGCGGCATAACCGCCTGCAAAAATATGGCTAAAGCTATTGGGGAAACGGTTCCATTTCGGCGGACGCAACACGGCCACTTCATCACGCACCTGTTCGAGCACGTCGAGTGCCGTCTGCTTGCCTGCCGGGTCAAAGCTGCTGTGCAAACGCATATCAAACAATGAAAACTCGATCTGGCGCACGGTTTGCATGCCGGCCTGGAAGTTTTTGGCGGCGACCATTTTGTCGAACAGTGCGCGCGGCAGTTGCTCACCAGTGTCGACATGCGCCGTCATATGGCGCAGCACGTCCCATTCCCAGCAAAAGTTTTCCATAAACTGGCTGGGGAGTTCGACCGCGTCCCATTCCACGCCCTTAATGCCGGAAACACTGTATTCCTCGACCTGGGTTAGCATGTGGTGCAGGCCGTGACCAAATTCATGGAACAGCGTGATCACTTCGTCATGGGTGAACAGCGCAGGTTTGTCGCCAACGGGTGCCGAGAAGTTACAGGTCAGGTAGGCAACCGGCAGCTCTATGCCATTGGCAATTTTGCGGCGGGTAATGCACTCATCCATCCAGGCGCCCCCGCGTTTGCCTTGCCGCGCATACAAGTCCAGATAGAAATAGGCAATCGGCTGGCGCTGCTGGTCGCTGATCTCATAAAAACCCGCATCCTTATGCCATAACGGCGCATCGGTTTTGCGCACCTGCACGCCAAAAATGGTTTCCACCACTTTAAACAGGCCTGCCAGCACCTTGTCTTCGGGGAAGTATTGTTTGACTTCCTGATCGGAAAACGCGTATTTGTCCTGGCGCAGTTTTTCGCTGATGTAGGACACATCCCAGGCCTGCATGTCGCTAAAGCCCAGCTTTTCGGCATAGGCCTTGAGTTCGGCCATGTCTTTTTCGGCATAGGGTTTGGCCCGCTTGGCCAGGGTGTCCAGAAATTCAATCACCTGTGCTGGCGTATCTGCCATCTTGGTCGCCAGCGACAGTTCAGCATAGTTTTTAAAGCCTAACAGTTGCGCTTCTTCCTGCTTGAGTGTGAGCAGGTCAGCGATCAGGGCGGTGTTATCCCATTCGGGTTTACTGAATTCTGAGGCGCGCGTGGCATAGGCCCGATAGAGCGTTTCACGCAGGGCGCGGTTGTCGCAGTATTGCATGACCGGCATGTAAGACGGGAAGTGCAGCGTAAACAGATAGCCGGTTTTCTCCTCGGCTTTTGCGGCTTCGGCGGCCGCTTGCAGCGCGTCTTCAGGCAGCCCTGTGAGTTCGGCTGCGTCTGTCACCAGATGCTTGAAGTCGTTGGTGGTATCGAGGATATTTTCTTCAAACTTGCTGCCCAGTTTGGACAGTTGTTCGGCGATTTCCTTGAAGCGTACTTTTTCGGCTGGCGGCAGTTCGGCACCGCCCAGTTTGAAGCCACGCACTTCGTTGTCGATAATCTTGCGTTGTGCCCGGCTCAATTGTGCGTAACCCGCGCTGGCCTGGATGGCTTTGTACTTGGCGTACAAGCGCTCATCCTGTGACAGGTCGCTGTAAAAATCGGTCAGTTTGGCCAGGTTTTCATTATAGGCTTCACGCAGTTCTGGCGTGTTGACCACGGCATTCATGTGCCCGACCGGTCCCCAGCTGCGTGACAGTCTTTCTGAGTAGTCTTCAATCGGCTGCACAAAGTTTTGCCAGTCGGGCGTCTCGCTGGCAGTAGCCAGGCGCTCTACCAGGGCGCGGCCTTCTGCCAGTAACTGGTCAATGGCGGGTGAGACGTGCTCTGGACGGATATCGTTAAATTTGGGCAGGCCACTAAAAGCAAGTAATGGGTTGGTGCTCACAGCAAATCCTTTGTTGAATGCGATAGATGATAGAGGCGTATTATTCGCCAAATGTTCGCATTTGGCTCATTGTATATATTGATGATGGTGATGAGTTTTGTTTAATACAAGGGCATCCGTGCAGCGTTAGTGCACTTCGCCATTTAATTTTTTAATCAGCGGGTCAATTTTCTCCAGATCATTGAGAGACAGAATTTTTCTGGCTTGTTTGGCCAGCACGTTTTCTTCGCTCTGCAGGATTTGCGACTTCACGCTCAGGATATGCGCCGGATGCATGGATAGCTGACGCATGCCCATGCCGACCAGCAAGCGCGTCAGTTTGATGTCACCCGCCATTTCGCCGCAGACAGAGACCGGCTTGTCATATTTGGCGGCGGCGGCAATCGTCATCTGGATCAAGCGCAAGACGGCTGGATGCAAAGGGTTATACAAATGCGCCACCGCATCGTCGGCACGGTCAATCGCCAGCGTATATTGAATCAGGTCATTGGTGCCTATGGACAAAAAGTCCAGCTCCTGCGCAAAGGCGTCAGCATTGATGGCGGCGGCCGGTACTTCGATCATGCCGCCGATAGGCACTTGCTCGTCAAACGGGATGCCTTGCTGGCGCAGCGATTCTTTGGCACGGGCGAACAGCAGTTTGGTTTGTCGCAGTTCTGCCAGGTTGGACAGCATGGGAATCAGGATTTTCACCTGGCCATAGTGCGAGGCACGCAACAGGGCGCGGAACTGGCTGTGAAAAATATGCGGCTCGGCCAGGCAATAGCGCACGGCACGTAAGCCCAGCGCCGGGTTGATGGCCGTTACCACTTCATCCGGGTTCAGTTGCTTGTCGGCGCCAATATCCAGCGTGCGGATGGTGACCGGCTGGCCTTTCATGGCCTCCGCCACATGTTTGTAGGCTTCAAACTGCTCCTGCTCATCGGGCATTTCGGTGCGATTCATAAACAGGAACTCGGTCCGGTATAAGCCTACGCCGACGGCGCCCGAGGCTTTGGCAGCAACCACATCGTCCGGCACTTCAATATTGGCCAGCAAGTCAATCGCCACCCCATCCACGGTGACGGCCTTGGTCGTTTTAATCCGTTGCAGCTTTTGCTGGGCAAGTTGCCACTGGTTTTGCTTGAGTTGGTATTCCGCCAGCACCTCAGGGTCAGGATTGACAATGACCACGCCCTCGCTGCCATCGACGATCATCAGTTCGCCGTCATTGATCAGGTCACGGGCGCGCTGCAAGGCAACGATGGATGGAATATTCAGGCTGCGGGCCAGAATCGCCGTATGCGACGTGACACCGCCGACATCGGTGATAAAGGCTGCAAACTGGTGATGTTTGAACTGGATGGCATCTGCCGGGGAGACATCATGCGCCACCAGAATCATGGCGCGCTCTTGTCTGGCTTGCAGTTTTTTCTCGCTGGCGGCGAGTTGGTCGCGGCCCAACAAGACCTTGATCACACGCTCGACCACCTGCACCACATCCTGCTTGCGCTCACGCAAATAGGCGTCTTCAATCGCGTCAAACTGGGCGACGATATCATCCATTTGCTGTTTGAGCGCCCATTCGGCGTTGCACAGCTCATTACGGATAATGGCTTTAGGCGCTTCTGACAATGATTTGTCAGTCAGCATGGCTAAGTGGGTATTGATAAAGGCACTCAGTTCAGCCGGGGCATTTTTGGGCAGTTGTGCTTTGAGCTGTTCCAGGTCGTGCTTGACCAGACCGATGGCGCGTTCAAAGCGGGCAATTTCCTCGTCGATGGCAGACGCCTCAATTTTGAAGTGCACGACTTCGAGCAGGGCATGCGAAATCAGGTGTGCATGGCCGATGGCAATGCCACTCGATACCCCGACGCCATGCATGCTAAAGCTGGTCAATTATTCACCCTCGCCAAAATAGTCGTTAACCAGTGCTTCGAGTGCGGCCAGCGCCTGATCTTCATCCGGGCCGGTGGCTTCAATGTCAATGGTGCTGCCCTTGGCGGCGGCCAGCATCATCACGCCCATAATGCTTTTGGCATTGACTCGACGGCCATTCTTTTCCACCCAGACTTCGCTCTTGAACTGGCTGGCAGTTTGGGTGAATTTGGTGGAGGCGCGTGCGTGCAAGCCGAGTTTATTGATGATTTCTAAAGAAAGTTTGGCCATGTTTTATGTGGTTATTGTGCGTGATGACAAGTGGTTTTGGTAAAGTGGACAACGCCGTCGCGGCCACCGCTGAGGGCCTTCTGGATGCAGGAGTGCAAACCCTCGTGACGGTAGTTGAGCACGCGCACCAGCATGGGCAGGTTCACGCCAGCTACCCCCTCGGTCTCGTCTGGTGTCAGCAGTTTGGTGACGATGTTGCACGGGGTTGCGCCATAAATATCTGACAACACCAGCACCCCCTGGCCACTGTCCAGGCTTTGCACCAGTGCCTGCGCCTTGGGCAGTACCGTTGCCGGGTCATCATTTTTTGAAATTTCCAGATAATCCAGCTGTGCCGGGCGGTTGCCCATCACATGCGTGGCGCAGTCAATCAGGCTGGGTCCCAGGCTACCGTGCGCAATAATCAAAACACCAATCATAAATGTACTTTCAGAGTCTCGTTACGGGGTAGCGATCGCGGCGGCATCCTGCAGTTCGCGGTGGCGAATCATGACTTGATGCTGTTGCTTGAAATACGCCCCCAATTGTTCCACCAGATAGACGGAACGGTGTTGCCCCCCGGTGCAGCCGATGCCTACCGTGACATAGCTGCGATGGTCGTGATAAAAGCTTGGTAGCCATTTTTCGATATAGTGCTGAATGTCTTGCTGCATTTCAAGCACCTGTGCTTCATTTTGCAAAAACTGCTGTATCGGCGCCTGCGTGCCATTGTAGGGTCGCAAAATCGGATCGTAATGCGGGTTGGGCAGGCTGCGCACGTCAAACACAAAGTCGGCATCGAGTGGAATGCCATGTTTAAAGCCAAACGAGATAAACGACAGCACCAGCGAATGCGAGCGGGCGGGCAAATAACTTTGTTCAATTTGCAGCATCCAGTCCCGGGTGTGGTTGCGCAAGGCATTGGATGACAGGTTGCTGGTATCCACATGGTGGCCCAGATTATTCAGGCCAGACAGCAAATCACGCTCATGTTTAATGCTCTCGGCCAGCGCTTGATCTGGCGTGCTGAGCGGGTGTTTGCGCCGGGTTTCAGAGAAACGCTTGACCAGCGTCTCCAGGCTGGCATCCAGAAACAGCAGATGCGCGGCAATGCCCTGGCTCTTGAGGGTTTTCAGGATGTCGGGTAAAGACTCAATCGCAATGCTGCGGCTATCAATACTCACCGCCACTTTGGCCGCATCACGGTTGGCCACATGGCTCTGGATATGCGGCAGCAAGGTGGCCGGCAGGTTATCAATGCAGTAATAGCCGCTGTCTTCAAACACGCGCAAGGCAATGGTTTTACCCGAGCCGGAGAGCCCAGTCACAATCACCAGTTGCATGTGCTTAACCCTGTGGATGTCATCGTAATTTGCTTTCTCTGAGCATGATCTGTTTTTGCCGCTGTGTCAGTTGTTTGGTGGCATTGACACCACGCAACAGCAACATGTGATTGCGTACGGCGGCTTCTACCAGTACCGCAATGTTGCGCCCGGCGGCAATCGGGATAATCACCTTGCTGATCTCTACATCCAGCACTTGTTGCGTCTGCCGGTTGGCACTGAGCCGGTCCAGGTCCTGCGGCTTCAATTCGTCGGCCAGCTCCAGCTGTATCATCATATCCAGCGGCTTGGTTGGTTTGACTGCATTATCGCCATAGAGTGCGCGGATATTCAAAATGCCGAGACCGCGCACCTCCAGAAAGTCTTGCAACAGCTCTGGGCAGCGGCCTTCAATACGCTCGGGCGAGACCCGGTAAAAATCCACAATATCATCTGCCACCAGCCGATGGCCCCGTGAAATCAGCTCGAGCGCCAGCTCGCTTTTACCAATCGCCGCACTGCCGGTAATCAGCACGCCAAAGCCTTGTACTTCCATAAACACGCCATGCAGGCTGGTGGTTTCTGCCGTCGCCACCGCCAGATAATGGCTGAGTAATTCCATCAGTTGCGGGCTGATCATGGGCGTCGTGAATAAGGGGGTTTGCGATTGTTGTGCGGCTTCCAGCATGACCGAGGGTACTTTTTCGCCATTGGCGACCACGACCATGGCCAGGTCGGTTGAAAACAGGTTGCTTACCGCCTGTTGCATGGCCAGAATGCTGAGCCCACCGAGGTAGTCCATTTCGGCACAGCCCAACACTTGCACCCGGTTGGGGTGCACAAAATTTAAATGCCCGACCAGGGCCAGCGAAGGCTTGGTTACGGTGCCTGAATTGAGGACTTTCTGACCGCCAGACTCGCCTGCTACCCATTTCAATTTGAGTTTGCTGCGAATCTGCTTGTATAAATCGGCTACGGAGATTTGAGCCATAAGTTGTTAACGCATCAACAAAGTGTTGGACTCATTTTACAACTGAATTGATTCGGGTGGCGTGAAACGGCGTAAAAGTAGCGGGGGCGGGGTGAATTCTCTACCCGGTCGGGTAGAGAATGGCGTTAAGGCTTATGAGCTTAACTGGTGTTTCACAGCGCCACCGGATTTGTGGTGGTCGCCATTTTTTTCCTTGTGTTTCACGACCTGGCGGTCAAGTTTGTCGGTCAGCATGTCGATGGCACTGTACATGTTTTCGTCTGAGCAGGCGGCGTGTAAGTCGTTGCCTGGCACATGCAATGTCGCTTCAACCTTTTGGGCAAGCTTTTCAACAGACATGGTGACTTTGACATCAATCACATGATCAAAGTGATTGCTGATACGCGAGAACTTGGATGATACGTACTCGCGCAGTGCTGGAGTGATTTCTAAATGGTGTCCTGTAAGTTGTAAATTCATGACAAACTCCTTGTTTTCGGAAAGGGTCTTATCGAGTGTTTGCTGGATCATTCAGCAAATGTTGGATAGATAAGACAGTTTCAGTTTACTCTTTTGAAAAACAGATGCAACCCGGAAGTGAGCGGGGTTTTTGATCTTCATCAGCGTTTATGCGGCTATTGTTAAGGCGTTGTCAGGGCGAGATGCTAACGCGCTTTTCTCAAGGTGAGGTTAATGCGTTGCGGGCCAATGAGCGGATGCTGCCCAGGCTGGACTGGCGCCACGCCATGATAAAAGCGCCTGCTGGCGCCGCCCCAGACCACCACATCACCATGCACCAGCGGGATTTTCACCGGCTTGTCCGTCCGCCTGGCGCCACCAAATAGAAACGTGGCTGGCAGCCCGAGCGACACTGACACAATCGGCTGCGTAAAATCCTGCTCATCTTTATCTTGATGCAAGCCCATTTTGCTGCCGGGAGCATACACGTTGATCAAACAGCTGTCGGGCACAAAGTCGGCATACCCTGCCTGCTGCGCGGCGGTCGCAGCCAGCTGTAAAATCACCTCCGGCATCGCTGGCCAGGGTTGATGGTTGGCGGGGTCAGCCGCCTGGTAACCATAGCCAGCCGCACTGCCTACCCAGCCCCAATCACCCATGCTGCTGGTGCGCACTGACATCGGGTAACCCATGGGCGTCATCATCTGCCGGGGTGGATGGGCAGACAGATGCTGTGCCAGACAAGACCAAAGCACTGGCATGCAGGGCAGCGCAAAGCCGGATAGCCAGCAGGCACCCGGGGCCAGCATCACTTTAGAGGGGGTGTCTTGTGCAAATAAGTCCATGCGTTCTCGCGGCGATTAGGGCATCCACACCAACGTGACATTTTTCTGTTTTGCCAGCCGCTGCATGTGGGGAATGGCGCGCTCCAGTTGCAACAGGTAGTCTGCAGCCGATTCCTGATGAAATCCCAAGACCATGACGGCAGGGGCCTGGTTCAATAAAGCTTCAAACAGGCGCAACAGTTGTTGCGTGTTGGTGTAATCCGCCAGGGCGGCGTTATCCGGGTATTCCATCAATTGATAAGACAAAGCATACGGTTGTTCCAGCGGTGTGCTGCCCGCATGCAGCTGTTGCAATCCCTTGATCAGGGGACTGTCGCTGGGCCAGCGCGTGGTCAGCAAACGCGCATCAATGCGCGAGCTATCCCAATAAAAGCCATTCGCAACCAGTGCGGCTTGCAACTTGGGCCCCAGTTGCCAGGCGCCGGCGCGGAAATGCCGGGGACGGTTAAAGCCGTTTTGCACCATCAAATCACTGCTGCAATGCACCAGCCGCGTCAGCTCGGTCTCGCTGTAAGCAAACTCCAGGCTGACAGAATGACCGCAACTGGCCTGTCTGCAATGTTCATCGCGGCCAGAAATCGAGGGCGTGGCCTGATAGGTGAGCCCACAATACTCAACCAATGTGCGCATGGGGTGCAGATGCAATCCCACCGTGTCTTGCGGTAAAAACGTGCTGCGAATCAGGCTGCCTACCTGGGCGCGATGGACCCCAGGCTGGATAAAATAGACCGGATTGACCAAATGCAACATCGGAATGTCTGGAAACTGCTGCCGAAAGCGTTGCATGGCCTGTAGATTGTCTTCATCCAGCGACAAGCCTTCCCAATCGACGGTGATCCAGAGTTGCATGGTGTCCGCCGCCATTGCGGGGGATGTCAGCAGTAATGCCAGTCCCAGCAACAGTCTCTGGATCACGATGCGCATCTTAGCCTCGCATGAGCTTCTCGTGGGTTAGTCCTGGGGACACTTGATGGTATGGTTCACAATGTTTCCATCCACCAGATGGATCGTTTCCTCGCCCAAGCGGCATTTATTGTCGGCGTCCATGGTCCAGGTATTTTTATAGGTTTGTTTATAACGCGTATTGTCCCAAGACCAGTGCGTCTCACTCCCTGCCGCTGCATCGCCGTCGGTTTCGCCCAGTTTTTGGTAGCCATCAAATTTTTTGTCTAATACGGCCACCTTGATTGCGGCAGGGGTATGCCAAATGAGCTTGGCCGCCGCCCCTCTCATTTGAAACAACCACACCGGGCAAGCGGCATCGCGGCACAGGCAAGCATGTGCTGGTTTCACCAAATAAGCTTTTGCCGTTTTGCTCAGGCGTAACACTTGCGTTTCCAGTAAAGCGGCAGGCTTGGATTCCCCGCAACTGGCACTATTGGCCACCGACGGCTCTTGCGCCAGCAAAGTCACGATGGCCGAAGGCATTTTTGCCGGTTGCCTGAATGGCTCTTTGGTGACGAAACTTTCCTCTGCATGTGCGCAAAGCGTCACAAACCAGAGAAAACACAAACTGAATACTGAAATACGTGATGTCATGAAAATAAACCTTTAGTTAAGGGGCAGACTGCTTGCGATAGCAGGCCGGCATCTTACCCGATTAAATCTTGCCGCATTTAATCGGTTGCTTAAGACTTGCGGGTGCGCCCCATCTATATCGGCAGAGTCGCACGGAGTCAACGACGGCTCATCAGCGTTACCGCCTACTGCCTGATTCACCGCACCCGCTTGCAGATTGTAGGCGATTTTGCACGCCGCAGCCATGTGAAGCGATAGCGTATAATCTTGCCTATGTCTTTGTCCATCCGCCAGATTCTTGCCCATCAGGGCTATGCATTCCCCAAGTTGCTTGCCTACCGCATCCTCATGGTGCTGTCGTACCAGATGATGATGGTTGCCATCGGCTGGCATATCTACGAGTTGACACACGATCCCTGGTCCTTGGGGCTGGTCGGCCTGGCAGAAGTGGTCCCTTACATGGGTAGCGCGCTGTTTGCGGGGCATGCCGTGGATCATTACTTCTCGCGCCGCGGTTTTGCCGCCGTGTCGGCTTTTTTTCTGGCGGTGAACGCCGGGTTACTGGTGATGATTACGCAACAACAGCCAGCACATACTGCCTGGTGGATCTATGGCACGGTCTGCCTGACCGGCTTTGCACGTGCGTTGATCTCCCCCAGCTATAACACGCTATTTGCCCTGATTATCCCGCGTGCCTCCATCGCCAAGGCCTCTGGCATCGGCAGCTCCATGTTTCAGATTGGGCTCATTGTCGGTCCCGCCATCGGCGGTTTGCTGATTGGGTTTGCTGACAAATCTATCGCTTATGGGCTGTCTGCACTGCTGGCACTGGCCGCCTGTGTGGCTGCGCTGGCCTTGCGCGTGACCGAGCACCATAGCCATGAGCCAATGAAAGTCTTTGCCAGCATCGCTGAAGGCTTGCGCTTTGTCCGCCGTACGCAAGTGGTGCTCGCCGCGCAACTGCTCGATATGTTCGCCGTGCTATTTGGCGGTGCTGTCGCCATGCTGCCTGCCTTTGTGCACGATATCTACCAGATGGGCCCCGAAGGCCTGGGGTTATTACGTGCCGCCCCCGCACTGGGCGCCATTGTGTCCGGCATCTGGCTTGCCAAACACCCGATTCATGAGCACAGTGGCCGCTGGCTGCTGTTTGCCGTGGCCGGTTTTGGTGCGTGCATGATTGCATTTGGCTTGTGCACCAATTTTGAATTAGCCATGCTGATCCTGGCCATCTCCGGCATGATGGACGGCGTCTCGGTGGTGTTACGGCAAACCATTCTGCAACTGGCCACGCCCGATGGCATGCGCGGCCGCGTCTCGGCCATCAACGGCATTTTTATCGGTTCTTCCAATGAGCTAGGTGCGTTCGAGTCCGGGCTCACCGCCAGACTCATGGGGTTGGTGCCCTCGGTGGTGTTTGGGGGCTGCATGACGCTGGCAGTGGTAGGGGTGACGGCGTTCAAGGCGCCAAAACTGCGAGATCTGCACCTTTCGCAGTTGCACTGATTGTGGTGTGTAGGCCATGCGCGATCTCGAAGCCTTGTTTCAAGCCCTGCAACGCTCCGATTTTCGCGCACGGTTCAAATTAAACCCTAAAGACCAGCACTATTTGCAACAAAAAGGGTTGGCGGTGGTGCTAGACCATGCAGAAAAATTTATTGCCGAGCGGCTGGCCCCGGCTACTCCGGCCAATGATGGTCAGCAAACGCCGATGCGCGGACATCCGGTGTTTGTCGCGCAACATGCTACCGCTACATGTTGCCGGGGATGTTTATCCAAATGGCACCAGATTCCTGCTGGCCGAGCGCTGACCCTGGAGGAACAGGCGTATCTGGTGGTGGTGATTGAGCATTGGCTGGCGGCAAACTTACAGCAAGCTTAATTTGGAACCGTCTTTGCGAACATTCGGGCTGCATCAATATCAATCATTCAGGCAAATCGGTTAAGATGTTGCGCGTGGGTGGGCGGTGGCGAGGGCCATTACTGCCTCTATCTTTAGTTAGTGGAGCGTGTGTTGCAATGAATAAAAAAATGATGCGGATTGTCACCCTTGCCATAGCGGTAATTGCGTTTGCCTGGGGGATTTATGAGATACAGATTCCGCACAAGATGGTGGCTATGGCCGCATTTGCCTTGACGCTGATGGCGCTGGCGGTGAATTATTTTGGCATTGAGGTGTTTGAGAAGCAGCATCGTGGCCTTTCCCTGGGCATGCTGATTTTTCTGTTTGGCTTTTATGCGGTCATGAATGAATACAAGCCTGCCGGTACGATATTGACTGTGGACCAAACCCGCTATGAAGTCGGCGCGCAGTTGATGGAAGTCGATGGCAGTTCGGCTTGCGGCAGCCTGAGCGATGCGCGCGAGGCTTTGCGTGAAGCGGCCAAGAGCTGTTTCGCGTTGTCTAAGGACAAGCGCGTCATGTGGTTTGGCAACAAATCAGTCCCGCCGCGCAAACCAGCAGATTTTGGTTTGACCGTGCCAGCCAGCCAGCAACCTTTGGACGGTTGTGCAGCTTGGGTCGCCGTCATCAACCAGCAATGCCCGACCTATTTGGGCGCACTGGACCAGCGCTCGCTGGATAACCTGCTCGGCAAATAAGCCCCATTCTAATAACTTGCCCGTGGCTAGCCTGTTTGGTTAGGCACGGGTGAGTGCTTGTCAGCCTCACGCAATATACGGCGCATCTCTTCACGACTCCTCCCTCCGGCGCTCTGCCACAGCGCTCGTTGCGCACACGACTGTTTAAACAGGGATGCCTTCATCCTGCAGCAAGGGTATTTGCTATGGGGAGGGTCGCTTTTGTGCGGATTGGGTGAGTGGTGTTTACTCGTTATTCAACTTAGGCTGTGTGCCATATGTGTCGCTAAGGCAGCACATGTGCCAGTAGCGCGTTGTGTAGCCTACTTGCGTGCCGAGGTCGATTGAGTGCTCTCAAGCATTGCTACGCTCTGGTGGTCTAGGTGAATTAGACAAAAGGGATGGTTGGAGGCGCGGGAATGGATGTTGCAGGGCAGCAAAAACAAAGGGATTCCATTTTTCGGAATCCCTTTGTTTTGTCAGATCGCCTGCTTTAGACTGGGCGATCTGCTTAGGCTTGGTTTGGGTAACGCTTAACGCCAGCCACCGCCCAAAGAGCGATAGAGATTGATCATGGCAGACATCTGTTGCTGCTTGGTGTCTATCAACTCCATTTTGGCATCCAGCGCATCACGTTGCGTCAGCAGCACTTCACCGTAATCCGCGCGGGCATTTTTAAACAGCTGGTTGGCCACGTCAATCGACTGCGTCAACTGGTTAACCTGGTCGGTTTTCAGGCTGAAGTTTTTGCTCAGGTTATCGACGTTGGCAATTTGATTCGCCACTTCCATATAAGCATTGATGATGGTTTGCTCATACTCGTAAGCTTTTTCAATTTGCGAGGCACTGGCATTTTTATACTCGGCAATGATCGCGTTCCGGTTGATCAATGGCCCCATCAAGCCCGCGCCCAGTGAAGCGCCCAGTGCATCTGGGATATTCAGCAAATACTGCGGCTTGAAGGCCTGAAACCCCAGTCCGGCGTTCATGGTGAACGAGGGATAGAAGTTGGCTCTGGCCACGTCAATATTCAGCTTGGCCGCTGCGAGTTCGAGCTCGGAGCGACGGATATCCGGGCGGTTGGCCAGCATTTGTGAAGGCAGGCCAGTCTCGACTGCTTTAGGCTGTAGTTCCATGAAGCCATCGCTGTTGCGTGCAATTGGTTGCGAGGTGCGACCCAGCAGCATATTGATGCGGTTCTCAGCCTCGGTAATTTGCTGCTTGATCACGTACTGCTTGCTCTGGTTCTTTTTCACTTCGGCTTCAAACCGTTTGACCGCAAGTGAGGTTGAGCGCGCGTATTTCTGCAGTTCACGAATCACATTGAGCGCATTCTGCTGAATCTCAATGTTTTTTTGCAGCGTCAGCAACTGGTTATCCAGCGCGACCAGCTCGTAGTAGCTGTTGGCCACCTCAGCCACCAAATTGGTGACCAGGAAGCTTTTGCCTTCTGTGGTCGCCATGTAGTCGAGCACGGCAACTTGTTGTGCATTGCGCAGTTTGTGCCAGATGTCGACTTCCCAGGAGGCTACCAGCCCAAACTGGTAGTCGCCAAGAAAGGTCGGGAAGGATTGATTATGAATCTTGAGGCCATCTTCGACCGCACCCAGCCGGGTAAACTTGCTGGTTTTTTCATAATTGATGCCACCACCGGCATTCACAAAAGGCAGATAAGCACCGCGTCTAGCCTGAATTTCGTTCTGCGCCATCGAGATACGCTGCGCCATCATCTGGATCTCTTTATTGTTGGCCACGGCCGTATCAATCAGAGAGACCAGATTCTGGTCCTGGAAGAACTCTTTCCAGCTCACACTGGCACTGCTTTGTGTGTCGGCCGCGGCCGCTTTACCACTATATTGCGCGGGTAAGGCGGTGTCGGCCTCCTTGGTCATGATGTTGGGGATCGCACAGGACTGCAGCATGGCTGCAACTGCACCGCTTACCAGCCAATACAGATATTTATTAGTGGTCATGTTCGTCTTCTTCTTCATGTCTGTTGTACTCGTAGGACTCAGTCAGTGGGTTCTGATCTTCCTTGCGGATCAGCGTTTTACCGTCCGCCAAGCTGGCGAATATATAGTAAAGGCCAGGAATCACGACCACACCAAAGAGCGTCCCGAATAACATGCCGCCCAAGGCCGAGGTACCGATGGTCCGGTTACCAATCGCACCGGCCCCGGTCGCGACCGTCAATGGAATCAGGCCGGCAATAAAGGCAAACGAGGTCATCAGGATTGGTCTGAAACGTGCTTTTGCCCCGGCGATGGCGGCTTCTTTGATAGAGGCACCTTTTTCACGCGCTTGTACCGCAAACTCTACAATCAGCACTGCGTTCTTACCAAGCAAGCCCACCAGCATGATCAAGCCAATCTGCGCATACACGTCATTGGCCAACCCGGCCATTTTCAGCAACAGGAAGCTACCGAAAATACCAACTGGCAACGACAGCATGACCGCAAACGGAATAATGAAGCTTTCATATTGTGCGGCCAGCACCATGTAAACGAATACCAGCACCACCATGAAAATAATGATGTTTTCATTGCCACGGCGTTCTTCGTCAAAGCTCAAGCCTTCCCAGCCCACTGAGTAGCCTTTAGGCAGAGATTTAGCGGCTTCTTTGATGGCATTGATTGCAGAGGCGGTGGTGTAGCCTTCAGCAGGCTCGGCACGCAGCGCTGCAGAGTTAAACAGGTTGTAACGGGTAATTTCGTTAGGACCCTGTTGTTTCTTCATCGTCATAAAGGCTGAGTAAGGCACCATCTCGCCATCTTCATTGCGTACATAGTAGTTCAGGATGTCGCTAGGGAAGCGGCGGAACTCAGGTGCAGCCTGGGTATACACCCGGAAGTAGTAGTTAAAGCGGATGAATGCCAGCTCAAAGGTACTGCCCACCAGCACGTCGAGGTTGTCCATCGCATCGGCAATCGTGACTTTTTTCTGCATGGCACGTTGCGGATCAATGATCAAGTCGTACTGTGGATAGTTGGCCGCATAGAAGGTAAACAAACCGGTTAATTCTTTGCGTTTTGCCAGGGCCTTCATGAAGTCTTTGTTGATGTCATCAAACTTCTGGTAATCCAGCGAGCCGGTTTTATCCAACAAGCGGAAGGCCAGACCTGACGCGGTACCATAACCAGGCACTGCAGGCGGTTCAAAGTATTCAATCCGCGCGCCAAAGTTTTCGGTGGCTTTTTCGAGCAACTTGAGTACGTCAGCCACGGTCTCTTTACGTTCCTCCCAGTCCTTGAGGTTGATAATACAAGTACCCGCGTTAGAACCGCGCCCTTCGGTCAGCACCTCGTAACCCGCCAAGGCGGTCACAGACTGCACTGCAGGAATTTTCTTCGCTACTTTTTGCAGCTCTTGAGACACCTGATAGGTGGTTTCCAGTGTTGAGCCTGGAGGGGTCTGGATAATTGCATAAATCATGCCCTGGTCTTCACCGGGAATGAAGCCCTCTGGAATGATTTTAACAATCGAAACAATCCCGAAAGAGAACAGCCCAATCACCAGAAAGGTGATCGTGCGCTGAGTCACCAGTTTTTCAAGGAAGGCCGTGTAATAATCAGTCACCTTGTCAAAGCCCTTGTTGAATATATCCAAAAACAGGTTGATCGGGTTACGGCTTCTGGGCTGGCCATGCGTATTCTTCAAGATCATCGCGCACAGCACGGGGGTCAGGGTCAGCGCAATAATGCCTGACAACACGATGGAGGACGCCATGGTGATCGCAAACTGGCGGTAGAACACACCCACCGGACCTGGCAGGAAGGTGATCGGCACAAATACCGAGGTCATCAGCAAGGTGATCGCGACCACCGCGCCGCCGATTTCACCCAATACACGTTGTACCGCGGCGTAAGGGCCGACATGGTCAGAAGCCATTTTGGCGTGCACCGCTTCCACCACCACAATCGCATCGTCCACGACCACCCCGATCGCCAGCACCATGGCAAACAGCGTAATCAGGTTGATACTCAAGCCGAACGAGCTCATCACGGCAAACGCCCCGATCAGCGAGATGGGCACCGCGATCAACGGAATCAGGGTAGAGCGCCAGTCACCGAGGAAAATGAACACCACCAGCGATACCAGCACAAACGCTTCAACCAGCGTATGCAAGACCTTGTGGATAGAAGCATCTACAAAGCGTGACACGTCGTAGTTGATTTCATAGGTCATGCCAGCCGGGAAGGTGGGTTTGAGCTCTTCCAGCGTTTTCTTGACGTTTTCAATCACTTCTTTCGCGTTGGTGTTGTAGTTTTGCTTCAACACAATCGAGGCAGAAGGATAACCGTCTTTGTTGGAGTAAATGTCGTAGAACTCACTGCCCAGCATGACTTTGGCAATGTCTTTCAGGCGCAGAATCTCACCTGAGGGGGTGGAGCGGATCACAATATTTTCATATTGCTCAGGCTTTTCATAGCGGCTGGCGCTATACACCAGGGTGTATTCTTTAGCTTGCGCCTGCAGGCCCGAGCTTTGCCCCAAACGGCCGGGACGACCAATCAAACTCTGGTTGGACATCGCATCCATGACTTCTTTGGAAGACACGTTGTAAGCCCGCATGCGGTCCGGGTTTAAATACACCCGCATGGCATATTGGCGGCTACCCAAAATCTGCGCCCAGGCAATGCCGTTCACGCGCTGGATTTCAGGAATCACGTTAATTTGCGAGTAGTTGTAGAGGAATTTCTGGTCCGCGTTTTTATCGGTACTGTACATGTTCACGTACATCAACATGCTAGGCTGTACCTTGTTCAGGATCACCCCTTCCAGTTGTACCAGCTGTGGCAGACGGTTTATGACCTGGTCCAGCCTGACCTTGGTGTTGACCATCGCTTCGTTCGGGTCTACCCCCTGGTCAAAATAGACCTGGATGGTGGCTTCACCCGCACTGGTCGCGTCGGACACGATGTATTTCATGCCGGGCACACCGTTAATGGCGCGCTCCAGTGTAATCAGTGACGACTGCACCAGCACGCTGGCGCTGGAGCCAGGATAAGCCAGGAAGATCAATACGCGCGGTGGCGCAATGTCTGGAAACTGCTCGACCGGCAGACTTTTAATGGACAAGAAGCCAGTAAACGTCAGGAGCAGGGACAGTACGATGGCCAGTACTGGGCGTTTGAGGAATATGTTAAGCATATGTGTTCACCTGATGTTTCGTTATTCTGCGTACAGCTTCAGTTCAGGAACAACCTTGTCGGGTGTTTTAAAGTCCTCAATGATCTTGTCACCTTTGGTGACGCGGCGCAGGCCTTCAATCAACACATGATCGGTGTCTTGCAGGCCGCTCTCGATGATGGACATGTCTTGAATGTCAGCCGCCACTTTAACCAGTCGTTGTTCCAGTTTGTGATCCTTGCCCACCACGAACACATACTGCTGGTCGAGAATTTCAAAAATCGCTTTTTGTGGAATCAGCATGGCGTTTTTGTAAGGGATATCCATCATGATGTTACCGGTCTCGCCATGACGTAACAGACGCTCAGGGTTCATGAAGCCCGCCCGGAACTCGATGTTACCGGTTTTGTTGTCAAAGTCGGCTTCGATGGTTTCGATGACCCCCTGTTGATTAAACACCTGGCCATTGGCCATGCGCAGATGCACCTTGACCTGCTTTTCATCTTCATGACGGGCTTTAAAGTCCAGATACTCGGATTCTGGCACGTTAAAGTAGACCCACATTTTGCTGATGTCAGACAGTGTGGTCAGCAAGTCACCCTCTTGCATCAGGCTACCTTTCCGCACAAACAGGTGGTCCATGATGCCGTCAAACGGGGCATTGATGTCGGTAAAGTTCAAGTGTGTCTGATGCAGGTTCACTTCAGCCAGCGCCTTGTCGAGTTTGGCTTTGGCAATCGCCAGCTCGTTTAGCGACACAACATTTTTTTCGGCCAGCGCCTTGGTGTTTTCGTATTCAATCTGAATGGCATTGGCCTCAGCCTTGGCGCGCATCAATTCCGCCTGGTAGATATTTGGCATGATCTTGAACATGGGCTGGCCAGCTTTGACATATTTGCCTTCGTCGACAAAGATATCCTGCAAATAGCCACGCTCCAGCGCGCGCATTTCAATATGCCGGATGGCATGGATCTGGCAGACATACTCTTTAATCAGCGTGGTGTCTTTGCGCATCGGGGTGGTGACTTCCAGTTTGGGAAGCTCTTCCTTGGGCGCTTCTTCTTTATGACAAGCGCCTAGCAGGGAGCCAAGCAAGCCTAAAACGATTAAGTGCTGTTTCATCATAAGTGTGTTCTTATCTTAATTAAATTGAAGAGGAATACTGGTTAAACAGCCATCTGGCATCTTGTAGGCGTATGCCGCCAGGGAATGTTCACCCACCGTTGGACTCTGGGCGCCAGTACCATGTCACCGGGCATGATGCAGGACAGGGTGGGCGCATCGGTTACAAACACTATCAACTTGAATCGGGGAGTAACAGCATGCGCATGGGCACAGAGTGTCCTAAACAGATGCGGGGGGAGCCCGTGAGTGCAGGTGGCGAACCACCGTGCGGTGTTTGATCAGGCGCTGACGTGGCAAAGCCAGTAGCGCAAACGGAATCACGCAGGCAATGACGAAGCTTGCGGGCAGGTTAATCAAAGGCAATAATGAGGGAAACGGCGATTCACCATCGGCGGAAGGTTCGCTAATCTCGGCAATCCGCACGCGCACCACATCATCACGGTAGCTGGAGTGGTCAGAGAACTCTGCCACCAGGGCCACCCCGAGCACAGCCAGCAGCACTGTGACGACCCACAGTCTGAGCTTGTATGCGGCTGTATTCAGAGGTTTATCCATATATCAGTGAATGGCTATCATCAATAGTTGTTAGTATGGGGTGTATGTTTACGGTTTATTGCTGTGATAAGGCACTGTTTTCACTGGCTAATCGTTTTGATCAGCCAGGTGACGCTTTCACACATTGATCGCCGTAAATGGGATTTACAATGCTTACATTAAACCCTTTTACGTTTGGAATGACAATACGATTTTGCGCCAAGTTCGGCCAAAATGGCCGTTTGTAAGCTGGGTGTCAGCTAGAAGCCCAAATGTGGCCGTAAATAGGTCAATACGATGGGCAGGCCGATGGCACTGATCACGCCATTGAGCCCCATCGCCATGCTGGCAAACACCCCGGCTTCTTCATTGACACTAAACGCGCGTGTAATGCCCAGACCATGCGCGCCCACCCCAATCGCCGTGCCGCGTATCCACCACTGCTGAACTTTGACCGCATTGAGGATATACGGGGCCAGAATCGCCCCCAGCATGCCGGTGATCACGGTAAACACCGCCGTCAGCGTCGGCGACACGTTCAGGCGCTCGGCAATGCCCATGGCAATTGGCGCCGTCACCGATTTGGCATACATGCTGCCCACAATGTTGTCGGTCGCGCCCATCAGCTTGGCAATGGCCACCGCGCTGGCAATAGACACCGTACTGCCCACGGTGAGCGCCACCCAGATATGAAAAATCTTGCCTTGCATGCGCTTGAAGCCGTTGTAAATCGGCACTGCCAGGGCGACGGTGGCCGTGCCCAGCAAAAAGTGCACAAATTGCGCCCCTTCAAAGTATTTTTCATACGGCATGTCCAGCAGGTCTATGGTCAGGCAGGTGAGCAGCACCGAAATGGCGACCGGGTTGACCAGCGGATGACGCTTGGCGCGCACATACAACAGGTAGCCGAGCTGATAACTGGCCAACGTAATAATCAGCGCAAACAGTGGGTCACCCGACAGGTAGACCCAAATTTCGGCAATTGGCAGGCGCTTACTCATGGCGGTGCCCCTTATTGCGCTTGAGTGAAACATACCAGAATAGTTTTAGCACAATGGCGGTGACGGCGATGGTCAGAATCACGCTCACCAGCAGGGCGGTGCCTACCGCCAGGGCGTGTGTTTGCAGCTCAGGCAGAAACAGCAGCACGCCGACCGAGGCGGGTACAAATAACAATCCCAGATGCTGGCGGAAACTGTCGGCCACCAGGCCGAGGTCGGCATTCACCTGCCCACGGGCACATAAAAACACCAGCAAGAGCAGCAGGCCTAGCACCGGTCCGGGGATGCCGGGTAAAAAGAATTTACTGAGCAGTTCGCCCAGCCCCTGCCATAAAAAAAGTTGTACCAAGCCTGAAATCATCTGTGAATCCGTTTGTCTGTGTGGTCCCTGCGTGATGGATAAAGCCATACGCCCTTGAATCAGCGCTATGTTAAATGCATTTTTTTATTTCGCCTATCCGGTTTAGGCGAGCTCGGGATTTCCACCCAATGCTCCAGATTACGCCTTGCGCCGACAGGCAAGGAGCCGCCTTGTGCTTGTGATAAAATATTACTTTTGTTTTCAAGTTGATACGCATGACGCAACTGCCGGTTTCCGCGACTGAACAATGGCTCCGTGAGGCGCTTTCCCAACGCATCCTGATTCTGGATGGTGCCATGGGTACCATGATCCAGCGCTACAAGTTGACCGAGGCCGATTACCGTGGCGAGCGCTTCAAGGATTTTCAGGGCCCGGCAGGCGAACGCGAGCTGTTTGTCAAAGGCAACAACGAGCTGCTGACCCTCACGCAACCGCAGGTGATCCAGGAAATCCACGAGCAATACCTGGCCGCGGGCGCCGACATCATTGAAACCAACACCTTTGGTGCCACCAGCGTCGCGCAAGACGATTACCATATGGCGCATCTGGTGTACGAGATGAACGTCGAAGCGGCCAAGCTGGCCAAGGCCGCCTGCGTCAAATACAGCACGCAGGACAAGCCACGTTTTGTCGCGGGCGCCCTGGGGCCCACGCCCAAAACCGCTTCGATTTCACCCGACGTGAACGACCCCGCGGCCCGTAACGTCAGCTTTGACCAGCTGGTGACCTCTTACCTGGAGCAAATTCGTGGCCTGGTCGAAGGCGGGGCAGATATCCTCATGGTGGAAACCATTTTTGATACGCTTAACTGCAAGGCCGCACTGTTTGCCATCGACAGTTTTTTTGAAGAACAGGGCAAGACCTGGCCGATCATGATCTCGGGCACCGTGACTGATGCATCTGGCCGTATCCTCTCCGGCCAGACCGTCACTGCCTTCTGGCATTCGGTACGCCACGCCAAACCGCTGACCGTCGGCCTCAACTGTGCACTGGGTGCGACCCTGATGCGCCCGTATGCCGAAGAGCTGAGCAAGGTCGCCGATACCTTTGTCTGTATCTACCCGAATGCGGGCCTGCCCAACCCGATGTCTGATACCGGCTTTGATGAGACGCCCGACATCACCGCCAGCCTGGTCAAAGAGTTTGCACAAAGCGGCTTTATCAATATTGCCGGTGGCTGCTGCGGGACCACACCACCGCATATCAACGCCATTTATAACGCGATTAAAGACCTGCCACCACGCCAGGTGCCAACCTTACCGGTGACGACCAAGCTGTCAGGCCTGGAACCGTTTGTGATTGATGAGCAATCGCTGTTTGTGAACGTGGGTGAGCGTACCAATGTGACGGGTTCCAAAGCGTTTGCACGCATGATCATCAACGAGCAATACGAAGAAGCGCTCAGCGTGGCGCGCCAACAGGTGGAAAACGGCGCCCAGGTCATTGATATCAACATGGACGAAGGCATGCTGGATGCGGTCAAGGCCATGACGCATTTCCTCAACCTGGTCGCCTCCGAGCCGGACATTGCCCGCGTGCCCATCATGATCGACTCCTCCAAATGGAGCGTGATTGAGGCTGGCCTCAAGTGTGTGCAGGGCAAAGCCATCGTCAATTCCATCTCAATGAAAGAAGGCGAAGCCGAGTTTTTGCGCCAGGCCAAATTGTGCCGCCGCTACGGCGCTTCCGTCATCGTCATGGCGTTTGACGAAAAAGGCCAGGCTGATACTTTTGAACGCAAAATCGAAATCTGTAAACGCGCTTATGATTTGTTAGTGAGCACTGGCTTTCCGCCTGAAGATATTATTTTCGACCCCAATATCTTCGCCATTGCCACCGGCATTGAAGAACACAACAACTACGCGGTGGACTTTATCGAGGCCACACGCTGGATCAAGCAGAACCTGCCATATGCACGTATCTCCGGCGGCGTGTCTAATGTGAGCTTCAGCTTCCGCGGCAATGAGCCTGCGCGTGAAGCCATTCATACCGTGTTCCTCTACCATGCGATTAAAGCAGGCATGACCATGGGCATCGTCAATGCGGGCATGGTCGGTGTCTATGACGATATTGATCCGGAATTGCGTGAGCGCGTCGAAGACGTGGTGCTTAACCGCGTGGTGGACTCTGAGAATCCATTAGCGGCCACTGAACGCATGATTGAGATTGCGGGCACGCTGGTCGCTGGCGGCAAAAAAACCGAAGCGACGCTGGCCTGGCGCGGCACACCTGAGAATCCGGTGCTTGCCACCAAGCGCCTGGAATATGCGCTGGTGCATGGGATTACCGACTTTATCGTCGCCGACACTGAAGAAGTGCGTCAGGACATCATGAGCAAGGGCGGCCGCCCGATTCATGTCATTGAAGGCCCACTCATGGATGGCATGAACGTGGTGGGTGACCTGTTCGGCCAGGGCAAGATGTTCCTGCCGCAAGTGGTGAAATCCGCGCGCGTCATGAAATCCGCCGTGGCGCACCTGATCCCGTTTATTGAAGAAGAAAAAGCCGCTGAAGAGCGCCGTACCGGCATGGTCGCCAAGCCCAAGGGCAAAGTGGTGATTGCCACAGTCAAAGGCGATGTGCACGATATTGGCAAAAACATCGTCTCAGTGGTGTTGCAGTGCAACAACTTCGAGGTGGTGAACATGGGCGTCATGGTGCCCGCCGCTGAAATTCTGGAAATGGCCAAGCGCGAAAACGCTGACATTATCGGTTTATCTGGCCTGATCACACCGTCGCTCGAAGAAATGGCCTATATCGCCAAAGAGATGCAGCGTGACCCGCACTTTGTTGAGCAGCAAACCCCCTTGCTGATTGGCGGTGCGACGACCTCACGTGCGCACACCGCGGTGAAAATTGCGCCCAACTACACCGGCCCGGTCATTTATGTGCCTGATGCCTCACGCTCGGTCAGCGTCATGCAAAACCTGCTCACGCCAGAAACGCGCGGAGCTTACCTGGCCGAGATTCAGGCCGACTATGAAAAAGCCCGCCAGCAGCACGCCAATAAAAAAGGCGTGCCCATGCTAAGCCTGGCTGAAGCACGCGCCAATGCCGCGCAACTCACTTTCACTGGTGACTATGCGCCACTGAAACCCAAGTTTATCGGCCGCCGCGTGTTCAAAAATATCGACCTCGCCCTCATCGCGCAATATATAGACTGGGGCCCCTTCTTCCAAACCTGGGACCTGGCCGGTTTTTACCCCGCGATTTTAAAAGACGAAATCGTCGGCGAAGCCGCCACCAAAGTGTTCGCTGAAGCGCAAATCATGCTCAAACGCATCATCGATGGCCGCTGGCTTAGCGCCAATGGCGTGATCGCCTTGCTGCCTGCCAACCAGGTGAATACGGACGATATCGAAATCTACACCGACGACAGCCGCAGCCAGGTCGCCTTGACCTGGTATGGCATGCGCCAGCAAACGCAAAAACCGGTAATCGACGGTGTTGCCCGCCCCAACCAGTGCATGGCCGACTTTATTGCGCCTAAAGGGGTCGACGATTACATTGGCCTGTTTGCCGTCACCGCGGGTCTGGGCATGGAAAAACGCCTGGCCGAGTTTGAGAAAAACCACGATGACTACAACGCCATCATGTTCAAGTCACTGGCCGACCGTTTGGCTGAAGCTTTTGCCGAATACATGCACGAGCGTGTGCGTACCGATTTCTGGGGCTATGCCGCCGATGAAGACTTGAGCAACGAAGCGCTGATCAAAGAGCAATACCGCGGCATCCGCCCTGCGCCTGGCTACCCGGCCTGCCCGGACCACACCGTGAAGTCCGAGATGTTCAAGGTGTTGCAGGCAGAAGAAATTGACATGCAACTCACCGACAGCTACGCCATGATTCCGGCGGCGGCTGTCAGTGGCTTCTACCTCGCGCACCCTGAGTCGCGCTATTTCAGTGTCGATAAGATTGGCAATGATCAGGTGGAGGATATGGCACAGAGAAGGAATGTGGATAAGGCTTGGTTGGAGAGATGGTTAGCGCCAAATCTGGGCTAGCTGATGTGTGATTGAAAAAGGTGTACTGAAAAGTACGCCTTTTTTGTTGCTTGCTATGGTCGCAAAGCGGTATGCCCTCGCGGAGGATTGGTGTTTATTTGTTAGGTTTTATTTCGCCTCTAGGCGAGTTACTTTCTGTTGCTTGCCCCACAGAAAGTAACCAAAGAGGAGGGCCCCCAGCCATCACGGCCTAAAGGCTCCCTTGATTTCATTACTCGTCAGTCGCGGTTGCAGAACTCAACCTGGCAGCTTACACAAAACGTAAGCTGCTGCGGGATTCAAACAAGCTGCAACCTTATTCCGCCTGCCAAGCAATGAAATCAAGCGTGATGGGATGGGATTCATCTCGCCAAACGCTCACTGTTGAAGCTTGGACCGTTCAAAAACTCAAATTCTTTTTTTAATCCACTAAGGGGGACGCTCATGGTTTTCGGGCCCCTATCTCCCGCGCTGAGTAGCGCAGGAGGTAGGGTGGGCATGCATGCCCACGCGGGTGCTGGGTGATGGTTTGTTACGTACTCTTTCGCCTCTAGGCGAGTTACTTTCTGTTGCTTGCCCCACAGAAAGTAAGCAAAGAGGAGGGCCCCCAGCCATCACGGCCTGACGGCTGCCTTGCGTTGCTCAACAAAATAAGCGGTCACGAAACTCGCCCTGACAAGCCACACACTTCGTGGCTTGTTGCGGAGCTCAGACAGCCGCTCCCTTCTTCCTTACTTTGTTTCCGCTACTCAGCGTGATGAATGGGATTTGTCTCACCAAACGCACAGCGTAGAATTTTGGATGATACAAAAACCAAATTCCTTCTATTCAATAAACAACTGATGGCGCTCATGGGTTTTCGGGCCCCTATTTGCCGCGCCGAGTAGCGCAATCAGCGTGGGAGTATTCGGCCAGCGGCTGTCCGAGTTCCGCGGTGGCTTGCGCACTGTGCAAGCCGCTAGGGCGAGTTTCGCTGGACGCCCACGATGATGAGCAACGCAGGAAACAAGCGGAAGCTAGGGTGTCTTGTTCTTTGCCTTCTTTCTTATGGACAAGCATAAGAAAGAACGGTCGCCTAAAGGCGAAATCAAACGTGATTTGCGTACTGAGAAGCTGCCAGTCTTCTTTTTATATCCGTAAAGAGAACTACTTTTTTAACAATGGCGCTATCGCCATCATCAGTCTTTCCGTTGTCCCTCTATGCTGCAAGGTAAACCCCTTCGCTGCTTCCGCCATCGTACGCACTTTCACTTTATCCGCTGCCAGTGCCGCAATCATCCCATGCAACTCACTTACATCCTTTAGCTGTACCGCCGCATCCGCCATGACCGCCGCTTGCGCCACTTGCTCAAAGTTAAACATATGCGGCCCTAGTATGGTCGGCACGCCCATGGCGGCGGCTTCAATCAGGTTCTGCCCGCCCAGCGGCTGCAGGCTGCCGCCCATCACGGCAAAGTCGCTGGCGGCGTAATAGGTGTACATTTCGCCCATGCTGTTGCCCAGCACGACTTGCACATCGGCAGGCAACGGCTGGACCAGTTCGGTGCGCAACACGTAGCGCAAGCCACGGGCTTTGAGCAGCGCTTCCACCTCGGCAAAGCGTTGTGGATGGCGGGGCACCAGCAGGGTGAGCACATTTAGGCCTTGCACGGCGTCGAGAATCAGCGATTCTTCGCCTTCGCGTGTGCTGGCGGCCATGCATACCGTGCGCTGTGGGCCTAGTTGCTGGCGCAAGGCCGTCCCTTTGTCGGTGCTGTCTGCGGGGGGCGTGACATCAAACTTGAGGTTGCCGCAAATCATCGGCTGGGCGGCGCCCAGGGCGTGCAGGCGTTCGGCATCGGCCTGGGTTTGGGCGGCGATGAGGGTGAGTTGCTGCAAGCCTTGGCGGCTGAGGCTGCCGAGTTTGGCATAGCCGCGTGCGGATTTTTCCGAGAGGCGGGCGCTGAGCAAGGCCATGGGGATGTGCTGGCGGCAGGCCTGGTCAATTAAATGAAACCAGAGCTCGGTTTCCATCAGCACGCCGAATACCGGTTTAAAGTGGGTGAGAAAGCGCCTGGCTGCGCCGGGCGTGTCTACTGGCAGGTAGGCTTGCAGGACACGGCCACTGGCAATCTCGGCGCTGAATAACTGGCTGCTGGTCGCGCGGCCGGTCGGTGTGCCGTGCGTGATCAGCAGCTGGTGTTGCGGATAGGTGCTCAGCAAGGCGTGAATCAGCGGTTGAGTGGCACGTGTTTCACCCACCGAGACACAATGCACCCAGATCAGCGGACTTTGCACCGATTGGCGGTAAAAGCCGTAGCGCTCAGCCACATGCTGGCGGTATTCCGGCTGCTTGAGGCCGCGCCAGAACAGCTTGAGCGGCAGCAGGACGGCGACCACGGTCATGAGCAGGGTATAGACAAATCTAGGCATGGCGCTATTTTCGCATATTTGCCCAACACTGACCTGTTGCGTATTGCCGACACCAGCAAAAGCAGGTGAGTGATGACTCACCTATGCCGTAGCGCCTGTTTCTATCACGCTTAAAAAAATGCAAGATGTTGCACGCAAAAAAGCATCAAAAAAAGCGCAAAAAATCGGTTGACGGCAACTAGCTATAGGCATAAATTATCGCCAGCAACACAAGATATTGTGTTTGGTCAGGGCCCGCACCCATGTCGATGTGCAGGCCGGGCAAGCGGCATAAATACACAACAAAGCTTGTCATACCCTGGCCCCGTTCCAAAACGCATCCCGCCCCAGCCGTTGCCAAGCTTGTGGCGGATGTTTGTTGTAATAACCCTGTTTGTCAAACCAATAAGAATCACCAAGGTGTGGGAGAACTCGATGTTAAAAGCTGTTGAACAAAAGAAAGTCCAGTCAGAAGGCGTTGCCGTGGAGATTCCAGTGCAGCCCGTCTCACTCGATATTTGGGACAAGAAATACCGTCTCAAAACCAAGTCGGGCGAACATGTGGATCAGGACATGGACGATTCTTATCGCCGCGTTGCGCGCGCGCTGGCAGACGTCGAGACCACCGAAGAAAAGAAAAATGAATGGCACGAAAAGTTTTTGTGGGCGTTGCGTCGTGGTGCGATTCCGGCAGGCCGCATTACTTCTAATGCGGGCGCGTTAGAACACAAACCAGCCACCTCTACCATCAACTGCACCGTGTCTGGGGTGATTGCTGACAGCATGGACGATATTTTAGGCAAAGTTCACGAAGCCGGCCTGACGCTCAAAGCTGGTTGCGGTATCGGTTACGAGTTCTCCACCCTGCGTCCAAAAGGCGCGTTTGTGGCTGGCGCGGGTGCTTACACCTCTGGCCCGTTAAGCTTTATGGATATCTACGACAAAATGTGTTTCACCGTGTCCAGCGCCGGTGGCCGCCGTGGCGCGCAAATGGCGACCTTTGATATTTCGCATCCAGACGTGACTGACTTTATCAAGGCCAAGCGTGAAAACGGCCGTTTGCGCCAGTTCAACCTGAGCTGCCTCATCACCAAAGAGTTTATGGAAGCCGTGAAAGCCGATGCCGAATGGCGGTTGGCGTTCCCGGTGACTGAAAAAGAAGCCATTATTGACGGCCTCAACGTCAACGACGAGTCACAAGTGGTGTGGCGCGACTGGCCAATCAAAAACAAATACCTGACTAAAACCGAAGGCCCAGAGGCCGGTAAAGTGGCTTGCCGCATCTACAAAACCATCAAGGCACGCCGTCTGTGGGATGTGATCATGTCTTCCACCTACGACTTTGCCGAGCCTGGCTTTATTTTGATCGACCGCGTCAACGAGATGAACAACAACTGGTTCTGCGAAAACATCCGCGCGACCAACCCCTGTGGTGAGCAACCACTGCCGCCTTATGGCGCCTGCCTGCTGGGCTCAGTCAACCTGACCAAGTTTGTACGCGAACCATTCACTGACAACGCGCATTTTGACTGGGACGAATACCGCGAAGTGGTGGCCGTGTTCACCCGCATGCTCGACAACGTGGTCGAAATCAACGGTTTGCCACTCGAGCAGCAACGCCAGGAAATCGCCCGTAAACGCCGCCACGGCATGGGCTACCTGGGCCTGGGCTCCACACTGACCATGCTCAAAATGAAATACGGTGAAGAAGACTCAGTGAAGTTCACAGAAGAAGTCACCCGCATCATGGCTGAAGTGGGCTGGGAAATCGGCGTGCAACTGGCTGAAGAAAAAGGCCCCGCCCCGATCATGGACGAGAAGTTTGAAGTCACTGCCGATATGCTGCGCGTGCGCCCTGAAATGGCGGCCGATGGCATCAAGGTCGGCCAAAAACTGGCAGGTAAAGTATTGCTGGGTAAATACAGCCGCTACATGCAGCAGTTCCCAGAAGGCCTGCGTAACCAGATCGCCACCAAAGGTGTACGTTTTACACACCACAGCTCTATCGCACCAACGGGTACGATTTCACTGTCATTGGCCAACAACGCCAGCAACGGTATCGAGCCGAGCTTTGCCCACCACTATGCACGTAACGTGATCCGTGAAGGCAAAAAGTCTAAAGAGAAAGTGGACGTATTCAGCTACGAGCTGCTGGCTTACCGCGAACTGGTGAACCCGAACGCCATGCCGTTCAGCGACAAGCCAGAAGAACAATTGCCGGATTACTTCCTCGATTCATCCACCATCATGGCCAAAGCCCATGTCGATATTCAGGCCGCGGCGCAAAAATGGATTGATAGCTCCATCTCCAAGACCATTAACGTGCCCACCGATTACGACTTCGAGGATTTCAAAGACATCTACCTCTACGCGTATGACAAGGGCCTCAAAGGTTGTACTACCTTCCGTTTCAACCCTGAAGCATTCCAGGGCGTGCTGGTGACCGAGAAAGATTTAGAGAGCACCACGTACAAGTTCACGCTGGAAGATGGCACCGAGATTGAAGCCAAAGGTAATGAAGAGATTGAGTACGACGGTGAGATTCACACAGCGGCTAACCTGTTTGATGCGTTTAAAGAAGGATATTACGGCAAATTCTAAATTTAGCCATTTCAAACGACTGCGTTCGTTAATACGTTGTTGCGTTTGAATTTTTAATCCTCATGTACTACTTGTACACTCCGGTTAAAAATCCAAACGCGCCTAGTCTTAACTTCACTCGCTTCGTTTGACTCTGTCTAAATTGCACTATTTTTAATGATTGAATTTATAAAGAACTGATTACTCCAATAGGGAGAACAACATGGCAATTAAGATCGACAAAAAAATCACCGCCTACAAACTGGTGACCGATGAAGACAAAAAAGCAGCCGAGGCCGCAGCAGCGCCTGTCACGAATGTTATCCAAATGGGCGAACCATTAAGCCGCCCAGATATGCTTGTGGGTAACACCTACAAGATCAAAACCCCGGTGACCGAGCACGCGCTCTACATCACCATCAACGACGTCATCATGAACGAAGGCACGCCCCAAGAGCACCGCCGCCCGTTTGAGATTTTCATCAACTCTAAAAACATGGAGCACTTCCAGTGGATCGTCGCGCTGACCCGCGTCATGTCCGCCGTGTTCCGCAAAGGTGGCGATGTCACCTTTTTGGTTGAAGAACTGAAAAGCGTGTTTGAGCCTAGCGGCGGCTACTTCAAAAAAGGCGGCAAGTTTGTGCCCAGCCTGGTGGCCGAAATTGGTGAAGTGGTAGAAAAACACCTGCAAGAAATCGGTATGCTGAAAAAGCCAGGTTTAGACGAACACCAGCAAAAACTGGTAGAAGAGAAAAAAGCGGAATACCTGGAAAAACACGCCAAGTCAGGTGAAGAGTCAAACGATGAAGGTTTCCCAAAAGGTGCACAGCTTTGTAAAAAGTGTAATACCAAAGCAAGCATTCTGATGGATGGATGTATGACTTGCTTGAATTGTGGTGATAGTAAGTGCGGTTAACAAAAAAGGAGCTTAAGCTCCTTTTTTGTTGTGAGGGGCAGCATAAGTTGCAAGTTTGTCCTCATAAGATGCAACTTTTGTCTTCATAAGATGCAGGCTAAAAAACTATTCATTGGGGAGACCATTTGAAACAAGCGGAGCTTATATCTAATGAAGGTATTTTGTTATCGCGTCCAGCAAATCAGCTTTTGAATGACTTTGGTGCGGGGCGAGCTGCTCCAGGGTCAGGTAGTGCGGCAGCTTTACTTAGCCTTTTGTCTGCAAAAATGATTTGCACTGTATGTAATATCAGTTCGAATAAAGAAAAAAATCATTTATTAAGACAGCAATTTCAGTTTATAAAAGACTCTATTGAAAGTGAAATTTGAATCGCCACTAACTTTGTAGACACTGTTCAGCCGATTGATTGAACTGCTTTTCAAAGTTAGTGGCGATTCAGAAACTAAACCAAACCATATGGCATTTTTGTCATGGTTGTAGAGGAGTGCTATGTTTTCTTTGATCGAGTCAAAAAGCGAAATTGAACAAGCCCAAAAATATCTTGAGGCTACCTTCAACTTTGGATTAGAGCGAGAGGTAACAAGAAATATTGGTTATCCAGGAGGTACGACTCGCGGAGACGTCCGCACAGACGAAAAATATTGGTTTTATTCAAATGACTTTTATAACAAGAAAGTTAAAAAATCTAGGCGTTTGAATTGGCTTGGGAAATATAAAACCACCCCTGGTTTGAATATTACTGTCGAGATAAATGTGCCTCATGAAGGGCGAGATGACCGAGTGGCGGGTTTCTTTGCGCGGCATAATATAACCGGAGAAATATACCTTTTTCATTCTGGTAGGGTTGGTGGGGGGAAACGCGGTGTTGGCAAGTCTGCATTCATTGCCTGGAGTAATCAACGTCCAATTGAAGCTTGGGATTCTAAGGGGAAATGCCGAGAAGGTTTGCTGGTAATGCCTATTAAAGGTGAAGCTGCGCTTGAGGCTGCAATACGGTATGTTGATCTTATTGTGGCATTCAAGAAAGCCGTTCGTAATGGTGAAATGGACACTAATGAGTTTAAGCAAAGACTTTATGCCTTAGAAAGCTACTATGCCGAATCCAGAGGCTTAAGAAAGGGATTGAGATCGGCTGAATTTGAGTACATCACTCGTCATGCTGATGTGGTTGATGCTTTGAATACTTGGCGAAAAGAAAATTCAAAGTTACCAAAAGACGCTCGTATCACTAAAAATATCTTAATCGATTTAGGCGTCGCGATAGACCAAAACTTAATAGAGGTTTACGAAGTGAAAATGAGCACGGCCAGGCAGCACATTTATGCAGCTATTGGACAATTGATGGTTCACGGGAAAAATCCTGATTGTAAAAGAATAATCGTACTACCTGAAGGTAAAGCAATCGCCAGTGATATTAATGACGCTTTCAAACGGATGAATATTGATTTGAAGCGTTTTAGATTAACCTCAACGTCTGCAGTCATTATTTGATATAAAAATATAGATGATCAAAGTTTATATTTTAGTCTTTAATTTCTAATTAATTTTTTGATAAGTGGCGATGGAAAAGATTACCAAAGTTCGATTTGAAGCTCTTGCTGGCTTTTGTCGACGACCCGAAACCTCTCTTTACTCGGAAGAGGTCCAATGGTTCCAAGCTAGGAATGAGGATGTGCTCATTGTTGTTATTAAGGACCTTATTGATCAGGAATTTTCTGCCATGCTGCTTGCGCGTGATCTTAAGCTTCGATATAGATGGATCAACATGACAGCATTTTTTGAGGTTCCTGAGGAAGCATTGACTGCTACGGGCCCTGTGCTCGAAAGTGCATTATTAAATCTCGACAATCAAAGAGAGCAAGGTGATGAAAAGGGTAAACCTGTTGATTTCTTCAATCCTGTAGTCACTTTAGAGAAGCTACACCCTCACTTTTCATTACTTAATTCTTCTGAAGGTTATTCGCCAGCCAAAGAGCTAATTATCCCGATGATGAGATGGTATGAAGATGTCGATGGTAATTTTATTGAGCAGTTCCAAAGTAATGGTTTCGATGCCAGGATGTGGGAGTTATATCTTTTTGCAATGCTTGTTGAAACTGGATATAGCGTAGATAAAGACTCTGCCATTCCCGACTTTAATGCTAAAGGGCTTTTTGGTGAGCTTTGCATCGAAGCCACAACTGTGAATCCCACACGTGATAGATCTGGACTAATTGTCCCGCCACCAGAAGCAAATAATGATAATGATATGCTTGAAATTATCCGTCAGTATTTCCCTATTAAATTTGCAGGCCCCCTAACAGCCAAGCTTAATAAGCGATACTGGGAAAGAGAAAACGTTAAAGGTCGCCCATTAGCACTTGCCATACAAGACTTCCATGCTCCTATGTCTATGACACATAGTAGAACTTCCCTTCCAATATATTTATATGGATATATTCATGATTGGGAACATGCACAAGATGGGACTCTGATCATTAAACCCCGTAAAATTGATTCTCATCAATGGGGGGCTAAAAGTATTGAGTCTGGTTTTTTCCGATTTGAAGGTGCAGAAAATATTAGCGCGATTTTTGGTAACACTAGCGCGACTATCTCTAAATTTAATCGAATGGGGATGGTTGCGGGTTTCGGATCTAAACGTGTACGAATGATTCGGAAAGGATGGATTCCTGATACCAATCCTAATGCATCAGTTCCAAAGTCTTTTACTTCAGAAGTGCATTCCCCAGGCTATCGCGAAAGCTGGATAGAAGGTTTAGATATTTATCATAATCCGCATGCATTACATCCTCTTCCTGTAGAAATGTTTCCAAATGCGGCGCATCATTTCCTTGAAGATGATGGTCAACTGCGCTCAATCTTACCTGATTGGCATCCCATTAGTTCAGAAACCTATATTTATATTGATCAAGGGGACTGACATGCGTCCAGATCGCGGTTACTGGGAATACTACAACGATGAATTTGATTGGCCAGACGGATTTATTAAACCAAACCTCAAGGCTACGCGAAAGATATATGCCGAGTTGAACATTCCTACTATGGAAGTTGAAGCATTGATAGCATCAGGATTCGTCAACATTCATGGCGACACAATTATTGATAGATATTATGGCGGCGCTCTCATGAGTTCGGATGGCGTTACTCGCATACACAAAAACCAATTTCTAGACTGGTATCGTGCAGCAAAAGACAAAGAAACGTTGTTGCATCAGCGATCAGCTCAGGTCAGCATTGCAACGTCGCTTAGCGACCTAGAGGCGCAAATTTCACAATTGGAGACCAAGTTAAAAAGGCGATTATTATTCCGTGGGCAAACAATGCATTATCAGACAACTCGCCTTATAAAAAACCCTGCTATGCTAATCGATGGTCTTGGGGAGGCATCTTTTCTCCCATCCCTTTGGCGAAACCTTATAAGACGAAAGCCAAATGCTTTTCATGACTTTCATGGATTAAGCCTATTGGAATGGTCAAAGATAATATATTCGCAATTCGACATGAGTGAGATAGATTTGCGTGTCAAAGCGCAACTTGATCGAGGTGAGTGGATGTATTCCGCTCAAGACATGGAAGACTCAGATGATCCATTGTTGAGTTTGTTTGGGAAAGTTCGACTCGATCTCTCAATGGGGATGAATTACAACTTGGCAGACATTCTGAACACGCTTCTGCAACACTATGGTCTGGATTCCCCATATTTAGATTTAAGCAGCGATCTTGCAGTGGCATTATTTTTTTCGAGTCACAAATTTACCCCTGGCGAGTACTCATCAGAATACAGATACGTAGGGAATAATGAGTCTAAATCTATTCTGTATGTATTTGGAGAGAACAAGGCAGAAATGGCGGAATATGCACATGACCGTGTTCTGCATGAACTTGAACCACTTCGACCCAGGCGGCAGTCTTGTGTGATCTGTCGATCAGGTCCTTATGCACTCAATCTTGCGGGACTTTATTTGGTTGCGGCCATTCATATTGACTTTGAATTACCCAAGGCAGAGCGACTATCAACTCAAGATCTATTCCCAGATTCGAACAGTGATAATTTTCTCAATGCGATACTTGAACACTGCCAACAGCCGCAAAGGGTTACAAATTTTCAGCAGTAGTGCAGGACTATTGAGGTAGAACAAAATCAGGAAGCATTAGGAGGCCCAATTATCAATACCAACTTCATCACGAGAGCAACGAAGAAATTTACAAACGTGGCCGGGTTTAATGATGCGTGGGCTTCATTTCCCGAGTAGCTTTCCGAGTGAAATTTGTGCTCGCATTTCCTCTACACGGCTCATTGACACCTCCGAAATTAAACCCATCGTGTTTAGCTATTTGTCTGATTTGTGAAGAATCTTTGTTTCGACCTTTGCGGTTCCGACTTGGGATTTCTGTCTGCTTGCAGCAATTCTTTCAGCCTCTGATGCACTGTCTGCATCAATCGAGTGAGTATTACCATTTAGCCTGCGACCATCCTTATCATAAGCCACAGCTTCAACTTGATACCTTGCCATAATTGATCCCCTAAAATTTAAATTAGATGAGTTACTTGTTAAATGCTTCGTTGAAATTTTTAATACTTCTTGCTCTGCGTGCTCATGACTAGAATACATTTATGAAGTCGGTGCAAGCCGAGTCGTTTTGTCTTCAGGATAGTATACCCATTGATATTTAGAGGATAAAATCGTTTTCAAGACTATTAAATAAATCAGTTGCAACTTATGTGTAAGATGCCTAGATGGAACTGCAATTAATGGCATCATTTTGTTGCGATATCTGATGTTTGAGCAGGTACTAAGTATTTGATACTAAGTGTTGATTAGTAGCTCCTTATGGAGGTAGGCACATTTGTTGGGCTAGTAACGTGTCTGTTGATTGCAGAGAGGTCAAACTCAGCTGTAGTTATTGCTCAGGAGACTGCCATCTAAATCTCTAAACCAATATTAGTTTGTATCCAGAGAGACTACCTCGTTTTTTGATGGGCGAGTTCTTGAAGCCGTTGGTTTCTCGGGTCGTTTATAAGCTCAGGAGAGCAGCTTAAAATCTCCGCCAAACAATTAGTTAACTCATCCCGGAGCCATAGTTGATTCGGCATAATGGCAGAGAGAAGTTTCAATGATGCTTCTCCAAACTTGAGACAATGACCAGACTTCTTAAGCAGACTCACAAGGTGGCTTGGATGCTCAATCGGAGTAAGCCAAGGCTCAATTGCATCCAGCGCTACTGGAAACTGATTGCCTGTAGCGATTACCATCTGCGCTAGGTGTGATGCTATTCCTGGAGAGATAAGATCACGTGATTTTGGCCATATTGCCTGCCAAAGCGGCCATACTCGGTTCTTCCAATACTCTTCTCGTTGCTCTCCAGCACCCTCCATGGCCTGTGACAAAGCTCTCGCGGCCTCACGCAATCCTTCGATAGGAAGTACTCTAAATGCATCTTGGTAATCTGTAATTCTGTAACCATCGAGGGGTTCAAGGGCAGCATAGGTCATGAATGCTGCAAACTGGCGGCCATGTTTGCTGAGTTCATCGTAATGGTCTGCTGTATTGAGAAAAGCAGATTTGAAGGCCGTAAGTAATGGCAGATAAAGTCGTGGAGACCAAAGAAATCCCTCCCATGCTGACCGAGCCTCAAGCTTGCTATTTTCCCAGTCAAATAGTGGTAAAAGATAGTGCTCTGTCCAATCCCGATCAATGCGAAATAGGGATATGAGGTTAGCGCTGAGAATTACACGGCCATGTCGGTATCGTTCGATTTGTGTATTACTGAGACTGGTAAATATAGCTTTCAGATCATCAGGCAATCCGTCGTTATCGTTCGGTTCACTTTGGAACCATTGGTTGAATAAGGCCTGAGTAATATGACCGATTGAATGATTGATTGCCTCAGCTACAGGCTGATTTATTGGTTGCCCATTCAGCTGGATGCCCGTATTAGGGTCGATGGGTAGCTCCATTATTCGTCTACATAGCTGAATCAATTTAAGAAATTCGGAAGTGTTCGTATTTGATATCTCTTTCAGCCACCAACTAACAGGGTTGATTAGCGTAAGTAAAACGCTATCTGACATTGCTTCTACTATTTTAGCTACGTATATCCACTTTCTCTTTGTACTGCTAGTTTCACTCCAGGCCTGAAGAGCCTCGCGCCAGCGATGATCTAGCCAAATATTCTCATTTGCTAACTGTTGTAATGCGCATAGGCTGTTAAACATATGCTTGCGGCAAACATGTCGCCAAGTATCCTCATGGGGAAATGGGTTATCTACTTTGGCCTTCTTGAGCCAAATCACCAAGTCATCTGCTTTGGTTGGCGCTTGATCAACAACAATGTCTCGTTTGTAGTCGGGATCACCACTACCTGACATCCAATGTGAGAACTCATCTTTCTCATCGATTGCAAGTTTCCATAGTGGATATTGTTTAGATAGCTTATCCAGTCTCGATGCAGCTTTAGAGCTAAGAGTTACTCCAACGGCTCGAAGCTTTGCCAATCTAAGCCAAATGGAGCGATCGTTCAAAGCACGCCATTCTTCCGAAGTAATATCTTCTCGGTATTTATTTCTGGGAGCACCTTCTAAAATGGCTTTTTCCAAACGAACTTTAGCGCTATTAGTTAGGTTAGGGCCTTGTAGACGAAGTAGCGCAAGTACCTCTCGCTGAGTTTCAATTGACCATAGCCACCAAGCTTCATCTTCATTCAGCCAGTTGACCCAAACGTCAGGTTCTATGATGTTGTCATAGCTTGCTGCAAAGAAAGCTAGACGTTTGAACGTTGGATACCCTTTTGTGAACCAGGAGTGAGCGAGTTTTGTTGCATACAGGGGGTCAATTTTCTTTGTCTCAAGCCAAGCATCACGAAGTAATTCAATCAATGCAACCCAGTCACGGAAGCCTCTGTTTTGCCAATGATCCGATATTGAGGGCATATCCCAGAAAGAGCGATCCGACTCTTCATCGGCCTCTTCTAGCTCTCCAAGTAAATCTAATGCATCCACCAGTAAAATTTGTAAATCGTCAAACAACTTGGGCAATGCCTCACTTAATGCATCAGAGGACAGGTCATGCAGTGTCGAGTGCACATTATCTGCTGCTAACACAAGCTCCCAACCAACCAACTGTCTAATACGAGTCGGAGTTTCCAATGAGCTAGTTTCTTCTCCCCAAGACATAGGTTTACTAAAAAGGATTTGAGGAGAAAGAATATCTCTTAATTCAAGACGTAAGCTTGCACTAAAACCATCACGCTTCAATCTTTGTAGCCATGTGTAAAAGTCTATGTCTGTACTATGCGTTTTTACCCTGCCAGCAAGAAGTAAACGCCAAACTTTGCGCATGAGTGGGCTAGGTATTGCATTCGGTGCATCAGCCTTAATTGCATCCAGCTCTGTTGTTTTTCCATCACGTTCAAGTCCATAAATTTCGTCTAATTTGCGTTCTAGCAGCCATTTACATTGTTCGGCAAGTTGTCCTCCCCGATTGCTAAACCAGAGTACAAGGGTTGGATCGTTCAGATGCCTTGTTAACCATCGAGCAATATGATGCATTACATCATCCCAGCCTAAATTCAGCCTCCCTGAAACAAGTGACATCCTAGGTGCGAGATGATATGGCGTCGGTCGTGCGACTAGATTAAAAGTAAGCTTGGTATCCTCTTCAATGGATGGCTGTACATTGAAGCGAGGTAGATCAGCATGTCGAAATCGATTATCTGTAAAGGCCTCTAACCAGTCTAGTGAAGGAACAGGGTTGAAGTCGGCAAATTTCTCGGCAGGAGTGCCAGACTTGTCTGTTAATGCCCAAAGCATGCGGCCAACGAAATTATCCTGCTTTGTGCTTGCTGAAGGCCGAGTAAGAGCGTGTCGTGTGACTATCGCCGATTTTCCGTTAACTCCATCTCGATAGGTTTCCGCCCAAGCTATCAGAGTCCCGTGCAATGCTGAGTGTGCTTTATCTCCGGCAGGGACCTCGTAGAGAATGGGAGTAACTCCTTTTGCCTTCCACTCAATCGTCTTGGTGATTTCTTCTCCAGGCTTAACATCTCCAAGAGCCCAAGCCTGAGGTGTTACCTCACCCAGCATACGGTCTGCAGCAAGTGCATCCATCATGTACCTCATCACAGGGTCATTGATGCTATACCCAACGAAGCAAACCACGTAGTTTCGGAACAGTTCGCTGACAAAGCGTGCCGCCCAGCGCTCGGTGAGGTAGGCAAGTCCGAAGTCACCACTAGTTACAACCAAGCGATTAAGTGCGTTGTCATCTGCTTTTTTAGAAAGTAGACCATGCAAATAGATCAGTCCATCCCAGCGGCTATTTTTTGGTATAGGGAGCAGAGGTGCCACGTATGGCATAACTGGTAAAGCTTCATGTTTGGCTAAGTGTTCGAAAACGCGATCAAAGTTGGTCGTCACCAGTCGCAATTTTCCATCACGGTTTCTAGCCAGTTGCAGTAAAGCTTTGTGAGTTTCCGTTGCCCCTTTCTTACGTAGTTTTGGCTTTAATACATCAGCTAATGCTTTGCGCATTTGCAACCCTGTCCGCTGACCGGGCAATCGGTCTTCGAGTATATTTAATGTAGCGTCATATTGATAGTTTTTGAAGGCTTGCTTTTCGATGTCGGTGAAAACTGTGCCAACCTTTTCATAAATACTTTCAACAAGACCGCCGAACCCAGGAAGCCCCGCTGGGTAGGATATTCCCGCACCACAGAAAAATACTACGCGACCTTCTTCATGCGCTTGAAGCAATGCATCCGGAATGTCTGGACCATTAGACACAAATTGCATTTATTACTCCCTTGGCCCTAACTGACTTACCAAGTTTGATTTTATGGAGTTTCTTGATTTTTTATTTTCCATTACACATTCCTTCTAATTTATTTTGCATGTAATCTGGTACTAAACTGACCTAAAACTGCTGGGCACTATGGTGCATCAGCAACTTAAACATCGCAAGCCAAAAGCAGAATCGAAGAGAATTCAAAAGCAAGAGTGAGAAAAGATAGGGGTCAAGTCTTGCAACCCAACATTTTGTATATTGCCCTGCCGCCAACCCAACAAAAGAATAATGTTTTTGCCCATCTCTATTTAGATGCTCTGGGACGAAGCCAAACAATTTACCATCGCCAATCAAGACTACAACGCCACGCTTAGAAGAAGCAACGCGGCGTGGAAACCGGGTTACTCCTTAGGCTGGGATATATTAGGTACAAAACTTCAGCTACATATGTTTTCTTAGATGTCGTTTTGCAAGACTTCCCCCCTAAATTTTAGCTTTTCCGCTGACCACCGAAGCCGCAGAGACTGCTAATGAATCCCCCCTGTATGCGGGGTGGACATGTGTTTGCATCCAACTAAACTATCAGGCCAGATGCACAAAATGAATCCAAATTACTGAGGAGAGACTCATGGTTATAAAGGGCTTGGTCACAGTCTTATCAACACTCGCGTTTATGAGCAGCGCGCATGCCACCGTCAACCTGATTAAAAACGGAGATGCTGAGGCCGGTTTAGGGGGTAATTCAGAAGTAGTCCCCGTCCCTGATTGGACTGGCGTGACAGGTGGTTTTACCGTCATTAAATGGAATGCAGGTGGGGGCTACCCATCGGCAATTGATCCAGGCCCGGTTGATCGTGGGTTGAATTACTTTACCGGCGGCACGAATGATAGTTACTCTGCTGCATACCAAGTGACTGACGTGCTGGATAATGCGGGTGGTGCTGCATTTTATGCTTCAGGCTACTTTGGTGGCTTTAGCTCTCAAACTGACTATTCACAGCTGACGATCAAATTTTTGGATGAATTTTCATCCACTATTGGGTATGCAGTGCTAGGTGAGGCGACGCCTGCAGAGCGAAATAATCTCACCGGCCTTATTTTTAAAGAAATATCAGGGGTCACTCCGGTAGGTACAACAAAGATCGAGTTTTTGCTTGAAATGAATCGTCTGCAAGGCTCTGCCAATGATGGTTATGCAGATAACCTGTTTTTTTCAATCACCCCGGTGCCAGAGGCGGACACTTACGGAATGTTGTTGGCCGGTTTAGGCTTGCTGGGTATTCGAGCCCGTCGCCAGAAGAGCTAAGATATCAATGAATTAAATAAAACCTGCTTCGGCGGGATTTATTTTGGCTAATGACCACTAGGCGAGTGATGCATTCTTAACCGAACCCTATCCATTTTTCAGCAGCACGCGCCAATGTTTGTACCACTTTTTGATCGATGCTCCTCAAAGGCTAAAGCTCACTTCCAATACCTTATACTGCCTGCGTTCGCCATTGGGGAAAGGCCAATCAATTTCCTGGAAAATAATTGGGATCAGAGAAGTTAATCTTTGCATAATCCTAGCGTCAACGCCTGCAAAACCTCTCCCGTTGCTGAGTTCTGCACAAACGCCACCACGCTAAGATCACGCTGCTTCCAAGCTTGTTGAAAGTGGATTTCATGACTTTCATTTGTTTTGCCATCCGCCCCCACCTTAAACGGCCCTAACCACTGGCGCACGACATAATCATGGCGCAACATCTCGCCACGGTTTTCACCAGCATTGACGGTGGATTGCAGGTTATTTTCTTGTAGCGCGAGGTAATACACCAGCGGACCTGCCTCTGCGGTTTTGATGCTTGTGGATACTTGTGCTGATTTTAGTGTGTGGGAATTCACTGCCAAGCGAATTTCAGCTTTGGCGGGCATACGATTGATGCTGGCAATTTCATTCTTAAAGCGCGATTCACTTACCCAACTGCGGGTATCCTGCCCGTTGATGGCAATTTGTGGCGTATACACACCGCGAGCATGTCCTGAGGCGGCCATTTCACGCTGCCGCCTGGCAAAGGCAGGGTTGGCAAAGTTGTCTTTCCAGCCGATGTAATCCCAATAATCCACATGCAGGGCCATGGGCACGATATTGCCCAACTGGTTGCCTTGCGTTTTTAGGCGCGTTAACCACTGGTCAGCGGGTGGGCAACTGCTACAGCCTTCTGAGGTATATAGCTCCACCAGGGCATTGGTTTGCGGTCCGCTGACGGCACTGCATTGTTGTTGCGCGGTGGCGTTTGACGCAAACACGATGGCGCATAAAGCGGTTAGCAGAGGTTGTTTTTTCATGACGAGACTCCATCAATTGGCTGGAGTGGATTGGTCGTGTGACTTGTTGATGCCTTACACGTATTTGTTCTCCGACGCAGTTTCAAGGCTAAATGTGATGGGTTGTACAAAATGTACAAAATAGACATTTTGTACTATGATTGGGCAAACAGGAGAGTTGATTATGCAATATGTTTCTGCAACAGATGCTAAACAAAATATGGCGGCTTTAATTGATACGGCACAGCGCGAACCAGTGACGATTCGTCGTCAAAACCGTGATGTGGCGATTGTGCTTTCTCCCGCTGAATATCAACGCTTGCGCGGGCTGAATCTGGCTGAGTTTCAATCATTTTGTGACCGTGTCGGGCAACAAGCGATGGCAAACGGCTTAACCGAGGACAAATTAGCCGAGTTGCTGACCAATGAGTGAGGCGTTACGGGTAGTCTGTGACACCAATACTTTGATCAGTTATTTGCTGTTACCGAACAGCGTGTCGTCAATTGCCGTGCGTAAAGCTTTTGAGCAAGGTGTATTGCTGGTGTCTGAGTCTACGCTCAATGAACTGGCGGACGTATTATCTCGCCCAAAGTTTGACCGCTATATTTCGCTTGAAGACAGGCAAGCTTTTTTTAGACTGTTTAGTCGCATGTATGAACGTGTGAATATTGTCTATCCCGTGAATGCCTGCCGTGACCCAAAAGACAATCAATTTTTAGAAGTCGCCGTGAATGGTGGTGCATCGATGATCATCACGGGCGATGCTGACTTGTTGGTGTTGCATCCTTTTCAAGGCATCTCTATTTTGACTGCCGCACAGTTTAATGCGCTTTGAATTAAGCAGGTCTCACACTCTTGTAAGCCAAGCCACATCTCCGCGTTTTTATTACCTTAAAGACGCATGCGACGTGATCAGGTCGCTATTCTTTCATGCGGCTCCCAAGCAGGTTTGCAATGATATTTTTCGTGCTATACGCTAATGCTACATGCGTGTTGACGAGAGGGATGAACGATGGCTATAAACACTGTGTTTATTAATAATCGCACGCAAGCTGTACGCCTGCCTGCTGAAATGCGCTTGCCAGAGGATGTGAAACTGGTGAACGTGCGTGCACTTGGTAACGAGCGCATTATCACGCCGATTGCTGAAACCTGGGATAGCTTTTTTAATGCTAACTTGACGGTGAGCGATGATTTTATGCCAACGCGGTAGGGCGGACTCGCTTTCAGTGCGCCGCATGGTTCATTTCAAATACAACGCATCATGCGCGGGAGCTACATAAAAACAATTGCCTTAAGCATTCACCGCGTATTTTTTTTATACATACGGAAAGACTCCACACTCAACTGCCTGGTGATGGTTTTGATTTCCAGTGTTTGCTTACCTTTTCGGTAGAGGAATGTGCAGCCGTCAATTTCCATCGAGATGCAGTCGGTGACCTCTGTCATGCCCATGTTGTAGATTTCTTGCGCGTATAGACTAGCCCGATCAATCTTGGTGTTTTTAATCGGCGCCCAACCTTGATCAATCAGCGTTTGCTTGACCTCGTTGTATGGTTTGCCTTCAGTCATAAAGCTTAAGTCATTGGCAGCAAAGGCAACGCTGCAGTTCATCATAAAGAGGATTGCTAATATTTTTGTAAGCATGGTTTTCACCGCCTGATTAGTCAAAATGTTTAGGCAAACTGCGCCACAAACTGCTCAACTTCGTGGTGAATGGCATCGTGCGCGGTGAGGCCTTTGATCCAGCGTGGCGGAATCGCCTCCAACCCTAACGAGGCACCCAAAATCGCGCCCAGCACCGCACCGCGGTGGCAGTTATCCCCGCCGACATTGGTGTTGGCGATTAAGGCGTTTTCAAAGTCATCATGGTAGCGGGTGGCGAGGTAGAGCACAGATGGAAACGACTGGTCTATGTAGCAGGCGGGGCTGAGTAGGCCACCAATCACGTCGAGGTCAGATTTTTGGTTGGCACGCACTTGCGCCACCACTTTGGCGGCCGGGAATCCTAACTGGCTGGCCGCAGCGCTGGCGAGTTGTTCGTTGTCAGGGTACGGCGAGTTGAAAATTTCAAACAAGAGTTGGCTCAGTGCCAGCGTATGGCGCTCTAACTCGGTTGAGCGGTGGGTGAGGTTTTGTTGCGTTAAGGCGGCTTGGTTGCAGGCGGCCAGGTCGTTCGCCTTGACGCTGGCCATGACCACCATGGGGATATTCACCAGGCCGCCAATCGAGGCCGTGTCATGGCCTTCGTTGCCCGCACACTTTTCCGGGGCCACGCCTTTGGCATAGTTGGCAAAAAAATCACGGTGGTAGGACTCAGCATAAGTGTCGTTGTGCTGATCGGGCTCGGTCATAAAGCGCACATAGGCTTGCAAAAAGTCAGCAGGGGCATGCTGGCCCTGGGCGATAAGCGAGCGCAGCAACACACGGGCGCACAGCAGGTTAAGCGTGTTGTCGCCTGCCTGCATGCCTTGATGATAATGCCCATTGGGCAGGCCCCAGAATTGTTTTTTGCCTTTTAAAATCACACTGCCGACAATATCGCCCGCTTGTGTGCCGCGGCCTGCCTTGCCTGTGCTGGCCAGGGGCATGATGGAGCTGGGGTGGCTGGCTTTGGGCGCTTGATAGTCGCGAATTTGACCAAAGTCTTGCCAGAGGGCGGCGATGTTGTAATACCAGTGCACGGGCATGGCCAGCGCATCGCCAATAAACATCCCCCAGAGGGCGCCGCGCATCCGGTCTGCACGTTGAAGGGGGGTGATTGGCATCGTGTGATCCTTGTTTAACAGCCTTGCAGTTGCTGGCTTTTACATTGCGTGGCCAATTGGGTGGCCGCGGCTTTTTGCTCTTCGCTCATTTGCGCATAAAGATAATTCAGCATTTTGTTGTGGCGATTCACCAGGCGTTTTTCTTCGTTTTGGGTTGCCAATATCAACCACATCGCCGCTTTGAGGGTACTTTGTTCAACGCCGGCCCCTTGCTGGTAAAGCTCGGCTAGGTAGCCCTGGGCTTCACTATTGTTGTTGCTGGCGGCCAGGCTTAACCAGTGCACGGCGGCGGGCATGTCTTGCGTAATCACTTCGCCCCGCAAATACAGCATGCCTAAATTGAGCTGCGATTTCACATGACCTTGCTTGGCTGCTTGCTCGTAATAGGCCACCGCTTGCGGGTAGCTGATGCTTTGAATCTGGCGCTGAAACACCAGTGAACCCAGCGTGTACTGCGCCTCTTTGTAATTCAACTCGGCCGATTTTGTGTACCACTTGACCGCTTCGTCCATGCTTTTGGGCACGCCATCGCCGTTCTGCGACATCAGGCCCAGGTTGTAGCAGGCTTTGGCATCGTTTTGACTGGCGAGAGACAGATAAATGGCGTGGGCAGCGGCATAGTCTTTTTGCAGTAGCTTTTGTTTAGCTTCTTCTAGCGTGTTTGCCTGCGTGAGGCTGGCTGCACACAGCGCGCACAGCATCAATGCGGTGGAGATTGCTTTGCTGAATAACTGTGCCAACATCGTTTTAGCTGCTTGCGTCATGGCTGTTCCTAGCGTGTGGTGAGGGAAGTATTTAAGTTGAGAGACCGTGACGGCTGCAGGCGGCTTTTAATCGCGCCAGCGCCGCGAGCACGTTGGCTTGGGGTGTGCCTATGTTCATGCGCATAAAGCCTTCGCCGCCATGACCAAACATCGCACCGGGCGAGAGGCCGAGTTGTGCTTCTTCAATAAAAAAGCGTTTTAATGCGGCGTCATGCAGATTGAGGGCGCGGCAATCCAGCCATAGCAGATAAGTGGCTTGCGGAGCGATGACTTTGATACTGGGCAGCTCTGCCTGAATATACGCCACTGCCGCATCGCGCGTAGCTTGCAGATAAGGCATCAGCTCATTTAGCCAGTTGCCGCCGCCGCGATAGGCCGCTTCAAAGGCGGCCATGTTGAGTGGGTTGGTCACTGAGAGGCCTAGCGTGTTGAGCTGGCGTTGAATGGCTTGCCGATGCGCGGTGTTTGGCACAATCAAGGCTGAGAGACCCAGGCCTGGAATATTGAAGGTTTTGCTGGGCGAGACGGCGGTAATCACGCGGTGGGACAACGCGGTTTGCTCGGCGGTTTCGGCTTGCATGGCCAGGCGGCTTAAGGGCTGGTGTTGCGCTTCTGCATAGACTAAATCGGCATGGATTTCGTCGGAGAGCACAACTAAGTCGTGCTGGTTAGCGATGCTTAAAATGGCTTCCATTTCTGCCGTTTGCCACACCCGACCTACCGGATTATGCGGTGAGCATAGCAGCAGCATGCGCCCCTGTTGCGCGCACGCCGTCAGGTGATCCATATCCATCTGGTATTGCGACTGGTTTGCGTGATCGGTGGTCAGGCTTAAGGGGTTTTCAAGCAAGTGCCGCTGCTGCCCGGTGACCGCTGAAAAAAACGGAAAATACACGGGTGGTTGCACGATCACGCCTTCGTCTGGGGCGGTGAGGGCAGCGACGACCAGGTTGAGCGAGGGCACCACGCCGGGTGTGAGCACAATCCATTCGCGCTGGACTGGCCAACCGTGCTTGATTTGTAGCCAATCAATCAGCGCTTGATACAGGCTATCGGGTGCCAGGGAATAACCAAACACCGGATGGGCGATGCGCGCTTGCAGCGCCTCGGTCACCGCTGCGGGCACGGCAAAATCCATATCGGCCACCCACATGGGCATGACCTCGGTGGTGCCGAAGGTCTGCTGGCGGCCATCGTATTTTAATGCGCCGCTACCTTCACGCGCGATGGGCTGGTCAAAGCGGCTGCTCAACGCACGCGCTCCCATAGCGTCACTTCTGACAGTGTATGCTGGAATTTGTGGCGGGTTTCACGAATCACAAACGGAATCTCTACCGGGGCTTGCATGAGTTTGAAGTGTGGGCTTAGCAGCGCTTTCAGGCCATCCAGCGTGGTCACATTTTCGCCATCTTGCTTGTAGCCGCCTATCCATTCCTCACGCGGGGTGTGCTCTTCCAGCCAGGTATACGGCGAGGTGATCATGAGTACGCCACCGATATTCAAGCGCTCATGAATGGTGCTCAAAAACTGGCGTGGGCGGTAGAGCCGGTCAATTAAATTGGCGGCCAGAATAAAGTCGTAGCCGGTGAATTGAGGCTTGAGGTTGCAGGCATCGCCCTGCCAGAATTCCACCTTGTCGACCACCTGGTCTAAGCCTAAGGCACTCAGTGTGCGCTCCTGGTAGCTGACCAAGTCGCCTTCATTGACCATGGTGTAACGCAACACGCCCTGTTCGGCCGCTTGTAACGCCAAGCCAATAAAGCGGGCAGAAAAGTCTATGCCGGTGACGTGATCAAACTGTGTGGCCAGCTCAAAAGTGGCACGGCCGGTGGCACAGCCTAAATCGAGCGCTTTGCGTTTTGGTTTGGCTTGCAAATGCTGCAGGGCATAATCGCTCAGCGCTTTGGGGAAGTTGGGTACGCCAAAATAGCTGTCACCATAATGGAATTCGGCATACTCGGACAGCTGCTTGTCAGATTCGTAATACGAGCTGTTATTTTCTACGGGGGTATCAGTCACAATATAGCGGAATCCTGCATGTTGAAAAAAATGTCGGCGAAAGGCGTAGCGCGCACTTTTAATCGCCTCGTTGCCCGTTGAGATCCAGGAGCCGCCCTTGATGAGATTATGGCGGCCATCATAGGTCGGGGTGGTAAAGTCATCGTACAACGGGTGTACTTTAAAGCCATCAAACGGAAAAATGGGTGTTTCTGTCCATTGCCAGACATTGCCCACCACATCATACAGCTCACCATGCGCAAACTGATTGACCGGGCAAGAAGACGCACCCTGTTCTAAAAACAGATTGGCATGATGGCCGTTGGCGACCTGGGCGTCGGACAAGCCAGCATGTTCATACAGACTATACCACTCCAGCTCGCTGGGCAGACGCACTGGTTTGCCTAGCTGTGCAGACAGCCAATTGCAAAACGCTTTGGCCTCATGGTAATTGACTTCTACCGGCCAGCTCCATGGCATGTCGATTTCTTCCGTCAGCAGGCGCAGTTGCCAGCCAGAGGCTTGTTTGATCCAAAACGTAGGATGCTCGGCTTGCGTATAGGTGCGCCAGGCCCAGCCTTCTTCTTGCCAGTAGGCCTCTGCCTGGTAGCCGCCCGCTTCCACAAAGCTTAAAAACTCGGCATTAGAGGTCAGGTATTGGGCCGCCTCAAAGGCTGGGCAGTGGCCGTGAAATTGACCGTATTCGTTATCCCAGCCGTAATACGTGTCTGACTTGCGCAACACAATTTCACGCGCCGGGATAGGCACCAAGCGATTTTCAGGGGCGACCACATCCCGCGCAGCAGAGGGTGCCCATGCGGGGGAGGGGCGAACATACTGTAAGGCATGTTGCCGGATCAGTACCGAGCTGGTTTCCAGATGGATGCGCTCATGCTCAATGCCCATCAGAATCGGCCACCACGGGCTCTCCCAATCAATCGGCAGCTCAAAAGGCAGGCGCGTGATCAGTTGGTCAACCACTTCGCGCACCTGTGCACGGTAGGCTTTCACCTCCGCTGGCGTTGGCCATTGGTAGTGGGCTTCGTTCACGTCATCCCAGCCCATTTCATCGACGCCGACCGCAAACATGGACTCAAACCTGGGATTCACGCGTTCGGTGATGAGCCCGGCCAGAATCAGCTTGTTGATAAAAAAGGTATGGGTATGGCCGTAGTAAAAAATCAGCGGATGTCTCAGCGCAATGGGTTTCACGTAGTACGCTTGCTCGTTGCTAAGCAGCGTAAATAAGGCTTCATAGACATCTGAGGTCTCATGAAAATAAGCCCGTATCTGCTCACGGGTGAGCGATGTGTGATCCTGGCTGAGTAGAAGGCTGCGATGAGGAGGTTTGGTCATGTCTGTAGTGATCGGTTTCGTGGCCTGTCTATCAAGCGCATCTTTAGAGATTGGAAAGTAAACGCACACAGAGGGGAATGCAAATCCCCAGGCAGCGCTTGTTTATTGAATAGCATTTGAAATGATTGGTTCAATTTGAATGCACGATACTCATTGGTGTCGTAGCGATGGATAGGGTGCGCAGCAAACGGTGGCAAGGCTGTTATGCAATCCAACCCAGCCATTGCGCCGCGCCCACCGCCGAGGCCTGCACGGCTTGTTGATAGGTGGCCGTCGCTGGCAAATGGTCAGCCAGCTGGTGTAGCGATCTGTAGCCAGGGTCTAAGCGTATGTCTTTTTCGCGGAAGATGCTGTGCTCTTGGGCATAGGTGTCTGCCAGCGCTCGCAGCGATTCGGCCAAGGGCTTGTTGGGCGCGCTGGGGATAAAGTCACCCAGCAGCCACAGGTGCACATTCTCCTCTTGGGAGTAGCCTGCTTTAGGGTCAGCCAGCATCATCGCATGGTCTATTCTAGCCTGAGTTTCAACTTCTTTCGGGTCACCATAGGCGACCTCGTAATATTTCACCGCACGCGTGAGCAAAGAGGTCGGGCCGTCAATCGGTACCTGGCCCACCGCATAATAGCCCGCAATCGCACGCAGGCTTTGCAAATGATGCTCTTTGCCGACAAAGTGGATGGGTTCGCCTTGTGCCTGCAACGCTTGAATACCCGCCGCCATGTCTTTGGTCGCGGCGTAAATCAGCGCGGCGCTCTGTTCAGCACTACCACGCTTGGCACTATCACGCTCGGCATTTTTTCGGGCCAGGCTGTAGTTGATCATGGCGGTGCCGTTGCGATACAGCTCCAGCGCACTGGCGGCAGCGACTTCACCCTGCGCATCCAGCACTACCGACACGGCCATTTTGGTGCCGTTGGCATTGCCATCCGCCAAGGCAGCCAGCCAATTAGGCAACTGCTCTGCGGGCCATTCCGGGTATTGCTCGCGGGCAAGGGTAAACACTTGCGGCAGCAGCCGGGATTGCTCGGTCACGCTTAAGTTTTGCAACCTTACGATGCTGTGTGCTGGGGGTAGATTGTAGTCGTAGCGGGCGATCATAGTGACCTATTTTAAGTGTGGTACAAGTGAGCATTCAACCGTTTTTCTGCAAGGGTGTCAGCGCACTGATGGTATGAGTGCTGCAGGCTTGCAATCTCGCTACGATGCTGGCTGGCATGCAAAGGCGCTTTAGGCATGAAAACCAGGCATTTTAGGCGGTTGTAATAAATCCTTCACAAAATGGATTCATGATGGACGACATTTGAAATGCCGCCTTTATGAAGTCATTGTTTCCGCATCTCCGACCGCTGTTACTGCTCCTGTTGGCAGCCGTGCAGATGCCTGCTTTTGCAGCGGAGGTTATTGCGCCGCCCGCTTTTGTCAAAGACGGCCTCTCCGCCCGGTTACCCGATCAAAATCATTCACCGCTGGCTGCTGAGCAGCTGGAAGACACGGCGCTCGATCTCAACAAAACCATCTATCTCGCACTTCAGGCAGACCCGCAAATCAAGTCTGCGGTGGAAGGCATTTATCAGGCCGAGGCGGACCTTGTCACGGCCAAGTTGCCGCCTAACCCGGTGATGAACGTCTCCAATACCTTGATGCCGCTGAATCAGTCTTTTAACGTCAATCGCCAAGGCGGCCCTCCGCAGTTTGATCTCGGGGTGGCATATCCGATTGATTGGTTTGTGTTTGGCAAGCGTGCGGCTGAGATGCGTGCTGCCCAACTCGGGGTGGAGGTGGCCAGGGCGAGTGTGAATGACACTATCCGGTTGCGCATTGCTGGGGCGATTGCAGCTTTTTACGATGTGCTGGAGGCGCAAAATCTGCAAGCGCTGGCGCAGGAGGATTTCACCGAGCTGGCGGCCCTGAAAGCGTTGACGGAAAAACGGGTGTTAATCGGCGGGGCCGGGTCTATCGAGCTGGATAGAGTGAATTTGTCTTTGCTCTCCAGCCAAACCGAGTTGCGCGCCAAACGGGTGGCTGTGGAAAATGCCATCAGCCGCCTGAAGGCCTTTCTTGGCATGCAAAAGAACAAAGTCATCCACGTGGTTGGCAGCCTGGAGATTGAGCATCCGCAGCCGATCAGTGATCCTGAGTATTTGATCCAGATGGCCGAGGAAAACCGGCCGGATATCGCCATGCTAAAGCGGCAAATCGAACAGTCAGTCGGCAATATCGAGCTCGAAGAGGTCAAGGCTTATCCCTCAGTGGTGACCCATGTGGGGGTGACCCGCCAGTTTCAGAAAGAGGCGATTGGTTTCCCGGATCAGAATGCCTGGGGCATAGGCGTGGATGTTTCGTTGCCAGTATTTGACCACAACCAGGGCAATATTGCCAAGGCCAAATCACTCAAAAGGCAGAGTGAGCTGGATCTGGACACGCAGCTGATTGAGCTCAGGTCTGAAATTGAGCGTAATTACCACGTCTATGACGCTTCGTATCTGGTGCTGGTCAATGAGGCCGACACCAAGCTGGGTGTTTCTAAAGTGATCCGTGACAAGATGAAAGCGGCTTACGCGCTGGGCGGCAAGAGTCTGTTCGAGTTATTGGATGCGCAAAGAAACTACCGCGAAACCAATCGCGTACACATTATGACGTTATCCAACTATTGGCATTCGCTCTACGCCTTGAATGCAGCCATTGGGAAGCAGGTTTTAAAATGAGTCAATTACAAAAAAAGGGCGCCCTGGTTGCACTGGTGCTATTGGGGATGGTAGGTGCCGGGCTTTATTATATGGCCGCACGCTCGGTCAAGCCGGCGGTCGCGTCGGCCCCGGCCCAGCAGGGGCAGGCAGTGACGCTGTTGCGGAACGGGCAAATCCTGATTGATCCGGCTTCAACCTTTAATCGCAAGATTCTGCGCGAGCAGCTGCAACTGCAAGCCGTCAGTTTGCCAGACTTGACCGTGACCGGCAGCATTATTGCCAAACGAAAACCGACCAGCGCGGCCGACGATGAGCAGTATGAGTTCATCAATCAGCAAATCTCCAGTTTGTATGCCAACTGGAAAAACGATGGCAATGAAATCGAGTTTTTGAGCAAGCAGTACAAGAAAACTGCCGAGCTGAACGAGGCCAAGTTGCACTCGCAACGGATAGAGGTGGAGCGCCTGAAAAAACTGGTGGATATCGGCACAGAAGCTGCCAGAGACTTGAGCCTGTCGGAAGCCAACTTGCTGCAGGCGCAGCTGGAAGGGCAGAAAGCACTATTTGATATTCAGAGCGCTTTAAACCAGGCAAGAAACAACCGTGCGGATGCGGAACGTCAGCTGTTTCAGCAGGGCATAGACATTGATTTACTGATCCGCCTGAAGGCGGATGAAGTGCTGGTGGCGGGCGATGTGCCGGAAATGAATGCTGGCAAGGTGTATGCGGGCCAGGCCCTGACCACCGTGTTTTACGGCAATGCGGATAAACCGTTTGCGGGCAAGCTGGCGAGCATTTCTCCGCTGGTGTCATTTGAGAAGCGTTCCTTACGCATTTACTATGCGCTGCAGGACAGTCTGCATCAGCTCAGGCCCGGCATGTTTGCCGATATCCAGTTAGGCACTGAGCAGCGCAAAAAAATGCTGGTGTCGAATGAGGCCCTGATTCATCTCAATAAAAAAGATTATGTCTTTGTCTTGAGCCAGCCGAATACCTGGAAGCTGGTGGAAGTGACCATCGGCGATAATTTTGATCGTAAATCGGTTGAAATCCTGTCCGGGCTGCGAGAACACGACACCATCATTGCGCATGGCGCCATTTTGCTCAAGCCCTTGGCCATCAAGGCGGTAGAGATTGTGAATGCGGACGAGAGTGCTGCATCATGATGGCGAAATTGATTCGCCAGGCATTGCAGTACAAATGGATCGTCATCGGCTTGCTGGTGGCGCTGAGTCTGTTGAGTCTGTATTCCCTGTCGCGCATGAAAATCGATGCCTATCCGGATATTTCATCGCAAATGGTGCAGATCATTACGGTGTTTCCGGGCAAGGCACCCGAGGATGTCGAGCGCCAGGTCACGGTGCCGCTCGAAATCCTGATGAAAAATGTCCCCAATGTGGAGACCGTCCGCTCGCGAACCATCTTTGGGTTGTCGGTGATTCAGCTTATTTTCAAGGAAGGCACCGAAAGCTACTGGGCCCGGCAGCGCGTGCAGGAAAAACTGTCACTGTTTACGTTGCCGCCGGGGGCTGAGGCTGAGCTGGGGCCACTGGCGACGGCGTATGGGGAGATGGTGCGCTATCAGCTGACCGGCGGTGAGGGCAGCGACCTGGTGCAGTTGCGTACCTTGAATGACTGGGTGGTGATCCCCAGGTTGTTGCGGGCGGATGGGGTGGCCGAGGTCACCAATTTCGGCGGCTATGAGAAACAGTACGGCATTATTCTGAATCCCTCGCAATTGCGTCGCTACGATGTGTCGGTGAATGATGTGATTGAGGCGGTGCAATTAAACAATGCCAACTCCGGCGGCAGCCTGCTGTCGCGAGGCAGTATGTCGTTTGTCATTCGTGGTGAAGGTGCGATCAAGAGCAAAAAAAATATTGAGGATAGTTTTCTCAAGAATATCGATGGCCAGCCCATTTACGTGCGCGATGTGGCCAGTGTGCAAATCAACAAAAAGATTCCGGCCGGGATTTTTAGCAAGAATACGGTGGATGAGTCCGTCGAAGGCATCGTCTTGCTCAGAAAAGGCGAAAACCCGTCCGAGGTGCTGGCCAGGGTCAAACAGGCGATACAGGAGCTGAACGACGGCATGCTGCCCAAGGGCGTCCAGCTGGTGCCGTTTTATGACCGCAGTGAGCTGATCAACAGCACCTTGAATACGGTGACGCATAGCGTGGTGTTAGGTATTGCGCTGGTGTTGCTGGTGCTGTTCTTGTTTTTTGGGCGGCCCTCGCTGGCCATTCTGGTGGCCTTGACCATTCCGGTGGCGTTGGTGTTTGCCTTGCTGGTGATGTATTTGACCGATATCCCGATTGGCTTGTTGTCCTTGGGTGCGATTGATTTCGGTGTGCTGGTGGACGGGGCGATCATCATTTCTGAAAACATAGCCAGACGTCTGGATGAGCGCAATCATGTTGCGGATCCGTCATCGGTGGAGCTCACGGTGCTCAATGCCACGCTGGAGGTGGAAAAACCCGTATTCGTTTCAATTTTGCTGATTATTGGCGGCTTTTTGCCTCTGATCTCGCTGACGCATATTGAGGGCTTGCTGTTCCGGCCCATGGCCATGACCATTATTTTTGCACTGATAGGTGCCAGTTTATTCTCATTCTTTGTGGTGCCGGTGCTGGCGACGATGATCTTTAAACAGGGATTCAAGGAGCGGCACAACCCAGTTCTAGAGCGCGTGAATCAGTGGTATACCCGTGGCATCACGCACTTGTTGCGCCATGCCTCAAAAACGCTGGTGGTGGTGTTTGCCAGCCTGGTCTTGCTGCTGGTGTGGGTAGTGCCCAAAATCGGCAGCGAGTTTTTACCGTATATGGATGAAGGCGTGGTCTGGGTGCGCGCCAATTTCCCGGAGGGGACGTCGCTTGAGCAGACCGCACTGTTTGGCAAGCGCTTGCGTGAAATTGCACTGCAGTACCCGGAGGTGAAGTATGCCACCATTCAGACCGGCCGCAATGACAGCGGCACCGACCCGTATCCGCCAAGCCGGATCGAGATGATGATTGTGCCGCAACCACATGAGCGCTGGCAGCAGTTTGCCACCAAGGCCGAGTTGATTGTTGCCCTGGGACAGGCATTCAGAAATGAATTTCCGACTACCCGATTCAATTTTACCCAGCCCATCATCGACAGTGTGACCGAGGATTCCAACGGCACCTCGGCCGATATGGCGGTGGAGTTTTCCGGGCCAGACCTTGATGTGTTACTGGGCTTGGCCAGGCAGTCCGAGGATTGGCTGAAAACGGTGGACGGTGCGGTGGATGTGAATATCGAGCAGGAGGGGCCGCAGCCGCAGCTGGTGATTACGCCCAACCGTGCCTTGTGCGCGCGCTACAAAGTCAATATTCATGATCTTTCGGCGTTTATTGATAATGCGATTGGCGGTGCACCCGTGGGCGTGATTTACGAAGGCGAGCGCAGGTTTGATATTGTGGCCAAGTTTGACAAGGCGGCCATCAGCTCTGTCAATGCCATAGAACGCTTGCCGGTGACCAACACCGATGGCGTGACGATCCCGCTGTCGCAGGTCGCTGCCATCCGTGTGGTAGATGGGCAAACGATTATCGCCCGCGGCGATGGCAAGCATAGAATCACGGTGCGCAGCGACATCCGTGGCCGCGATCAGGGCGGCTTCGTCGCCGAAGCGCAACAGTTGCTGGCACAAAAAATGGTGATTCCAAACGGCTACCGGATGAGCTGGATCGGCATGTATGAAAATCTGGACCGTGCTGCCAACCACTTCAAGGTGCTGGTGCCGCTGACCATGGCCATCATCTTTGCCATCCTGTTTTTCTTTTTTAAATCCTATCGAGATACGCTGGTGGTGTTGTCTGTGTTGCCCGCCGCGCTGGCGGGCGGGCTGTTGGCGCTGTTCATGCGCGGCATGCATCTGAATGTGTCTACCGGGGTTGGCTTTGCCGCCGTGTTTGGGGTGTCGATCATGAGCGGGGTACTCATGGTTAAAACCATTAAAAACTACTCAACGCAGGGGCAGGCCTTGCATACCGCGATTATTGAGGGCGCCAGCGTTTGCATGCGGCCAGTCATGATGGCCTCATTGGTCGCGATATTGGGCTTGCTGCCCGCCTCGCTTGCGACGGGGCTGGGCTCGGATGTACAACGCCCGCTGGCGACAGTGATCGTGTGGGGGCTGTTCTTCTCGTCAGTGATTTCGTTATTTATTTTGCCGGTGATGTATCAGGCCTTGCACGGCAGACATGCCAAGCCAGAGACTGTGTCCGCGCTGGCATAACACACCTTATAAAAAGCCACCTAGTGCGGCTTTTTATGGGAGGCTGTACAGGGTCAGCCGCACAGTCATCCTGCCTTATTTGGCATGTAGCCTGGCATTTAGCTGGTCGATGACCTCTGCCCAGTCCGCATCCTTCAATATTTCTTCTCTTAAAAAAGCGGCTTGCGCCGGTGTCCAATACGGGGCATCCGCCAGTGAAATGGTGCCTGCCAGTTGACGATGCGTGTGGATAAACTGTTCAATCTCGGCATCGCTATTCGGCAAGCCGAGTTGGGCAAACAGATGGTTGAGGCTGTGTAGTGACGCTTCCATAAGGCGGACTCCTGACGTTGTGGGGTTGACTAAGCACGGCATCTGCGAGGCGGGCAAACGATTCGCCTGCCTACCTGCGCGGTCATTGAGGTCACCAGTCTACGCCGAAACTTGGTCGGCTAGTGGTTCTCTGACGGCTGCCTGGCCTCAGGGGTGATCCAGCCGCTTTTGATCTGGCGGGCCCGCGGTAAACTGGCCAGCAAGTACCGAATAAAGCGGGCGGCTGAAGATGCGCGAAGTGACGGTGGCAATCAGTGACACCGCCATCAGGCTGATCACCATTTCATGCCCGTCTATCATCTCCATGACAATAATAAACGAGGTGATGGGCGCTTGCGTCACGCCAGCCAGAAAGCCTGCCATGCACAAGGCACTAAAGGCAATGGTGAGGTGGTGGTAATGAAAAATGCTGGCTAAGTCATAGCCTATGCCTGCGCCGATGGAGAGTGCCGGGGCAAAAATGCCGCCGGGGATCCCGCTTAAATAGGTGAAGATGGTGGAGAGGTATTTGACCACAGGGTAGTACCAGGTTTCATTGATGGAGCCATTGAGCATGGCTTTGGTGAGTGAATACCCTGAGCCATTGGCGGCACCATGACTGACGATGCCCAGACCGGCTACCAGCAGCGCACAAAAGCCCGTCCAGTATAGCGGATGACGGGTACGCAAGCGGGTGATTCTGCCGGGCAGGTTTTCTGTGAGTTCGATCAGGGTTTTGCTGAAGATACCACCAAACACGCCACACACCAGTCCGCCAATCAGCACGGGCAGCAAAATTTGCGTATCAATCGGACTCACTCTGAGGCTGCCAAAATAGGTGTAGTTGCCTTGCAATGAAATCGAAACCAGCCCGGACAAGACAATGGCCGAAATCATCACGCCATTGGTTCTTTGCTCAAATTTGCGGCTGAGCTCTTCTATGGCAAAGATAATCCCTGCCAGCGGGGTATTGAACGCCGCCGAAATGCCCGCGGCTCCGCCGGCCAGAATCAGGTGTTTAGGGTCGATTTGAAAGGTTTGCGGCAAAAAGCGGCGAAAGGCATGCATGATGCTGGCCCCCACCTGTACCGAAGGCCCTTCTCTGCCTGCGGAAAAGCCTGCGGCCAGGCCGAGGATGACCAGCCCCATTTTGGAGACCGCAATTTTAATCGATACCAAATGGCCAATCGGCTGATGTTCTGCGTACGACAGCGCCGCCATGGTCTGCGGGATGCCGCTGCCGGCAGCGCCGGCAAACCAGCGCTTGGTCGCCCAGACTATAAAAATGCCTACCACTGGCATGACGATGAGCGGTAGCCACCAGAGCGCCGATTGCATCTGATCAAACCAGGCGATGGCATACTCGGTGGCACGGGCAAACAACACAATGACCAGCCCGGTGATGATGGCCGCCGACCAGATGATCAGACGGCCTAGCCACAGATGCACATCAGTCATTTTGATGGAGGCGAGGATATTTTTCAGGTCGTTCAGCATGGAGGTATCGCTGCCAGTTTACCGGGAGTGGGTGCTTGCGCGATGCACTAAACTTAAGTTCATGAGCGCAGGCTTTAACAAAAATGCACTTACATCATAACAAATATGATGAGCATAAATACTTGTTATGACGTTTAAAGTAGCTCTTCGACGTGCTTTTTGATATTTGCCGCCATTTTGGGGGTAGGCAAATCATTGGTGTCGGTGCCAAACGGGTCTTCAATTTCTTCGGCAATCAGCTCCAGACTGGCTAAGACGTAAAAGATAAACACCACCACCGGGATCACGTAATAGCCCAGGCTAAACACAAAGCCGAACGGTAACGTCATCACGTAGAAGAAAATGAATTTTTTGATGAACGCGCTATAAGAGTAGGGGATGGGCGTGTTTTTGATGCGTTCGCACACCCCGCACACTTCGGTGAAGGCTTTGAGTTCGTCATGAAGGATAAAAAACTGGTCACCGCTGATTTTGCCTGAGGTATAAAGCAGGTTGGCTTGTTGAAAAATGCGCTTGGCGATCTGGTTCGGGTGGTGCTCATGGTGGTCAATGTCCAGATCCAGGCCTTCAAACAGCATTTTGCTGACCTCGGCATTCATCAAATGTTGGGAAAGCACGGTGGCATAAGTGGGGATAATTTTTCTAAAAAAATCACGGTCATGGTCATCACCCAGATAAGCCGATAGCTTGATTGCCAGATTGCGGCTGTTATTGACCAGCGACCCCCAGGCTTTGCGGCCCTCCCACCAGCGGTCGTAGGCGGTATTGGTGCGGTAGGCCAGCAACAAGGACAAGACAAAACCGACGGTGGTGTGTATCAGCGACAGGTTTTTGACATGGCTGCTGTCGGCCAGCTTCCAGTATTCGATTTCAAGATAGGCGACGCCTCCGGCATAGGCGCCAATCAGCAGCATCATCGGCATCAGTTGGCGGAAGGTATCTGACTCGTGAAAACGAAAGATGAAGGTCAGCCAGTCTTTGGGGTTGTATTGAATCATAAGTGCGCTAAATGATAGTGTGTTGGTTTCCGACAGTGATCTGTTCAGCTGTTGACACGCTGCAGGCTCAATTTGAAGCTGACACCTTCAGTATGGTTGGTTGCAATTACGGTGCCGCCCATTTTCGCCATATACGTTTTAACAACAAACAGTCCTTGACCACGATGCTCATTTTGCTCAGTTAATAAGGCATCAGAAACACCGTATTCAAAGATGCGATCCAGCATGTCAGGGGCAATATGGCTCCCTTGATTCGAAATACTCACAATGGCGTTGGTGTCGGTCAACTCCAGACTAAGGGTAATAGGACTGCCTGCTTTGCGGTAGCGATTGGCGTTGGTAAGAATATGGGTTACAACATCTTCCAGTGAGAATTCGTCGGCTCTAACTAAAACGCTTTCGGATAATGACGTGAAGACAACGTCTGCTACTTCGACAAAATGTGCGTTAGCAGCAATTTTGGTCAGAAATTCGTTGAGGTCTATGACATCAACGTGCAGGTTTGCGATTTCCAGGGCCTCGCTAGGTGAGGCGCTACCATACAATACACGAATTGCCTGTTGCATCCGTTGGATGTAGCGATGGCTGTTATCCTCTGCATTTGGGTGTAGCACCATTAATGATTGCAACGGCGACATGATTTCATGGCCGACGGCATGCCACATGTCGCGTTCCTGCTGTGCACGTATTTGTTCACGCTGTACATCGTCTTTGACGCGTTGCAACAGATCTGACAGACCACCGGCTAGAATGCCCAGCTCATCAGAGCCGCGGAGGTCTGATACGTCCAGCATGCTAATACGCTGCTCAACTTGTGCATTCTGATGATCCTGAACGTTATAGGACACGGTTGCTGCACGTTTAGTCAGGGTGGCTATGCGCCGTAAAAAACTGACTTCAATTAATAGCCATGCGAGGGCTATTGCACTCAACATGGCACCTACATACCATGAAAGTCTGCTAACAACAGCGCTCAGGCTGCGGTCAATAAATCTGGTATCACCAGAGAGGACAATCTCATAGCTTCCTCTTGAAGTGTGTATGGTTTCGGTAAGGACAGGTGGAGTTTCAGATTTCCCTCCCGCTGCTCTATTCATTGGCAAGTGTTGAATGAGGCGCGTGATCCAGTGAGATGAGTGTTCCATATGATCCAGTTTTGCGCGGATATGAATAATGTCATTGGCCTCGCCTAGTCTGCGTATGCGCAGTGTTTCGCCAGCATGCAGTGTGTCTTCAAGATCATTTAATGCAAAGGGAGGAATTGCGCCAGCCCGATTGCTATCAAATAGTGGCTGCTCAGATTCGGGCGGTAAAATCTCCACCCTTACCAGTATATGTTCAAGGTCTTTGGGAGGCCAGATAGGTAGAGATTTTTCAAACAGGCCCCTTCTAAAGGACTCTACTGGTAAACGGATAGAGAAAAAGGAGGCCTTGCGACAATGGTCACTTGATTCCTGGAGGCATTGTTTGCCCTGCCACAGCCAGCCTCGAAAGTCACGAACAGGTTTTGCGTTTGGTGTCAGCAAGTCACCATGGTCAACAAATCCGGTCAACCGTCCCCTGACTAGGTTGGCATCTGTTGGCTGAATGGCTTCATACGGCGCAATCCATCGCATAGTTTCACCTCGCATTGTGAGGGTCACCCTTGCCCGGTGTACATTGGAAAGGTTTAGCGCACCACGCTCATGCCCGACCAGTTCACCACTTATGAAATTACCAACAATATAGATAAAGCCGCCAGCATAGGGATTGTTACCGATGGCGACACAGACATCGCCCTGATTGGGATAATGTGTCAGACAGCCTGCAATTTCCACTGCTTGTTGCGCCTTATTCTGATCATCAAAATCAAGTGCTGCATAAGGTAGTAACAATGGGCTTAGCGGGGTAAGGGTTCTATTTTGCTTGCCTGGATTTAGCAATGCTAGCTGACCAGAAGGGTGGCGGAGGCGCGCGATGATTCCGGATAAGGTTTTTTCCATCCCTTGTGCATAGGTTTGGTGGCTACGCAGTTTCTCTTCTTTGATTAACACGAGCGCCAACGACAAGGTGGCAATAATCAGGAACAGAAATGCACCACGTAGTAGCAAACGACCACGAAGGGACGAGACGCCTAACTTGGGGACTGACAGGCTGTTTAAATCTAATCGCATATCGACCTTTTAGCCCTGATGATATTCAGTAGCATATGGCTAGCTGACCCAACGGAATCCGCGCATGGGGATGTTTTCAATAGCGTTGAAGTCAGGGTCTAGGTCCCGGAAAGCATCGCGGATAGTGCTCACGTGTTTGCGGACATTGTCGCGGTTACGACCACTCTTTACCACATCGAATAGCTGGTCGTAGGATACTACCTGTCCACGCTGCTGATACAGCGTGGCAAGAATGCGTTGTGCAGTCAGCGGTAGATTGATGCGTTCCCCACGCCAAATAGGCGTGCGTTGCCACAGTGGATCCAGGACCAATTCGTCTGGCGCCACGGCAACTTGTTTTTGAGCGCTTTCCTTCTGACTTTTGGCCACGCGTAAAATATCCAGAAAAGTTTCGACGAAGTCGGATTCTTCGAACGTGGTTTTTTGTAGGTAATCCCATGCGTCCAGCGCTTTCATTATACTGCGGTAAATCGCGGCAGGCATGGCAGAGACGACAAGTACCGGTGTACCCTGATATTGCTTATTGATGGAGTTAATAATGGCAACCCCTGCATTACGCTCACGCCCAAGCTCAATATCAAGAAGCACGACGTCATAGCGCTCTTTGGCCAGTGCGGCCTCAGCATCATCGCGATTAAACCATTGGTCAATCTGGATATCTGGTTTCGTTGCTTTGATCCAACCCGCCAGCTGATTGCTCGTGGGTACATCGTCTTCAATTACAGCAACTTTGGTCATTGACAGCTCCCAAGGTGTATCACGGTGAAGGGATAGCGGTATCCGCATCTATTGCTGGGTATTATCCGTGCTAAACGATAAAAGTGGTGTGAGTTTTTCTTCCGCGACATGAAGATTTACAGCGCTTTTGTGAGTAGATTGGGCATACGCACGCATAGAGTCTTCCGCGAGAAATGTGAAAAATAGCAGCCATGGATTCGTCATCAAAACACCGACGAAATTTCAAAAAGCCATTTTTACATAAGGGAGACATCATGTTGAATCGCATTAAACAAATGACAAATACTATTCGCCAGGCTTTCAGTCAGTCTTCTCAAGACTCAGGGGCAGCTTTGGCGGGCTCTGGCTGGACTGTTTTTAAATCTACAGAAAACTTTTTCTCGGAAACCAGGGGCACCCTGCTTGTGCTAGCTGCAACTGGTGCTGTGGGGTTTCTGCTTTACACCCATCCACTGATGCAAGGGCTGCCAGCAGGCGGGGTCGGCGTACGTACCAATCGCTTAACTGGCGAAGACACTGTTTTTCGCAGCGGAGGCGTAATTGTCCTACCAATGATTCATGACTTGAGGGTGTTTTCCTTACGCGACCAAACTTATCGACCTAAAGATATGAGTCATGCCGACGGACCTTCACCGTTACAATCATTAGAAGGACTTTCTTTGGGTGTAGACCTCGCTGTGCGTTATGCCGTAGATACAGGTAAGGTTGATGCTATGGCTAAAAAGTTACCAGATAACATTGGCCAGGAAATCGTAGAGCCTGCGGTTCAAGGCATCGTCTATAAAACATTCTCTGGGTACACCGTAAAAGAGATTTTTTCCAGCAAACGACAGACGATTCAAAAAATGATTGAAGCCGAACTCAAGCCAAAGTTGGCTGCGGATGGCATCGTGCTCAAGTCAGTTCAAATTGGCAAGATAGATCTTCCAGCAGATTATCGGCGTGGTATGGAGTCTCTGTTGGCTGAAGAGTTGGCCAGTGAAAAAATGCGCTATACGTTAGAGCTTAAAGACAAGCGTGTGAAAGAGGCCGAGCTCGAAGCGAGTGCAGAAAAAGTACGCCGTGAAAAATCTGCTGAGGCCGCTGCCAACGAGCAAATTATTGCGGCCAAAGCGCAGGAAGATGCGATGAAGCATATTCTTCCGTTCAAACAGCGCCAAATCGAACAAAGGCAGTTGGAGGCAGAAGCCGATAAACAGAGTCGGATTCGACTCGCTGAGGGCAATGCCAAGTCCCGTGAAATTGAGGCGGTTGGTGAAGCGAATTCACGTGAGAAGTTGGCAGATGCAGAGGCTTATCGCATGGAGCGGTTAGGCAAGGTGAATGCCGAACAAATGGAGCGTGAAGGCGTATTGGTGACCAAGCATCCACTCCTGATTCAGAAAGCACTGGCAGACAAGTTGTCTGACAACATACAGGTGATTATTGCGCCACCCCCAGCCGATGGCGGTTTTATCGGTAGCGCGTTGATAGGTGGAAATCATCAAAGCACAGGTACACAATCCTCTCAAACAGTCGTCACAAACATGCAGTCTGAGAATGAGGCAGAGTAATCATGGCAATCACCACCTTGGCATCACTGGCAACCGCGACAGCGCTTTCCAGCGCGATTATTACCCAGAATCCGGTAGCACTGCGCTCTGCACCACGTGATTCTGCCAATCAACAGGCAACCTTGTGGCAGGGTGAGGTCGTAGAGGTGCGGGGAACGCGCATGGATTACCTGCAGGTCTATGATTACAAACGTGAGCGTGCAGGCTATATCCGTGCTGATCAGGTGAGAATGACCAAGTTTGAAAGTGCTGAAGCGCCAGAACTCCTATCCGTGATCCGTTATGTTCATGACGTGTCTGGCGCAGAAACGTTAGGCATTGCTCTTGCTGCAGCTTATATCAAGGCTGCGCCAGCTGACGAAGTGAATGGCAGTCATGGTACGGAAGTACTGGAGTCGATTGGCTATTTTGCAGACAAGCTTGCCCGTCGGGCTTCATCGGCGGCTACATTGAGCAAATCTGCAGCGACGACGTTATCTGCCCAACTGGATGTCGCTGCGCAGTATGGTATCAAGTTTAAGAGTTACGAATTGGCAAACGGGGTACAGATTTGTTATGACGGCGAAGCATATCGGCAAGTGCTTGCCATGAAGGCAACATCGTTACAGATTGCAAACGCGGCTTTGAGCTTGACCAAGCCTGAATGCATGGATCCCAGTCTACAACCGATTGCACGCACTCAGACGGATATGTGGCGACTGGACGTATTGGCCCATGTGAATACTACAGATTTGCCCGTATTTCTGAAGAATCGGGTAGAGATGCGTCGGGCAATGATATTGAGCAATTTGGCGTATGCGCGTAGTCGTCTGCAGACGGCGCCGGAAGCCTTAAAACTCTCTGGTATTAATACAGCTGCGGCAGCGTTGGCACAACAATCCATCCGTGCGTTCGCCAGTGTGAATAAAAATGAACTGCCGGATGATGATTTGCCTTTGTATAACGATACGGCAATACTGGTCAATGCCAACCGCCTGGCAGCCCAGCCTCTTAGTGTTGCTGATAAGCATGATCATAACACGCTGGCACTCTTGACCTCTGGCGGACAACCTGGCGAAACCTGTGTATCACTTACAGATGGACAACATGACCTTAAGACACCGCTGGCGGCAAAGTGCACTTACGGATTGGTATGGGAAAACTCGGTATCAATCAATCGCGAACGAAATGCACTCGTTGTTGCAGTGCAACCTATGCAAGGTTGGCGCGAAATGTGGGTATTTCGCAAAGAAAACCATGGCTGGGTACTGAGTGTGCTGCCGCCTGCGGCAACTAGTCCTCTATTAGGCTATATAGAATTTGCAGGCTGGGTCCCCGGTGGCAAACAAATGCTGGTTGCTCGTGAGAGTAGGGGTGAAGGTAAATATAAGCACAATTTTGAAGTAGTGAATCTTGATGCTTTAAACATTGAGCGTCAGGCATCAGACCCAACAATACTTGGCCCGTTTCAACGCTGGCAGGACCCTGTCTGGAAAAATACGACATTAAGCGTGAGGTAGACGATCATTCAGTAAAACCAGGCCGCTCTGGCCGCCTTTTGTAAGCACTCAACTATTTTTAAATTATTTTCAAAAAATCTGTAAGGCCGCGTTGCTTGCCTCGACTAAGGGTGACAGAACACATTTTCTGTTTAACTTTTTAATTGAATCCTTAGGAGATAGTATGAAAACGACTCAAAAATTGGCCAGCGCAGCATTGTTAGGTTTGTTCACTGCAACGGTGATGAGTGCAAGCCCGGCATTTGCTGGGGATGAAGGCAAGTCTGGCTGCAATGGCAAAGATAACGCCAAGATGGAAAAAGCCAATTGCAAAACTGCGGACGGTAAAGAGAAGCATGCATGCAAAGGCAAAAATTCCTGTAAAGGCCAGGGCGGTGATGGCAAGAATGCGTGTAAAGGGCATGGTTCATGCGCCACGGACGGCAGTAAGTAAGCTGGTCATTTTCTTGAATCATGTCAAGGTGGCGGGGCAGTGGCCCTGCTGCTTTGCAAGGAGTGAGTTGTCATGCCGCTGACCAATCCCTTACCCAATGCATTACCCCATCTGGGCTTTGGACTGGGCCTCAGGCCCACGCACTATCCGTATATTTTTGAACATCAGCCACCGGTGGACTGGTTCGAAATTATTTCGGAAAATTTTATGGATACCGACGGCAAGCCCAAGCGCAACCTGGCGCGTATCAAAGAGCAATACCCGATCGTCATGCATGGTGTGTCGATGTCTATCGGCAGTGTGGATGCATTGAATTCTGAATACCTGACCAAGCTCAAGGCGCTGATTGACTGGGTGCAACCGGCCTGGGTGTCGGATCATCTGTGCTGGACTGGCGTGGCACATAAAAATACCCATGATTTGCTGCCGCTGCCCTACACCGAAGAGTCGCTCAAGCATATGGTGCAGCGTATCTGCCAGGTGCAGGACAGGCTGGGCCGCAGAATCGCGCTCGAAAATCCGTCTACCTATCTGGAGTTCAAGCATTCCACCATTCCAGAGGCCGAGTTTATTGCGGCCATGGCGCAAGCGGCGGACTGCCATTTGCTGCTCGATGTGAATAATGTCTATGTGACGAGCTACAACCACCGGCTGGATGCACAAGCCTATCTGGATGCCTTGCCAATGGAGCGGGTGATTCAGGTGCATCTTTCGGGGCACCGCAACAAAGGCAGTCACATCGTCGATACCCACGATGACCATGTGACGGAGGCTGTGTGGGGGCTGTACCAATATGTGGTGCACCGTGCTGGCCGCGTGCCGAATACCATGATTGAGTGGGATGACCAGATCCCGGAATTTCCGGTGTTGGCCGCGGAGCTGGAGAAAGCCCGGCAAGTGGCTAGCCAGGCTAGCGCCTATGCCTTGCCAGACACAGCCAAGCCGGTTGAGGCATCTAGCCCAGCCATGCAACCGTCTTTACTGCAGGCGCAAACCCACTTACAGCAAGCCATTGTGCTGGGCGATCGCATGGACAGTCGTCCGGCAGAGTGGATACGCGCCAAGGCCGAGTTTGTGCCAGAGGCACAGTTGTCGGTGTATACCGAGGCGTACCGTTACCGCTTGTTTGACGTGGTGGCCGAAGATTATCCGGTGTTGGCGCATTATTTAACGCCGCCAGTCTTTGACCGGCTGCTGTGGGATTTTATTGCGGCGGTGCAACCAGAGCATTTTAATATCGGCCGATTTGCACTTAAGCTGCCTGCGTTTATTCAAATTGCGTTGCCTAAGCATGGTTTTGCCCATGCGCTCTGCCAGTTGGAAACGCTGGTCGCACAAATGATGGACCCGGCTGAAACGCCTGTGCTGGAAGCTTCGCAGCTAAAGGGGCTCACGCCGGATGGATTGATGGACTTGCAACTCATGCCCAGGGCCGCGTTATCACTGGCGCACTTTAGCCACGGTGTGAATGCATACTATCAGGCCGTCATGGACGAGCTGCCGACGCCGATGGACGAAGCCGTTGACGAGTATCTGGTGGTGTATCGCCATGAGGATGTGGTTTGGCGCATGACGCTGGAGGCGCAGGAGTTCGCATTGCTCAGTACCTTGTTTGGCGGGGCGACCGTGGGCGAGGCGTTAGCTGGGCTGGATGACGCAGCAGGCCCCGAGGTCATGGCCTATTTTTCAAAATGGATGAGAAACGGCTTGCTGGCCGCAACGCAGGTGGCGGCGACGATTGACGCTACCGCGGCTGACACCACTCATCTGCAAAAGGAGGAAACACATGCATATCTTGTTTGAGGGATTGATCGCTTGGCCGAAAAAAGTGGCTGCGCATTTTGAATGGCTGGGCCCCTTGGTCGCCCGCGTGGTGGTGGGCTACACCTTTATGCTCACGGGCTGGGGCAAGCTGAATAACCTGCCCGCCATTATTGAGAACTTTCAAAGCTGGGGCATCCCTTTCCCTGAATTCATGACGCCATTTGTGGCCGGCTGGGAGTTTTTCGGTGGGTTAGGCCTGATTCTGGGCTTGATGACGCGTATTTGTGGCGGGGCACTGGCGGTGGTGATGGTGGTCGCGATTATTTCGGCAAAACTGGCGGATATCGATTCGCTGGAAACCTTGCTCGGCTTTGAGGAGGCGACTTACTTTGCCGTGTTTACCTGGCTGGCGATTTGTGGTGCAGGCAAGGCTTCGCTGGATGATTGGCTGGAGCGGCACTACAAAAAGCATTAATGTCCATCCGTGCATCGGCCATTGGCGCACTGCCCTCAAGCATCGGGGGTGGTCACTGCGCGGATGAATCGTTGACCAGCATGGCACTCGCCAGCGCACCCACTTCACGCACGGCCTGTTCAATGGCCAGGGTCCACAAGTGACTGAAATTAAGGCGGATGTAGTGCGTGAATTCTTTTTTGCGCGAGAAGATGGTGCCTGGCGCGACGGTGATGCCGTTATCAATCGCGGCACGGTAAAGGGCAAGCGCATCAATGCTGGGTGGCAGTTTGACCCAGATCACATAACCGCCTTGTGGCACGGACAGCTGGGTGCCGGCCGGAAAACTTTGCTCGATGACGTTGCGGATCAGCACGTAGTTGGAGCGCAGGGTGTGGCGCAATTGTTTGAGGTGCTGTTCAAAACTGTCGCGTTGCATGAATTTGGCGATGGCAATTTGTGGTGGCGAAGGCAGTGACAGGCTGTTGAGAAACATGAGCCGCTCAACCTCCTGACGGTAGCGCCCGGCCACGGTCCAGCCGACGCGGTAACCAGGCGCCAGTGATTTTGAGAAAGACGAACAATGCAACACCATGCCTTGCTGGTCATAAGCTTTGGCCGGCTTGGGCGGCGCGTCACTGAAATAGAGCTCGCTGTACACGTCATCTTCAATGAGCGGGATTTGCTGCGCTGCCAGAAAGCTCACCAGTGCCTGTTTTTTGGCTTCTGGCATGGCAAAGCCAAGCGGATTCTGGAAGTTGGTGGTGAGGATCACGGCGGCAATGCGCACGTTGTTGCTCACGGCCTGCAAGGCGTCGAGGTCTATGCCCGTCAGTGGGTCGGTGCGTAGCTCGGCGACTTTCATGCCCAGGCGTTCTACCGTATGTGCCAGCGCATAGTAGCCGGGCGATTCGAGTGCGATGGTATCGCCCGCTTTGGCCACGGCTTGCAGGCACAGGGTAATCGCCTCGGTTGCGCCGTGGGTAATCACAATATCATCAGGCGACACATCCATGCCTTGCGCCAGGTAACGCCGCGCAATCTGCTGGCGTAATAACTCGTTGCCTGGGGGCAAATCACTCAAGACACCCCATTCGCCCTGATCATCGGTGAGGGCTTTTTCATACTGGTGGATTTTTTTGAGCGGGAATAGCTGTGGATCAGGGAACGGCGAGCCCAGTGGCACCGTGCCAAATTCGCGGATGGATTTCAGCGTAGTGAGGACTAACTTGCTAGCATCGACTTCGGCCAGGTTGAGGTCTTTGGCTAACGGCGAGGCGGCCTTTTGCTGCAGGCGTTTGCGTGGGGTGACGTAATAGCCGGATTGCGGATGGCTGCTGATGACGCCTTCTTGCTCCAGCAATAAATAGGCACGCAACACCGTGCTGATACTCAAGCCATATTGCTGGCTGGCTTGCCGTACCGAGAAGATTTTTTCACCTGGCCGCAAGACGCCTTCGTCTATCATGGCGCGGATGCGGGCGGCGAGCGAGACGTAAAGCTTCATGGATGGCAAGGCTTGCGAGTATCAAGATGTTCACCATTATACGTGAAGCCAGCGGGCGAGGATTTGCCAGAACAACGATACAACAGCCTGCGTTTAAACACGCTTGCCCTGTTTAAAAACACCTGGGTGAGTTAAAAAAGATCAGGCTGTTTGCAAGGCCAGCGCAACCTCAGCCCCAGTGGCAGTCAGACTGGCTACCAGCCGGTCCTTTTGTGCGCATACCTTGACCAGCGCCTGTTCATCGAGCGCAGTTAACAGACGCTGCAGTGTGCTCATGCGCAGCTCGAGACGTTTGCATAGCGCGGCCAGCGGCATGTGCGCGCGGCCCTGGCTGTGTTCCGCATACAGACATTCGAGGATGCTGAGCAGCATGACCGCACTCGGGTCCAGCGGCGTCAGGTTGATTGAACTGTCTTCCCGAGCCTGCGAGTCTTCAACCGCAGAGGGCAGTGTCACCTCTGCCTCGAGCATGGACTGTAAGGTGTGGTCACGTTCAAGCAGCATGGGCGACCTCGGGGGCAGTGGTTTTCTCGATGATCACCGGAATCGATTTGGAGGTCGGGGTGCGCGAATCGTCGGCTACGCTTTCCAGCGGGACCAGGTTATTGGTTTCCGGGTAATACCCACTCAGGCAGCCGCTTGGAATATCGTAAGCCACGACCAAAAATTTGTCTGCGCGGCGTGTGATGCCGTCCTGCCAGACGCTGACCAGGTTGATCCAGTCCCCGGCTTGCAGACCCTGGCGCGCAATATCGGCCGGATTCATGAAGATGACACGGCGCTCGCCAAAGACGCCGCGGTAGCGGTCATCCATGCCATAAATGGTAGTGTTGTACTGGTCATGTGAGCGGGTGGTCATCAGCACAAATAACTGATCGCCATATTGCTCACGGGCCTGATGGATGGGTGAGTTTTTAGGGATGGCTTGCAGCGTGAACTCAGCCTTGCCAGAGGCAGTATTCCAGATGCGCTCGCTAGACGGCACGGGCAGGCGGAAACCGCCCGGGCGTTTGATGCGCTCGTTATAGTCTTTAAACGCCACCGGCAGGGTTTGTTCAATCAGGTCACGGATTTTGCTGTAATCCTCAATCAGTGCCAGCCAGGGGATGTTGCCTCCCTTGAGCGTTGCTGCGGCCAGGCGCGCCACAATCGCCGGTTCTGACAGCAGATGCGGGGAAGCAGGTTTGTTCATGCCATAAGAAATATGCACCATGCTCATGGAGTCTTCCACCGTCACGCCTTGCGGGCCTGTGGCTTGCGTGTCGATTTCGGTGCGACCCAAACAGGGCAGTATCAAGGCCTGTTTGCCATGCACCAGGTGACTGCGGTTGAGCTTGGTGGTGACATGCGCGGTCATCTCGCAATTGCGCATGCCTTGCCAGGTGCGGTCAGTATCTGGCGTGGAGATTGAAAAGTTACCGCCCAGGCCAAAAAAGAATTTCACTTTGCCTGCAATCATGGCTTCGATGGCGCCTACCGCATCATAACCTGGCGCTTTGGGGACATTGAGGTCAAACACCTGGTCCAGCCGTTGCAGAAACTCCAGCGGCATTTTTTCATAAATGCCTACCGTGCGATTGCCCTGCACATTGCTATGGCCGCGTACCGGGCATAGGCCTGCGCCTTCCTTGCCGATATTGCCGCGCAACAGCATCAGGTTGACCAGGGTTTTAATGGTGGCGACGCCATGTTTGTGCTGGGTAATGCCCATGCCCCAGGTCGCAATGACGCGATCACCGGTAGCATAAATGCGGGCAATTTCCTCAATCTGTGCCAAGGGGACGCCGGATTCTTCAACGATGACCTCCCAGCTTTCCTGGCGCGCATCTGCGGCAATCTCGGCAAAGTTGTTGGTGTGTTCGGCAATGAAATCGACATCGACCACGCGCTCGGTGCCATGCAGAATGGCTTCATCATCCCATTGGATGACGAATTTGATCATGCCTTTGATCAGCGCCAGATCACCGCCCAGCTTGGGCTGGATAAACAGGCTGCTGATCTTGCTGCCTTTAAAGCTCAGCATGTCAAACGGGCTTTGCGGGTCGGCAAAACGTTCCAGGCCACGCTCTTTGAGCGGGTTGATGGCGACAATGCGTGCGCCGCGTTTAGCCGCTTCACGTAACTCACCCAGCATGCGCGGATGGTTGGTGGCCGGATTTTGGCCAAAAATCAGCAGCGTATCGGCATGCTCAAAGTCATGCAGGGTCACTGAGCCTTTGCCGATGCCCACCGTGGCAGGCAAGGCAATACTGGTGGATTCATGGCACAGGTTGGAGCAATCAGGAAAGTTGTTGGTGCCAAATGCACGCACAAACAGCTGGTAGAGAAAGGCGGCTTCATTGCTGGCGCGGCCCGAGGTGTAAAATACGGCCTCATCTGGATGATCCAGACCGTTAAGCTGTGTTGCCATCAGCGCAAAGGCCTCGTCCCAGGACACTTCTTCATATTTGTCGGTGACCGCGTTATAACGCATGGGGTGGGTCAGGCGGCCTTCATTTTCCAGGGCGAAGTCGCTCCAGCCCATCAGTTCCGTCACCGTATGTTGGGCAAAAAAAGCCGGTGGGACACGTTTGGCCGTGGCCTCAGCGGCCACCGCCTTCACGCCGTTTTCACAAAACTCAAAGGTAGAGGTGTGTTCTTTGTCCGGCCAGGCACAACCTGGGCAGTCAAAGCCATCGGGCTGGTTTTGTGACAATAGCGTCATCACGCCTTTGACCGGGATTTTTTGCAGCGCCAGTTGGGCGGCCACTTGCTTCAACGCGCCCCAGCCAGCGGCCGGGTGGTGATACGGTTTAATCACAGCTTTGGATTGCGACATAGTTTCCAGTAAGATTGCGTCAGTACGTTTAACAGTGACAACAGGCGAGATTCAACTTGTCTGTCAGTGGGTTGTGCGGATTGCGGATGGTGTTTATCGTAGTCAGGTTGAGGCAACAAAAACAGACACAGAACCGCCCTAATTTTTAGGATACAGTTATTACGGCAGCGATTCTGATTCCTGCAGGGTCAGGCGTGGTTTTCAGTCAAAACGCCATTACTTAGACGCGAATCCGAGCAGCGTTGCGGGAGTGTTTGACCCAAGCAACACCGCCCATGTGGAGACCTGTGTTGTGCAAGTGAGGTTGAGGTGTGCACGTAGATGAGTCAGCAGACTTAAGCGACGTGCTGATAGCGGTATTGTTGGGTATTACGGGTCTGCCAGCGACCCTGTCTAAATGCGTTGATCAGGGTTTTCGCCCGCTCACTGTGCATGCCGTCAAAACCGGGTTGATCCCTATCCAGGAAGTCGGTCAATCCAGTCACATGAGCCAAGTCTTCACGCGTCACATGGCGATACCCCATACTCCAGTCGTTAAAACTGCGCGCATCAATGGGTTCTTCAATCAGCTTCATCACATGATGGTGGCGCTGATCATGCGCGATTTTTTCATAGAGGGCATCGATCACCGCCCGCTCCCCTTCCAGCACTTGAAAGAAACATCCTTCCATGTACAGCAGCATGCCGGTGATGTGCAGGTGGCGGTTGTTCTCTCGCGCCATGGCGAGTAGCTGGATCAGCTCCTGGCTGGACATCAGGTGGTCGGCAATGCTGGTATAGCTCAGCATTACGAGGTCGTTTTCCTGTATCGGATCATGGTCCATGGCAGTTCCTTGATGAAACAGACAAACACTATGACCCGTTTGCTTGGGCGAAGGTTCTGGGTGGATGGGAGCGCATGCTTGAAGCTACGCAGACAAACTTAAGCACCTCATCCCGGCTCGCCAGCAGACTAAAAAACCTGCGGCCATGACGCATGGCACAAAGCAGGCGGCACCCGCATTCAACGCGGCCTTGGGCGTTGCTGATCCTTCAGCCTTAAGAGGATTTCTTGAAGGCGGCCTGGTAGGCGCTCACATAGTCCTGCCATTGATGGATGGTCTGATCGGCCACCTGTTTCGCCAGCGTGAGCACGGGGCCTCGCCAGTCGGCGACTTGCGCCCCAAATGCCATCAAGGCTTCGCGGTTGGCGGCGCCCAGATAACCGGCATTGCGCAAATGGGCCCAGGCGGTGAGGGCGGCCATGCTGGCAAAAATATTATCCAGCACGCTGAGTTTGCCATCCCACTGCGTGAGGTCTACCCGGTCTTGCGAGGGTTGCAGCGCTTTGATCAAATAAGACTGTTTGTCTACGCACACGGCTTTGAGAAGGGCGGGCGGCAGGATTTGGGCGCCTGCCTGTATGGTCGCGACGCGTTGAGATTCCAGTGTCCAGTCAGGTTGCGTGAGTTTGATTGCTGCGGTGTTCAGGTAAGGGCTCAGTGCACTCTGGTTGCTGGCTTTCATGTCTATAAGTGCGCGGCGCTCTGGCCCTTTGCCGTTCACCAGCACGACATAGCGTTCCAGGCCCAGGCTGCCAGTGCCGGCAATGCGGCGCGCAATATCCAGCGGATAAAAGAATTCTTTTTTATCCTGCACTTGCATGGCCTTCATGTATTTTTCCAAAGCGGCTTGTTTTTGCACTTTGTCCAAGGCCAGCGCACGTTTGCCGTCTATCAGGAGTGTGTCCGGTGCTTTGGCATTGGTCCGGCTTGCGATAAAGGCCTGGTTGCTGCGCTTGCTCAAGTCTGACAACAGATGCCTGATCGAGCCACGGGCAGTTTTGCGCTCTACCCATTTGGGTTTGCCTTCTGCCAGTGCCTGCGCGTAGTTTTGCACCATGATGTCAAGCAGTGCAGTGGTTTGTTTGGGTTTGAGCTTGAGTGTGTCCTGGGCGACCAGCAGGCTGGTCAGCAAGCGCGTCAGCTCCCACAGGCAAGGCGCCAGGGCGGCTTCATCAAAGTCGTTGAGGTCAAAATAGGCCAGGCCGTTTTCGGCTTTGTAGCTGCCAAAGTTTTCCAGATGCAGGTCGCCGCAAATCCAGGCGGCAGGGCTTTTTAGCTTTGCGAGGGCTGGGTGCCAGTCTTCATAAAACAAATGGCAGGTGCCGCGCAAAAACACAAACGGGTCTTTGCACATGGCGGCCAGTTTCATTTGCAGACGCTCAGGGTCGCGGCCTGCGTTGTAGTGTTGGATTCTGTCTAAAATAGGCATGGCGGTTCCGGAAAAGGGTACAAAGCGTTGTCTGCGCGTGGCGGGTTCTAGGAGGAATGCTAGGGGCTTTCAGCACGCAACGGTTTAAGGCAGGCCGACCAGCTTGAGATATTCCTCCAGCGTCAGCGTCAATCTTTGCAGTGAGGCATTCACCTCATCCAGCGGTTGGTTATCATGTAAATGCAGTTTCTCCAGCAGGCTTTTATGGGCCTCGATGGCTTGCAAGTGCGCTTCGAGCTTGGATGTTTTGAGGTCTTGGGTCATGGCGGATTCTCCATCATCGTCGGGGGCGGTGAACAGGCTTGAGCGCCTGCTGCAATCTATGTATGTCTGGTTCGAGTATCAATCGGATGACTAAGTTTTGTGGCGCCTGCTGAAAATGATGTGTTGATGGCTGGGCGCTTGCCTGATCAATGTTAACTCATCCTGCCTGGTCTGGCTCGCCATACAGTGACAGGTAACGGGCGGGCTGATGCGAGCTTAAAAAATGTTCAAAGTCCTCTGGCGACAAGGGTTTTGCAAACAGGAATCCTTGCAGCTTGTCTGCACCCAGTGCTCGGCACAGGGTGGCTTGTGGCAGGGTTTCTATGCCCTCGACAATGACTTCAAGAGCCAGACTTTTGGCCATGACGATCATGGCTTTGAGCAGGCGACAATCCGCCTCATTCTCTGGCACATTTTGCACAAAGCTGCGGTCTATTTTCAGGATAGAGGCAGGCAGGTGTTTCAAATAGGTCATGGACGAGTAGCCTATGCCAAAATCATCCAGTGCCACCTTGAGCCCAAACTGCTTGAGGTGACGGAGTCTTGCCGAGGTTTTGTCAAAGTCAGACACCAGTGCACTTTCGGTGACCTCCAGTAACAAACAGCGGCCAGGAAGGTCAATCTGGCTTAAATCACGCTCAATCTCAGTCAGCATGTGGTCATGTTGTAACCATTGCGCGCTGGCATTCACCGCAAGTACGCCGTCCGCGGCAATCAGACCGCTCTGACGCCAGCGTGCAAATTGTAAACACGCCAGTTGCCGGTTTCTGCTGTCAATCTCGGCAAAAAAGCCAAGCTCTTCCACCACATCGATAAAGACCGCCGGTGGCAGCAGACCTTGCGTAGGATGCTGCCAGCGCATGAGCATTTCTGCACCGCACACGGTAAAGTCTTGTGCATTCAATACCGGTTGGTAGTACTGCACCAACTGGTTTTGCAGGCGTTGCGAACGCAGTTCGTTCTCTACCATCATGCGATGGATAATCTGCTCTTGCAGCACTTCACTGAAAAAGTGAAAGCCATTTCGCCCTGCACGCTTGGCATGATACATGGCCAGGTCGGCGCGCTTTAACATGTCTTCTGCCGTGCTTGCGCAGCGCGGAAAGGTGGCAATGCCTATGCTGCAGGTGATAAATTGTTCAGTTTGATTCAGCGCAAAAGGCTCACGTACCTGCTCGAGGATGCGTTGTGATAAGGCGCCGATGGCGGTGTCATTTTCCAGATCGGGCACGATAATGGCAAACTCGTCCCCTCCCAGGCGGCAGACAATGTCCCCTTCCCGGACCACTTCCTGCAGTCGCTGTGCGACTTGTTTCAGTAGGTGGTCGCCTGAGTCATGCCCCAGGCTGTCATTGACCAACTTAAAATTATCAATGTCCAGATAAATTAAGCCGAGTTGAACGTTGAGGCGATGCGCACGTTGCATGGCATTGCGCAAATGCTCTTCAAAATAATATCTGTTCGACAGCCCGGTCATCGGGTCATTTTCGGCCAGATACTTGAGCCGCTTGTGCGTTTCAATCAACTTGTTGTTCAGGGCATGGCGGGCTTGCGCATGTAACAGCGCTTTGGTCAGGTGTCGCTCAGACAGCTCTTTTTTGAGTAAAAAATCCTGGGCCCCGGCGAAAATGCAATTTCTTTCTATGGTCTCGTTATCTTCCATGCCGGTCAGGATCACCACGGCGGCCTGTTTTTCGGTGTGCTGTGCGAGTTGGCTTAACACATCCAAGCATTCCATATCGGGCAGGCGGTAGTCGAGCAGTACGATATCAAAATCGTTTTCTTCATACAGTTTCAAGGCCTTGACCGCGGTATTTGCATGCACAATATCCTTCACCAGTGATGGGTTTTGCAACACCCGTACCACCGCCATGCGGTCCAATTCATCATCATCTACCAGTAGCAGGCGCATGGTTACTCCTTCGTGGCTGGCAGCTCAACAATGCGCCAATAATGCTCAATTAGCCCCATGACTTCCATAAAGTCGCGGTCCATGTGCTGCTTGAAGACATAGCCCGCGACATGTTTGCGGTAGGCTGCGACCAGGTCCTCGTCTGATTTTGACGTCGTCAGCACAAACACCACAGCATGGGTTAATAATGGATCCGTGCGTAAGGCTTCCAGAAACTCGAGGCCATTCATGCGCGGCATATTCAGGTCAAGCAGGATAATATAGGGTGCAGGAATCTGGCCCGAACGCAGCAACTCCAGCGCTTCACGGCCATCGCGGGCACGAAACAGTGTGTTCAACAGTCTTAATTTGCGTAATGCGCGCTCCAGCGAGATGGCATCAATGTCGTCATCGTCAACAATCAGCAACGATATTTCCTTATAACGATGTTTGGGCGGGATTTGCACGCATCAACCTTTCTTCGATATTGATCGGCCAAGTGAATGTGATGGCACAGCCTCGCTGACCATCGGAGCGGATGCTGGTACTGCCCCCATAGGCTTCGACGATTTTTTTAACCAGCGCCAATCCCATGCCGCTGCCTTCAACCTCATCGCGCGGCTTCAAGGTCTGGAACATGATATAAACCCGCTCCTGGTATTCTGGAGAGATACCCGGCCCATCATCAATGACGCTGAACTCATAGTAATGCGGGTTGGCCTGCTGCCATTGCAACTGAATGCTGCCGCGTGTTTGATCGTGGTGTTTGATGGCGTTGCTAAACAGATTGCGCAGCACCTGTTCCAGCGGGGTGGCCAGCGTATAAAACGTGGGCAAATCGTCTGCCATCTTCAGGCTAAAGCCTGCAGGCGGGGCTTGCATCTCAAAAATGGACTGCGCTACTTTGCCAAGGTCGACCTGGCTGACGCTGCCTTCCAAACGTCCGGCGCGCGAATAGGCCAGTAAATCATCCAGCAGGCGTTCCATTCTGCGCAACCGTCCGCGCAAGAGAGACATGTGACCACTAATGGCCTCGACTTTGCCCTGGTTGAGATCTTCTTCGATCCAGTGCGAAATTTGGAAAATGCCGCGTAATGGGGACTTGAGGTCGTGGGAGGCCACATAGGCAAAAGTGGCCAATTCTTTATTGCTGCGCTCCAGCTCGTCACGGTGTTGCGCCAGCTTTTCACTGGCTTTAACACGGGCAGAAATGTCCGTAATGGCCGACAGCACCTTGACGCCGTCATCGGTTTCTATCGGATTAAGCCCGACCTCGACAGGAAACTCACTGCCGTCCTTGCGGCGGCCATATAAGTCCCGCCCGGTGCCCATCGCCCGCGGGCTCAGCTCGGAAAAAAAGAAGGCCCGGTGATGGGCATGCTGATGGCGCAAGCGCTCGGGCAGCAACATATCTATGGATTGCCCCAGCAGCTCCTCGCGCGGGTAGCCAAAAATACGTTCTGTTTGCGGATTGACCATTTCGATCAAGCCATTTTTATTCACCATCACCATGGCATTGGGCGCGGCTTCGACGACCTGGCGAAAGCGCGCTTCCATGCGCTTGCGTGCCGAAATGTCGGTAATGGCTGACAAGACTTTGACGCCATCATCGGTTTCGATGGGATTGAGCCCGACCTCGACAGGAAACTCGGTGCCATCCTTGCGGCGGCCATACAAGTCACGTCCGCTACCCATAGCGCGAGGTCTGAGGTCTGAGAAAAAGGCGGCGCGATGATGCGGATGCTGTTGGCGGAAGCGCTCAGGTAACAAAATGTCTATGCTTTGTCCCAGCAACTCTTCTCTTGGGTAGCCAAAAATGAGCTCTGTCTGTGTATTGACGAGTTCGATCAGGCCGCGACTGTTTACCATCACCATGGCGGTCGGGGCGGCTTCTACTACTTGTCGGAAGCGCAGATTGGCACGCGCAACGTCTCCACTTTCATCATGCATACCCAATCTCCCATGGTGACTGCATTTATGTTTTTAATCATTGATACTCATTACTCACTTGGGGCATGCGTCATCTGCGTGTCGCGACACCGGTTTTGCTGCAAATCTAAACGTGCAGCGGGCTAAGCTTTGTTTTTGTAATGCGTTAAATTTTACACGCATCTGACGGACTCCGGGATAGTCCAAAAGGGTGACTACCCTTGCGGAGGTGGTTATTTCATGCGGAGCAGGGCTGTCAGGGGGCGTCTGCTTGCGCAACACTGACGGCGTTACGTCCTGACTGTTTGGCGTGATAGAGGGCCGCATCTGCCTTGACCAGCAGCTTTTCCAAGCTGGTGCTGGTATCAGAGGTGGCAGCTAAGCCAATCGAAATTGTCAGATGAAGAGCGCGGTGATTTCCAAGGTGCATTTCGGTGTTGGCTGCAGTCGTTCGCAAGCGCTCAGCGATTTCTATCGCTTGTTCTTTCTGCGTGTCGGGCAACAAGATCGCAAACTCTTCGCCACCGTAGCGGCTGATCAAATCAATATCGCGCAGCTGCGTCTGACATTGCCGGGCAAACGCTTGCAATACAACATCGCCAGCCTGGTGGCCATAGTTGTCATTAATTTTCTTGAAATGATCGATGTCTATCATCAATAAAGCGATGGCGCCGCCACGGCGTTTGAGTCTTGCCAGCGCGATATTGGCCTCTTGGATAAAGTGGCGTCGATTGGGCAATCCGGTTAAAAAGTCTTGATTGGCTTGCTTCTGCAATTTTTCCTGTAGCGCCTTGTACTCAGTAATATCTTGTATTTGTACGACAAAGTGCTGGAGCTGGCCGGCTTCATCTTTAATGGAGGAGTAGGTCAACAATACCCAAAGCGTATGACCTTGGCTATGAAAAAAGCGCTTTTCTACCTGATAGTTATCTCGCTGGCTAGTGAGCAGCGAGTCCAGCAGCAGATGGTCAAGTTGGTGGTCGTCAGGGTGGGTGATCTGCTGGATGGTTTTCTGGCATAACGCCGCTTCATCTTCCCCCAGCATATGGCATAAGGCCCGATTTGCCTGCATAAACCTGCCATCGAGGCCTAGCAAAGCCATGCCGATGGCTGCGGAGTCATAGGTTGAGCGAAACAGTTTTTCGGATTGAAACAGGGCGTGTGAATGTTCAGCCGCCATTCGCGCGTGTTTGCTTTCACGGCGTTGGAATACAAACAACATAGTGAATGTAAAGAGTGCAAAAATACTGAAACAGATGATCTGAATCATGGCATTTTCGTACCAGTATCTAAAAATGCGTTCAAGGTCGCGGCTGACCGCTACCATGAGTGTGCTATGCAGTTTGAGGTCGCCGGGGGCCAGTGTGGTTTGAGCCACCATACGCTGCTGCCGGGTTGAATATAATTGACCACTAAATACGGTCACCGCTTTGCCGCTTTGGATATGCCGGGTAAAAAATGAACCAGGGGTTGCCAGATTTGTGCCCGGCTTGAGCCCGTTATCGGGCACGCTCATGAACAGCACGCCTTTGCTGTGTATCAGGGAACTGCGGCTATCCTGCGTGTATAACACAGAGGCTAGCAGCGGTTTAAAGTATTCGGGATCCAGGATGGCAGTGACAATCCCGGAAAATTCACCTTGCTTGCCAGGAATGATCCGGGTCAGGTTGAGTATATAGTTACCGCTCATGCCGGTGAAAGGAGGGGAAACGTAAAGCCTGTCGGGATCACTAACCCGCCGGGCGGTCTGGTAATAATCACGGTAACTGAAGTTCATGCCGAGATATTCTGGAAAACTAGTGTATATCAGTGTTCCATCGGCATCAAACACGTCAAATCCCCGTATTCCTGGCATGGTGCTCGCCATGGTTGTCAAGCGTTTGGTCGCGACTTGCTGTTGATGTTTCCACTCCGGGATTTCTTGAATAATGGCCAGTAAGGCTTGATTGGCGCCTTGAAACTGGAAGGCCAGGTTTTTTGAAATGACATTGGCTTGCGTAATCAGGCGGTCGCGTTCATTCGCTTCAATTTGCGCATGCTCATGGTAAATATTGAGCGCAATCAAGCCGCCAAGCACAGACAGTGCGAGCACAAGTTCTATCCAGAGCACAACGGTCAAGCGAGTTAATAACTTTTTATGCGTGATCATGCGATGTTTTTTGCGCTACCAATGTTGACCAGGGCGAAGTGCGATTGTCCATAGCAGAGTAATTAGCATACTGCAATATTTACGCGATATCTATATTGTCTTTGCACGTACGCAGTGTTCATGGCATTTTTGATGGATACCGCGCATGCGCGACGGTAGATGAGGCAGAAAATTGGCCGGCCTGTGATGGTTTGATTGGCCTGACGCAGGATGAACTGGTTTAAGCGGCTGTTAACAGGAAGCTTTCCCGTTGTGGCCTGGCGGCAGCTGGCTTAGTCTATGCGGTCATAGGTATGCAAGAGGCCAACAATGAGACTTTTCACTAATGTATGGATATTGGCGACGATCTTGTCTGCAGTGGTCGGGGTGGCCTGCGCGGCAGATGCGGGCGCGACGACGCAAGATGGCCGCCCTTTTGCGAGCCTGAATGCGGAGGCCATCGCGCAGCTGAGTCCTGTCGATCAACAGGCATATGATGCCTGGAAACGGGCGTCAGCACCGCCGGTGACGACATCTACCTATCAGGAGGACACTGGTCCCAACACCATGGATTTGTCTTCCGATTTTTCAATGTAACTGATTTTTGAATGTTGTGGCCGTTGCCGTTTAAAATGGCGGCATGTCTGCGACCTTGATTCAACAATTTCTGCCGGGGTATCCCGCGCATTTACGTGCGCAAATTGCCCAGTTGCATGCCCAGGGCCAACTGGGCAATTATCTGCAGCAGCGTTATCCCGAGACGCACACGATTCAAAGTGACAAGGCGCTGTATGATTTTTGTAATGCGCTCAAGCAGCGCTATTTGAAAAACGCGCCCTTGCTCGACAAGGTCTATTTCGACAACCGGCTCACCATAGAAAAGCAGACACTGGGGCTCAATGCCGCCATTTCGCGGGTGCAGGGCGGCAAGCTCAAAGCCAAAAAAGAAATCCGGATTTCGGCTTTTTTTAAAACGGCGCCGCTGGCATTTCTCAACATGATCGTGGTACACGAACTGGCACATCTCAAAGAGCGCGAGCATGACAAGGCGTTTTACCAGCTCTGTCTGCATATGGAACCCGACTACATGCAATATGAGTTTGATTGCCGGGTGTATTTGTTATGGGCCGCCCTGCAAAAACATCAGCTGGATGCCGGAAACAGTGTGCGGGCCACCTTGCCTGGCTCCAAGCCATAGTGTGCGCTCACCAATGCCGTGATTGCCTTATCCAGCGCCAGTGTGGGATGCAAGTCGCGCCCCTGATACAGCTGGCTGTCTTTGAGGCCGGGCCAGTCGGCGATGACTTTGCCGGCTGGCCAGCTTCGATTGCTTGCCGTGATGGCGGGCAGGGCGCCCCCAAACGCCAGCATGGCGGCCCCTGTGCCGTGGTCGGTGCCGCCTGTTCCATTGGCGGCGGCGGTGCGGCCAAATTCGGTGGCGACGATGATCAGCGTTTGCTGCCAGTGATTTCCCAGATGCGTTTGCAGGCTGGCGAGCAGAGTGTCCAGGTCGGACAACTGTTTGCTCAGACGGCTGTTTTGGGCGCTATGGGTATCCCAGCCGCCGGTTTCCAGCACGGCAATGCGCGGGCCGTCTGGCCGGCTTAAAAAATCACCGACCATGTTGCCCAGCGCTGCTGGTTGCTGGCTGTTTTGTCCTTGCATGCCTTTGTCCGCCATATTCTCGACTTGCATCGCACTTTCCCAGGCGGCATGTAATTGGGCATCCTGCTGGTAAAGCTGGCTGACTCTTAACAGTAAATCATCGGAGGGTTGTGGCAGCTTGGCACTGGCATAGGCATCGACCTGATAGTTGCCACGCAAGGCCAGCGGAATGGTGGGGGAAAATGCAATCGCCTCGTTTTGGGCGGGCGGCAGCAGGCCGAGCAAGCGGTTCAACCAGCCATCTTTGAGCTGATAAGCACGCGTACCCCCACTTTCCAGCACATTCTGCCCGTCAAAATGGGAACGCTCGCGGTAGGCCGAGGCCACCGCATGTACAAACAGTGCATGTTGCTGCTGGTAAAGCGCCTTGGCCGTGACCAGCGACGGGTGTAGCGCAAATAGGCTGTCCAACTTGGTGTCATTGATGTCTTGCACGGCCAAGGCGCCACGCAAGCGCTGGTAATCGGGATCTGCATACGGAATCACGGTGTTCAAACCATCGGCCGCGCCGCGCTGGATGATGAAAATAAAGCGTTGTTCGGTCGCCGCCGCCGCAAAACTCAAGCTGGGGAGCCAGAAGGCGGCCAGCCCGGCGCCGCATAATTTCACAAATTGTCTGCGCTGCATGGCTATCTCCTTAAAAATTCAGGGCTGACCAGCAGAAGCGCAAAACCGGTGTGCGCAGATTCGGCGCGGCTCACTTGCTGCAAGGTCTCCTGGCTGAGTCTGCCGCGCAGGACGGTATTGGCCAGCACCGCGGGTGGCATGCTCAGCTTGGTCAGCGAAGCCAGGCGCTGCGCATACTCCACCCGGCGCAACAAGGCGTTGGAGGCGAGCCAGCTTTCGGCCACATCGTCATAACCGGCGGGGGAGCCTGGTTTCCAGATCGGTTGTCCCAGCTGGGTCATGACTTGCGAGACGCGGACATGCGAAAGGTCAATATCCAGCGCCCGTACACTGCTAATCAGCCACTCCCACGGCGTTTTAAACTTGACCGGCGTGGGCACGCGGCACTCAGGCGCTTCCATCAGCACGCGATACAGTGCAGGCAGTTGGCCCCCGGTTTGCAGATAGGTGTCGCGTAGCCGGTTAATCAGGGCGGGCGGTGGCTGGTCGCCAGCAAAATGGCAGGCCAGTTTGGTCGCTACATGCGTGGCCGTGGCCGGGGCGGCGGCCAAGTCAGTGAGGATGGCTTCGGCTTGTTGTACGCCCGGTTGCGCATAGGTTTTACCGAGTAACTGACGGACATCAGGCTCGTGCACGCGCTCATTAAAGACAAAGCCAGGATAGCGCGCATCGGTCTCGCCTGTGAGTTTGGGGCCGGGCAGGGTCCAGCCGGTCAGTGCGCGTGCAAACTCGGTCACGTCCTGTTGGCTATAACCGCTACGTACGCCCAGCGTGTGCAGTTCCAGAATTTCGCGGGCAAGGTTCTCATTGAGGCCACTTTTCTTGTCCGGCTGGCGGCGCATTTGCCGTTGTACGGCTTCGCTTTGTGGCCCGCGTGATTGCTGCTGGTCTAGGTAGATCAACATGGCCGGATGCTTCTCGACCGCAAACAACATGTCTTTAAACGTGCCCAGTACAAACGGACGGATGGCTTGCAGTTCAAACAATCCGGCCAGTTGTGTGACCTGCGATTTTTGTGCCGAGATTGCAAAATGGTTGGACCAGAAATGCACCAGTCTTTCCACAAACGGGGTATCGGTCTGCTGCGCCACTTGCGCGCGTACCTGCACTGCCTCGGTATAGCTGTCCCGCGCTTCGTTACGCATCTGGCGGCGCAACTGCAGTTTGTCCTCAGGCGATTCGGCCTGATTGATCATGCGCATTTCCTGCATCTCTTGCTCGATGGACGGCAGCGCTTGCTGGTATTGCTGCCACAATGGCGGCAAGGCCTGGTAACGGCTAAATTCGTCTAGCAATGCCTGCGAGACACTATTTGAGGGCGTAGTGGCCGCGGCGCGTGCGCCCAGGCCAAAACGTTGATCAATGATCAATGCGTCATCCGTCATCATCGACTCCAGACGTGAGGGGGAACAGGAATACTAACAGCCATGGCCAGACTAACAAAGCTGGATTACAGCGGGCTTACAATCGCACGGGGACCAGTCTTGCGTTGCGCTTGGTCAGCCGCCAAGGCTTGTCAGCGTCTGCCTGATTGAAGCGCTGTGAGTGATGTGCTACCGTGTGGTTGCCGCTTTAACCTTCTTACTCACACCATCGACTCTACACAGGCTTTTTATGCAGACCCATACCCACAAGGTGCGCCGAGACCTGCTCCTGCTCTGGGCTGTGATTGCGGCCGTCTCGGCCTTGCTGGTCTGGCTGTTGATCGAACTGAGCCGCCAGGGCGCGGCCTCGCAGATTGCTGAGGCCAGGCTGCATGCGGCTGCCAGCTGCCAGGCCATGCAACATGGGGTACACCTTGCGAGGCTGGAGAGTGCTTCTGCGCAGGCAGGCTGGCAGGCGGTGATAGATCTTGCCTTGCGCGAAGAGCCGGGCAGTGAAGGCGGCTTTTGGCGGCCAGGCCAAGGTGTGTTTGCGTATGCCTTTCCCACCTATGATGGCACCGGCGTCAAGCGTGATCCACCGGTGGCCGAACTTGAAAAAATCACTGCCACGGCCGAACTGGCCAGCCGCAGCCATCAGTTGATTCTGGAGGTGCGCCCCGGCTTGCGTGAAGCCATTGTGTTTGCTGCCTGCCCACTGACCCAAGCCCCCGGCACGTCTGTTGCCTGGGTGATGAAACGCGTGTTGCTGATTCAGGCCGAGGTACTCAATCATTTGAGCCTGGCGTTGGCGCTGCTGATAGGCCTGGTCGTGATGTCTGGCGCTTGGCTGGCCTGGATGCTGCTGCGCTGGCAGCGCCAGATGGCTGCACTGATGCAACAGCTGGCGCAGTCTGAGCGCATGGCGACGCTGGGCCGGGTTTCTGCCGGGTTGGCACATGAAATCCGTAATCCGCTGGCCACCATGCGCATGAAGGTTGAAAATGCCATGGCCGCGGCCCCTGAGCGTTATCAGCAACGCAGCCAGAGTGCCTTTGAGGCGGTGCTGGCGCAAACCTCGCGCCTCGAAAGCCTGATCTCCAGCTTGCTGGCACTGACCCATCCCTTGCAAATACACAAACAATCAGTGGATTTGCGTGCCTGGCTGACCAGCCTGACCAGCTTGCATCAAGAGGCCATGACTACCCAGCAGGCATGCTGGAAGTTAAGCCTGAGTGATTCTGTGGTGACACGTGCTCAAGCGCAGGCCGTGCTCGACCCAGATAAAATGGCGCAAGTGATGGACAATCTGATCCTGAATGCGCTGGCGCATATCCCCGTGGGAGGCGAGATTGAGTTGGGGCTGGACAGCGTCACTTCGGGGCACCTGCGATTGTGGGTGGCCGACAATGGCAGTGGCGTGCCCGCGCATTTGCGCCCCCAGGTGTTTGAACCTTTTAGTACGGCGCGCAGTGGTGGTACCGGCCTGGGCCTGGCCCTGGCGCGCGAAATTGTCCAGGCGCATGGCGGCGAGCTACGCCTGGCCGATACTGCCGCGGGCGCCCGTTTTGAGATTGAATTGCCATGGCACACCTCCTGATTATTGACGATGATCCCGCCTTTAGAAGCAGCCTGTCTGAAATGCTGTCTGACCTGGGGCACCATGTGCTGGAAGCCGGCCATGTGCAGGCGGGCCTGCACTGCTTGCGGACGGCGCCGGTAGAGCTGGTGATCACCGATCTCAAACTCACCGGGGAAGACGGCTTGTCGTTTTTGCGTCAGGCGCAGGCGATCAAGGCGGTGCCATGCATCATGCTTACCGCCTACGCCAGTGGCAGCAATACGATTGAGGCCATGCGGCTGGGGGCGTTTGACCATTTGACCAAGCCCGTTTCACGGCAGAAGCTGATGGAAACCTTGCAACGCGCACTGCCCGAGCGCAGCGCTGACCGCGAGTCTCGCCCGGAGGCCGACGCGTCGCTGACCGCAGATAACCCAACGGCGGAACGTTTGATAGGCAACAGTGAATGCATGCGCGAGGTGTTCAAACACATCGGCCTGGCTGCGGCGACCGAGGCAACCGTGCTGATTTTGGGCGAGACTGGTACCGGCAAGGAAGAGGTGGCGCGTGCACTGCACCGTAACAGCTTGCGCGCCCATGGCCCTTTTGTCGCCGTCAACTGTGCCGCCATCCCGGCAGAATTGATGGAAAGCGAGCTGTTTGGGCATGTCAAAGGCGCGTTCACAGGGGCGGTGGCTGACCGTAAAGGTTATTTGCGGCAAGCGACTGGCGGCACCCTGTTCCTCGACGAGATTGGCGATATGCCGCTGGCGCTGCAAGCCAAGATTTTGCGGGTGCTGGAGGCGCGCGAGTTTAGCCCGGTTGGCGCACAAACGGTGCTTGCGCTGGATGCGCGTATCATTGCTGCCACCCATAGAGACTTGCCCGCCGCCGTCCGCGCTGGGCAGTTTCGTGAAGATTTATGGTACCGGCTGCAGGTGATGCCGATTGCCTTGCCACCACTACGCGCGCGCGGTGAAGACCTGTTGCTGCTGGCGCAGCATTTTTTGGCCAGTGAAGCTGCGGGTACCCCCAAGCGTCTGACCGCTGAAGCCGCACAACAGCTGGTACAACATGACTGGCCGGGGAATATCCGCGAACTCCGCAACACCATCGCGCGCGCGCAGATTTTGAGTCATCATGCCTGGATCGAGGCTGAACATATTTCTTTTACGCCACGTCCTCAAGCGGCAGATGCTTCTGGTCGTGGCGCCGCCACCGGCACGCTGGCCGAGACCCTGCAGCAAGTCGAGCGCGAGATGATAGAGCGCGCATTGCGCGAGAGCGGTGACAACCGCAGTGAAGCGGCGCGTAAACTGGGGTTGTCCCGTCAGCAACTTTACCGCAAGCTCGAAGAACATGGCCTGACATAAGCGCTGACAGCTGTCCGCCCAGCGGACAGTGTTGTGTCACCAAAGCGGACAAGTGCGCCAGGGTTTATTTTCAAGCAATTGATTTAAAATAACTTTTTATCTGGCATGCCCCTTGCAATAGAGGAGATAACCTCTATCCATGACAAGGAGCATTTCATGTTAACTTCTTCTGTATGTACACGTAGCAGCCATCTTGCACGCGGCAGTCGTCCTCTGCGCGCCGCGCTGCTCGTCACCACCCTAAGTATGACCCTGCAAGCATTTGCCTTGCCGCCCTTAGCTGCGAATTCTTCTCCGCTGACGCCTGCGCCACTTAATCTGGGACCAGGCGCATCAGCACCACTGGCGCCTGCGCCTATGGTCCCCGTTTCGCTTGCGCCTGCAGGCGCGCTGGATTTACAGGCGACGGCGGCGCTGCCCGCGGTAGCTGAGGCGACTGTCAAGTCCATCCTGTTTAATCCGTATGGGGAAGCGGATGGCTTGCGCTTGGCGAATGACGTGATTGTCAAATTCCCCCCGCACCGTTCGCAGGCCTTGCTAGGCGCTGTGCAACCCGGCCAGCATGTGCGTATTCTCGGGCATGCTGAAACGCCAGCCATTGTTAAAGCCGATGCCATTATCAATGTGACCACCGGCAATATTGTGGTGGACCAGCCACCCGCCAATAACCTGCCATTGTTACCCCCACATTTGCGGGCGCAGTCATTGCAGCCGCTGCAGGTGGAAGGCAAGGTCGATTTGATCCTGAATGGTCCGCGTGGCGAAGTCGATGGTGTCATCCTGGATAACCAGAGCATTGTTCACTTTCCGCCTGAAAGCCTGAGTATGCCATTGCGCCCAGGGCTGCGTATTGCGGTGGCTGGTCTAGGGACCAGGACGGCCAATGGTGTGTCGCTGGAGGCGATCCGCATGGGAAGCTCCGCCGCTACGATGCAGCCACTCTATGCGCCCGCGGCCCCAGCTTGCCAGCCAGCGGCTGCGGTAGCCGGCCAGTGCTAGTCCCTGATTTAGCCCAGGCCAACGCTTCATCCGGCGTCGCCTGCGCTTTAAGCAAGTTAGGTGTTGCTTAAAGCGCTTTGGGCAACAGCGGTGCTGCCAAAAGGCCGCCGCCCACGCTGGACTCACTCTTTTGACAGGATGCATCATGATTGCAAAATTAGCCCCTATTCTATTGTTATTGATCTCCAATGTGTTTATGACAGTGGCCTGGTATGGCCATCTCAAGTTCACCGAAAAGCCGCTGTATGTGGTGATTGTGGTGAGCTGGCTGATTGCCCTGTTTGAATATTGTTTTGCGGTGCCGGCCAACCGGATCGGCCATACCGTGTATTCGGTGGCGGCGCTCAAAACCATGCAAGAAGTCATTTCGCTCAGTGTGTTTGCCGTGTTTTCGGTGTATTCGCTCGGCGAGCATTTCACCTCCAGCCATGTTGTCGGCTTTGCCCTCATTGGTCTGGGCGCCTTTTTTATCTTTAAAGCCCCTGTGGTGTAAGGAGAAAAGCATGCGTCTATTCAAAATGCCTGCAGATTCACGGCAATGGCTGGCGGTGATGAATTTTTTCATGGCCGATGTCCGCGACGGGCTGGGCGCCTTTCTCGGCGTGTATTTGTTGGCACAATCCTGGCAGGCGGATGAGATTGGCTATGTGATGACCATAGGCGGGTTGGCAACCATGGTGGCGGGAATCCCGGCGGGTGCCCTGATGGACCGCACACATGCCAAGCGCTTGTGGCTGTCCGTGTGCGCCATCCTGATGGTGGTCGGTTGCCTGGTGTTGTTGCTGTGGCACTCGTTTGCGGCGATTGCCTTGTCGCAAGCCGCTACCGGTGTGGTCCGTGCCATGATCGGGCCCGCGATTGCCAGTATCAGCCTGGGCCTGGTCGGGTCTAAATATTTGTCCAGGCAGCTTGGTCAGAACGAGGCCTGGAGTCATGCCGGTAGCCTGGTGTCAGTCTCCGTGGCTGGCGTCCTTGGCTATTTCTGGGGCTTGTCTGCCGTCTTTATGCTACTGGCGGTGATGGCGGTGATGGCGCTGCTGTGCATCCGCCGCATTCGCCCGCAAGAGATTGATTACCATGCGGCGCGCGGTCTGGAGTCACATGCTGCGGTCAGTGATTCTGGCCGTGCCGTATGGAAGGCCTTGCTGCAGTCACGCCCCTTATTGATGCTGGCTTGCATCATGATGCTGTTTCATCTGGCCAATGCCGCCATGCTGCCTTTGCTGGGGCAAACCATGGTGTCGCAAGGTCTGGTCAACGCCAGTCTGTTTACGGCTTTGACGGTGATGATTGCGCAACTGGTGATGATCCCCATGGCATTGCTGGCCGGGCGTTATGCCGAGCAGTTTAGTTACGAACGGCTGGTCACGCTGGCCTTGCTTGCCTTGCCGGTGCGCGGCGTGATTGCTTCGACCTGGAACTCGCCCTGGGCGGTGGTGCCCGTGCAGTTACTAGATGGCGTCGGCGCGGGGCTGTTAGGGGTGGCTTTGCCAGGACTGGTGGCCAAGATGTTGCAAGGCAGTGGGCACTTCAATGTCGGGCTGGGATTTGTGTTGACCATCCAGGGCCTGGGGGCAGCCTTGAGTCCGGCCATGGCAGGCTGGGTCGCGCAGCGTTATGGCTACGCCATGAGTTTTACCTTGCTAACAGGGGTGGCGGTGCTGGCGATATTGTTATGGTTGCAACAGGCCAGGCAAACGGCTGCTCAATCTGCGGCAAGCTGTGCTTGAATGCGTCTCTGTATTCGCGGTGACTGGAACAAATCATCCAGCGGGTTGCGGACCAAGGTCGGGGCCGAGGTAACTGAGGGGCTCACCCGTTGGCAACGATAGGCTTCTTCAATGTTATCGCGGTAGTAACTCCATTGGGCACTGGCGCTTTTGAAGCTACGCCAGACGCTTTCGCCGACATTGGCATATTCGAGGGTGCTGCCGTCTTCCAGCCTCACGCGCAACGCCCGCTTGCCTGCATCATAGCCAATTGCCCGCAACTTGCCGGCATGCGTGTTGATCATGTCCATCAGGGCCTAGCCGCAGCAGCCGGGTTTGCAGCCGCAGGATTTACCCGCAGGCTTGAGGCCTTTTTGTTGCCAGGCTTGTAAAAACGCTTCTTTGCTCATGGGTTGCAGTTGCAAACTTTGTTGCAAGGCGGGATCCACCACTTGCGACTGGTAATGCTGAAAATGCGCCAGATATTTGGCATACGCCCGATCTGCACCGCGCCAGGCCTGCCATTGCCGCCATATCCATTTTTTCAAGCTAAACATGTTTACTCCTTATCCTGTGTCGGACTGCCGTCATCTTACTCCAACTTGACGGTATTCAGTGCGGCCACTTCATCTTTGAAAAGGGCACTCTTTGGTTTGAGCCATTGCGGGCATGCAAGTTCAAGCCCGCGTCAAACAGGCGCTTCCCCGCACACTCACAACAGACAAATCCTGTTAACGCAAGCCTGGCGCAAGCTGCCTGTGTTAGATTAGCGGCACTGGCGCGCCTCAGTGGTGCGGTTTCATCTGTTTACATGAGGGCCTGACCCTCTCGGTCTATCATGAGTAATTCGTTTTATTTCAATTTAATCCTGTTTTTTCTGGTGGCGATTATTGCACTCGAAGTCCTGGCCAACCGGCTGCGCTGGCCGCCTGCGGTAGCACAGCTGGCGGGTGGTGCCCTGATTGCCCTGGTGCCAGAATTACCGGCGTTTGAGATTGATCCTGCCCTGGTCATGGAGGTGTTTTTACCGCCGTTGCTGATGGCGGGAGCCTATTTCACGGTCTGGCATGAGTTCAGGCGGCACCTGGGCGGCATTTTACTGCTGGCGATTGGTGCGGTGCTGTTCACCACGCTGGCGGTCGGGCTGGCCTTGCATAGCTTCAATCCCAGCCTGCCGTGGGCGGCCTGTTTTGCCTTGGGCGCAATTGTGTCACCGCCGGATGCGATTGCCGCCAAAGCCGTGCTGCAACGCGTGGCCTTGCCACGCAAGCTGCTGGTGTTGCTCGAAGGCGAGAGCTTGCTCAATGACGCCACCGGGCTGGTGCTGTACAAGTTTTCGATTGTCGCCTTGCTGACCGGCGTGTTTTCACTGAGCGGTGCGCTCGAAACTTTTGCCTGGCTCAGTGTTGGGGGCGTATTGTTTGGCGCGGCTATGGGCTATCTGGTGTTTAAAACCCTGCGCTATCTGCATGGCACTGAGCTCATGGTGCTGGCCTCGGCCTTGCCGGGGTGGATTTGTTATGTTGTGGGCGAGCACATCGGTGTCTCAGGCGTGATCGCCACCGTCACCTACGGCATGATGCTGGGCTGGCATCAGCATGAAATCATGTCGGCCACGGCGCGGCGGCGCGGTGCCGCGTTTTGGGAAATCATGATTTTTATCTTTGAGTCGCTGGTATTTATCTTTATCGGCCTCTCTTTGCGCGGCGTCTGGGAGCGTGTCGCCCATGCCGACAAGTCCCTGGAGGCTTATGGACTGGAAGTGTTGCTGGTGCTGGCCGTGGTGATCTTGTCACGCTTTGTCTGGATTTTCATGGTTGATGGGCTGGCCAGACTCATCCGCAAGCCGCATGCGGCGCATGGACACAGCACCTGGGGCGAGTCTTTTGTCAAAAGCTGGGCAGGCATGCGTGGCGTGGTCACGCTGGCGGCGGCACTGGCGGTCCCCGCGCAGGTGCCCGGACGCGACTTGATGCTGATGTGCGCGTTTGCCGTGATCCTGGTGACGGTGGTGGTGCAGGGGACGACGATAGGCCAGGTGATCCGGGCATTTAAACTGAAGGCGAGCAAGCATGAGCATATTTACCTCAATGAGCCACAGGTGTGGGCCCGGATTGAGCAGGCACAGTTTTCAGTGGTTAACAAACTGGCCTATAACGAACATGGTGCATTAATGCACCCGCGGTTGCTGGAACAGTACAGCTACCGGCAAAGCCTGTCAGACAAACATAAACATGAAGACAGTCTGCCCGATGACCTCCGCAAAGCGCATTTTAATGTGGTACTGGCCGCCGTGGCGGCCGGTCGCGAAGAGCTGCTTAGACTGCATCGCTCGGGGCAGATTCATGACGAGTTGCTGCATCTGATGGAACGTGATCTGGACATTCAGGAAATCGCTGCCTTACATAGCCGTGGCTAAGGGCGCCTGTCCACATTTTTTGTGGATAACTTTTATGGTGAGCTGTGGGTGAGTGTCTTAACTATTTGATTTTATGTGTTAAATTAGACCTGATTAAAATCTGCACGTTAAAATTATTTGATGAAAAATCTTGCTCAAGGCGATTTTTTGTGTATTGCCAGCCTCCTGTCGACAGCGTAGCATAGGTCTTGTCTAGTGCTGTGATGAGGAGCAATTAACATGAAACGACTGTTTTATATCGACTATCCGCAAGAGCACTTTGAAGGCCAGGCCCACCGTTACCGTTGCGCCTATTGCAAGCAGGAAACCACCCATATCAACGGCAAGCTGGAAGGGCATTTGCCCGGCTGCGAGTATCGGGTTGCGCTGGAAAATGCCGGTTTTGAATGTAACCAGCTTGCGGAACCCGCCCATGAGGACATGGCCGACGAAGTTGATTGAGGGATGATGGCGCTGGCTAGACCTGTTCATAAACGCTGTTGAGGATGTAGAAAAAAGCATGATTTCTTTTACCCCCTGGCAATCACTGATGGGTGGATTGCTGATTGGTTTTTCCACCTTGCTGATGATCCGCTGGCTGGGCAAGGTCACTGGCATCAGTGGCATTGTGGGTCAGGTCTGGTCGGCCGACGCCGGTGACCAGGCCTGGCGCCTGGCTTTTGTCGCGGGGCTGGTGCTGTCGCCATTGGTTTATGTGCTGGCACGGCCGTTGCCTATGGTGGAGATTCAGGCGTCCACGCCCTGGTTGATCGTGGCGGGATTGCTGGTGGGCTTCGGCAGTCGCCTGGGGTCGGGGTGCACCAGTGGTCATGGGGTTTGCGGCTTGTCACGGCTGTCGCCACGTTCGCTGGTGGCGACGTTGACGTTTATGCTGGTGGCGATGCTGGTGGTCTGGCTATGGCGCCATGTGTGGATGATAGGGTAGAAGCAAGATGGCAAATATGATGGCATTGATCGCCGGGCTGATCTTCGGTGTGGGGTTGATTGTAGGCGGGATGACCAATCCAGCCAAGGTGTTGGCCTTTCTGGATGTGACCGGTGACTGGGATCCGTCACTGGCATTTGTGATGATGGGTGCGATTGCGGTAGGCTTTTTTGCCTTCAAGTCTGCGGCCAGGCACTCCACCAGTGTCTTGGGCCTGCCTGTGCAGTTACCAGGCACGCGCCTGATTGACCGCAAACTGGTGCTGGGGGCGGTGATCTTTGGCACCGGCTGGGGCATTGCCGGATTTTGTCCCGGCCCAGCCATCGCCTCACTCTTGACGGGTGGCCCGGCGGTCTGGCTGTTTGTCGCCAGCATGCTGGCGGGAATGGCCGTACATACGCTGGCGGTGCGTCGCGGCTGGTTGTGACCGTATCAGTCTTTTTGCCATAGTTTGCGGTAACGCCACAGTGTGGTGCGGCCAATCCCTAGTTGTTTGGCCGCCTGGGACAGGTTGCCCCGGCAGTCAGTGACGGCTTGCACGATGACGGCTTCTGAAAGTGCCTGGCGGCCTGGTTTGGCGACTGGAGCTGCCATTGCCTGTGTTGACCCGGGTATCGTTTGCAGTTCGGGCGGCAAGTCTGCGGTGGCTATCTGTTTGCCATCCGACATCACCAGTGCGTAATTCAACACATTGCGCAGTTCGCGCACATTGCCCGGCCAGTCATAGGCCATCAGTTGCTCCATGGCGGCGGCCTTCACTATGGGCAGTAGTTCCCCGGTAAATTGCTGTTTAAGCAGATGTCGCAGTATGAGCGGAATATCCTGTTTGCGCGCCTGCAAGCTGGGTAAGAAGATGGGCACCACGCGCAAGCGGAACAACAAGTCCTGCCGGAAACGTCCGGCTTTAACCTCTTCGCGCAAGGCTTTATGTGTGGCGGCAACAATGCGGACATTGGCTTGCATGGCCTGACTGGCCCCGACGGGCAGGTATTCACCGGTTTCGAGTACGCGCAACAGTTTGGCCTGTAATTCGTAAGGCAGTTCGGCGATTTCATCCAGAAACAGCGTGCCGCCCTCGGCCCGGCCAAACAGGCCCTGATGATCACGAATGGCACCGGTGAAGGCACCCTTGACGTGGCCGAACAGCTCACTCTCCAGCATGCCCGCATTGAGCGTGGCGCAGTTGATGGCGACGAAGGCGCCGCGTTGACGCGGACTCTCGCCATGAATGGCGCGGGCCACCAGCTCTTTGCCCGTGCCGGAGTCGCCGCGGATCAACACCGGGATATCTGTCACTGCCACGCGGCGTATCATTTCAAACACTTTTTGCATTTCCGGCGCATGGCTGATCAAGCCATATTTTTCACCCAGCGAGGATTGTCCTGCGGTCTTGCCTGCGTCGGCCTGCTGGGGCAGCAGGATTTCGAGGCCGCCCGCAAACGCGCCATCTTCTGGCAGGTAGGCCATGGCATATTTCAACACTGCCTGTCGTTCACCATCAGACCGGTGCAGCAGCAGGGGGGCGCCCTCGACCTTGCCAGACTCGGTGAGCCCACAGCCGCGCATACACTGTTCGCAGCGGTTGGCGGTCAGGCAGTTTTCACCCAAGAGCGCAGCCTGGGTGAAGCCTAGCAGTTTTTCGGCACCCGGGCTCCAGTAACTGATCCGCTTTTGAGCATCGACGGTAAACACGGCGGCATCTGGCATGATCAATGAAATCATGCGGGCCAACGATTCGCCCTGTGCGCGGCTCAGACCGGCCTGCTGGCTGAAAAAATCGGGGGTAGTTTGTTCCATTTTTTATTTGAAACGTTTCATGATTGTGGTTTTGTGTTTCATTGAAACATTTGTGGCAGGGGTAGGCAAGCGATATTTTTATATAAGTCATTGATTTGACTGTTTTTAAAGTTTTATTGAAACATTGGCACTGGTTTTGCTGAATCTACGCCATCTTGATAAGGAGCACGCGGATGATTTTCAAGCAATTTTTTGAGCCTGAAAGTAGCACTTATACCTATCTGCTAGGGTGTGAAGAGACCCGGCAGGCCGTGATGATTGATACAGTAGGCAGCGAGGTAGACAAGTATGTGGCGGCTTTGCAACAGCATGGGTTGACGCTGGTGTTTACCCTGGAAACGCATGTGCATGCCGATCATGTCACCGCTGCCGCCACCTTGCGCGAGCGTCTGGGCAGTAAAAGTGTGGTGCATCGTGATGCGGGGGCGCAATGCGGCGATGTGCTGGTGACCGATGGCGTGCACTTGCAAGTTGGCACGCTGGATATCGAGGTCCGTTACACCCCCGGGCACACCAACGGCTGTGTCAGTTATCTGGTCGGTGACCGCATCTTTACCGGCGATGCCTTGCTGATTGATGGCTGTGGCCGCACCGACTTTCAGCAGGGCAATGCCGGGCAGTTGTATGACAGCATACATGCCAAAATTTTCAGCTTGCCTGAGGATACGCTGATTTATCCCGGCCACGATTATCACGGTAGGACCGTCTCCACGGTCGGCCATGAAAAGCGTGAAAACAAGCGCTTGGGCGGGCAAACTTCCCGCGCTGAATTTATCAATATCATGGCCAATCTCAAGCTGGCTTATCCCAAGCAAATTGATGTGGCTCTGCCAGCCAACCAGGCTTGCGGGCAAGTGGTGATCAAGCAGTCAGCATGAGCACAGCGATGTTGACTCGGCTGGCCCATTACGTGCCCGCCCTCCGCTGGGGGCGGCATTATCGGCGCGAGCAGGCCATGCATGACCTGATGGCGGCGCTGACGGTGACCCTGATGCTGGTTCCGCAGGCGCTGGCCTATGCCATCCTGGCGGGCTTGCCGCCACAAGTCGGCCTGTATGCCAGCCTGTTGCCGTTAATCGTCTATGCTTTGTTAGGCACCAGTGCGACGCTGGCTGTAGGCCCGGTGGCGGTGGCGGCGCTGATGACTGCGACCGCAGTGGCACCTTATTCAGCACAGAGTCCCGCGCTGGGGCTGCAAGCGGCGCTGATCCTGGCGTGTTTGTCTGGCCTGTTTCTGGTGCTGGCCGGGATGTTCAAATTAGGCTTTCTGGCGAATTTTCTATCGCACCCCGTCATGAGCGGCTTTATTGCTGGCGCCAGCCTGGTGATTGCCAGCAGTCAGCTACCCACCTTGCTTGGCATCCAGGCCGAGGGCAGTCATGTGCTGGCGCTCTGGCAGAGTATGCTGGGGCAATGGCCGCAGATTCATCTCGCGACGGCCATGCTGTCGGTGCTCACCCTGCTATTGCTGGTGCTGGCCAGGCGGCAAGGGCAATCGCTGTTGCTAAGTCTGGGCTGCTCGCCGTTTTGGGCGCAGGCGTTGGTGCGGGCAGTGCCTGCGCTGCTGGTGTTGATCGGGACGATTGCCATGCATGCCGGTTGGGCCCTGCTCACCGGGGTGCGCACCGTGGGGCAGATTCCCGCCGGGCTGCCTGCGCTGGCCTTGCCGCATGGGAGTCTGGCAATGTGGCAGTCTTTATTGGCCCCTGCCTTGCTGATTTCCATCATCGGCACGGTGGAGTCGATTTCTGTCGCGCAGAGTCTGGCCATGAAGCGGCGCGAACGCATAGATCCTGACCAGGAGCTGATTGCCTTGGGCGGCGCCAATCTGGCGGCCAGCCTGAGTGGGGGACAGCCGGTCACCGGCGGCGTGTCGCGCTCAGTGGTGAATATGGATGCGGGTGCGCAAACACCGGCAGCGGGTTTGTTTACCGCATTGGGCATGTGGCTGGCCACGGTTTTTCTGGCCTCGTGGCTCAGTGCGTTACCCAGATTTATTTTGGCCAGCACGATTATCGTTGCGGTGATGAGCCTGGTGGACGGACGCGTGTTTATCGAGACCTGGCGGCGTAACCGCAGTGACTTTGCCGCCTTGCTGGTGACTTTTATGATCACCTTGCTGGTCGATATTGAACATGGCATCAGTGCAGGCGTGTTGCTGTCCATGGCCATGCATCTATACCGCAGCAGTCGGCCGCACATTGCCATTGTCGGGCAGGTGCCGGGTACCGAGCATTTTAGAAACGTGGCGCGGCACGCGGTCAGTGTGTGCCCGGATGTGATCACTTTACGTGTGGATGAGAGCTTGTATTTTGCCAATGCGCGCTATCTCGAGCAAAAAGTGCTCGAAGTGGTCGCCGACAACCCGGCATTGAAACATGTGATCCTGATGTGCTCCGCCGTCAACGAGGTAGATGGCAGTGCCCTGGAGGTGCTGGAGGTCATCAACCACCATTTATCTGCATTGGGAATTGGCTTTCATTTGTCCGAGGTCAAAGGCCCGGTGATGGACATGTTGCAACATGCTCCACTCAGGCAGCAGCTCAATGGCAAGATTTATCTGACCCAACATCAGGCTTATGCAGCGCTGTCCTGTCATTAACGGCGTTGAGCGCCGCTAAATATAGGAGGCTGGCATGGCAGATAATATCGGGCAATTGGAACAGTATTTAAGAGTGATTATCGGCGCCGGATTGCTGATGTGGACCTTGTTTTTCCAGGGTCCCACCTGGGGCTGGTTTGGGCTGGTGCCGTTGGCGACCGGGCTGATCCAGTGGTGCCCGCTTTATGCCTTGCTCAAGATTAACCGTCGCTAAGGTTCTCGGTGAGGGGGTGTTTGCAACCCAGACTTTAAAATCAGCACAGAGGCTTTGCCAAAACCATAGCTGGTGGTAAAGAGGCTGGCAAACAAATAGCCCTGAAACAGCAAGGGCGGCGGGAGCTCAGGATTGTCCAGCGCCGGGAAAATGGCCATCAGTAAAAACAGGCTGGAGTTGGTAAATGCGCCTATCACCATCGCCCAGCGTACATGCCATGGCAACGAGACCCGGCTGGCCGCAATGCCAAAAATGAGTGCGGTCATCAGCAGAAAATCGATATGTGCTTGCAACAGCCGCGTGAATTTTCCCGCGAAAATGGCCTTGAGTGGCGGCACACCAAAGTTCAGGCCCACCATACACCATGCCAGTAACAACGCCATCAGCAGCCAGCATGCGGCCCCTTTCAATAACATCTGGTGGGCTTGTGGGGTCGATTGCATCAAAGTCTCCTGGGGGATATCGTGTCCCCAGCATAGCCGATCTGTCATGGCCTGCTTGATCTGGACGGAGCTCACGCTTGACTGAAACGGAGATGACTCGCTTGCGAAATCTAGCTGTTTGTGACTTAATTTCGCTCAGCAAAGGAGAGGGTCATGGCGCAGCAAGCAAGGACAGTGGTCGCAGCGACAGGTCGCAAATATAGCTCCGATCTGGTCGCACCCAGTCAGCGCAAGGCTTGGTTGTGTGAGGTGATTGGACGTGAATATGCAGAGGTGGACATCGTCCCGCCCACGGCAGCCCCGCTTTACAACGAGATGACGCTCTATCCTTGGCAGGCGTTGCAACTATCCGTGATCCATTCCAACAGTCTGACCATCCAGCGCGGGACGCGAGAAATCAGTCGTCCGCAGTTGGATAATTATTTTGCCGTCCTGTTGCTGCAAGGCCGGTATTGTCTGCAACAGCAAGGGCGGGAAGTGTTTTTGCACCCTGGCGACATGACTATTTATGATGCCACGGTGCCGCACTATATCCATTGTCCAGAGGCGTTTTCCAAGCTGATTGTTTCCATCCCAAGAACCTTGTTGCATCAGCGTTTGCCGCAGGCCGGGCATCTGACGGCGATGCCCATGCGATTGCAGCACGGCATGACCGCCATGTTGTCGCCGTTTTTGCAACAGCTCACGCGTCAGCTGAATCAACTCTCCATGCAGGCATTTGAAGCCAGCGCGGCGCCTATGCTGGACATGCTGGGCAATGCGCTTGAAACCTTGCAAGACCATGCGCTGCCGCGTTCGCCTGGCCGCAGTTTGTCATTGTTGCAAATCAAGCAGTGGCTCAGTAAGCATCTACAGGATGCAGACCTGGATAGTGACGCCATTGCCGCTGCCACCGGATTTTCCAGCCGGTATATCAATCAATTGTTTGCCGATGAACAGACGTCATTGATGCGCTATGTCTGGCAACAGCGGCTGGCGCTGAGTGCGCAATACCTCAAGCAACCGGCCTGGCAGCACCGAAGCATTTCCGAGATCGCGCTGGCTTGCGGCTTTAACGATTTTGCACATTTCAGCCGGGCCTTTAAGCAGCAGTTTGGCGACGCCCCCCGTGCTTTTCGGCAGCAGGGGGCTTTACTCCGTTAAATCTGCAGGCAAATTTTGCCAAAGTGCTGATTGGTCTCCTGATACTGGAAGGCCTGCACCATTTCCTCCAGCGCAAACACCTTATCCACCACCGGTTTCAGGCCATTCGCGTCTATGGCCTTGATCATGGCTTGCTGCATGCTGCGGCTACCCACCAGCACGCCTTGCAGGCGCAGTTGCTTGATCAGGGCTGTGACCAGAGGGAAGTCGCCCGCCAAGCCGGTCAAGATACCAATGACAGAGACGTGGCCACCGACGCGCGCCGCCAGCATGGACTGTTCGAGGGTGGCCGGACCGCCCACCTCGACGACGTGATCGACGCCACGGCCGCCCGTCAGTTCGCGCACCAGCGTTCCCCAGGCCGGGGTGGTTTTGTAATTGATCAGGTGATCTGCACCCATGGCCTTGAGTTTTTCCAGCTTGGCTTCGCTGGACGAGGTGGCAATCACGGTTGCGCCTGCCAGCTTGGCAAATTGTAAGGCAAAGAGGGAAACGCCGCCCGTGCCTTGCACCAGCACAGTATCGCCAGGGGTGAGCTGATCATCAGACATCAGCGCACGCCAGGCCGTCAGGGCGGCGGTAGTCAAGGTGGAAGATTCGATATGGCTCCAGCCTTTGGGGGCCAGCGTAAAAGATTCCGCGCTGGCGGTGACGATTTCACGCGCGTAGCCATCCACTCCATCGCCTGGCACGGTGGCAAAGCCTTCAACCAGCGGTTCACCCGCTTGCCAGGTGGGGAAAAAAGTACTGACTACGGCATCGCCTACTTTGAATTCGGTGACGCCTGCGCCGACCGCGACTACTTCACCCGCGCCATCCGCCATCGGGATACGCGGCTCGGTGGGGCCCCACATGCCGCTGACCACGGCAAAATCATGGTAATTAAGCGAGTTGGCATGCAGCCTGACCGTGATTTGCCCGGCAGTTGGCGCAGGGGCTTCGCGTGTGCTGACGGTGACATTTTGGTAGCCGCCGCCCGGTTGCAGAATAATGGCTTTCGTCATGGCGTTCTCCTAATCAAGCGTGACATGGGGATTGCATTTATAAGGATAAATGTTCACGGTAAGCGGTTGATTCTGCCCTGACTTGCAGACAAAGTAAATCGCCCGGCATCAGCAGGCGGACGGGAGTGAAGCCAATGTAAAGACTGTTTCAGGATCTCGTCCTGATTGGATCGACAGATGTAAAGCGGCTGTGCGACCAGCTAAATCACGGGCTGCACACTGTAGACTTAACACGATTAAATTTAAATTTATGCAGCTCCGGGACGCCCATACATACAATCATGTATGTTAGTATATTTTCACGATAGCCAACCTCAGATTGGTTTTGCGACTGCAGCATCAGATTTTAAAAAGGAACAAACACGATGAAACTCAATATCAATGGCAAAGAGACCGAGCTCAACGTGAGCGATGACATGCCTCTTTTATGGGCAATCCGCGATGTGGCTGGCATGACCGGCACCAAGTTTGGCTGTGGCATGGCGCAATGTGGAGCCTGTACTGTGCACCTGGATAGTCAGGCCATTCGCTCTTGTGTGACCCCGGTCAGTGCGGCCGCGGGTAAAAAAATCACCACCATAGAAGCCATGCATGACGACAAGGTGGGCCAGGCCGTACAAGCCGCCTGGCAACAGATTGATGTGGTGCAGTGTGGCTACTGCCAATCCGGCCAGATCATGTCTGCGACCTCACTGCTCAAGCAAAACCCTAAACCCAGCGACGCCGATATTGATGCGGCCATGAGTGGCAATATTTGCCGTTGCGGGACTTATCAACGTATCCGGGCAGCAATCCACGAAGCCGCTGCCAAACTGGCTTAAGGAGAGACCCCATGAATGATCTCATTAACCTCTCCCGCCGCAGTTTTATCAAAAGTACGGTTCTGGTCGCTGGCGGCCTTGTGGTGGCATTCAGTATTCCGCAAGCCAAACGCTTTATGGGGGTAGCCAATGCGGCAGAAGCGCTGCCACTGCCTGCGCCCAATGCCTTTTTGCGCATCGGCGCCGATGACAGTATTACCGTGATGTTGGCGCATAGCGAAATGGGGCAGGGTGTTTGGACCACCTTGCCCATGCTGATTGCAGATGAGCTGGATGCCGACTGGAGCAAGATCAAGGTCGAGCATGCGCCTGCGGCGCCTGCTTACGTGCATACCGCCTATGGTATCCAGATTACCGGCGGCTCTTCCACCACCTGGTCAGAGTTTGACCGCTATCGCCAGGCGGGCGCATTGACACGTGTTCTGTTGCTGGAGGCGGCGGCCAAGCAATGGAAGGTGCCAGTGGCTGGCTTGCGCACCGAAAATGGTTTTGTCATCAACGGCACGCAAAAGCTCAGTTATGGCAAGCTGGTGGAGACCGCCAGTCAATTGCCGACACCGACCAGCGTCACGCTTAAAAAAACGGAGCAGTGGAAATTGATCGGCAAGGCCACCAAGCGTCTGGACAGCGCAGAAAAAATCAATGGCACGGCCAAGTTTGGTCAGGATGTGCAGTTTGCAGGACTCAAAGTCGCCATGGTGGCACGTGCGCCAGTGTTTGGCACCACACTCAAAAGCCTGGATGATGCCGCTGCACGCAAAGTGCCGGGCGTGATCAAGGTGGTCAAAGTGCCCACGGGGGTTGCCGTGATTGCCGAGCATTACTGGGCCGCCAAGCAGGGGCGCGAGGCCCTCAAGCTGGAGTGGGCGCTAGCCGGGCATGACAAACCGGATACCCCCGCCTTGCTCAAGCAATATCAGGCGCTGGCGCAAAAGCCAGGCTTGCAGGCTGCGAAAGCGGGCGATGTTGCCACGGCCAGCAAGCAAGCCAAGCAAACCATACATGCGGAATATGTGTTGCCTTATCTGGCGCATGCACCGATGGAACCTTTGAACTGTGCCGTCAAAATCTCTGATCAGGGCTGTGAAATCTGGACCGGGACGCAAATGCAAACCACGGACCAGGCGTCAGCTGCCAAGATTCTGGGCCTGAAACCAGAACAAGTGAAAATTCACACGCTGTTTTTAGGGGGCGGTTTTGGCCGTCGCGCCAATCCCCGTGCAGACTTTGTGTCTGAAGCGGTTGAAGTGGCCAAAGCGGCAGGCATGCCGGTGAAAACGGTTTGGAGCCGCGAAGACGATATCAAGGGGGGGTTCTACCGGCCGATGTTTGTTCACAAAGCCAGTATCGCGCTCGACAAACAGGGCAAACCGCTGGCCTGGCAGCAGACGCTGGTCGGACAGTCCATCATCAAAGGCACGCCCTTTGAAGGCGTCATGATCAAGGACGGCATTGATGCCACCTCGGTGGAAGGCGTGGCTGATTCGCCCTATGTGAAAGGCACTCCGCATCATGAGGTGCAGTTGCACTCGGTGCAAAGTGATGTGCCGGTGTTGTGGTGGCGATCGGTCGGGCATAGCCATTCCGCCTTTGTCATGGAAAGCCTGATTGATGAACTGGCGCATGCCAGCAAACAGGATCCGCTGGCGTATCGCCGCCAGTTGCTGAAAGACCATCCCCGTCATCTGGCGGCACTCAATCTGGCGGCCGATAAAGCGGGCTGGGGCAAACCGTTGCCTACTGGCGTGTTCCGTGGCATTGCCGTCCACGAATCGTTTGGCAGTTATGTGGCGCAGGTGGCCGAAGTCTCCGTCAAAGACGGCGAGGTCAAAGTGCACCGCGTGGTGATGGCGATTGATTGCGGGCTGGCCGTGAACCCGGATGGTGTCAAAGCGCAGATGGAGTCTTGTGTCGCCTTTGCGCTGGGTGCCGCGCTCAGTAGCGAGGTGAGCTTCAAAGACGGCCAGGTAGAACAATCCAACTTCCACAACTACCAGGTGTTACGCATGAAAGATATGCCCAAAGTGGAGGTGCATATTGTGCCCAGCACCGAAAAAATGGGCGGGGTGGGGGAGCCGGGCGTGCCGCCGCTGGCACCTGCCGTGACCAACGCCATTTTTGCTGCGACTGGTAAGCGTATCCGCCGGTTGCCGATTGGTGATCAGCTGGCTTAAGCCCTATGCAGTCCTCTGATTGGGAAGTGTTACAACGTGCCCGTGACTGGCTGGACCAGGGTTATGGCGCACATCTGTTTACCGTGATCCAGACCTGGGGCTCGGCCCCCAGATTGCCGGGCGCCATTCTGGTGGTGCGTGAAGATGGCCATCTGGTCGGCTCTGTCTCTGGCGGCTGTATTGAAGATGATCTGGCAGACAAAGCCCGCCATCAACAACTGCCCGCGCGGCCAGCGATCATGGAGTATGGCGTCAATCAGGCAGAAGCACAGCGTTTTGGCATCCCTTGTGGTGGCCAGCTCAAGATTTTTGCCGAGCCGCTCACGCAAACGGCGCAATTAGCGCCTATGCTGGAGAGCTTGTCACAACGGCGTTTGCTTAAGCGCTCCGTCCATTTACACAGTGGTGAGGTGCGGCATCAATACGTGCTGCCTGAAGGACAGCCTTATCTGGAAAGTGACTGGTTTCACAGTTATTTTGGCCCGCAATGGCGCTTGCTGATTATTGGCGCCAACCAGCTAGGCTCAGTGTTGGCGGCCATGGCACAAGCGCTGGATTTTCACGTCATGATCTGCGATCCGCGTGAGGAAATGCGTGCTGAATGGCATGTGGAAGGCGCAGACTGGTTGCCCGGCATGCCGGATGATGTGGTGCTGGAGATGGCGCCTGATCCACACACGGCGATTGTGGCCGTCACCCATGATCCCAAACTGGACGACATGGCGTTGCTTGAAGCGCTCAAGTCAGACGCGTTTTATATTGGCGCCTTGGGCTCCGTCAAAAATCAGGAAAAACGCAAACAGCGCTTGCGCAGTTTTGACCTCACCGAGCAAGAGGTGAACCGCCTGCATGGCCCGGTCGGTCTGCGTATCAGCAGCCGCACGCCGGCCGAAATTGCCGTGTCTATCCTGGCTGAGTTGATTCAGGAACGCGCACAGTTGCAGCAAACGGGCCTGGTCTCACGGGTGCACAGGCTGGCGATGGCCTGATCATTTCAGGTCGGCGGGGGTATCAATATCCCTGAAGATGCCCGGGTCCTCGCACGCAATGTGTATGCTCTGTGCCTGATGGGCGCGCACCACCTCACGCGCGCCCTGGTCGCCTTCCACCCTAAGTAATTCAGGAATCAGCGCACGGCTGAAACCCACCGGATGACCGGCTTTGCCTGCCATGACCGGTTGTGCCAATGGATGCTGAGCCAAGGCATTCGCGACATGCTGTATGGTCTGCGGCTGGATAAAGGGCATGTCTGCCAAGGCGATCACCACGCCGGCGTACTGCGGAAAGGCCGTTAACACGGTGTTCAACCCCAGCTTGAGACTATCGGCCATGACCTGCTCCTGCTCGCCACATTCGACCACTATCAATCCCAAGGCCTTGAGTGCGGCACTCAACTCAGGCACATTGGCGCGTATCACGGCGACACTGTGCGGCAAGGCGGTGATCAGGCTGCGGGCGGCCACTACTGCCATGCACTCACCATTAGGCAAGGGCTGTAAGAGTTTGTTTTGCGCACCAAACCGGCGGGAGAAGCCAGCGGCTAACAGCAGGCCTACAGGGGGGGCGTCAGAGGGAAAGGGCGTATGCATCTGGGCCTGATCGTCTAAAAAATGCTTTTCTAACATAAGGCGGTGGGTTCAGCTAGAGCGCTACGTCAACACCATCGTATACTTGAGCGTTCATGACAACATTCTGTTCTGTTGAAAGGGGTCCTCATGTCCTGGTTTCGGCGCTTGATGATGTATTTGCTGTGCAGTGTAACCTGTTTGCCCGCCCTGTGCCTGGCAACTCTCGCCCCTGGCGATCATGCCTTTGAGGTCAATGTTGGTGGTGAGACGCGCGAGTATCTCGTGCATGTGCCCAAGCAGGTCGGCGCAGGCCAGGCCGTGCCCATGGTGCTGGTGCTGCATGGCGGAATGGGCAATATGCAGGTGCAGGCCACCGAGCGGTTTTATCACCAGATTTCTGCGGCCGAAAAACATGGCTATATTGCCGTGTTTCCTAATGGCTACAGCCGGTTGCCGGGCGGCAAGTTCGCCACCTGGAATGCCGGTAACTGTTGTGGTCCCGCGCTCAAAAAACAAAGCGATGATGTGGGTGTGATCCGGGCCATGATTCAAGCCATGCAGCAAAAGACAGCCATTGATGCCAACCGCATTTTTGTCGATGGCATGTCCAATGGTGGCATGATGTCTTATCGGCTGGCCTGCGAGTTGTCAGACACCATCAGTGCGATTGCGGCTGTCGCCGGGACAGACAATACCAGGCAATGTCTGCCCAGCAAACCGGTGGCGATTTTGCATATTCACGCCAAAGACGATGACCATGTCCCATTCAATGGTGGTCCGGGCGAGAAATCCATGACAGATGTCAGTTTTAATTCGGTGCCTGCCACTATCCAGAAATGGGTAAAGCTCAACCAGGCCAATCCACAGGCGGAGCGTATCCTTGAAGTCAGCGGTGCCTATTGTGAGGTGCATCGTGGCGGGTTGGCGCCTGTACAGCTCTGTGTCACCGACAGCGGCGGACATTCCTGGCCGGGGGGCAGCAAACCCCGTGGTGGGGAGGCTGGATCAACGGCGATTGACGCCAACGACGTGATCTGGACCTTTTTCAATGCCAATGGCCGCCATTAAGCCTCCGTTGGCATGTCCGCCGCAATTGGGGGATCGGTCTCAAAACGGGATGCTATAGCCGACGTAAGCCATGGGTTGTATGCGTGTTTCTGTAATCGGGCTGTCGTATTGTTCATCACTGAGTCGGGTGATGAACGCACCAAACAGCAGTGAGTGATTGGTCATCACAGGCATCATGCCATTGATGCCTGCCTGCCATTCAACGCCGGATCCCGCGCGGTAAAACGGCCGACTGGCGTTGACTTCGTTGTTGCGCACCCCAAAGTAATAGTTGTTGAATTTCTGGCTGTTCCAGGTCGCCCCCACCAGGCCATTCAGGCGCAAGTTTGGCGACCTTAACAGGCTCTTGATGTATTGCACCTGAAACTGTTGGCCATTGCTGTTGCCACTGGCATCCGTGGTCCATTGCGCATTCAATGTGCCATAGTCGGTTTGCCAGCGGAGCAGCGGCCCAACAAAAATCGAAAAGTCGCGGTCATCCATGCCACGCGTACGGTCGCCCTTGCTGGCATCCCAGCCAAACTTGGCCTCGGCAGACAGGCCAAAGCGTAAGCGTTTATCCTCGCTATCCACTAACCAGGCGCCCGCTTGCAGGGCATTGATAAAAAAACGGTCGCCATAATTCGCGTTAATAATCGGCAAGACCAGCGCGCGGTATTCATCCGAGCCAGAGGTCTTTGGCAGGACGCCAACGCCAATCCCATACAGGTTTTGTGCTCTGGGCACGGCAGTTTCTGTTTGCCGGTCTATGCGGGATTCGGCAGACGTAAGGGGACTGAAGAAGGTGATGGCCATACAAGTGCCAACCACGGGCAATGCGCGATGAAAGTTCATGGTGTGTATCCGTATATTATTTTATGTTGATGGCATGAGCGCTTAACGGCTGATTTAGTTCCCGCATGCCATACAGGCTTTTTCGTCTGCAGCCCCAAAACCAAAATGATTGACCATGGTCACATCGCTGCAAAGAGGAGAAAACACATGCGACCTATACATATTCAGCTGGCTAAAACATTGACCTTTATGGGCGCGCTGCCTTTTGCGGGCGCCGTGGTGGCGCAAATGCAGGGGATGGCGCATTATCATACCGGCTATCTGGCGCTGACCTATGGCGCCGTTATTATCTCATTTTTATGTGGGATACACTGGGGCTTGTTTTTGAACCATGCCCAAGACACCCGCCTGAATTTGCTGGTCACCAGCAATTTGCTGGCCCTACTTGCCTGGGCTACCCTGTTTTTTGTGGTGCCGGTCACCCAATATCTGGTGCAGATCGCCGCCTTTATCGTTTTATGGCTGATAGACCGCAAGCTGGTGGCTGAGGGGCTGATTGAACGCTGGTTTTACCAGTTGCGCACACAAATCACGCTGCTGGTGACAGTGTGTTTGTGCGCGATGCTGGTGTTGCAGTTTTAAAAGCCAGGCCAGCGTCAGATTTGACCGGCTCAGGGACTGGCTTGCTTTAAGGCCTGGATTTGTTGCGTGACTTTTTCGCCTTGTTCCGGGTCTATCGCCTGAATCGCTGGCTGGATAGACTCTAATGTCGCCAGATCTTTTTGCACAAAAGCGACTCTGGACAGCGCAAGCATGGCATCAACATCGCGCTGGTTAAGGTCATAGGCTTTTTTCAGGTCCTGCTCTGCCTGCACATAATGCTGCAAGCCTTCTTCCGCCAGCCCCAAAAAATACCAGGCATCGGCAGAAGCCGGTTCTTGGCCCGTCCATTGTCCGGCAATGGTTTTCAAATCACGCCAGTCTGCATTTTGGTAGGGAATTACCACCTGCATGAAATAAGGCCGTTGTTCCAGCGGCAACGCCCAGAAAGGGACATCATTGGTTTTGAGTGACGTGGTTTCAGGCGCCGCCATCAGCTCCTTGATCCACTCGACCGGCAGGCTGTAATAAAACGCTGGTTGGCCCGGGCTTTTGAACGTGGTCAGGCCGATCAGGTTGTAGTGCTGGTCAAACAAGGCGCCGCCGCTAGAGCCCATGTAAAAAGAGGCGTTCGAGCGCACAATCAGGCTGCCATCAAACGGATAAATGCCCTTGATCGCGCCATAAGACAGCTGTGGCACCGGCGCACCGGCTGGAAAACTCATGCTAAAGACTTCTTCTTCATATTGCAGGCTTTGACTGTCTCGCATGGGGATGGGTTTGAATGGCAGCGGGTCAAATTTCAGCAGGCAGACATCGCGCTTCCAGTTGGCTTTCAGGCCTATCGGCTGATAACCATCTCTAAATTTGGCGATATTCACACCTTTGCTATTGGCAATCACATGACAGTTGGTCGCCACGTATTCGGGGCTGACCACTACACCAGAGCCCCTGCCGTTTGAGCCATCCGGCAAGTCGGTGGTGACCATGACAATTGAGTGTCCGAGTTCCAGCGTATCAACAATACTGGGCTGAGCATTTAAAACATTGGTCAGCAAAAGCAAGCTGGTGAGCAAGATTGACTTCATAACCCCTCTATTCTTTATTCAGGTCTGTCGGAATGTTTAAGTAACAAATTCTTAAGCGGTAAGACCTGTCAGGATCAAAAACGTTTTCGGGGCGGTGCGAGTAAGCATTTTCTGACAGGCAAATCAGCGGCAGCCTACGTCTAAGTGCGGCGCTTACCATTAAGATGGTGCCTGACTCAACCTTCAAATATTGAGCATAAAATGCATTCCCACAAATCCTACATGCTTCCCAAACTGATTTTCCTCAACATGTTGGCCTTGATGATGATTACCTTTGAACATGAAGCGCCTGCCGATAACCGGTATTTTCTTAAAGCTGTGAATGCAGGTGAAGGGGCTAAGCCAGAGCCTGAGCAGCACGTGCAATTGGCTGAGGCTAGTGACGCTATGGTTAATACCGCACAAGCCACGCCAGTTCAAGCCACACCCGGTAAGGTGGAGCCTGCAAGAAAAGCGCCGGTAAAACGCCGGCTGGTCAGCCACAAATCTTCACCCAAGGCTAAAGTTATGCTTCAACGCGCCAGCTATCAAAGCAACTCCCCTTTAGGGTGCTGCTTTAGAGGCAATTACAGTTAACACGACCGTTTTAAAGTCGGCTATGTAAAAGATTTTGAACATTTTGCCCGCACAATACTCAAGCTCCCACATGGGGGCTTTTTTGTTGCCGTACGTTATTTGATCTGCAAAACTTGATGAATCTGATTGCATGACCTTGTTGCAGGCCAGGGCAAGAGCCAATACACTGAACACTTGTTAATAAGAATATCAATCGCCTATGTTCAAATCCTTTTTCCCCGACTCCCGCTGGTTCTGGCCGTCTGTCATTCTGTGGGCAATGGTCTGTTGCGGCGTATGGTTCGAGTATTCCTCTGCCATTGGTACGGCATTGGGTTTATCCATGGTAGAGAAGGAGCCGGTGATCGGACTCGGGCATTTTGTCACTGACCCGTTCAAGCTGTTTTATCTGTATTACCTGGTGAGTGTCGCGATTTTTGCGCTGATGTGGTTCAAGCTTAAACCTAGCCGCTGGCAGTGGTGGTCGATTGTCGGTAGCGCCTTTATTTTGTTCTCGACCTATTACTCTGTGCAGGTCTCGGTGGCGCTCAATAACTGGCGCCGGCCTTTCTTTGATGCGGTGCAAGCGGCGCTTTCGCCCAACTCCAAGGTCACGACCGCGCAGTTATATATCCTCATGTTGCAGTTTGCCGAAATCGCGTTCGTGGCCATTTTTATTTATGTCCTGACTCGCTTTTTTGTCAGCCACTATATTTTCCGCTGGCGTACGGCGATGAACGATTTTTATACCCGCCAGTGGCCGCAGGTGCGTAACATTGAAGGGGCATCGCAACGGGTGCAGGAAGACACCATGCGCTTTGCGACCATCATGGAAGGCCTGGGCGTGTCTATGGTGGAGGCGGTGATGACCTTGTTTGCGTTTTTGCCGGTGTTGTGGAGCTTGTCTGCGTATGTGAGTGAGCTGCCCGTGTTTGGGGCGGTGCCTGCGCCGTTGTTCACGGCGGCAATTGCCTGGTCTGTGTTCGGTACCTTTTTGTTGGCTGCGGTCGGGATTAAGTTGCCAGGCCTGGAATTCAGAAACCAGCGGGTAGAAGCGGCGTATCGTAAAGAGCTGGTGTATGGCGAAGATGATCCGGCCCGTGCGCAACCCGAGACGCTAAAAGCCTTGTTTCTGGATGTGCGTAAAAACTACTTCCGCTTGTATTTTCACTACATGTATTTCAATGTGGCGCGCAGCCTGTATTTGCAGGCGGATAATATCTTTGCCTACTTGATTCTGGTGCCTACCATTGCGGCGGGTAAAATCACGTTTGGTATTTTGCAGCAGATTCTGACGGCGTTCTCACAAGTGAGTAACTCGTTTCAATATCTGGTCAATTCCTGGACCACCATTGTCGAGCTGCTGTCGGTTTACAAACGGTTGACCGCATTTGAAGCCGCCATTAAACACGAAGCGCTGCCTGAAATCGAGCGCAGCAACGCTTAGTCGGTTGCAAGCTGGACATCACAGGTGACCGCCTAGCGGCTCACCTGCAAATGGTCAAATTTGGGCCGTTGCTCGCGCATGAACTGTGCCAGCGCTTCATCCGACAAGGGCTTGCTGTAGTAATAGCCCTGGCCGACATCGCAGCCGCTGTGCAATAAAAAGCGGTGCTGGTACTCGTTTTCTATGCCTTCTGCGGTCACTGATTTATGCAAGCTTTTACCCAGATTGATCAATGCCAGCAGGATATTGCCATTGGTCACGCTTTGTTCCAGGTCCTGCACAAACGCTTTGTCAATCTTGAGCTCGTCAATCGGATAGTTTTTCAGATAGGCCATATTGGAGTAGCCGATGCCGAAGTCATCAATGGCAATACAAACGCCCAGGCGTTTGAGTTGCTCCAGTGTCCGCGTAAACATGGCTTCATCCTTAAAGCGTGCATTCTCCGTCACTTCCAGCGTAATCAAGTGTGGCGGGACGCGTTCCTGCCGTAAGACCCGCTGCACTGTCTCCACCAGGTTGCCGCGCAAAAACTGGATAGGAGAGACATTGACCGCAATCGGCACCAGATAGCCCCATTCGGTTTGCATGGCTTTGATTTTCTTGCAGGCAGTCTGCAAGACCCACTCACCAATGGCAAAAATATGACCGGTTTCTTCGGCCACCGGAATAAACTGGTCAGGCGGAATCAGGCCGCGCTCCGGGTGTTGCCAGCGGATCAGGGCCTCCAGCGCGCTGATATTGCCGTGTTGCATATTGATTTGCGGCTGGTAATACAGCATGAGTTCTTGCCGTTGCAGGGCGTGTCCGAGGCCATATTCAATTTCGTTACGTTCGCCCAGTTGCTGTGCCAGGGAGCCACTAAACATTTGCACTTTATTTTTACCGGCATTTTTCGCGCTATACAGTGCAGAGTCGGCGCACGTCAGCAAGGTATCAATATCTTGGGCATGGTCCGGGTAGATGCTGACGCCAACGCTACAAGTCATGTTAAACACATAGTCGCCAATGGCAATCGGTTGCGAAATGGCTTCCATCACGCGTGACAGCAAGGGTTGGGCATCTTCTGCCGAGCGCATGCCGGGGTAGAGCATGACAAACTCATCGCCGCCAAACCGCACAATGGCATCCGTCGGGCGTGTACTCTGAATCAGCCGTTGCGCGACGTTCTCCAGCAGCTTGTCACCGGCACGGTGGCCCAGCGTGTCGTTAATGAGTTTGAAATGGTCGAGGTCAATAAAGGCAATCGCTATTTTGTAGTGAAACTTGTCGGCTTCCGCAATCAGGCTGGCCAGTTTGCCACTGAAGGCATGGCGGTTTAACAACCCGGTCAGGTTGTCTGTCACCGCCAGTTGGCGGATTTGCAACTCATAGTTTTTACGGTCGGTGATGTCTTCGACCGTGCCCTCGTAGTAAAGAATACTGCCTTGTGCATCATAGACGGCATGCGCGTTTTCCGAGATCCAGATGGTTTCGCCATTCAGCCGGTAGACTTGCGACTCAAAATTCTGCACACGCCCCTGCAGGCGGATGGCTTCGGTAAAGTCGTGACGGCGGCTGTCTTCTACATACAGTTGCGTGCTGATATTGTTGAGGTCGCTGATCAGCTCCGCCGGCGAGGCATAGCCATAGAGCTTGGCCAGCGCCAGGTTGGCATTCAGGTAGGTGCCAGATTCTGTGGTTTGGAACATGCCTAGCGTCGAGTTCTCAAACATGGAGCGGTATTTTTGCTCGGTGCTGTAGAGCGCCTGCTCAATGCGTTTGCGTTCAGTGATGTCTTGAATAATGCCTTCAAGGGCGACGGGTTTGCCCTCGGGATCAAAGACGCCACTGCCGCGTTCGGCCACCCAGCTGATTTCGCCATCGGCACGCACAATGCGGTATTCAAGTGCAAACCGTTGTTTGCGACTGACCGCTTCATGAATGATTTTGCGCGCCTGTGCACGGTCTTCAGTGTGCGTGATCCGTTCGTAGGACTTGACCTTGTTCAGGATCAAGTCTTGCGGAGCATAGCCGGTCAGCGACTCACAGCCTTTGCTGACATAAATCATGGTCCACTGATCATCATACAGGCAGCGGTATATCATGCCATCCAGATTATCCAGTAGCGTATCCAACAGCCGTTGTTGCTGTGAGGTCATTAAGGCATCGACGATTTGTGTTTGCATCATGTCCCAGTTGATCTGGCCACGCATTACAGCATCGCCTGTTCAGTTTGCCTTTGCTGGCCGATAGTGACTTTTTCCCACAGGCTTTGGGCATTCATCAGGGTCAGCATGCTTTGCTGGGCGAGATTGGCAATGGCAATGCCGGGGTTGTTGCTAATCCCCTTGAAAAAAGTATTCATGGGCTGAATCTGGTTGGGGGCAAGGTAAGGAATCTCGCCCAGTGCCGAGACAAAGACTCCGAATTTGAGTGCGGCTGCCTTGTCTTCAATCACCACAATCTGCCGGTAATCGGTAAAGTAGTGCGCGTGACCCAGCATGCGCGCCAGGTCAATAATAGGGATGACCTGATCGCCATAGGGGTGCATGCCCGCAATAAAGGGCGCCGACTCTGGCAGCGTGCGTAACTGCACTTCGTCAATCGCTTCGCGGACAAAGCGGGCCTCTATCCCTAGCCAGCTGTTGCCGACATAAAAGGTTGCGTACTCCTGGCTGTCTTCAGCATTTTGCAGGAACAGGTTGGGGTTAAATTTGTTGTGGATGACCTGCGACTCTGCCGTGATGCGCTGGTTGATTTCGTTGACATTGCCAAGCGGGGTAAAGATCAAGGCAAAGACTTTATTCCTGTAGTTGTCTTCTGCCCCCTTGAATTCACGATAACCATACGCCGCATGCACCCCTACCGCATAGTAGGTGTGATGGTAAATGGCAATATCAAACAGTCGCTGGCCTTCATCGAGATTGCTGATTTCCGGCATCAACGCAAAGTCATCGCCGGTGGCAAAGTCTGCATGCGTGCTGGAGATCACCTTGAGCTGTTCGTTGACAAACAGCGTAAAGCTGCCGCTGACCGGGGTATCGGTTTTGTCGCGTGGAATCACATCACGGAGCATGGCCTGGAATTGCGGCTTGCTGTCAAACACAATGCCTATGCCACCGACAATACTGTTGCCATCCAAATGCCGGATCGGCGCTGCGTAAATATAGGTTGCCTGATGGTTGTACAAGGGCGTCGGTTCAAACTGCGACACCACATAGTCCTGGCTTGAAGTGCAGCTGCGCGTGCGGCCTACCCATTCTTCGGTGAGCTGGCTGTCGATCAACTCATTGTAACGTGGGTTGGACACGGCAATCACCGTGCCTTGCCGGTCAAAGACGATCAGGTTGTCGTAAACAGTATACAAGCCATTGATGTAGCGCAGAATTGAGCTGATCTGGTTTTTATCCTGCGCAGAGAGCTGGGCATTACCCAGGCACTCTCTGAAGACGTGGGTGAGTGCCCACCAACGGACGTCATTCGCTCGCTCGTACAGGTTGCGGTCCATGATCTCGACCGCCAGCTGCGCATAAAAACTGGAGTTTTCGAGCATCACCGAGACCACGGTCTGATACAGCTCAGAGACCATGCCCTCAATAATTTGCTGGGTTTTATGTCCGGTGTTGCTGATCTCCGAGAGCAGGCTTTTGGAAAAGTTCTTTTGCTGGGTGTTGACGTAGTTGCTCTGCCAGATATTGCCGTTCCACACCGACTGGTTCAGCTTGCTCTGGATGTTGGCCGCCTGTTTTGGAATATTCAGCAGGCTTTCAGAAAAAATCAGCGGGCTGCGCATCACCTTGCGCAAGATTTCCGCATCAATATTGCTGATCATGCCCTGCATGCTCTGGTTGAATGCATACTCAAGCGGAATCATGGCTTGTCCCAGCCAGCCTGGCCCTGAGTAGCCTTGATAATTCTCGGCCTGTTTGGTGACACACAGGTATTCACGGCCCGCAAATCGCGCCACAAACCAGTCCTTGTCCGTGTCTGCACAGAGGGTGATGCCAATGGGGATTTGGTGTGGATCGCTAGAGGCAATCACGTGACGATGCTCATCCAGCAGGATGCCTATGGTCCAGTCCGAGCCAGAAATCAGGTTTTGAAAAATGGTTTGCAGTTCGTTCACAAACTTGAAGCACAAGCACAGGACGCCTAAAGGCCGCAGGCCATCACTGCTGCGCACTTCATGCGCATACATCAGGGATTGGTAAGGTTTGCCGTTGATTTCCGTTTCATAAAAATACTCGACATAAGGCGCACTGGATTGTGCTGCCAGCTTGAAAATTGCGTGTTGGTCTACCAGCGTCTGCTGGGAGGCATCCAGCTGATGCAGCATGTTGCCCGCCATGTCAAAAAGGGCAATATTTTCGTAGACGGTATATTTGTTTTGATATTCCTGAAAGCGGTGCGTGATACGCAATTGCTCATGTGCCGTGACTGCGCCTGCCGCATGTTTTTCAAGGTAGCCCCTGACATCATCGTCGGTGGCAAAAAAGCCGATATCCGCCGTGCGTTCAAACAGGTTGCGGATCAGCAGGTTAATGACCTCAAATGCCTTGGATGTCAGCTGTGCCGCCGTTTTGTGCAAGGTTTCTTCTGACAGGTGGCGTAACACGGCATTCGAGATTTTGTTGAATGCGGTGCGTGTTTCTTCCATTTCGGAGCCGGTGCCGGACAGTTGCGCCATCAGAGCAAGACTGTCCCAGGCATTTTGTAGCTGGTAGATGTGTGAACGGAAATCGTTGACCTTTTTAAAATGGCTGGCGAGCTCTTCAGTCAAAGGTTGTGGGTGCATATATTTCTAGTGTTCTTCCATGATTGCAATTAATTCCGCCTATTTATAGCAAGAATGGTTCCCATTTAGCGGGGTCGAATTGCAAAACAATGGCAAGAAAAATGCTTTTATTTAAATATTAAAACCTGAGGGACATGATTTCGCTGGTGATTGGTCAAATAAACGCTACCTGCTTTGCGCGCATGCCTTGTGTTGGTGCGCAGTTGGCTAAAATGGTGCACGCGTGTCTGGTGTTTTTCATGTCAAAATAGGCCTTCCTTTTTCCTGAGTTCGCCAGCGCATGATTAATACCATGATAGAAATCCACAGTGTGTCGGAAGCGATCCGTGATGCGGTGGCGCCCGTGTTTTTGCTCACTGGCATCGGGTCGATTCTCGGCGTGTTAATTGGCCGCCTGGGCCGCTCGATTGACCGTGCCAGGTTTTTAACCGATACGCCGGAGGAGAAGCGTGAGCGGTTCAAGGATGAGCTCAAGATTATTGTCAGGCGCACCAAATGGCTGCGCCGGGCGATTGGCCTGGCCACGTTTGCCGCCTTGTGTATTTGTGTCTCCATCGCCAGCATGTTTATTTCGGTGGAAACCGGCTTGCGCTTGCCGCACCTAGTGATGGTGTCGTTTATTATCTCGATGGCGTCACTGATATTGGGACTGCTGTGTTTCTTGCGCGAGATTGTGCTTGCCTCACGCGAAGTGATCGTGCCGTATCAGCAATTGGAAAAACCGGCGCGCAAGCCCTAGCGGTAAAGTGCGCGGATCACGTCGGTTTGTGTCAGCAGGCCGACCAGTTTGTTGGAGGCATCCACCACGGGCAACAGTTGCAAGTGATGGCTGGTCATGAGCGGAATGGTATGCATGAGATGCATCTGGGCCTGGATGGTGATGGCTGGCGTGGTCATGATTTGGCCGACAACTTCCGCTTTGTCGCTATGCGTGGTGGGTGACCAGCGGATCAGTCGCTGCAGGGCAGGCCCCACTTCGCGATAACTGCTCGCCTGGGCATGCCGCACAAAGTCTGACAGGCTCAATATCCCTATCACCAGCTTTGCCTTGTTGACTACAGGCACCGCAGGCTCGGTCTGCGCCAGCATGGTGTGCCAGGCGGCTTCCAGAGGGTCGCCATATTCAAAGGTGGTCTCCACTGGCCGCATGATCTGTTCGCAGGTAATCGCCTCCAGTTTACGGTGGTAGGCAATCAATTCGGTTTGCTCAAGCAGGTGTTGTAATTGCGAATGGTGAATGTCCAGCACTTCGTGAGACTGCCCCAGTGCCTGCTGCAAATCTTCAGGCGTGAATCCAAACTGGTAGCGCATATGCGTGGGCGTCGCTGCGGCATGGTCATGATCCGCCACCGGGTATCGATAGCCGGTCAGACGATGGTAAATCCAGGCTGTGAGTACCAGTAACAGGCTGTTTGCCAGCACCGGCCACCAGATAAAGCCAAAGCCGAGTTGCCAGATTGGTTCGCCGCCCAACACGGCAGTCAGGGCCACCGCGCCGCTAGGCGGATGCAGGCAACGAAAGGCAAACATCAACGCAATGGCCGACAGCATGGCAAGCGCTGCGGCGGTGACCGGAAAATCTGGCAACCATTGCGCAAACAATACCCCGCTTAAGGCGGCAAGCGTATTGCCTGCCAGCAAGGCCCACGGTTGTGCCAGCGGGCTGGATGGCAAACAAAACAAAATGACAGCGGAGGCCCCCATGGGCGCAATCAGGAACACAGCAGTATGCCAGTCTGCAGCTGGCGCTTCTGCGATGACCAGGCCGGCCATCCCGCCAGTGAGCAAAATCCCCAGGCCCGCGCCCAGCGCCGCCCGTGCGTAATCGCGCAACGACCCGGTCATGCGCCGCGGCCAATAAGGCTTTAAAAAACGGGCGAGGTTTGCCATTCCAATTCAAAAAAGCAAAGACCGCAGTGTAACACGGACCCTTTTTAGAGGTGATGTTGGTGTGACGATGAGCGGGAATTTCTCCCGATACAATTCGGTTACAAAAATTCGGAAACTTAGGCCCTGTTTTAAAGCTCATAAGCGCTGAATGGTCCTGCAAGAAAGGACACAACTTGATTGATGCAGAAGAAAGGAAACTGTGATGCAATCGTTCTTACAATCAAAATTGACGCATTGGGTGTCTGTGCCGTTGGCCGTGGCAGCACTGTTTGGTGCTGGCTACTGGATGAAAGGCTACACGCTGGTGAATCATGCGCAGGCGACTGCGCCGGTGTCGGCCAAAACCATGACCGCGCCAAGTGCTTATATCACGCTGCCTAACTTTGCCAGTATCGCTTCTACCCAGGGCGCTGCCGTGGTCAATATCAGCGTCAGTGGCACCGTGAAAACCGCCGGGATTCCGGGCATGGATCCTAGCGACCCCATGTTTGAGTTATTCCGCCGTTTTCAGCCCAATATGCCACAAACCGAAACGCCGATGAATGGCCTGGGTTCAGGCTTTATCGTCAAGTCTGATGGCGTGATCCTGACCAATGCCCACGTGGTGGATAAAGCCGATGTGGTGACCGTCAAACTGTCTGACAAGCGTGAGTTCCAAGCCAAGGTGGTCGGCGTGGACAAGCTGACCGATGTGGCGGTGCTGAAAATTGATGCCAAAGATTTGCCGACTGTCAGTATTGGCAGTACCAAGAGCAGCAATGTGGGGGACTGGGTCGTGGCAATAGGCTCGCCCTTCGGCTTTGACAACACGGTGACAGCAGGCATTATCTCGGCCAAATCCCGCGCCTTGCCAGACGAAGGCTATGTGCCTTTTCTGCAGACTGACGTGGCCATTAACCCCGGTAACTCTGGCGGGCCGCTCTTCAACCTGAATGGTGAGGTCATTGGCATTAACTCGCAAATTTACAGCCGTAGCGGTGGCTATCAGGGCCTGTCATTTGCGATCCCGATTGATGTGGCCATGGGCATTGAGCAGCAGTTGCTCGAAAAAGGCAAAGTCAGCCGTGGCCGTCTGGGCATTGGTGTGCAAGCCATTAACCAGGATTTAGCTTCTTCATTTGGCTTGCAGGCCCCCAATGGCGCCCTGGTCAGCAATGTCGAGAAAAATGGCCCTGCGGATAAAGCCGGCCTAGAACCTGGTGATGTGATCTTGAAGTTTAATGGTCAGAGCATAGACCGCTCCAGCGACTTGCCGCCCATGGTGGGCAGTATCAAGCCGGGCAGTACGGTCAGCGTTGAAGTCTGGCGCAACAAACAGCTCAAAAAACTGACTGTGCGTATTGATGAAATGCAAACCGCGCAGGCAGACCCTGCTGCCAGCATGGATAGCAAGCAAGCCAGATTAGGGGTGAGTGTGCGCCCGCTCACTTCGCAAGAGCTGGCGCAGACGCAACTTAAGCAGGGCTTGCTGGTGGAAGAGGTGGGCAAAGGTCCTGCCGCCAATGCCGGCATCCAGCCAGGTGACGTCATTCTGGCCGTTAATGGCGATCAGGTGAAAAGCGTCAGCCAGTTGCAGGATAAACTAACGCAAAACAGCAAGAATGTAGCGCTACTGGTCATGCGTGGCGACAGCAAACTCTATGTTCCCGTTAAAATAGGTTGATTCACGTGTTGCTTCCTTAGCCATTTGCCCCGCAGTTGCGGGGCTTTTTTATTCAGGCAGCGGTGTAGACGCCAAAGCGTTTAACAATTCTGCCAGACTGACCTTTTTGCCCGGTAAAATAACAATATGCAAACATTTCAAATCACCCCCATCGAAGACCAGACCCTGCAAGCCGCGCTGGCCCAGCAGATCAACCAAAAAACTAAACCCTTAGGCGCTCTTGGGCGGCTGGAAGCCCTGGCCATGCAACTGGGGCTGATCCAGCAAACCGTACATCCGGTGTTGCAACAGCCCACCATGCTGGTGTTTGCAGGTGATCATGGCATCGTCGCCGAAGGCGTCAGCCCTTATCCGCAAGCGGTGACGGCGCAAATGGTGTTCAACTTTTTAAATGGCGGCGCCGCCATCAATGTGTTTGCGCGCCAGCATGGTTTTGAGCTGCATGTGGTGGATAGCGGCGTCAATGCCGTATTCTCCCCGCACCCCAAGTTGATTGATGCCAAGGTGGGCATGGGCACCGCCAGTTTTCTGCATCAGCCGGCGATGACGGCCGAGCAATGCGCACAGGCGATTTACCGCGGCTCGCAAATTGCCAGGGATGCCATTACCCAGGGCTGTAATGTGCTGGCACTGGGCGAGATGGGCATCGGCAATACCTCCAGCGCCAGTTGCCTCATGAGTGTGCTGTGTGGCTTACCCATGCATCAATGTGTGGGGCGTGGCACCGGTGTCAGCGACAAAGGGTTGCAGCACAAACTGGCGGTGCTCACTTCCGCCTTGCAAGCGCATCATGTGCCTGCCAGCGATCCTCTGCATGCATTGGCCGTTTTTGGCGGCTTTGAAGTCGCCATGATGGTTGGGGCATTGCTTGCCGCTGCCGAAGCCCGTGTCATCTTGCTCATTGATGGTTTTATTGCCACCTCGGCCTTGCTGGTGGCCGCCAAGCTGTATCCGCAGGTGGTCGACTATTGCGTTTTTGCACATTGCTCTGACGAAAGTGGCCATGGCATCATGCTGGCACACCTCAAGGCGCAGCCCTTGCTGCATTTGTCTTTGCGTCTGGGCGAAGGCACCGGCGCCGTACTGGCTTATCCCTTGCTGCAGTCTGCGGTTGCCTTTCTCACCGAAATGGCCAGCTTTGAGAGTGCTGGCGTCAGCGAGCAAGTGCAGTGAAATCGCAATGGCGTTCCTTTTTGCTGGCCGTGGGGTTTTTTACGCGTATCCCGGTGCCAGCACTGCCTGACTTTAAAGAAAGTGATCTGAATCAGGCGGCCCGCTATTTCCCGTTGGTCGGCCTGTTGGTGGGCTTATTGGCCGCCATGGTCTGGTGGCTGGCGCATGGGCTATTCAACCCGGCATTGGCCGTGTTGTGCAGCATGGCTGCCACCATCCTTGCCACAGGCGCCTTTCATGAAGATGGCCTGGCGGACAGTGCGGACGGCTTGGGCGGAGGCATGACGCGCGAGCGCAAGCTGGAGATCATGCATGACTCTCGCCTTGGCAGCTACGGCGCCATTGCGCTGGTGGGCATCTTGCTGTTCAAGTTTGAGGCTTTGTCTGCGCTTGCGCCCGCTATCTTGCCGTTTGCCCTGATTGCCAGCCATGCCCTGAGCCGACTGGCGGCGGTGTATGTGATGGCGACGGCCAACTATGTGCGCACTGCGGGCAAGGCCAAACCGCTAGCCACTACGCTGACCCGGCAGGACGTGTTGTGCGCCAGCGTCTTCGGCATGCTGTGCTGGCTGGGCTTCGCCCTGATGCTGGGCATCAATCAGTCATTGATGGCTGCCGGATATTTTTTACTGATCACCAGCTTGCCTGTGCTCGTGGTCTGGCAGATGTGGCGGCAAACGATGTTACGACAGATTCAAGGCTATACCGGCGATACGCTGGGTGCGACACAGCAACTGACTGAAGTCGCTTTTTATTTGGGCCTGCTGGCCTGGGAGCGCTTGGCATGAAATTGACCTTGGTGAGACACACCAGTTTACAAATCGCTGAAGGCATCTGTTACGGACAAAGCGATGTCGATGTCTCGGCCAACTTTCATCACGAGTTGGCCAGCGTGCAGCAAAAGCTGCAAGCCGATGCTTTCCACGCCCTCTATACCAGCCCTTTGCAGCGCTGCCACAAACTCGCACTGGGTCTGGCACACGGCCTGGGGCATGCCGGAGACATTCAGGCCGATGTGCGCCTCAAGGAGCTGCACTTTGGCGAATGGGAGATGCAGGCCTGGAACGATATTCCGCGTGAGCGATTTGATGTCTGGGCCAAAAACTATGCCGAACTTTCGCCGCCACAAGGCGAAACCTTTGCCCAGTTACAGGCGCGCGGTGTGGACTTTTTGCAAGAGATACAAGCCCGCCATGCCGGTGAACATGTGCTGGTGGTCACCCACGGCGGCATGATACGCGCGCTGATTGCCCATGTGCTGAATATGCAACTCAAAGGCCTGTTCCGGTTGCATATCGATTACGCCAGTTTGACCCGCATGGAGTTTTTCGGGGAAATTCCCAAAATTACGTTTGTGAATCGTTAGTATCAGGCTTGCATCATCTGCATGCACGCTCTCCATGTGGGTCACCACGCATGCGTCTCTAAAAACCAGTCTGTTCTGCCATTGGCAGGAGGGGAATTCCGCTTCGTCGCTGTCTGACCAAGCGTGGGCTAGCGTACAGTCTGGGCTTAAAAAGGCTGCGACACTCTAAGGCCCTAAACGCAAACACTTGGTACAAGTGGAATGGAGAACAATGAATACAGTCAAAGCAAGTGACATCAAGCCGGATATGTCGGTGGTCTGTTCGCAAAACAATGAGTTTGCCAAGGTCGACCATATGGAAGGTGAGCAAACGATTAAATTAATGAAGGATAAAAGCGGCCAGCACCACTTTATCCCGCTGAGCTGGGTCGTTTCAACAGAAAACAATCAGATTCAGGTAGATCGCTCTGGCGAGCAAGCCATGAAGGATTGGAAAAGCTCGGCATCGGCCAACTAAAGGATAGTAACGCTTCGTCTTGCATCTCTTGTTGGCATCCGCCGCGGGGGATGTTTTTTTGTGTGGGGCGACAGCGTCCGAGGACGCTGCGGCATGCGTAGCCGCTTATTTTTTGTCTTTGCCAATCTGGTTGCCAATGATGCCGCTAACGGCTGCCCCACCCACCGTACCCAGTGCACCTCCCCCTGTCAGCACTGCACCTGCCACACCGCCCACGCCAGCGCCAATCGCTGTACTTTTATCTCGTGTGGCCATGCCACTGCATCCTGTCAGCAATATAAACAATATGGCAGCCAGCAGCTTGTTGCTTTTGTGATTCATCGTATTCATGTTGAGACTTCTTGAGTCAGGGTTGAGTAAGCGTAGACAAAGAGCTTATCTCCGCATCTACACCCAGTCTGTGCGCTAGCTGTAGATGCAGTGGCTGACCATGATTCCGGTGGCTGCCCGCTAAGCGCGCTAACGCACAGACCCCGGGTGCATTCATTCCAATAATGGCAGCAATCAACACGCAGCTTGTGTTTTCAGCATGGCCGGGCAGGCGTGATGCAATCGTCACCTGGCTGCAGTTAACAAATTGAGGAGCAGGGAATGAATCGTTTAGCAATCAGGCATATTTTTATCGCCGGGCTGTGTGGTCTCGCCGTGACCGCCTGCAATGACCCCAAGAACGCACAGGATGTGGGTAAGGAGATCGACCAGGCCGTCGAAAGTGCCGAGCAGCGTCTGGGCCAGGCCCAAGACCCACTGGAAAACAAGACGGATGCCGCAAAGGAAGCGCTCTCTGATACCGCTATTACCACTAAGGTTAAAGCTGCGTTTCTGGCCGAATCCAGTATTGCCAGCATGGATATCGCGGTCAGCACCCTCAACGGGGTCGTTACTCTGAATGGGGTGGTCACTTCGCTGGCCAGCCGCGATAAAGCCGTGGAGATTGTGCAAGCGATGCCCGAGGTGAGCAAAATCGATAATCAATTGAAGATACAGTAGTTTTTTAACAGAGACAAAACTCAGGCGCGGAGATGCGCCGGGTTCATATTGAAGATCACTCGAAACCATACAGCGGCAGAGTGCACGCTCACGCATGACCAGATTGATGCCTTGCGTGACAACATCACGCACCAATAAGCGCACTTGCTGACGCTGCCTACGGAGAAGACCATGACCATGATACAGATTTTGATCCTTGTTTTTATATTGATGCTGATTGGTGCCTTGCCGCGCTGGCCGCATAGCCAGAACTGGGGCTATCTGCCCAGCGGCGGGCTGGGGGTGATATTGCTGGTGTTGCTCATCTTGCTGTTGACCGGACGGATTTAATTGACTGACAACATGTCGCTTGGCCAGGCTTGCGCACTGGTTCATGCAACCCATTTTTACTAACTTAAGGCATCGTATGCATCCTGCTGTCATGAATGTTCCGCTTAAAACTATCGCTGTAGCCACCTTGCTATCCCTGAACATCGGCATGGTACATGCCGGGCAGATGTATCAGGGCGACTGGTATGTGTTACCGGGTGCCAGCAGCCTGCGCACCGATGACCAGCTGGATGCCAAACAGCATGGCGGCGGCTTTTTTATCAAGCTGGGCAAGGAGCTCTCGCCTGACTGGGATGTGCAAGGCGGTTTTACTTACAATCGCGTGGCTGAAGATACCGGTATCGCCGGCGTCGGCGGGCATTACAAACAAATCACCCTGGGTGCTGACGTGTTATATCTGTTCAGCCGTCAGGCGCTACGGCCATTTTTACTGATAGGCGGCGGCGTCGCACGTAATAATGTGGATTACAGCAATCTGCCTGGCTTGCATCACGAAATGCGCACCTCCTGGATGGGCAATGCCGGTTTGGGCGCGCAATGGATCATCAGCGATCGCTTTGGCGTTCAGGTGGATTGGCGACGGCAATGGTCAAAGTCTGATGCCCATGCACCGGGTACCAGCGTGGATACCTCAGGCACCATTGCTAACGATCTGTTCAATATCGGCGGCATGTGGCGTTTTGGCGCACCGTCACCGGCCATCCTAGCTGCAAACGACATGCCGCCACCCAATGCCCCGGTCACACGCCCCATGCCACCAGCCACACAAACTGAGCCCAGAACAACTGCGACTCTCCCGGTCGCCGCGTCGCCTCCTGATTGCAAAGCCCAGTTTGAAACAATTACGCTGTCGGCAGAAAAGCTGTTTGATTTTGATAAAGCCCAGATGCGTGAAGGCGCAAAACCATTGCTGGATGACGTGGTGAGCAAGTTAAACGCGCATCCTGAATTTGAGCTGGTGATGGTGACCGGCTACAGCGACCGCATCGGCAGGCAACAATACAATCAGCGGCTTTCTGAACAAAGAGCCAATCAGGTCAAAGACTATCTCGTGCAGGCCGGCGTAGCGTCCGGCCGAATGAAAAGTGTAGGCAAAGGCGAGGCCGATCCCAAAGTCAGCTGTCAGGGCATACATGGAGAGCCACTGATTCTGTGTTTGCAACCCAATCGGCGCGTGGTCATCGAAGATCAGGCACAGCACCAGTTGCCTGACCGGCCCGGGTGCTCTTAACGTCGACGCCTACTCTTGGGTCGCTTGTTAACCCTGAGCGACAGCAGCGTCACGTTGCCAGCATCGCCACCTGGATGTGTCAGGTGCGATTCCCAAGGTCGGTTTTGTAAACCCGTTAAGATGCTAGGCGGTGCTTAATAGCTCAAATACCTTGTCGCCCTCGCAATGCGCCACGTTAAAGCGCAACCACGATGAAGGCTCCTGATACGGTCTGAACAAGTTGCCAGGGGCCAGCATGACGTTCTGTCTGGTCGCCCGACTGGCGATTTCGGCCGCCTGTCTGCCATGGCCCAGGCTTGCCCAGACGAACATGCCTCCGGCCGGTTCGGTGTAAAGCGTCAGCCTGCATTGCTCCAGCGCCTGAATGACTTGCCCTCTTTTGACCGCCAGTCGGTTGCGTACTTTCTCCATATGCTTGCGATACCTGCCTTCTACCAGGATCTGGTACATCACGCGCTGGTTGATTTCAGAACTGGTCAGCCCTGTCAGGAGCTTGAGGTCTAGCAGCCTGCGCGCCAATTCTGCCTGGCAGGCGATAAAGCCCACACGCAGGCTGGCAGAAATGGTTTTGGAGTAACTACTGACATAGATGACGCGGTTGAGCTGGTCCAGGGCGGCGAGCCTGACCGCCGTTTGCGGGTGAAAGTCACCATAAATATCGTCTTCCACCAGATAAAAACCATATTTTTCTGCCAGCTGTAACAACTGGTGTGCCACCGCCAGGCTGGTGCTGGTGCCGGTCGGGTTATGCAGCACGGTGTTGGTGAAAAACAGCTTGGGCTTGTGTATGTGCAACAGCTGCTCCAGCTGTGCGATATCGGGACCATGGAGTCCGCGCGGCACGCCAACAATCTGGGCGCCCATGGATTTGAGCAGGCCAAATAAGGTGTAATAGCCGGGATCATCCACCAGCACCACATCGCCCGCTTTGATCATCAGTCTGGCGATCAGGTCTAGCCCATGCGAAGCGCCGTTGGTGATGAGCAGTTGCGAGGCTTCAGCGTGGATACCGATCTCGCCCAGGATTTTTTGGGCGAGCAACTGCCTGAGCGGTAAATAGCCGCTGACGTCGCCATAACTGGTTAAAAAACCGCCAGACTTTCTGGATAATTCATTCAGGCTTTTTTGAATGACTTTCTGATCAAGCCAATCCTTGGGTAGCCAGCCGCAGCCCGGCCGGATCGCCTCTGGCACATCCCTGAAAGTATTATGCAACAGCCACAATACATCATCTGCCCGCTCCAGATAAGACGTATCTGTTACCGCCGTTTGCAAAGGGGTGACGGGAGCCACATAAAAGCCAGAACCGCGCCGCGACAGCAGGTAGCCCAGCGCGACCAGGCGGTCGTAAGCATCGACCACGGTAAAGCGGCTGACCCCATGTTGCGCGGCAAAATCACGGATAGACGGCAGGCGCGCACCGGTGCGTAGCACCCGCTGTGCGATCTGTTGCTGGATCCCGCTGACAATTTGCTCAACCAGTGGTATCGGTTCAAGCGGGTTAATGGTGATTAGCGGCTGTGTGACTGGCATGGTAGATGGGCCTGTACAGTTTTGTAGATTGATGCATAAAGTGTATATGTAGTGTACTGGTTTTGGCGATTACGATCACGCTATCTTTCATGAAGGAGCGTCATCATGTCTTTGGTTCTGAGCAGTGTGCTGGTGCTGACACTACTGGCTGCATGTGTGATCCCTGCACATCCCTTTCACCAACAAGCGCTATCCCCCAGCCAGCCGCCGGTATGCCTGCAAAACCTGACTCGCACTCTGGGGTGCGACCCCGGTAACCAAACGCGACAGGCGGCTGTGATGGTCAGGGGTCAGGTGTTGTGGCTGTCGCCTGTCACCAATCAGGCGCAGGATGAGTCCAATGTATCTCCCTAAACATTTTTCTGCACCGAGTGACGAAGCCCTGCTGGCATTGATCCATCGCTATCCTTTTGCGACATTGATTGCCTCGTTGCCGACCGGACTGGAGGTGAACCACCTTCCGCTGTCTTTACAGGCCGGTCGCTTATGCGGGCATTTGGCGCGTGCCAATCCGCTTTGGCAACACTGGCAACAGAATGCGTCAGCGCAAGTCGTGATGGCGGTTTTTCATGGTCCGCATGCGTATGTTTCGCCCTCCTGGTACCCCAGCAAAACGCAGCGTGGAAAAGGGGTGCCTACCTGGAATTACGTGGTGGTCCACGTGCAAGGTCAATTACGGTTGATTGAAGAGGCGGATTGGTTGCGCGAGCATTTGCGGGTGCTGACTGCGCAGCATGAGGCCGAGTTTGAACAGCCGTGGCAGCTTGAAGATGCACCGGCTGACGATATTGAGCAGATGATGCAGGTGACCGTGGGCATTTCGATAGAAATCACGCAACTGACTGGCAAATGGAAGGTGAGCCAGAATCAGCCGCTGGAGAATCAGCAGGGTGTATGGCAGGGCTTGCAGGCAAGTGAGGCGTCGCATGCCAGGGACCTGGCTGCCATTGTGCAGGCGGTGAATGGGTTAAACGGCAAGTGATCCCAGCGCCTGCGCCAACCGCGGCCAGTCGACCTCAGAGGGCAATCCAAACCGCAGCGCTTGTGGCGCAGAAAAATAACGCGTCCACACACCATGTTGGGCCAAAGACTGGTGAAACTGGTGCGCGCCAGGATGTTGCACATATTGAAATAAATCCGTGCCGCCGTAAGGGGGCAGTCCATATTGCGTAAGCAGTTGCGCTAAGTTCGCCGATTGCACAGGCAACTGTGCACGCATCTGTTGCTGCCATGACCGATCCGCCAGGGCCAACTCGGCCAGGTATTGGCTGGGGCCGGCAAGGGTCCAGGGGCCAAGCAGAGCGGCCACTTGCGCCAGGGCCGTAGGCTCCCCCAGTAAAAAGCCGACCCTGAGCCCGGCCAGTCCAAAAAACTTGCCTAGTGAACGCAACACCCATAACCCTGCCTGACCGCTCTGGCTGGCGAGGCTGTGTTGTGGCGTGCTGTCCATAAACGCTTCATCCACCACCAGCCAGCCGCCCCGCCGCGCTAATGCGGCATGCCAGGCAAGCAGTGTCTTAGCGGCGTACTTCTGGCCGGTCGGGTTGTTGGGGTTGCAGACCACTAACACCTCGCATTGTTGCAACAGGACGTCGTCTGGGGACTGTTCAAAAAAGTGCACTTGGTGGCCAGCTTGTTGCCAGGCATGTGCGTGTTCCTGATACATGGTGCGCGGCATGGCGACGTGGCAAGGCGCGCGCAAACGCGGCAACACTTGCAGGGCCGCTTGTGAGCCCGCACAGGCGAGCACATGCGGTGCGCCGTAATAGGCTTTTGCCATGGCGTGCAAACTGTATGCCGCAGCAGGCAGCCGATGAAACAAGGCGGCAGGCAGTGCGGCGATCGGGTAATGTTGCGGGTTGATGCCGGTCGAGAGATCCAGCCAGTCGGCCAGTGGTCTGCCGTATTGCTGCGCCGCTTGCTGCAGGTTGCCGCCGTGCTCAAGCATAGGCTAACCCTCCAATCAATAGCGCCACCATCAGCCAGCTCAGCATGCCATTGCGCACCAGTTGCAAGGCGCGTGGGATATCCTCTGCAGTAGGGGGCGTGTGGGTGCCCAGACGCGGGCGCTCATGCCATTCGCCATGATAGCGGGCGCGCCCGCCCAGCTGCACGTTGAGTGCGCCTGCGCCTGCGGACATGACCGGGCCTGCGTTCGGGCTATCCCATAACGGTGCCTGGGATCGCCAGGATTGCCAGGCAAGGCGGGTGTGTCCGAGCAATGCATAGGTGATGGCTGTGAGGCGGGCCGGAATGTAATTCAATACATCATCCAGCCGTGCGGCGGCCCAGCCAAAATAAAAATAACGTGGCGTTTTATAGCCCCACATGGCGTCCAGCGTATTCACAAGGCGGTAAGCCAGCGCGCCGGGGCCGCCCGCGACAAAAAACCAGAACAGGGCGCCGAATACACTATCGTTGCCATTTTCTAACACGGATTCTATGGTTGCGCTGACCGGCTCTATCGCCTCCACATCGCGGCTGACCATATAGGAGGTGGCAAGCTGTGCCTGCTTAAATTGCCCGGCCAGCAAGGCCTGATAAACAGCCAGCCCATGCTGGCGCAAGCTGCGCTGACCAATGGCAAAATACAGGCAATACACATGCAATGCGAGCGCGAGCCAGACGGAGACTTGCATCAGTAATACCACCGCAATCAGCACTGGTAACACCAGCAGGAGCACACCAACGATACCACTGATATATTGGCCGCGTAACGGTTGCCTAGATAAAGGATTCAACCGTTTTTCAAGCCTGGACGCTAACCAGCCAAAACCGACCAATGGGTGCCAGCGCCTGGGTTCGCCAAGCCAGAAATCGAGCAGCACCGCGCCACAGGCAAGCCCGGCGAGTGTGAGATAATCAGGGGATGGATAAGCAGGCAGTGAAAACATTAATGGTTCAAGGCACCACGTCGGATGCCGGTAAAAGTACGCTGGTGGCAGGATTGTGCCGCGTATTGTACCGCAGCGGGGTGGCGGTGGCGCCATTCAAGCCGCAAAACATGGCGCTCAATGCGGCGGTGACTGAAGACGGCGGCGAGATTGGCCGTGCGCAAGCGGTGCAGGCCATGGCCTGCGGATTGCCGCCGCATACCGATATGAATCCGGTCTTGCTCAAGCCTAACTCGGATACCGGCTGCCAGGTGATCATTCATGGCCGGGTCGTGGGTAACCAGGAAGCGAGTACTTACCACGACTACAAAAAGACCGCCATGCAAGCCGTGCTGCAATCCTACCAGCGCTTGCAGCAGCAATATGGCTGCATCGTGGTAGAAGGGGCGGGCAGCCCGGCTGAAATCAATCTGCGCGCCAACGATATTGCCAATATGGGCTTTGCTGAGGCGGTGGATTGCCCCGTCATTCTGGTGGCGGATATTGATAAGGGGGGCGTATTTGCCCACCTGGTTGGTACGCTGGCGTTGTTATCTGAAAGCGAACAGGCGAGGGTGATCGGGTTTGTGATTAATAAATTCCGCGGCGATCTTGCCTTGCTGCAACCGGGGCTGGATTGGCTGGAGCAACGCACTGGCAAGCCCGTGATTGGCGTATTGCCGTATCTGCATGACTTGCATCTGGAAGCCGAAGATGCGGTTGCCAAGAGCGACACGAAAAAAGTGGGTACACAACTGACGGTTGTGGTACCCGTATTGCCGCATATCGCCAACCATACTGATTTTGATGCCTTGCGTTTGCACCCGCAGGTCGATCTCAGGTTTGTGCGGTTGAGTGAAGAGATGCCGGCGGCTGATCTTATAATCCTGCCTGGTAGCAAAAATGTACGCGGTGACCTGGCGGCCTTGCGTGAACATGGCTGGGAGCCACGGATAGCGCGCCATTTGCGTTACGGTGGCAAAGTGCTGGGCATTTGCGGTGGCTTTCAGATGCTGGGTCAGCAATTGCATGATCCACTAGGGCTGGAGGGCGAGATAGGCAGTAGTGCCGGCTTGGGCTGGCTGGAAATGGAAACCACCCTTGAGGCGCACAAACAGCTCAAGCAGGTGTCAGGTCAGTTGGCGTTTGCCAATGCCCAATTGCAAGGCTATGAAATTCATATGGGCGTCAGTACCGGACGGGCATTAGCACGCCCGGTGCATCTGGTGAGTGGCCAGGCAGAGGGTGCGTTATCCGAAGATGGGCAGGTGGCAGGCAGTTATATCCATGGCCTGTTTGATCATCCGCAAGCTTGCGCTGCCTGGTTACAATGGGCTGGTTTGTCTGAGCAAGTGGCTTACGATTACACGCAATTGCGCGAGCAGAGCCTGGAAAAATTGGCAGACAGTGTGCAGCAGCACTTCAACTGGTCTGCGCTGGCGGCTTATCTGCCGCAAGACTTTAAACCAGATTAAGCAGCCACGACCTGGATGGTCTGTTCAAACGCCTGCACCACTTGCCCGGCGCGGATTTTGGCGGTTTTGCGGCGCTCAATTTCGCCATCGACCTTGATCAATCCTTCCGCGACCATGGACTTACCCTGACCGCCACTGTCGGCCACCCCTTCGAGTTTGAGCAAGTCACAGAGTGCGATGTATTCGCCTCTCAGTTCAAAAGTCGTCGTTTGCATGCTGTTTCCCTTCAATACCTCAAAGCAGTCATTTTAAGGCTTGTTTGCCGTCTCTGGCGGTAAATTCACTTCCAGCGTCAGCGAAGCGTTCAGGCTTTCCCACAGGTGTTCATTGAGCTGGTGATGCACCGTCACAAACAGGAAGTTCAAGCCGGCTTTTTGTGGTTTGAAGGTAAACTCACCTTGCTGATTGGCATGGAGGTTGGACGGCCTGACGTTTTCAACATCATAAAGGTCTTCCATGCGGCGCTTGCTAAAGTGCTCGTTATCGGTGACCACGATAATGCGTGCATTAGGCACCGGCTTGCCATGTTCGAGGACTTGCAAGCTGAGTTCACCCCCTAATTGCACACCATTGGGCGAGGCCAAGGGGATAATTTCCAGGCCTTTGTTTAAAGGCACAGGTTTGTATTTCTGTTGTCCTTTGAAAATATAAGTGTCGGCATAACTGTAATAGTTCATGGTGGTCGGCTTGCCACTAACCCGTTTCATATCTGCCGCAAAATACAGTTTTTTATCCGGCGTCTCGACGGCTTTATAAACCGGGCCGACACGCTGGCCGGTGCTGATACGGTAGCTGCCTTCTTCTTTTAATTCGGGCTCCAGATACACCGCCGCTTTGGTTTTGGCGATCGGTTTGATAGCAGTCACTTCGCCGGCAGGGGACGTGATGGTGAAGTTAGGCGAGTCCATGGCGAAGTCGGCCTGGAATGGAAACTCGGTAAACGCAGATTCAATGGTCAGGCGGTGATGGGTCACATTAAACTGGTTAGGTTTTAAAAAGGGCACATGCGCCTCTGCAACCAAAGCAGTGACTAAAGCGAGCAGGGCGAGGGACAATCTTTTCATACAGGTCTTTCTTGTTATTTAAGCGTTAATGGCAAGCCTGCGGCAATAAAACTAACGTGGTTTGCAACTGCTGCCACGTGCTGGTTGAGGCGGCCTTGTTCATCCTGAAACTGGCGGTTGATTTCACCCAAGGGCACAATGCCCATGCCGACCTCGTTGCTCACTAAAAATACGTGTGCTTGCAATTTCGGCAAGGCCTCCAGCAGTGCCTGTTTTTCTACCTGCCAGTCCAAGCGTTCCGGTTTGTCGCAGTCCGGGCAGATGCATTGCGCCAGCCACAGGGTTAAACAATCGACAATCAGGCAGGAGTCTGGTGCGTCGTTGTCTAGCAAGGTCTGCCCGAGGTTGAATGGCGCTTCGACCAATCCCCAGTAAGGCGGACGGCGGGTTTTGTGATGTTCCACACGTTTGGCAAATTCGTCATCGTAGACTTGGGCCGTCGCGATATAGGTGACCGGGCATTCAAGTGCCGAGGCCAGCCGCTCGGCATAGGCGCTTTTGCCGCTGCGTGCCCCGCCTAAAATCAGGTGCGTAGTCATGCGTGACCCCCTTGTTGTTGCCAGCGTTGAATAATGGTTTGCAATTGCACCAGGCCTTCGCTAAACAGCGCGGGACCAGGTTGCAAGATATCGACCGACTTGATTTCATAGAGATGCCCATGCTGGATGGCAGGAATCGCTTGCCAGCCTGGGCGGGCTTTGACTTTTTCCGGCTGGAATTTCTTGCCGCACCAGGAGCCGATGATGATATCCGGTTGTGCTGCAATCACTTGCGCTGCGGTGACCTGGCGGTCCCTGGCACTGTGAAACTGGCTCAATTCAGGGAAGCAATCTTGCCCACCGGCAGCAGCGATCAGCTCAGCCGCCCAGCGGATGCTGCACATCATGGGTTCATCCCACTCTTCAAAATAGACCTTGGGTTTACGCAGCCAACTGGCTGCCTGCTGGCGTGCTGCCCCCAATTGTGCCTGGTAGCGTGCTACTAAATCTTCTGCTTTTTCGCTGGCCCCGACCAGATCACCGACGGTGAGTATCATCTGCAGTGTTTCATCCAGGCTGCGCTGGTTAAACACATGCACTTGGCAACCGGCCTTGATCAGTGAGGCGGCAATCTCTGCCTGCAAGTTGGAGAAGCACAGCACCAGGTCAGGCTGCAGCGCCAGGATTTTCTCAATATTGGCGCTGGTAAAGGCACTGATCTTGGGTTTTTCTTTGCGGGCGATGGCCGGGCGCGTGGTAAAGCCGGAAATACCGACAATACGGTCCTGCTCACCCAGCAAGTAGAGTACCTCCACCGTTTCGGTGGTCAGGCAGACAATGCGTTGTGGCCAGCGCTTCATGTTCGTGTGCTTTCGTGAGGTTGCCAGCCATTTTCCATCAGCATGTCAGCGAGCGGCTTTTCTGTCGTCCAGCCTTCTTCCACCAGCATGGGCAATTTGTAAAACGTATTCACATAGCCTAGGCATAAAATGGCGACTGGTTTGGCGCCCTCGGGCAGATTCAATAATTGCGCCAGTTGGTGTGGGTCAAACAGGCTGACCCAGCCCATGCCTATGCCTTCGGCACGCGCCGCCAGCCAAAGGTTCTGGATGGCGCAGCTGACCGAGGCCAGGTCCATTTCCGGCAGTGTACGACGGCCAAAAATGTGTTTTTCACGCTGGTCGCACAAGGTGGCGACCAGCACCTCGCCACAGTCCAGAATGCCTTCCACTTTGAGGCGCATAAACTCGGCCATGCGCGCCGTGTCTTCAACTTCGCCGATGGCCTGGGCCGTGAGTTTGCGTTCTTCATCGACCAGCGTGTGGATGGCTTTTCGCAATGTGACATCGCTGATGCGGATAAACCGCCATGGCTGCATCAGGCCGACACTGGGCGCGTGATGGGCGGCTTGCAGTAATTTCTGCAATAACTCGGGGGCGATAGGCGTGGGCAAAAAATGCCGCATATCGCGTCGCTCGGTAATTACCTTGTATATCGCCGCTTTGTCGGCATCTGAATAGGCAAAGCTCATGGCATGAAAAATTGTGCGGCCAGTGCCGGGTTAGACGGAAAGTAAAAGTGCAAAAAGCTGGCAGTGATGGATTGATGGCGATAGACCGGCTCGCCAGCGCCATATTTACCTTTGCCTTGCGCAATGACCGGCAAGTCGGTGTCAAAGCGGGCATAGTGAAAAGTGTGCGCGCCTATCGTCGTCGCGTCATCGCCAGTTGCGCTGTTGTCAGCCGCTGAAAAGGTTGCATGCTGCGTGCCCAGGCCTTGCAATTTGGGCTGAAGCGCGGCGCTGCCGGGGAGCAGGCCGAAGGCGGGTTGTCCATTTAGTGTTTCACCGAGTGCCAGCATGCCGCCACATTCGGCCAATATGGGTTTGCCTGATTCGGCGGCTGCGCGTAAACCTTCACGCATGCTGTGGTTGTGTTGCAGTCGCTCCAGATGCAATTCCGGGTAGCCACCCGGCAGCCAGTAAGCATCCGCAGCCGGTAATTGCGTATCGTGCAAGGGTGAAAAAAATGCAATCTGTGCGCCTAGTGTCTGTAGCAGATCCAGATTGGCCTGATAGGTAAAACAGAAAGCAGCATCTTTAGCCACGGCAATGGTTTTGCCTTGCAATAATGGTGTTATCGCCTGCTGTTCGGGTGCGGCAAACTGCACGCTCGGCGGCAATGGCATGTCTTGCCCCAGCAGTTGCGCAGCGGCTTCTATGCGCTGGTCTATGTCCGTGATTTCCTGAGCAAGATGCAAGCCCAGATGGCGCTCTGGCAAGCTCAGTTGCGTGTCATATTTCATGGCACCCAGCCAGGGGATGTCCGTGGGGAGTGCTTCTTTAATCATATTGGCATGCCCCTCGCTGCCGACCTGGTTGGCAATCACTCCGGCGCGCTGCAGGGCGGGCCGAAAGCCATACAAACCATAGGCAACCGCGGCACAGGTCTGTGCCATGGCTTTGGCATTAAGCACCAGTGCGACAGGGATGCCAAAGCGCTCGGCAATATCGGCGCATGAAGGCTTGCCATCATATAGCCCCATCACCCCTTCGAGCAGAATCACGTCATTGTCTTGGGCGGCCTTGTGCAGCAGCCGTTGTGCATCGGCTTCACCACACATGCCAAGGTCCAGGTTATACACTGGCTTGCCAGTTGCCACTTGCAGAATCATGCCGTCGATAAAGTCCGGCCCGCATTTGAACGCCTGCACGCGTAAGCCGCGGTTGCGGTACACGCGCGCCAATGCCGCGGTAGCCATGGTTTTGCCTTGCCCAGACGCCGGGGCCGCCATTAACATGGCTCGGCAGCTTGCCGCCGTTGCTTGCATTACAGATCTATCCCGGCCTGGGCCTTGATGCCTGCACGCCAGGCATGCTTGACATCCATCAGTTCAGACACCGTATCGGCAGCGTTTCTCAATGCCTCGGAAGCGCCGCGGCCAGTGATGACCACATGTTGCATGGGTGGGCGTTTGGCGATGGCATCCAACACCATTTGTTCATCGAGGTAGCCATATTTGAAGGTGTAGGTGAGCTCATCCAGCACCACCAGCTGAATGGCCGGGTCTTGCAGCATCCCGGCCACAATCTGCCAGCCACGCATGGCGGTTTCGGTGTCGCGTTGGCGGTCTTGTGTGTTCCAGGTAAAGCCTTCGCCCAGCACATGCCAGGTGACAGCCGGGTGCTGGCGAAAAAAGGCTTCTTCGCCAGTATCAGAACGGCCTTTGATAAACTGGGCAACACCGACACGCATGCCGTGGCCCAGGGAGCGGGCCACCATGCCAAAGGCAGAAGAGCTTTTGCCTTTGCCGTTGCCGGTGAGGATAAGGAGCAGGCCTTTCTCCTGATTGGCCTGCTCGATTTTTTCATCAATGACCGCTTTCTTGCGGATCATGCGCGCCTTATGGCGGCTGTCGCGATCATTGGTTTCCATGGTGCGTAATACTTAAGCGTTTTCGCGCACGGAGCGCTTGGTCAGGCCAAATGCCAGATGTGCAATCAATGCGACGACTACCCAGAATGCAATGGCTTCCAGCTGTTTCGGGAAGTATTTGATCAGGCGTGCACCAAATTCAACCACGGTAGGGTCAGGGTAACGGCCACCAAAGAAGTAGAAGCCGCCGCTGGAAAACAGCTCAGCAAGCACAGATCCCAGCAATACTGCCCCTGTCAACTTGAACAGACTGCTAAATTGCCAGGTAGTGTTCGACGCAGTCCAACGGCCAGCCAGCCACATGCTGCCATAAGCCGGCAACAAAAAGCCATAAGCAGGGGTCACGCAGAAATTACTCACACCGCCCCAGGTGATGGCTGCCATATCCAGCGCAGCACACAATGCCAGCAAGGCCACAAACACCAGCGTTGAGCGCAGGTAATAACCCGCGATAAAAAACGCTGCATAAGAAGCGCTCGGTAAAAAATCAATCGAAGCAAAATGATGACCACGCGTGATAATGACCATCAAGGCAATGAGAAAGCCAATTGCCAGAGACTGAGTTGAAAGGTTACGTGGCATGCCAACGACTCCAAAATTAAGGTTAATTATAAGACGTGGATTTTAGCCCAATTCGCACAGGCTTGGGCAAAATCCCCCGTTCCCGGTTTACTTCATATCGTAATTCAGGCTGATAAAGACGTTGGTACCCATGGTGTTGTAATCAGGCGCGTTGGGCGAAAACGAGCTCTTGGTGGTTGCCAATACATAATCTTTATTCAAAAGGTTGTTTGCCCGCGCGAGAAGTTTCCAGTGGGAAGCTAACTGATAGCCAAGCGAAGCGTTTAATAAAGTGTAGCCCCCTAATCTGAAATTATTTTCCGCGTCGTTGTAACGAGCTGATGATGCTGAGAGTTCGGTGCTAGCATTCCAATTGCCTGATTTATATAGCAACTGCAAATTGCCATAGCGCTGACTTCTTCTTGGCAGCAGTTTATTTGTATCATCGCTTCTTGGGGACTGAATAGTGAGGTTTCCAGCGAGTTGCCATTCATCGTCCAGCATGGCACCTCCCTCGATGGTTAGTCCTTGAATAACAACTTTACCGGCATTGACGGGGCAGAATCCTGTAAAGGAACATCCTGAGGTTGCAGGCCCAACGTTCTGAATCAGGTCGCGAATGTGATTCTCAAATACAGTCATTTTGGCCTGTATGGCGGTGTTTTGGTACCGCAGGCTCGTTTCAAAGTTATCAGACTTTTCTGGTTTGAGCGTTGGATCACCAAAGCTAGGGAAATACAATTGGTTAAATGTAGGTGCTCTAAACGCAGAACCATATTGAGCAGTGACTTTCCATTCTGGCGAAAATGTATAACCATAACCAAAACCGCCCGTAACGTAGTTGCCATATTGACTGTTATGGTCTTCACGCACTGACATCTGGGTGCTGTGTGCAGCACGGTTTCCCACAAAGCTCACAAGAAAGCCGTCATCATTTCTTGTTCTGCTAATGCTTGGAATGCCATTTGACAAAGTATCTACATCTTGTTCGAGTCTATCGTAGGCAAATGTTAAGGTCCCAACAGCTAGGGAGTAATCGTGTTGCCATGTGATCTGAGTCTGCTTTGAGTCGAATTTACTATTACTGGTAGCGCTATTCAGGCTAAACGAGCGCTCGCGACCGATTCCATATTTTAAGGTACTGTTCCAATGTTCAGTAAGTTGATTTTTGAGCGTTGCGCCATAGGCCTGCTGATTGGTTGTAGAGTAGTTGTTATATGCATTGTCAAAATCATTCCGTCCATCAGATTCCATGAAGTTGACGCCCAGGCTGTGTCCCTCTCTGAACTCTAAGTCGGCATAGGCACTTCCACTCAAGTTACGATAGCCGTCCCGATCGCGATCAATGGCTTGAGGTGGGTGTTTCTTGGCAGATATGCCGCGTGTGTCATAGCTGTTTATTTGCCCCCCAAATTGCAAGGCACGATAGCGGCTGCCAAACCCTGCGCTACCTGTGTAGGTATCATAGCTACCTGCGCCTACGCTACCAAAAAATCTTGTTTGATCGGTTTTCCCCCGCCGAGTAAATATCTGAATAACTCCGCCAATGGCATCTGCGCCATACAGGCTGGAAGCTGGGCCACGAAGAATTTCTATTCTATCTATCAACGCAAGCGGCAGGTTTTCAATCGCAGTCGTACCCAATGTTGCCGAATTAATGCGCAAGCCATCCACTAAAATCACAACCTGTTCCGCATTGGTGCCACGTAAAAATACATTGCTTGCGGTTCCCATGCCTCCATTGGTGGAAATTTGTAAACCCGGTTGCAATCTGAGCAAGTCAGGAAGTGAACTGCCTTTTAAACGATCAATTTCATCGTGAGTAATGACAGTAACATCTCCAGTAGCTGTTTTAGTCGAAACGGGAACCCTGGCTGCCGTTACAGTAACTTCATCCAAAGACAGTGAAGCAATTTCACTACTACTATTTGAAAAGACTTCTTGCGCTTGAGTAAGCGTAGGAGAAAGGGCGATGAGTCCCAAAATGATTTTTTTATTCATGATTGTTTCCGATAATGCATGCGACCCCGCATGCAAAAAGTAAAAAGGAAACGCAAGGTAGACAGGCTCAACATCAAAGACATTGATGGAGACATTTAATAGCTTGAGAATGTCATTCGTTTTGAAACCGTCACCCCGCGGTATTTCCATGCTTATTTAAGTTATAAGGCCGGTCTCCGGGCTGGCAAGTTTTGGTCTATCGCCTTCCCAAGTTTTTACTCAGTGGCGTGTGGATAGACCCGCACTTGCTTACCGTTGCGGGGGCAGCACAGGCATTGCGAACGAGGTTCGCGCACCTGTTTCCCAGTTTCACCCTTGTCTGCAAGAACGCAGACGCAGGCACCTGACAACTGTTCGGCATTCTAGTCTAAAGCAGTGACTTTGACCAGTTGCATGGTGTCTTGCGAGGGGCTTCAAATTCTTAATTTACTTTGAAAAAATGCGCTTAGCTATTGACCACACTCGTTTTTTTAAAAGATAATGGGCTGATGGATGCCGATTTGAAAAGTCTTGAAGAACGTGTGACGAAGCTGATTGCTTTGTGCAGCCAGCTGCGTGACGAAAACGTGGAGTTACGTCAGGAGGTCACACGTTTGCATCAGGAGTCACAATCTCTAAAGCTGAACATGACGCAAGCCAGTGTGCAGCTGGAACGCTTGTTGTCGGCATTGCCTGAGGAAGGTCGTTAGTCATGGCCAAGCAGCCGATTGATATCGAGATCATGGGCCGCGCGTTTAGCGTGACCTGTACCGACGAAGAGCGCGACAGTTTATTGCAGGCGGTGGGTTACCTTGATGGTAAAATGCGCGAAATTCGTGATGTGGGCAAGATGGTGAGTGTGGAGCGCATTGCGATCATGGCCGCGCTGAACATTACCCATGAGTTGTTGAATACGCGCAGCGGCGGGGTTGATGTGGGCGATGTGAAAAAGCGCATTTCTACCATGCAGCAGCAGATCGATGATGTTTTGTCCGGCCAGCACAAATTATTGTAATCCGCTTCATTTCACAAAATTTTAACCGTCATTAGTATTAAATGACGTATCATAAAAGTGGTGTGCTAAGGCGTTGCCTGAGTCCAAAATTCCTTGAACTAGTCTTTGTTATAGGTTTCGGCTCATCAGGTGCGGTGCGATCGCACTAAGTTGGGCGGTCTTTTAAGACGCCCTTGGCGTGCGAACCTAATGTACCTTAGGCTGTTACCACCTGAACTTTTTTGGTTCAGGATTAGCGGCTCAGGTAACCCCTTAGCACATCCCCTCTCGCACCTTTGTCTTGTTATCTTAAGGCATGGTATTTCAAGTCCGCCAGGCTAATGATTTCCAGGCAGTTTTCGTGGCAAGACTCCAGAATCACTGGCGGCGCGTAACCGGCTTCACTGGCTTCCAGCCATCTTCTCGCACACAGGCACCACCGATCACCAGCCTTGAGCCCGGGAAATGCATAGTCTGGTCTGGGGGTGGACAAGTCATTGCCTTGCGCTTGCGAAAACGCCAGAAACTCATCTGTCATTTCTGCGCAGACGGTATGTTTACCTAAATCTTCCGGGTGGTGACTGCAACAACCATCACGCATAAAGCCTGTGACTGGTTGCATACTGCAAGGGATCAGAAGAGTGCCTAAAACGTTTTTTGTCATGATTTTCAACTGTGCTCTAACTTGGTTTATGATACTGGCATTTGGATGTGTAAAGAAAGTTTTCAGGCATGGCGCGTTACTGGTTAATGAAATCCGAACCCTCGGATGTCTCCATTGATGATTTGGCGGGATTCCCCAATCAAACTGTAGACTGGTATGGGATACGCAATTATCAGGCGCGAAATTTCATGCGTGACCAGATGAAGGTGGGCGATGGCGTGTTGTTTTATCACTCCAATTGTGCTGAGCCTGGCATCGTCGGCATTTGCGAGGTCAGCACCTTGGCCTATCCCGACCGTTTTCAGTTTGTGCAAGGGCACAAGTATTTTGATCCCAAGTCTACACCGGAAAGTCCACGCTGGGTGAACGTAGATGTCAAGCTCGTGCGCAAAACGCGATTGCTGAGTTTGAAAGAGATGCGGGAAACGCCTGCCCTGGCCACCATGCGTGTCTTGCAAAAAGGGAACCGCTTGTCTATTACCCCGGTCGATCCCAAAGAGTGGGCGTTTATCACGGCTCTGCTCAGCACTTAACCTTTTCTTTGGCGACTTTGGTGGCGTACATGATATGAGTATCAGGCGTAGAAAAGCAGTCTTGTATATCCTTGTCGCCGGTTTTATGATCGTTCTGATCGGTGTGCTGCTGTTCCTCTGGATTTATTTTTCCAGTATGCGGGAGATGCACCAGACCACTCGCAATTTCTATGAGCAGTCTTTTACGGTTTCCAACGCTGCGCAGGCGCTGGAGTCTCAGCTGCATCAGATCCGAAGCGATTTGCTCTATGCCACGCTGATTCAGGCAGACAGCGTGCATTTGATCAATACCGTGGCGGCGATTAAGGGGCATGAGGCTGCTGCCCAACAAAAAATCGCCAGCATAGAACGTAATTATTCGGGAGATCGCGCGCCATTACCGCTGCTCAAACAGAATATTCAAGCACTGGACGAAATGACAGCCTCGGTAATCAAGCAATTGGCTGAGGGACAGTATACCGAAGCAAGCACCCTGATTGAGACGGCCTGGAATGCGCGCTTTGCCAAGGTGGCAAAACTCAACGAAGCCATCCTCGCGCATGCGGACTTGCGCGCCAACGAGTATGTGGCCGAAAGTGAAAAGCGCATGGAGCGGCACACCCATCAAGGCATCACTTACGCAGCGCTGCTGGTGACCCTGTTTTTGCTGGTAGGCCTCTTTGTTGGGGGCCGCATATACCATTTGCATCTTGAAGCAGACAAATTTGCCTTTACTGACTTTTTAACCGGGATCGCCAACCGGCGGCACTTCATTCATGAGTTGGAGTCAGAAATCCGGCGCTATCAGCGTTACGGCTCCTCGTTTTCATTTGCCATGGTGGACATCGATTTTTTTAAAAAGATTAATGACCAATATGGACATCATGCTGGCGACCTGGTTTTGCAGAACTTCTGCCTGCGCTGCGTGAGTGCCTTGCGTACCAGCGACATGGTTGGGCGTCTGGGGGGCGAAGAATTTGGCATTCTGATGCCGATGACGGACCTGCATGAAGCGGCACATGTGATTGAGCGCTTGCGCTCAGAAATTGATCACAGTGTGATGAGCGAGCAAGGAGAGCAAATTCATTACACGGCCTCTTTTGGGTTAGTGTCTACCGCGCAACTGGGGACGCAAGATGGCTTGACGCAGCTGATGAAAATGGCAGACTTTGCTTTGTACACGGCCAAGCAGCAGGGCCGTAACCGCGTCTATATTGCCAACCATTAACGATAGCGATCATTATTGCGGCGGGAATTTTCTATCTTGGGCATGGTCATCAATGCCTATGAATCTGCAAAATCCTCAATTGACGCGGCGTAGCTGGTTGACTGGCTTGGCCGGTCTGCTGCTTTCGGCCTGTCGGCCAGTCACTTTGTTAAACGCGGTGATTCCCGATAAAGGTATGCGCATCCATCGCGATATCGCTTTTGGGCCGCACAGCAGGCAGCGCCTGGATATTTATCAGCCACGTGACCATGCTGCAACACCACGCCCTGTGGTGTTGTTTTTTTATGGCGGTAGCTGGGAGTCTGGCAGCAAGCAAGATTACCTGTTTGTGGCAGAGGCGTTGACGTCGCAAGGCATGCTGGTTGTGATTGCCGATTACAGGCTCTATCCCGAACTTAAGTTTCCGCAATTGATGCAAGACCCCGCGCTGGCATTGCAATGGGTCAAGCAACACGTGGCCGAGTATCAAGGCGATGCGTCGCGTGTCTTCTTGATGGGGCATTCTGCGGGCGCACATCTGGCCGTCATGCTGACCTTGAATGCTGCCTATCTGGCGGCTGTAGGATTATCACCCACCGCGATTAAAGGCACCATAGGTCTGGCCGGACCTTATGACTTTTTGCCGCTCACCTCGGATACGTTACGCGCGATTTTTGCACCTGCTGAGCAGGAGTGGCAATCACAGCCTATCTATTTTGTCAGCGGCCAACATCCGCCTTTACTACTGCTGGCCGGCCTGAAAGACCAAACCGTTTGGCCCAGAAACTCGATCAATCTGGCGCGTGCGCTTGAGGCGCAAGGCAGCGAGGTCAAGTTGCTGACTTATGCCAACTACAACCATGTGGATATGGTCGCCAAGCTGGCCAGACCCCTGCGCGGCAACAGTCCATTGCTGCAAGATATTTGCGACTGGATTGGCCAGCATGCCTCTGCGTGATGTGCATGTGGTCTGGTTTAAGCGCGATTTACGTGTCGCGGATCATGCCGCGCTGTCTGCCGCCTGTGAGGCTGGGCCGGTTTTGCCGCTCTTTATCTGGGCTCCACAAGTGTGGTCGGCAGAGGATGCCAGCCTCAGTCAGGCCATGTTCGTGCGCGACTGTTTGCAGGACCTTGCAGATGCCTTGCAACAGCTGGGATTGCATTTGCATGTCTATCATCACGACCCCTTGACGCTGTTACAGAGGCTGCATGCAAAATTCGGGATCGCCGGACTGTATAGCCATGAAGAAACCGGGAATCAACACACCTACACCATCGACCGGCAGGTGCAAGCGTGGTGCAGGATGCAAGGAATCGTCTGGCAGGAATGGCCTCAGAATGGGGTGGTGAGACGCCTGTCAGACCGGCAACAGTGGCAAGCGCAGTGGGCGTTACGCATGCAGGCGCCTGTCATTGCGGTGCCTGCATCCGGGCTTGCTGTTCGGTTACCGGATCATGGCTTGGAGCGGTTGCCAGCAGTGGCTGGCCACGCGCAAGCGGAACGTCAGGTTGGCGGTATAGGGGTGGCTGAGGCGGTGATGGCGGATTTTTTGACGCGCCGCGTACATGGTTATCAGCGGGGGATTTCCAGCCCGCTCAGTGCTGTCCAGGCCTGTAGCCGCCTGTCACCTTATCTGGCATGGGGCGCTGTGAGCCTGCGTACCGTGGTACAGGCTACCCGGGTCCGTGCGCAGCAGACTGAAAACGTGCAACAGCGCCGTCAGCTGCACAGTTTTGAAAGCCGCTTGCACTGGCATTGCCATTTTATGCAAAAGCTTGAAAGCGAACCGCGGATTGAACACCAGAGTTTTTACCGGGGCTTCGAGGCACTACAGTCCCGGTTACCCGATGCCGCGGTCGCCTTACGTTTACAAGCCTGGCAGGTTGCCCAGACTGGCTGGCCACTGGTAGATGCCTGCATGCAGATGCTCAATCAAAGCGGGTGGCTGAATTTTCGCATGCGCGCCATGCTCATGAGTACCGCCAGTTATTTGTTGCAACTGCCCTGGCGGCCAAGCGGGTTGCATCTGGCCAGAGCTTTTGTTGATTACGAGCCGGGGATTCATTGGCCGCAAGTGCAAATGCAGTCTGGCACGACCGGCATCAATACATTGCGCATTTACCATCCGGTTAAACAAGCCTTGACTCAGGACCCTCAGGGGGTGTTTGTCCGCCAGTGGCTGCCTGTTTTGCGACAGGTGCCAGACAGCTGGATTTTTGAACCCTGGCGCATGCCTACGAGTTTACAGCGGCGGTATGGCTGCCTGATTGGCCGCGACTATCCTGCGCCCATGGTTGATATTGGCGAGGCCATCCAGACAGCCAAGCAGGATTGGTTTGCCATCAGGCAGACCATGCCAGCGCATGCTGTCGCAGATATTTTGCAGCGGCATGCTTCGCGCAAATCGCGCCATTTTCCCAAGGTAGACCGTGGCAGTCTCCGCAAAAAATCAAATCGGAGTGCGGCTTCCGTGAGTGCACAAAGCCTGGCAGCACCCCAGCTTTCACTGCAGTTTTAGCCTTTCACCCGTTGCTGATGTTTGCAAAAACGATAAGGTGTGCGACTCGGTAGTGCATGCACTGATTTTGCGCACTAATTCTGTGCGTATGCTGAGCGGTCTGTTGCGGCACTTCTGGCCGCTCGCTCAAGCAGTCGACTGAGCGACTACAGTGATACGATAGTTATTTTTACGTATCTCATTGATTTTTAAATGTAAATATAAAATCTCTCCTTTCTTTCTCATGGTCTCCCCATAGTCTGGCGGTAAGTGAGCCCGCATTCTCCAGCTTGGAATACGTTTTGCTATAAACAGTTTAAGAAGCTTTCCAAAACGTATTACAGGTAGTGCATTCCTTGTTGCCTACCTTCGCAGATTGGAGCAAGACATGGCAAAATGGTTGATCGGATGTTTGTTAGGTTGCCTGGCAATCCCATTGATGGCAGAGCCTTCTGCCGAGCTCATGCAGGCGTTGAACAGCCGCGTGCTACGTGTGCAGGTCGGCCTGAAAAACGGTCAATATGGGCTGGGTTCAGGCGTCGTGGTGGCTGAAAATCAGGTTGTGACCAACTGCCATGTGGTTGCCAATGCCACCAGTATCAGCGTAGTCAGTGGCGGGGCGGCTTACCATGCCGTGGGTGTCAAACCGGACTGGAAGCATGATGTTTGCATGCTGCAAATGGATGACCTGCCGATTAGCCCAGTCACCATGAAGTCCAGCCGCGATCTCAAATACGAACAGGCAGTGTTTAATATCGGCTATCCGAGTTTTGTCGCCGCGCCTGTAAGCAGCCAAGGGGTGGTCAAGGGGCTGTTTGCCATGGATGACTCCGTGATTGTGCGGGCAACCAGCAGTTTCAGACAAGGCGCCAGTGGTGGTGGTCTGTTTGATGAGACGGGCGCGTTGGTCGGCCTGATTACGCTCAAGAGCCCTGGTAAAGATGCCTACTACTATTACATGTCGATTGACTGGGTTCAGGCTTTGATCGCGCAGCCCGCGGGCCCGATTGTGGTAAAAAGCGAGCTGCCTTTCTGGGGCAAGCCAGCAGCTGAATGGCCTTATTTCATGAAAGTGGTGTTTCCTTACCTGCACAAGGACTGGGATGGCCTGAAAGCGATTGCCCAGCAATGGACGACTCAGGAGCCTCATAATACAGAAGCCTGGTTTTATCTGGCTGCAGCTGAATATGAAACCAAGGATCTCACCATGGCTGAGCAACACTTGCACCGTGTCGTCAGCATGAACGATCAGCATAGTCAGGCTTTTTATTACCTGGGCCTGATTGCGGAGTCCAACGGTAAACATATCGAAGCCTTGGCCAATGTGGATACGCTGACACAGCTGGATGCCGAAAAGGCTGAAGAGCTCAAAGTGGCGATGAAAACCTTGCCTTGATGCGAGGCTGGCGGTGTTGTGTCAGCCCCAATACAAAAGCGCCTTAACTGGCGCTTTTTTCTTTTGATGTCGGGACGGTTTGCTTAGGCGACCGCCAGATCCAGCTCTTCGACATGATAGTAATGTTCATCATCCCACAGGGTGAAGTCTTGTGCGGTATACATGGCTTCCTGAAAATGATGAAAGGTTGCGATGCAATGATTTTCTTCATCCATTACTTGATACATGGTCATAGTAATCACCTTTCTATACTAAATGAGGATATTTGAGAACGTGATGTCATCATGGCACAGGCGGGTGAAACTGATTTGACAGAGTAGCAGCATGTAATTCGGTCAATTTAATGAATCGGTATAGAGGGTATTTCTAGGCAGCTATTTGAGCAGGTTTTCAGTGGTTGTTCTTTGATTGCTCAGGATTTGTTTTTTGTAAAATCCTTGGGTTCGCGTATAATTCGCAACTTCTGAGGAACGCTGCGAGAGTCACTCGACTCCCAGGCTCAGAGCATTTGCTGTAAAGCATCTCAACGGCGTTCACTTTTCACTGTGCGAGCACGGAAAAAAGGTGAACAACGTTGCCACCGGTTCTTATCGAACTTTTCCTGCTCAGTTTTCATTTTTTTAAGGATTTGAAACATGAATACTGTAGCTGATATCAAAGATTATGTAGTCGCAGACATGGGCCTGGCCGCCTGGGGTCGCAAGGAAATTGCGATTGCAGAGACTGAAATGCCTGGCCTGATGGCAATCCGCGAAGAGTACGCGGCGCAACAGCCACTGAAAGGCGCGCGCATTACTGGCTCTCTGCATATGACTATCCAGACCGCTGTACTGATTGAAACCCTGAAGGATTTGGGTGCTGAAGTGCGCTGGGCTTCTTGCAATATTTTCTCAACCCAGGACCATGCCGCCGCTGCGATTGCCGCGACGGGCACTGCCGTGTTTGCCGTGAAAGGCGAAACGCTGGAAGAGTATTGGGATTACACCCACCGTATTTTTGAGTGGACGGATGGTGGTTACTCCAACATGATTTTGGATGATGGTGGCGATGCGACTCTGTTGCTGCATTTGGGTAGCCGTGCCGAAAAAGATTTGTCTGTGGTGGCGAACCCCACTTCAGAAGAAGAAATCTGTCTGTTTAACGCCATCAAGGCCAAGCTGAAAACAGACCCGACCTGGTACTCCGTGCGTTTGGCTGCGATTAAAGGCGTGACCGAAGAAACCACCACGGGCGTGCACCGTTTGTATCAAATGCATAAAGAAGGCAAGCTGGCTTTCCCTGCGATTAACGTGAATGACTCTGTGACCAAGTCCAAGTTTGATAACTTGTATGGTTGCCGTGAGTCTCTGGTGGATGGCATCAAGCGTGCGACCGATGTCATGATCGCAGGCAAGATTGCCGTTGTTGCCGGTTACGGTGACGTGGGTAAAGGGTCTGCACAAGCGTTGCGTGCTTTGTCAGCCCAGGTTTGGGTGACCGAGATTGACCCGATTTGTGCCCTGCAAGCCGCGATGGAAGGCTACCGCGTTGTGACCATGGATTATGCCGCTGAACATGCGGACATTTTTGTCACAGCAACGGGTAACTACCACGTTATCACGCATGAGCACATGGCCAAAATGAAGGATCAGGCGATTGTGTGTAACATTGGTCACTTCGACAATGAAATCGATGTTGCCAGCATCGAAAAATACCAGTGGGAAGAGATCAAGCCACAAGTCGATCACGTGATTTTCCCGGACGGCAAGCGCATCATCTTGCTGGCCAAGGGCCGTCTGGTCAATTTGGGCTGCGGCACAGGTCATCCAAGCTATGTGATGAGCTCCAGCTTTGCCAACCAGACCATTGCGCAGATTGAATTGTTTACCCAGACCGACAAGTATCCGGTTGGCGTTTACACCTTGCCTAAACATCTGGATGAAAAAGTGGCGATCTTGCAGTTGAAGAAACTCAATGCGCAATTGACCACCTTGACCGATGCACAAGCAGCCTACATTGGCGTGAGCAAAACCGGCCCATTCAAGCCTGAGCATTATCGCTATTAATCACGCGCTTTTCAGCGTGCGCTAAACCATGCCGCCCCTGCGCCAGATGTTCTGGCGCAGATTTGGTGTACACTTTGCCTCATCTTTCATCCTAGGAGGCGGTATGTTTAAACTACTGGTTGTTTGGGTACTCAATGCATTGGCACTGATGGCCGTGGCTTATCTGGTCCCAGGCATTCAAGTGGCCAATTTCAGCGCTGCGCTGGTGGCTGCTGTCGTGATTGGTCTGGCCAATATGCTGGTGAAGCCGATTCTGGTGCTTTTGACTTTGCCGATTACCTTGCTGACGTTGGGATTGTTTCTGTTAGTCATCAATGGCCTGCTATTCTGGTTTGTCGGCCACCTGTTGCAAGGCTTTGTCGTCAGTAGTGTGATGACTGGCGTCATAGGCGCCCTGGTGTATAGCGTGATTGCCTGGATCATGAGCGCGATTGTGTTCAACGAAAAAGACTGACCCCTGACCATCCCCGCATCTGCCTGAAATCACGCGTTTAGAAATAAAAGAGAAAACAGTGAATCAAAAAATCGCTTACAGTTTTGAGTTTTTTCCGCCCAAAACGGCGGAAGGCATGGCGAACCTGCGTCAAGTACGCAAAGAGCTGGCCGTATTCTCTCCCGAGTTTTTTTCCGTCACGTTTGGTGCGGGGGGCTCAACCCGCGACCGTACCATGGAAAGTGTGCTCGAAATCCAGGCTGAAGGCCATGGTGCAGCCCCACATATCTCCTGTATTTCTTCCAGCAAAGAAGAAATCCGCGAATTGCTGCAAGCCTATCAGGCGAAAGGCATCAACAGACTGGTGACCTTGCGTGGCGATATTCCTTCAGGCGAAGTGAGTGCGGGGGACTTTAAATATGCCAATGAGCTGGTGAGTTTTATCCGCGCCGAGACCGGCGACTGGTTTCACCTGGAGGTGGCGGCTTACCCCGAGTTTCACCCGGAAGCCGGCTCAGCACAAAAAGACCTTGAAAACTTCAAGCGTAAAATCGACGCTGGCGCAGATTCGGCCATTACACAGTATTTTTACAATGTGGATGCCTATTTCCGTTTTGTAGAAGCGGCGCAGAAGCTGGGTGTCACTGCACCGATTATTCCCGGCATCATGCCGATTTATAACTACACGCAACTGGCGCGCTTCTCTAGTGTGTGTGGTGCCGAGATTCCACGCTGGCTGCGTATGCGGCTGGAAGCCTATGGCGATGATATGGCTTCATTGCGCGCCTTTGGCGCGGAGGTGGTCACTGATATCTGTACCAAACTGATTGAGGCAGGCGTAGATAAAATGCACTTCTACACCCTGAACCAGGCAGGCATTATTGGCCAGATTATCCGGCAACTGTAGTCGTAAAAATACTGGTAAACAAAAAAGCGCGGACTGAATCAGCCGCGCTTTTTTTGTGTCGCTCTGTTGGGTTATTGCAATGACAAACCTTGCGGGTTAAACAAGGCATCTTCAACAAACAGGTAATCCTGCTTGCGCGTTTCGTCCCACAGCACCATCATGGTGATCCAGCGGATATCTTCCATGCTCAAGGTTTCTTGCGGCAAGACCATGGCACGATCAATAATCAGGTCGCGCTCATAAGCTGTGATGATGTCGCTTCTTTGTAGCAAGCCCAGAAAGTTCAGACTGTCGTCACTGATCTTGTTGCGTTCCATCTCGCAATAGACGCGAATCGCAAACGGGTCGTGCTGGTATTGCGGCTGTTGCACCGAGCGACGCAGGTCTTTCACCCAGCCCACGGCATGTAAAATATCCTGGTGGTTAAACCCGGCCTGGGAGAGCTCATAGGCCATGATGGTTTCGTCTGTTTCTTTCAGCTCAAACGCATCATGCTTATCCCAATAATTTTGATAGATAAATATCAGTACTTCCAACATGTCTAAATTCTCCTCAAACACGCTGCTCCGCTATTAGTAGTGAATAGCAGCGATACTGGGGTGGGTCTGAACCGAGCTTTAAACCAATCGCTGGAATTGGCCGTTGGCGAGATGGCTGACCACACCTTCTAATTCAAGTAGTGTTAGCATGGTGGAAACTTGTTCGGGCGTCAACCCGGCGCGGGCCGCAATGAGCTCTGCAAAGATGGGGTCAAACCCCATGCAAGCCAGGACAGGACTGGCTTCGGCGGGTAGATTAGTCCAATCGGGTAGTGACCCATTCGGGCTAATCGAAAGTGCGGGGTTGGGCAGGCGGACATGCTTCAATTCGCTGACAATGTCCTCGGTGGACTCGACAAGCTTTGCCCCTTGTTTGATCAGCGCATGGCACCCTTTGGACACCGGCGAGTGAATAGAGCCCGGAATGGCGAAGACTTCACGGCCCTGTTCGATCGCTAGTCGAGCAGTAATGAGTGAGCCGCTATCAATATTGGCCTCTACCACCAGACAGCCTTCAGACAGGCCGCTGATAATACGGTTGCGTCTGGGAAAGTTGTGCGTCAAAGATGGCGTCCCTAGCGGGTACTCGGAGAGCAACAGGCCATACTGCACAATCTGGTGGGCCAGGGCTTTATGCCGTGCCGGATAGACAATATCCAGCCCGGTGCCGACCACGGCAATCGTGGCACCATCTGCTTTGAGCGCGCCTCTGTGTGCGGCGCCGTCTATGCCTAATGCCAGCCCGCTGACCACGGCAAATCCGGCCCGGCACAAGCTTTCGGCAAACTGCTCGGCGGTAGACTCGCCCGGCGGTGTGGCGTGGCGGCTGCCGACAATGGCCAGGCCAGGCCGCTTGAGCATTTGCAGGTTGCCTTTGGCATAGAGCACGGGCGGCGGCTGGTCTATGCTGAGCAGGCGTTGCGGATAGTAGGCATCCGCCAGTGTGATCAGGTGGTTATCTGGTTGTGAGAGCCAGTCCAGTGTCTTGGCAATATGCGGGTCTTCTGGCGCTTTTTGTATCCCTTCGGCGACGCCTTTGCTGACCAGTTCGCACAAGCTGCTGTAGGAGGCGGCCAGAATCGCCTGCGGGGTTTTAAAGTGCAGCAATAGCTGGCAATAGGTGACACTGCCCAGCCCTTCGACCATGCTTAAGGCAATCCAGGCTGCGCTCTCTTCAGGATCTGTGACCATCAGTGCGGAGATCAGGGGGTACGCACCACGTCTTCTACATGGATAGGTTGCGAGGCTTGCATGACGAGCGCGTATGACAGCTTGGGAAAGGTTTTGAAGACCATCACCAAGCCGACAGGCTCATCCGGCAACTGGATCATGACCGGATGTTTAGGGTCTGCGGATTCGGGGTCTACCATGCTGGCGCCTTTGCGCAGCACCGAAAGCACGTGACCGCGCTCCAGGCCTTGCGCTTCGCCGCGATTGAGCACCACCACGCGGCCATAGCCAGTCTCGTTGATGCCTTCGCTCACGCGTGCAATCTGGCCTTCAATCTGGCCTTCGGGCGCATGTGGCAGATAAGGCGGGCTAAGGGAGTCTTCCATCGCAATCAGTTTGTCTTTAACCGCAATTTCCTCTTTGGCCTGGGTTACGGTCAAGGTGGCAGGCTGGCCTGCGTGCAGCAGTTTGGCCTCCCCCAGATAATGCGCTTCTGTGCCCAGCAGCTCACCATTTTCAGGGTTTTTGATCGCCTCCCCCTCGCGGTAGATTGCCCAGGCGTTGCGTGGAGTGTCTGGCAGGCCCTGCACATAAATGCGTGTGCCTGGGCTCAGAATCTCACGTTCTTCCTGCGCCGCCACAATTCTGGGCGCTGACTTGAGCGCTTCTGGCGCAATCAGCATGGGCTTGGTCAAAAACGGCTGGATGATATTGGGTTGTATGGCGGGGATGGCATCGCCTTTGATTGGCGTGACGATCATGCCAGGCTCCAGGGTGACAGATTCTCGCACCAGTTTGAGTACGGGTTGGCCGCTGCTGGTGTCGAGCACGATGACATCCCCCGGATAAATCCAGTGCGGATCTTTAATGCTAGACCGGTTTAATTGCCAAATCTGTGGCCATTGCCATGGATTTTTCAGAAACTTGGCCGAAATATCCCACAAGGTATCGCCTTTGACGACGACATGCCGGTCGGGGTGCTGCGGCCGCAACGGAATTTCTTCTGCCTGTAACAATAAGCTGCTACAAGCCAGCGCAAGCGAGGTTATAATTTGAACAATTTTCGTCATGTGGCGTCTCTGTTTTATGCGACACAAATGGATGGGCTGTACCTGCGCACAGCCACTGCGCAATATCAACCAATCTAGCATGGCTTTAAAGTTCTGATCAAGGTGAAAAAGCAGGCGTTTTGCCCTGTTTTTGCACAAACTATTTGAATGGAAAGATTTGTAGAGCATGGCACTACTTCCAATTTTGCAATATCCGGATCCACGCCTGCATACGGTGGCCAAACCGGTGCAAGTATTTGATGAGGCATTACAGCAACTGGTCAGCGATATGGCTGAGACCATGTATGATGCGCCAGGCATAGGCTTGGCTGCTACGCAGGTCGACCAGCACATCCAGTTGATCGTGATTGACTTGAGCAAGGAAAAAGACGATTTGCTGGTGCTGATCAATCCTAAAATCATTGCCCAGTCAGGTAGCCAGGATTATGAAGAGGGTTGCCTGTCAGTGCCCGGCATCTATGAAAGTGTCACGCGCGCTGAATTTATTACCGTCGAAGCGAAAGATGTGCATGGCAACACTTTCAGGTTGGATGCGGATGGATTGCTGAGCGTCTGTATCCAGCATGAAATGGATCATTTGCTGGGCAAGGTGTTTGTGGAGTATCTCTCCACGCTCAAACGTAACCGTATCCGGACCAGAATGGTCAAGCATGCGCGCGAAATCGAGCGCAACAGTTATTAAGTCAGGAAGGTTGCATGCGTATTATTTATGCCGGGACCCCGGAGTTTGCAGTACCGGCTTTGCAAGGACTCATAGACGCGGGCCATGACATTGTCATGGTGTTGACGCAACCAGACCGCCCCGCGGGCCGTGGCATGCAGTTAAAAGCGAGTCCGGTCAAACAGCTCGCCTTGCAACACGGCTTACGTGTTTTTCAGCCAGAAAGCCTTAAGCCCGCCGAGGTGCAGTCCGAGATTGCAGCGGTCAACGCCGAAGTGCTGATCGTTGCGGCCTATGGCCTGATTATTCCGACCGCGGTGCTGAACATCCCGACGCGAGGCTGTTACAACATCCATGGCTCCTTGCTGCCACGCTGGCGCGGGGCTGCGCCCATCCACCGGGCCATTCTGGCCGGGGACACCGAGACGGGCGTCACCATCATGGAGGTGGTGCCCAAGCTGGATGCCGGCAATATGATCAGTAAATGGTCGGTGGCGATTACTGCGGCAGATACCACGCAGACCTTGCATGATGCGATCAGTCGTGAAGGCGCGCGCTTGATGGTTGAGGCGATGCAGACCTTGCAAGATACCGGTTGCCTGGCCTCTGAAGTACAGGACGAGACGCTGGTGACCTATGCGCACAAGCTGGAAAAAGCCGAGTCTGCCATTGACTGGACGAAATCTGCACAGCAACTGTCTCGTCAGGTTCGTGCATTTAATCCCTTTCCGGTGGCTACAGCCAAATTTAATGATCAAGTCTGCAAACTGTGGTTTGCTCAAGCTGTGGCTGGTCAAGGCGAGCCAGGCACTGTGTTGCAGACACATCCGCTGCAGGTGGCTTGTGGCGACGGCGCATTAGAATTGCATGAGTTGCAGATGCCGGGTGGCAAGCGCCAAACGGCACAACAGTTTGTGCAAGGTCAGCATGTGCAAGTGGGCGACCGCTTTTTCTAGTCAATCTGGTGCAGGCATTGAAAAATGCCTGTCATCCCCGCATATTAAAGTCGATATTACTCACCGAATTGTGAAGGAGTCACTATGTTAGGTAACTGGACCAAAACCTTTGTGTTGATGGCCGCGATTACTGCCCTGTTTGTTGCGGTGGGCGGCGCGCTGGGTGGCCAGGGCGGCATGTTGCTGGCGCTGTTGCTGGCAGGCGGCATGAACTTTTATGCCTACTGGTTTAGCGACCAGGCGGTGCTGAAAATGTATGGCGCAGTTGAGATCAATGCTGAAAATAATTTTGGCAATGGGCAGTTCCGCAACTATTACAACATGGTCAAAGAGCTTGCCGAGCGGGCCCAATTACCCATGCCGCGTGTGTTCGTGATCAATGAAAGCCAGCCGAATGCGTTTGCGACCGGCCGCAACCCCGAGAACGCTGCCGTGGCAGCTACTACCGGCATCATGCAGATTTTGAGTGAGCGCGAATTGCGCGGTGTGATGGCACATGAGCTGGCGCACGTGAAACACCGCGATACCTTGATCTCTACTATCTCCGCCACCGTGGCCGGGGCCATTTCATCGATTGCGCAATTTGGCCTGATGTTTGGCGGGCATCGGGAGGGCGAAGACCGACCCAATCCCATTATTGGTATTTTGATTATGATTCTGGCACCGTTGGCCGCTTCGCTGATCCAGATGGCGATTTCACGGTCGCGCGAATATGAAGCAGACCGCATGGGGGCTGAGATCAGCCGCGACCCGAAAGCCTTGGCAGCCGCGCTGGAGAAAATCCACAATTATGCGCACCAGATTCCCAATATGACTGCCGAGCAACACCCGGAAACCGGGCAGATGATGATTATCAACCCCTTATCAGGCGCAGACCTGGCGGGGTTGTTCAGCACCCACCCGCAGACCGAAGAGCGGATCCGCCGTTTGCTGGCGTTGGCTAACCAGTATTAAACGCGATTTCAACAGACAAAAAAGGCTTTCGCAAGAAAGCCTTTTTTATTGCGTGAGTTTTTGTCTGTGTATTTTGGGCGCATCAAGTAGAATAGTCTTTTTTTCACCAGAGTATTCTTTTGCAAGTTGCCCAGCTCATAGCCGCATCTGCGGTGGCCGAAGTGTTGGCCGGACATAACCTGACTGTTTCCATGCCCAAGGCATTGCGCAGGGTCAAGTCAGCGACGCCGCAACAGCAGGCGGCTGCACAGGATTACAGTTACCTCACCTTGCGCTTGTATGCCGAAGCCGCGGCTTATTTGCAGGCGCTGACGGCCAAGCCCGTGACGGATGCACGTGTACACGCGCTGTTGCTGGTTGCCCTGTCGCAGCTGTTGCATGGGGCCGAAGATGATTTTACGGTGGTCAATCAGGCTGTGGAAGCCGCGGGCAAAACCGGGCTGCGCTGGGCAAAAGGGCTGGTTAATGCGGTATTGCGTAATTTTTTGCGCCAACGGTCAGCCTTGCAGGCGCAAGTGAGTCAGTCGGAAGCGGTGCAATTTAACTATCCGCAATGGTGGATTGATACCCTCAAACAACAATATCCTCAGCATTGGCAGTCGATTCTGACCATAGGCAACAGCCACCCCCCCATGACGTTGCGCATTAATCTGCGCAAAACGGATGTCGCCAGCTATATGCAGGCGCTGGATGATGCGGGGATTGCGGCGCAAGCGCTGGGCGGTACGGCGATTCAGTTGCAGCAGCCGTTGCCGGTGCACAAGCTGCCGTATTTTGATCAAGGCTGGCTCAGTGTGCAGGATGCCGGCGCACAGTGGGCGGTTCCTTTGCTGGATGTGCAAGCAGGCATGCGCGTGCTGGATGCCTGTAGCGCGCCGGGCGGTAAAACTTGTCACTTGCTTGAAGCCAGTGATATTGACTTGCTTGCCCTGGATGTGGAGGCAGAGCGCCTGCGCCGTGTCCACGACAACCTGCAGCGTCTGGGCTTGCAAGCCAAGGTCAGGACAGGCGATGCGGCAAAAGCCGACTGGTTTGATGGTCAGTTATTTGACCGCATTCTGGCTGATGTGCCCTGTAGCGCCTCAGGCATCGTGCGCAGGCATGTCGATATGAAATGGTTGCGTCGGCCACAGGATTTGACGGTATTTGCCCAGATGCAACAGCAAATATTATTGAATTTGTGGCATATGCTGGCAAAAGGCGGTAAATTGCTGTACGTCACCTGTTCGATTTTTCAACAAGAAAATGAAATGCAGATTCAACAGTTTTTAACCATGCATGCAGATGCGGTCAGGTTGCCAGTGCAGTTTGATGCCTCGGGCCTCCCTTGCCAGCAGTCAATTGGCGGGCAATTGCTGCCCACTGCCGCGCATGACGGATTGTTTTATGCGCTTTTACAAAAACATTAAATATTATTCGGCGCTTTTTTTTCTGCTGACCATGACAGCATTGGCACTGGCTGCCAATAACAATCATGCCCATGTCAAAAGTGCCGAGCTGGTATTGCGTGAAGATACCTGGGCGCTGGATGCGGATCTGGACATCCATTTTGGCCGCGCGCTTGAGGAAGCTTTGAGTAAGGGCATCGCCCTGACATTTTTGTATGAATGCCAGATCATCAAACCCATGAAGTACTGGTTTGATGATGAGGTGGTGACCGAGCGTCGCGCCGTCACGCTCAACTATCACGCGCTGACCAAGCAATATCTGCTTAATTATCCGCAACAGCAAAAAGGATTCGACAGCCTGGCTGAAGCCAGGCGTGAGTTGGGCCTGATCCGCGACTGGCGCTTGACGCCGCATGCCACACTAGAAAAAAATCAGCCCTATCAGGCGGCGCTCAAAATGCATCTGGATACCAGCAAGCTGCCTAAAGCCTTGCAGCTGGATGCCCTGGGCGAAAGTGACTGGGAGCTGGTCACGCCGACGTTTAGCTGGTGGGTAAAGGACACCCAGCGTTAGCCCTATGCGGTATGTCCTGATTTTGTCCATTCTACTGGCGGCAGCCCTGCTGTACCTGCTGTCTCTCGCCAGTGCCAACACCGCCATCAGTGGGGATTATTACCTGATCCTGCTGTATATCAATGCTGGCCTCGCCGTGTTGTTGCTGGGGGTGATTGCCTATCAGTTACGCCATCTTTACCAGACCACCAAAGCCAAACAGGTAGGCAGCAAGCTGAATTTCAGATTGCTGGTGTCTTTTGCCCTGATGGCGTTGATTCCAGGCATGATCGTCTATCTGGTTTCCGTGAACTTCCTGTCACGCTCGATTGAGTCTTGGTTTAACGTTAAGGTCGAATCCGCACTGGATGGGGGGCTGAATCTGGGGCAACGGGCGCTGGATATCATGCTGGAGGACGTCAAGGAAAAGGCGCAAAGCATGGCGGTCTCGCTATCACTGCAAACGGCCCGCTCACATTATGGACAACTGAACGATCTGCGTGAAAAAGCCGGCGTTCAGGATGCGGCATTGCTGACCCCGCAAGGTGCGATTCTGGCTGTCAGCAGCTCTGACCCCAGCAGCTTTTTACCCGAACTGCCTTCTGTGCCGCAGTTGCGCCAGGCACGTAGCCGTATCTACGGCAAAATCGAGCCTATCCCCGGCAAAGGCCTCTACATGCGTGTGCTGATTCCGGTGGAGTCCTTGGGGATCACGGGCGAGATGCGGATTCTGCAATTGATGCAACCGGTGCCCAAGGCGCTCTCGAATACTGCCGAATCGGTGCAGGAGGTCTACCGCGAGTACCAGACCTTGTCGTACAGCCGGCAGTCACTCAAAGACATTTTCATGCTTACGCTGACCATGATTTTGCTGCTGTCCATGCTGGGCGCATTGACCATCGCATTTGCACTGAGTCGGCGCATGGCGCAACCCTTGACGGTACTGGCGGAGGGGACCCGGCTGATTGCCAGTGGCGATTATTCGCAGCAGCTGCCCTCATTTGGCAAGGATGAGCTGAGTGTGCTGGTGAAGTCGTTCAACAGCATGACGCGACAGTTGCAGGAAGCGAAAAATGCCTCCGAACAGAGCCGTCAGCATGTGGAGTCTGCACGTGCCTACCTGGAAGCTATTTTGTCGCACCTAAGCTCAGGCGTGATGACCATTAATGAACAGGCGGAGCTGCGTGTTTACAATCTGGCTGCCACCAATATTTTGGGGATTTCGCTGGTGGGCTTTAAAAACAAAGTCTTTACCGACATTGCGGCCGAAAATGATTACCTCACGCCTTTTACAGCGTTGGTGATGCAGCACTATGAAGACACGTTGCAATTTGACCACCATGAGCGGCATTTAAGCAGCCAGATCGAAATTGAAGGGGTGCATGGCAAGCAGATGCTGATGCTGCGGGTGACGCGGTTGCCGGAAGGGGCGGGGCACGGCCTGGTAGTGGTGTTTGATGATGTGACCGCCATGGCGCAAGCCCAGCGCGATGCCGCCTGGGCCGAGGTAGCCAGACGGCTGGCGCACGAAATCAAGAATCCGCTGACACCGATACAGCTGTCTGCCGAGCGCTTGCAGCTGAAGCTGCGCGACAAACTGGAAGAAAAGGATGCGGAGATGCTGTTTAAGTCTACCGATACCATCGTCAACCAGGTGCAGGCGATGAAGAATATGGTCAACGAATTTAGTGAGTATGCCAGAACGCCTGCCGCCCAACTGGTAAGGCTGGATTTGAATGCCTTGATCCGCGATGTGAGCCGCCTTTATAACGCCTCTGTGGTCAAGCTGGTACTGTCCCTGCATGAGCAGCTGCCCGAGATTTATGCCGATGCCACCATGATGCGCCAAATCCTGCATAACCTGCTGCAAAATGCCCAGGATGCATTGGTGCAAACTGAACAACCGCAAATTGTGATCTTGACCGATTATGATGGCGAGCGTATAAAATTGTCAGTGACGGATAACGGCAGTGGTTTTCCCACCGAGGTGATGGCGAGGGTGTTCGAACCTTACGTCACAACCAAGTCACACGGTACCGGGTTGGGATTAGCCATTGTCAAAAAAATGATAGAAGAGCAGCGTGGACAGATACGCATTGATAATCTGCCACAAGGGGGCGCCAGCGTCACCATCAGCTTGCCGGTCGATAAACAACAACAACGTCGGCGCGTTGAGCGCATCGTGTAAGGAAGTACCATGGCTTCACGTAATATTTTGGTCGTCGATGATGAAATCGGCATCAGGGAGTTATTAAGCGATATCTTGCGGGATGAGGGGCACGTCGTGCGCCTGGCAGAAAATGCACAAATTGCCAGGGACGAGCGGCTCAAGCATCGACCGGATCTGGTGTTGCTTGACATCTGGATGCCTGATTGCGATGGCATCAGTCTGCTTAAAGAATGGGCCAATGCCGGCTTGCTGACCATGCCGGTGATCATGATGTCTGGGCATGGCACCATAGATACCGCGGTCGAGGCCACTCGCCTCGGGGCGTTCGACTTCCTCGAAAAACCGATTGCCTTGCAAAAGCTGCTCAAAACCGTAGGCGCAGCGATCAAGCATACCGAGCATCTGGCGCATACCGAAATTAACCTGTCCAGCTTTGGCAAAAGTGCCGTCATTCAGGAGCTCAAGCAGCGCTTGGAGCAGCTGGCGCGCCATAAAAACACCTTGTTCCTGATTGGTAAAAAAGGCGGCAGTGTGCCATTGTGCGCCAAGTTTTTGCGTCCGCAGAATACGCCGTGGGTGGCCTTGACCGAGTATGAGAAGCTGGTCACCGCACCGATGGAAATTCTCGAGCAGGCCCGTGAAGGCGTGGTGTTTGTCGATGAAGTCACCAGACTGGGCAAGACCGAACAAAAAGGCCTGCACCTGCTCATCAATAAATCCGAAAAATACGGGGTACGCGTGATTTGCGCCAGTGAGCATGGCTTGCCGCAACTGATTGAAAAAGCCATGCTGGAGCAGGCCTTGCTGCAAACGCTGGCCGGGTCAGCGGTGAAGGTGCCTTGCCTGGATGAGCACAAAGAGGATATTCCCGATCTGGTCAATGCGATGGCGACCCTGATGGTTGAAGCCAGCAAGATTGACTACAAGGCGTTTGATGTGGCGGCGCTGAATGCGCTGCGCAATGCTGACTGGCCAGGTGATTTGGACGAGCTGGAGTCCGTGGTACAGAACCTGCTCATGACGAGTTTGGGTGAAAGCATTACCCAGACCGATGTGCAGCGTGTTCTGGCCAATTTTCAAGGACAGCGCGGCGAGTCGTCCGAGCAGCATATGCCGCTTAATCTGGATCAGCCCTTGCGTGAAGCGCGCGATGACTTTGAGCGTTTTTACTTCCAGTACCACATGCGGCTGGTCAAAAATAATATGAGCCGGTTGTCAGAAATTTCGGGGCTGGAGCGGACACACCTCTATCGCAAGCTCAAACAGCTGGGGATCAAAATCAAGGGATAAAAAAAGCCGGGCTAACCCGGCTTTTTACGACTGAATCGTTTATTTTTTGCGGTTATCCAGACTGCAAGCAGTTTGCGGATAAATACTCAACAACCACATGCCACCGGCGATGCCCAGGTAGGCAAAAAACGCGTCCAGCGAAGCCTGGCCCAGCACCAGTGCCATAAATACCGCCAACACGCCTAAAACGCGCGCAGAGAGTTGGGTTTTGTACCCCACGATCAGCAACAGGCCAAACACAAACTGAATGAAAATCAGCAGTGGTGCAAAGACGGCTGGCAGGCCAAATTGCCCTAACATCATTTGGTATTGCAGATAACCATCAGGCGTATTTAAAATGGCCATCAGCTTTAAAATCACCACCCCAAAAAACACCAGCCCCAGTAAAATTCTGGCCGCTGCGGTTTGAAAACGACACATAACTTTTCCTCAAATCCTGTTTTAATAAAGGATGTATGATGCCTGCGGGCTGTGACAATTGCAATATTTGCTCTGGAGACTGTCATGTCTGTAAAGCGCGTTGAGCTCCGAATCAGTACACTGAGTAAGCAAGATCCTTTATGGGCAGACTGTAGCCGGATACGGCAACAGGTCTTCATAGATGAACAACAGGTGCCCGAAGCGCTGGAGTGGGATGCTGCGGATGACACTGCAGTGCATCTGTTAGCGCATTACGCGCATGATGCCGTGGCGTGCGCCCGCGTTCTGCCCGGGGGCTATATAGGCCGCATGGCGGTATTGCCCGCATGGCGGCGGCGAGGAATTGGCGAGGCCATGCTGTTGCAGGCAATACAGATCTGTCGGCAATGGGAGCTCAGCGATGTGCGCTTGTCGGCGCAGAGGCATGCAATTGGTTTTTATGAGCAAGCCGGGTTTGTTGTTTGCAGCGAGCCGTATCTGGATGCCAATATCCTGCATGTCGATATGCAGCTTGAACTGATATAATCACGGTTTGAATTTTCTCCAACATCCAGACATACAAAGGAATTCTCATGTCAAAAATCGTATTTAAAGCGGGTGAAGCTACCGTGTTTTCCGAAGGCAAGGACGTGACTGCCGCGATGCCAGAAATCGTGATCGGTGCCGTGGACGGCCCAGTGGGTACGGCTTTCGCGAACATGATGGCGCAAACCAAAGGCCACACAGCCATGTTTGCCGTGCGTGACATCAACCAGATGGTGCGTCCAGCGACCATGATGGTGCCAAAAGTCACCTTGAAAGACTCCTTGAATATCGAATTGTTCGGTGGTGTGGTGCAAGCCGGTGTGGCTGATGGCATTACCGATGCAGTGATCGAAGGCATTGTTCCTAAAGAGCTGGTCAATGATCTGTGCATTATTGCCTTGCTGTGGATTGATCCGGGCTGTGCCAAAGAAGCCAATCTGGACAAAGCCGATCTGTACAAAAACAACTACGAAGCGATCAAGCTGGCCTTGAAGCGCGCATTGAACGACGAGCCTAGCATCGATGAGCTGATTGCTAACCGTCACAAAATCAAGCACTGCATGTGGGAAGATAGCTGGGATCAGAAATAAGTCAGGATCCCCTGTTTATCCTGTGTGAAATAGGCCCCGCATGTGCGGGGTTTTTGTTATCCGGCGAAAGTGGGCAGACGCGCAATGAAATATTTAATTAAACGATATCTGGCCGTGATTTATGAAGCCTTGTTGATGCTGGCCTTGGCCCTGGCACTGACCGCCGCTTATGTGCTGGTGGTGGGGGATGCCAGTCATGGCTGGCGGCGTATAGGCTTGCAGATGCTGTTGTGGCTGTCGATAGGCGCTTACTTTGTGCGCTGTTGGGTGGTGACCGGCCAAACGCTGGCCAGCCAGACCTGGAAGCTGAAAGTGATAGATGCCGACGGCAGTTTGCTGGACTGGCGCCTGGCTTTGCTGCGCTATGGGGTGGCAACACTGTTGTTGCTCCCGGCTGGGCTGACATTTTGGTGGGCAGTACTGGATCGCGAGCAGCAGTTTTTGCATGACCGGCTGCTTGGCACGCGGATAATCCGCATCACATAAGCACGAGTCAGGCGCGTTTTAACGCCGCTCTACGTAGTAAAGCATGCCCAGGCCGACCAGCAAAAACAGTAGCGTCGGGCTGATGGCACTCACCAGCGGTGGCCAGTCATTGAGCACACCCAAGTGCACAAATACGCGGTTCATGATTTGGTAGACCACGCCCAGAAAAATACCGGCAAAGATTTTGGCGCTGATACCACCGGCACGCTGTTGCAAAAAGCCAAATGGTAAGGCCAGTACCACCATCACCAAACAGGCCAGTGGATAGACCAGCTTAGCCCACAGTGCGACCTGATAGCGGGTACTGCGTTGTCCATTTTGATGTAAGTATTGAATGAAGCTATACAGGTTCCAGGCCGACATTTTTTCTGGCAATACCAGCAGCACATTCAACAGTTCTGGCCGGATCAGTGACTCCCAGCGCGTCTGCTTGAAAAACTGTGAGGTGATCGAGTTATCCTGAATCTGTTTGCTGTGATTGATATTGGTCTGGGTGACGTTAGACAGTACCCAGTGGTCATCCTGAAAGTAGCCTTTCTCTGCATAGCTGATGTGCTTTAACTTGAACTGGGGGTCGAAATCATAAATGCGGATATCGACCAGGCTGGTGTCTGGCATGACCGAGCTGACATTGACAAAACTGCTGCCGTCTTTAATCCAGAGTCCGGATTGAAAGTCCTGCGCGACGACGGAATCAGTGGCTTGAATACGGATGCGCTGCGCCAGTTTTTCACTGATGGGCGCAATGATCTCGCCAATCAGAAAGGTCACTAATGCAAACACTAGGCCGATTTTAAGCAGAATCATGGCAATGGATTGCAACGAAATGCCGCTGGTGCGCATGACAATCAGCTCCGAGTTCCCGGCCATCGCGCCCAATGTGTAGACGATGCCCAGCAATACGGCGACTGGTGCCACCTCGTATATATGGCCAGGGATACTCAGGGCGACATAGGTGAGCATGCTGTTGATGCCATAGTGACCTCGTCCCAGGCTGTCCAGCTCCTGTAGCAGGTCAAAGAACGAAAACATGGCAAGCAGGCCCAACAGCACCAGCATGATGCTGAAGCTGATCTCTTGCCAGAAATAACGGTTTAAACGGGTCAGGGTCATGGCTTAGCGATTTTGGGGGTGCGTTTGAGCCAGCCCGGCATCAACGGTTTCAGATGTTTGCGTCGGTGGTAAAGATACCAGCCGAGCAGGATAAAGCTTAGGTGCACGGGCCACAATCCCACCAGTACCGAAATTTTGCCTTGCGTAATCCAGGCCTGAAAAATGCTGAGCAGGTTGTTGTAGATGATAAAGATCAGGATCGCAAACATGATGTTGAGCGAGCGGCCTGCACGTGGATCGACAAAACTGAGCGGGATGGCAAGCAGGACCATGACGATGGTTGAGATCGGAATCGCCATACGCCAGTGCAGCTCGGCATGGTCTGCGGCGCTGGCATCGCTCAGCAGCGATTGCGTGGACTTAATCTGCGCGGTGGTGGTGGCGGGCGCAGTCTCTTTGGCTTCGACCCGGATATCATAGCGCTCAAACTCGGTGGTCATGACCTCCAGACTGTTGGGCGTGGTTTCATAGCGCCGGCCATGTTCCAGCCGTAAAAAATTATCACCGTTGCTGGCTTTGTAGCGGCTGCCACGATTCGCAGTAATAATGCCAATTTTGCCGTTTTGTTTGGATTGGACGAACACGTTTTTGACTTCGTAGCCAAGCTTGTCAAAGCTCTCAATAAAGTAAATGCGATCGCCCGCGCTCGACTCCTTAAAGGTCCCGGGGCTGATTGATGACAGTTCATCCCGTTTTTTGAGCTGCTCGCGGTAGCTGTCAGCCTTGCCACTGGCCCAAGGCATAATTATCAGGCTGAACAGACTGATGATGAGCACAATCGGCGCCAGAAACCGCATGATAGGCAAGACCCATTGTCTTAAACTCAGCCCTGCGGACATCCAGATCACCATTTCCGAGTCGCGGTGCCAGCGTGTCAGCGTCAATAGCACGGCCAGAAAAACGGCGAGCGACATCATCATGGGCATGAATTGCACCAGGCTAAAGGTCAGGATGGTGCCAATGGCATCGTTAGGTAAAATGCCTCTGGAGACCTGGCGTACGATATTGCCAGCGCGCTGGGCGACAACGATGCCGAGGATAATCAGGAAGATGGCAGAGGCAGAAGACATGAGCTCTGCAGACAATGCACGTTTGAAAATTTTCAATTTAAATGCACCGCTTTGAAATCAGCATAAAACACTAGATAATACAACCATCACTTAAGCTAGTTGCATGGAACCAAAAAGGATAAAGATGGAATTTAGCATAAAAAGCACTTCCCCGGAAAAATTGCGTACAGATTGCTTGCTGGTGGGCATTTTTGAAGGCCGTAAACTCAGCGATTTAGCCAAGCTGCTGGATGGCGCCACTGAGAAAGCCATCTCGGCGGCCGTCAAGTCTGGCGATATGGAAGGTAAGGCTGGTACCACTCTGATGTTGCGCCAGTTGGCAGGCGTCGCGGCGCCCAGAGTGCTGCTGGTCGGCTTGGGTAAAGCCGATGAGCTGAATCTCAAAGGATTGCGTGCCAGTTTCCGCGCCGCGATTAAAGCGTTGCCAGCAGGCGTAGATCACCTCGCCACCGACTTTGCCGCGCTTGCGTTGAAAAAAGTCAGTGTGCAGCAAAAAACGGCAGCTTTGGCTGAGGTGGCGCTCGATGCCACTTACAAAGTGAATGCGGTCAAAGAGAAATCGGTGGAGCCGCATCCGCTGCAATCCGTCAGCGTGTTGCTTGAAAAATCCGCACAAGCCGAGGCCGAGCTGGGGCTGAAACAAGGGCAGAGCGTTGGCCAGGGCGTGGCGTTGGCCAAGGATCTGGGCAATTTGCCACCAAATATCTGTACGCCCAGCTATTTGGGCAAGCAGGCTGAAAAGTTAGCCAAGGAATATGGCTTCAAGGTCGAAGTGCTGGATCAGGCTGCGATTGAAAAACTGAATATGGGCTCATTTTTAGGCGTGACCCGTGGCAGCGAAGAGCCGCCGCGCTTTATTGTCATGCAGCATTTGCACGGTAAAAAATCGCAAAAACCGGTGGTGCTGGTGGGTAAGGGCATTACGTTTGATACTGGCGGTATTTCACTCAAGCCAGGCGCTGAGATGGATGAGATGAAGTATGACATGTGCGGCGCGGCATCCGTGTTTGGCGTGTTCAAGGCCTTGGGTGAGTTGAAGCTGCCACTCAACGTGGTTGGCTTGATCCCGACCTGTGAGAATATGCCAAGCGGCCGCGCGACCAAACCTGGCGATATTTTGACCAGTATGTCTGGCCAAACAATAGAAGTATTGAATACCGACGCCGAAGGCCGTTTGATTCTGTGTGATGCCTTGACCTATGCCGAGCGCTTTGAGCCTGCCGCGGTGATTGATATTGCAACCTTGACCGGTGCCTGCGTGATTGCACTCGGCCATCATGTCAGTGGCTTGTTTGCCAATAATGACCAGCTGGCCAAAGCGTTGCTGGAGGCGGGTGAGCAAGCCGGTGACCGTGCCTGGCAAATGCCCTTGTGGGATGACTATCAAGCGCAACTGGACAGCAATTTTGCCGACATGGCAAATATTGGCGGGCGCGCCGCGGGCAGTATTACAGCCGCCTGCTTCCTGTCGCGCTATACCAAAAAGTATGACTGGGCACATCTGGATATCGCAGGCACTGCCTGGAAATCAGGCAAGGAAAAAGGCGGCACTGGCCGGCCAGTGCCTTTGCTCATGAGTTATCTGTTGGCGCAAGCCGCACAATAAAAGGCATGACCAAAATTCGTTTTTATACGGATGTGCCTGATACGCCTGCATTGATGCAACATTTAATATCGCAGGCGTTTTCCAGGCAGCGCAGTGTCACCGTCTATTTGTCAGATCGTCAGCAGGCTGAGCAGTTGAGTACTCAGCTTTGGCAGCAGCCGGTTGAAGGCTTTTTACCGCATGTGCTCGCCGATGCCGACCATGCAGCGCTGACGCCTGTGCAGATTGCCTGGGCGCCTGAGCAGATCCGGCAGGATGATTTATTGTTTAACTGCCAAACAGCATTGCCCAAGTTTTTTAGCCGTTTTCGGCATGTGTTCGAAATCATTGGGCAAGACGAAACTGAAAAAGCGGCTGGTCGCCAGCGCTGGGCGTTTTACCGTGATCGGGGCTATGAGATTCAGCATATCAAGTCCATGCAGTCACAAGCATAACGGGGAGGGTGTGTGGAAACTTCAGAAATTCCGGTGTTAACCAAAGTTGTTCAAAAATCTGCGGCGCCAGTGGCCGAGGTGGTGATGCCAGACATGAACGAACTGGTGGCACAGCTCAAACAGGCTTTATTGCCTGAGATCACGCAACTCATCACGACGCAGTTGGCCGAGCAGTCCAGTGAGTCGCTCGCGCAGCACCAGCAAGGGCTGACCCAGTATGCCAACGCGTTGCAACAGACCGTGTTATCACAGGCGCAAACCCAAATCGGCGAAAGTATACAGTCGATTGAGCAAGCCTTTCGTGAAGCGATGGGCAATGTCAGCAAGCAACAGGTGGAGGGTCTGGAGGCGCGCCTGAGCGCGCTGACAGAGGGGCAGCTCGCTCAGATGCAACAACGGGAACAAGCGTTTACCGAGGCGCTGGAAAGCCAGTCCGAGCAACAGTTGCAGGCGGTCGAAGATAAGCTGTTACAGCTGAATGCGTCGCAGCAGGCCACATTTGCCGCCACCGAACAAACACTGCTTGAGCGGTTGGAGGCCAATAGCCAGCAATGGTTGGATGAACGGCTCGCCAGTTTGTTGGCGCAACAGCAAACCGAACTCGAAAGCAGAGTATTGGCATTGCGTAGCCAACTGGAAGCAGCGTTGGAGACGCATTTGCAGCAATTACAGGAACAAGCCAAGTCTCGTTTGTCCGCCAGCCATGAGCTGGCTGCGGCGACTCTGGCTGCAGACTATAAACAATCGTTGCAGCAAGTGTTTAACGAACTGTCTGCACAACAACTGGAGGCCTTCAAGCAAGGCATGCAGGACGACTTGTCGGTCAATGCGGCCAGCATGCAAGAAAAAGTCGCTGCCTTGGTGGCGATGCAACTGCAGGCGATGGAAGACGACATGAACAAACGGCTTAAGTCACGCATTCTGGAGGTGTTGCAGGGCATCAAGTTTGTGATGCCAACGGTTTAAGGGCTTGCGTTGGCCAGGGTCAGCACCACGGGCGTATGGTCGCTGGGGCGTTCGAGCTTGCGTGGTGTTTTATCTATCACACAGCTTTCGCAGTGTGGTTTGAGGGCGTTGCTGACGAGAATGTGATCAATCCGCATGCCCATATTGCGGCGGAAGGCGGCCATGCGGTAATCCCACCAGCTAAACTCGCCTGCCTGATCATTAAACAACCTGAAGCTATCATGCAAGCCTAAGGCCAGCAATTGCTGAAAGGCGGCCCGCTCAGCCGGACTTACCAGCACCTGGCCCAGCCAGGCCTGCGGGTCGTGGCAGTCACGGTCGTCTGGTGCAATATTGTAATCGCCAAGAACTACCAGTTTTTCATGTTGACTCAGTTCTGCTTGAAGCCAGCTTTGCAGTCCATTAAGCCATGCCAGCTTGTAATGGTATTTGTCCGAGTCTACTGCCTGGCCATTGACGACATAGGCGCAAATCACCCGAATGCCTTGTATGGTGGCCGCAATAATGCGTTTTTGCGTGTCGGCATAGTTTGGCAAGTCCAGGTGAACAGCCTCTATTGCATGCGGGCTTAGGATCGCCACGCCATTATAGGTTTTCTGGCCGTTATGCACGGCATTGTAGCCAGCCTCTTTGAGCGCCGCATACGGAAACTTGCTATCTTCCTGTTTGGTTTCCTGCAAGCACAGTACATCCGGTTGATTTGCACTGAGCCAGTCCAGCACATGCGGCAAACGCACGGTCAGCGAGTTAACATTCCAAGTAGCGAGTTTCAACCATCTTCCCCTTAAATTCAGTGCAACAAGCCGTGCTGGCGTTGATTTGCCGCTATTTTACACGAGCAACTGAGATCACAGGCAATGCCTGCATGTCGGTCTAAACCGGCTTGTTAACTCACACCCGGAGCATTAATGAGATCAATTCTCCGGATACCTCATGGATTCTGTGTTTATTTCTGCAATCTGTTTGCATATCACTGCCGTATAAATGCAGTTGGGCCTGACAGAACACCTCGCATCCAGTCAGGATATCTTTCATGTTGTCTGGATCCGCATGACACGCCGATGGATTGTTTTAGTCTGCACCTCGCTGCTGGCCATGGTTTGGTCAGCATTCGCCTATGCGGCACCCCCGGCTGAGCCTATCCGCTTACAACTCAAATGGCATCACCAGTTTCAATTCGCTGGTTATTACGCTGCCTTGCAACAGGGTTACTACCGTGATGAAGGGTTGGCGGTCGAGATTATCGAGGGTAACCAGTCCATCGATCCCTTAAAGCAGGTCTTGTCTGATCAAGCAGATTACGCCATCGGCGATTCCGAAATTCTGATTTCACGCTTGTCTGGCCAGCCGCTAATCGCACTGGCCGCCATTTTTCAGCACTCCCCGTATGTGTTACTGAGTTTGCAAAACAGCGGAATCAAGCGGCCTCAAGACCTGATCGGCAAACGTATTATGCTTTCGGGTGAACATGGCCGTTTGCAATTTCAGGCCATGCTATTCAAGCAACATCTGGATATTCACCAAATGACGCTTCTGCCTTATCGCTCAAATCTGGATGATTTGATTGAGGGGCGCGTGGACGCCATGATGGCCTATGCGATGGATGAGCCCATGCAATTACAGCAAAGAGGCTATGCCCCCGCTATTCTTAGCAACCAGGCCTATGGCGCAGATTTTTATGGCGATGTACTGTTCACGACTGAACAGGAGCTGTTGCAACATCCCGCACGGGTTGAGGCTTTTTTGCGCGCCACCAAAAAAGGCTGGAAGTACGCGTTCAATCATCAAGAGGCCATGGCCAATGCGATAGCCAGCATGCCTGGCGTTGCGCAACGCGACATCAATCAACAGTCTCTGTTGCAGGAGGCGCGTTTAATGGCGCCTTATGTGTTGTCTGAGGTGGTGCCCTGGGGACATATGAATGAAGAGCGCTGGCAGTCGATTGCCCAGACCTATGCCGCGCTGGGGCTGGTTCCTGCCAATGCGCAACTACAAGGCTTTATCTACCACCATGATGTTTCTATAGAACGCCCCTATGTGAACTGGCTAATACGCGGGGTGTTTACACTCGTGCTGGTGGTGGCTGTCACCGTGTTGTGGAACCTGCAAATGCGCAGGCAGGTCTCTGAGCGAACGCGGGCCTTGCAAGAGGAAATAGATCAGCGGCGCCAGACTGAGTATTTGCTCAAAGTGGCGGGCAATGTGGCAAAAATCGGTGGCTGGGTCATAGACCTACCCACAAAGCGCATGCGCTGGTCTGACGAAGTGGCGGCCTTACATGAATTGCCACCTGGATACTCTCCCAGCCTTGAGGAAGGCATGGGTCTTTTTGTGCCAGCCTATCGGGCGATCATGTCCAGCGCGCTTGAAAAATGCATGTCGGAGGGAGTCCCCTACGATCTGGAGCTGGAAAAGGTCACCGTGCATGGTCGCCGGTTCTGGGTGCGCGCAATGGGACAGGCGTTGCGCGATGAGCACGGCCGGATTGTTCAGGTGCAAGGCTCGTTACAGGATATTACGGCACAAAAACAACTCGAAGCGATCAAGCAGGGACAAGACAAAATACAGGCGATGCTACTGGCAGATATCCCGTTACCTGAGATTTTGCATGCGGCCGTGCAGCTCATCGAGGCGCATTTTTCCGAGGTCTATTGTGTGATTTTGCAGATGGACCAGGATGGGCGGCATCTGCATCATGCTGCCTCGCACCGCTTGCCAGCCAGCTACGCACAAGCGATGAGCCAGCTGCCTGTTGCAGGCTATGGCATGCTCAGTCTGACACAGAACCGGGTGATAGCCGAAGACATCAGCACGCATCCGCTATGGGCCGACTATGCGGACCTTGCGCTGAAACATGGCTTGCGTGCCTGCTGGAGTTTGCCCATTTTCTCACGCAGCCAACGGGTGCTTGGCATGCTGGCGATGTATCGTCAGTCTCGCCACCTGCCAGAGACAGCCGAGCTGGACATGGTCGAGAGTTATGCCCATATTCTGGGGTTGGCGATTGAGCGCGAGCAGGCAGACGAACAATTGAAGCTGTTACAAAGCGGTGTGTCACGGCTGAATGATATGGTGATGATCACTGAGGCGCCGGTACACACCCCGTTACAGCAAAAAATTGTGTTTTTAAATGAAGCGTTTACACGTATCACCGGCTTGGCCGTGGACCAGTACAATCATCTTTCGCCGTTTGAGCTGTTTAAAAACAGTACGCCTGCCAACGATTTGCAACGCATTAAGGAAGCCTGGCAGCAGCAATTACCGATTAAAACGGAAGTGGTGACTGTCGACCATCAAGGCAACGGCATTTCATTGGAAATGGATGCCTTGCCGCTGCATGACAAGCGTGGCCGTGTGACGCATTGGGTGGCTGTACTCAGGGACATCAGTGAACGCAAGCGCACCGATGCGCAAATTCGCCAATTGGCGTACTACGACACCATGACCGGCCTCCCCAACCGGCTGTTGCTGCAAGACAGGCTGGCGGCACATATCCGTAAATCCCAACTTAAAAAAACCGGTGGTGCCTTGATGTTTATCGATATTGATAACTTCAAAACACTCAACGATACGCATGGCCATGCGGTAGGTGATGCCTTGCTGATTGAGGTCGCCAAACGCATTAAACACTCTGTGCGGCGGCAGGATACGGTTAGCCGCCTGGGCGGCGACGAGTTTGTGGTCGTGCTCGATAGTTTGGCATCCGCAGCGGACCAAGCGGAAAAGCAGGCGCGCAAAATTTGTGAAAAAATCGTAGGCGCCTTTAAAAAGCCGTTCAAACTCAATCACTACCAGCATTACACGACCCCCAGCATTGGCGTCGTCTTGTTTGATCCTGACATGAGTCAGACCGATGAGCTGCTCAGACGCGCCGATATGGCCATGTATAAAGCCAAAGAGGCCGGCAGAAATGGCTACCGGTTTTTTGATGCGCAGATGGAAATCGAGCTCCGTCAGCGCGTGGCGCTGGAGGCGGAGTTGCATGAGGCCATAGAAAAACAGGAGTTTGTCTTGCATTTGCAGCCACAATATAACAGACAGCACCAGATGGTCGGTGCAGAAGCACTGTTGCGCTGGCAACATCCTGAACGTGGCCTGATCATGCCCGGTGAGTTTATTGCCCTCGCCGAGTCTAGCGGACAAATTGTCGCCCTGGGACGCTGGGTCTTACAGCAGGCCTGTGCCTTATTGCAGCAGTGGGCATTTCATCCGCAACTCAGTCAAATGGTGCTGGCCGTGAATGTCAGCCCCAAGCAGTACCTGCAATCAGCATTTGTCACGGAGGTGCAGCAATTGCTGACCGAGGCCAATATTGCCCCGGGCCGACTGCAACTTGAGTTGACGGAAAGCATGTTGATCGACAATGTGGAAGATATCATCGCCAAAATGACCGCGCTCAAAGCAGCAGGTGTCAGTTTCTCGCTGGATGATTTTGGCACGGGCTACTCTTCCCTGTCTTATCTCAAGCGCTTCCCGTTTGATCAGCTCAAAATTGACCAGTCGTTTGTACGCGACATGTTACAGGGGCAGGATCACCAAAGTATCGTCAATGCCATTATTTCACTAGGGATCAGCCTGCAACTCGACGTATTGGCCGAAGGGGTGGAGACCGAGGCGCAGCTCGACCTTCTCACCCGTTTGGGATGTAATACGTTCCAAGGCTATTATTTCTCAGTCCCGCAGCGTACGCAGGATTTTGAACGTTTAGTCGCAACCGGACGGTCTGTCATGACAGGCTGATGCTTAGCAGCGCCAGCCTCTCACGCACCTTACATAAAAAAACTCCCGGTTAACCGGGAGTATGAGAGAGGACTGTGATTGGTCGCTAACGGCCTGGAGTGGCGCTCCAGGCTGCGCCAGTCGCATCAGACTGACGCGCGACCACGGATCAAACGCGGTGTTGATCAGAAGGTAGAACTCAGCGTGATTATCCAGCGATTATCTGTCAGGTCTTTGGACCGGCTTCCGCCATTAAAACTGGAGCCACCGTAACCTTGGGGACTCCAGTAGCCAGTGTCATTCGCCCCCACATAGTACACGCCAAGGTTCAGCCCAGTCGTATTCGCTACTGCCAGCGTTTTACTCAATCCAATTTTGTAGTCAGTGTTGTCTGGATTCCCTTTACCAGCAGAGTAGTCACCATAAGAGAGTGGTGTTACCTTGGCCGCTACATCAAGCATACCAACGTGTCCCACCAGAATCAGGTCATAAAACGGCAGCGGATAGTTGGCATTTAACTCGATGTAAGTGGAGCCACGGCTATCGCTGTCAAAACCGGTACTCTTATTGGCGCCAAACCAGTCCGTGAGCGTGACAGAGGCTTTTGCACTAATCCAGTCATAACTGAGGGCAACATTTGCTTCATAAGTGTCAAAGCGCTGGCTACCCACTCTGGTAACCCCGTCGCTGCGTTTACAGTTACATTTGTTCCAATTGCCGCCGGGATAGAGGTAGCCAATCAGCCCAGCTGACCAGGCGAGCTTTTCAACTGCAGCGAAACTGCCATTGTAGCCCGTGTAAATATCAATCTCGGTGGTGCTGTCGACATAGGTTTGTGGCGTGATACTAGACCCCCAAACGCCTGCATAAAAGCCGCTCTCATGGGCAAGATCCATCCCGGCCTGAACGGCAGGCTTGTGCCATGACTGAGAGATGCCGCGGGAGTAGTAGTCCGACACAAAGGCCACATTTCTGGACAATGTCCAGGCAGATTTTTCTTCTGCCTGGCTAAGCGTGGAGACGAAACTTGCGGAGACGAGTGCAAGAGCAAAAAGGATAGATTTACGCATAAATAGGGTCCCTGTTAATGAATAATGTGAGCTCATTCTGCGGATTGCAGTCCCCTGCGGCTATCCCAAATCGGCAAAGATGCAGATAAAAATGGTGATGGGAGGTTTGAGGATTAGGTGAGCAGCCTGATGCGCAGACAGTGCTTTTTGCGCCCATGCAATGCACTAAAAATAGGCGCAGCATGCCTAATTGCACCTGGATTGATAACTTTGTGATGAGGGTAACCAATGCTACGAAATAAAAGCGCGCAGGAAATGCTTTGTAAACCTGCATGGCAAGCTGAATGCTGGGCGGTGTGCTAAAACAGGAGAGTTGGAATGTTATTTGCTAACACAGCACTACAGTTAGCTCACACAATAATAAAGCAGACTCAGGGATACCATAATGTTAGAACACTGCGCGCGCACTGCGGCATTATTGACGCTGCCACAGTCAAACTATTTGCATAGGGAAAGTCAGGATTTTGATGAGCAGTCTCAGTTCCTGCAAGGCTGGCATCAAGATTACTCACAGCTCTCGGCCGGGCACTTTAATGGCTTTTTGACCCATGTGCACTTGCCTGAGGTGTCATTATTCCTTGAGTTTACTAATCAGCAACTCCATCAACAAGGCTATCTGGATGAGGAGAAAATCTCCATCGGGGTGCCGATGAATAGCATTGAAAAGGGCATGTTTTGTGGCAGCCTCTGCGAGCAGCAGGCAGTGCATATTTTTTCTGGCAGAAACGGTTTTGAGTTTGTCTCGCCCGCAAACCTCACCATCGGCCTGATTGTGATTTCGAGAAAATTTCTGATGCAGTACTTGTCAGATGACGATCAGGAGCGACTGGACCAGCAGTGCAAGAGTGCCAAGATTTTATATTTGAACCAAACGAAGTATCTGAACCTGGTGCGCTTTTTACGTTCAGTATTTGCGACGCTAAAGGCATTGCCCGGCTTTATTCAATACCCTACGCTGGTGCAAGAAACACAAATGATGGCTTTGCAAATGGTGGCCGATACACTGCTCTGTGACGATTCGGCGCCAAGGACGGTTTATTATCAGCATCAATCATGGCAAGTGGTCACCAAAACCCGGAAAATCGTGCGTGAACGCCAGGATGATCCTATCACTGTCGTCGAGTTGTGCGAGTCTTTGGCCATGAGCCACCGCACCTTGCAATATCATTTTCAAAGAACCCTGGAGAAAAGTCCGATCGTCTACCTGCGCACCGAGCGGCTCAATGGTGTCCGCCAAATGCTGAGGCACGCCAATTCTGTGACGGAGGCAGCCACTTCATGGGGCTTCTGGCATTTTGGACATTTTTCGCAGGAATATAAAAAGATGTTTGGTGAAGCTCCCTCTACCACCTTCAAGCGCTTTCATGGATGAGGTGGCGGTTTTGCGTCATTGGTCGGAAGGCGCGTCTTGAATCATAACGACATCGCTTTCATCTTTGAGCGCAACGCCTGACAATTTTAAACGGTTGGCTTCTTTTGCCAGCCATAACAATTTTTTTGCGGCGGCGGCATAACCCAGGCCATCTGGCCTGACATTGGAAATACAGTTTCTGTCCGCATCACTCCGGCCACGCCGCGGCTGATGCGTCAAATAAATCCCCAGGCTATCCGGCGAGCTGAGTCCAGGCCGTTCACCAATCAGCATGGCCACCATGTTTGCGCCTAGCATTTCGCCCACTTCATCGGCCAGTGCAACCCTGGCCTGGGAGGCAATCACCACCGGCCCCAGATGCCATTCCGCAGGGGCTTGCGCATGAATTTCTTGCAATAATGGCAGCGCGTGATTTTTGATTGCCAGTGAAGACAAGCCATCCGCCACCACCAGTAATAAATCAATCGCTTGTTTTGGTTTGGCAGCTTTGAGGTGTAGCCCGCTGTCCTCACTCAGTTGACGGCCCCAATCGGGTCTTAATAAATAAGAAGCCCGGTCTGGTGCCTTGCTATGAACCTGATGGACATCGACTGACAATGTCGCTTGAATTTGCGCCATCAAAGCCTGGGTATCCAGGCCAAGATGAACCGCATCCCTGGCCAATGCATGGCTCAAGCTGAAATCCAGGACTTCTTGCGTAGGCAGGCTGCTACCTACCCTGCCGAGGGCAATCCGCGCTTGCGTAAAGCTTTTAAGCTGTGACCAGGGATCTTCGCTGACGATGCCTGTGCTAGGGGCTGCAGGAGGCTGATGCATATTAAGGGACACTCATTAATTGCTTGGGTTTATTTTGTAACAAGGCATGGCTATTGTCTACCGGGCGGATCATGCCGGTGTGATCCATCAGGTTCATGCGTTGTAGCCACTGCTCAAACTCCGGTGCTGGCTTCAGGTTGAGTGTTTTACGCAAATAGAGCGCATCGTGAAAGGAAGTGGTCTGATAATTAAGCATGATGTCATCCGCCCCTGGAATGCCCATGATGAAGGTAATGCCTGCCACAGACAGCAAGGTCATCAAGGTGTCCATGTCGTCTTGATCTGCCTCGGCATGGTTGGTGTAGCAGACATCACACCCCAGCGGCAGGCCCAGCAACTTACCGCAGAAATGGTCTTCCAGGCCGGCACGGATAATTTGTTTGCCATCGTATAGGTATTCAGGCCCGATAAAGCCCACCACCGTATTGGTGAGTAAGGGCGAAAAGTGGCGGGCAACCGCATAGGCACGTGCCTCGCAGGTTTGCTGGTCCATGCCAAAATTGGCGTTGGCCGAGAGTGCCGAGCCTTGGCCTGTTTCAAAATACATAACGTTCTGGCCTACCGTGCCGCGTTGCAGTGACAATGCTGCAGAATACGCTTCATCCAGAATCGAAAGATTAATACCAAACGTTTTATTGGCTTGTTCGGTGCCGGCAATCGACTGAAACACCAAATCAATCGGCGCACCTTTTTCAATCAGTTGAATCTGGTTGGTGACATGGGTCAGGATGCACGACTGGGTGGGAATCTCATATTGGTTAATGACTTCATCAACCAGGTAATATAAGTTCATCAAGCCAGGAATGCTATCGGTGGCCGGGTTGATGCCGATCACCGCATCCCCCGAGCCATACAATAATCCGTCTAGCAGAGAAGCGGCAATACCGCGGGCATCGTCGGTCGGGTGGTTGGGCTGCAAGCGCACAGACAAACGACCTGGCAGGCCGATGGTATTTCGAAATGCGGTCGTCACTTGGCATTTTTTGGCAACCAGGATCAAGTCCTGGTTGCGCATCAGCTTGCTGACCGCAGCCGCCATTTCCGGTGTGATGCCTTTGGCAACCCGCGTCAGCGTGGCGGTATCCGTGGTATCCAGCAACAGCCAGTCTCGAAAATCGCCTACGGTTAAATGGCTGATCTCACTAAATGCCTGCGCATCATGCGTATCAATGATCAAGCGCGTCACTTCGTCTTGTTCATAAGGCAGCAGCAACTCCTCTAAAAAGCGTTTGAGCGGCACACTGGCGAGGCACATTCTGGCGGCCATCCGTTCGACATAAGTCTCTGCAGCCACGCCTGCGAGAAAGTCGCCAGAGCGCGGCGGTGAGGCTTTTGCCAGCACTTCTTTCAAGTCTTTAAACTGATACTGATGTACTCCGACGCTGTAACTGTAAGCCATCTTTTTCTCACTCTCCAAGGAATCAACAGGGGACTCCTTTACGTACCTTGCATGGATTGTCCGCGTTTAACGGTCAGTCGCTGTGTCGCGTTGCCCTTTTGTCAGGCTGAAATAAATATAGCCCACTGCCATCAGCACGGCAAACACCAGCGCCAATGCCTGATTGTAGTAGATCATGGTCAGCAAACTGATCACGGCAAGGCTCAAGGCAATTGCCGGAAACAGCGGATAACCCATGGTACGGAACGGGCGATCCAGCGCAGGCTCGTTTTTTCTCAGCGCAAAAAAGCTCAGCATCGAAACGATATACATGACGATGGCTCCGAATACCGCCATCGTGATCAAGTTTGCCGTGAGCGTCATGCCATTAAACTGTAAGTCATCACTCAAAATAGCTGCCAGGCCGACCACGGCCCCAGCGATCAACGCGCGATGTGGGGTTTTAAAGCGCGCATGCGTGGCTTCAAAGTATTTCGGCATAAATCCGGCGCGTGCCAGGGCAAAAATCTGCCGTGAGCAACCAAGCAAAATTCCGTGAAAAGAGGCGATCAATCCTAGCAAGCCAATCCAAACCAGCATATGTAACCAGCCACTGTTCTCACCCACCACCACTTTCATTGCCTGTGGAATAGGATCATTGACATTGGCCAGGGTTCTCCAGTCGCCCACGCCACCTGCATATAACATCACGCCAATGGCCAGAAACACCAGCGTCAGAATCCCGGCAATATAAGCTTTGGGGATCGTTCTTCTCGGATCTTTGGCCTCTTCTGCAGCCATGGCAACACCTTCAATTGCGAGAAAAAACCAAATGGCAAATGGAATCGCCGCCACCATGCCTGGAATCGCTGCGCTACTAAAAACGTCATTACCTGCCCAGCCATGTGCGACAAAGTTTGTCATTGAGAAACCGGGGGCAACCACGCCCATAAACACCAATAACTCCATAATTGCGAGCAAGGTGACCAGCAGTTCAAAGGTGGCAGCGATATGCACCCCAACAATATTCAAACTGACAAATACAATATAAGCACCCACGGCAAAAAGCTTGGGGTCTATGCCCGGATATTGCACATTCAGATAGGCGCCAATCGCCATCGCAATAGCCGGCGGTGCGAATAAAAACTCAATCAAGGTGGCATAACCGGCCACATACGCCATCTTAGGACCAAAAGCCCGTCTGGCGTAAGCAAACGGCCCACCGGCATGCGGAATAGAAGTAGTCAGTTCAGTAAAACTGAAAATAAAGGTGGTGTACATCAGCGCGATAAATAGCGTGGTCACCAAAAAACCCAAGGTTCCCGCTTTATCCCAGCCATAACTCCAGCCAAAATATTCGCCGGAAATCACCAGCCCGACGGCCAGTCCCCATAAATGCCAACCATTCAGCGTTGGCTTTAACGATACGCTCATGACAGCTTCCCCTAGCAATTAAAATCATGGTCGTATCATGCGAGTTTCGTGTGAATTCAACTATCCCATTTTCGCAATGATGGGTTGCGCGCTATAGATTGCCTAAGGTTGGGCTTGAATCGTACAAGCTTGGGTAATTGCAACGAAGTAAGCTACATCAGCAGAGTCTGCTTGATCACAGACGTGCTGTTAAAAGAATAAATACGTCGTCTCACGCAAGGTGAGCGTTAAGTGAACGACCCCTTTAGGGCGAGTGCTGTTGCCATTTCATGGCTTATGATCCGCCAACTTTCATGAGTATCAGCCCAGAAATGATTAAGGTTGCCGCAAGTAATCGCAACATTGTGATGGGTTCAGAGAGCACCGTGATGCCAACGATAAATGCACCAACGCCACCAATCCCCGTCCAAACAGTGTAAGCAGTGCCCATGGGGATCGTGCGCATCGCTGAAGACAGCAACCAAAAGCTTCCTATCACTGTAAGCAGCGTCATAAGTGATGGTAGCAGTTTTGAAAAACCATCAGACTCTTTGATCGCGTAAGCGAAGATGATTTCCAGAATGCCAGCGGCGAAAAGTTGTAACCAAGCCATAAATTGTCCTAAAGTGAAGCCAAGCTGTCCTGTGAAAACGCAATGGCTGGATGGCTTCCCCACTGCGCTAAAGATAGTCATCTTTTTGTGCAACATCCCTATTAAAAGCAAAAAAGATTTTTGAATGAATCAGGGAAACGTCAACGGTTCGCTGACAGACCCAGCAAAGCTATTGGTGTTGCAAGTAATCTCGCCATCCAGAAAACTGAGAGATTTGATCTGCAGTTTCCAGTGCGTAATCCTCACAAATAAATCCGGTGACCCATGAGCCATCTATCAGTTCAACCTTGCCCAGTCCTAATGGCGCCGGAATATCATTTAGAAAGGCGCCTAGCTCTTGGGTGGGGATTTCCCAGATTTCCACCTCAAATGACCGGCCACCGGTTGCAACTCTTCTTAACCCTGGTCGTTTGGGCGGTGAGCCCGCCAAGGCATAAAACTGGTAAGCAGAGGAGGTCTGTGTTTTTTTGAGCAATTGCCCGCCTTTATCTTTTAATTGCCAATTCAAGGGCAAACCGTCTAAATGTGCGCCACACACCAGCAGCTGTGAGCGATCATTTTTTGCCAAGGTGGTAGGGGGCGCGGCCGTGAATTCGAATTGACCAATCAGCGGTAGTTTTGAGGTGCGCTGAAAACTGTCCGCAATACTTAAAAGATATTGGTCACAGAATGCCCGCCCAAACAAAGTCACCCCTGAAGGCAGGCCATTCCGCATGAATCCAGCCGGAACCGCTACCGCCGCATAGTCGAGCAGATTCATGAAGTTGGTGTAAGTCCCCAAATCAGAGTTACGTTTCACAGGCTCTGCCGCTAGCTCGGCCAAGGTGACCGGGCGCGGATAGGCCGGCGTGATCATGAAATCCAGGTTGGCAAGAATGGCATCCGTCTTGACTTTTAGGGCTTGTAATTTGTATTGTGCTCTAAACGCTTGCACCGCTGTGGCAGTTGGTGCTTTTTGTAGCACATCTCTGATGACGGGCAGTACCGCTTCTGGATTGTTCTCAATCAACTCGCCAACGACGCTGTATCTCTCAGCGACCCATGGGCCTTCGTAAAGAAGCTTCGCAGCCTCCAGAAAGGCACTGAAGTCTATTTCAATGGCGATGCCCCCCATGGTCTCAAGGGTGGAGACTGAACGCTCAAAGAGGGCCTGACTTTCAGCGCAACCTAGAAACTCTAATTGTTTAGGGACGCCAAACTTAAATCCGCTGGCGGGGATGCCAAACGATCTGCCCGTGTTCCAGCCAACATTGGCTCGGCTGTATTCGTCTTCTGGATCCTTGCGCGCAGTGAGTGCGAGCAGCTTGCTTGCTTCCAATGCGGTCGCGGTAAAAAAGGTCGTGCAATCCAGCGTGCGGCAAGCTGGTACAACACCAGCTGTTGAAATTAAGCCTTTGGTGGCTTTCAATCCAATCAGGTTGTTGAGCGCTGCCGGAACACGCCCGCTGCCTGCGGTATCCGTCCCGAGTGCAAACGATGCCAGTCCCAATGCCACTGCCAGCGCGGAGCCTGCACTGGAGCCGCCACTGGGATATTCAGCAAGAACGCTATTGCGGCAGAGTCCATAGGGGGAGCGGGTGCCGTTCAGGCCAGTCGCGAACTGATCAAGATTCGTTTTACCGATGGGGATCGCGCCTAGTGCGATCAACTGCGCAACAATGGTGGCATTTTTTGCCGGGATGTAACTAAACGCATGACATGCCGCCGTGGTCGGGACACCGGCCAGGTCGATGTTATCCTTGACCGCAAATGGGACGCCATACAGCGGTAAGCTTTCCGGCCCGGTCGCCTCTAGATTTGCCAGATAAGGCGCTAACTCTTCTTCGGTCAGAATGTGGATGAAGAGCTTGTATTCTGGATTTAACTGGAGGGCTCTTTCGCGCAATGCTTGAATGAGTTCACGGGGTGAGAATGCATGGTTGGCATACGCACTTTTAAGGGCATCCAATTGCAGGTTATATGGGTGTTTCATTTCAATGTCCTTTAAGCTTCGTTAATCACGACCACACACTGCCCGGCGTTGACTGGTGAGCCAGAGGAGACCCGTATCTCTGCCACGACACCATCGACAGGTGCTTGGATTTCAATTTCCATTTTCATGGATTCAAGAATGACTAAAGATTCGCCAGCGGTCACCTGTTGCCCAATCTGCACAACGACTTGCCACAAATTGCCGGCAATGTGACTTTCCACGCCAACCTGCCCCTCGGCTAAGGTGGATTCTTCCGTGTCACTGGCTAACTGTTCATTTATTTCAAAATTCGCCTGCCCAGTGTCAATCCAGCGCTGACGCTCCGCATCGAATGCCTTTTTTTGATGGGTTCTGAACGCTTGAATCGATGATGCTTCCCGCGCCAAGAAGGACTGATATTGCGAAAGATTGAGGCTGGTCTCTTCAATCTTTAATGGATAGCGACCGAGTGGAAAATCACGCCGGATGACAAGTAATTCTTCGGCCGACACGGGGTAAAAGCGAATCTGGTCAAAGAAATTCAGTAACCATGGCTTTCCTTCAAACGCAGCCACATTTTTGTAGCGACTCCACATTTGCAGGGTGCGGCCCACAAACTGGTAACCCCCTGGGCCCTCCATACCGTAAACGCACATGTAAGCGCCGCCAATCCCAACGGAGTTCTCTGCAGTCCAGGTTCTGGCCGGATTGTATTTGGTAGTGACTAATCTGTGCCTTGGATCCAAAGGGGTCGCGACTGGTGCGCCAAGGTAAACATCACCCAGCCCCATGACCAGGTAACTGGCGTCAAAAACGATTTCCTGCACTTTTTGAATATCCGGCAATTCATTAATGCGGCGGATAAACTCCAGGTTGCTCGGGCACCAAGGCGCATCTTTACGCACGGTGGTCATATATTTTTCGATCGCCAATTGGCAAGCGGGATCGTCCCAGGACAATGGCAAATGCACTACCCTGGATGGCACGGTAATGTCTTGCGTTGAACTGAGTTTGCCCCAAATTTCTTGGATCAACGCCAATAATGTTTTTAATGGCAGCTGTTCAGGCTGGTAATGCACTTGCAAGGAGCGTATGCCAGGGGTGAGGTCAATAATGCCTGCAGGATTACTTTGTTCGATGGCTTGCATCAAAGCATGCGCTTTGAATCGTAAGACAAGGTCTAGCTCAGGCGCGCCGATCTCAATCAACAAGTGCGTATCGCCAGATAGTCTTGCGACGAGCTTGGACTCCTTTTCCCCAATTTCCAGCACGATAGGGGTCTGCAGTTCTGCCGCCTGCCAAGATGCAGTGATTGGACTCAGGCCTGCGATTTGTTGCTGTTGTTCTTTAAAAGCCTTTCTGGCGGCGGCGATGGTCACCGGGATAAAGCGAACTTTGTCACCTGCCTTGAGTTGTCCCAAGTGCCATAAATCTGCTTCAATCATCGTCACCGGGCAGACAAAGCCACCCAGGCTGGGCCCATCAGGCCCGAGAATCACCGGCATGTCACCGGTGAAATCAACCGCACCAATCGCATAGGGATTGTCGTGAATATTGGAAGGATGTAAACCCGCTTCACCGCCGCTTTCTCTGACCCACTCAGGCTTCGGTCCAATCAGGCGAACACCAGTCCTGCTGGAGTTGAAATGCACTTCCCAATCTGTGTTTAAAAACTGATCGATGTAGCGCTGGGTGAAATATTCCGGGGCGCCATGCGGCCCATAAATGACTCGGATCTGTCTGGTCTCAGCAAGGGGAGGGTAGAGGTCTGGCGGTAGCGCGATGCCCGCAGCAGCATCCTCTAATGCTGGCAGGTGGATGACATCCCCGGCCCTTAAAGCGCGCCCCGCATGCCCGCCGAATTGGCCCAGCGTAAACGTACTTTTACTGCCCAAATATTCAGGAATCTCCAGGCCGCCCCTGAAAAGCAAATAGCTGCGGGCGCCTGTTTCGGCAATTTTGCCTAAGGTTAACGTTGACCCTCGCTTGATGTGGAGAGAGATATGTTGTGGCGCCTGCTCGCCATCCACTTTTACCGGGATGTTTGCACCCGTGATAGCGACAACGGCATCCGTATTGAAGCGCAAGGTGGGACCACTCATGGTGATTTCCAATCCGGCGGCACGTTCTTCGTTCCCCAGCAAACGGTTCCCCAAACGGAAAGCCAGGCTATCCATTGGGCCTGAGGGTGGAACACCGACTGCCCAATATCCCTGCCGACCAGGATAATCCTGAATGGTGGTTTGCGTGCCCGGAACAAGGACTTCAAATGTGTGAGATTGATAGGCTAAACCCTCAAGACAGCGTGTCCAGGGATGGCCTTCTGAAAATGGCTGGTCGGATAATATTTGTCTGAGGTAGTCACGGTTGGTCTCTACGCCGTATAGCACGGTCTCTGCGAGCGCGTCATCCAGACGCTTTCTGGCCTCTTCCCTGGTGGCTGACCAGCTAATCACTTTTGCAATCATAGGGTCAAAATAGGGCGGTACTTCGCAGCCTGCCTCAACCCATGTGTCTACACGCAATGCTTTTCCATCCGCATTTGGAAACGCAACATTGGTCAACAAACCAGGGCTGGGTTGAAAGTCTTTTCCAGGATCTTCCGCATACAGGCGGGCTTGTATTGCGTGGCCATGGGGTTGCAGTGTTTGGCGAATTTCTGACAAAGGCGGTAAGTCGCCAGCTGCCAATTCAATCATCCAACGCACCAGGTCAACGCCCCATACTTGCTCGGTAACACCATGCTCTACCTGTAAGCGGGTATTCACTTCCAGGAAATAAAATTGCTCGGCAAGGCTGTCATACACAAATTCTACGGTGCCCGCACTGCGGTAATTAACCGCTGTTGCTAATTTAATCGCCGCTTCACACAACGCCTGCGCCATGCCGTCCGGCAAATTGGGCGCCGGGGTTTCTTCTAATACTTTTTGGTTTCTGCGCTGCACAGAGCAATCACGCACCCCCAAGGCAATGACCTCGCCTTTGCCATCCCCAAACACCTGCACCTCTAAATGTCTGGCGCGTTCAATGTATTTTTCAATAAACACGCCAGAGTCACTAAAGTTGTTCTGTCCCAGGCGCCTCACGGCTTCAAACGCTTCGGCAAGGTCGCGTTCGTTCCAGCACACGCGCATGCCTATGCCACCACCCCCTGCGGTGCTTTTCAGCATGACCGGGTAACCTACCTGCTTGGCTGCAGCGGTCGCCTCGCGCACGCTCTCCAACAACTCAGTGCCCTCCAGCATGGGCACCTGATGGGCTTTTGCAATCGCCCTTGCCGTGTGCTTAAGCCCGAATACGCGTAATTGTTCCGGGGTTGGGCCAATAAAGGCGATGCCCGCTTGTTCACAAGCTTCTGCGAACGCTGCATTCTCAGATAAAAAACCATACCCAGGATGAATGGCAGTCGCCCCGGTGGTTTTTGCGACTTCAAGTATTCGCGCTACATTGAGATACGTATTTGCAGCGGGGCCTTCCCCAAGGCTAATCGCCTCGTCGGCCTGCTGAATATGTAAACTGGCAATGTCCGATTCTGAATAAACCGCCACCCCTTTCACGTTCAGGGCTTTTAGGGTGCGGAGGATGCGGCAAGCAATTGCCCCTCGATTTGCAATCAGTAGTTTATTGAACATACAAATGATCTTCTGAGGGCGGGTCGTCCCGCATATACGAAACCACGCTGAGGTCGTCCACAGCGGGATCCACTGGCTAGGTGATCGTTTGGGTAGCCGGCGTGACTTGCTAAAAGCGCGCTATTTAGAGAAGTCTGCTCTTGCTGTCATGCCTTGATACAAGGCATCAAGCACTTTTCGAAAGACGCGTATCATCTTCTTTTTGAATGTTAGTTCCATACAAATACCTCCGCTTGGGTTGGGTTCCATCCATTACATGGGTTGTTCAGTTGTGGGCAATTCGAGATCAACACAATTAAATCCTGGTGCGCTTTTAATTCCACATATTTGCCTGGCGCTGAAATGCCATCTGCAAAGGTCAAGCCGCCCTCCGGAGTGACCGGAACGTTCATGAAGAAGTTAATGTTTGCGCCAATATCCCGCTTGTTCAGTCTGCCATCATGCAAACAGGCGCACATGAAATTGTCTCTGCAACTATGCATGTAGCGCTTGTCGAGTGAATAACGTACGGTATTACTTTCCTGGGCGCATGCGCCTCCCAGCGTGTCGTGGCGACCGCAGGTATCTGCCACAATCGTGGCTAATGGGTTGCCCAGGTTTGAGTACAGCGTTGTACCCGTCGTCAGGTAAACCTTATTCTGATTACGCATGGTCCGTTGCGCGTCATAACGCTCTCTTGGATTGCTCGCGCTATAAAAAAGGGTATCCACAGCCTGGTTACCTTCAGTGTCTAACAGCCTGAATGTCTGTCCTGCTTTGACTTCAAACAAATAAGGTTCGCCAGCCGGAATGACATGGTGGAAAAAGGCATTTTCAGTAACTAATGGGCTTGAGATGATGTTCATATTGATTCCTTCCTCACAGGTAGAAGCGTTCAGTGTTATGGAAAGCACGACCGTTTTCCGGCCTAGACTGTCGACACACTTCACTGATACTTTCACTCTCTGCCTTGCGCCATGACAGTTGCACGGGGCGGGGGTGATACTCAGGATTGGGGTCCAATGGATGTTGAATGGCGGTCAGAATCACCAAGGTGTCCATTGGGGCATACAACTCCACGTAATTGCCTGCACAAGAATGGTTGGGCTCAAAGAACAGGGATCCCTCGTCATCCACGGTCACTTTGCTAAAAAAGTTGACGACCATGAGCAAGTCTTGAAGATCAAGATTCCATTTACCCATCTCCACCAACAGATTATCCGTGCCATTGCGATAGAAATTATTTCTGAGTTCCTGATAGCGGCCAACGCCATATTTCGTTTCAACTTCTTGAGCGTTCAAAACCCCGCCCAAACTGTCATGCCAGCCGCATGTGTCCTCAGTGATGGCGGCGAGTACTCTCCCCATGTCCGAGTAAAAGCAATGTCCTTTTGTGAGCTTGGCCGTGTGTTGTGCTTTTAAGGTGTCTGGTAAGTTCAGTCGCTCGCTGTGTTGATGTGCATTCAACATCATGAGGCTGACATTGGCGTGACCTTCGACGTCTGTCATGCGCAAAACCTGGTCTTTTTTCAGGATGAAGGAGATGTGACCGCCCCCTGGAACAAGCTCTTCGTAGAGGATGTTAGATGTATTTGTATCATTGTTCATGGGTAAACCTTTTAATTCGTTTGATTAAGCACATGGGTGGGCAATGTCGCCACCTGTGCTTGTTGCTGGAGTCTGTCCTGATTGAGCTTGATGTCGTAGGTGATATGCGCACCGTAGGCTTTGGGCGCATGTGGATCGACTCGGACCTTATCAAATACCATCAATCGGGTGCCCAAATGAAAGCCCTCGGACAAGTCATGGGTGACCATGAAGACCGTCAATTTTGTCTCTTTGCATAGTTCTAACATGAGTGCATGCATATCTTTGCGAATGCCGGGATCCAGCGCGCCAAAGGGTTCGTCCAGCAACAGGATGCGAGGTTGAGCAATCAATGCCTGCGCGATGGCGAGGCGTTGCTGCATGCCGCCCGATAGCGCAGAAGGGTATTGATGTAAATGGTGATCCAGACCGACACGGGTGAGTATTTGCGTGGCCCTCAGTCTTGCTTCTTTCTTTTTAGCTCCCCACAGGCGCCCCCAAAAAGGCGATGCTAAAAACTCCATACCTATGACTACATTTTCCAGAACCGTCAGGTGCGGGAACACCGAGTATTTTTGGAATACCACCCCGCGGGATGGGTCTGGCTCTGCCCGAAGTTTTTGCCCATCCAAAAGAATCTCACCTTTGGTGGGGGTTTCCTGGCCCAGCAACATGCGCAGGAATGTAGATTTTCCGCATCCGGAAGCGCCTACCAGCGTGCAAAACTCGCCTTCTTCAACCTTCAGATTCAGGCCTTCTAAAACGACATGGTCTCCGTAGCTTCGCCACACATTCTTAAACTCTATAAAACTCATGCGTCCGCTCCTTCAGCCCAAGGAAAGCAGACTTGATGCAGTTTTTTGAGGGCATAATCTGTCAGCCAAGCGAGCAAGGTGATCCACAAAACATAGGGCAAGATCACATCCATTGCCAGATATCTACGCACTAGAAAGATGCGATATCCCAGGCCTTCTGTGGATGAGATGGCTTCCGCAGAAATCAGAAACAACCAGGCTGAGCCCATCAGTAAGCGCAGGGAAGTCATCAATCTTGCCAGTAATTGCGGTAGTACCACCCGTATCATTAACGTCCATGAGTTAGCGCCTAATGTCTGCGCTTTAATGATGATTTCCTTGGGCAGTTCTCGTGCCCGTTGTTCCAGGTCGCGCGCCAGCATGGGCGTGAGTCCGATCACAATCAGCATGACTTTAGAGAGCTCATCCAGGCCAAACACGATAAACAGGATGGGAAGAATCGCCAGCGGCGGCACCATGGAGATAATCGCGACCAAGGGGGAGAGTGATGCCCGTAACAACGGGATCGACCCTAATAAAATACCGAGCGTTAACCCAAGCGATGCAACAATGGCCAAGCTCATCCCTAGTCGCTTCAAACTGGACAAGGTGTCATCCAGCATCAGAAAGGTCCCAGTGGAGGGATCTTCTGTAAATGCCATCAGCTTCAGGGCTTCCCACATTTGAGAAACACTAGGAAGGAGCTTGTCCTCTGGATTTTCAACCAGGCGAAGATGTGAGTTCACCAAATACACAACAATGATCAAGATCATTGGTGTGGCGGCAAGCATCCATCTCGTCCCCCTGCTGGGGTATTGATTAATTAATCTCATGATTGACCTGTTTAGAGCTTGCCATCCACAGCCATTTGCAGATACGTGTCAGTGAATCTGAGCTTGATATTTTTGCTGTTACCGGTGACGACGCCGTTGGGATATTCAATGCCAATGGCGGTTGCGGATTTTGCTGCAGGCCCTAGCAAACCATTCTCGAAAGAAAAACTAGAAACCTTTTGCATCACCGTTGGCAGTTTCGCGTCCCTGACAAAGGCCAGTGAGGCAGCAGGTTCATAAAACAGGGCTGTGGTGGAAATTTGCTGCATGTATGAATCCAGGGTTGTGCCAGAGTGCTTTGCCATGTATTGCAACGCCTCTTTATCTTTTGCTTTCATGAGTGCCATCACTTCAAACCATGCGCCCGTTAAAGCTTTCCCTAGCGATGGGTTTTTTCGTAAAGTGTCTGTATTGACGACCATCAAGTCGATGATTTCGCCAGGAATCTGGCTGGAGGTGAATGCTTTTGAGGTATTTGGCAGCGCGGCTAACTCAGAGAGTTGAGGGTTCCAGGTTGCCATTGCTTTCACAGAGGGTGTGCTAAAGGCGGCGACAACATCTGCATCTGAGACATTGACTAACTTCAAGTCCTTCTGGGTGAGTCCGGCCTGTTCCAGAGCCCTTGCCAGTAAGTAATGCGATACAGAATATTGAACCAAGTGTACGCTTTGCCCCTTGAGGTCCTTGATCTGTTTATTCGCGCCTTTAATGACAATACCGTCGTTACCGTTTGAATAGTCGCCGACAATTAATGCGGTGGAGTCAACGCCACCCGCCGCTGGCACAACCAACGCATCCAGATTGGCCATACTGCAACCATCAAACTGCCCCGCGGTGTATTGATTAATGGACTCAGCATAATCGTTCAACTGAGTAACTTTAATCGTGATGCCGTATTTCTTTGCCCATTTGGCGACGATGCCTTTTGCTTGCGCATAATCCCATGGCATCCATCCAGCATAAATGGTCCAGCAAATATTGAATTGTTTTTTTGAGTCAGCAGCGAATGCTGTGGTATTGAACAGAGAAAAGCAAAGCAGCGTCAGTGCGATTGTAAAGCGTCGAACTAGCATAGGAGAACTCCAAGTAAATTATTCGGCAAGGGAGCAGCTAACATTCAAAATGTTGCTATCTCCCGGGCTTTTATCCCGCCGTGTAACCTCTTGGAGGTCGTCAGCTCTCGGACCAGCACTCACTCACGTAAGTCGGAACCCTAGCCAACCATTAGGTAATGCAGCGTTCATACCTGCTGCCCCACATGACTAAACTAGCAACTAATATGCCAGTCAGTAAATCCTTGTTTTAAATGGAATTCCTATAAAAGTGATCAATATTTATGCACTTCGATAGTGCGTTAAGTCCAAGTTTGGGCGTGATTAAAATCGTGCAATACGATAAAAATGCAATCATTCACTTGTAAATGACAGAGAAAATACTTTCAGAGAAAGTCAGCCTCACCTCACAAAGGCATGCTTACCAAGCGTCTCTATTCAAACTGATCAACTAGGAAAAAATAAAGCCCCAGAAGGTCCGGGGCTTTAGCGCAGGTGTTTGGTATCACCAAACAACGCTTTTAATATACAGGTTAATGTTTGCGACTTTTAGTTTATTGTCGCCAACGACTATTTGTTATTAAAAAATACGTAATCCTAGATATAGAAAACAATGGGTCGCTTAAGACGTGATATTAATTACTAATACTGAGTATACGTAATCCTGTCGATTTTTTCGCTGAATATCACTAAAGTTGAGCTAAAAAATACGTACCCCAGTTCTCGATGTTAACGCAAGTTGCTTGAGTTTCTTAGAGCAATCCAAGTAGCTGCATCATTATTAAACATAAGCAGGTATAAAACGATCGCCATGGGGTCGTCAGATCAAGCGTCAAGGGCTTGTGAAGTAACAACTATTTAAAGTGTAGAAATTAATTATGTAAACTGCAAAATTTGCATACAAAACTTCAAGTTTATGCAAGTTTTGCAGAAAAATTCAATCGAATATAAAATTAGTCATTCATAATCAATATCTTATAATTTGGAATAATTATTGCCAGTCCTTCCTCTAGAGAGGAAGATATTAATGGCAAACATAATAAAATCAAATTTTTCATATTTAACAGATAAGTCAGAAGTAACAGCAATCAGTCTGTGGGTTGTTTTTATAATGGTCAGTGGGAATTACTCACTGTTCCATGGCATTTCAAAAATATATCCACTTACGATACACAACATCCCCTTTCTAGTATCAATCTCCCTATTTTTCACATTCTTAACAGCAATCTTTTTTCTTTCTGTTTGCTTGGGGAAATATGCACGCTGGATCCTAGCCTTCTTAATAATTGTTTCCTCTCAAGCTGCGTATTACATGGATCACTTGGGTGTGATCATTGATACAGTAATGATTGATAACATCATACAAACGAACCGAAATGAAATCTCTGGTTTAATAACTAGCAGCTTAATTGGCAGGACATTTATTTTTGGCTTAATTCCGGCTTGGTGTGTGATTAAGTATTTTCCCAAAAATACCAACTTTAAGAATGAATTAATTTCCAGACTTAAAACCATAGGGTTTCTGATTTTAGGTGTCGTTGTTTTGGTGGTACCGTTTACAGCCGACTATGCGACATTCATCCGCGAGCACAAGATTGTTAGGTTTTATGCAAATCCAACCTATGCCACTTATTCATCGATTAAGTTTTTAACAAGTAAGTTGAGTGTAAAAACAAACAATGGGCCTTTAATCAATATTGCTGGCGATATAAAAAACCTTGACCTCGCAGATAGTAAAAAAGAGCTGATCATTATGGTTGTCGGTGAAACGGCGAGGGCCGATCGTTTCTCACTTAACGGTTATAAACGCGATACTAACCCTCGGCTATCAAAAGAAAATGTAGTTAGCTTCAGTAACGTATCCTCGTGTGGTACCTCAACATCAGTGTCAGTTCCTTGTATGTTCTCGTCTTTGGGGCGAGAACACTATGAAAAAGAAAAAGCTTTAGCTCAAAAGAATGTCCTTGATGTACTAAACGATCATGGAATAGCAGTTTTGTGGAGAGATAACAACTCTGACTCAAAAGGGGTTGCAACTCGTGTTCGTTACGAAGACTTTAAATCTCCAACCCTTAATCCTGTGTGCCATGGAGAATGCAGAGATATTGGTATGTTAAACAAACTGGATGATTATATTAATCAGAATAAAGGCAAAGATATATTTATTGTATTGCATCAAATGGGCAACCATGGCCCTGAGTATTATCGGCGCTACCCCAAAGAATTCGAAAAATTTAAACCAGCTTGCCAAACTGGTGAGTTGAGAGATTGCAGTAAGCAGGAAATTGACAATGCTTACGATAACGGTATTCTATATACGGATTACTTTTTATCAGAGGTCATAAACTTTCTAAAGAAACATGACGATAGATTCGAGACTGCAATGCTATATGTGGCAGACCACGGCGAGTCACTCGGTGAGCATGGGTTTTACTTGCATGCAGCGCCATACATGCTGGCCCCAAAAGAACAAAAGCATGTCCCTGCCATTTTATGGACAGGGAACAATTTTGATTACAACATTGACGATATTAAACCATTTAAAAACCAAGCGCTTTCACACGATGACTTATTCTGTTCAGTCATGATTGCATATGAGTTAGAGTCAGGTATGTGTGGAGGCAAGAATAAAATGCTAACCAAGAATAAGAACTTAAAGAACTACGCTATCTCTGATGAGAGTAACAGTGTTCGCATAGATTGAAATTAGAGGTCAACAGTAGACTCGAGGTCTGTATTAAAAATCACTTTAACAATCAGCCCTGTCGATTTAGGTTGTTTATTGATTAATATGATTTCAGCATGATGCTTCTGGGCGATCTCCTGAGCGATTGAAAGACCTAGCCCAGACCCAGATGCTTTGTCACTATGAGCGCGATAAAATCGCTCAAACACTTTGTGAATATCCTCTGGATGAATACCTGGTCCTGAGTCTTCAATTTCTATTTCAATGGCATGATGCTGTGATCTTATTTGAATATTAATCAATCCATCTTCGGGGGAATAGTTGATTGCGTTCACTAGAAGATTATTGAATAGAATCTCAATTTCATCAGCAACTCCAAAAATATGAACATCATCAGAGTAAGTCATGCCAACATCCAGTCTTTTTGCCATGTAGATAGATCGAAGATCATTCAATACCCTGACGATGAGCGCGTTCAAGTCTACTTTGCTAACTGATCCTGGTCGCGAATCAGGTTCGACCTTTGATAAGGTCAACAATTGTTCTACTAAACGTTCCATTCGACTAAGACTGTCAAAAACACGCGGTAGTCGATCTTGCAGTTCTTTTTGGTTAGCATGATTTAATGACGAGAGCTGTAGCCTCAAAGCGGTGACTGGCGTTCTTAGTTCATGGGCTGCATCGCTGGTAAATCTTTTTCTGAGCGTAATAAATGCATTCGCATTTTTCATCCAAACATTTAAAGATCGAATGATTGGAATCAACTCATTTGGCTGTTTATTTTCATTAAATAGATTCAGCTCATCCACATTTCTTTTGGCCATTTCTTCTGACATTACAGTCAGCGGCTTAAATGTTTTTTGAATGATTAACAACGTCACAATAATTAAAAAGGGCACCACCAGCAATTGGGGAATAATCAGCTTGATGGCTACATCTCGAATGGTTCGTTGGCGTAATTTATAGTCCTGAGCCACTACGCAAGTCAGACCCTCTTGGCTTAAGATAAAAATGCGCCAGCGTTTGTGATCTATCCATTCTGTAAATAGACCAGATTTGTCGGTTTTGGCTGCAAAGACGCCTCGATGCGATTGGTAAATAATCTGGTTATTTTGTTTAATCTGGATAAGATAATCTTGCTCTCCATGCAGCTTAGATTTTCTGAGTCCGGAAATGAAGTTCTCCTCAGGTGCCGCATTTTCAGCAAAATTCTCAATCATAGCCGATGCTAAATGCTCCATATTCGCGTCATATAGCTCCCCTAACTCGTCTTCTGCAGAGTGATAGGATAAAAAAGAAAGCAGCCCAATAATGAAGACGATGCCCAAAGAAAGATAAATAGTCAGTTCAAACTTAATAGAACGCATTTACTTTTCCTTTTTGTCAGGAAAGGCATAACCTATGCCTCGAATGGTCTGAATGATGTCAGGGCCAAATTTCTTGCGGATATGATGCACATGCACTTCAACCGCATTACTGTCGATCTCTTCACCCCAGCCATAGAGCTTCTCTTCCAATTGTGATTTAGAAAAAATCATTCCTGGCTGCGACATCAGGTGATACATGATTGCGAATGCTTTACTGGAAAGCCTGTGACTTAAAGCACCAGCAGATAACGTGTAATTTGCGGTATTTAATACCACGCCATTAATTTCAATCTGATTGGTGAGCCGTTCTTCTTTGCGCCTGAAAATAGCCCTCAGTCTGGCTTCCAGTTCTTCAATTGCAAATGGCTTGAGTACATAGTCATCTGCCCCGGCATCTAACCCCTCAATTCGGTGCTCTATTGCATCCCTGGCGGTAATGACGATCACAGGTGTTTGATTACCTGCCTTTCTGAATTCAGTAAGCCATTCAATCCCGTTTTTTTTGGGTAATCCAATGTCGAGCAAAATTGCATCGAATACCTCTTGCATGATTGCCTGTTCGGCCTGCATCGCATCCTTAGCCCAATATACGGCGTGCGCTCGCATAGCCTGTTGCAATCCTTCGCCTATCATCGCGTCGTCTTCCACCAGCAGAAGTTTCACTTTGCGTCTCTCCATGACATTTACGAGCAGATTAAACACTCAATCTTAAGGTTGCCTTAAGAAAAGCACTGCAAGATGCCGTCTAATATGATTAATTTCACACTCTTTATGAACCGAATAATCTGCACCAGGATTGCTTTGTCGTTCTTCGTAGCGCTGCTGACTGCCTGTCAGGGTCCACAGTCTATCAAACCTAAAGAACTCGTTGCCAATATCGTGTCCCAAGACCGGTCATTGCAATCAAAGCAACATGAGCAACTTAATGAAACAGATGAGTTTCTTTCTGAGTATGCTGCAGTCATACTCGCCTTGCGTAACAATCCTACTTTTCAAGCGCAATTAACAGAACTGGAGATTGCGCAGGCAGACTTGCAACTCGCCAGTCAAATCAGCAATCCTTCAGTATTTTATGCTTTTGGAGTAGCGAATAAACCTTATCGGTATGCCATAGAGTTTCCACTTGAGGCGTTATTGCTCAGGCCGTTACGACTTAAGCAAATGCAAGCTCAATCAAAACAGACGCAACTCCAATTAATGCAAACTGGATTCTCACTTGTGCGCGACGCGCGTGTCGCTTACGCACAAGCCGTTATTAGCCAGGAAAAAGTTAAAAGACTGGAGGAGGCTTTAAGTGTTAACAACACGATCACCCGATTAGCTAAAACTCGTGAGAATTTAGGGGATACCAGCGCTCAAGATTCGCTGATTGCAGAAAACGAAATGTTATTAGTCGAGCGAGACTTGCAATCTGCATGGATTGAAGCACGGATTGCGAATACACAACTCATGCATATGCTTAATCACGCAAATGAGACACGGAAGTTATCACTAAGCGATGCACTGTTACCTTCCTGTTCTGCGGAAGACATTAGCCAATTAAAAACTGCTGCGATCTCTAGCAGAGCAGATGTCCTTGCTGCTGAAGCTGCGATCATGGCTGTGAAAGAGAAGCGCCGTTTGAACGGGCTAAACTGGTTAGCGCCTGCTGCTATTGCAGATGCAACCAGTGGCCAAACCAATGGTCATGTTCTGGCGCCCGCCCTTAGATTCAATTTGCCTATCTTCAATCAAAACCAGGGACAGGTCGAACGTATTGATGCTGAGCTACTAAAAACCATGCACGAGGCTGAGGCGACCAAACTGAAGGCCTCCCTTGATATTCAAGTCAGTCAATTCAAATACCAGCGTGATTGCCAAGAGTGGCAACAGTTGCAGACGGCGTTACTTCCCAATTCAGTGCAAGTCATTCATGACGCTGAAACCGCCTATCAGAACGGTGAGATTGCTTATTTAAGTGTGCTGGAAAGCACCAGAAAATATCTCAATCTTAAACTGCGAGAGACCCAACTGAAAGCAGACATGATTCTGAGTTGGTCGGACCTCATGCGCAGCACCAGCACCTCCCAAAGTCTCACGATTAATCATCATTGAAAGAGAAGTCATGTCGATCAACCACCACATGATAGTCATCAAATCACATCGCTTTATAACATGCCTGTTAGGATTGTTGATGCTGTGCCCATTATTTGCTCTATCCGAAACAATCACTGCCAATGAAAATCAGTTCAATCAGGTCGAATTATCAAACAGTGCAATCAAGAAATTGGGATTGGAAGTAAGAGAAATACGCTCGGTAAAAGCACTTTCATCAAAACTATTTCCAGCACAAATCGGCTATGCGCCTCAAGCGCTCACTAATTACATTACTCCTTTTAATGGGTATGTCGACTTGAATGCTCATTTGCATTTGGGAGATAAGGTCAAAGCAGGACAACTGCTACTCAAAATCAAACCCGTGGTGACACCAGAAACTAGACTGAGTTTGCTAACCAACCTTTCAGATACGGAAGGACAACTCAAATCCTCGCAGGAACAAGTAGAAGCGAATCGCTTGGTATTTAACAGAGCCAGGCAGTTATTTATGCAGCACGTAGGCAGTCAAAAGAGTGTCGATGATGCACAAGCTAATTTAGCGATTGCAGAAACCAATCTCAATACCGTCAAGCAGAAACACGCGCTGCTGAAACAAGCCGTCGCAGAGGGCGCAAGCGGCGTATATGAGATTAAAGCAGCGAGAGACGGTGTCATTGCTAGTGTCAATTTTACTTCCGGCCAACTCTTGGCCGGAGGTAGTAAATTGCTGGATATCGTGAGTACCAATCAATTACTGATCACCGTTTTCGTTCCACAAGAGCAGATTAAAAATTTGCAATTAAACGATGCCTGGATTTCAGATGATACGGTAAGCGATAAAGAAATTCATTTAAAGAAAGTGATGCTGCCCCTAGATGCAGATCCGCAAACAGGGATGCGCAAGGTGATGTATATATCCTCGGATATAGAAGAGCTTGCCGTCATGCAAAAACTTAGTGTCAACATTTTTGAGCGAGCACCAAGACTGATGGCATTGGGCATACCCTGTTCGTCAATTGTGGTCGATATGTATGGAGGTGAATGGATTTACCTCAAAGAGGATGAAACGCATTTTCGGCGTGAACGAGTGTTTGTCTCAGACAAGACCTCAAACGCCTGTGTAGTTAAGAAGCCACATCTGACAGGACGATTTGTTGTGTCTCAGGGTGCTCAAGAATTATTTGCGCTTGAAACAGGCTACACGCATTAGGGCAGAACTGAATATGTTGAAAAAACTGACGACGCGGGCTATTCAGCTACGCCACCTTGTAATTGCCCTGGCAATCATGCTTATTTTGGCGGGATTGCGGTGGATTCCAGAAACGCCGATGGATGTCTTCCCTGAGTTTTCTCCAGTCAAAGTGGAGATACAAACTGAAGCACCAGGGCTATCGAGTCTGGAAACAGAACAACTGATCTCCATTCCTGTTGAGCATGCCATGAATGGAATTCCGCATCTTAAAACATTGCGTTCAAAGTCGGTGCTTGGCCTTTCATCTGTTGTCATGCTGTTTGAGCCCAACACCCAGATTGACGTGGCCAGACAGGCTGTACAAGAGAGACTATTGCTAGTTAGCCAGCGATTGCCTGCAACCGCTAAAACACCTGTAATGCTACCGCCCTTATCTTCGCTTTCCAGGGTATTAAAAATTGGCTTAACCTCAGGTCAACTATCCATCCAACAGTTAAGCACGAAAGCATTGTGGACAATACGACCTCGTTTGATGTCTATTCCAGGTGTGGCCAATGTTGCGATCTGGGGATTACGCGAGCCTGAACTGCATATTCAATTTAACCCGCTCAAACTTTCACAATACCAACTCTCTGTTTCCCAAGTCGGTCAACAAGTCACGTCTGCAATCAGTTCCGAGGGATCAGGTTACCTCGATACGGATCAGCAAAGACTGGCTGTCACTTATGACCGGCCCACAATCTCAAAAGAAGATTTTATGGACATGGTAGTGGGGATTAATAATGGCATCCCCATTAAGCTTGGGCAAGTAGCTGAGGTTGAGTGGCATCATGCGATGCCTATTGGCGATGCCGTCATCAATCGTGGAGACGGTTTGTTGTTGATTGTCGAAAAACATCCTGATGCCAACACGCTGAAAGTGACCGCAGACATTGATCGGGCGCTTAAAGAATTGAAGCCGGGTTTAAAAGATGTCACATTGGATGCCACCATCTTCAGGCCAGCATCGTTTATTGAGCAAGCCATCGACAACCTAAAACAAGCCATTCTGGTTGGCATTGCGTTAGTTGCAATCATTTTATTCTGGTTCTTACGCAAGCCCGGTCCAGCCGTGATTAGTCTGGTTGCCATTCCGGTATCTTTGGTCACCGCCATCTTAATTCTTACCTGGTTGGGAATATCAATTAATACCATGGTGCTTGCAGGTCTGGTGATTGCATTAGGTGAGGTCGTCGATGATTCGATTATTGATTTGGAGAATATACTGCGTGCGGTAGAAAAGAATCAAAACAGCCAGCATCCTAAATCTCTTCTGAAAGTGATTGTTCAAGCCTCTTATGAAGTGAGAGGCGCAGTGATCTATGCCACGCTTATTGTGATGTCAGTATTCATTCCGGTCTTTTTCCTTGAAGGCATTGCCGGTGCATTCTTTAAACCACTTGCATATGGCTATTTGTTAGCCATCTCAGCCTCACTGCTGGTAGCCCTCATATTGACACCCGCGCTGGCATATTGCCTATTGAAGAACACACGGCATATTCCTCACGCCAATTCACCAGAGCTTACCGTTGTGAACAAATGGTTATCTCGCATGTTGGAACAACCAAAAAAAGTCGTGCTCGGTGCGATGATTGGATTGTGTTTGATCATGTGTAGCATCCCATTTCTTGGTTCCGAATTCATACCGGCTTTTAAAGAGCGAGATTTTTTGATGCACTTTGTTTCGCGCCCAACGACATCCGTTGAACAGATGAAAAAAATGACTGTTCGTGCCAGTGAGGAGTTGATGCAAATCGATGGTGTCAGAAACTTGGGGGCACATATCGGGCGCACTGAAGTCGCTGATGAAGTGGTCGGTCCGAATTTTGGTGAGCTCTGGGTAAGCATTACTCCAAACGTCCCTTACGAAGAAACGGTGCAAAAAATCAATCAAACAATCTCTGGGTACACCGGCATTTTTACGGATGTACAAACCTATCTGAAGGAGCGCACTAAGGAGGTAATGTCTGGTAACAGTTCGAGTATCGTGATTAGATTATTTGGCGATGACTTGGAGACACTTAGAAGTAAAGCCGAAGAAATACGTCAAATAATAGCAACAGAGCCTGGCGTGATTGATCTGAAAGTTGAATCGCAAGTATTGGTGCCACAAATTCATGTGCGTATTAAAAATTCGCACGCTGCAAAATATGGAATCAATGAAGCTGAGATCAAGCAGGCACTGACTTTGATGACGCAAGGCAAAGTTCAGGGCGAAATATTGATGGATCAGGCAAGATTTAATGTGCGTCTCATCAGCAATCACCCAGTACGTGATAACTTGATGTCACTTAGACAGTTGCAAATATTAAGCCCAACAGGGGCAGTTGTGCAGCTATCGGATGTTGCTGATATCTATATTCAACCAACACCAAACGAGGTGAAACGAGAATCTGCTTCTCGAAAAATTGACATCTCTGCCAATGTGGCTGGAAAAGATAGTGGTGGCGTTGCCTCGTCTATTGAAAATAAGCTCTCACATATCAAGTTGCCAGATGGCTATTACATTAAATTCATGGGCGAGTACGCAGAGCAGAGAACTGCAACTAAAACGCTGATTGCATACACATCCTTGGCACTTCTGGTTGTTTTTATACTGATTAAAACATCTCTTAAATCAGTACGATTAACGCTGATGTTGTTTGCAATGCTTCCTTTTGCGATTGCTGGTGGTGTTCTGGGAATATGGTTTTCCGGGGGAGTGACATCTCTCGGCGCCATGATCGGATTAATCGCCGTGATTGGGATTGCAGCTAGAAATGGCATTTTGATTATTTCAAATGTTCAGCAACAGTCCCAGAATTCCGCGATAACAAAGGAAATTCTAATATCCGCCATATCAAGCCGCACTAGAGCAATCGCCATGACAAGTTTAGCAACAACCATGGCTTTAATGCCGATCATATTTAAAGGGCCAATTTCAGGATATGAAATTGAGTACCCGTTGGCTTTGGTTGTTGTCAGTGGTTTGTTGTTTGCGGTGATGGCCAATGTAGTTTTGATGCCGTCTCTACTGTTGATTACGAAGAGCCGGAATGGGACATCTCTTTAAAATTAGTTTGAGATTACAGCAAGGTCGTGCATTGCAAGCTCTACACTACGAAAATGCCGATTACATCTGCCGACTTGCTCAACGACAAAGTGCTGCCGTTCTATACCAGCCAAGGCCTGCCAATGCTGCGAATTCTGACTGACCGTGGTACCGAGTATTGCGGAAAAGTAGAACAGCATGATTACCAGCTCTATCTGGCAATCAATGACATCGACCATACCAAAACCAAGGCCATGTCACCGCAAACTAACGGTATCTGCGAACGCTTCCATAAAACAATACTGCAGGAGTTTTACCAAATCACCTTCCGCAAGAAGCTCTATGAGGATATTAATAGCTTGCAGAAAGATCTGGACGATTGGCTGGATTATTACAATAATGAAAGAACTCATCAGGGCAAGATTTGCAACGGCAGAACGCCGATGGAAACTTTGCTCAGTGGGAAATTGATTTGGGATGGCAAAAACCTGAACCAAATCTAACCTGACAGACACCCACTAAAACTCGGTAACTGTCAGATCAGGTCTGAGCTAGTACATAATTTTTGCTTCATACTTTCACTTTCACAAGAGATGCTAGAAGTAGGTTTTTTTAACTTTCAACGCTTTTTGCTCAACTCAAGTCTTCGCTTTATATTTCTTTTTCTAAGTATGTATGCACCAGTGATTGCTGCGATGGTTGATATTATTGTTATTACAAGAATAATGTAGGCAAGGGTAAGCATGTTTTAACACCAATGTTAAGGACGGTCTTCATGGTCTTTCCTGAGTTCTTCAATCATTGCTTTACCTTTGTCTGAGAAAATATCATAAAAATCCTCCCATGTTTCAAAGCTAAGCCGCTTAGAAGGTTCCTGAAATACTCCATCATCTAAAGCTTTCATTTCTTTAGCCCAACGCTTCATAACTTGTTCACATGACTCTACGCTAATTTGAACGGTAAAAGTTTCATCTTCATTTTTTGTATGGTGTGTATGGTGGGATTCGTAGGCATTAGGAAAAATTAAATTATGTTTGTTCTTATCGGTGATTTTGGAAATAAGTGCCTTAAGTTCGACTGCCTCAGCACTGCTCTTAGATAGCTTTAGCTTGATTTTAGTGATGAGTTTTGTCCAAAGTGTTGAAATCATTTCTCACTCTCTGCATGATTATTTATTGAGTTTAGCCCTATTGCCGTGACCTTTGGATCTACAAGACAAGTGCGTTTCTTTAAACCGCATAATCTTTCAAATTTATATTTGGATCTATTGCAGCTATGACCAGCAAATAATTGAAAATATCGAGATGACTGTAATGTCTGGTTAGAAAACCTCGCATAGTTCTACTGTCGGAATAATGATTTTCCCTCTTTCGCCAGTAATCAAAGTATTTACATAACCAAACCGTTGGGTAGGTTTGAGCCAAATATTCGCTTAAATGAATACTCCCATTTCTTTTTGTAGTGTTGATGCTAAGCTCTCCCGCCAGCATCCTCAAATGTGGAGTAAGAGTGTTTCGGTTCAAATAGATTTCGTTAGTCTGAAAGTCTTCACATAACTCGAAAAATCTTAGCGCGGCAGAGCACTTTAATATTGAGGCATCAACGTTTACAGCTGAGATGTAATCATCCGAACGGATCACATTCGGCATGGTTCTGAAATACCGATCCCGGCGCACTTGTATTAAAAGCTCCCTATGCTTTAAACAAAACTCTAAACCATGTAGCTGATGTGTCACTCTCCAATAACTGTATCCATGATATTCAACATCTTCTTGACAGCATGATCTACAAAAGTAATTTTCCTCCTTGAAGAAGGAGGGGGTATTAAAGTATATATACCCTAACTTCGTAGGATTTTTTAATTGATGCTTATGCCTTAGGAGATGAATTAAGCTATGGTGTTTCAGCAGATACGCCTGAGGCATACGTACTATTTTTGAAATCACATCATTAAAGCCCGAAGGTATCTGGTTATTTTTTGAAGCCTTAACCTCATCATTAACATAAAGTAGAAAGTCACTAATTTTTAAACCATTGATTGAACTCAATCTCACCAAGTAACCGTGTATGAGTTCATCAGGTAGTATGGCAGGAACAATCATCCGCTACCTCCTACTCTCAAGTCGAACTTTTCAATTGAGTTGGTTTGCAGCATCACTAGTTTTTCTGAAATCCACTTTTTTGACAGTGGTAGCCTCTCTAATCTCGGTGTGAAGTTCAGCGTTGGAAGGCGGCGAAGAAAGATATTGGGCGTCTGGCGTTCCCAGCTATCTATGATAAATACATCTAGTTGCATCAAGGCGGAGAGGCATATCTGATCACGCTTAACCCAATCAATACGGTCTTTGCTTGGACTTTTGGTTCTAACTAACCTGCCTTTTGGGAGTAGTGCTAGTTGTGACTTTAACCATGACAAGTCATGTTTAAGTAGCCATTTATATGAGGTGAGGATCTCACCCCGGATTTCATTGGCACTGTATTCAGGATATTGCTTTCTTACTTCACAAAACTGCTGTCTCCTTAATTCAAGCGAATTCTTAAATTTGCTTTCCTGCCAAGCAGTTTTAATGTCGGGTTGGCTGTTTAAAATTCTGTCGATAGAAGATTTTGAGAGTTGTGTGAGGGACTGCACCTCGACCAATGGTTTGCCCGCCTCCAGTAGCCTCAACACCTCAGCCACTTTCTCAGAGGTCAGCACTTTGGGTCGTTTTTTTATTTGGGCCAAGCCGGATTTTTCTAACAACCTCATCAGGGTTTGAATGTCATAGCAATATTGACTGGCTAGGCTTCTAAGCGATGCTCCATTGTTGTATTGCTGGGCGATGACAATCAGCCTGTCATCGACTGCATGCAATGAATGTTCTTCTTCACCGCGTATCTGAAGATCCAGTTGGAACTGGCTTTCCCAAGCATATGTGGCACTGAAGAGTTCCCAATTGCCGAACAGAAATTCAATCAAGAGAATATGCGCTAGCGTTAAATGATGACCCCTTGGTTTTCTGATGAGTTTTAGGAAGTGAGGGATATTGTCAGCAAGTAACAAGCGCTGATAAGGGGGGATCTGTTTTAACTGTCTGAAATACTGTTCAAACCTCTCTAAAAAATCCTCCACCCTGATGCGTCCAGCCTTGGTCAGTAAACCCTGTTCCCTCAATCCATGTTGATATGTGAAATGCAGTTGCAGAGCATCAAAACCACCAGGTAACTGATCAACCAACAAATGGTTTGAGATGTCTGTAATTGCTTTTAACACACTGGCTTTATTCAATGGAGAGATGGCTTGTTCGATTACCGCACGAGAGGGCACGATGAAAGCATTTTTTTGAAGTCCGACAGACCTGAAGGGAATCGTCCAAAGCCCAGTAGAATGCTTGTGACATAGATGCGCGCTAGGTAGCTGATGTTCTCGATGCCAATACGAATAGCCCAGGGTATCCATATCTTCATCCCTACACGCCGGGCAGAACTTCAAATCTGAAGAGTCCCTGTAATGGGCTGGCGCAATCCCTAGTTTGAATTTAAGGGTTTCAACGGAATCACCCTGCATAACCTGAATGCATTCTCCAGTAAGAGACTGTCGGCGGAAAGCAAGAAAGTATGGCAGGGAGGTATGTCCGAGTGCGATATCCTCTGGATGACCAAAAGCATAAGACGTTGAACGGCAAAATGCATCGAGGTGTGAGGGGAAATCTAAGCGACAACCGGCAGAACCATTTTGCATGAGCACCTGACTGAGCCTGTATCCAGATATCGCTCCATTGAGAACCTGCGTTGTGCTCATCCACGAGAAGAAGGTCATGTCTTTGTGAAGACTGGGAAGTATCAATGAATTCGATTTCATGACTCTGCCGCGTCCTTGAGCTTCATCAGCTGGTTCAGGTTATTCTGGACATGTCCTTCACGGCGCATATCATCGGGCGATAGCGTACGCTTCAAATGGGCTGCATGCGCCTGAGTCGTCTTCTTACGCGTCTCCTGACTTTTGAATTTAGATTGTTCACTGAGGGTTCTAGGCGGCTTCTTTTTAGTCGTTGGGGGTTCAACTGCTGTTATCGTATCTATGTGCGAGTCTGATGGCATCAGGCTCGGTTGCCAGTGACGCCTGTAAAAATTCGAATCTACATCCGGATACAGCGTTAAAAGATCAGCATTCTTGAAATGGAAGCCATTGACGAAATTCCTGATGGAGTCGTAGTGAATGCTGTTGAAGACCGCCTCTATATCTTCTGGGGCTACCATTGGCTTTGCCGTAATCAAGCAGTGCGATTGGGCTTGGGTCCAGAGTGAGTGCGCAAGTCGGGCCACACCCCCACTGCAGCGATAGAGCATTTCAGAGCAAGCAGCAGGATTTGCTACCGGTTCGTCTAGAAGATAGAACCTCATGACACCCCGGTCACACATTGCGTTCCAGTCAGCTTCCCAGCCAGGTTCGTCTAACGCGCCTATCGGATGCGCATGTATCGGGTTGGTTATCAATAACCTGGTGATGTCCTGCGAGTAAGAAACCCAATCCATGGCGCGTTCATTTCCAGTGAGCACTATCGGAATTCCGCTATTGATTAATGACAGCAAGAAGGTTTGCATCAAATCAGCGCTACTGTTTTTAACCAGATTTCTTAGCTGAATTTCATCGATGAAGATAATCCCGGTAAAGTGTGCGAGTAGGCGTTGTATGGTGGCGACTGCAAGCGTTTCGACAGTTTTGTGTGCGCGTGGAAGAGTGGTGCCATAGTCTGTACCAAGCAGGCTATCCAGCTTCATCAATATGGCCGTAAGGAAGCCTTTTCTACTGCCGTCATGAGACATATCAACATGAAAATACACCAGTTGCTTGATACTTACCCAACCCGCCGCATCATTTCTACCATGTTCAATGACCTGCTGGAAACAATTGGAAAAATGTTGATATGTGACTGTTTTTCCTGTGCCGGCAGGCCCCTTGAACACATTGGCTGAAATACCAGTCAAAAGAGGCTTTTCGAATGGCTTGTCTCTGTTAGGGTCTGCATTGAGCGCTTCCCAGTACAGTCGGCGATTTTCTGCTCGCAACGGGTTACGGTTGCTCAAACTACCTACCATCATTGAATACCAAGTCAGGGCAGCCATCAGAGTTTGCGTGGTAGGTTTGAGCATGACTTGAGGCGTTGCCAGGAGTATCTTTTTTTGCATGAAATTCAATTTGGAAACATCCACATCCTTCAATGGATTATGGGTCAGTGCCGCATGGAGATCTTTCGGATCATTGAACATGGGCACAAGGTCCAATAGCGGATTAGGTTCACCAAACATTAATCATCCTCCGCAATAATGGCATTAAGGAGGTTGCGCATCTTACGACTGGAAAAATCCCTATCCAACCGCTGTGACGGATTCAACACAGGTGGTGTCTGATTAATCAGAGGTGGTTGATTGGCAACCACCTCTGGCAAAGGCATAGTTTCTGGAGCAACATCTGCTAGTGCTTCGACAGGGATCACTATGCCATGCTTCAGCAACGGCCTTTCCTTTTGTCGATTTTCATTCCTACCCTTGGCAATTTGTGATTTAGATAAAGGGGGATTGACCGCTATATCCGCCTGATAAGCTTTCTTGGCATTGTTGCCGGTTACCTCAATACGATGATCCAACACAGTGACCAGTTGCTCATTGTCCTCGTCTTCAAAGTGATGTCGCACTGCGTCCTGATTTTGCATATCCATGTGATCATCCAGCGTGTATTCCTTGAAGTCTTCCTCCCAAGCGACCTGATACAGCGTGTATGTCTTACCCGTTTGTACATCCAGGTAAAAAATCTTGTCCAGGCAATAAGGGTTGTGAAAGAAGGTGGCGTCGAAGTTTTCGGGCGAACCTTTCCTGGCCGTTTTGGCGCGCGTGAATTTCTCCACCATGATCGGGTCATTTGATACAAAACGTAAGGATCCAATAAACTCTCTTCGATTGGCCTTAGGGTTATGAAGTTTTACGCCCTTGGCTGTAAATGTGCCTTTAATCGGCATTGAGAACTTGATGACAAAGTCATCAAAATGGATGCCATTACTGTTAAATCTGCCTTGTCGCATGGCTAGGCGTGTCAGGTTCAACCGGCTCAACTTCAATCCCTTATCCAGTATTTCCTGCCGCATATTCAAACTTGGGGTGATATGGGTCAACGATTTGGTGTTATGAACATGTATTGCACGTGCAATGTCCCTGATCCCCTCAATGATTGTAATGCGCGCTTCTAACTCAGGCTTTATATCCCCTCGATCCGTTTTTTTGCCACGTGTAGTGCCTGGTTCCTTGTGGTCTACTGATCTGTGTAACGAGTGATGGGCAGTCTCCACTATAGAGTTTAAGTCGGATCTTGCAACCGGTACATATCTCATACCACCATTAAGTGCGGTGATTGAGTCTATAATTTCCATTGTTCTGGCTTCGGTGTTATCTGCATTGAACGTGTCAAATTTCAACCCAAGCCAATCTTCAGAAGGAATTTCATCTTCAAGTCCCAACCACTTCAGCCAGTCTGACTTCTCTGAACCGGCATGCAAAATAGCAAGTTTGACAGTCTCCGTACTAGAAGCCTCAGTACCCATGTAGAAACCTGCAATGTAGCCATACAAGCTGTCTACAACGAGTATCCTGTTCATCAAGCCAATCCGCGTCTGTCGATTCAACATAGAAACAAAATGCACATCAGTGGATGTCGAGTCGATAGAGGCAACTTGTCCGACAGCGACGATGCCATCTTGAGCCGTACCAAGTAAAGCGCGGTCAAACCGAGCCAATTGTTGTGAATTCAAATGCCTTGTCATTAAGTTCAGGCCACTATATTTTTGCCCCCATCTTTCGAATTGAGACTTTGTAGGTCGCAAGAATTTTGGATAGAGTTCAGGTGTCACCTGTCCATTAGGTGACTGGACCGGGGTTGAATAAAAGTGACGCCACATATCACTCAATGCCTTATTTATAGAGTTCTTGCCATGGGCATAGTGTTTCATGCAATAGCCACAAATCTCTTTGTCTCTTTGCGTCATGACGAAGCCTTCAACACCTTTGATGCCATTTTTTGTAGGGGAATTGCGTGCGCCAGATTTCTTTGTTTGCTTTTTCTCCTTACCTCTACCGCCTCTTTGACTGAAGTATGGTGTCAGGGCATTGGGGGTACTGCCCTCGGCAAAAAATTGGTAAATGAGCTGAACAACGGCTGCTTTAGCTTGCTTTTGATTTTGTGTTTTGCCATGCTTGGTGAGGTAATTCGCTACAATCTCATTCCTCAGTTGAGGGTCTAGCAGTACAGAGTAGTCCATCCCTTCAGGGACTAACGCGTTGAGAATAACCAGTCTCTCCCGTCTGGCAACGACCGCAGGGCATGGACTACTACCATATTTCCTATCCAGCTCCTCATCAGACAAAAGAACATCAGCTCGGCTTTTAATTCCAAGATGGTGAAGAGCAATGTTGTTCTGATCAATTTCATCATTTATTGCTGCTACGGTAATTATTATTGGTTGCAAGTAGTAATTACGGTTATGTCTCTGCTGTGGGGTTGCCTGGATACAAATCACAGTCCCAGATTCGAGATTAAGCATTAATATGCGCATTAGCCCCTTGATGAGCTTACTCGACTGATTAACGGGGCTGATCGCCATGCCAGGAAAGATATTGTGTTTATTCTTCACCGTGATGGCCCTCCAGAATTCTACGAATCTTGGCTATCAATTCTCGGCCACCAGCTTTAGGTATACGTCTGGCTACCAGGGTTTCCGCAAGATTGACGTCTATGACTTGATGCCAGAGAAGATGATTTTGGATTAGAGTGCTGGTATCTTGATTGCACTTGTAGTCTTGCTGGAGCACGAGTTGGGTGAACTCAATGGCCTCATCCTGTAGCTTGTGAGCATGCTTATCAAGAAATGCCTGCATGATCCTGTTGGCGGGATGATGAACAGGAATCACTGCACTGCCACGAAAATTGTCCAGATTGGCGAATAATGCTTTGGGAAAAGCGTCATCGTCGCCCCAGATATAATGCATGCCAATAACTTTGCAGTAATTGCGCTCAATTTCCAGTTTTTCACTCACTCTACTTAATGAAATCCCCTGATCTGTGCTGACCTGACTGACAGGTTTAACAGAGATCATTGCACTCGACTTAAGCGGATCTTTCACCCAGGGCAGATGTAGGCACATGTCCATGCTCCAGATGAAGGGGATGTTTGTCCCCGGATATACGCCAGGAGTGATCCCTATCACTTCGCATATGTTATTTGTGCCCATGGCATGGGGAAGAAAGCGATCTATGGCAACGTTTCGACCACACTCTGGATGCGGATGGTCCCACGGCCAAATCGGAAATTGCTCCCGTATTTCCGCGCCAGCCCATGCAAATGCAAGTGCCAAATTGTATTCACTCAAACTTAGGAAATGCGATGCTCTTGACAATGGTGGAATGGACTTCGTGCACTGCGTAGATACTTTCGAAGTATTCCATCGCTCCAGTTTGATCCATGGCCGATAATCATTTCCAAAGCCTGTTCCTTCTTTGTCCGCAATCTTTTTCGCCAAATAGTCCCATTTAATTTTTGGTCTAGGCATAGCGCTCCCCTGATATCCCTCTCAAAGCTATTAAAAACTTTTCCAGAGTGATCAAAGAGAAGCAGTGGGCTTCAATATTCATCATCGTCAAATCTCGGCCAAGGCGCATCGCTCATGGCATTACAGGATATTTATTGTTTTTTATGGAGATAGAAATGCTGGCAAAACTTAACCATCAGACGTGTAAAAACGGCTGTTCTATCGATTGATGAGTGTGGGATGGGCTTGACGGCTGATCGGAAAACTAAGATACTGGCTTTGCACGGCGACAGATATCTGTTCCCAAAAAGGCGGGCCTCCCAAGGGTTCGCCTTTTTACATTTTGTGTTCCTCCCACTGTGTCTTGGCTGAGATGTTCAAAGTGAGACTGATAATGGCAAGCTCATCTTGTGTCATTCTCGGGAGGTATTCAGCAAACCTGAGTAACGCTTCTCTTTTTTTAAGGTCAATTTGCCGGGGAATTTTCAGGACCTCTCTAGAGCGGTCAGCGGCCTCACGTATCATCTGGGCTTCTTCTATACTCAAGCCTAGTTTTTTTACCAGGTGATTAATACCCTTAGTTTGTGGCGGTGGTCTATATCCTGTTTCCAGTGAACTTAGGTAACTCGGTTCCCACCCAATAATTTCGGCGCACTTTCTTTGCTTCAAATCTCTGCTTGAGCGTATTTCTTTAAGGGCGATGGAGAACGGAGTCATAAAAAAATACTAATCGAAATAACCGATTTAGAAAACACCTGGCCGGGCTAACATTTACTTAGAATCAGTTAAATTTTCGACAAAAAATGACTGATTTTTTCAGCCAAATTTTGCTCAAATTTCAATCCCATTTTTTCATTGATAGTCAAAGAAATTTGGGGAGATTTTTTCAGTCATTTATGGGGTCTGAAAATGGCAATTTTGGGAAGCAAAATCATCTTCCGTAATACACGTGGAATTTAATTTGTTTTACATTTCACAAGCATGATGCATGTGGTAAAACATGCAGTTGCAGTGGTGGCAATTACTCTGGCATGCATTCTTGGCGCAGATGCCTTTTTCATTCAATTGATGAGCCAAGGACAGAATCGTGACTGATATGATCATTAATACCAGGCAACCAGCTTTCAAACAGATCTGAATCGAGGACTATCTTAATTTTCCCAGACACCCTGAATGATTCTCCAGTGGTTAAATTAACCCTAGCCTTTACGAATACGTGCCCATCTTCAATTTTGGGCTTGGCGTTGCCGGTAGCTGCTAAAACGAACAATAAATAGCCTGATGGAAATTCTTTCGGTTCAATCACACTGGTAATGGTCGCCTCTTGATACTCATCAGGGAACTTCGAGAACCAGTTTTGTGAAATTTTCATTCCACTGCCTGTCTGAAATCTGGGGCGACTTGGAAGAGATAAGGCTATCTGCTCACGTTTCCAACGCTTAAAGTATCTTCTACGAGCAACAGCAAGTGTGAAGCCTTTGACATTGATACGCTCATTGGTGGGATTCAATACACCAACCTCTACCAGCAACGTAGCTCTCAGCACATCGCTGTACCCGTTTAACTGGCTCAACTCTTCAATCAGGCAACGACTAGTATCTTCCACGATAGCGATGCTTGGTCTACGCAACCTCATCCGTAGAAATTTGAACACGCCTGCTATCCAGGCGACGAGTAAAAGCATTGCCCATTTGAGCAGATCTACCGTGGTTTTATGTAACTCGATCCAATCGAAGACAGTTTCAAGTGGTGGTAAATCTGTGAATACCATAGCCATCATGCTTCATAAGCGCTGCCGGTGAGCAGCAGGGAAAAGATTTCCGGTTTGGATGCCTTTAGCTCTGCACCAGTCACGCTGTAGCGGTGCGGCTCGGAGTAAGGAATTGCCAGAACATGATTTTCATCTTGGCCTTGAGGCTTCATATTGAAACAAGCAAGGCCAACACCCAAGGTCATCAACTTGCTGGAAAGAGGTGTCACTACCAGCCTGCATCCCCCCAGTAATTGAAAACTGATGCGGTAACGTTCCATCGCCTTGAACATTTGCCGGTATGTTTCAAACGGATGCGCCTCATGTGTGTACATAACATTGGTGGTAGCAACACCCATTCTTTCAAATAGCGTCTCTCTATACTCAAGGATCAAACTATCTGCGCGTCTGGGGTTTTTGGATGGATGCGGTAGCACCGGGCATACCTCAGCATTACCCTGTACTTTTTCTGAGATGATTTTGTCCAGTTGGCCAGATCTGTTCTCACCCAAGACAGGGAACCAGACAAACGGCCAGTCCCTTGCACTCTCAAGGTTTAGAGCGCTGGAGAATCCAGGAATATTAATGAATTCGTTACTTGGGTCCTCAGACTTGATTTGCCCGTCGAGATTGGGGTCTTCACCCACCAGAACCTGAAAGTTGATTCCATTGGCATACAACGCATCAGGCTTGTTTTTATCAGGGATTAACTTACCCAATATCCCCACCAGTAGGCTGAGGTAAACAACTCTTGGAAGTGAGCTGACATCCAGAATGATGTCTGTGTACTGATCAATTTGTGCAATTACACTACGGACGCCAGCAGTCAGTATCTGCGTCGCCGTGGCATCGTTTTCCTCATCATCGTCGGATGATTCAGGGGCGCCGATGGGCAGTCTGGAGATGCTGCCAATTGAGCTGAAAAGCGCTTCAAGCTGCTTGCCGTTCTCTTCAGTTTGCTTCTTTAGTTCATCACTGAGTTCATAGCCATTGACTTCAATCAGCAATAATTTGGCATTTTCAACTTCGATCCCCACTTCATCTAGTGTTGAAAGAAATTTTTCCATAACTTTGATGACCCTGACATCAAAGCCTTGTCCTGCTATGTATAGCAGCTTAGGTTTTCTTTTTTTGAACAGGGAGTCCCATAACTCCGGAACTTCATTACCCCGTCTATACACATATTGTTGCCAGATCATCTGAGTCATAGTTCAAGGCTTTTACTAGAGTGTTTTCTACCTTTTTGTGCCCACTCGATAAGCTGATTGACTTTTATGTCCTGCCAGCCACCTAATGCTAATGGCAATCCATAATGCACGCACAATGTTCTATTCAGGTAGAACACTTGTCCGCCTTCTCTGCCTGTGGTGGCTTGGCTTGGCTTGATAAACAAAAGATTATCAGCGACACATTCAGTCAATACTCTTCTGAGCATTTTCATTTGATCCACTGCGCCGCCTTGAGGGTTCATCAACCGGTCTAGCTCTGAAAACGACAGGCGAATACCGGTGACGCCAGGCGCATAAGGTGCATTCGGCAAGATGGTTTTTTCCGTACAGAAACTACCGATTGAATCGATCAATGATTGGGCACGGGTGCCTTCTGCATGTGATCGCGGAATGAACTCGCGCTTCTTACGGGCAGCTTCTATAAAAAGCTTCTGTTGCTCAATCACGGTCAGCGAAGGATCAGTTCTCCTGAGCATCTGATTTGCTTCTATGCCGTCATAAAGTCTGGAAGCCAAGCCGATCAGTTCTTCAATATTGTTAGTCGCCATTGCACACAGAGTGTCCATACTGAAGTAGTAAGGCAGATTGGATTCATAATGTGCAAACAGGTCTGCTGCTCCCTGCAATGCAGAGCTGTCCCGTTCTTCAATTTCTTCAGCCGCTAGCGGAATGAAAGACAGTTGTCGGCTGTTCTCATTTCGTGAGATTAAAATCCTGGTTGAATACAGGGTACGTATATCTTCAAGCACCGGGGTATTTTTGTTAAAGACACTTTCTGCCTTAGCAATCCATTCCTGATACTGACTGACATTCTTGATGCGAGCGACACTCTTTTTAAAACTTTCTGTCGCTTTATTGAAGGGCTCTTTTAATTCCTTGAGGGGAATGTTGCTTTCCAAAAATTGCTCAAACTTGGCACCTGGAAAGAGTGTTTGTGTCTCAAAACGGCGTTCTAACACGTTTTGTGCAAATGACGGAAAACCATTCCTGCCTTTGAGAAGAGAGTCAATTGAATGAATACTGATGTCCCTGTCTTCCCTAGCGCCTGCGGAAAGTACCTCCGTATCATTTAAAGCCGATGTACGTTGCGCAAGCCATATTGGTTCTTTAGGCCGCATATCCATCAATTCCCTGATTAGCAAGTCTCGTTGCTTGCGCCGAAGTGCCTGCAAGTCATCGACCATGAGTAAACGGCGTGGAATTAGCTCGGTACCATCCTGGATAAATTTAACCCCTTGTAACCAGAGAACGCCTTCAAAGCGCACATGGGCAGGCATTTTTCCGGTGGCATCGGTCTCATTCAAAGCATCCAGGTGTGAATAGACTTCTCTTTCACATTTCTCTGCCCACTCAGCTAATATGATGGGTGAACTTTCTTTAGGAATGGCGGAGAGTTCCTGTAACTCGCCTGGATATACTAAGGTAATGTTGGAGAGCTGATCAATGGAGTTGACCTTCAATACAGTCATCAGACTTCGCAAAGCGCGTAATACAATACGGCAGTTCATTAGTGCTCTGAAAAGCCCATCATGCTGGATAGTAACATCAGTGGGTAAATCAGCATATCCGCTCAAACAGGTTAACTGTACTCCCAGCAGTTTAGGGCCCTCATTAACGTCCAATACGCCCAGTTCAATTAATACGTTGGCAGATTCTTTCATGTCAGGAAAGTCTTTGGCTTTCCAGAATGAGTTTAGAACAGACGGGGTAAATGCCCTGCAAAGCGTGGTTTTCCCACCTCCAGGCGGACTGACGAACAGGTGTACACCACCTTTGAATTCGTCTTCGGTTAAATTTTCTAAAATCTTGGGGGAGAAAATACGTACAAAAGCATCGTCCGAAGCAGTTCGCTCGGTCGCTCTTTCTTTGAATGGATTTCCGGATACAGCCATTAAAACTCTCGGTGACGACTTGCCCTGGGGAATAGGCCCTGAAATTTATCAGATGTCTCTGGCCCCCACAGCATATAAACTGAATTGTTTGGTGTGTTGTGTGACAGCACTATTGGCAAAGCACAATTTGCAAAGCCGTATTTCGCATCGAGCGTACCACCAACCTCGATGTTCTTATCAAAGTAGGCATGATCATAGTATTTATCTTCGGCCAACAGTGCATGGAAACTAGCATTGGAAGCTGATAATAATGAGGTGTTTTCTTCGATGATATGCAGCACTTTAATTTTGAGTGGTTTAAATCCGTTTTCAGACGTAAACCGCTCAGACCAGTATTCTATGTGATTAAGGGCTTGCCTAGTAGCGATATACAGAAGCAGGAAGATTTCATAGTGGTTCGTATCAATCAAATCGCCACGGGTCAGCCGCTCATATATCTTTTTGATTTTGCCCTTGAACTTGTTATCTGCAAAGCGAATGTATGTGTTGCCACTTCCGGAGAAATCATCAAGCAGCCAGATCAGATTGAACCGGGGTTTACTATTGGTAAACCCATTTTTTTTCAATGCGCCGGCTAATTCCTCGACCATGTCATCTGCTTTTTCGTCACTCAGCTCATACGCCTGCCAGATTTGCTCGTTACCGATTTGACCCTCACTGGAACGCCGAACTTCGTTGGTGCGTGCGCCATCACTCAATCCCAGGTATAAACTCTTGAGGCCTAATTCCTTGAACCTATCAGTTTTAGAAATTTTGGTTACCTGATAGTCCGGGATACCAGACTCTTCAGCGACTAACCGCACGCGCTCTTGTACTATCCAGTCAGGATAGGAGGTTTGTACTAAGTGTGAGAACTCTTCGTCTGAGACAAATACAAGTTTGCTTCTGACTAATTCAAGGGCTTGTTGTCGGTCTTGAGGATCGAATTGCTGAAGCCATAAGGCCAGGCTTTCTATGAAGCGTTGTCCAGGCCCAAAGCGCTGGTAGAAGTCGTACTTCTGATTTGCTAGCAATAATAATTCAGGGACATGGCTTAAATAGTCGTCTTGGCTATTCCAACCCATGACTTTGACCAATAACGACCGCGCATTAATGTCTTTCATATTTATTGCTTTTGTAAGTTAGTTTTATATATCAATTCTAAAAGTGTTGTTCTCAATTCTGATGTGACTTAAATACCAAAGGGTTGCGTCTACATAACGCTTATGATCTGGCGCAAATTTCCAGCCGCGATCCATCCTTCTTGATGGGATATCTACACTTAACGAATATCTATGCTCGAGAAGTGAAGCATCGTTCCCAGGCCAAGCGCCCTGATCTCCCATTGTTAAGATTTTATATGGTTCTATCTTATTTTGTTGGATTATGTCGGCAAGCAATAAGGATTTATTTACTTTCTCTTCAAGAACATCAATCGAATGCTTGCTTCTGACCATACGATATAAGTCAAGCCCTGCTTCACGGAGAGCATCCGCCAGCACAAACCACATCGGTTCAGTCGCAATCCCTTCACGGAAACGGACACTGACCTGATAAGGTGGCGTGGATCGAATATCTACAATTGGCGCACCCAGGGACTGCAGGCGTCTGACAATACGCGTGACATGACTGATAAATTCGCTGGACGCTGTCTCTTTGGGAACCTCCCCATTGAGTCTTGTCCTGCGGCCACCGTTATACAGTCCCAAATGAATCTCAGGCCATAGCTCTTCAGGGATGACCTCCTTGAGAGCATCTTGCATAGAGCCTCCACGACCAGATGCCACTCCCACAACGACACCCGCTCTCACTAATGCGATTATGTGATCAGCGATTTCCCGTGAGGGAGCGATTTCTTTGCGCTGTGAGGGACAAAGGGTGCCATCGTAATCAAAGATAATCGCTTTGAACTGCTGTTGCAGCATGTCATCGCGGGCTGCTTCCATGGCGCGAGTGATGGCAACCCGTTGTGTTTTTGCAGGCCAGTGTGCACCCAATACTTCTGCTTTTGAGTGAACCCCAAAATTGTTTTCATCATCGGGTTTGCCGACCAAGTTATTCACGTCTGCGTAGTACAAGTCCCGGCCGAATTTTTGCACCACTGGTTTTGCAGGATCTTTACCTAGCAATTTAGCGATGACTGACACCAGGTACATTCCTGTCACAATACCTTTGACCAAATCCACGGGTGCCGAACCGCCCACATTCACTGCAAGGCAACTATCTGGTTTGGGAATTAGTGATGTTGTATGTGACCATAGCGCTTCAAGTGAGGGGTCGATGAGCGCCAAGATTACGCAATCGTCTGGGCGTTCAGCCAGCCACAAGTGGCGACCATGCGCAAAAGACCTAAGATCCGCCAACTGGCAGTGCAGTAATGCTGCTTCTGCCAATTTTGATTCCAGGTCCGCTGCGACTGCTTTTAGTATGGGCGAATAGGTGACAAATACTGCGCCTGCCTTGATTGCATGCTGAGCAAAGTCTCCAATGCTGGCTGCCCATTCGATGATGCTTTTATCGCCAATCTTCAGATCATCAAATGACTGAGGGAACGGAGACTGGACGCCATCTAGTTCACTGTACGCACGCGCAATCAGAATGGCGTCATACAGTAGGCTATTGGTGGCTAGATAACCGTCTTTGTAAGGTAGGTCGAAGACATGCCGCTTTACTTCAAATAGTTCTTCAGCTTTCTTAACTAATGGGCAATTTTCCCGGTTGACCAATACATGGACCGTTCTAGCGCTTTGACGGCGTGCTCTGTCCAGAGCCTCACAAATATCCGGATTCTTACCTTCAGCTGAGATTAAAAAAACTGGGCTGGCGGATGCCAGGTTAGGGTTGCAGATGAGTTCCAGTGGAGTGGACGGTCGTGATACTCGACCAGTATATGCTTCGTGCAAGCTACACAACAGGGAAGCGACTGTGTAGGAACCACCTGAGCCAACACCTATAATACTGGATTCACTTACCCCTGCGATTGCTACTTTTAGTGCGTCTATGTCAGAGGACAATGCCTGCGTGTAAGTGTCACGAAGCTTTGAGAGCTCTTCTTCGTAGTGGCTAGGCGTCATTCATTTCCTTATTGCAGCTTATACAGCTGCATATTGCTGTTCACGTTGTCCCTGGGTTGTTGCAACTGGTTGTTGTATTTGGGTGGATGCAACTGCCATATTTTCAGTGCGCAGTTTATCTCTAAGTTCCATTAAAAGCACGCCGAGCATGTTCTTGCCTTTGCCGTCTACCTCGCCCCACAGTCTGTTCACCGCATTATCTACGGTCGCTGCTTCTACTAATCGTTTATCGCCAGTTGAAAGCAATAACTCCTTGAGTTTAGGATGCTGGGTAAATTTGGCATACAAAACACCCCTCATACGGTCAAACTTTGTTTTTGACCAGTCTGGGTGCACATCCCACACATACAGTCCATGGGCAGCCATTGCCACCAATGCGGGACTTGGGGCCGCGAGTAACCAATCGCGCACTTCCGGCTTCCTGGCTTTACCAGCTTGGTATGCATGCTCTGAGGTCGGGAAAATGATGCCCTCAAACATAACAGAACATCTGTACAGATTACTCAGTGGCCCATAAGGTTTTTCATTTGAACGATAGAAATGAATTTCATTCGACGGCACTTGAACAATCGCTGCCTCGTTTTCCGTTTCAGGCGTAGCTTGCTTAGGTTGTTTCCGCTTCATTTTTTGCACTCCTGCTAACTTTGTTGTCTGGCTCTATACCTAGAGTTTTTCCATGATCAAGCACCAACTTCTCAATGAGGTTGGAAAAGTTTCTGTGCTCAATTTTTGCTACACGGTCTGCAACTTCCTTGATGGACGGTTCCATACGCATTGATACCTGCACAGTCTTTAGCTTTTGTTTGGGTTTAGCCATATCTGAATTGTACAAAATGTATAGCAATTTACAATACAAAATATTTTATATGTAAATTATTTGTATATACATATTATATACTTGTGTTGCAAAATCCGCCGATTACTTTTTTGTATTAGCGATCAGTCGCAAGCTTACATCAAATTGATTAAGTGTTACAATTAATCAATGAGCGATGAAAAGTTAAATAGGAAAGGTGGTAAACGGCCAGGTGCTGGCCGTAAGGTCGGATTCCGTATCAATATGGAGGAGACCACGGTTGTCCGCATCTTTAAAAGTCAGAAGGAAGTGGTGGGGGACCTTGTAAAAGCACACGCAAAAAAATTACGACTCAGCCAAATCAAGGACAGCTTAGACTCGGTTGGCTTGATTACTCGTCCAAAGATGGCTTCTCCGCCTATAGAACTGCCAGCTTTTGAATCTAAAGTGCCAGCTGGCTTACCGTCTCCAGCGGATGAACACTTAGAGGGCTTTATCGACGTGAGTGGCTTCATGATCGATGAAGCGGAAAACACATTTATTGTCACAATTCAGGGTGAGTCTATGATTGAAGTCGGTCTGATGCCTGGTGATAAAGCTATCGTCGTTAAAGGCAAGCAAGCTTCATTGGGAGATATCGTACTTGTGATGGTTGATGGTGAGTTCACCGTCAAAACTCTATCCAAACAGCCCAACGGCTTACCTAAACTTCTACCAGAAAACTCTTCAGGTAAATATGCACCTATCTTAATCACAAATCAGATGGAGTTTGAAATCACGGGTGTAGTCACGGGTTCATTTAGGAGATTCAAATGAGCCATCAGATTTCAAGTCAAAAATGAATACATAAAAAAAGCCTCGAAAATCGAGGCTTAGGATTACGTATTTTTTAAAACAGTGTGTTTAAAAGATTACGTATTTTTTATACGGATTACGTATTTTTTATCATTAAATAACGACTCTGCGAATTAAGCAAAGTTTTTTGCTGCAAATTCCCAGTTAACCAGGTGATTGAGGAATGTTTCAACGAATTTAGGACGGGCATTGCGGTGGTCGATGTAGTAGGCGTGTTCCCAAACGTCGATGGTCAACAATGCAGTGTCGCCTGTGGTCAATGGGGTGCCCGCGGCGCCCATGTTAACGATGTCTACAGAGCCGTCAGCTTTTTTCACCAACCAGGTCCAGCCAGAACCGAAATTGCCGACTGCTGAAGCTTGGAAGGCTTTTTTGAACTCTTCATAAGAGCCCCATTTGGCATTGATGGCTGCAGCCAATGCACCGGTTGGCTCACCGCCACCGTTTGGAGACAGGCAGTTCCAGAAGAAGGTATGGTTCCAGATTTGTGCAGAGTTGTTGTAGATGCCAGCAGAAGATTTTTTTACAATCTCTTCCAGGCTGGCATTTTCAAACTCGGTGCCTTTGATCAGGTTGTTGAGGTTGGTCACGTAGGCTTGGTGGTGTTTGCCATAGTGATAGTCAAAAGTTTCTTCAGACATGTGTGGGGCTAATGCATTTTTTGCAAAAGGCAATGCTGGTAAGACGTGTTCCATGGAATTTCCTTTTTTAGGTTTGATTGAAATAACTGCCTGTCATGACTAAACGCAGGCGATGTGACTTTAGAGTCACGAGACTGGTAGAAAGTTTACCAATTTAGTAGGGTTATTTTGCCACAATTTATGCACTTGCAAAACCATGTGAGGACTAGGGTAAAGGCTAGGCCATTGATTCAGCCATTTATTTTTTTTTGGCACGCGGGTGTGCAGCGTCATACACTTTGCTCAAATGCTGAAAATCCAGATGTGTATACACCTGGGTGGTGCTGATATTGGCGTGCCCAAGCATTTCTTGTACGGCACGTAAGTCACCGCTACTTTGGAGTACGTGACTGGCAAAGCTGTGACGCAGCATATGAGGATGCACATGGTTATGCAGGCCCTGCTTGATGGCCCAGTCACTAATGCGCTTTTGGATGCTGCGACCATTGAGGCGGCGGCCTTGCTGGCTAATGAAGACCGCGGGTTGCTGTGGCTGTTTGAGCAGCCACAGTGGTCGCTGGGCCAACCAGGCCTTCAGTGCAGCAACGGCTTTGCTCCCCAGCGGGACCATCCGTGTTTTATTGCCTTTGCCGGTGACGGTGACCATGCCTTCGTTTAAATCCAGCCGGTCCAGATTGAGGCCGACCAGTTCGCTCAGTCGCAAGCCTGAGGAGTAGAACAGTTCCAGCATGGCGCGGTCGCGCACAACGATGGCGGTATCGCCCTCCAGTTCAACCAGTTTGATGGTTTGCTCGATGGATAAGGCATGTGGCAGCGTTTTGGCGGCTTTGGGTGCGCGCAAGCCGATGACCGGATTGGAGGGGAATTGGTGATGCAGGACCAGATAACGGAAGAAGCCGCGCCAGCTGGAGAGCATGCGCGCGATGCTGCGGCCACTCAGGCCTTGGCTATGCAGGGTGGCGATGCTTCGACGGATGTGTTGCGGGGTGATCGATTGCAGCGCGTTCCCGTGTTGCGCCAGCAGTTGTTCGAGGTCACGCTGGTAGTTGTTGCGGGTGTGTTCACTGAGACCACGCTCGAAATGCAGAAAATCGAGGTAGTCATCTAGCAATTCATGCATGCGAGTATCCGCAGGACTTTAACGATGAGTCAGCGGCAGCCAGTGCCCGCCGCAGTTGGAGTGACCATGCTTGTTCATGCGGACGCTGGGTCACAGCCAACGCGGCAATCTGGCCGCGTTGCCATGGTTGATTTACGCTGACAATTGCCGCAAGAAAATCCCTCTTGGCGGAAACCTCAGCGGGGGCTTTCATACGATATAGCGTGCCAGCGAGGCGCTGACCAGTTCACCAATGCGGTTAAGGAACAGGGTGCCCATGCCCGCATAAAAGCGGCTGCGTTGCTCGCTGGGGATGGCCATCAAACCAAACGTCACTTCCTGGTAGCGCATCGGAATCACGGCCAGCGAAGCCGGGGTTTCACTAAACCAGCCAGCAATATCCATGGTCGGCAGCGTGCCACAGTAAGGTTGACTCAAGTCTTTGGCCCAGTTTTTGAGCGAGTCTTCTGCCGCAATAAACAGGCTGTCTGGCGCATGGGCGTCATTGGCCCATAGTTTGAGTTGCGTATTTGGCAACTGAAACTGGCTGGACAAAAACTCGACCAGATGCGCATGCAAGGCTGGCACGTCTTTGGCATACAGCAAGCCTAAAGTTAGCTCGTGCACCTTGTTGGCGGTGGTTTCGTTTTCTTCTGCGGTCAGAATCAGCTCGGTGAATCTGGATTCCAGCACGCGGATTTTGTCGCGCTGGGCGATTTGCTGACGTTCTGCCAGTGAAATGGTGCCTTTGCCATGTGGGCTGGGCAGGAACAGCTCTGCCAGTAAGTGGGCATGACGCTCAAAGAAGTCAGGGTGTGCTTTGAGGTAATGCTTGATGTCGTTTTCGTTGATGCTTTCTTCCATGATACTGCTGTTCTTTATCTTAAGTTCTTTGTTTTAAATTTCAATTTCGCCGTCAAATACAATCTCTGCCGGCCCGGTCATCAAGACGGGCGACTCTCCGCCTGCCCATTGGATGGTGAGGATGCCGCCACGGGTATGGACTTTGATCGGGCTTTGTAGTGTACCCAGTTGGATGCCACTGACGGCTGCCGCGCATGCGCCAGTGCCGCAAGCCAGCGTTTCACCACTGCCGCGTTCATAGACACGCAAATTGATCTCATGCTCGTTCAGGACCTGCATAAAACCAGCATTCACGCGTTGCGGAAATTGAGGATGCGATTCTATTTGCGGACCAAGGCTGGCGACTTCGGCCGTATGCACATTGTCTACCAGCATGACTGCATGTGGGTTGCCCATGGATACTGCGCTGACTGTGATGGTTTCGCTCGCCAATGGCAATTCATAAGTGGTTGCTTGTTGCTCAGCCTCAAAAGGGATCTGCGCGGGTGTAAAACGAGGCGCGCCCATATTCACGGTGACTTGTCCGTCTTCTTGTAATTTGAGCGTAATCACGCCACTGGCGGTTTCGACTTTGATTTCGTGTTTGTCTGTGAGCCCTTTATCCACGACAAATCGCACAAAACACCTGGCCCCATTGCCGCATTGCTCAACTTCGCCACCATCTGCATTAAAAATGCGGTAACGAAAGTCCACGTCAGGCGTGGTCGTCGACTCGACCATCAATAACTGGTCGCAACCCACGCCAAAATAGCGGTTGGCGATGTGCTGGATTTGGGCATGGGAGAGGTTGACTGGGGCGCGAGTCGCATCAATGACGACAAAGTCATTGCCGGCGCCCTGCATTTTGGTGAATCTTAATTTCATAGCTCAAGATAATACCTTATCACGCCGTTGAAGGCATCCATGGTCCGCATATTTATTCCTTGTTGCCGTTAAACTCGGGTAGAATCTTCGTTCCCAATTTTGCGGTCGGCTTTAGCCTTTAGTCGATCGCTTTTATCAACTCTTTATACTTTTCAAGGCGTCAAACATGAGTGAATATCTTTTTACTTCGGAATCCGTTTCCGAAGGTCATCCTGACAAACTGGCCGATCAAGTTTCTGACAGCATTCTCGATGCCATTCTCGCCCAAGATCCGACAGCACGTGTGGCGGCGGAAACTCTGGCAAATACCGGCCTGATTGTGTTGGCCGGTGAGATTACGACGACAGCCAATGTTGATTACATCAAAGTCGCGCGCGATACGGTGAAACGCATCGGCTACGACAATACGGATTACGGCATTGACTACAAAGGTTGCGCGGTACTGGTGGCTTATGACAAACAGTCCCCGGACATTGCGCAAGGCGTCGATAACGCCAATGATGATCCTCTGGATCAGGGCGCGGGTGATCAGGGTCTGATGTTTGGCTATGCCGTGAACGAAACGCCACAACTGATGCCTTTGCCCATCTGGTTGAGCCACCGTGTCATGGAGCGTCAATCGCAACTGCGTAAAGATGGCCGTTTGCCTTGGCTGCGTCCAGATGCCAAATCACAAGTCACAATCCAGTATGTCGATGGCAAACCGCATAAAATTGACACCGTGCTGGTGTCTACCCAACATGCCCCTGAGATGACTTTAGAAGCCATTCGTGAAGCTGTCATTGAAGAAATTATCAAACCGACCTTGCCCGCAGAATTGATCAAAGGCGAGATCAAGTATCTGGTCAATCCGACCGGTCGTTTTGTCATAGGCGGTCCGCAAGGTGATTGCGGCCTCACTGGCCGAAAAATTATTGTGGATACCTATGGTGGTGCTGCACCCCATGGTGGCGGCGCATTCTCAGGCAAAGATCCTTCCAAAGTCGACCGATCAGCCGCTTATGCAGGTCGTTATGTCGCCAAAAACATTGTGGCTGCAGGTTTGGCAGATAAGTGTCTGGTACAGGTGAGCTATGCGATTGGCGTGGCGCAACCGACCTCTATCATGGTCGAGACCTATGGTACCGGCAAGGTGTCTGATGAACGTCTGACACAATTGGTACGCGAGCATTTTGACTTGCGTCCAAAAGGCATTGTCAAAATGTTGGACCTGTTGCGACCTATTTACAGCAAAACAGCAGCATATGGTCACTTTGGCCGCGATGAACCTGAGTTCAGCTGGGAAAATACCGACAAGGCGGCAGCACTGCGCGCGGCGGCAGGATTGTAAACAACATTCACGTAAAAGTAATTTTGAAGAGGGCATTTGCCCTCTTTTTTTATGGCTATTTGACCTGAATCAATTGTAAAATTGTTAGCAGTTGTATGGGGGTTGTAAACGGGATGCTTAAAACAATTAAAGTGAAGGACGTGCGCCTAGGCATGTACATTCATGAGCTCAAGGGGCCGTGGATGGATCATCCATTTTGGCGCAGCAAGTTTGTGCTCAAGGACCCGGAAGACTTGCAGAAGCTTCTTGCCAGCCGCATCCAAGAAGTGGTGATTGATGTCAGCCAAGGCCTGGATATTGCTAAGGTCAGAAAAACTTTGTCCGAACCCCCTCCGCAGCCAGCCTTGTCCGATAAGGAGCTGGTCATGCTTGAGCTGGATGGTCCGGCACCTTCCCCACCGCCCGCCTCACCTGATCCGAATAGACACACCCCGACCACGATGGAGGCTGAGCGAGAGCAAGCGGTTAAGATCATTGCTTCTTCGCGCAAAGCCATTAACTCAATGTTTCAGGATTTGCGCCTGGGTAAAGCAATAGAGGCGGAAGCAGTGATGCCCATCGTGGAAGAAATTTCTGCCTCTGTTACGCGTAATTCGCATGCGCTGATTAGTCTTGTACGGCTAAAAACGGTAGATGATTACACGTATATGCACTCGGTGGCGGTATGCGCACTGATGGCGGCCCTGGCAAAAGAGCTCAAACTTTCTGATGCAGAGATCCGTAAAGCCGGATTGGCCGGATTAATGCATGATATGGGCAAAGCTGCGATTCCGCTGGATATTTTGAATAAACCTGGCGCACTCTCTGATCAGGAGTTTGATATCGTCCGCCAGCATCCGCAGTTGGGCTACGATATGTTGCTTAAAGCGAATGTTGCCGATGAAGTCACGCTCGATGTTTGTTTGCATCATCATGAGAAAGTGGACGGAAGCGGCTATCCCAAGCGACTGTCTGGAGACCGCATTAGTATTTTTGCCAAGATGGGCGCTATTTGTGACGTGTATGACGCCGTTACGTCGACCCGTTCATATAAACCGGCTTGGGAGCCAGGTATGGCACTCAAACGTATGGCCAGTTGGGCCGGGCATTTTGATCCGGTCATCTTTAAGGCTTTCGTCAAGAGCTTGGGTATTTATCCTGTGGGGACTGTGGTAATTTTGAAGTCTGGCCGTTTGGCTGTCGTGGTCAGGCAATCGCCTGACAGTTTACTCAAGCCGGTCGTGAAGGTGTTTTTCTCCACAAAATCCAAAACGCGTATTCCCGTGGTTGAATTAGATTTATCCAAGGGAATGGATGAGATTGTAGGCAATGAGTCCGCTGCAGCCTGGGGCGTAGACAACATTGATCATTTATGGACGAATCATTAGTCCTCGCCATCGCAGCAACCAACAATAAATAAAGGGAGCTTAGCTCCCTTTATTTATTCTGCTTCGGTTTTTTTTGTGCGTTTGCTGGTGGTTGTCTTGGTTGTTGTCTTTTTGGCAGGCGCTTTTTTAGCTGTCGTTTTTTTACCAGTTTTAGTGCCGCCGTCTTTCGCTGCTTTTTCGGCCAATAACTCTAGCGCTTGCTCAACGGTTAACTCTTCCGGCGTCACACTCTTTGGCAGTGTGGCGCGGATCCCGCTATGTTGTACATAAGGACCATAACGTCCTGAGAATACCTCAATACGCCCCTCGCCTGAAGGGTGCGCCCCCAAATCAGCCAGCGGTGCCGGGCCCCCGGCAGCCGCCAACAGTGCGACTGCGCCTTCCAGCGTAATGCTGAACACGCTTTCAGTTTTTGGGATGGACTTGAACTTGCCATCGTGATTGACGTAGGGGCCAAAGCGGCCAATATTGGCGACGATTTTTTTACCGGTTTCCGGGTGTGCGCCCAGGTCCCGAGGCAGGCTGAGCAGCATGTGCGCCGTATCAATGTTGATCTGGCTGAGGGGAATCTCTTTGGGGATGCTGACGCGTTTTGGTTTTTTCTTTTCGCCTTCCACGGGCTGACCTACCTGCAAATAGGGGCCATAAGGGCCGTTCATCAGGTAAATGTCTTTTTGGGTTTCCGTGTCCTGACCGATGACGACCGGTTCGGCGGCGGCATTGGTTTCACCATCCAGGCTGCGTTTGTAATCACATTTGGGGGTGGCGTTGTAGCCGGTACAACCGATAAAGCTACCATAGCGGCTCAGTTGTTTCTGCAACTGGCGGCCACATTTGGGACATTGTTCATCGATGAGCTCATTGCCCGGACGTTCGACATCGGCCTTGACCTGAATCTGCTGGTTAAACCCTTGCCAGAATTTGTCCATGACGGGCACCCAGTCTAAATTCCCCTCCGCAATTTCATCGAGCTCGTTTTCGAGTTTGGCGGTAAAGTCATAGTCCACATACTGGGTAAAGTGCTCGGTCAAAAACTTGTTGACGACACGACCTACGTCCGTAGGGGTAAAGCGTTTCTTATCCAGTAGCACATACTCGCGGTCTTGCAAGGTGGAGATAATGCTCGCATACGTCGAGGGGCGGCCAATACCGTATTCTTCCAGTGCTTTGACCAGGCTGGCCTCAGAGTAACGCGGCGGCGGCTCGGTAAAATGTTGCTCGCCATAAATACGCTCAACGTTCAGCACTTCGCCTGTTTCCAGGTGCGGTAGTTTGGCCTCGGCATCTTCGTCGTCTTTGTCGTCGTCCTTGCCTTCCATATAGACGGCAATAAAGCCAGGGAAGACCAGCGTTTGCCCACTGGCACGGAACAGATTAGCCTCGGAGCCGACGGCCAGATCAACACTGACCGCGTCATATTTGGCCTGTGTCATCTGACAAGCCAGCGTGCGCTTCCAGATCATTTCATACAGTTTGAACTGCTCGTCATTCAGATATTGACGCACACTGGCTGGCGTCCGTGTAATATCGGTTGGGCGGATCGCCTCGTGTGCCTCTTGGGCATTCTTGGCTTTGGTTTTGTACATGATGGGCGCTTTTGGCAGGTAGTCTGCGTCAAAATGCTTTTTCACGTAGTCGCGGATTTGCATGACTGCTTCAGTGGCCAGGCTGAATGAGTCGGTACGCATGTAGGTAATCAAACCGACGGTGCCGCTACCCACGTCTACCCCTTCATACAGTTGTTGTGCAACACGCATGGCGCGGCTGGTGGTAAAGCCCAGCTTGCGCACGGCCTCTTGTTGCAAGGTTGAAGTGGTGAATGGGGCGGCCGGACTCCGGCTGCGTTGTTTTTTCTCAACGCGGGTGACCGTTGTTTTGCCGGCAGACGCCAGCAGCAGTTTGCCGACGATATCGGCTTGCTGGTCATGATTGATGACGGTGAACTGTTCGACTTTTGCCCCATTGAGCTGCACCAGCTTGGCTTCAAAACCATGCGCATGCTTGAGCGCACCCATATGGATGCTCCAGTATTCCTGACTGGTAAAGGCTTCGATTTCGAGCTCGCGTTCAACAATCAGGCGCAAGGCCGGGCTCTGCACGCGGCCAGCCGAGAGGCCGCGGCGGATCTTTTTCCATAGTAGGGGCGATAAATTAAAGCCAACCAGATAGTCCAGCGCGCGGCGCGCCTGCTGCGCATTGACCAAGTCCATCGAAATGTCGCGCGGATGATCAATCGCATACTTGACGGCGGTTTGCGTGATTTCGTTAAACTCAACGCGTTTGAGCAATTTGTTCTTGATCAGCTTTTTCTCAGCCAGAATCTCGGCAATATGCCAGGAGATGGCCTCGCCTTCGCGATCCGGGTCGGTTGCCAGATAAATGCTGTCTGCATTTTTGACTGCTTTGGCAATCGCATCTACGTGCTTGCTGTTGCGGTCGATAATGCCGTACTTCATGGCAAATTGCTGGGTTGGATCGACGGCGCCATTTTTCGGAATCAGGTCTCGTACATGCCCGTAAGAGGCCAAGACTTCAAAGTCGCCGCCCAAATACTTTTTTAGGGTTTTGGCTTTGGAAGGGGATTCTACAATCAGTAGTTTGGACATTGCGTAGTCTGTTTAAGCGTTGGCTAGATAATAGCAAGCGTTGCAACGGCTAGACAACCTTCCATACAAGAAAGTGCCGTTTTATACACCTGCCATCCTCAAATAGTTGTTTTATTCTTCAGTGGACACCGCAACTGGAAACGGTTTGCGTGCAAAGGCAATATGTTTTTCGTCTTGCGTGGCAATGGTCAGCGCCATGTCGTTGCTCGAAAATTTCTCATGGTCAAACATGGGATCTTCATCCTCCTCTTTAGCCTGGCTCAAATGCTTGAAGTCATACAAGTCAAAATCTGCCAAGTGTGAGGGCTCCACATTACCAATGGCACGGAAAATATTATTGATGCGCCCGGGTTGTTCACGCTCCCAGTTGTTAAGCATGTCTTTTACCTTTTGCCGCTGCAAGTTTTCCTGGCTGCCGCACAAATCACACGGAATAATCGGAAACTGCATGCCGCGTGCATAAGCGGCAATGTCTTTTTCGGCACAATAGGCCAGCGGGCGGATCACCATGAATTCGCCACGGTTGGTCGCCAGCTTGGGCGGCATCGCCTTCATCTTGGCCCCGTAAAACATGTTTAAGAACAAGGTTTGCACAATGTCATCGCGATGGTGTCCCAGCGCAATCTTGTTGGCACCCAATTGCTGCGCCGTGGTGTAGATAATGCCACGACGCAGGCGTGAACACAGACTGCAAGTGGTTTTACCCTCAGGGATTTTTTCCTTGACGATGGAATAGGTGTCGGCCTCGACGATGCGATATTCCACACCCAGTTTTTCAAAGTAGGCCGGCAGAATGTCGGCTGGAAAGCCCGGCTGCTTCTGGTCCAGATTCATCGCAATCAGTTTGAAGTTGATTGGCGCGCGTTCTTGCAGCGCCAGCAGAATCATGAGCATGGCATGGCTGTCTTTGCCGCCACTCATGCACACCAGCACGGTATCGCCTTCCTCAATCATGTTGTAGTCACCAATGGCTTTACCGGTGGCACTAATCAACTGGTTGCGCAGCTTTAAAAAATTCTGGCTGACATCGTCAGGGTAATGTTTGATCTTCATAGGCGCGCATTATAGCGGAAAGCCGGGCGTAAAAATGGTAAGTGTTTGATTATTTGAGGTGATTTTGTTTATTCCAGCGTAACATCTGCATCGCATCGCGTATCTGCAGCAATCCAGCGTCTGAATAATCGGCTGGCCGCACGGTTGAGCCTGGTCGGTAGCCAGCTTAAAAATTGCGCCGGCGCACTGACCATGCCGCAAAAATAACGTTTTTCAACTTCACTCCAGATCAGGGCGCGGCACGGGGTTTGATGCGGCCAGAGCAGGGTCAGACTCACCGGGCAGGGCTCGGCCGCACAACAGACACCACAGCCATTACAGGCTGCACCCAATTCGGGTTTGGGGGGCGCAGCAGCATGGATAGTGATGGTCTGCTCTTTAATCCGCATCGCTAAGTTAAATACTTAAATGGCGGCCGCCATCCACGGCCAGCACATGGCCGGTGATAAACGGCGCGTCATACACCAGAAACTTGACCGCCTTGGCAATGTCATCCGGTTCGCCTGTGCGCTTAAGCAGGGTCTGGTTGACGACCTGTTGCCGGTAGGTTTCATCAAACTCCTGATTGTCTTCTGGCCACAACACTGGCCCTGGTGCAACCGCATTGACGCGTACATTGGGCGCCAACTCCTGCGCCAGCGATTTGGTCAGGTTGACCAGGCCGGCTTTGGCGGCACTGTAAACGATGTAATGCTTTTTCGGGCGCTCTATGTGCATGTCCGTGATGTTGACAATGCACCCCCGGCTGGCGAACAGGGCATCGGCGGCGGCCTGGCTTAAAAATAAGGGTGCTTTAAGGTTGCTGCCGGTGAGTTCATCCCATTGTGCTTCGCTAATGCCACCGAGGGGTGTCGCATAATAGCTGGAAGCGTTGTTGACCAGTGCATCGAGTCGGCCGAATTGTTGCAAGGTGGCTTGGATCAGTTTGGGTAAATCTGCCGTTTGCAGTAGGTTGGCCTGCATGATCGCTACACTGTCGGCACGCGTCTGGTTGAGCTCTGCTTGCAGTGTTTCGGCTTCTTGCTGACTGGTGTGGTAGTGCAACATCACATTGGCCCCTTGCTGGTGCAAGGCGCGGGTGATGGCTGCGCCTACCCGCTTGGCACCGCCAGTAATCAATACTACTTTATTGTTAGGGCTGAATTTCACGTTGTACTCTTTTCTAAACGGCTCACATTATAATGATTGAATGACTGTTCAACCCACTTCTTCCCGCTTGCCTGTGCCGGATGCGCTGATGCAGGCGCACAGCGACGCCCTGCACCAACAGATCAAAGCGCATATTGAGCAACAAGGCGGCTGGATTTCCTTTGCGGATTACATGCAGCAAGCCTTGTATACGCCACACCTCGGATATTACAGCGGCGGCGGCAATAAGTTCGGTATAGGCGGCGATTTTGTGACCGCCCCGCAGATTTCGCCACTTTTTGCGCGCGCCATCGCCAACCAGCTTGCTCCAGTGTTGTTAGAAACCGGGGGGGCTATTTTGGAGCTCGGTGCAGGCACTGGCAGATTGGCGCAAGGCTTGCTGCGGGCGCTGCATACCCAGCACCAGCTGCACCCACACTACTACATCCTTGAGGTAAGTGCCAACTTACGGATGCGCCAGCAAGAAAGCTTGCAGGCAGGCTTGCCAGCCGAACTTTATGCACGGGTGCAATGGCTGGATCGTTTGCCTGAGCAATTCACGGGCGTGGTGATTGGCAATGAAGTGCTGGATGCAATCCCGGTACAGCTGGTGGAGTGGCATGGCGGCCGCTGGCTGGAGCGCGGGGTTGGCTATGAACATGGTTTTGTATGGCAAACGCGCCCTTTGCAAAATGAAGCAGACGTCGCACACATCGACGCCGCTCAGTTGCCAGAAGGGTATCTCACCGAAATCAATCCTGCAGCACAAGGATTGATCGCCAGTCTCGCCGCGATGTTGCAGCAAGGATTGATCTTGCTGCCTGATTACGGCTTCAGTGCCCGCGAGTACTATCACCCGCAGCGCAACCAGGGCACACTGATGTGTCATTATCAGCACTATGCGCATGATGATCCCTTGCGGTATCCCGGCTTGCAAGACATCACCGCCCACGTCGATTTTACCGCCATGGCCGAAACGGCATTGGCACATGGACTCGATTGCGCGGGATACACCAATCAAGCCCAGTTTTTGATCAATTGCGGCATTCTGCAATTGCTACAGCAGATCAATCCCGAAGACAGTGCCCATTATTTGCCGCAGGTGGCTGCGGTGCAAAAGCTGTTGTCACCAGCGGAGATGGGTGAATTATTCAAGGTATTGGCTTTGAGTAAAGGGATCTCGTTGCCATTGCTGGGCTTTTTGCAAGGGGATAAGCGGCATCAGCTTTAAGTTTGGGCTGGTTGATGGAGGCCGTATATGCTTGAATCAGCCATGTTTGCGCTTGAGTGCACGCAACCTTGATTGACACATTGTTGTCTCGCGACTGGTTGCAATGAAGCTGAAAGCACAGACCGTAAAAATCACAAAATCAAAATCATGCCTCTCAAGTATAATGCGCCCCATGAGTGAATTAGACCAAACCCTCCCGATTGACGAAGCGCCTTATCAACGCCGTATCCGCAGTTTTGTGCTGCGTCAGGGCCGCTTGACCAAGGGCCAGGAGCGCGCATTACAAACGGCCTGGCCGCAATTCGGGATCGAGTATGCAGCGCAGCCGCTCGATTTGGATCAGGCATTCGCGCGCAGCGAGAGCAAAAAAATCCTTGAGATCGGCTTTGGCATGGGGGATGCGACGGCAAAGATTGCACAAACCTTGCCTGACTATGACTTTCTGGCAGTCGAGGTACATACTCCAGGCGTGGGGAGTCTGCTCAAGTTGATGCAGGAGGGGGATATCCAGAATATCCGTATTATTCAGCATGATGCGGTTGAGGTGTTACAGCAGATGTTGGCAGACGGTTCGCTGGATGGCGTACACATTTTCTTTCCCGATCCCTGGCACAAAAAACGTCATCACAAACGTCGATTGATCCAGGCTGAGTTTGTAAAACTGTTGTGCTCAAAATTGAAAGCGGGCGCTTACATTCATGTGGCGACTGACTGGCAGGAGTATGCCGAGTGGGTACTTGAGGTATTGCGCGCAGAGCCACAGTTGCAGAATACTGCGGCAGATTACGCCGAGAAACCGGCCTACCGTCCGCTCACCAAGTTTGAAAACCGGGGTCTCAAGTTGGGACACGGGGTGTGGGATTTGGTATTCAGGCGCGTTTAAGGCCCACTAAAAAGGCAGACTGTGCGTCTGCCTTTTTTATTCGCTGGCTGGCGCCACCGCTTCCGTTTGGGTGTCGCCGCCAAAAAACCATTCGCCCAGCACTTTTTCTGCTTCATCCACCCCTTGCTTTTTCAGGCTGGAAAAGAGTTGCACGGTGATGGCATTTCCCCAGTTGGCTTGGAGCTCTTTGCGGACTTTACCTAAGGTGATAGTAGATTCGCTGCGCGACAATTTGTCGCTTTTGGTCAGCAGTACGTGCACAGGTTTGCCGCTGGGGCAGAACCAGTCCAGCATTTGCCGGTCTAGTGGTGTGAGTGGGTGACGGCTATCCATGACCAGTACCAGGCCGGCCAGGCTGCTGCGTTCGCTCAGGTAGCGGGACAGCACGTTTTGCCAATGCATGCGCATGGCTTCAGGCACCTTGGCGTAACCGTAGCCAGGCAGGTCAACCAGGTGCTTGTCATCGCCTAGGGTGAAAAAGTTAATCAGCTGTGTGCGGCCTGGTTGCTTGCTCACAAACGCGAGCCGGTTGTGGTTGGCCAAAGTGTTCAGCGCGCTCGATTTTCCGGCGTTAGACCGGCCGGCAAACGCTACTTCAATGCCACTGGCTGGGGGCAAGTCCCGCAGGTGGTGTGCAGAGAGGTGAAAGCTGGCATTTTGGAAAACAGGCATGATGGCGTTGAGCTGACTCAAGATTTGTGGACTATTCAGGCTTGCATGCTATCACGAACAGGCTTTGTTTGATAAAATGCTGCAGAATAAAAACGTTGGGGCATTCAGATATGTTAAAGAGTTTTAAAGCGGGATTGTTTTTATTGCTGGCAACTGGCTTGCAGCCTGTTTTTGCTGAGGAAGCGGCCCCTGCGGCGGCGGCACCAGCGGTCAATGGCCCTGAGAAAATCGTGCAGAACGTCTGTGCGGCTTGTCATGGCGCAGATGGTAACAGTGTGATTACGACCAACCCCAAGTTGGCGGGTCAGCATCCTGAGTACTTGGTCAAGCAGTTGACTAATTTTAAAGAAGGCACGCGTGCCAACGCAGTGATGTCCGGCATGGCCGGTGCCTTAAGTCAGGAAGACATGGAAGGCTTGGCAAAATACTTTTCTTCCCAAAGCATTAAGCTGAACAAGGCGAAAAGTAATGGCAAAGGCTCACTGGGCGAGAAGATTTATCGTGGCGGGATTGCTGCAACGCAAGTGCCTGCCTGTGCAGCTTGTCATGGCGCGACGGGTGCCGGGTTGCCCAAGCAGTTTCCGCGCTTGGCCGGGCAGCATGCAGATTACACCTTGCAGCAACTGCGTACTTTCCGCACGGGTGAGCGCGCCAATGCACCAATGATGATGACCATCGCCGGTAAAATGAGCGATGCCGAGATGCAGGCTGTTGCAGACTATATCCAAGGTTTGCGTTAATTTTTGACTGCTCGAAAAAGGTGGCTTTGGCCACCTTTTTTACTGTAGCCGTATGCAACCTTTGCAGTTTTGTGTCGTCCACAACAGCGGGCCTTGCGTTAAGACCGTGACTGACCAGCAACCAAACTTATCCATCTTTTTGACGAGAACGATTTGAAATCTCCAGCTTCATTTTCCCGGCGTGTTTATGAGTTACTGAGTTCCATGCGTTTTGCTGTGAGCTTGTTAACGCTGTTGGGTGTTGCGTCGATTATTGGTACCGTACTCAAGCAGAATGAGCCCTATACCAATTACATCGTCAAGTTTGGTCAATTCTGGTTTGAATTGTTCGAATTGCTGGGGTTGCTGGATGTCTATCATGCGGCGTGGTTTTTGGTGATTTTACTGTTTTTGGTGATTTCAACCACCTTGTGCGTGCTGCGGAATACACCGCTCATGCTCAAGGAATGGAAAACCTATAAAGAGCATGCGACTGAAAAATCCTTACGTTTATTTGAGCATCAGGCCAGTCTGACGACGGCTTCGGCAGCAACCGCCTTACATTCACAGTTGTCCGCCTGGTTGACGGCAGAGCGTTACACTTTTAAGGCGACGCCACAAAGTAATGGCGATGTGCTGATTGCGGCCAAATTGGGGACGCATCAGCGCTTGGGCTATATCTTTACGCATGCCGCGATTGTGGTGATTTGTTTTGGTGGCCTGCTCGATGGCAATTTGCCGTTCAAGATTCAGGAATTGCTGGGTTATAAAAAGGTTGAGACGCGCGATATTCCTTCACGCCAGGTGCCGCCTGAGAGTCGGCTGGGAGTGGGCAACCTTTCATTCCGCGCCAATATGACCTTGCCGGAAGGCGAACGTGATAACGTGTCTTTCTTGCGGGTGCGTGATGGCTATCTGGTCCAAGAATTACCTTTTACGGTAATGCTCAAGGACTTTCGTATCGAGCATTACCCGACCGGGATGCCGAAATCGTTTGAAAGCGATATCCTCATCACTGATTCAGACCTGAAGCAACCGATTGAGGCGACGGTCAGAGTGAATCATCCTTTTATTTACAAAGGGATTGCGATTTACCAATCTGACTTTCAGGATGGTGGCTCACAGCTCAAATTCAAACTCTGGGATTTGGCCGCTAACCAGCAGGATGGATTTGATGTGGATGGCGTGATCTTGCAAAAAGGCTCGCTCGGTGACGGCGCGCAAAAGCTGACAGTCGAATTCAACGAGTTTCGCCAGTTTAATATCCTGAATCTGTCGGCGGATGGTAAAGGTAAGCCGCACAATGTGGGGCCAAACACCACGTTCAAATTGCGCAATGCCAGTGGCCAGGCCCGTGAGTATGTCAATTACATGCAGCCTCTGATGCTGGATGGCCGCGCTTATTTCGTCTCTGGCATGCGTGAGACCGTGCAGGAGGACTTCAAGTACTTGCGCATTCCCGCAGATGACGATATGGAAATCACCGGTTTTATGCGATTGCGCCAAACCTTACGCGATGACAAGTCTATTCAGGCGATCGCGCAGCAGGTGGCCGCGCAAATGCCAGGTAATAATCCCACATTACGAGCGCAGTTTGAGCAAAGCTTGCAGCAGCTACTGATGACCTTCAAGCGTGGCGGCTACAGTGAGTTGTCGCGCATTATTGAAAGCGCTGTGCCCAAAGACCAGCGCGAGCAAGCGGCACAAACTTATCTCAAATTGTTGAACCGTGCAGCGATGCAGGCATATCAAATGAGCCGTGCACAACGTCACTTGCAGCCTATCGCAGAGGATCAGACCAGCGCCATCTTTATACAGGATAGCCTGAATGCCATGAATGACTTATTCTTTTATGGCACACCGTATTATTTTCAGCTCAAGAATTACACGCTGAAACAAGCCAGTGGTTTCCAACTTACGCGCTCGCCTGGGCAGAATTGGGTATATCTGGGTTCGGTGATGTTGGTACTGGGTATTTTTGCCATGTTCTATATTAAGGAACGTCGCTTGTGGTTATTGATCAAACCTGCACAGCATGAAGTCCTGGTGGCCATGTCGTCTAACCGTAAAAATATGGACTTGGATCAGGATTTTGCGCGTGCGCGCCAGCAACTTTCAACGCTGTTGCAAGCACCTTCAGCATAATGCGTTATTGAATCGGGGAATAAGATGAATACGTCAACGTTATCCAAGCCAGTATCCTTCTGGCAGTCGTTAAGCAAGTTTGATTGGGTCTATGCCATTCTATTGCTGGCGGGTGCGGTGTTTTCGTATCAGCGCTATGCAGGCTTCATGGATATTTACGAGGTCAGCTTTCTGTTTGGGGCAGTCGCGGTATTTAGTTATTTGGGCTGGCGCTGGTCAGCCATTGCCCGCCTGGTCTTGGGTGTGGCTGTGCTGAGCCTGATTGGCGTCTACGTTTATCAGGGCGACTTGAGTCAGGGTGGTCAACGCTTCTTGCTCAAGTTTCTGTTGGCCAGCCAGTCTGCCATCATGTGGATGAATGTGCTGTTTGTATTGGCTATGCTGACCTATTGGCTGGCCATGTTCCAAAAATCAGAGTTCACCGCCAAAGTGGCCTCGGCCCTCACGTGGACGGCGACCTTGTTTGGGTTTGTCGGCCTGATGGTGCGCTGGTATGAGTCCTACCTGATTGCACCCGATATCGGCCATATTCCGATCAGCAATTTATACGAAGTGTTTATCCTGTTTTGCCTGATCACGGCTTTGTTGTATTTGCACTATGAGCAATTGTTTAAAACACGCCAATTGGGTGGTTTTGTGCTGGTGGTGATCAATGCGGCGGTGGGCTTTATTCTCTGGTATACCTTTGATCGTCATGCCAACGAGATTCAGCCGTTGGTGCCTGCCTTGCAAAGTTACTGGATGAAGATTCATGTACCCGCCAACTTTATTGGCTATGGTTCCTTCTCGCTGGCGGCGATGGTCGCCGGGGCTTACCTGCTGGCAAAGCGGGGCATTCTGGCGAGTCGCTTGCCCGCGCCGCATGTGCTGGATGATTTGATGTATAAAGCGATTGCGGTCGGTTTTGCATTTTTCACGATTGCAACGATTTTAGGGGCAATGTGGGCCGCAGAGGCTTGGGGAGGCTACTGGTCATGGGACCCTAAAGAAACCTGGGCACTGATTGTCTGGCTAAACTATGCGGCATGGCTGCATTTGCGTCTCATGAAAGGCTTGCGCGGCAGCATGTTGGCCTGGTGGGCGCTGGTCGGTTTGCTGGTGACAACGTTTGCATTTTTGGGCGTGAATATGTTTTTAAGCGGGCTGCATTCTTACGGTACGCTTTAATTTTAAGTAGCCATTTCAACGGGCAGATGTGTAAACATCTGCCCGTTTTCTTTAGTCTTTTTGCTAGATTCCTGGTGTTTTATTTGTTAAATATATTTAATTAATGTTAAAGTAATTGCTGTGCCGGGCTATTCATGGCGTCGGTGCAGAAGCGTCTCGGGTCATGCTTTTAACAACAGGTTTAAGCTATCAGGAGGATTTAACATGAAAACACAACAAGGGTTTACTTTGATTGAATTGGCGATTGTGCTGGTGATCGCCGGGTTGCTATTGGCCGGGGTGATGCGCGGGCAAGAATTGATTGCCAACGCCAAGGTGAAAAGCCTTGCCAGTGACTTTAGAAATATCCCCACTTATTTTTATGGCTATCAAGACCGTTTTCGCGTCTTACCCGGGGATGATCATGCGGCGGATATCCATGTCAACGGCACCAATGCGACTACGAACGGGCAAACACAAAATGGCTTGATTCAAGGTGCTTGGAATTCAAACACAGATACGGATGAATCATTTTTAATCTGGCAACACCTGCGATTGGCGGGCTTGGCTATCGGATCAACCGACCCCACCAGTACGCAATATGTGCCGCGCAATAGTGAAGGCGGGCAGTTGGGTGTCAGCAACGTGACCGCTTTAACAGCGGTCACCGCAGGCGCGTTTAGCAGTGCGCACGCCATGTGTTCCGATGCGATTTTAGGGCGTTATGCGGCGCAATTGGATACCATGCTGGATGACGGTGTGGGCAATACTGGCGCCATGCGTGTTGTCCTAAATGGCACACCTAGTGCCGGTGTTGCCGCCCCGCTACCCGGCACGGCTTACTTAGTGTGCATGAGTTTTTAGTGTAGAATACAACAGATTGCTGATACAAAAAGCCTGGTTTTTCAGGCTTTTTGTATTATGAGGTTTACATACATCTTTTCAATTTGAATCTGTTTTAGAATAAGAGCCGATTTACAACTCCCACTTCCTATGGCGAACGCAATTGTAGAAATTCAAGACCTGTCTTTCGGCTACAAAGGCCGATTGTTGCATAAAGGCATCAACATGACGTTTCCCAAAGGTAAGGTGGTTGCCATCATGGGCGGCAGTGGAAGCGGTAAAACCACCCTGTTGCGCTTGATCGGTGGGCAGTTAAAGCCGACCAAGGGGCAAGTCAAAGTGGTTGGTGAGGTCGTTCATGAGCAAGATCGTGAAGGCATCTATCGACTGCGCCGGAAAATGGGCATGTTGTTTCAACATGGTGCCTTGTTCACCGATTTATCCGTGTATGAAAATGTTGCGTTTCCGATGCGTGAGCATACCAGCTTGCCCGAAAGCATGATTCGTGACCTGGTGCTGATGAAGTTGAATGCGGTTGGTTTGCGGGGTGCGCATGCCCTGATGCCTACAGAGCTGTCAGGCGGTATGGCCAGACGTGTTGCACTGGCGCGCGCAATTGCCCTGGATCCCAGCATTATCATGTATGACGAGCCATTTGCCGGACTGGATCCGATTTCCATGGCCGTTATTTGCGACCTCATTCGCAGCCTGAATGACGTGCTGGGGGCAACTTCTATCATCGTCACGCATGATGTTGAAGAGACGTTCCAGTTTGCTGACTACGTCTATTTCGTCGCCGACGGCATTGTCGCTGCCGAGGGCACGCCCGATGAGCTGCGTCAGTCCGAGTTGCCGTTTATCCATCAATTTGTGCATGGTGAAAAAGACGGTCCGGTTCCTTTCCATTATGCGGCGCCTGAATATCATGCCAGTTTGTTAAGAGGGGCGCGTTAATGATTGTGCATAAAATCAAACGGCTGCTGACCAAGCTGGGGGCGGGCTTTATCAATAAAATCTGGCGTCTGGGAGCGGGTGGTCGCTTGTTGTGGTTAACGCTGATTTCCTCCGGCGAGAGTTTTCGCCGCTTTCGGCTCACGATCCGCGAAGTTTATTTTACTGGCGTCCTCTCGCTGATCATTATTCTGGTCTCCGCGTTTTTCGTCGGCATGGTGCTGGCGTTACAGGGCTATAACACGTTGCAAAAATACGGCTCGTCGGAAGCGATTGGCGTATTGGTTTCGTTGGCCCTGGTGCGCGAGTTGGGGCCGGTGGTTACCGCCTTGTTATTTGCGGGACGTGCCGGTACCGCCATTACTGCTGAAATCGGGTTGATGAAGGCGACAGAGCAGCTTTCTGCCATGGAAATGATGGCGGTCAGTCCCATCGCACGCGTCATTGCCCCGCGTTTCTGGGCGGGGGTGATTGCCATGCCGATATTGGCGGCCTTGTTCTCGATGGTAGGTATTTTGGGCGGCTATTTGGTGGCAGTGCCCTTGATTGGCGTCGACGCTGGCGCATTCTGGTCACAGATGCAAGCCAATGTGGACTGGCAGTATGACATCCTGAATGGCGTGTTGAAGAGCCTGGTGTTTGGCGTGGCTTGTACCATGATTGCCTTGTTTGAGGGCTATGATGCACCGCCGACCGCTGAGGGGGTCAGCCGGGCCACGACACGCACAGTGGTGAGTTCGTCACTGGCGGTATTGGGACTGGATTTTATATTAACCTCGTTCATGATCGCGGTTTAGCAGGACAACGTACGAGATATTTGCGGGAGCAGCAATGGAAAGAACAACAATTGATTTATGGGTAGGGATCTTTGTGGCATTAGGATTGGCCGCTTTATTGGGCTTGGCCATGAAAGTGGGCAATCTCACCACCAGCAATATCGGCCAGACCTATACCGTGACGGCGAACTTTGAGAATATTGGCGGCCTCAAACCTCGCGCCCCTGTGAAAAGCGCAGGGGTGGTTGTCGGTCGCGTCAATGATATTGTGTTTGATCCTAAAACTTATGAGGCCGTCGTGAGTCTCAATATTGATTCCCGTTATGCATTCCCCAAAGATACGTTCGCCAACATTTACACTGCAGGCTTGCTGGGTGAGCAATACGTTGGGCTCGAAGCCGGTGGTGACGAGATCAACCTCAAAAATGGGGACAAGATCACACAGACCCAGGATGCGGTTGTGCTGGAAAAACTGATTAGTCAGTTCTTGTATAGCAAGGCGACAGAAAGTAACGACAATGGAAATAAAACGGCAGCTGCATCAACCGAAAGTACAGTTGATGCGTTAGATGCCAGCCCGCTTGATAAAGTGGGCAAATAACTCAAACGATATAAAGGGATAGCGATGAAAAAGTGGTGGATGGCAGCAGCCATATGGTTGGTCAGTGGTGTAGCAATGGCAGCAATGGCACCCGATCAACTGGTGAAAAAGACCGCCGACGATGTGATTGAAGTCATCAAAAGCGATAAGGATATTCAAGCGGGCAACCAGCAAAAGATTTTCAGTCTGGCAGAAGAAAAGATACTGCCAAACTTTGATTTTGAGAAAGTGTCACGTCTGGTGTTAGGTAAAAACTGGACCAATGCGAGCCCAGATCAGAAAACAGCTTTCCAGGCGGAATTCAAGACGCTGCTGTTACGCACTTATGCTACTGCATTGTCTAAATATAAAAATCAGGTAATTGAATACAAGCCTTTCCGCATGGAGTCCGGGGCGGATACAGCAACGGTCAAAACGGCGATACAGCAGCCTGGTGGCGATCCGATTGCCGTTGATTACACGTTGGGTAAAAAAGGCGATGACTGGAAAGTGTTTGATATCGTCATTGAAGGCGTGAGTCTGGTCACCAACTACCGTAGCCAGTTTGCACAAGAAATTCGCCAAAATGGGCTGGATAGCCTGACGAAAAAACTGGCGGACAAGAACAAGGCAGCCACAGGTAAATAACTGCGTGGTCTGAAAAAATCGGGAGAAATGGGTGGCTCAACTGACGCAACAACAAAATAGTTTGCACTTTAAAGGTGATTTGCTGATTGCCAATGTCAGCGAAACTTTAGCTGACTTGCAAAAATTGCAGTTGGCCTCGCCACTGACCCTGGACTTTTCAGGGGTGAAAGAGGTAGATACGGTGGCGATCAGTATGATTCTTGAGATACAGCGCAGACTTAATCATGACTATACGCACCCGGGTAACATGTCAGTCGTCGGGGTGCCAGACAATCTGCGAAGTTTAATGCAGCTATACGGTGTCGATGGATTCTTGTTGAATTAACCACTCACAAAATCGAACAGCCCCAGCTCAGACGAGGTGGGGTTTCGTTTTTTTGGGATAGCGAAAGGATAGACGTGGCCGCTGCCATAGAAATCACAGGAATTACCAAACGGTTTGGTCAGTTTGAAGCCCTAAGGGGCGTGGATTTGCAGATTGAGCAAGGCGAGTTTTTTGCCTTACTTGGCCCTAACGGGGCAGGTAAGTCCACGCTGATCAATTTGATGGCGGGGTTGTTGCAACCCACGAGCGGCAGCATCCGCATCATGGGGCACGATGTGCAGTCTGATTATCAGCGTGCGCGTCAGGCATTGGGCGTGGTGCCGCAAGAGCTGGTATTTGATCCGTTTTTCAATGTGCGTGAAATGCTGCGTTTCCAGGCTGGTTATTTCGGGCATGGCCCCGAAAATGATGTCTGGGTCGATGAGATTATCGAAGGGTTGGGGCTCACTGACAAAGCCTATACCAATATGCGAAAACTGTCAGGCGGCATGAAGCGTCGGGCCCTGATTGCGCAGGCGTTGGCGCACAAGCCCCCCGTCATCGTGCTCGATGAGCCAACCGCAGGGGTGGATGTCGAATTGCGGCAAATGCTGTGGGCGTTTATTCAAAAACTGAATCAGCAAGGACATACGATTATTTTGACCACGCATTATCTCGAAGAGGCTGAGGCTTTGTGTCAGCGCGTGGCAATGATGAAGCAAGGCCGCATTGTGGCGCTAGACAGCACGCGCGCTTTGCTCAAGAGCCATGCCGCAAAGCAGTTGTCGTTACGCTTGTCGGCGGCCTTGCCTGCTGTGTTACAGCCGCTACTCAAGCAGCAAAACGGGGAGGAGGTCGTCCTGGCGATCACGGAGTTAACGCAGGTGGAAACGGTGCTGACTGCGTTGCGTCAGGCGGGCGTGCAGGTGCTGGACATGCAACTGCAGGAGGCGGATCTGGAAGATGTCTTTCTTAACCTGGTGGGGAATCAGCAAGGGGTGCTGGCATGAAGTGGCTGAATCCATTTTTTTGGCTGGATGACAAAATCAGCCCGCAGCGTCGCGGCGTTTATACGCTGTTTAAAAAAGAGCTGTTGCGTTTTTGGCGCGTGGCATTTCAAACCATTGCTTCGCCCATTCTGACAGCATTGTTATACCTGCTGATTTTTTCGCATGTGCTGGAGTCCCACGTCAAAGTCTACGATCAGGTCAGTTATACCGCGTTTCTGGTGCCTGGCCTGATGATGATGTCCTTGTTGCAGAATGCCTTTGCCAATAGCTCATCGAGCCTGATCCAGTCTAAAGTGATGGGCAACATTGTCTTCCTGCTACTCACGCCGCTGACGACCATGGAGTTTTTTATCGCTTTTCTGGCGGCATCCATGATCCGTGGTTTAGTGGTTGGGTTGAGTATTTATCTGGTTGCGTTGTGTTTTGTGTCGGTACCAACGGTGCATCCCGGGTGGATTATCACGTTTGCACTTTGTGGTAGCGCATTGCTGGGCACGTTTGGTGTGATTGCCGGTATCTGGGCGGACAAGTTCGACCAGATGGCCGCTTTTCAAAACTTTGTCATCATGCCGCTGACGTTTTTATCCGGTGTTTTCTATTCGATTCACTCGCTCCCCTCTTTCTGGCAGGCGGTCTCGCAATTGAATCCATTTTTTTACATGATAGACGGTTTTCGTTATGGCTTCTTCGGGCAGGGGGACGTGTCGCCATGGCTGAGTTTGGCAGTGGTGGCTAGCTTCTTGCTCGGATTGGCGTGGCTATGCCTAAAGATGTTAAAATCCGGTTATAAATTACGCAGTTAGCTGGTCAGACCCCTGGCTAGATTCAACTGTATTTTGTAGAACAAGAGAGGTTTTGTGTTAACAGCAGCGCAATTAGAGGCTTATATCCGCAACGGGTTGGAGTGCGATTACCTGAAAGTCAATGGCGATGACGGCACGCATTTTGATGCGGTGATAGTCAGTCCGGCATTTGAAGGTAAACGCATGGTGCAGCAGCACCAGCTTGTCTATGCCGCACTGGGAGACCGGATGCGTGCGGAAATTCATGCGTTGTCTATGCAAACCTATACCCCGACGCAATGGCAGCAACTGCAGGCCTGAAGCGTTCTTAACACGATGGAGTGATGAATCATGGATGTACAAGCAAAAATCAAAGAGACAGTGACCAGTAACAAGGTGGTGCTGTATATGAAAGGTAGCCCCAAGTTTCCGCAATGCGGTTTTTCAAGCGTGGCTGCGCAAATCCTCAACGCCTGTGGTGCCGAGTTTGTTGCGGTAGATGTGTTGCAAGACATGGAGGTGCGTGAAGGCATCAAACAATTTGCTAACTGGCCGACTATTCCGCAACTGTATGTAGGCGGGGAGTTTATCGGCGGTGCCGACATTATGCGCAGCATGTACCAGAGTGGTGAATTGCAAGAACTGTTGGCGAAAGCGTAATTTTGGATAAACTGATTATTGAAGGTGGCGTGCCTCTGCACGGCGAAGTCGTCGTGTCTGGCGCCAAGAATGCCGCGTTGCCAATTTTGTGCGCTGGCTTGCTGGCGGAAACGCCTTTTACGCTCACGGGGGTGCCTGAGTTACGTGACGTGGCGTCTACGCTGAAGCTGCTGGACACTATGGGCGTCAAGGTCAGCAAACAGGCGGATCAGGTCATACTGGATGCCAGCGATGTCGCCTCTTTTGAAGCCACCTATGACATGGTGAAAACCATGCGTGCCTCGATTCTGGTACTGGGGCCATTGCTGGCCCGTTTTGGCACTGCCCGCGTGTCTTTGCCCGGCGGATGCGCCATTGGTTCGCGGCCTGTCGATTTGCATATCAAAGGACTGCAAGCCATGGGAGCTGCCATGCACATCACGCATGGCTACATCCAGGCCAGCACCTTGCACTTGCCTAACCGCCGCCTGCAAGGCGCTAAGTATTATATGGATCTGGTCACTGTCACCGGCACAGAAAACCTTATGATGGCCGCTGCGCTGGCGCAGGGCACGACAGTGCTGGAAAACGCCGCCAAAGAGCCTGAGGTGGTTGATCTGGCCGAGTGCCTGAATAAAATGGGTGCCAACATTAAAGGCGCTGGCACAGACACGATTACCATCGAAGGGGTGGAGCGTTTGCTTGGCGCACAGCATCATATTGTGTGTGATCGTATTGAAGCCGGCACCTATATGGTAGCCGCTGCCATGACCGGTGGTGAAGTGACCTTGAAAAACGCACGTCCTGATTTGCTCGAGGCGGTGATCGAAAAGCTGCGTGAAGCCGGTGCCCAAATCAGTCATGACGCGAACAGTATTACGGTCAAAAGTGATGGCAAACTTAAAGCCGTCAATGTGCGTACGGCGCCGCATCCTGCCTTTCCTACTGATATGCAGGCGCAGTTCATGGCCATGAATACGGTGGCAGAGGGCGTATCTACGGTGATTGAAACCATTTTTGAAAACCGCTTTATGCATGTGCAAGAGTTGCAGCGCATGGGGGCCAATATTGATGTGCAGGGCAATACTGCACTGGTGAAAGGTGTCTCCGTACTGGAAGGCGCAAATGTGATGGCCACCGATTTGCGTGCGTCTGCCGGCTTGGTTCTGGCTGGCCTGGTCGCTGAGGGGGAAACCGTGATAGATCGGATTTACCATCTGGATCGCGGCTACGAAAAACTCGAAGAAAAATTGAATCAACTGGGCGCCAAAGTGCGCAGATCGAATTAATCATGATTACTATCGCACTCAGCAAGGGGCGTATTTTTGAGGAAACCACGCCATTGTTGGCCGCAGCAGGGATTCAGGCATTAGAAGACCCCGAGTCTTCCCGCAAGCTGATTTTGCCGACCAACCGTGAGGATGTCCGGTTGGTGATTGTCCGTGCGACCGATGTGCCTACCTATGTGCAATATGGTGCAGCAGATATTGGCATTGCCGGCAAGGATGTGTTGGATGAGCACGGTGGTGAAGGCTTGTATCAACCGCTGGACTTGAATATTGCGCGCTGCAAAATGATGGTGGCGGTGCGTGATGACTTCGATTATGAAGCCAGCATCCGTCAGGGCGCGCGCCTCAAGGTGGTGACCAAGTATGTGAAAACCGCACGCGAGCATTTTGCCGCCAAAGGCATGCATGTCGATTTGATCAAGCTGTATGGTTCGATGGAACTGGGCCCGCTGGTGGGTTTGGCAGATGCCATCGTCGATCTGGTCAGTACCGGCGGAACTTTACGCGCCAACAAGCTCAAAGCAGTAGAAGAGATTGGCGCTATTAGCTCACGGCTGGTGGTCAATCAGGCCTCTTACAAAGTGAATCGGCCTTTGTTGCAGCCGATTATTGATAGCTTTGCGGGCGCTGTCCGCAAAGATTAATGTTTAGAAAATGATGAAGATTAAACGCTTAAATACACAGGATCAGGGCTTTGATGCCGAGTTGAAGGCATTGCTGGCTTTTGAGACCGCGCAAGATGACAGCATAGACCTGGTGGTTGCCAATATTCTCAAGGATGTGAAGGCACGCGGTGATGCGGCTGTGCTTGAATATACCAACCGCTTTGATAAAACCAATGCCTCCAGTCTGGCGGCATTGGAAATTCCTCAAGCGGAGTTGCAAGCGGCCTTAACCAGCCTGCCGGCGGCACAGCGCGAGGCTTTGCAGGCAGCAGCTGACCGGGTGCGTAGCTACCACGAAAAGCAAGTCATGCAGTCCTGGCAATATACCGAGGCTGATGGCACCTTGCTTGGTCAACAGGTGACGGCGCTGGATCGCGTGGGCTTGTATGTGCCTGGCGGTAAGGCGGCTTATCCCTCTTCTGTGCTGATGAATTCGATCCCTGCCAAGGTGGCGGGTGTGCAAGAGTTGGTGATGGTTGTGCCTACGCCGAATGGCGAGAAAAATTCATTGGTGCTGGCTGCGGCAGCGGTCTGTGGCGTTGATCGCGTGTTCTGTATTGGCGGTGCACAAGCCGTGGGGGCGCTAGCATATGGCACTGAAACCGTGCCACAGGTAGACAAGATTGTCGGGCCAGGCAATGCCTATGTGGCTGCGGCCAAGCGTCGGGTGTTCGGGGTCGTCGGCATTGATATGGTGGCAGGCCCTTCTGAGATTCTGGTCATCAGCGATGGCAAGAGCAATCCAGACTGGACAGCCATGGATCTGTTCAGTCAGGCGGAGCATGACGAGTTGGCACAGGCGATATTGCTGTCGCCAAACGCAGAATTTCTGGATCAGGTGGAGGCCAGTATTGCCCGTCAGGTGGTCGACATGCCGCGCCAGGAGATTATTCGTACCTCGCTGCAAAACCGGGGTGCACTGATACAAGTAAAGGACCTGGCTGAGGCCGCCGATATTTGCAACTACATCGCGCCAGAACACCTGGAGTTATCCATGGACGATGCCTTGGCCTTTAGTAAGCAGATCAAGCATGCCGGGGCGATCTTTATGGGGCGTGACACCTGTGAGGCGCTGGGCGATTATTGCGCCGGCCCCAACCATGTGCTGCCGACTTCACGTACCGCCCGATTCAGTTCGCCGTTGGGGGTCTACGATTTCCAGAAGCGTTCCAGCCTGATTATGGTGTCGTCTGCGGGGGCGCAAACGCTGGGCAAGATTGCTGCGACGTTGGCGTATGGCGAAGGCCTGCAGGCGCACGCGCGTAGTGCTGAGTATCGCTTGAAATAAGAGGCAGCCATGAGTCAATATTGGAGCAAGATTGTTCATGAGTTGACCCCTTATGTGCCGGGCGAACAGCCCAAGTTGCAAAATCTGGTCAAGCTTAATACCAATGAAAATCCTTATGGTCCCAGCCCCAAGGTGATTGCTGCCTTGCAGGCAGAAGCTGCAGACAGTTTGCGCCTGTATCCCGATCCGGATTCCAGTCGCCTCAAGGCGGCGTTGGCTGAATATCATGGGCTGCAAGCCAATCAGGTGTTTGTCGGCAACGGTTCCGATGAGGTGTTAGCGCACGTGTTTCAGGCCTTGCTCAAGCACGACTTGCCTTTGTTGTTTCCTGATATTAGTTACAGTTTCTATCCGGTCTACTGCGGCTTGTACGGCATCCACTTTGAAACCGTTGCGCTCAATGCGCAGTTTGAAGTGGCGATAGGCGATTATTTGCGCCCCAATGGCGGGATTATTTTCCCTAACCCCAACGCGCCAACCGGCATTCCGCTGCCATTAAGCGAAATTGAGCGCTTGCTGGCCCACAATACGCAATCTGTGGTGGTGGTCGATGAGGCCTATGTTGACTTTGGCACCGAGTCCGCGGTCGCACTGATTCATCGTTACCCAAATCTGCTGGTGACGCATACCTATTCGAAATCACGTTCGTTAGCAGGCTTGCGCGTGGGCTATGCGTTGGGCAATGCCGCGTTGATTGAGGCATTAATCCGGGTCAAGGACAGCTTTAACTCATATCCGATTGATCGTTTTGCCGAGGCGGGTGCCATTGCGGCATTGCAGGATGAAGCTTACTTTCAGCAAACGCGTCAACAGGTCATCACGTCGCGTACCAGCCTGGTCAGTGCACTAGAAGCGTTGGGATTTGAAGTGTTGCCTTCCGGGGCAAACTTTATTTTTACCCGTCACCCGGCGTATGTGGGTGAGCAGTTGGCCGCAGGGCTGCGTGAACGCGCCGTGATCGTCCGCCATTTCAAAAAACCAGCTAGAATTTCCGATTTTTTACGGATTACCATCGGCAACGAGTCGCAAAATCAGGCCTTGATGCAGGCAATACGTGCGCTTGTGCAAGCCTGATGTCGTCAAAAGCGCGGGATTTGTACTAAATTACGGGCTAATCGCGGTTAATTGATTGTAATCGCACATAAAAATATCCAGCGAATATTGTCATTGTGTGGCAAATCCGGTTATGATGCACCCTATTGTACATAATGTGCAGTGACGGTTGCGTTTGCATGATTGCTGCGCATAGATTCATTGGATTGAAAATAGAGCAAACTCGGAGGAAGAAAAATGGCACAAACCCAGATGGCATTGGACTCATTGGATTTTGACGCGACGATCGCTTTAGCAGCTAAAGTGGCGCCACACGTTGATATCTTGGAAATCGGTACCCCTTGCATCAAGCACAACGGTATCGAACTGTTGAAAGCACTGCGTGCAAAATTCCCTAACAACAAAATTTTGGTTGACCTGAAAACCATGGATGCTGGCTTCTACGAAGCTGAGCCATTCTACAAAGCAGGTGCTGACATTTGTACCGTTTTGGGCACTGCTGACATCGGTACCATCAAAGGCGTGATTGATGCTGCCAACAAATATGGCAAAGAAGCGCAAATCGACCTGATCAACGTAAAAGACAAAAAAGCCCGTACGCTGGAAGTTGTTAAGTTGGGTGCACACATCATCGGCGTGCACACTGGCTTGGACCAACAAGCGGCTGGTCAAACTCCATTCGCTGACTTGGGCTTGGTGTCCGGTCTGAAAACAGGCGCTAAAGTGTCTGTGGCTGGTGGTGTAAAAGCTGCAACGACTAAACAAGTGGTTGACGCTGGTGCTGATATCGTCGTTGCTGGTGCAGCGATCTACGGTGCTGCTGATCCTGCTGCTGCTGCAACAGAAATCACCAAAATTGCACACGGTGCAGGTGCTGGTGCTGCTAAAGGTGGTAACAAGTTGCTGCCATGGATTATTGCTGCAGTTGCTGCAGTATTGGTATTCTCTTTGTTGGGTAAAAAATCTGAAGAAGCTGCGCCTGCTGCAGAAGCACCAGCTGCTGAAGAGGCTGCCCCAGCTGCTGAGGCGCCTGCTGCCGAAGCACCTGCTGCTGAAGAAGCTGCTCCAGCCGCTGAAGCGCCTGCTGCAGAAGCTGCACCAGCGACTGAAGAAGCAAAATAATCCGCTTTTATTTCTGATAAATGCACGATTCAAAAAAGCAGTCCATTGGGCTGCTTTTTTGTTTTTCACAACTGGTTTTGCCTGTCTGCCAAGACTTGCTGTAAAATGCGTGTAATACTTGCAAACTCTCAGTGATCACCTTCCTCTCTCATATGTCACGTCAAGCCGAAGTTACGCGTAATACGCTAGAAACCCAAATTACTGTGTCGATTAATCTCGATGGTACAGGGCAGTCTGAACTGGACAGTGGGCTGGGCTTTTTGGATCACATGCTAGATCAAATCGCCCGTCATGGCATGATAGATTTGAAAGTGCATGCCAAGGGGGATTTGCATATTGATGCCCACCATACGGTTGAAGATATCGGGATTACCTTGGGTCAGGCATTCAGCAAAGCGTTGGGCGACAAAAAAGGCTTGACGCGCTACGGGCATAGCTATGTCCCGCTGGATGAAGCCTTGAGCCGTGTGGCGCTGGACTTGTCCGGTCGTCCGGGCTTGGCGTTTGATTGCACCTTTACGCGTGCCATGATCGGTGAGTTTGATGTAGATCTGATTCACGAATTTTTCCAGGGCTTTGTCAATCATGCACTGGTCACGCTGCACATTGATAATCTCAAAGGCCAAAACGCTCATCACCAGGCGGAAACGATTTTTAAAGCGTTTGGCCGTGCCTTGCGTATGGCGGCCACCCAGGATCCTCGCATGGCCGGCTTGATGCCATCAACCAAAGGTGCGTTATAGCCCGATTGTTTATGATGAATCGTTTGCAAGTCGCCATTGTTGATTATGGCATGGGAAACCTCCGTTCAGTTGCCAATGCTTTCAAAGCGGTAGCGCCTGATACCACGGTTGCAGTCACCAGCGATCCTGCGCAAATTGCCCAGGCGGAGCGGGTAGTGTTTCCGGGGCAGGGCGCCATGCCGGATTGCATTCGTGAATTGGATGCGCGCAGTTTGCGTCAGGCAGTGATGGATGCAACACAGCAAAAGCCTTTCCTCGGCATATGTATTGGTTTGCAAATGTTGTTTCAGCATTCTGAAGAAGGCAATGTGCCTGGGCTAGGCGTGTATGCCGGCGAGGTCAAGCGCTTTCCTCAGGCAAAAATGGTGGATGTGCATGGTGAAAAGCTCAAGGTCCCGCACATGGGCTGGAGCCAGGTACATCAGACTCAGCCGCATGCCTTGTGGCAGGAGATTCCTGACCAGGCCCGTTTTTACTACGTGCATAGCTACTATGTGGTCCCGGATGAGACGGCATTGACCGCTGCGACCACCGCCTATCCATTTGATTTTACCGGCGCGATTGCACGTGACAATGTATTTGCCGTGCAGTTTCACCCGGAAAAGAGCGCCAGTGCAGGCTTGCAACTTTTACGTAATTTTGTAAACTGGAAGCCCTAAGACGGGCTACAGTCGTTTTAGTCACTACTCGTTATTTATCTACTGAAAACAACATGTTAATCATTCCAGCAATTGATTTAAAAGATGGCCACTGCGTGCGTTTGAAGCAGGGACTGATGGAAGAGTCCACCGTATTTTCCGAAAATCCTGCAGCGATGGCCAGACATTGGGCAGATAAAGGCGGTAAGCGTTTACACCTGGTGGACTTGAATGGGGCCTTTGCGGGCAAGCCTGTCAATGAAGGTGCGATCAAGTCTATTGTGGCTGCAATAGGTGGGGATATCCCTATTCAATTGGGCGGTGGCATCCGTGATCTGGATACGATAGAGCGCTATCTGGATGATGGTATCAGCTATGTCATTATTGGGACCGCCGCTGTGAAGAATCCGGGTTTTCTGCATGAGGCCTGCTACGCTTTCCCAGGCCAGATCATGGTGGGGCTGGATGCCAAAGACGGCAAAGTAGCCGTGGATGGCTGGTCCAAGTTGACGGGGCATGACGTGATTGACCTGGCGAAGAAATTTGAAGATTACGGTGTGGAAAGTATTGTCTACACGGATATCGGCCGGGATGGCATGTTGACCGGCGTGAATATTGAAGCGACTGTAGCATTGGCGCAGGCATTAACGATTCCGGTGATCGCCAGTGGCGGGGTGACCAATCTGGATGATGTGCGCAACTTGTGCGCCGTGCAGGATGAAGGCATCATGGGTGCCATTACCGGCCGCGCCATTTATGAAGGTACACTGGACTTTTCTGCTGCGCAAGCATTAGCTGACCAGCTGAGTGGTCAATAAAAATGGGCTGCGCCAAACGCATTATTCCTTGCCTGGATGTGACTGACGGTCGTGTCGTCAAAGGCGTGAACTTTCTGGAATTGCGCGATGCAGGCGATCCGGTGGAAATCGCACAGCGCTACAACGACCAGGGCGCGGACGAACTGACGTTTCTGGATATTACCGCCAGCTCAGACAATCGTGACTTGATTCTGCACATTATTGAGCGTGTGGCCGAGCAGATCTTTATCCCGTTAACCGTCGGTGGCGGCGTGCGCAAGGTTGAAGATGTGCGTCGGCTGCTGAATGCGGGGGCCGATAAAGTAAGCATCAACACCACTGCCGTGGTTAATCCGCAAGTGGTTGAAGATGCTGCCGGTCGTTTTGGTTCGCAATGTATAGTGGTTGCGATTGATGCCAAAAAAGTGGATAACCAGCCGTTTGAGTGGGAAGTGTTCACCCATGGCGGGCGTAATCCGACCGGTCTCGATGCCGTCAAATGGGCGCAAAAGATGGTGAGTCTGGGGGCCGGTGAGTTGCTGGTCACCAGCATGGACCGCGATGGGACCAAAATCGGATTTAATAACCCGCTCAACAAAGCGATCAGCGAAGCAGTGGATGTGCCATTGATTGCTTCCGGCGGCGTGGGGAATCTACAACATCTGGTGGAGGGTGTCACCGTTGGTGGCGCCGACGCTGTTCTGGCTGCCAGTATTTTTCACTATGGTGAATTCACTGTGCAGCAAGCGAAAGACTATATGCGTGAACATGGGATAGAAGTGCGATGAGCTGGCTGGAGCAAGTGGCCTGGACGGCAGAAGGCTTGGTGCCGGTCATCGCCCAGGAAAAAGACACAGGTAAAATTCTCATGTTTGCCTGGATGAACCGCGAAGCCTTGCAATTGACTAGGGACTCTGGTCATGCGGTTTACTATTCGCGCTCGCGCAACAAACTGTGGCATAAAGGTGAAGAGTCTGGGCACACGCAAATCGTGCACGACATTCGTCTCGATTGCGATAATGATGTCGTGCTGATCACGGTCGAACAATTGGGTGGCATCGCCTGTCACACAGGTAGGCATAACTGTTTCTTTCAGCAATTACAGGGCGATACCTGGGTGACTGTAGAGCCTGTGCTCAAAGATCCGAAAGCGATTTACCATGAGTGATGACGTATTAAGCCGCTTGTCTGAGTTGCTGGAAGCGCGTAAAAGTGCCGATCCGGCCAGCTCCTATGTCGCCAAACTCTATGCCAAAGGCATGGACAGCATCCTCAAAAAAGTGGGTGAAGAAGCGACGGAAACAGTGATTGCGGCCAAAGGCGGCAACAAGGAAGAGCTGATTTATGAAACCGCCGATTTATGGTTTCATACCCTGGTGATGTTAAGTCATGCCGGCTTGCAGGCGCAGGATGTGCTTAATGAGCTTGCGCGGCGTGAAGGGCTGTCGGGCATCGTTGAGAAAGCGAGCAGAAAAGAATGAGTGCAGACTGCATTTTTTGTAAAATTGTTGCTGGCACTATTCCGGCGAAATTGCTGTATGAAGATGACGAGGTCATCGCATTTCATGATATTCGGCCACTGGCGCGGGTGCATTTTCTGATTGTCCCCAAAGCACATATTGAAACGCTTAAAGAATGTACTGCTGAGCATCAGGCGCTCCTTGGTAAAATGATGTTGCTGGGTGCCAAGCTGGCTGCTGAGCAAGGGTTGGTTGGCTATAAAACAGTGATGAATGTCGGGCGTGAGGGTGGCCAGGAAGTGTTCCATATCCATCTGCATGTCTTTGGTGGCGGGCCTGCCGCTTAAAAGTTGACGCGTTAAGGAGATTGCAATGGGTTCATTCAGTTTATGGCATTGGCTGATCGTGTTACTGATCGTGGTGCTGGTGTTTGGTACCAAAAAGCTGCGTAATATTGGCGGTGATGTAGGTGGCGCGGTCAATGAGTTTAAAAAAGCAATGAATGACGGCAAAGAAGGTTCTAAGCCTGATGAGATTTCTGACAAAAGTAAGTGAGTACTGACCGATTGTGTTTGATATTTCGTTTTCAGAATTACTGGTGATTGCGCTGGTTGCCTTGGTGGTGATCGGGCCGGAAAAACTGCCTAAAGTCGCCCGCACTGCGGGCGCTTTTTTTGGGCGCATGCAACGCTTTGTCAGCCAGGTAAAAGATGAGGTTAATCGTGAAGCCAGGTTTGCCGAGTTGCAACAACTGCAAGACGAAGTAAAATCGGGCTTGCAGTCGGTATATGACGATGCGGCACAGCATATTTTGCCTGAGAATTCGATCGCCGAAACCAGTGTCCAGCCAGAGAAGGTTGTTGAGCCGGTTAAACCGTCACGCAAACCACGTCAACGCAAGTCATCACCGGTGAACGATGAGCAGCCTGCTGAAGCAGCAGTGCCTAGCGCATTGGTGGTTTCTGAATCTGCGCCAGCGCCACAAGCCGAGTTATTTGCAGAAGCCCCTGCGGCAAAGCCGAGACAGCGCCGCGCACGGCAGGCGGCGAAGACGGCAAACGATACGCCACCGAATGAACCCATCCTCTAAGCGTTTGTTGTTTGATCGCGCTTTATAAATTATGACGCCTACTGAAAGTTTTATTTCCCACCTGATTGAGCTGCGTAACCGTTTGTTGCGTGCGGTTGCGGGTTGGCTGGTCATTTTTGTGGCTTTATTTCCGTTTGCTGATCGCATTTATCATTTGCTGGCGGCACCCTTGCTGGCAAAGTTGCCGCAAGGGGCGCAAATGATAGCGACAGCAGTCACCACGCCCTTCTTCGTGCCGATGAAAGTGACCATGATGGCAGCTTTTTTAATCGCGTTGCCATGGATGATTTATCAGTGCTGGGCATTTATCGCACCGGGGTTATACGCACATGAAAAACGATTGATTCGGCCCCTGCTTGCAGCGGCCATCGGGTTATTCTTTATGGGCATGGCCTTTGCCTATTTTGCCGTGTTCCCGGTTGTGTTTGGCTTTCTGGTGGGTAGCGCACCAGCAGGTGTCGCGGTGATGACCGATATTGCTGAGTATCTGGACTTTGTCATCGGCATGTTTCTGGCGTTTGGTTTTGCGTTTGAAGTGCCCATCGCCGTCATATTGTTATCATTGATGGGGTGGGTGACTTTGGCGCAACTCAAGGAGGCGCGCTCTTATGTAATCGTAGGCGCTTTTGTGTTGGGCGCCATTTTTACGCCCCCGGACATTGTCTCCCAATGCATGCTGGCCATCCCGTTGTGGTTACTCTATGAACTGGGCCTGCTGGTGGTACGCTGGTTACCGCAATCGCCAGCGGACAGTGCTACGCCGACTTAATTCCATTTTCTATTTATTGCGCTACTTTGCTTGGTAGTGGGCGCTTACCTACGATCAGACTGATCTCCATTTTCTTGCCTGCGCGCAAGATTGCCAATGTTGCCTTGTCACGTGGCTTGAGCATGGCGATTATATTTAGCATTGCCTGGCTGTCAGACACAGGTTTGTTGTCGATGGCAATGAGGATGTCGCCAGGACGCAAGCCGGCGCGATCAGCCGGACTGTCTAACAACACACCAGCAATCAAGGAGCCATTGACGTTCTTGAGGTTAAAGGATTCCGCGAGTTCTGGCGTAATGTCTTGCGCTTCTATGCCTATCCAGCCACGCGTCACCGACCCATTAAAAGTAATTTGTTCCATGACCTGTTTGGCGATGCTGACCGGAATAGCAAAGCCTATCCCCATGCTGCCGCCATTGCGGGAATAAATGGCACTATTGATGCCTATCAGGTTGCCGTTGACGTCGATCAGCGCGCCACCGGAGTTGCCAGGGTTAATGGAGGCATCGGTTTGAATAAAGTTCTCAAATGTATTGATGCCCAGATGGTTGCGTCCCAGTGCGCTAATAATGCCTTGGGTCACGGTTTGTCCAACGCCAAACGGGTTGCCAATCGCCAGGACGACATCCCCTACCTTCATCTGGTCACTATTGCTGAATGTGATGGCAGGGAGTTGTTTGCGGTCTATTTTGAGCACGGCCAGGTCGGTCTCGGGATCGGTACCGACCACTGTGGCTGAGGACTTGCTGCCATCGCTAAGCGCAACTTCAATTTGATCGGCTGAGCTAATCACATGGTTATTGGTCAGGATCAGGCCATCGGCACTGACAATCACGCCGCTACCGAGGCTGTTTTCAGGTTGTTCATCCTCTTCTTCAATTTCATCACCGAAAAAATGACGAAACAATGGGTCATTCTTCAATGCGCGGTGTGGATCTTGGCTCATGCGGGCAGTGGTGAAAATATTCACCACTGAGGGCATGGCCTTGCTCACGGCATTGCGGTAGCCGGACTTCGCGACCATGGCCTGGCTAGTGGCGGCCGTTTCCTTGATCACCAGGGTTTTGTTCACGGGTTGCGTGAGCAGGGTGGGATAAAAAAGTTTTAAGACAAACAAAATGCCCAGACAAACGGTGACTGCTTGTGAGAAGATAGACCAGAGATGTCGCATAGATGCCAAAAGAGAAATGTGCAATAAGTGAATGTCTTTAACAACGACTAGTATATGAGACTCAGAGATGGAATTGAATCTTCTTGTTAGTGAATTGGCTAATTTTTTGCAAGTAAGCAAATTCCAGGACTATTGCCCCAACGGCTTGCAGGTGGAGGGGCGGCCCCAAGTGCGGCGCATTATCAGTGGCGTGACTGCCAGTCAGGCGCTGATTGAGGCGGCCATTGCCGCCAATGCGGATGCGATTCTAGTGCATCATGGCTATTTCTGGCGTGGCGAGCCAGCAGAGGTGACTGGGCTCAAGCGTCAGCGCCTCAAGCGCTTGCTCACACATGATATCAGCCTGCTGGCGTATCACCTGCCGCTGGATGCACATCCGCAGGTGGGAAACAATGTGCAACTGGGACAGGTGTTCGGCTGGCCGGTGACACGCTATCTCGATGATAAGAATATGCTGCCTGTGACCACCTTGCCGCAACCGATGTCGCTGGCGCAGGTGGCAGAGCATGTTGCCCAACGATTGGGGCGGCAGCCACAAGTGCTTGGGGCCCCTGATAAGTTAGTACACACTGTCTCCTGGTGTACTGGCGCTGCCCAATCTTATATTCAACAGGCGGTCACTGCTGGCATGGACCTGTTTATCAGTGGTGAAGTCTCCGAGCAAACCTGGCATACCGTCTGCGAATCAGGCACGGCTTACCTCAGTGCCGGGCATCATGCCACTGAGCGTTATGGCGTCCAGGCGCTTGGGCAGTGGCTTGCACAAACGCATGGCTTGGAGCATGTTTATGTTGAGTTGGGTAACCCTGTTTAATTGATTAATATCAATGACTTATTGAAATAAATTTGGCTTGTTTCTGCGAAAAATGTATAATCGCGACTCAAGTTTTATACTCACTGTTACCTCAAAAGGGTAGATTAAGGAAGCCAATGTCAGAAAACAAAATTGACAACAACTGTTTGTCGTTTTGCCAGCCATCTGAGGTGGATTTGCAAAAACGCGATTTTTTGGTGAAAGCGACTGCCGCCACCGGGGCTGTTGGGGTTGCTGCGGTAGCGGTACCGTTTGTTGGTAGCATGCTGCCAAGTGAACGTGCCAAAGCGGCGGGCGCACCTGTCGAGGTGGATATCAGCAAGTTGAAGCCGGGCGAGAAAATGACGGCTGAATGGCGTGGTCAACCGGTGTGGATCGTGCGTCGTACGCCAGAAATGCTGGATAAGTTGGTCAAGCATGATGACCAGTTGTCGGATCCGAATCTGGAGGTGCCGCAACAGCCTGAGTATTGTAAAAACAAGGATCGTTCTATCAAGCCAGAGTTCGGGGTCATGTTGGGGACCTGTACGCATCTGGGTTGTTCACCAAACGACAACTTTGCAATGACAGCAGACTGGGATGGTGGTTTTGTCTGTCCTTGCCACGGCTCTAAATTTGACTTGGCTGGCCGTGTGTTCAAAGGCTCTCCGGCACCAAAAAATCTGCTGGTGCCGCCGCATCAATATCTGACTGACACGACCTTGCTGATTGGCGATGACAAAAAGGCGGAGGCTTAACTATCATGGCAACGACTAAAAAAACAACTGCCACTGGTTTACTGGGCTGGTTTGATGCCAGATTCCCGCTGACCAGTACCATCAAGGGACACCTTACCGAGTATTACGCACCGAAAAATTTCAACTTCTGGTATTTCTTCGGATCATTGGCTTTGCTGGTGCTGGTGCTGCAAATTGTCACCGGTATTTTTCTGACCATGAACTACAAGCCGGATGCCGAGTTGGCCTTTGCTTCGGTGGAATACATCATGCGGGACGTATTTGGCGGCAACATTATCCGTTACATGCACTCGACCGGCGCCTCCATGTTCTTTGTGGTGGTCTATTTGCATATGTTCCGTGGCCTGATTTACGGATCTTATCGCACGCCGCGTGAGTTGATCTGGTTGTTTGGTGTGGGCATTTTCCTGGTGCTGATGGGCGAAGCGTTCTTTGGCTACCTGCTGCCATGGGGTCAAATGTCTTACTGGGGTGCGCAGGTGATTGTGAACCTGTTCTCAACTGTGCCGTTTATTGGTCCTGACTTGTCTGAGTGGTTGCGTGGTGACTATCTGGTTTCCGATGCTACCCTGAACCGTTTCTTTGCTTTCCACGTGATCGCCTTACCGCTGGTGTTGCTGGGGCTGGTTGCTGTGCATATCGTGGCTTTGCATGAAGTGGGCTCTAACAACCCTGATGGCGTTGAAATCAAGGCCTATAAAGACAAGGCAACCGGTATTCCATTGGATGGCATTCCATTTCACCCTTACTACTCTGTGAAAGATCTGGTGGGTGTAGTTGTCTTCCTGATGGTGTTTTTTGCGATTGTGTTCTTTATGCCTGAAATGGGTGGTTACTTCCTCGAAGCGAATAACTTTATTCCGGCAGATCCTTTGAAAACACCGCCGCATATTGCGCCAGTCTGGTATTTCACGCCTTACTACTCCATTTTGCGTGCAGTGCCGCCTATCGGTATCTCGCAATTCCCTGGTGTGGTAGCCATGGGCTTGTCAGTCGTGGCCTTTGCGTTCTTGCCGTGGTTGGACAAGAGTCCGGTGAAGTCTATTCGTTACCGTGGCAAGTTGTACAAACGCTGGTTGGCTGCTTTTGTGATCAGCTTCGTGATCCTGGGTTATCTGGGAACCGTGCCAGGTGATGTCTGGGGTCAATTTGGACCATGGATGGGTCGTGCAGACCGCGCGACTGTGTTGGCTCGTATTTGTTCAGTGGTGTACTTTGCATTCTTTGTCTTGATGCCTTGGTATACCAAAAAAGATCAAACCAAGCCTGTGCCAGAAAGGGTGACATACTAATGATGAAAAAATTGTTTTTGCAGGCCTTTGCAGGTCTGGCCCTCTTGGCGTCAGTGATGGCGTTTGCAAATGAGGTGCATATTGATGTCAAGGCGCCAATCAAGATGACGGATAAAGCGTCATTGCAGCGTGGTGCCAAGATCTTTGTAAATTACTGTCTGAATTGCCACAGCGCCAACTACATGCGTTACAACCGCTTGCAGGACATTGGCCTGACCGACAAAGAGATTAAAGACAATCTGTTGTTTGCCGGTGAGAAGGTGGGCGAAACCATGCGCATTAGCATGAATCCTAAAGATGCGAAAAAATGGTTTGGTGCTGCACCGCCTGATTTGAGCGTTGAAGTGCGTGCGCGTGGTGCGGATTGGGTGTATGCCTATCTGCGCAGCTTTTACAAGGATGAGTCACGTCCCACTGGCTGGAATAACCTGGTGTTTGACAAGGTAGCCATGCCGCATGTGCTATATGAGTTGCAAGGCGTGCAAGTGCTCGATCACGAAACACACGCCCTTAAACTGGACAAAGCCGGTAAGCTCAATCCGCAAGAGTATGACCAGTTTGTCGGTGATCTGACTAACTTCCTCGCATTTATGGCAGAGCCAGCCAAACAATCCCGTTTGTGGATTGGGGTGGCAGTGTTGCTGTTCCTGTCAGGATTGTTCTTCTTGGTGAAAAAAATCAAAGCCGAATACTGGAAAGATATTCGCTAATTGCCAACCAAGTCTGACACCAAGGCGTGAGGCCTTGGTGTCTTTTTTTATAGGGAAAATAAATTATGATGAGATTGTATTCGGGTACCGTTGATCCTTACAGTCACCGTTGCCGTATCGTGCTGTTCGAGAAGGGCATGGACTTTGAAGTCATTGATGTGGACTTGACCAATAAAACTGAAGATCTGGCCATTTTGAATCCGTATGGTGAAGTGCCGGTGTTGGTCGAGCGTGACCTGGTCTTGTCAGAAGCCAATATCATCAATGAGTATATCGATGAGCGTTTTCCGCATCCTCAGCTTATGCCAGCTGACCCGGTCATGCGCGCACGTGCAAGACTGTTCTTGTATAACTTTGAAAAAGACTTGTTCAGTCATATCAAGGATGTTGAATCTGATAATCAGGAAACCGCGGATCGTGCACGCAAGGTCATTCGCGATAACCTGACGCAGTTGGTGCCGATTTTTGGCAAGCAAAACTACCTGATGGGCGACGAGTACTCCATGCTGGATGTGGCGATCACGCCATTGTTATGGCGTTTAGGGCATTATGGCATTGAGTTGCCAAACCAGGCTTCGCCATTGCTCAAGTATGCCGAGCGTTTGTTCTCGCGCCCAATGTATGCAGAGGCTATGACGCCCTCTGAAAAGGCGATGCGTAAATAACATCAGTCATGCATAAACAGCGCGAATCCATATTCGCGCTGTTTTTTTAAGGAAGTCCAACATGAGTACATTGATTCCGACCACGGCTTATTTGATTCGCGCCATACATGAATGGTGTCTGGATAATAATCTGACGCCGCATTTGCTGGTCAAAGTGGATGCGCAGACGCGTGTGCCGATGGCTTATGTCAAAAATGGCGAGATTGTGCTGAATGTGAACTACACCGCTGTTAAAGATTTGCATATTGATAATGATGCGGTTGTATTCTCTGCACGCTTTAATGGCGTTGCGCAACATATTTATGTCCCGATAAACCGGATCGGAGGCGTATTTGCCAGGGAGAATGGGCAAGGTATGTTTTTTGAAGTTGTGGATGGTGTGCCGCCAGCGCCTGAAAAAATGGTGTCCCCGGTAGCGTCTGCGGTGGATGCGCAAGCGAAAAAGTCACACCTTAAAGTAGTGAAGTAAGGCTGCTGTGCTCGGTGTTTAGCCGATGCTTCATTTTGAATGCAATTTTTTCAACAAAAAATAAAAAAATTCATAAAAGCACTAGATCACATCCCAAAAAAAGTGATATAGTTGCGCCTTCCTGAAATGCCGGGTTAGCTCAGTTGGTAGAGCAGCGCACTTGTAATGCGAAGGTCATCAGTTCGATTCCGATACCCGGCACCAAATTTATGTCAGTAGACATTGACGTTGATGACATAAACCGCGATAATCGCGGTCGATTTTTTGGAGGGGTGGCCGAGTGGTTAAAGGCGACGGACTGTAAATCCGTTCTCTCTGAGTACGCTGGTTCGAATCCAGCCCCCTCCACCAAAAAATGATTGCCTGTAGGTGTTGCTGTAAAGCGGGTTGGTGAGAGCCTTCCTTGGGTGTTCTGCATAGTGCGGGTGTAGCTCAGTTGGTAGAGCACTTGCCTTCCAAGCAAGATGTCGCGAGTTCGAACCTCGTCGCCCGCTCCAACAATAACAAGAGGCAAAACGCCCATGTGGCTCAGTGGTAGAGCACTCCCTTGGTAAGGGAGAGGTCGCGGGTCCGATTCCCGCCATGGGCACCAGATGCGCTCTGTAGTGATATGGGGCTTGGTAAGTAGTCGCGCAAGGGTGCTGTCATCCGCGTCGCATAATTTGTGAAAACAATATTATTGGCTTTATTTAGTACTAATAAAGGAAAAACATCATGGCAAAAGGCAAATTTGAACGTACCAAGCCACACGTGAACGTTGGTACGATTGGTCACGTTGACCACGGTAAGACAACATTGACAGCGGCGATCACCACAGTGTTGACCAAGAAATTTGGTGGCGAAGCAAAAGCTTACGACCAAATTGACGCGGCACCAGAAGAAAAAGCACGTGGTATTACCATCAACACAGCACACGTTGAGTACGAGACTGCAAGCCGTCACTACGCACACGTTGACTGCCCAGGCCACGCCGACTACGTTAAAAACATGATTACCGGTGCTGCCCAGATGGACGGCGCGATCCTGGTATGTTCCGCTGCTGACGGCCCTATGCCACAAACACGTGAGCACATCCTGTTGGCACGTCAAGTTGGCGTACCATACATCGTTGTGTTCCTGAACAAAGCCGACATGGTTGACGACGCTGAGTTGTTGGAACTGGTTGAAATGGAAGTGCGTGACTTGCTGAGCAAGTATGACTTCCCAGGTGATGACACCCCAATCATCAAAGGTTCTGCTAAATTGGCCCTTGAAGGCGACCAATCAGAAATCGGCGAACCAGCGATCTTCGCATTGGCTGACGCATTGGACAGCTACATCCCAACCCCAGAGCGTGCCATCGACGGTACCTTCCTGATGCCAGTAGAAGACGTATTCTCTATCTCTGGTCGTGGTACTGTAGTAACAGGCCGTGTTGAGCGTGGTATCGTTAAAGTCGGTGACGAAATCGAAATCGTTGGCCTGAAGCCAACCTTGAAAACCACCTGTACTGGTGTTGAAATGTTCCGTAAACTGCTGGACCAAGGTCAAGCAGGTGACAACGTAGGCGTACTGCTGCGCGGTACCAAGCGTGAAGAAGTTGAGCGTGGTCAAGTGCTGGCTAAATCCGGTTCTATCAAACCACACACCAAGTTCACCGCTGAGATCTACGTGTTGGGTAAAGATGAAGGTGGTCGTCATACACCATTCTTCAACGGCTACCGTCCACAGTTCTACTTCCGTACCACTGACGTGACTGGTGCAGTTGAATTGCCAGCAGGTACCGAAATGGTGATGCCAGGTGATAACGTCTCTATCACTGTGACATTGATCGCGCCTATCGCGATGGAAGATGGTCTGCGCTTCGCGATTCGTGAAGGTGGTCGTACCGTTGGTGCTGGCGTCGTTGCCAAAATCATCGAGTAATTCTTTTTATGAGCGGCAGGAGTATCCTGCCGCTTTTTGCTCTTTTTAAGGAAAAAACATGGCAGCTCAAAAAATTCGTATCCGTCTGAAAGCATTTGACTATCGTTTGATCGACCAATCTGCTTTGGAAATTGTGGATACTGCGAAACGTACTGGTGCAGTTGTAAAAGGTCCAGTGCCATTGCCAACACGTATCGAACGCTTTGACATTCTGCGTTCACCACACGTGAACAAAACCTCCCGTGACCAGTTTGAAATCCGTACCCATCAGCGTTTGATGGATATCGTTGATCCTACAGACAAGACTGTAGATGCATTGATGAAATTGGATTTGCCAGCTGGCGTAGATGTAGAAATCAAGCTTTAATTTTTAAAGTTGTCATTAGAAATAACCTTTTCGAAAGAAAAGGTTATTGTCAAATCAAGAATAGTTCGGTATAATCCGCGCTCTTCGGTGGACGGTCAATTGTAATCGTTCACTTTAACTATTATAAGGAACTGATCATGAGCTTAGGGCTTATTGGTCGCAAGGTGGGCATGACCCGCATTTTTACAGAAGAAGGCGCAAGCGTTCCTGTAACAGTGCTGGAAGTGATTCCTAACCGCGTGACACAAGTAAAGACAGTCGCAACTGATGGTTATACTGGCCTTCAGGTTGCTTATGGTGAGCGTCGTGCTAGCCGTATCAACAAAGCGTTGACTGGCCATTATGCCAAGGCTGGCGTTGCTGCCGGTGCTGGTATTAAAGAATTCAATGTGGCTGAAGATGTATTGGCTAACTTCCAAGTGGGTGGCAATGTCACTGTAGACATTTTCTCCGTTGGTCAGTTGGTTGATGTGACGGGTACTTCCATCGGTAAAGGTTTTGCCGGTGCGATCAAGCGTCACAACTTCTCCTCTAACCGTGCATCTCACGGTAACTCACGTTCGCACAATGTACCGGGTTCTATCGGTATGGCGCAGGATCCAGGTCGAGTATTCCCTGGTAAGCGCATGCCTGGTCATTTGGGTGATGCTAAAGTCACAACCCAAAACCTGGAAATCGTCCGTGTAGATGTGGAGCGTAACCTGTTGTTGATTAAAGGTTCCGTGCCTGGCTCCAAAGGTGGCAATGTCGTTGTACGTCCAGCCATCAAAGCGAAAGGGGCTAAATAATGGAATTGAAACTTATCGATCAAAACGGCAAGGTTGCTAAAAAAGGCGTAGATGCCTCTGATGTGACGTTCGGTCGTGAATTTAATGAGTCATTGGTGCATGAAGTGGTTGTTGCCTACATGGCAAACGCTCGTACTGCAACCCGTGCTCAAAAAACACGTGCTACTGTTGCCCACACGACACACAAGCCGTATGCACAAAAAGGTACTGGTAACGCCCGTGCCGGTATGGCATCCAGCCCGATTTGGCGCGGAGGCGGTCGTGCATTCCCAAATAGCCCTAACGAAAACTATAGCCATAAGGTGAACCGTAAGGCTTACCGTGCTGGTATGCAGACGATTTTGTCTGAACTGGTGCGTCAGGACCGTTTGAAGGTGGTAGACAGTTTCACTGTTGATACGCCAAAAACGAAACAATTTGTACAGAAAATCAATGCTCTGGGCATCGATGGCGGTGTTTTGCTGTTGACTGATGGTTTTGATGAGAATTTGTACTTGTCTTCCCGTAACCTGCCAAACGTATTGGTGGTTGAAGCGCAATATGCTGACCCAGTAAGTCTGGTGCGTTTCCCTAACGTTTTGGTCACAGCCGGTGCTGTGAAGAAACTTGAGGAGATCTTGGCATGATTACCGCAGCTACAAAAACACAAGATCGTTTGTTGCAAGTGATTTTGGCTCCACAAATTACTGAAAAAGCAACATTCATTGCTGACAAGCATCAGCAAATTGCTTTTAAAGTGCGTACTGATGCGACCAAGCCAGAAATTAAGGCTGCTGTTGAATTGGTGTTCAAGGTCGAAGTCGCTTCTGTGTCTGTGATTAATGTCGCAGGTAAAGTGAAGCGCGCTGGTCGTCGCATGGGTAAACGTAGTGACTGGAAAAAAGCTTATGTGAGCTTGAAGCCAGGTCAAGAAATTAACTTCGCAGCTGGCGAATAAGGAGAGAAGACATGGCATTAGTTAAAGTCAAACCAACTTCCCCCGGTCGTCGCGGTGTATTGAAAGTCATTACACCAGATTTGCATAAAGGCAAGCCTTACGCGCCGCTGTTGGAAAGTCAAAGCAAGAACGCAGGTCGTAACAATAACGGCCGTATTACCACTCGTCATCAAGGTGGTGGTCATAAGCAGCATTACCGTATTGTCGACTTCCGTCGCAACAAAGATGGTATTCCTGCAACTGTTGAGCGTATCGAATACGATCCAAACCGTACAGCAAACATTGCTTTGTTGTGCTACGCGGATGGTGAGCGTCGTTACATCATTGCGCCACGTGGCATCGCTGCCGGTGCGCAACTGTTGAGCGGCTCTGAAGCGCCTATCCGTGCTGGTAATGCTTTGCCACTGCGCAATATTCCAGTTGGTAGCACCATTCACTGCATCGAGATTCAGCCAGGTAAAGGTGCCCAAATCGCCCGTTCAGCCGGTACTTCTGTCCAGCTGTTGGCACGTGAAGGTTCTTATGCTCAGTTACGTTTGCGCTCTGGTGAAGTTCGCCGTGTGCACGTGGATTGCAAGGCAACCCTGGGTGAAGTGGGTAACGAAGAGCATTCATTGCGTTCTATCGGTAAAGCTGGTGCGATGCGCTGGCGCGGTATCCGTCCAACCGTACGTGGTGTGGTGATGAACCCGGTTGATCACCCGCACGGTGGTGGTGAAGGCCGTACTGCTGCCGGTATGAACCCTGTGTCACCATGGGGTCAGAAAACTAAGGGTTATCGTACTCGTAAGAACAAGCGTACCGATAACATGCGCGTAAGTCGTCGTCCGAGAAATGTAAGGTAATCGCTATGGCACGTTCTATTAAAAAAGGTCCATTTGTGGATGCACATTTGGCGAAGAAAGTCGAAACCGCTGTTGCGGGTCGCGATCGCAAACCAATCAAAACTTGGTCGCGTCGCTCGACAGTTTTGCCAAATTTCATTGGTTTAACCATCGCAGTGCACAACGGCAGACAGCATGTGCCTGTGTTGATTTCTGAAAACATGGTTGGTCACAAGCTCGGTGAATTTGCGTTGACACGCACATTCAAGGGTCACGCGGCTGATAAAAAAGCGAAGAAGTAAGGGGCTGATAATGCAAGTGACTGCAGTTTTAAAAGGCGTACACCTTTCTCCGCAAAAAGCGCGTTTGGTGGCTGACCTTGTGCGTGGCAAAAAAGTTGATCAAGCACTGAATATCCTGGCATTCACGCCCAAGCGTGGTGCTGAGATCATCAAAAAAGTGGTTGAGTCAGCCATTGCTAACGCTGAACATAACAATGGTGCTGATATCGATACGTTGAAGGTGACTTCAATTTATGTCGATAAAGGCTTGGTGATGAAGCGTATCCGTGCACGTGCAAAAGGTCGCGCTGGTCGTATTACGAAGCCAACCTGTCATATTCATGTGACAGTCGGTGACTCAAAGGAATAATATGGGACAGAAAATTCATCCAATTGGGTTCCGTTTGAGCGTTCAGAAAAACTGGGCCTCACGTTGGTACTCTAACAGCCAGAACTTCCCTGCGATGTTGCAAGGCGACATCAAAGTGCGTGAGTTCTTGAACAAGAAACTGGCAAGCGCTGCTGTAAGCAAAATTATTATCGAGCGTCCGGCTAAAAACGCAAAAATTACAATTCACAGTGCCCGTCCAGGTGTTGTGATTGGTAAAAAAGGTGAAGACATCGAGTCTTTACGTTCTACTCTGCAAGGGTTGATGGGCGTGCCTGTTCACCTGAACATTGAAGAAGTGCGTAAGCCAGAGTTAGATGCAACATTGATCGCACAGTCGATTGCTCAGCAATTGGAAAAGCGTGTGATGTTCCGTCGTGCCATGAAACGCGCCATGCAAAATGCAATGCGTTTGGGTGCACAAGGCATCAAGATTATGAGTTCCGGTCGTTTGAACGGTATCGAAATTGCACGTACAGAGTGGTATCGCGAAGGTCGTGTGCCTCTCCATACACTGCGTGCTGATATCGACTATGGTGTGGCAGAAGCTTCTACCACCTACGGTATTATCGGGATTAAAGTTTGGGTATTCAAAGGCGAGATTTTCGGTGACAACGCTGCTGCTAATGCTGCGGTTGCCGATGCTGAGCCAGAGAAAAAAGTAAGAAAGCCGAGGGCTAAAGATGCTGCAACCAGCTAGACAGAAATACCGCAAGATGCAAAAGGGTCGTAATAAAGGCATTGCGACTACTGGTAACAAGGTAAGCTTTGGTGAATTTGGTTTAAAAGCGATTGGTCGTGGTCGTTTGACCGCACGCCAGATTGAAGCTGCCCGTCGTGTGATGACTCGTCACATTAAACGTGGTGGTCGAGTTTGGATCCGTGTGTTTCCTGACCAACCAATCTCTAAAAAACCAGCTGAAGTGCGTATGGGTAATGGTAAAGGTAGTGTTGATTACTACATCGCTCAAATTCAGCCAGGCAAAATGTTGTACGAGATGGATGGCGTGAGCGAAGAGTTGGCTCGCGAAGCTTTCAAATTGGCTGCTGCTAAGTTGCCAATTGAAACTACATTCATGACCCGTCAAATTGGCAGTTAAGGAGTAGTTAAATGAAAGCTTCAGAATTCAGAGCAAAATCGGCAGATGAGCTCAATAACGAGTTGGTAGAGTTGCGTCGTGCGCAGTTTTCATTGCGTATGCAATTGGCGACTCAACAATTGAACAAAGTGGATCAGCTGGCTAAAGTGCGCAAAGATGTTGCTCGCGTCAAGACCGTGCTGGCTGAGAAGGCGAAACAGGCATGATGACTGAAAAAGCGAAAGTTGTACGCAGTTTGACTGGCCGCGTCGTAAGCAACAAGATGGATAAAACCGTGACTGTGCTTGTCGAGCGTAAAGTGAAACACCCTTTGATTGGTAAAGTGGTTGTGAAATCGAACAAGTTCCATGCACATGATGAAAACAATGCATGTAACGAAGGCGATGTTGTGACGATCACAGAAACCCGCCCATACTCCAAGACCAAAACTTGGATCGTAAGCAAAATCGAAGCTAAATAAGGCTTCAAATATATAAAACCGGAAAAACGCTTGTCATAAGCGTTTTTTTGGTTGTATAATGTTGGACTTTTCGGTGCCCGCCTTAGTTGGCATGTAGCTGGCACCCCAATACTGACCGTGGTCTATTGGCCTTAACGTGTTTTTTGGGCGCAAGTTCAAAAAGCGGGCGGCTGGTAGTGGTTATAACGGATTAAGTTGGAGATTATTTCTCATGATTCAAATGCAATCTCGGCTGGAAGTGGCCGACAACACTGGTGCGCGTTCCGTTCAGTGTATCAAGGTCTTGGGTGGTTCCAAGCGTCGTTACGCCAGCATTGGCGACATCATTAAGGTCAGCGTGAAAGATGCTGCTCCGCGTGGTCGCGTCAAGAAAGGTGAAATCTACAACGCTGTGGTTGTGCGCACTGCTAAAGGTGTTCGCCGTCCAGATGGTTCGTTAGTTAAATTTGATGCCAATGCTGCAGTGTTGTTGAACAACAAGCTGGAGCCGATTGGTACACGTATTTTTGGCCCTGTGACACGTGAATTGCGTAGTGAGCGCTTCATGAAGATTGTTTCACTGGCGCCTGAAGTGTTGTAAGGCTTGGAGACAATCAAATGAGCAAAATTCGCAAAGGTGACCAGGTCATTCTGAATACAGGTAAAGATGCAGGCAAAACAGGCACTGTTTTGAGCGTCTTGCCAAGCGGCCATGTAGTGGTTGAAGGTTTGAATGTAGTGAAAAAACACACTCGTCCTAACCCCATGCGTGGTATCACTGGTGGCATCATCAGCAAGGAAATGCCGGTTGACGGCTCCAATGTGGCGATTTACAACGCTGCAACACAAAAAGCTGATCGTGTTGGTTTTAAGGTACTGGAAGATGGTCGCAAGATTCGTGTATTCAAATCTAGCGGCGAGTCTATCGACGCATAGGAATAAATATGGCACGTTTAAAACAGTATTATAACGATACAGTAGTGGCCAAATTGACAGAACAATTTGGTTATACCTCTCCAATGCAGGTGCCTCGTATCGAAAAAATTACCCTGAACATGGGTGTGGGCGAAGCCGTTGCTGACAAGAAAGTCATGGAAAATGCGGTGTCTGATATGCAGAAAATTGCCGGTCAGAAACCTATTGTGACCAAGGCTAAAAAGTCTGTGGCTGCATTTAAAATCCGTGATGACTATCCTGTTGGTTGTAAAGTAACTCTGCGTCGTGAGCGCATGTATGAGTTTCTGGATCGTCTGATCACTGTGGCTATTCCACGTATCCGTGACTTCCGTGGTATTTCCGGCAAATCATTTGATGGTCGTGGTAACTACAACATGGGTGTAAAAGAGCAGATCATTTTCCCGGAAATCGAATACGACAAGATCGATGCGCTGCGCGGGATGAATATCACAATTACCACAACAGCAAAAACAGACGAAGAAGCGAAAGCTCTTTTGGCTGCGTTTAGTTTCCCTTTCAGAGGTTAAGTCATGGCAAAAGTATGTATGACAGAGCGCGAGCAAAAGCGTCGCGAAACCGTTAAAAAATTTGCAGCTAAACGAGCTGAATTGGTTGCTACTGTGAATGACCAGTCTGCCAGTGTTGAAAATCGCATGGCTGCACGTTTGAAATTGCAAAGTTTGCCACGTAATTCCAGTCCTGTTCGCACACGTAATCGTTGTGCTTTGACTGGTCGTCCACGTGGTGTGTTTAGTAAATTTGGTATCGCACGTAACGAGTTGCGTAAATTGATGATGGCTGGTCACGTACCAGGTGTCACCAAGGCCAGCTGGTAACGGAGGAATAGAACATGAGTATGAGTGATCCGATTGCCGATATGTTGACCCGTATTCGTAACGCGCAACGTACGAATAAAACAACCGTTTCAATGCCTGCTTCCAAGTTGAAGGGTGCAATTGCAAATGTGTTGAAAGATGAAGGTTATATCGACGATTTCAACGTTCAAAACAATGACGGTAAGCCAGTTTTGAACATTAGCCTGAAATATTACGCAGGTCGTCCAGTGATTGAGAAGATCGAGCGCGTATCCAAGCCAGGTTTGCGTGTTTATAAAGGTAGCGAAAATCTGCCTAAAGTAATGAACGGTTTGGGTGTGACGATTGTTTCAACATCCAAAGGCGTGATGACCGATCGTAAAGCACAAGCTGCCGGTATTGGTGGCGAAGTTCTGTGCATCGTGGCCTAAGGAGAATCAATATGTCACGTGTTGCTAAAAATCCGATTGCAATTCCTGCGAAAGTAGAAGTTGTAATCTCAGCCTCAGAAGTCGCGGTGAGCGGCCCTTTGGGTAAGTTGACTCAAGCGTTGTCTGCTGATATTTCAGTGGTTCGCGAAGGTGAGCAGTTGTTGGTTCAAACGAATAGTGAAACACAGCATGCAAGAGCGATGTCAGGTACAACCCGCGCATTGCTGGCCAATATGGTGCAAGGTGTTTCTGCCGGGTTTACCCGTAAGCTATCACTGATCGGAGTGGGTTACAAAGCCAATGCTCAGGGTTCTACCTTGAACCTGGAGTTGGGCTATTCCCACCCAATCAACCATAAAATGCCTGAAGGCGTGACTGTACAGACACCTACTCCTACTGAAGTAGTGTTGACAGGCGCCAACAAGCAAGTGGTTGGTCAAGTGGCTGCTCAAATTCGTGCTTACCGTGCACCAGAGCCTTATAAAGGTAAAGGTGTTCGTTATGCGGACGAAGTGGTGGTCATCAAAGAGACCAAGAAAAAATAAGTAAGACACTTGTAGGTTACAGCTCCTAATTAGAAGCTCGCCTGAACAGTGATTCAACATTAAAGGTAAATTCAATGAAAAACGTAAATAACCGCTTGCGCAGAGCACGTAAAACCCGTGCCAAAATCGCCGAGTTGAAAGTGACACGTTTGAGTGTACATCGCACCAACACCAATATCTACGCACAGATTATTGCTGAAACTGGCGATCGCGTGTTGGCGAGTGCATCCACCGTTGAGGCTGAAGTGCGTCAACAACTGAAAAATGGCGGCAACATCGAAGCTGCAACCCTGATTGGTAAGCGTATTGCTGAAAAAGCAGCAAAAGCAGGTATTACCACTGTTGCATTTGATCGTTCAGGCTACAAGTATCACGGTCGTATCAAGGCTTTGGCTGACGCTGCCCGTGAATCTGGTCTCAAATTCTAAGGGTGAGATAAAGAATGGCTAAAGATATTGAACAACAGCAGCAAACTGACGGTTTGCGCGAAAAGATGATTACCGTTAACCGTGTAAGTAAAACGGTTAAAGGTGGTCGTATCATGAGCTTCGCTGCGCTGACCGTGGTTGGTGATGGTGATGGCGCCGTTGGTATGGGTAAAGGTAAAGCACGTGAAGTGCCTGTGGCTGTACAAAAAGCCATGGACGAAGCCCGTCGCAGTATGGTTAAAGTGAACCTGAACAATGGCACATTGCACCATGCAGTGACCGGTGTTCACGGTGCCGCTAAAGTGCTGATTCAGCCAGCTTCTGAAGGTACCGGTATTATTGCTGGTGGCGCAATGCGTGCGATCTTCGAAGTAATGGGTGTGACTAACGTCGTTGCAAAGAGTATTGGTTCAACCAATCCTTACAACCTGGTTCGCGCGACCTTGAATGGTCTGGCATCCATGAATACACCGGCTGAAATCGCCGCTAAACGTGGTAAGACCGTAGAAGAAATCAGAGGTTAATCATGGCTAAAGCAAAAAAAGAAAGCGCTACTTTGAAAGTGACGCTGGTAAGAAGTTTGATTGGTCGTATTGAAGCACACAAAGCTACTGTTCGTGGCTTGGGTTTGCGTCGTATGCACCACACTGTAGAAGTGCAGGACACTCCTGAAATTCGCGGCATGATCAACGCTGTGAGTTATCTTTTGAAGGTTGAATAATCATGCAATTAAACACGATTAAGCCTGCTGCAGGCGCAAAAAAAGCACCTCGTCGTTTAGGTCGTGGGATTGGTTCTGGCTTGGGTAAAACTGGTGGCCGTGGTCACAAAGGTCAAAAATCCCGTGCTGGCGGTTTCCATAAAGTAGGTTTTGAAGGCGGTCAAATGCCTTTGCAACGTCGCTTGCCTAAACGTGGTTTTAACTCCCTGACTCATGCAGACACCGCACGTATTCGTACTAGCGAGTTGGCTTTGGTTGATGCTGAGGTGGTTGATATCTTGGCATTGAAAGCAGCGAAATTGGTTCCAGCTGCTGTGAAGGCAGTGAAAGTCTATCTGTCTGGTGAAGTTTCAGCCAAGGTTCAAGTGCAAGGGTTGTTGTTGACCAAAGGTGCTAAGGCAGCCATTGAAGCAGCTGGCGGCAAAGTGCTGGAAGTATAAACGTAGTCAAAAGAGAGTATCAGCTTGGCACAGGATAATATCTTAAGTTCCGTTGGCAAACTTGGCGAATTAAAAAGCCGTTTGTGGTTCTTGTTGGGTGCATTGGTGGTTTACCGCCTCGGTGCACATATTCCAGTGCCAGGCATTGATCCTACAGTGTTGAAGCAGTTGTTCGACACGCAGAAAGATGGCATTTTGGGCATGTTTAACATGTTCTCCGGTGGGGCGCTGTCGCGTTTTACCGTATTTGCCCTGGGGATCATGCCCTACATTTCTGCGTCGATTATTATGCAGTTGCTCACGGTGGTTTCACCACAGTTGGAGCAGCTGAAAAAAGAAGGTGAAGCTGGTAGACGCCAGATCACGAAGTACACGCGTTACGGCACGGTATTGTTAGCGACTTTCCAGGCGCTGGGTATTGCGATCGCACTTGAAGGTCAGGCTGGTCTGGTATTGGATCCTGGCTTTGCTTTCCGCATCACTGCAGTTACCACACTGGTGGCCGGGACGATGTTCCTGATGTGGTTGGGTGAGCAGATTACCGAGCGTGGCATTGGTAATGGTATTTCTATCATTATTTTTGCCGGGATTGTAGCGGGCTTGCCGCATGCAATTGGTAGCACCTTGGATTTGGCTAAAACAGGCGCATTCTCTATTCCATTAGTGATGTTCCTGTTTGTGGCAGTGATTTTAGTGACAGCGCTGGTGGTTTTTGTTGAGCGCGGTCAACGCAAAATCACAGTGAATTACGCAAAGCGTCAGGTTGGTAACCGCATTTACGGCGGTCAATCGACGCATTTGCCTTTGAAGCTAAATATGTCTGGTGTGATTCCACCGATTTTTGCTTCAAGTATTATTTTATTCCCGGCTACTTTAGCTGGTTGGTTTGGTAGCAGTGAGCACATGTATTGGCTCAAGGACGTCAGTGCAAAACTGTCGCCTGGTCAGCCCTTATATATCTTGTTGTTTGCTGCAGCGATTTTGTTTTTTGCTTTTTTCTACACGGCATTGGTGTTCAATCCCAAGGAAACTGCAGATAACCTGAAGAAGAGTGGCGCATTTGTGCCAGGTATTCGCCCAGGTGAGCAAACCGCAAAATATATTGACCGCATCATGGGTCGTTTGACATTGATTGGTGCGCTGTACATTACGCTGGTTTGTTTATTGCCAGAGTTTTTAGTGTTGAAATTTAATACCCCGTTCTATTTTGGTGGAACTTCATTGTTGATTATCGTTGTTGTGACGATGGACTTTATGACGCAGGTGCAATCTCATCTGATGTCGCAACAGTATGAAGGCTTGCTGAAAAAGGCAAACTTTAAGGGGACGGGTAAGTAGAAGATGGCAAAAGAGGATCGCATTGAGATGCAGGGGGAGATTGTTGAAAATCTCCCGAATGCAACTTTTAAAGTGAAACTGGAAAATGGTCATACAGTACTTGGTTACATTTCAGGCAAAATGCGTATGCATTACATCCGTATTCTGCCAGGTGACAAAGTCACGGTTGAGATGACCCCTTATGATTTAACCCGTGCGCGAATTACATTCCGCGCAAAGTAAGTGAATTAATTAAAGGAAAGTAAGATGAGAGTTCGCGCATCAGTTAAAACATTATGCCGTAACTGTAAAGTCGTAAGACGTCGCGGTGTTGTTCGCATTATTTGTACTGACCCACGTCATAAACAACGTCAAGGTTAATGGTAAACAATTGCTTGTGAGAGCATAGTGAAGCTGATATAATATGCGGCTTTTCTTTTCTACGCACAAGTTTGATCGTGAAAAACGATTGATTATTGGAGTTTAAGTATGGCTCGTATTGCCGGGGTAAATATCCCAAACCACAAACATGCAGAAATTGCGTTGACCTCTATTTATGGTATTGGTCGCGATACTGCGCAGAAGATCTGTGCTGCAGCTGGTGTTTTAACTACTGTAAAGGTTAAAGACTTGAGCGATGCAGAAGTAGAGAAGCTGCGTGACGAAGTGGCTAAATACACTGTAGAAGGTGATTTGCGTCGTGAAGTGACCATGAATATCAAACGTTTGATGGACTTGGGTTGCTACCGCGGTATTCGCCATCGTCGTGGTTTGCCAGTGCGCGGTCAGCGTACCAAAACCAATGCGCGTACACGCAAAGGTCCGGTTAAAGCGATCAAACAAGCTAAATAATCTTTATTGAACAAAAGTAAATATTAAGGACAGTACAACATGGCAAAAGCTAATGTACGCGTTAGAAAAAAAGTTAAAAAGAATATTGCCGAGGGTATTGCCCACGTGCACGCTTCTTTTAACAACACGATTATCACGATTACCGATCGTCAAGGCAATGCATTGTCATGGGCTACTTCCGGTGGTCAAGGTTTTAAAGGTTCACGTAAGAGTACTCCATTTGCTGCTCAGGTAGCTTCTGAGGTGGCTGGTAAAGCCGCTCAGGAGTCTGGTGTGAAGAATCTGGAAGTGCGTATTAAAGGGCCAGGTCCAGGTCGTGAATCTGCTGTGCGTGCGTTGAATGCTGCTGGTTTCAAAATCACTAGCATTACGGATGTGACCCCGGTACCTCATAACGGTTGCCGTCCACCGAAAAAACGCAGAATTTAATTCATTTCGCTGTCACAGATTAGCGAATCGATTACTGGAGAACTATTTTGGCTAGAAATTTAGACCCTAAATGCCGTCAATGCCGTCGTGAAGGTGAAAAGCTGTTTCTGAAAGCAGAAAAATGCTTTACAGACAAATGCGCGATCGAAAAGCGCAACTTCGCACCAGGTCAGCATGGTCAACGCCGTAACTCACGTTTGTCAGACTATGGTGTCCAACTGCGTGAGAAACAAAAAGTACGTCGTATCTACGGCGTATTGGAAGGTCAATTCCGTACTTACTACGCGGAAGCTGACCGTCAAAAAGGCATTACTGGTGAGAGCCTGTTGCAGTTGCTGGAGTCCCGTTTGGACAACGTTGCATACCGTATGGGTTTGGCTGGTTCTCGCTCAGAAGCACGTCAAGTGGTCCGTCATAACGCTATTTTGGTTAACGGCAAGCGCGTAAACGTTCCTTCCTATCAAGTGAAGGCTGGTGACGTGATTTCTGTGGCTGATAAAGCAAAAACACAATTGCGTATTAAAGCAGCTGTTGAAGCAGCTGAACAGCGTGGTTTCCCTGAGTGGTTGGAAGTCGACGTCAAAGCATTGTCTGGTAAGTTTAAGGCTAAACCTCAGCGTGATGAGTTGCCTGCTACCATCAATGAATCATTGATCGTTGAATTGTATTCTAAGTAATCGCTTAGTCTAGGCTAAGGTTTATTTTTTAATACCCAATTACTTCAAGGAATTGTATGCAAAATAACCCTACAGATTATTTGAAGCCACGTGTTGTTGACGTTGAAGTGATAACGCCACTCCGCGCACGTGTGACTTTGGAGCCAATGGAACGTGGCTTTGGCTATACCTTGGGTAATGCGTTAAGAAGAGTCTTGCTCTCTTCCATTCCGGGTTTTGCCATTACTGAAGTAAAAATTGATGGTGTCGTACATGAGTACTCCACTATCGAAGGTGTGCAAGAAGATGTTGTTGATATCTTGCTCAACCTCAAAGGTGTTGCTTTAAAACTGCACAACAAAACTGAAACCATTCTGGTTTTGAGCAAAAGCGGTGAAGGGATTGTGACAGCGGGTGATTTTGAAGTGGGTCATGATGCTGAGATTGTGAACCCAAATCATATCCTTGCTAACATCACTAAAGGCGGTAAGTTGAACCTAGAAGTGAAAGTTGAAATGGGTCGTGGTTATCAACCTGTTCCAGCGCGCCAAAAAGCCAACGATGAAGACCGTGTGTTGGGCTTCATGATGGTGGATGCGTCTTTCAGCCCGATCAACAAAGTCAGCTATCATGTTGAAAGTGCCCGTGTTGAGCAGCGTACTGACCTCGACAAGCTGATTATGGATGTGGAAACCAACGGTATCATCGAGCCTGAGCAGGCGATTCGTGATGCTGCACGTATCCTGATTGGTCAGTTGTCTGTATTTGCGAACCTGGAAGGTGCTTCTGCTGACGTTGAAGTGAAAGCAGCTCCACAGGTAGATCCTATCCTGTTGCGTCCAGTAGATGATCTGGAATTGACAGTACGTTCTGCCAACTGCCTCAAAGCAGAAAACATTTTCTACATTGGTGATCTGATTCAGCGTACTGAAAACGAATTGCTGAAGGCGCCTAACCTGGGTAGAAAATCATTGAATGAAATTAAAGATGTGTTGGCCTCCAAAGGCTTAACACTGGGAATGAAGCTGGAAAACTGGCCACCTGTTGGCTTGGAAAAAGCTTAATTTCTAATAAGATAAATACTTAAGGAAATTACTATGCGTCACGGTAATAGCAATCGTAAATTGAACAGAACCAGCAGCCACCGTGCTGCCATGTTCCGCAACATGGTGACCTCTTTGCTGCGTCACGAAGTGATCAAAACAACTTTGCCAAAAGCAAAAGAGCTGCGTAAGTACGCTGAGCCTCTGATCACTTTGGGTAAAACACCTACACTGGCAAACCGTCGTTTGGCGTTCAGCCGTCTGCGTGACCGTGACATCGTTGGTAAACTGTTCGGTGAACTAGGTCCACGTTACAATGCACGCAATGGTGGTTACCTGCGTATTCTGAAATGTGGTTTCCGCAACGGTGACAATGCGCCTATGGCGTTTGTTGAGTTGGTAGACCGTCCAGAAGTTGCAGAAGCACCAGCTGCAGAGTAAGTTCTGACGCATCAATAAAAAAGCCAGCAATCGCTGGCTTTTTTATTTGGTACGATGCGATAACAGCCATTGACTGACTTGTTCGCTATTAAAAGGCCAAGCCAGTATATTCTCCTGATCTGACGAGTTTTCTAACAATACTGGAATGCTGATTTGATAGCGTTCTAGCAATTTTTCATCTTCAATAATGTCTACGTATTGATAAGGTAGTTTTAAGGCCTGCAAAATACGCTCTGCATCCTCACAGAGATGGCACCCAAGGGTGCCAAATAATATCAATGGCTTTTGCATAAAAGTCTAGGTAGTGTCATCAACGCTTTGTACAATAATACCTGCAAAAAATAACGGCTGCTCAATATTGGATCCTGCATGACAGAAATTCACGAACATGATGAAAAAGTAATTGAAGGCAAAGAAAGCCTCAGTGAGACTTTGCAGCAAGTGATCCATTTATTGGGTAAACACAAGCTGGTTGAGCATGTCGTGCATAGGCAGGATATGCCGAATCATGATCTGGTTGAGACGCTTGTACACAAGCAGAATTTGAATGTGCTGCAGCACAAATTGGATCAGCTACATCCGGCCGACGTTGCCTATATCTTGGAATCGCTGCCATTAGACGATCGTTTAATGGTTTGGGATCTGGTAAAAGCAGAACGTGATGGCGAGATTTTGCTCGAAGTATCGGATGCGGTGCGCCAGACACTGATTGCTGACATGGATAGCGAAGAGTTGCTCGCCGCCGCCGAGCAGCTTGATACCGATGAGCTGGCTGATCTTGCGCCTGATTTACCTAAAGATGTATTGCAGGACTTGCTGTATAGCCTGGATACACAGCATCGTGAGCGTTTGCAATCAGCGCTGTCTTATCCCGATGATACGGTCGGTTCGATTATGGACTTTGATATTGTGACCATTCGGGACGATATCACGCTGGAAGTGGTCTTGCGCTATCTGCGCAGATTGCCTAAGTTTCCCGACCATACCGACAAGTTGTTTGTCATTAATCGCGATGACATCCTGCAAGGGGTTTTGCCACTCAAGCGTATTATTCTGAATGATCCGGAGACCAAAGTCGGCGATATCATGTCTACCGATGCTGTGGTGTTTCACCCTGAGGATATGGCGGACCAGGCGGCGATGGCGTTTGAACGTTATGACCTGGTGACTGCCCCGGTGGTAGATAATAATCGCAAGCTGGTCGGCAGGATTACCGTGGATACGGTGATGGATATCATCCGTGAAGAGGCCGAGGCGGATATGCTGTCTTTGGCTGGTTTGCGCGAAGAAGAAGACTTCTTTGCTTCCATCTGGAAGTCGGTGCAAAACCGTTGGGCGTGGTTGGCAATTAACTTGGTGACGGCGCTGGTTGCTTCCCGAGTCATTGGCTTGTTTGAGGGCAGTATTGAGCGAATTGTTGCTTTGGCTGCACTGATGCCGATTGTTGCCGGCATAGGCGGCAATTCCGGCAACCAAACCACCACCATGATTGTACGCGGTCTGGCTTTGGGGCAGATTTCTGGCTATCACATGAAGTCTCTGTTGCAAAAAGAGATGGGCGTGGCTTTGCTGAATGGCTTAATCTGGGGCAGTGTGCTCGGCCTGATCGCTTTTTGGCTCTATCATAGCGCGGCCTTGGGGCTGGTCATGATGTCAGCGATGACACTTAATTTGTTGTTGGCGGCCATTATTGGCGTCACCATTCCTTTGGTGATGAATAAACTGGATCGTGACCCCGCCGTGGGATCCAGCGTCCTCATTACGGCAATCACCGACAGCGGCGGCTTTATGATTTTTCTCGGCCTGGCCACCATCTTCTTGTTATAAGCGGTAATACATGGATAGCGATATTGATATTCTCTGGAAAGAAATTGCGCACGACCTGAGCTCGGTGTCGGCGTTATGGCAATTATTCATCATTGGTGCCGTGCTCGCTGTCAGCGGGCTGTTAAATCTGCACTTACGCAAGCAAATTGCGGCAGGGCGCGTAAACATCGTGTACAAAATACTGCTGGGCGGAATTGAGCGGCTGTTTTTTCCTCTGGTCGCATTTTTAATGTTACTGATTACCCGGCTCAGCCTGGAGCATTGGATGCATGTGGGGTTGATCAAGCTGTCAGTGCGCATGCTGCTGGCGATGGTGGTGATTCGCAGTTTTGTTTATGTATTGCGTTATGTCTTTTCACCTGGCGCCTGGCTGCATTCGTTTGAGCGCGTGATCGCCTGGTGTGTCTGGGTCATTGTTGCTTTGCATATCAGCGGTTTTCTCGATCCGGCATTGCAGATTCTCGAAGACGTGAAATTCACTGTCGGCAGGCAAAAGCTGAACCTGTTGTTGCTGCTTCAAGGCAGTCTGACCATCGTCATTACCATGCTGGTGGCATTGTGGCTGAGCCGCATTATTGAGATGCGCTTGATGGCTGCTACCAATATCAATGGCAACTGGCGCGTGATTATGGTCAAGCTGGTGCGCATGGTGGCGATTGTGATTGCCTTGCTGATGTCCATGGCGGCGGTGGGCATAGATGTCACCATGTTGTCCGTCTTTGGCGGCGCGCTCGGTGTTGGGTTGGGGTTTGGCTTACAAAAGATCGCCAGTAACTACGTGAGCGGCTTTATCATTTTGATGGATAAGTCTCTGCACATGGGTGACCTGATTACCATTGGCGACCATCATGGTGTTGTGCAAGAGTTGCGCTCTCGTTACATGATCCTGCAGAAGCCCGATTCGACAGAAATCATCATTCCTAACGAGAAGATGATTACGGATGTGGTAATCAATCATACCTCTGCAGTACATACAGCCAAGGTGCCTATTCCTATTCAGATCTCCTATGAAAGCGATCTTGATCTGGCAATACAGTTATTAAAAGAAATCGGCAGAACACATGAGCGCACCATACAGCATGATACGGCGGTAGATGTGACAATCAAGTCATTTGGTCAGAACGGCATTGATTTAGTATTGGCGGTTTGGGTTCCAAATCCTGAGGAAGGGACAGCCAAATTACAAAGTGACATTTATTATGAGATTTGGCGGCGCTTTAAAGCCAATAATATTCGGATTCCATATCCACAGCAGGAGGTCCGTATTATTTCCTCTTCAAACGCTGTTAATGGCGATGAATAAACTATGAATCACGGCCAATAAAAAAGCCTGCATATGCAGGCTTTTTTATTAAACATTTGAAACTAAAATTATTTTAATTTAGTTTCTTTGTACATGACATGCTTGCGAGCAACTGGATCAAATTTTTTGATCTCCATTTTCTCTGGCATGGTACGTTTGTTTTTAGTGGTGGTATAGAAATGACCTGTACCAGCACTGGATTCCAATTTGATTTTTTCACGCATGATATTGTCCTTTGCTCACTAGTGCTGCGAGTTAGATTTTTTCGCCAGCAGCGCGCAAATCAGCCAATACTGCATCGATACCATTTTTGTCGATGGTACGCAAAGCGGCGTTAGTAATGCGCAGGCTTACCCAGCGGTTTTCGCTCTCAACCCAAAACTTACGGTTTTGCAAGTTAGGCAAGAAACGACGTCTTGTTTTGTTTTGTGCGTGGGAAACGTTGTTACCCACCATTGGTTTTTTACCGGTTACCTGACATACACGTGCCATGGTTGTCTCCAAATACTTTTATCTTTTCAGAAAGAGCGAGATTATAGATTGAAATCTATGATCAAATCAAGCAATTATTGCAACTTTTCAAATAATTAGTGCTTGCCTGTGCTGCCAAAGCCGCCTTCACCGCGCTCACTGCTGGTAAATTCATCCACGATATGAAAATCTGCCTGCACTACCGGCACAATCACCATCTGCGCGATCCGTTCCATCGGGTTCAAAATAAACGGTTCTTTACTGCGGTTCCAGCACGAGACCAGCAGCTGCCCCTGGTAGTCAGAGTCAATCAGGCCTACTAAGTTGCCCAATACGATGCCATGTTTATGGCCCAAGCCAGAGCGCGGCAGAATCATGGCAGCGTAATAAGTGTTATCGATATGAATCGCCATACCAGTTGGGATCATGATGGTCTCCCCCGCTTGTATGGTTTGCGTATGTTCAATACACGCTCTTAAATCCAGCCCTGCAGACCCAGGTGTCGCGTAACTTGGCATCATATGATGCAAACGAGGATCAAGGATTTTAAGGTCTACGGTAATTGACATGCGACTGGCTCCAGAAACTGATTGCGCTATTAAACACGAAATGGCGTCGAAAATCACTAATCGCGGCAAGGCTATTCAATAAAAAAGCCAGCGGATGCTGGCTTTTAAGATGAGATTCTTCTTTAGAACTTGTATTGTGCATTTATTCCAACGAGGTAATTGCGACCTGCAGCAGGCTCATAAAAACGTGCATTGGTATCATTGACGCGAACAGCACCTATGTACTCGCGATCAAACATATTTTCTAATCTAATATATTCTTTAAAATTCCAATGACTGAGATTTTGTTCGAGGCCTGCGCGCAGGTTAAAAATTGTATAAGAAGGTGCGCTTTGCGAGTTAATATCATCAACATAAACTTTGCTGTTATATCTTCCCTCTAACGCTGTATAAAATCCCAAAGGCTGATATTTCCAAGCCACCTCGCCGTAAAGTTGATTTCGATATGTACCAGGGATGTAATTACCCGATTCAATCAGTCCGTTATTTCCAACATAGGACGAGCTATATTTCGCATTGAGAAATGAGTATGAAAAGTAAGTGGTGATATTGTTTTCATAACGGGTATCAAGGGATATCTCGGTACCGTAACGTTTAGTATTGTTCGCATTCGCGTAAACTGATCGCCCATTACTGTTTGCAGAAACAACGAGTTCATCTTGGGTGTTAATCCTGAATGCAGTTAGTGTAAGTAAGGAGGAGTCAGTAATATATGCTTTGGCACCTACTTCATAATTGTTACTTTGACTCGGTTTGAGCGTTAAATTTGGTGTCGCAGAGGCGGCCGTACTATTGTAAGCAGCTTCAATAAAAGTGGGTGTCTCAAATCCTTTGCCAAAATTTGCATAAAGATTGAGCGCTGGTGTAACTTTCCAGGTGGCTCCCAAAACAGGGTTAGTCTTTTGGTAGTCAACTGAGCCGCTATTATCAGGTGGAGTTAACTGGTCATTTACTTTTAGAGTGACTTTTGTATGACGAACACCAGCATGCACGTCAAAATTATCGGTTAACGCAAGTTTTCCTTGAATGTATTGGTCGAAGTTATCGACAATATTATCTTCGATTCTATTAGGGCCTAAGCCTGTTCCCTGAATATTGGTGTCTTTGCGCGCATCAGTCGATTTTCCATAATTCAGTCCAAGGCTGATATTGTATTGTTTTCCTGCTACCTCACCTCTATTGTCCCAGCGTAAGTCTGAACCATAGAACTCTCTGGAAATTTGACTTGATCTAGCATTCGAGCCTGTCGCATTTGTTGCCAAAATCTGGTTGTTTTCGCGCGTGCCAACATAAGTAATCAAGTTGATTGTATTGTTTGGGTTGATTGTATGTTCAAAATTAAAACCAACTTGCGTGTGGCTGCGAGATACTCTTGTGTTCGCGTTCAGAGTAGCTGGAACGACCCCTTTTCGATCACTTGCAACATCAGCTTTCGTCAATCCACCAGGATCCTGGGCATCTTGATCAAACCAGTTAACTAAAGTGGTGACTTTGGTATCTTCTGTGAGGTTGAATTTGAATTTGGCAGTGGCCATCTGCTTGTTGCTTCTACTATGGTCACGGTAACCATCAGACTCAAAGTTAGAAACATTCAGCATGTATTCCATCCCTTCAAGCTGGCCGGAGGCTTCCAAGATGTTGCGTTTGGTGTCATAGCTGCCAAACATTGCGGTTGCACCTAGTGTTGGCGTTGCAGGGGCATCTTGGGTGAACATTTGAATTACGCCACCGGACGAGTTGCCGTAAAGCGAAGAGAATGGCCCGCGCATGACTTCTATACTTTTAATTGCTGACAGGTCAACTACGCCGGGTTGGCCTTGGCCATCTGGCATGGTCAGCGGGATGCCGTCGACATAAATACGAATGCCACGCACCCCAAACGATGAACGTGCACCAAAACCCCGGCTGGAAATTTGTGGATCTTGTGCCTGCTGCGTGCGGTTTTGCGCGGTAATGCCGGGTACGCGAATCAGACTTTCCGAGAGGTTGATTTGCAGTTGGCCATCTTTGATGTTTTTTTGCTCTACGACGTCAATCGCGACCGGGAGGTCAAAGCTGTTTTGTGCTTGTCGGGTGGCTGTGACCACAATCGGAGACAGGGTGACGGCTTTTTCTTCATCTGCCAATCCACTGGTTGGGGCGGTGAAGGCGGTTGCGATGGCCATCGATAAAGGCGTGAAGCGGAATACGCGCATGTTCAAACTTTCTACTTAAAATCGAATCGCGCGATTGTAAGCTGTGCGTAAGCTTTCCCTCCTCAGTATTTTCATGAAAATACTGAGGAGGCCTGAAGATATTTAATGTGGATCAAGTCTCGCATGCAGGTGGCAGAGAATCTCGAACGCGATATTGATTTTTTCATCAGCTTGCAGGGGTGTTTCAGCTTGATCATCTATGATGGTCACCGTGTTGTGGTCGCTGCCCATGGCCGAATTGGCATGATTCGCCACAATCATGGGAATCCGCTTCGCCAGCCGTTTTTGTCGGGCGTGTTCGAGTATTTGTTCTGACTCTGCTGCAAAACCGACACAATAAGGCGGATTAGGCAAGGACGCGATATCTGCCAGAATGTCTTTGTTTTTGATCAGCGCTAAGGTGAGTGTAGACTCACTCTTTTTCAGTTTCTGTTCTGATATTTGTTGTGGCCGGTAGTCGGCCACGGCGGCGACGGCAATAAATACATCTTGGTTGGCTATATGCTGCATCACGGTTTGATACATCTCACCGGCGCTGCCCGCGAAGCAGGCTTGGCTGACTTCGGGAGGCGTGACTTGATGGTGACCATAGACTAGCGTGACCGTTGCGCCCATGCGGGTGGCGGCTTGCGCCAGAGCAAAGCCCATTTTGCCACTGCTCAGGTTGGTGATGCCACGTACCGGATCCAGCATTTCCATGGTCGCACCTGCGGTTATCAGGATGTTTTTTCCAGCCAATAACTTGGGTGTGAAAAAACGGGTGAGGGCCTCCAGCAGGTGATCCGGCTCCAGCATTCTGCCTTGTCCGACTTCGCCACATGCCTGCTCACCGCTATCCGGCCCCAGGACGGTGACGCCATCTTGCCTGAGTTGTTGCACGTTGCGCTGGGTCGCCGCATTCTCCCACATTTGTCTGTTCATGGCGGGTGCAACCAGAAGTGGGCACTCACGTGCAAGGCATAAGGTGGAGAGCAGGTCGTTGGCAAAGCCATGCGCCAGTTTGGCCATAAAATCGGCACTGGCTGGTGCAACCAGGATGGCATCTGCCTGACGGCTGAGCTCAATGTGCGGCATGCCATTGGCGATACGCTGATCCCAGCTATCTATAAACACAGGTTGCCCGGACAAGGCTTGCAAGGTGGTTGGGGTGATAAAGTGGGTGGCTGCTTCAGTCATCACCACTTGTACACGGTGGCCTTGTTTAATCAGCAAGCGTACCAATTCTGCTGTTTTGTAAGCAGCGATGCCGCCAGTGACGCCCAGCAGAATATTTAAAGGTTTTGCGTAGATCGCATTCATGGCAAGTATTTTAACTGCAAAAGCGCGCATTGAAGCATTTTTGAGCGCCGCCGGCTGTCTTTAAACATGTTAACATCTATCCATCCTTTGGGTGGCAGGCATGATAAAGACAGTCCGAATTTTCTTCTGGGTAGTAGTGGTGAGTGCGGCTTTATTGCAGCTTTGGCAAGAGTACGAAGTCCTGCAATGGCGGCATCCGCTCAAGGTGGCTTTATATCCGGTCAATGCCGATGGCTCTGCAACTTCAGCCGCGTATATTGCCAGTTTGCGTGCTGAGGATTTTGAACAGTTGGCCGCCTTTTTCTCGCGGGAGGCTGCCAAATATCAATTGCCCTTGAGGCGGCCAATCACGTTTTATCTTGGCCCGGAAATTCATCAGGTGCCGCCTGCGCCACCCGCAGTGAGTGCGCCGTTGCATGAGATTATTTTGTGGAGTCTGCAATTTCGCTGGTTTGGCTGGCGGCATCAGCCGGAGGTTGGCGTCCCGCTAGACATCAAGTTGTACCTGCTCTACCACGATCCGGCCCGGCAGCGCCATTTACGGCACTCCACCGCCTTGCACAAAGGCCGCATCGGCCGTGTCAATTTGTTTGCCGAAAACAGCCAGCACTCTGTGAATGCTGTCATCGTGGCGCATGAGCTGCTGCATACCCTGAGTGCCACAGATAAATACGACCTCAACACCCATCAGCCCCAGTTTCCGCAAGGATACGCAGAGCCCTATGCCCAGCCGCTATATCCGCAATCCATGGCCGAGCTGATGGCGGGCCAGATCCCTCAATCTGCGCAAACCTCGCGCATGGCAAAAAGTTTGGATGAAGTGGTGATTGGCCGACCAACAGCACGTGAGATCGGTTGGCTGCATTAGGCGATAAAAGGGGGCAACATGGCAATTACAGATTGGCCGGAACAGGAACGTCCACGCGAAAAGTTGCTGCGCACCGGCGCAGTGTCATTATCTGACGCAGAGTTATTGGCGATTTTCTTGCGTGTTGGGGTGGCTGGTAAAACCGCTGTGGATTTGGCGAGAGAGTTGTTGCAACATTTTCATAGCCTGAATGGCGTGTTTTCAGCAGATCTTAAACAGATGTCACGGGTGTCTGGCATGGGGGTGAGTAAATATTGCCAGTTGCAGGCGGTGCTGGAAATGAGCAAGCGGGCCTTGGGCGAAACCTTGCAGCAAAATGACAGTTTTCGCTCGCCACGCCAGGTGAAGGATTATTTGCAGTTACAACTGTCGGCCTTGCAGCGCGAAGTGTTTGGTATTTTGTTTTTAGATGCGCAAAATCGGCTGATCGCCTATGAAACCTTATTCGAAGGCAGCTTGATGCAAACCAATGTTTATCCGCGTGAGGTGGTTAAACGCGCGCTGGCGCTCAATGCGGCCGCGGTGATCCTGAGCCATAATCATCCCGGTGGGGTCGCCAGTCCGAGTCGAGCCGATGAGCAATTAACCCTCAGTTTGAAAGAAGCGTTGATGCTGGTGGATGTGAAAGTGCTGGATCACATTATCGTCGCCAAGCAGGAGACGTTTTCTTTTAGCGAGCAGGGGATGATTTGAAGCTGATCTGCTGAAGGCTGGGAGTGGTGGGTGCTAACGGGGTCGAACCGCTGACATTCGCCTTGTAAGGGCGACGCTCTACCAACTGAGCTAAGCACCCGTGCCTTGCAACGAAGCGCGCATTATACCGAAACTCTTTTTTAGTGCAAGCAGTTGCCCGGAATAAATGTGAAAGACTGCAGATGTTAACGCGGCTGATGGATCGCCAGAAACCGTCAAGGACGATTCCGGTGCCAGAATGGTGGCTTTAGGTGGTGAGTCGTTTGGTGATGTTAACTAACTGTAGCGAAATATCGGCGATGCCGGTTTTACGCTTAAAAGCCATTTCAGCCAGGAGTGAATAAGCCTGGTCTTCGCTGAGATCGCGCTGATGCATGAGAATGTCACGCGCGCTATCCACCAACTTCTGGTCTTCAAGACTCAGAATGTCGCGTGGAACGGGAGGCATGCCAGAAGCCATAACAGAATTGGGTGGTCTCATTGATCGTTTAATCAGATTATTACTGCTAGAGTTTTAGCAAACTGTATGCCAGCTGGATAAGCTTTGATAACAATATGATTCTAATCAGGAAACAGGCGGGACCTTTCTTTTTTGATGGCGGCGCTGTTCTAACTAGTCTGCACCACCACAGTGCAGTTGCACCAGTTCGCTAGGAGGAGTGGGCCTGTGTAGAGTTTTGCGCAGATGAGCGCTTTTTGTTACAGTGCAGAGATTAAAAAAGGGAAGAAATGGCATGTTAAAAGGGTTGTTGGGGCAGGTGTTTTGGGGATTGCTGGCACTCTTGGGGGCTACCGCTTTTGCACAAATTGCCTGGTGGCGTGGAGAAACATTGAATGCACTGTGGCTGATCACGGCGGCAGTGTGTGTTTACCTGATTGCCTATCGTTTTTATGCGGCCTGGATTGCGGTCAAAGTGCTGAGTATTGATGCCACCCGGGCCACGCCGGCCGAGCGGTTGAATAATGGCCGCGATTATGTGCCCACGCATCGCTGGGTGGTCTTCGGTCATCACTTTGCGGCCATTGCCGGGCCAGGTCCTTTGGTTGGGCCTACCCTGGCTGCACAATTCGGATTTTTGCCAGGCACCTTATGGATACTGATCGGGGCTGTGCTGGGCGGCGCAGTGCAGGATATGGTCACGCTGTTTTTATCTACCCGCCGCGATGGCCGCAGTCTGGGGCAAATGGCGCGAGATGAAATCGGCGCTATTGGTGGAACCGCCGCCATGATTGCAACGTTGGTCATCATGATTATTTTGATCGCAGTGCTGGGTCTGGTCGTGGTCAACGCCATGAAACACAGCCCCTGGGGCACGTCGACGGTTGCCGCGACCATTCCTATTGCCATGGTCGTCGGTGTCTATATGCGTTATCTGCGTCCGGGTCGTGTGCTTGAGGCGTCGTTGTTGGGCGTCGCTTTGCTGCTTGGTTCAGTGGTGTTGGGTGGCTGGGTTGATCATCATCCGACCCTGGCGGCGCTGTTTGACCATGAAGGCTTGCCATTGGCGTTTAGCGTGATTGCCTATGGCTTTGCCGCGGCTGTGTTGCCGGTGTGGTTGTTGCTGGCCCCCCGCGATTATTTATCGACTTATATGAAGCTGGGCACGGTCATGATGCTGGCTGTGGCGATTTTATGGTTACGGCCCGAGATACACATGCCCGCGATCACACCGTTTATTGATGGTACGGGACCGATTTTTGGCGGCAAGTTGTTTCCGTTTGTGTTTATTACGATTGCCTGCGGCGCGATTTCTGGCTTTCATGCCTTGATTGCCAGCGGTACCACGCCCAAGCTGATTTCCAGTGAGGGCGATATCCGCATGATCGGTTATGGCGCCATGTTGCTCGAGAGTTTTGTTGCCATCATGGCCATGATCGCGGCAACGGTGTTGGAGCCTGGCGTCTATTTTGCGATTAACAGCCCGGCAGGCGTGGTCGGTAAAGAGGCGCTGGATGCTGTGAATACCATCAGCAGTTGGGGCTATCCAGTCACGGTGGAACAGATGCAGCATCTGGCAAGTGCGATGGGGGAAACGACCTTGTTTGCCCGCACCGGGGGCGCACCTAGCCTAGCGGTGGGCATGGCCAGTATTCTGGGCACGGTATTCGGGGAGCATTTGCTGGCCTTGTGGTATCACTTCGCCATCATGTTTGAGGCGATCTTCATTCTCACCACGCTCGATGCAGGCACACGCGTGGGTCGCTTTATGCTGCAAGATGTGTTGGGTAACTTGCATCCCAAGTTAGGGGAAACCTCCTATACGCCGTCAGTGGTGTTAACCAGCGCGTTGATCGTCTCTGGCTGGGGTTATTTCCTCTATATCGGGGTGATTGACCCGAATGGCGGGGTCAATATTTTATGGCCGCTGTTTGGGATAGCCAACCAGATGCTGGCCGCGATTGCCTTGTCGGTTGCCACCGGGATCTTGATCAAGTCTGGCCGCGCGAACAAAGCCTGGATCACTGCGTTGCCCTTGGTCTGGTTGCTGGTGGTGACCACCAGTGCGGCTTACGAGAAGATTTTTAGTCAGGATATCCGGGTCGGTTTTTTTGCGGCTGCGAATGATTTGGCGCAGAAGCTGTCTACAGGGGTATTGCCGCCAGAAAAGGCGGCTGTTGCGCCGCAACTGATTTTTAACCAGCAGTTAGATGCCTGGCTCACCTTGTTTTTTGTGACCATGCTGTGGGTGGTGGTAGTGGATATGGTCAGGATGAGTAGACGTAGCCTGGCCGGTTTGCCCGTGAGTGCAAGTCATGAAGCGGCGTACGTGGCGACTAAACTGGGCTAGAGGAGGAACATCATGCGATTGCTCAAGCAAATATGGCAGCGTGTCAGACAGCTTTCTGGCGATGATGCCTATGAACGCTATCTGGCACATTATGCCGAGCATCATGCGTATTTGCCTGATGCGCCGCCTCCGCTAGGGCGGGCAGCATTTTTCAAACAATGGCAGGATCAGAAATGGACAGGCGTCAAACGGTGTTGCTAGCTGAAATGGATCCAGGCGATATTTCGCGCATTATTGAGATGGCGTGGGAGGATCGTACGCCGTTTGAGGCGATTGCCAGCCAGTTTGGGCTCAGGCAGGCAGACGTGATTATCCTCATGCGGCAGCAACTAAGTTCGGCTGCATTTATTGCCTGGCGTAAACGTACGCGTGGCCAACATACCAAGCACCAGGCGCTACGCAGCCCGGCGGTGAGCCGGCATTGCTCGTCCTATCAACACAAGCAATACCGACCTTAGCATTTTTTATCGCGCGCCGCGAATGTAACAAAGCTGTTTCAGCCGCACATGCGGCTACGGATTCAGTTAAAATAGGATTTTAACGTCAATCCTAGTGTTTCCCATGCCTAAATACCGTTCTCACACGACTACTCAAGGTCGTAACATGGCTGGTGCCCGCGCCTTGTGGCGTGCCACTGGTATGAAAGATGAAGATTTTTCCAAACCGATTATCGCGGTGGCTAACTCGTTTACGCAGTTTGTTCCTGGCCATGTGCATTTAAAAGATCTAGGCCAACTGGTTGCCCGTGAAATTGAAAAAGCGGGTGGCGTAGCCAAAGAATTTAACACAATTGCTGTCGATGACGGTATCGCCATGGGGCATGGAGGCATGCTCTACAGCCTGCCTAGCCGTGATTTGATTGCTGACAGTGTTGAGTATATGGTGAATGCGCACTGTGCGGATGCGCTGGTGTGTATCTCCAACTGTGACAAGATCACGCCGGGCATGTTGATGGCGGCATTACGCTTGAATATCCCTGTCGTATTTGTATCTGGTGGCCCTATGGAAGCCGGTAAAGTGAACTGGCAAGGCCAGATACGCAAGCTGGATTTGGTCGATGCCATGGTCGAAGCCGCGGATAGTCATGTCAGTGATGAAGAGGTGGCAGAGGTAGAACGTTCTGCGTGCCCAACCTGCGGTTCCTGTTCGGGCATGTTTACCGCCAACTCGATGAACTGTCTGACTGAAGCCTTGGGTTTAAGTTTGCCAGGCAATGGTTCTACACTCGCCACCCATGCTGCGCGCAAGCAGTTGTTCCTGCAAGCGGGTCGACTGATTGTTGAGCTGGCAAAACGCCACTACGAGCAGGATGATTACAGTGTGTTGCCACGCAATATCGCGACCATGCAAGCGTTTGAGAACGCCATGAGTCTGGATGTGGCCATGGGCGGCTCTACCAATACCGTCTTGCATTTGCTGGCGGCTGCGCATGAAGCCGGTGTCGATTTCACCATGAAAGACATCGACCGCATCTCACGTCAGGTACCGTGCGTTTCCAAAGTGGCACCTGCAACCAGCAAATATCACATGGAAGATGTGCATCGTGCCGGTGGCGTGATGGGCATCCTGGCCGAACTGAATCGTGCCGGTGTCATCCATACGGGCGTGCCAACCGTTCATAGTGCAACCATGGGCGAAGCACTGGCCAAATGGGACATTATGACCACGCAGGATGAGGACGTGAAAAAGTTTTATCGTGCTGCGCCTGGTGGCATTTCAACCACCATCGCGTTTAGCCAGAGCATGCTGTGGCCAGAGCTGGATAATGACCGTGAAAATGGCTGTATCCGCGACAAGGCGCATGCCTACTCGCTGGATGGAGGGCTGGCCGTGCTCTATGGCAATATTGCGCAAGATGGCTGTATCGTGAAAACAGCAGGCGTGGATGACAGTATTCTTAAATTCACCGGGCGCGCCCGTGTATTTGAAAGCCAGGACTCTGCCGTGGAAGCCATTCTTAACGACAAGATTGTGGCCGGGGATGTCGTGGTGATTCGCTATGAAGGGCCACGTGGCGGGCCGGGCATGCAAGAAATGCTTTATCCGACCTCTTACCTCAAGTCCAAAGGATTGGGTAAAGCTTGTGCCTTGCTGACTGATGGCCGTTTCTCAGGCGGTACATCCGGCCTGAGTATTGGGCATGCCTCGCCAGAAGCTGCTGAAGGCGGTGCGATCGGCCTGGTGCAGGAAGGCGACACCATAGAAATTGATATTCCGAATCGCACCATACACCTGGCGGTGACTGATGAAGAAATGGCGCACCGCCGAGCCAATATGGAGGCCAAAGGCGCCCAGGCATGGAAACCGCTGAACCGTGAGCGTCTGGTCTCACCTGCCTTGCGCGCTTATGCCGCCATGAGCACCAGTGCCGCCAAAGGCGCCGTGCGTGATGTGACCCAGATCGAAAGGGGAAGATAATGAACGACGAATGTAGCATCCTCGCCAAAAGCATGGAAATGACCAAGCGCATGAAGTTGCATGCGCATGTCAATCAATGGCAAGACGAAAACGGTCTGCAATATCTCGAAATTGATAATCCGCTGGCGACCGGCAAGATTGCCTTGCAGGGCGCACATGTCATGCACTGGCAACCCAAGTTCCTTTCACACCCGGTTTTATGGTTGTCCAGCAATGCGCGTTATGTCAAAGGGCGTTCTATCCGCGGTGGCGTCCCCATTTGCTGGCCGTGGTTTGGCGCACACCCTACCGACAGCACTTTGTGTCCGCATGGCTTTGCGCGCGTGATTCCATGGCGAGTCATGGATATTGACGCGACGCCGACCGGTGCCACCCGCATCATTCTCGAAATGCAGCAAACGCCAGAAGCACAACGTCAGTTGTCCTATCCTTATGAGCTGACGCTGACCATTACCATTGGCCGCCGCTTGCGGATTGATCTGGCGACCACCAATCTGGCTGAGCATCCGTTTGTGATTAGTGAAGCCTTTCACACCTATTTTAATGTCAGTGATTTATCCAATATCAAAATCACCGGCATGCAAGATTTGGTTTATCTGGATAAGCTACTCAAATACGAGCGCAACGTCGAGCACAACCCATTGAGCTTTGACGGCCACGAATATGACCGTGTTTATGTCGATCACAGCTCTGATTGTTCTATCCATGACAGCGGCTATAATCGCATCATCCATGTGTCCAAATCCGGCAGTGATACCACGGTTGTCTGGAATCCTGGTGCCGATAAGGCTGCGACCATGGGCGATATGGGCGTGGGCGAAGAGTGGCGCAAGACCATTTGTGTGGAAACAACCAACGCGCTGGATAATATGGTGGTGATTAATCCTGGCCGCAAACATGTCCTGAGCGCCGAGTATTCGATCGAGACCCTGTAACCTTGTTGTGACACGTGTCAACCATCTTGTTTCACGTGCGTTTTTAGGGTGTTGGCAAAACGCCAAACTGGTTCAAATTATCAATACGGCCTCGTATTTTAGCGGTTTTACTATTGTAGATTTTGGCTGGTCAGGTAAGATGCCACATGCACGAAAATTGCATTTCGGGGTTCTATTTATTTAGAGGATATTCAAGGAGATCGCATGAAAGTTTTATTATCCGCAATCGCAGCAGCGACCATGTTGATGGCTGGTTCTGCTCACGCTGTTGACGCTGCCGCTGCTAAAGCATTGGCACAAAAAAGCGGCTGTTTGGCTTGCCACAGTGTGGATGCTAAAGTATTGGGCCCAGCTTACAAAGATGTTGCTGCTAAATACAAAGGCGACAAAGGTGCTGAAGCTAAATTGATCGCTAAAGTTAAAGCGGGTGGTAGCGGTGTTTGGGGCAATATTCCAATGCCAGCAAACAGCCCACAAGTGAAAGACGAAGACATCAAAACCATTGTTGAATGGGTATTGTCTCTGTAATTCCAGCGTTGCTGTGAATCAAAAAAGCCGACTCAAACGTCGGCTTTTTTATTGCTGCTCGCGCGGGCTAAATGATTAGCGCAAGCGGCTGTGTCTGAGTGAGTAAACAAAATAGAACACCACGCCCACCACCGCCCACAAGCCAAAGCGATGCCAGGTTGAGGCGGGTAAAAACGACATCAGCGCACCGCAGGTGATGACACCTCCGAGTGGGATCAGCGGATTAAAAGGATTTTTGAACGGCCGCGGTAAGTCTGGATGGGTCTGACGCAAGCGGATCACGCCAATGCAGACCATAATGAAACTGGCTAGCGTCCCGATATTGACCGTTTCTGCCAATTCGCCGAGCGGGATAAAACCGGCCACGATGGAAACCACCGTTCCGCAAAGCAAGATAATTTTACTGGGTGTTTGGCGGTCAGGATTCACTGCTGAAAATACCGGGGAAATCAGGCCGTCGCGGCTCATGGCAAATAAAATACGTGTCAGGCCGTAGAGCAGCACCAGCAGCACAGTAATCAAGCCAGCCAGCACGCCAGTCGCCACCAGTGTGGATGACCAGGTATAACCCAGTTTGGTCAATGCATAAGCCACGGGTGACGAGGTATTCAGCTCGTGATAAGGAATCACACCGGTCAGCGTGCCAGAGACGATGATATAAATAATGGTACAAAATGATAGTGAAGCGATCAGCCCAATCGGTAAGTCGCGTTGTGGCAGTTTGCATTCTTCGGCCGCGGTTGACACAGCATCAAAGCCAAAATAGGCAAAAAAGACCAGCGAGGCGCCAGCCAGTACGCCAATATTTTTGCCATTGTCCAGCGTTTCAAACCAGCCAAACGGCATAAATGGCAGCCAGTTTTCGGTGTGAATATGACCCACGGACAAGGCGAGAAAAATCGCAATCGTGGACAGTTTGATAATCACCATCAGGTTATTGGCTCGCGCACTTTCCTTGACGCCGACCATGAGTAGCAGGGTCAGTACCCAGATAATGGCAAAGGCTGGCAGGTTGATGGTGCCGCCTAACACCGGTGCCTTGGTCAGGTGCGCTGGCAAGTGTAGCCCGAGGTTGCTCAAGGTGTTTACAAAGTAACCTGCCCAGCCATTGGCAACCGCTGCAGCGCCAACGCCATACTCCAGTAATAGCATCCATCCCATCATCCATGCAGCAAACTCGCCAAACGCGACATAGCTGTAACCATAGGCGCTGCCAGAGCCGCCAACTGAAGACGAGAGTTCGGCATAAGATAACGCCGCAAATCCTGCAGCGATGGCCGCAATAATAAATGAAAGGACGACGGCAGGGCCAGATTGGGTCGCGGCCGCGATACCGGTCAGGACAAAAATGCCGGTACCGATGGCGCCACCGATGCCTAGCAAGGCCAGGTCAAAGGCGGTTAAACATTTTTTCAGGCCGGTATGCGCATGTGGTTGGATAGGTTTTTTGCGCAATAATTGTTCTAGCATTGATTGTTTCTCCCCATGTCTGCCTAGGGTAAAGCAATCGTTGTACCAGCGTCAATGCTGCTGATGGATTAGCTCGCGTAATGCCGGCTGAGTGTGGCAATCATGTAGCCATGATCGAGCACACCCGCACTTTCGCGCAGGCTGTGCATGGCCCACATCGGGTTACCGACATCGACGGTGGCGATGCCTAATTGCGCTGCCATGATGGGCCCTATGGTGCTGCCGCAGCCTAAATCGGTGCGGTGCGCATATTGTTGATAGGGGACCTCCGCTTGTTCACACAAGTGGATAAAGCGCGCAGCCGTGACGGCATTGGTGCTGTAGCGCTGGTTGGCATTGGTTTTAATGACCGGGCCCCGGTTGACTTGCACATGGTGACACGGTTCATAGCTGCCGGCATGATTGGGGTGAAAGGCATGTGCCATATCGGCACTGATAAAAAAACTGTTGGCAAAGCTGCGCAGTTTGTCTTCTGGCGTGAGATGAGTGCTATGACAAATCCGCTCAATCACATCCAGCAAAAAGCTGCCACCCGCCCCCGTGGCGCTTTCAGAGCCCACCTCTTCGTGGTCAAACAGTGCACAAATAGAGGTCGTCTGCGGCGTTTCGGTGCCTAACAGGGCTTCCAACGCGGCATGGCACGAAGCCAGGTTGTCCAGTTGGCTGTTGGCAATGAATTCTTGTTCCATGCCCCAGAAACTGCCGCGCTGGGTGTCATAAAACGTGAGGTCCCAGCCAGCAATGACGTCTGCGGGCACGGCCAGTTTGCCGGCGAGTGTATCAATCAGCAATTGTTTGGCTTCGGAGCTGTTGGCTGCGTGACCAAAAATCAGGGGCAGACCGGTTTGCTTGTTGAGTACCAGGCCTTTTTCATTCACTTCGCGGTTCATGTGTATGGCCAGATTGGGCAGGCGCGCCATCGGCTGCTCCAATTTGACCAGGCGCGTTTGCAGGCCCTCAGGGGTGCGGAGCACCACACGACCGGCCAGACTCAAGTCGCGGTCGGTAAAAGTCGCCAGAATGGGGCCGCCATAGACTTCTACCCCTAGTTGCGCCAGACCTTCTGTGCTGTAAGCTGCATGCGGTTTCAGGCGCAGGCCGGGTGAGTCGGTATGCGCGCCGACAATGCGCAGACCGCTGTCGGCAAGGGCTTGTTGACCAAGTACAAAGGCAATGATGGAGCCGCCATCACGCACTACGAAATATTTACCCCCTGCCTTGAATTGCCAAGGTTCGTTTTCACGCAGGTTTTTAAAGCCATGCGCCTTGAGTCGGCTTGCGACCGTGTCTACCGCGTGCCAAGGGCTGGGGCTTTGATCAATAAAATCCAGCAGGGCTTGCGCGTGTTGTCTGGCTTCTACTGAAACTTGCATATTAAACCCAGTCCTTTTCAATCAAAAAGTCAGTATACAGTTTGGCCTCTGCGCTACGGGCTTCAGGTTTCCAGTCATAGCGCCATTTAACGATGGGTGGCATAGAGAGCAAGATGGACTCTGTACGGCCATTGGACTGTAACCCAAAGATCGTGCCGCGATCAAAAATCAGGTTGAACTCGACATAACGGCCTCTGCGATAAGCCTGGAAATCGCGTTCGCGTTCGCCATAAGGCGTCTCTTTACGCCGTTGCACAATAGGCAAGTAGGCGTTGATAAAGGCATCACCCACTGCACGTTGCAAGGCAAAGCTTTTTTCAAAGCCCAATTCACTAAAGTCATCAAAAAAGACACCGCCGATTCCGCGCGGCTCCTTGCGATGCTTGAGGAAAAAGTAAGCATCACAGTCTTTTTTGAATTTTGGGTAGTAATCGGCACCAAAGGCAGCCAGCGCTTCTTTATTAACGCGGTGAAAGTGGATGCAATCGTCTTCAAAGCCATAGTAAGGCGTCAGATCCATGCCGCCGCCAAACCACCAGATATCCTCTTCACCCGCCTGTTGCGCCCGGGCGACAAAAAAACGCACATTCATGTGTACGGTCGGCACATAGGGGTTGTGCGGGTGAAACACCAGGGAGACGCCCATGGCCTCCCAGGGGCGGCCCGCTGCTTCGGGATGTGCGACGCTGGCCGCAGGCGGTAGCTTGTTGCCGAGCACATGTGAAAAGCCAACCCCAGCTCGCTCAAACACGTTTCCGCCTTCGAGCAGGCAAGAGTTCCCGCCCCCACCTTCAGGGCGCTGCCAGCTATCCTGCAAAAAGGTTTTGCCATCGACGAGTTCAATGGCTTCGACAATACGGGCCTGCAAGCCTTGCAGGTAATCAAAGACGGCCTGGGGTTGGATCTGGTTTGTCATGACAGCTTAGTTTTTGATGGCGCGGTAACCGATATCTTTACGGTACTGAGCACCGTCGAACTGGATTTGTTCCAGTACTTTATAAGCTTGCTGTTGCGCAAACTTGACCGTTTCGCCCAAGGCCGTCACACACAAGACGCGACCGCCACTGGTGACTACCTTGCCGTCCTTGAGGGTGGTGCCAGCGTGGAACACATGACCATCCTGTACGTCTTTCGGCAAGCCATGAATTTCATCGCCCAATCTGGGGGTATCCGGGTAATTGGCGCTTGCCATCACCACACCCAAGGCAAAACGTCTGTCCCATTCTGCTTGTGCCTGGTCCAGCGTGCCATTGACTGCGTGTTCAGCCAGTTCGACCAGGTCTGATTTCAGGCGCATCATGATGGGCTGCGTTTCGGGGTCACCCATGCGGCAATTGAACTCCAGTGTTTTCACATCGCCTGCCGGTGTAATCATCAACCCGGCGTACAGAAAGCCGGTATACGGGATGCCATCTTTGGCCATGCCTTCAACGGTAGGCACAATAATCTCGCGCATGGCTTTGGCGTGGATCTCTGGCGTCACCACTGGCGCAGGCGAGTAAGCGCCCATGCCGCCGGTGTTGGGGCCTTGGTCGGCATCAAGCAGGCGTTTGTGGTCCTGGCTGGTGGCGAGTGGCAAGATGTTTTTGCCATCGACCATGACCATGAAGCTGGCTTCTTCGCCAGTCAAAAACTCTTCAATCACCACGCGTGCACCGGCATCGCCGAGCTTATTGTCAGCCAGCATCGCATCGACTGCGGCGTGGGCCTCTTCCAATGTCATGGCAACCACCACGCCTTTACCGGCCGCCAGGCCATCTGCCTTGATAACGATGGGCGCGCCATTGGCATCAATGTAGGCATGCGCTGGCGCGACCTCGCTGAAGGTCTGGTATTTGGCGGTAGGGATGTTGTGGCGGACCATAAATGCTTTGGCAAAATCCTTGGAGCTTTCCAATTGTGCCGCCGCTTTAGTCGGGCCAAAAATCTTCAGGTCAGCGGCGCGGAATGCATCGACCACGCCTTGCGATAACGGGGCTTCCGGGCCGACAATGGTCAGCGCAATCTGCTCATCTTCGGCAAATTTCACCAACTCATCGATTTTGGTTATCGGCACATTGATCATGTCAGGATTTGTCGCGGTGCCTGCATTACCGGGAGCAACATAAACGCGGCTCACTGCTTTGTTTTGTGCGGCTTTCCAGGCCAGTGCGTGCTCACGACCGCCAGAACCAATCACTAAAATTTTCATCTTTTATTACCTGATTAAGTTTGAGCCACAGAGAACTCAGAAGACACAGAGTAGCACTCAAAGGCGGAATGCTTTTAAGATGTTTTTTGTGTTCTCTTTGGCAAAAAGAATTAATGTCTAAAGTGACGAATGCCGGTCACGACCATGGCCAGGCCACGTTCATCAGCCGCCGCAATCACTTCCTCATCGCGCATGCTACCACCGGGATGGATCACGCAACTCGCGCCTGCATCGGCCAGTACGTCTACGCCGTCCCGGAACGGGAAAAATGCGTCAGAAGCGACCACTGAGCCTTGCAGGCTCAAGCCGGCATTTTGCGCTTTGATGGCGGCGATTTTGGTACTGTCGACACGGCTCATCTGGCCTGCACCCACGCCTAAGGTCATGCCATTGCCACAGAACACGATGGCATTGGACTTGACGTATTTAGCCACGTTCCAGGCAAACAGCAGGTCTTGCATTTGTTGTGGAGTTGGTTGCAGTTTGGTGACCACTTTCAGGTCAGCCATATGCATCTCATGGTTGTCGGCAGATTGCAGCAAAATACCTGAGCCTACGCGCTTGGAATCGACGGCATTGCGGCCTTGTTCCCAAGCGTTATTGCCGCCTTGGGGCAAGGCGATTTTCAGTACGCGTACGTTGGCTTTGGCGGTAAAAATGGCCAGGGCTTCTGGCGTAAAATCGGGGGCAATCAGCACTTCGACAAATTGTTTGGAAACGGCTTCGGCAGCTGCGCCATCAAGCGTGCAGTTGAAGGCAATGATGCCACCAAAAGCCGAGGTCGGATCGGTTTTGAAGGCTTTGCTGTAGGCTTCCAGTGCGTTCACGCCCAGGGCTACACCGCAAGGGTTGGCGTGTTTGACAATTACGCAGGCCGGGCCGGTGAAAGATTTTACTGCTTCCCAGGCCGCATCTGCATCGGCGATGTTGTTGTAGCTCAGTTCTTTGCCCTGCAATTGTTGCGCGGTGGCCAGGCTGCCTGGGGCAGGGTAGAGGTCACGGTAGAAGGCGGCTTGCTGATGGCTGTTTTCACCATAACGCAGGTCTTGTACTTTGACAAAATTGCTGTTCATCTGGCCTGGGAACTGGCTCAGGACTGGCTTGCCTGCCGCTTCGGTTTCGGTGAAGTCAATGGCGGACAAGTAGTTGCTGATGGCGGCATCGTATTGGGCAATGCGGTTAAATGCGGCCACAGACAATTTGAAACGTGTTGCTTTGGACACGGCGCCCTGATTGGCTTTCAACTCGTTGACCACTTCAGTGTACTGGGCAGCGTCTGTCAGTACGGCGACATCGTTCCAGTTTTTGGCTGCGGAACGCACCATGGCCGGACCGCCGATATCAATGTTTTCAATCGCATCTTCAAGCGTGCAGTTGGGCTTGGCCACCGTCGCTTCAAACGGATAGAGATTGACGGCGAGCAAGTCGATATTCTCAATGCCATATTGCTGCATGGCCGCCACATGTTCAGGCAGGTCGCGGCGTCCCAGCAGGCCACCGTGCACCTTGGGGTGCAGCGTTTTGACCCGGCCATCCAGCATTTCTGGAAAACCGGTAAAGTCGCTCACTTCTTTGACGGGAATGTGGTTGTCACGGAACAGTTTTGCAGTGCCCCCCGTGGAAAGGATTTCTACACCCAGTTGGTGCAGGGATTGTGCCAGTTCCAGCACACCGGTTTTATCGGAAACACTGATAAGCGCGCGTTTAATCGTCATAATGAGTTTGAATGGAGTTGCAAAATAAAAAATGAAAAGGCTTAAAAAATGAAAAGGTCTGATGTTGGGATGTCATCAGACCGGGGTCATGCTTATTCGAGGCCGTAGGCGGCCATTTTTTTTCTTAGGGTATTGCGGTTAATGCCCAGCATGTCGGCGGCTTTGCTCTGGTTGCCGCCCACTTTGTTCAGTACGTATTCCAGCATGGGCTTTTCCACGCAGCCAAGCACCATTTCGTAAATCGCATGCGGCGGTTGCCCATCCAGATGCATGAAATAGTCGTCCAGAGACTCGCGTACCGCGAGACTTAATTTACTATCAGTTTGCATTAGGCTGCGAGCTCCTGGGTGCCTGGGTGCTCTTGATCCAGTTCAGTCTCCTCGGCGTAGACCAGACGGTCGTTTTTCGCACGGAGCTCGGTAAAGAAGTCATTGATGGCTTGTAATTGTAATTCTATGGTTTGCAAGGTATTCATATTGTGACGGAAGGCAGCAGAGCCAGATAAGCCCTTGGTATACCAGGAAATATGCTTGCGTGCGACGCGCATGCCAGTGAGGTCACCATAAAAAGCATACAAGTCATGCAAGTGCTCCAGCATCACCTGGTGAATTTCATCTACGGTCGGCGGCAGCATGTGCTCGCCAGTCTTCAGAAAGTGCTCGGTTTCGCGGAAGATCCAGGGGCGGCCTTGGGCTGCACGGCCGATCATGACGGCGTCGGCTTGGGTGTAATCAAGGACAAATTTGGCTTTTTCTGGCGTGGTGATATCGCCATTGGCAATCAGCGGAATCTTGATTTGCTGCTTGACGGCGGCAATCGTGTCATATTCGGCGTCGCCATGGTAAAGATCATTGCGCGTGCGGCCATGAATCGTCAGCGCCTGGATGCCGATGTCTTCTGCCATTCTGGCAATCTGGATGGCATTTTTGTTTTGTCTATCCCAGCCGGTACGGATTTTCAGGGTGACTGGCACATCCACCGCATTGACCACCGCCTTGAGGATTTGGGACACCAGCGGTTCGTCTCGCAGCAGGGCAGACCCAGCCATGACGTTACAGATTTTTTTGGCCGGGCAACCCATGTTGATGTCGATGATTTGTGCACCATTGTCGACGTTATGTTTGGCGGCCTCGGCCATCATGGCCGGTTCTGCGCCGGCAATTTGTACCGAGATCGGGCTGACTTCGCCTTCATGGTTGGCGCGGCGCTTGGTTTTTTCACTGCCATACAATAAGGAATTGGAGGTGACCATTTCGGAGACGGCCAGCCCTGCCCCCATTTTTTTGCACAACATGCGGAAAGGACGGTCGGTCACGCCCGCCATAGGGGCAACCACCAGGTTGTTCTTAAGTTGATGCGGTCCGATTTGCATGCTTGGATAAGTCAGTGAAAAGACTGACTATTTTAACTGCAAATCGCAGACGAGGGAATGTTTAAAGTAGCATTTTTGCTTATTTTTTACGCAGATTAATGTGTGTGTTGATTAGTTGCATGGCGCGGTCGCGGAATAACGTTCCTTCGGTGTCTTTGACCCACATGTGCATTAGGCCTGAGAAAAACAGGTGGGTGTCCCAGGCGAGTTCTTGCGGACTAAGCTGGGTGCCGACCTGGCCGATTTCCTGTGCTTTGGCGTAGGCCTGTTCCATTTTGTGCACGAGTCCGCTACAGTTACCTAAAATAGATTTCAGTACATCGGCAAACTCATCCACGTATTCACACTTGGTCATCATGACTTCATAAGTTGCGCGCGTGGTGGTGTCGTCATTAAGAATCTGTACGGTGTTTTCGAGGTGTTTGCGAATGCGGCCCAGCGGGTCAATATTGGACTCTTCCGCGTTCCCGAGTAGGGTGTCATCCATGCGGTCTATCAGTGGCAAATACACTTCTTCGCGCATGGCATGAAACAAATCTGCCTTGTTCTGGAAATGCCAATAGACGGCGCCGCGCGTAACATTGGCATGGGAGGCAATCTGTTCCAGGCTGGTGCGGCTAACCCCTTTTTGCAGAAACATCTGTCGCGCAGCATCAATAATGTGTTGGCGCGTGATGGCGGCATCTTCTTTGGTTTTACGTACCATAAGTATTTATCGCTCTTTCATAAATTCATGAATGTTTCATTTGAATGTCGTATTTTATCAGCGGTCACTGGCAACTTGTGACGGCTCGAGATGGGCAAATTTTTTGCAAAACCCATTTACATACATTCGTGTTTGTATATAATATACATCCAATGATGTATGTAATCAAGTCTATTTTAAAACTAAACAGAGGATAACATGTTGATTTCACAGACTATCCAGCCTCGTCATGCCTTGCTCGTGCTTGCTTTAAGCCTGGGATTGAGTGCTTGCGGAAAATCTTCACAGCAGCAAAATCCAGCCGCAGGCGGCATGCCTGCGATGCCAGTCACCGTGCAAACCGTCGCCGCTGAAACTATCCCGGTGCAGACTGAGGTGGTTGCGCAAACCGAGGGCGCCAAGCAAATTGAAGTGCGTCCCCGCGTTGGTGGCATTGTGCTTAAACGCCTGTATCAAGAAGGCGATGCGGTCAAGGCCGGGCAGGATATGTTCTTGATTGATCCTGTTCCGTACCAGTTGCAGGTAGATCAGTCCAAGGCGCTGATTGCACAGCAAAAAGCCCGCATTGAGCAAACGGCACGTGAGGCGCAACGTCTTAAGGGTTTGCTGGAGAGCCACTCTATCAGTCAGCGTGAATATGATAATGCGGCCTCTGATAACTCTGTTGCCGCAGCGACTTTGTTGCAATATCAGGCGCAACTGCGTGAAGCAGAGCTGAATCTGTCTTATACGCATGTTAAAGCGCCAGAGAGTGGGATTGCCGGTCGCTTTGTGTTGTCAGAAGGGGCGTTGGTCAGTGCCAACACTACCTTGTTGAGCACCATCGTACAATTGTCGCCGATTTGGGTCCGCTTCAGCCTGTCCGAGTCCGAGCTCACAGCGTTGGGCGGGCATTTGCGCCCAGGCCGCGTGCAGGATGTACGATTGATCCTGGCAGACAATACTGAATATCGTTATTCAGGCAAGATTAACTTCTCTGCCAGTCAGATTGACCCGGCATTGGGGACGCAGCAACTGCGGGCCGAGTTCCAGAATGCGGACAGTGCCTTGTTGCCAGGTCAGTTTGTCCGTGTGCGCCTGACCACTGGCAAGCGTGATGGCGTCTTCCTGATTCCGCAAACGGCCGTACTGACTGGTCAGCAAGGCAAGTTTGTCTTTGTGGCCGAAAAAGATAAAGAAGGCAAAACGGTGGCCGCGGTCAGGCCGATTGTCGCGGGCGGCTGGTTTGACAACCGCTGGACGGTGTTGGATGGCTTGAAAGCCGGCGATCAGGTCATTGTCGACAATCTGATCAAGGTGAGACCTGGTGCACCGGTGGCACCACATGCACCAGACGCTGCGCCAGCCCAAGCGGCACCGGCACCAGCCAAGTCTTAACGCATTCACCGTCTTTGTTGAATAAGCCCATTATGTTACCAAGGGCCTGGGCATGTACCAGGCCCGTCTCAGGGAAAACGATATGACCCGATTTTTTATCACACGCCCGATTTTTGCCAGCGTGCTGTCTATCATCATCGTGTTGGCAGGTCTCGCAGCGGCATTCCAGTTGCCGATTGCCCAATATCCGCAAATTGCACCCCCTACGGTGCTGATTACGGCCAGCTATCCTGGTGCCAGCGCAGAAACACTGTCAAAAACCGTGGCTGCCCCGATTGAGGAGCAGCTAAGTGGTGTGGAAAACCTGCTTTACTTTAACTCTAGCTCTGACAGCAGTGGTACCTTAACCATTACCGCCACATTTGATGTCGGTACCGATGTCAACCAGGCGACCTTTAACGTCAGTAACCGTGTGAACATTGCGTTGCCGCGTTTGCCCGAAGATGTACGCCGGACCGGGGTTGTGGTTCAAAAACGTTCGAATGACATCCTGCTGGTCGTGATGCTCACCTCGAAAAACAAAGACCATAATCGTTTGTTCCTGAGTAACTACGCCACCTTGAATTTGCTGGATGAATTCAAGCGCATCAAGGGCGTGGGCGATGTCACCATTTTTGGTGGGCAAGATTACTCCATGCGTGTCTGGTTGCGTCCTGACCGCATGGCGCAACTGGGGGTGTCTACCAGCGATATTTCTGCGGCCATCAGCGCACAAAACGCGCAGTATGCCGCCGGCAAGATCGGTGCAGAGCCCGCTTTGCCTGATCAGCAATTGTCATTTACCGTGACAGCTAAAGGACGGTTGATTGACCCTGAAGAGTTCGGCAACATTATTTTGCGTGCGCAAGGCCCGAACGGTGTCTTGCACCTGAAAGATGTGGCACGCATCGAGTTGGGTGCACAAAGCTATAACGTGACCTCTGCACTCGATGGCCAGGCCGGTGTGGCAATGCCGGTCTTTTTACAGACCGGTGCCAATGCACTGGATACCGCCAATGCCATCAAGGCCAAGGTGGAAGAGTTAAAAGCCAAATTCCCGCAAGGCATGGAATACAACATTCCTTATGACACCAGTGACTTTGTGAAAGCCACCATCAAAGAAGTGTTCCATACCTTTGGTGAGGCGCTGGTACTGGTCGTGATCGTGGTGTTCCTGTTCCTGCAAAGCTGGCGCGCAACCCTGATTCCGATGATTGCAGTGCCGATTTCGATTGTTGGTACGTTTGCCGGCTTGTATGTGTTCGGCTTCTCGATCAACCTGCTGACTCTGTTTGCCATGATTCTGGCCATCGGCATTGTGGTGGATGATGCGATCGTGGTGCTGGAGAATACCGAGCGTTTGATGAAAGAGGAAGGCTTGAACCCGCTGCATGCGGCGATTAAGTCTATCGCACAAGTGCAAGCGGCGGTGGTGGCGATTGTACTGGTCCTGTGCGCAGTGTTTGTTCCTGTGGCATTCCAGGGCGGCATTGCCGGGCAGCTCTATCGTCAGTTCGCGGTCACTGTGGCCATTGCTGTGGTCATTTCAGGCGTGGTGGCGTTAACGCTGACCCCTGCTTTATGTGCCATGATTCTGAAGAGTGGCGGTCATCACGAAAATGCTTTTTTCAGGAAGTTTAACCAGGGCTTTGGCCGGTTGACCAGCTTGTACACGGGCACCGTCCGCTTGACCCTTCGTCACAAATTGATTGGTGCCGTCGTGTTTGGTGCCATGCTGGTGGTGATGATCTTCCTGTTCCGTACCGTGCCGGGTGGATTTGTGCCGCCAGAAGATCAGGGCTATGTCATTAGCATTGTGGTGATGCCAGATGGTGCCACCTTGAAGCGGACTTCCCAGACCATGGAAAACATCCGGTCAGCGGTAGCGAAAGATCCTGCCACTGCGCATGAGTTTGCGGTGAATGGGTTTGAATTGCTCACCGGTGCCAACAAAACTAATGCGGCGACCATGTTTGTCCGTATGACGGATTGGGAAAAGCGTACGACCAATGCCGACCAGATGGTTGGAAAGTTGATCGGCATAGGAATGAGTCAGCCGGATGGCATGGGCTTTGCCGTGAACCCGCCAGCGATTCGTGGCTTGGGTTCTGCGGGTGGTTTTGAGGTTTATGTGCAGAGTCATGGGGATACGGATCCCATCAAGCTGGCGCAAGTCATGAACAACTTTATGGATGCGATGCGTGCCAATCCGCAACTGACACAGATTAATAGTTTCTTCCGGCCGACCGTACCGCAGTTGTACATTGAGGTAGATGAAGCCAAAGCCTTGTCACAGAATGTGAAAATTGCGGATATTTACGCGACTTTGCAGAGCACCATGGGCTCGCTCTATGTCAACGACTTTAACCGTAATGGCCGGACTTACCGCGTGCAGTTGCAAGCCGAGGCGGGTTACCGCATGAAGCCTGAAGACCTGGGCAAGGTGTATGTACGTAGCCAGCCGACGGATGATAATCCGAATGGCAATATGGTGCCGATGTCTGCATTGGCAAAAGTCAGCAACATCGTCGGTGCTGAACAGCTGGAGCGCTACAATGGCCTGCTGTCTGCCAAAGTGTTCGGTAGCGGTGCGCCCGGCGTGAGCTCTGGCGATGCGATCAAACTGGTGGAAAAAATCGCCAAGGAAAACTTGCCGGATGGTTACCAGATTGCCTGGACCGGTCAGGCTTACCAGGAAAAACGGACCGGTTCTGCTGCGCTGGTGGCCTTTGGCTTCGCCACCATCATGGTGTTCCTGATCCTGGCGGCACAGTTTGAAACCTGGTCCTTGCCGCTGGCAGTGATCATGGCGATTCCATTTGCAATGACAGGCGCCTTGCTGGCGGTGTTGACGCGAGGCATGAACAACGACATCTACTTCCAGATTGGCCTGATTACGCTGATTGGTCTGGCGGCTAAAAACGCCATCCTGATTGTGGAATTTGCCTCGCAAAAAATGGAAGAGGGCATGCCGTTGGCTGAAGCTGCGCTTGAAGCCGCCCGCTTGCGCTTCAGACCGATTGTGATGACGTCCATGGCGTTTGTGCTGGGGATTATTCCACTGGTATTTGCGACCGGTGCAGGTGCTGCAGCGCGCCAATCCATGGGTACGGGCGTCTTCGGCGGCATGTTGCTGGCAACCTTTATTGCCACCATCTTTATCCCATTGTTCTTTACCTGGCTGACCAGTGAGAAAAAAGTGCGTCACCATGGTCATGTTGAAGAAGAGGAAGCGGTATGAAACCGACAGTAAAACAACTGGTGTGGGCACAACGCCCGCTCATCATCGCGCTGGCAGCCTTGTCGTTGGCAGGTTGCCAGTTACTGGGCCCGTTATATAGCCGCCCTGACAGTCCGCTGCCACAGGGGTATGTTGAGCCCCAAGCGGCGACGTCGACGGCGGTGCCTGCGGCACAAATGCAGCAATGGTGGTCCTTGTTTAATGATCCAGTGTTAACCAGGCTGATTGATACTGCGCTGGTCAACAACAGTGATGTGCAGCTCGCCGTGGCACGCATTGAACAATACGATGCCGTGGCGCGTGAAACCTCTGGCAATGTGCTGCCGACCATCACGCTGGACAACAACAATACCCGTACCAGAATTACCGGGGCAGGGCCTAACCCGGTTTTCGGGGTCAACCCGCGTAATGACAATAAACTGGCGTTAAACGGCAGTATTGAGCTGGATGTGTGGGGCAAGTTGAGAACGGCCAATGTCGCGGCACGGGCCAATCTGCTGTCGACCGAGTATGCCCGTGAGGCAGTACGCTGGTCATTGGTAGGGCTCGTGACCAATCAATACCTGATAATCCGTAGTCTGGATGGACAGCTGGCAGTCAACGCCGAAAACATCAAAACGGCGCAAGAAAGCCTGGCCATGACACAGCGGCAGCTGGATGCAGGCGTCAATACCGCACTGGATGTTAATCAGGCTGAGCTGGTGGTGACCAATTTACGTGCGCAATCGCTGGAGTTGCAGCGCCAACGCTCAATCAGTGAGCATCAGCTCGGGGTGTTGACTGCAGACCTAAGCGTCAAGATTCCGGTCGGTGGTTTAATGTCCATGCCGATACCGCCGATGCCACCCGCAGGCTTGCCATCCACCTTGCTGGAATCACGTCCGGATATCCGCCAGACTGAGCAGGATTTGATCGCTGCACATGCGAATGTGAAATTGGCAAAAGCAGCCCTGTATCCGACCTTGTCACTGACCGGGGCTTATGGTGGCGAGAGTAAAATCCTGAGTGACCTGTTTACGGCGCCAGCCAAAATCTGGACACTGGGCTTTGCAGCAAGCTTGCCAATATTCAATGGTGGACGCTTGAACGCCAGGGTCGATCAGGCCTCTGCCTTGCAGAAGCAGGCCGTGATTAACTACCAGGCCGCCTTGCGGACTGCATTTAGCGAAGTGAATGATGCGCTGGTGAATGCGCGCCAATACCGTGAGCAAGAAGCGGTGGCGGAGTCCAAGCAAAAAACCACTGCCAACATTTTGCGTATTTCGCAAAATCGGTATCAGGCGGGTTACTCCAGCTATCTTGAAGTGCTGGATGCGCAACGTAACCACAATGAGGCGACACAAGCCTTGGTTCAGAGCCGACAAAACACGCTGACAGCCACCGTGTCACTGTTTAAAGCCCTGGGCGCGGGTTGGGATCCAGAGCCACTGAAGAAAAAAGCCGAGGCTTCCAAGTAAGCCATGGCTTTATTCAACGCGCCGGGAGTAGTTATCTCCCGGCGTTTTTATTTGGCAGGCCCCATGCTGGTGAGGCTTGGAGATTTACGGTCTGCCAGCTAAGATGCTGCGATGTCTAGCCCCTCACTCAAGCACATTGCCTTTGCCAGTTTCATCGGTACAGCCATCGAATTTTACGATTTTTATATTTATGCCATGGCGGCAGCGCTGGTCATTGGCCAGGTCTTTTTCCCCGCCAGCGCGCCAGCGGTGCAATCGTTAAATGCCTTGCTGACCTTTGGTCTGGCGTTTATTGCACGGCCACTGGGGGCTTTGCTGTTTGGTCATTTTGGTGACCGTCTCGGCCGCAAATCCACCCTGGCCGCGTCATTGCTGGTCATGGGCTGCTCGACGTTTCTGATTGGCGTCTTGCCAGGCTACGATCAATGGGGGCTGTGGGCGCCGGTGCTGCTTTGTCTGTTGCGGTTTGGTCAAGGCATCGGCTTGGGCGGTGAATGGGCAGGAGCTGCCTTGCTGGCAACCGAATATGCGCCCGTACATCGTCGCAGCTGGTTTGGCATGTTTCCGCAACTGGGGCCTTCGATCGGCTTTTTACTCGCAACCTTGACCTTTTTGGCCTTAACTCTGGGGCTAACGGAGACACAATTTGAGCAATGGGGCTGGCGCGTGCCGTTTATCGTCAGTGCGGCGCTGGTCATGGTCGGGCTATATGTCCGCTTCAAGCTGGCTGAGACGCCCGCATTTGCGCAGGCACAGTCTTCAAAAGAGTTGCATCGCTGGCCGCTTAAGGCGTTGTTGGTCACGCATGGACGTGCCATTGTGCTTGGTGCGCTGGCCATGGGGGTGTGTTATCACCTGTTTTATACGGCGACGGTGTTTTGCCTGAGTTATGGCACGCAAACCTTGCACATTGCTCGCCCGGTTTTTCTGGGGATGCTGTGTATCGCTGTGCTAGGCATGGCCACCGCGACGCCACTGGCTGCCTGGTGGTCAGACAAGGTTGGCCAGCGACCCGTGCTGATGCTCGGACAAGGTCTGGCCGTATTACTGGGATTTGCCCTGGCGCCGTTACTAGGCAGTGCGGATAGCGGGCTGATCCTGGTTTTTCTGTTTGCCGCGCTGTTTTTAATGGGCGTCACTTTTGCCCCCATGGGCGCTTTTCTGCCACAGCAGTTCCCGGTCGCTGTGCGGTACAGCGGGGCAGGGCTTAGTTATCAGCTGGGTGGCATCTTGGGTGCCTCTTTCGCGCCTGCCATTGCCCAATACCTGGTCAATCAGGGCGGCTTGACCTGGGTAGGGGCCTATCTCTCCAGCATGGCCTTGATCAGTTTTCTGGCCGTCTGGCGCATGTCGCCAAGCGCATCCAACCCGGATTGAATAATAAGTGCATGCAGTGATTGAGTGGCTTTTAGTCTCTGTTTGCCTGCGCTGGTCGGGTCAGCAGTTATAATGCAGTTTTTTTCACGGTGATACGGCATGTTTACCCATCCGGGCTTTAACCCCATCGCATTACAAATCGGCAGTTTTGGTATCCACTGGTATGGTTTGATGTACCTGATCGGTTTTTTTGGTGGCCTGTGGTTGGGGCAGTACCAGGTCAACCGGTTGCGTAAACTGGACCCCAACTCGCCCTGGCAGGCGCGTGACCCGGACGACATGCTGTTTTACATCGCGCTCGGTGTCGTGCTGGGCGGCCGGTTGGGCTATGTGGTGTTTTACCAGCCCAGTTATTTCCTGCAACATCCGTTGGAAATCTTTGCCCTGTGGCAAGGGGGCATGTCGTTTCATGGTGGCTTTATTGGCGTCATGGTGGCCATGGCCTTGTTTGCCCGCAAGCGCGGCGTGATTTGGTTGCAATTGATGGACTTTGTGGCGCCGCTCGTGCCGATTGGCCTGGGGGCAGGCAGACTGGGTAATTTTATCAATGGCGAGTTATGGGGGCGGCCAACCAATGCGGATTGGGGCATGGTGTTCCCAGCCGTGGATCAGGTTGCACGGCATCCTTCGCAGCTCTACGAGTTTGCACTAGAGGGGATCGCGCTGTTTGTGATTCTCTGGTGTTTTGCGGGCAAAAAACGACCCATCGGTGCAGTGTCCGCCATGTTCTTGCTCTGTTACGGCAGCTTCCGTTTTCTGGTTGAGTTTACGCGTGAACCAGACAGCTTTTTAGGCTTGCTATCGCTGGGGCTCAGCATGGGACAATGGCTCTGCGTGCCTATGATTCTGGCAGGGCTCTGGCTCATGCGCAGAGCGTATCGTCAGTCGTAAAGCCAGATTTCCATTAGGCGTTGCCTGGCTGAGTGGCACGTTCGAGGGCACTCAGCCACTGGATGGCATATTCACGTCCTTGCTGTTCTTCGCCACACATCTCCAGGCTAGGGCTTAATCCGCCACAAAACGCTGGGCGTTGTGGCTGCCCAAACAATTTGCAGCGATAGGCCTCATCTAGTTGTATGCATGGCACACCCGCGGGCTTGCCATGTGGCATGCCGGGGATCGGACTATTGATGGACGGGGCAATGCAGCAGGCTCCGCAGTGTTGGCGGCATTCCATTCGAGGTTAAACATCCACCCAGGGGTAGCCTAATGCAGACACGCCAGCCTTCAGCTCCAGCATGGCTGCAAGCACATACGCACTTTCGCCTTTGAGACCAACTTCTGTGGTGCGGCGCTGGTTGGTGCGCGGCAAGCTGAACAACTTGAGCATGGGATAACGGCTCAGTATGCTGTTCATCAAGTCAATCAAGTCGCTTTCGCCTGCCTCAGTGACGACAATGGCTTGCTCCAGATAGTCTTGGCCATGAAACAGGTGACTGTAATAGGTGTCCAGCACCCATTCCACCATCGGGTGCGCCATTTCTGGAAAGCCGGGCACAAAGTAATGCTCGTGAATGCTGAATCCGGCGACGCGGTTAATCGGGTTGGGGATGAGCTCACAGCCTTGCGGAAAATCAGCCATGAGTACGCGTTTAGGGTAAGCCGCTTCCCCATATTGCGCTTCAATATTGGCAACGGCGCCTGCATGTCGCTCAATCGGTACCCCGGCAGCCGCGGCTGCACATTGGCGGGTGTAGTCATCCGGGGTGGCGCCGATGCCACCAAAGCTAAACACAATCTCGCCGCGCGCCATACTGGCCTTGAGTAACTGCGTGATTTGCTCGGGGATATCGCCGATAAAATGCGCCCAGCTCAGTTGCAAGCCGCGTGCAGACAGAAGCGCAATGACCTTGCTGAGATGGGCATCCTGGCGCTTGCCGGACAGGATCTCGTCACCGATGATATAAATCCCAAATTGGCGCATGTTATATTGAGTAAATTACTTTTGAGTGAGCGTTTTAACAGCAGCATAATACCAAGCAATTGCTGAAAATTCACAGCATAGCCGTTACAGCAGCACTTTTGCGGTCTGGTGAGCGCGTCAGTGTGCAAGTGCTTTGATGTGGTTTTGACCCATTGCGTGCTGGCCTAGCCAGCTTTTCAGTCAGTGATCAGTACATTATCGAAAGAAATCCATTGAACAGTTTTCTCTTTGATTTTGTGAGTCCAGCAGACACCATCCTTTCATCTCGCTATGAACCCTCGATGGTCGCCTTGTCCTACCTGATCGCACTCACGGCCTCTGTGATTGCCATCCATCTGGCCGAGGTCTCCCAGCAATTCAAACTTAAGCGCGACCGCCACTTGACCATGCTCGGCGGTGGCCTGGCGATGGGATCGGCAGTGTGGGGCATGCATTTTATTGGCATGCTAGCTTTCGAGCTGTGTGCCACGGTGCGTTACGAGCTGGTCATCACCTTGCTCTCCTTGTTGCCGGCATTTGTTGCCTCCTGGGCATCCATGCAATGGGTGGCGCAAGCAAAAAAATCTCCTTACGATTTAACCATTAGCGGCGCCTTGATCGGCCTGGGCATCGGGGTGATGCATTACACCGGCATGCTGGCCATGCAAACGGCTGCTGTCATGGCGTTTAATCCATGGCTGGTACTGGTGTCTGTGTGCTCGGCAGTGATGCTCGCCATTCTGGCGTTATGGTTTCATCAACGCTGTAACCGTTTGCGGCGACTGCGGCCCTGGCGCCATTTGTTCAGTGGTCTGGTCATGGCGGCTGCCATTACCAGCATGCACTATCTGGGCATGGCTGCGGCCAGCTTTAGTGGCCCCATACAGTTTGATGAGCCTGTGCCCACCGTAGACCGGCTGTATTTGTCCTTGCTGGTCACCATGGGCTTGGTGACCTTGCTAGGCGCTATTCTGGCGCAAACCATGATTAGTCGGCAGCGGCAATTGGCCCGCGAGTTACAGTTCAGGGAGCATCAAATGCGCGTGATCTTTCAGCACGCGATAGACGCAATTGTGATTACGGATGCCAAGGGGCATATCCAGATGGTGAACCGCGCTTTTGAGGCGATGTTTGGCGTTCAGTCGCAGGCAATCGTGGGCCGTTCGCTTGGCAAAATGATCCCCGACTGGAAGCAGCTCAGCACGCTCTCGCGCAAACGCAGGCAACATGACCAGGCTGGAAAAGTGGTCGCTGAGCGTCACGGGATACATGCGGATGGGCGCGAAATTCCATTGCGGATTGCACTGACCCGTGTGATTGAAGATGAGCTGGATTTTTGTATCAGTTTTTTGATGGATTTAACCGTATTTCGCCAGCAGCAAAACGCCCTAGAGAAACTGTTGACCGAAGATCCGCTGACCGGCTTGTTCAACCGGCGCGGCATGCTCAGTATGATGCATGGCATTGTCAGCCAGCTTCAAAGCAGTCAGCCGCAACGGGGCATTATTTTATTATTTGTAGATCTTGATGGGTTTAAAGCTGTCAACGATACCCATGGTCATCCTGTGGGCGATGAAGTGTTGATGGCCATCGCACAACGATTACCTGATGTGTTGCGCGAAGAAGATATGGTGTGTCGTTTTGGCGGGGATGAGTTCGTGATTCTGCTGACCTTTGCCTCCCAGCCGGAAGAGCTGGCCCGCATGGTTGCAGGCAAGCTGGTCGAAAGCATCAGTCAGCCCATCAAGTTGCAATCGGGTCAGGAGATCGCGGTAGGCTGTAGTATCGGTATCGCCTATGACTGGCCTAAAACGGCCGACGACATCGAAGCCTTACTGCAGAAGGCGGATAATGCGATGTATCAGGCCAAAAAAGGCGAAGCTGGAAAAGTCATTTTTTCCAGCTAGGCTGTACTGCAGTAAGGGTGAATGCTGCTTTATGCCGACCTGAGCAGACGGGAAATAAAAATCAGGAAGACGGCACCGATGGTGGCGACGATAATGCTGCCTATCATGCCGCCACTGGCACTCAAGCCCAGCAGGCCAAACAGCCAGCCGCCAACCACTGCACCGGCAATACCAAGCACCAAATCCCAAATCAGGCCAAAGCCATCGCCTTTCATGATCAAGCCTGCCAACCAACCCGCGATAATCCCTACAACAATTGTCCAAAGCATGTGTGTACTCCCCTGTTGTTATGATGAAGCTCTATGCTAAGCACAGTTGCGCCTGTCATCTGTCAGCCCATCTAGGAAAAACCTGTCAGATTCAGCTGACTCGCTTGCTGCAAACGTCCAGATAGCGCCACGCCTACCCTGGCTTGAGGATTTACTTTTTCAAACCGATGATCAACAAGGCAGCCCCCGCCGCAATCACAATCAGGCTAAGCGCTTGCGGGACTTCCACCTCTTTGGTGATCTCTGCATTGGCCTCTAAAGAGCCGATTTTTGCTACGGTCTCTTTGCTCTCGTAACTAAACCCTTTGAAAATCAGACCAGCTGCGCCGACTGCAATCAATATAATGCCTACCATCGCTAATGATTTCATGCCCAAGCTCCACAGTTAAAAAAGATAGGCTCATATTGACCGTAAGTCAGGCGACTGTCTAGTGGGCGCTCTCCCAGTTGTTGCCCACGCCGACCTCGGCTAGTAACGGCACTGATAAGGTTGCCACTTCTTGCATGAGCACGGGCAAGGTCTGTTTGACTAATGCCAGTTCATGTTCAGGCACTTCCAGCACCAGTTCATCGTGCACCTGCATGATGAGTTTGGTCTGCAGTTTTTGCTCGGTCAGCCATTGGTCGACGGCGATCATTGCCAGTTTGATCAGGTCGGCCGCCGTGCCTTGCATGGGGGCATTAATGGCGGCGCGTTCGGCGCCGTTTCTTCTTTGTACGTTAGCGCTGTTGATTTCAGGCACCCATAAGCGTCTGCCGAAATAGGTTTCGACATAGCCTTGTTGCTTGGCCAGTGCGCGCGTGTTTTCCATATAGGCTTTGACACCGGGGTAACGCGCAAAATAGCGTTCAATGTAATTGGCCGCCGCGCCGCGCTCAATATTGAGGTTTTGCGCCAGGCCAAACGCGCTCATGCCATAGATGAGGCCAAAGTTAATCACTTTGGCATAGCGTCGCTGCTCGTTATCTACGGCCGCTTTGTCCACGCCAAAAATTTCTGCGGCCGTGGCGCGATGGATGTCTTCGTTATTGGCAAAGGCCGTCAGCATTCCGGCATCTTGTGAGAGATGCGCCATGATGCGCAGCTCAATCTGCGAATAGTCCGCTGAGATGATCTGGCTACCGGGCGGGGCGATAAAGGCTTCGCGGATGCGACGGCCTTCGGCGGTGCGCACCGGAATATTTTGCAGGTTGGGGTCCGAGCTGGCCAGCCGTCCGGTAATTGCCACTGCCTGGTTGTAGTTGGTATGCACGCGCCCGGTTTGCGCGTTGATCATTTTCGGCAACTTGTCGGTGTAGGTGGATTTCAGCTTGGCCAAGCTGCGGTGCTCCAAGATTACCTTGGGCAACGGGTAATCCAGCGCCAGTTCATGCAATACATCTTCGTCGGTACTGGGGGCGCCAGAAGGCGTTTTTTTCAAGGGTTTGATGCCCAGTTTGCCAAACAGGATTTCTTGCAACTGCTTGGGCGAACCCAGGTTAAACGGTTGTCCGGCCAGCTCATACGCCTGTTTTTCAATCTCCATCAAACGCAGGCCAATTTCATTGCTCTGGCGGTTGAGCATGTGGCTGTCGATCAACACGCCGTTGCGCTCCATGCGTTGCAACACTTGCATGCTGGGCATTTCCACCTGCTCATAAATAAAGCGCAGTTTGTCCGAGACTGTCACTTGCGGGTACAGGGCCTGATGCAGTTGCAGCGTGATGTCGGCGTCTTCCGCGGCATATTCGGCAGCCACCTCGACGGTGACCTGGCTGAACGACACTTGTTTTGCGCCTTTGCCCGCCACGCTTTCGTAGCTGATGGGGGCAATGCCCAGATGGCGCTCGCTGAGCTCATCCATGCCATGCCCTTTGTGGCTCTCAAACACATACGATTGCAACAGGGTGTCGTGCGCAATGCCTTGCAGCGTGATGCCATGATTGGCCAGCACATGCATATCGTATTTAAGGTTCTGGCCGACTTTTTTAATGTCCGGGTTTTCAAGGATGGGTTTGAGTTTGGCCAGGGTCGCCGTCAAAGCCAGTTGTGGAGGCGCATCAAAGTAATCATGGGTGAGCGGGATGTAAGCCGCTTCCCCCGGCGTGACGCTGAACGAGACGCCGACAATTTTGGCTTGCATGGGGTCCAGTGAGGTCGTCTCAGTGTCAAAGCAAAGCAGGGCGGCTTGTTCCAGTTTGGTGAGCCACGGTTCCAGTTCACTGTCCGATAAAATGGTCTGGTAAAGCCGTCGCGTATCCGGCGAGTAATCGCCACCGGCTTGCCCGCTAAGCTCCTCGACGGTCGGTAGGACTGAATTTTCAATCAATGGTGCTGTGGCACCGTCTGGCAATTTGTCTAAGTCACGCTTCCAGCCTCTGAACTCAAAATGGTCAAACAGCGCGAGTAGTGCAGGCTTGTCCGGGGCTTTGGGGATCAGTTCATCAAAATGCTCACGGATACCGATATCACAGCGGATGGTGATCAATTCGCGTGCCGTGGGTAACCAGGGTAGGGCTTTGCGCAAGTTCTCGCCGACCACGCCTTTGATGTTGTCGGCATTGGCAATGATATTGTCGAGAGATCCATATTCTGTCAGCCATTTGACCGCCGTTTTTGGGCCGACTTTTTCGACCCCAGGCACATTGTCTACACTGTCACCGACCAATGTCAGGTAGTCGATAATTTTGCTGGGCGGGATGCCAAATTTATTTTCTACGCCGGCAATATCCAATACATCATCGGTTTTACGGAAGGCATCACGCATGGTGTTGACCACGGTAATATTTTCATTTACCAGTTGCGTGATGTCTTTATCGCCAGTCGAGATAATGGTGCGGATACCTTCTTTTTCGGCCTGCTTGGCCAGTGCGCCAATCACATCGTCGGCTTCAACGCCTTCTTCAATAATCAGCGGCCAGCCCATCGCGCGGATGGTTTCGTATAGCGGTTCAATCTGCACGCGCAAATCGTCCGGCATGCTGGCGCGGTTGGCCTTGTATTCGGGATAGAGATCGTCGCGGAAGGTTTTGCCCTTGGCGTCAAACACACAGGCGCTATAGTCAGAAGGATAGTCCTTATGCAGGCGCCGCAACATATTCAGCACGCCTTGAATCGCCCCGACCGGTTCGTTGGCCGAGTTGCGTAAATCCGGCATGGCGTGAAACGCGCGGTATAAATAACTGGAGCCATCGACCAGCAGCAGGGTTTTCATCGTGTGTTCTCAAGAGTCAAATCAATGGCGTATTTTACGCATTTCAAAGCCACTTCATGTACACTAATTTGGTTTTGATTGTTGAAGGACTGAATGATGACCACCCCCAAGCTGCCTACCATGGTCGAGCCTGAGCTGCTCAATGGCGATAGTGCCAGCCATGAATCCTGGCATGCCTTTGAAATCATGGCCGAGTTTGTCGGCGCCACTGAAAACCTCAAGGCGATTACGCCCGCGGTGTCGATTTTTGGCAGTGCTCGTACCAAGCCTGACCATCCGTATTATCAACGTACTGAAGAAATTGCCCGTCTATTATCAGACTCCGGCTTTAGTGTGATTTCTGGCGGCGGGCCAGGCATTATGGAGGCGGCCAATAAAGGTGCGTTCCCAGGCCGTGGCGCCAGTGTCGGGCTGAATATCAAGTTGCCTTTCGAGCAGCACGGCAATCCCTACCAGGATATCGGCATCAGTTTCAAATACTTTTTTATGCGCAAGGTGATGTTTGTTAAATATGCCAGCGCATTTGTCGTCATGCCGGGCGGCTTTGGCACGCTGGATGAACTGATGGAGGCGATCACGCTGGTGCAAACGGGCAAAAGCCGCAAGATTCCGATTATTCTGGTCGGCAGCCAGTTTTGGGCAGGCTTGATAGACTGGTTGCGCAATACGCTGGTGGCAGAAGGTATGGCCTCGCCGACCGATATGCACCTGGTGCAAGTGATTGATGAGCCGCAACAGATCGTGGACGCGATTTTCAAACATTATGAAACCACTGGCTTCGAATTGACGCCGGCGGAGCGCAAGATGCAGTTGTACCTGTAATCGCTGCGCGCAAAGCCAGGATATTTACAAGTTTATTCAGCGCTGGATGTCCGCCACGGCACGGCTTTTTGCTAGAATAGCGATCACTGACTAAGGAGTCTTCCATGCGTAATGTTTCCCGTTTTATGCTGGCCACACTGTGCCTTGCGAGTTTTTCCATGCTGGCTAGTGCTGCGGCCCCCAAAGATGCCGAGTTGCTGGATGACATTCCCTCTCCGCCCAAGGTCATTGAAGGACAACCCATAGACCAGCCGACCATCTCCAAGCGCAAGGATGGTGATAACGAGGTTGAGGAATACAGCCTGAATGGTGAGGTCTATATGGTGAAAGTGACACCACCGAGCGGCAAGTCTTACTACCTGCACCGGGAAGACCGTAATGGCGAGTGGGTGCATGATGGTCCTTCTCGCCCGGTGTCCGTGCCCAAATGGATTCTTTTCCGCTTCTAAATGTTTTTGACCTGCCCGTAAGGGTAGGGTTGTCACCCACATGTCTGTTTTTACCACTCTGAGTCTGGATGAAGTGCGCCTATGGTTGGCGCCTTTTAATGTTGGCGAGCTGCAAACTTTGCGCGGCATTGCGGCTGGCATTACCAATACCAATTATTTTGTCGAAACCAGCGAGTCACGCTTTGTGCTGACTGTGTTCGAGAAAAACGATTTTGACGAGCTGCCTTATTTTGTGCACTTAATGACGCATTTATCGCAGCACGGCATTCAATGCCCAAGCCCGATTGTCGATAAAGAAGGCGTGGCCTTGCACCGGATTCATGGCAAACCTGCCCTGATGGTGAGCTGCTTGCGTGGCAGTGATGTCAGTCAGCCTAACCTGACCCAGATTGAAGCCGTGGCGCAGACGCTGGCGCGTATGCATCTGGCGGGTATGGCGTTTCATGAGCAATCACACAATCAGCGCGGTCAGGGCTGGCGCGTGATGACAGCGCAGCAGGTGATGCCCAAGCTTGCACCAGTACAGCAGCATTTGTTGCAAGAGGAATTGCAGTTTCAGCATGGCCTGGATTTGTCTGGGCTGCCACATGGTGTGATACACGGCGATTTGTTCCGCGATAACGTGTTGTTTGACGGCAATGTGTTGGGCGGCTTTATTGATTTTTACTATGCCTGCCATGATGTACTGGCCTACGATGTGGCCATCGCGGTGAATGAGTGGTGCGTGGATGCCAACGGTGTGTTTGTCGATGACAAGCTGGCCGTGTTCATGAATGCCTATCACGCGGTTCGCCCGTTCACTGCAGAAGAAAAATCCTTCTGGCCGGCCTTGTTGCGCCGCGCTGCCTTGCGCTTTTGGCTATCGCGCCTGTATGATTTTTACTATCCTGTGGTAGGGGAATTGACCCATGCCAAAGACCCGGCTCATTTCGAGCGGGTATTGCTGAATCGTCAAGCGCTTACTTAGTCGCGCTATAAAAGGGAGTCACATGACAGAAACAAACAGCCAGCGTGGTATGCGCTGGGTAAAAGAAAGCCTGGCTTTATTTAAAACGCAACCACATATCTGGATGTTGTGCTCGCTGGCCTACATCTTCATTTTTATGGTGTTGCCATCCTTGCCATTGCTGGGATTTTTGGGCATGGTGAGTGTGGTGATCTGGCCCGTCTGCATGGCCTGGATTGTGATGCTCTACCGCCAGGTGGATATGCACGGCGAAATGTCGCCCGGTGACGCCTGGCAACATCTCAAGCTGCATCTTAAGCCTTTGTTGCTGTTGGGCGCTAGCTGCCTGATTTATGCTGTGTTGGCGACCTATCTGCTCAGCAGCGAACTTGCTTCGCTCATTTCGCATGCGCCGACCAAAGCCGGCATGAGTGATTCACATATGACCAAGTTTCTTGAAAATGCGTTGTCATTTATTGTGAAGTTGTTGTTATTGCTCTTGCCTTTGTTTATTGCCACCTGGTTTTCCCCCATGCTGATTGCCCTCAATGGCTATCCACTGGTGAAAGCGATCAAATCCAGTATCGCCGGCATGCTGCAATATACCGTGCCCATGGGCGTAGCCTGGCTAGTCATGATGCTGGGCATGCTGGTGGTAATGCTGGGACTGGGGCTGGTGATTGGCATTTTAGGCGTGCTGATTCCAACGGTCACGCAATTGTTGATGCCGCTGCTGGTGTTTATTGCCTTGCTGGTCATTAATGCGCTGATGTTTGCCTTTCAATACATCAGCTACAAAGATGCCTTCAGGGCCGCACCACAAGTCGAGGCCAGCGTTTAATGGCTTGCTGCTTGCAACGTTATCGCTTGCGGCGCTCGGTAAACAGGCTGTTACCGACAATCTTTTTGGCTTGCTTTTTGGCATGACTCATGGCGCCAGCCACTTCATGATGGCTGGCAAAAAACTCGGCGCTAACTCTCACTGCGCCGATAGACAAACTGCCAAACGGGAAAAAGTGTTCATTGCCCAAGCGGTCTTCAATATGAATGCCACCTGACTGCACATCCTTGAGGTCATAAAAGTCTGGCATGACCTTCGCCACCGTGTCCAGAATGTCGCGGCATATCCGTTCCCAGTCTTCACTCTGAAACACAATCACAAAGTCGTCACCGCCGATATGGCCGACAAAGTCATGCTCATGGTTCACCATGCTGCTCAGCATGCGTCCGACAAACTGGATCACCTCGTCGCCGCGGCGATAACCATAGGCATCGTTAAATGGCTTGAAATGATCAAGGTCACAATAACAGGCGACAAACGCTATGCGCCGTTCCAGCAGCTTGTCGATATGAGCATTAATCGGCACATTGCCCGGGAGCAGGGTGAGTGGGTTGGCATAACGTGCGGCATGAATCTGCATGTTGGTCACTTCGCGCAATAGCGCGTGACCACTGCCCATGCCCACATAACGCTCGCCGTCGACAATAATAAAGCCGTTCAGTAAATACTTGGGATCGGCTTGCAGGATCAGCTCGCTCAAGGCCAGGATGTGCATGTCCTTTTGGATGATGAGGCATTGCGTATCCATAAATGTGGTGCAGGATTTCTTGCCATGTAATTCTTTTTGGTAACGCCGCGCAAAGCGGTCTATGGTGTCATAACGGCTGATCAGCCCCAGCGGCTTGCCTTTATGGTCGGTGACCGGGATAGAGTTGAGATTGTTGTCATGATGAAACCAGTCGTAGACTTCTTCATTGGTCATTTCAGGCAGCGCCGCCACTTGATAGCTGGTGAGCCCGGACACGGTCGCTTGTTTGGAGACCATGGTTTGCTGGTCCGCAAATAAACGAATAATGTTTTTGTTGAGCAGGGTGCTCACTTCTTCGGACAAAGTCGCCTGAAATTTGGGGAACGGACGGCCCAGCAGGTAGCCCTGGGCATAGTCTATTTTCAAGTCTTTGATGACCGCCAGTTCTTCTTTGGTTTCTATGCCTTCGGCTATCGTCAGCGTGTTAGACTCCAGCGCAATTTTCTGAATGCCGCGGACAAATTCCAGCTTGATCGGATCGTTGTGGATGTTGGCAATAAAATGCTTGTCGATTTTGACATAGTGCGGTGACAGCTCAGACCACAAACGCAAACTTGAAGTCCCTTCACCCAGATCATCGAGCGCGATTTTAAACCCGAGTGCCTTGAGTTTGGTGACCGCCTCTTTGAGTTCGGCGTAATCGCGTATGGTGGAACTCTCGGTGATTTCGATAACAATATCGCTGGCTGCAAGCTGATAGTTCTCCAGCTGCGCCAAGCTTAATGACCAGTCACTTTCGCTGTGCAGCAAGGCATCCGGGCTAAAGTTTACAAACAGTGGCATGGCATGGTTCGCCCGGCGATATTCTTCAAAAATCACATCGCGCGCGATAGACTCCATCTCGATATCCCGCCCACATAACTTGGCTGCATTGAGCAAGGCAATCGGCGCATGTAGTTTGGACTCCAGTGGTCCGCGAATCAGTGCCTCATGCGCAAACACCTGCGCTTGCTTGATATCAATAATGGGCTGAAACAAGGGCAACAGGTTTCTCTGTGCCAGGATGGCTTCAATTTCGGTATTGGGGGCAGCATAAATCATGCTAGCAGTATCGACGAAGCGTGAAGATTCTTGATCAAGGAAATGTCAAGATTGGATGAAATATTTATGACAATATCTTGTGCTGCAAGCTAGCTTGAAATGGTTGAACGTAACAACTGAGACGAATGAAACCTCAACTTGAGGCGTATCAACAGACGGTCCGTGAGGTTACTGCCCCGAGGCCTAGATAACAGGCGTAAACGACCTCAGATTTTTTCCAGCTTGGCGTATTCCAGCATCAGCGTTTTTAATCCGGCGCTGCCAAAATTCACTTTCACCGCCAGATCGCTGGCGTTCCCCTCATAGCTAACCACAACCCCTTCGCCAAATTTGCTGTGGCGCACACTTTGACCAATCTTGAACGGATAGTTGGACTGGGTGCTTGCCGGTTGTGCAGCTGGCATGGTGTATTGACCGCCTGCCGCATAAGGTTTGGCAGCCGGTTTGCTATTCAGGCGTTTGGTGAGTTCGGCAGGGATTTCATCGACAAAGCGTGAAGGGATGCCGTAGCGAACTTGTCCATGCAGCATGCGGCTTTGCGCATATGTCATATACAAGCGCTGGCGCGCGCGCGTGACGGCGACGTACATGAGCCGCCGCTCTTCCTCAAGGCCACCATTTTCATAGGCAGCTTGCTCGTGTGGGAACAGGCCTTCTTCGACGCCGCTGATAAACACACTCTGAAACTCCAGGCCTTTGGCGGCATGCACGGTCATCAGTTGCAGGGCCTCATGACCAACGTCGGCCTGATGGTCGCCTGCTTCTAGGCTGGCATGGTTCAAAAACTGGGTCAGCAGGTCGGCATCTTCCTCCATGTTGTGATGGTTACCCAAGTCCTGCTTGCTAAAGGCGACCGCAGCCGTCACCAGCTCTTGCAAGTTTTCAATGCGGTCTTCGCCTTCTTTGTCGTTTTGGTAGTGCGCCATCAGGCCACTCAGGTTGATGACCATTTCTGCCATTTCACCCAGCGTGATGCCGTAGCCTTGGTCAACAATTTGCCGGATCAGGGCCACAAAGCCATCTAAGCCTTTGCTGCCTAGCTTGCCTTCACCCACTTTGTTGGTGGCGGCTTGCCATAAGCTGCATTCATTTTGGCGCGCAGCTTCTTGCAGTTGTTCTAGGCCACGTGCGCCGATGCCGCGGGGCGGGAAGTTAATAATACGCAACAAGGCCGTGTCGTCGTTGGCGTTGGCAATCAGCCGCATGTAGGCCAAAGCGTGTTTGATTTCAGCCCGCTCGAAAAAGCGCAGGCCGCCATACACGCGGTAAGGGATGTTGGCCGAAAACAGGGTATGTTCGAGGATGCGGGACTGCGCATTGCTGCGGTAGAGCAGGGCCATCTCGCCCAAGGGCACGCCTTCTTTTTGCAGCATATTCACTTCATCGACAATAAACTGCGCTTCGTCGGTATCGTTGTAAGCCTCATAAATGCGAATCGGCTCGCCCTTGCCGGCCGAGGTCCACAGGTTTTTACCCAAACGGTTGCGGTTGTTGGCAATGATGGCGTTGGCGGCATCGAGGATGTTGCTGTGCGAACGGTAGTTTTCTTCGAGCTTGACGATATTCTGCACGTTGAAGTCGCGCTGGAAGTCATTCATATTGCCGACGCGTGCGCCACGGAATGCGTAAATGCTCTGGTCGTCATCCCCGACGGCAAAAATACTGTTATGTGCGCCGCCTAACAGTTTTAGCCACAGGTATTGCAGCCGGTTGGTGTCCTGAAACTCATCGACCAGGATATATTGAAAGCGTTGCTGATAATGCGCACGGATGTGCGGTTCGCGCTCAAGCAGCTCGTAGCAACGCAATAATAACTCGGCAAAATCGGCCACGCCTTCGCGGTTACATTGCTGATCATAGGCCGCATAAATTTCGCGCAGTTTCTGGCTATGGCCGTCGTAAGCATCGACGCTATCCGCACGCAGGCCTTCCTCTTTGCAGCTATTGATATAGCCCATCACCTGCTTGGGTGGATATTTTTCATCATCCACATTCATCAGTTTCATCACGCGCTTGATGGCAGAAAGCTGGTCGGCGGTATCTAAAATTTGAAAGGTATTGGGTAAGCCCGCTTCACGGTAATGCGCGCGCAACATACGGTTACACAAGCCGTGAAAGGTGCCTGCCCACATGCCGCGTGTATTGATCGGCAACATGCTGGTGAGGCGGGTCAGCATTTCCTTGGCAGCTTTGTTGGTAAACGTCACTGCCATCAGGCCCATGGGGGAGGTTTGCCCGGTTTGGATCAACCAGGCAATCCGCGTGGTGAGCACGCGGGTTTTGCCACTGCCGGCCCCGGCTAGAATGAGTGCCGAGACATGCGGCAGGGTGACCGCTTGCAGTTGTTTATCATTCAGGCCCTGTAACAGATTATTTTCAGAATACATGCCGTTATTATCGCATGATGCAGCGTTTCAGGCGCAGTCTAAGCATGCGCTTGTAGTCGGCAAATCGTTGCACTCAACATTTTTCTGGAACTTTTTAAAACCTCTCACACTCATACTTGCACGATGATGATGAATCATCTTTCCGCTTCTTTCCTCCCTGAGCGGAAGCCTTTACGATGAGGCCTATTGCCCCGATTTACCCCTTAATCGGGGCTTTTTTTGTCTATAGGTTTTAGAAGGTGATTTTAAACACCACCGGTAAACCCGACTTGTCGCCAGGCTTCATACAGCAAAATTGCGGCTGAGTTGGATAAATTCAGGCTACGGCTATGCGGCAACATTGGCAATCTGACACGATGCTCTGCTGCAAATTGGGCGCGAATTTCTTCTGGCAAGCCACGTGACTCTGGTCCAAACACAAATACATCCTCGTCTTTAAACTGCAAATCGCTGTGGCGCGTGCTGCCTTTGGTGGTCAAGGCAAACATGCGTTTTCCATGCAGCGCTTGCTGGCATTCCGCCCAGTTTTCATACACGGTCAACGCTGCATATTCATGGTAGTCCAGTCCAGCCCGCTTTAACTGTTTATCTGAAAGTTCAAAACCCAGTGGTTTGACCAGATGCAGCCTGGCACCTGCATTGGCACAGAGACGGATAATGTTGCCTGTATTGGGCGGGATTTCGGGTTCGAAAAGCACGATATGAAACATGTTTGGCTGCTTGTTTGCTTACGCAAGGATAGTATGACGGTGATATGATAGTCGAGAAAGTATCTCAAGATAAATAATTACAACGCCATGGCTCGTCCCGAGAAAATTAGATTAGGTGAAATTCTGGTCAGACAGAATTTCATGACGCAAGCTGAACTGGATCAGGCGCTGGAAGAGCAGCGCAAGACAGGCCGCCGCCTTGGACGGGTGATTGCTGAAAAAGGCTATGCCAACGAGCGGCAAATTGCTGAAGCCGTTGCACATCAGCTCAATATCCCTTTCCTGGATCTTGGCCAGTATGAGCTGGATCCCAAGCAGGTTCAAAAACTCCCTGAAGTGCAGGCACGTCGTTTCCGTGCCATTTTGCTCGAAGAGCGTCCAGACAGCATTCTGGTGGCGATGGTTGACCCTTCGGATGTCTATGCCTATGACGAATTGGTCAGGCTGCTCAGGCGTGATATTGATATCGTCGTGGTGCAAGAGAGTCTGCTCATGCAGACCATTGATCGTTCCTATCGCCAGACTGAGCAGATTTCTTCACTGGCGCTTGAGTTGCAAGAGGACCTGGCAGACAGCAATGCCGATCTCTCAAGCATGATGGGCGTAGACCTGGGCGTAGACGATGCGCCTGTGGTCAAGCTGTTGCAGACGATTTTTGAGGACGCGGTGCAAGTGCGAGCGTCTGACGTGCACATTGAGCCGCAAGACAACAAGCTGCTGATCCGCTTTCGGATTGATGGTGTCATGCACTTTCAAACCCAGGCAGACATCAAAATTGCCACTGCGTTGGTCATGCGTCTCAAGATCATGGCTGGCTTGGATATCTCTGAAAAGCGCCTGCCACAAGATGGTCGTTTTGGCTTCTCGGTCAAAGGTAAGGCGGTCGATATGCGTATTTCGACCATGCCAACACAGTATGGCGAAACGGTGGTCATGCGTCTGCTGATTCAAAATACTGCGCACTTTCAGCTGGACAAATTGGGCATGCCGCCTGCCTTACTCGCACGCTTTAGAAAAATGATTAACCGGCCCAGTGGCATGGTGTTGGTCACCGGGCCTACCGGGAGTGGTAAAACGACGACCTTGTACTCAGCATTGAGTGAGCTTAATACCCCCGAAACCAAAGTTATTACGGTGGAAGATCCGGTGGAGTACCGTTTACCAGGCATTATTCAGACGCAGGTGAATGAAAAAATTGAGCTGGATTTCCCTAAGTTGCTACGTGCCATTTTGCGTCAAGATCCAGATATTGTGCTGGTGGGCGAGATGCGAGATGAAGAAACTGCACAAACGGGTCTGCGCGCTTCCATGACTGGTCACCTTGTACTCTCCACGTTGCATACCAACGATGCCTCAACTGCTCCGGTGCGTTTGATCGACATGGGCGTGCCGCGTTTCATGGTGGCCATGTCCTTGCTCGGTGTCATGGCGCAACGTCTGGTAAGGCTGATTTGCCCGCACTGTGCTGAAGAGCATGCGCCTACAGAGAGTGAAACGGTGTGGCTCAATCAGGTGTTGCCGGATGCAACCTTACCGACCAACTTCCGCCATGGCAAAGGCTGTCAGCATTGCAACCGCACCGGTTATCTGGGGCGGGTGGGCTTGTATGAGTTTCTTGAAATGACCGATGAGCTGGCAATGGCAGCCAACATGCCGGATACCAATATCTTTATCAAAAAAGCGCGTGAACGTCTCAAAGGTAAAACCCTGCGCGACCAATCGCTGCAATTGGCGATTGAAGGTAAAACCACGCTGGAAGAAATCATGCGTGTCGATAACCAGTTTGAAGAATAACGCCTATGCCATTATTTGAATACAAAGGGCGCACCGAAGATGGCATGATGGTGACTGGGGTACAAGAAGCCGCCGATGCCGATGCCTTGGGCGCCGCGTTAATTGGTACCCGAATTACGCCAGTTGAAATTAAGCCCAAGAAAACGGGTGCTGTTGCGATTAATCTGTTTGAAGAAAAAATCACCAGTCTTGAGGTGATGATTTTCAGCAAGCAGATGTATACGCTGCTTAAAGCCGGTATCCCGATTATGCGCGCCCTCTCAGGCATTCAAAGCTCAGTAGGCAACCCTAAGTTGGCGCAAGTGGTGGGTCAACTGCGAGTGAGCCTGGACTCAGGCCGTGAATTGTCGGTTGCCATGACTGAGCACCCCAAGGTATTCAATGGCTTTTATATCAGCATGATCCGCGTGGGGGAGACCACAGGTAACCTGGACAATATTTTTCTGCGTCTGTCCGAGCATATCGAGTTTGACCGCTTTATGCGTGGACAAATCAAGTCGGCCTTGCAGTATCCCATGTTCGTGATTACTGCGATGGCGATCGCCATTGTGGTGATTAACGTTATGGTGATTCCGCAGTTTGAAAAAGTGTTTGCCAGCATGCATGCTGATTTGCCGTTCATCACTAAAGTTCTGATTGCGTTTTCAAGCTTTATGCGCAACTACTGGTTTGTGCTGATTGGCATGATAGCCGTGGCAGGTTGGTCTTTTAAAGCTTATGTTAAAACGGCAAGTGGTCGGTCAAATTGGGACCGTATCAAAATGCGTATCCCGATTGCCGGTAAAATTATTTTTAAAGGCACCATGGCCCGTTTTGCACGTAGCTTTGCGTTGTCTACACGCAGTGGTTTGCCCATTCTGTCAGCGTTAAGGCTAGTGTCACAAACCGTCGAAAACGACTATATTTCAGCAAAAATCTTAAGCATGTCTGCAGGCATTGAGCGCGGCGAAACCATACTAAGAACCGCTACGCAAACCGGCGTGTTCAACTCACTCGTTTTACAAATGATCGCCGTTGGCGAAGAGTCAGGCTCGCTGGATACATTAATGCAGGAAATTGCCGATATGTATCAGGCAGATGTGGAGTATGACGTCAAAACATTGGGTGCGCAGATTGAGCCTATTTTGATTATCTTTTTGGGAGCCCTCGTCCTAGTGCTTGCATTGGGGGTATTTTTACCAATCTGGGACATGAGTTCTGTGATGCTAAAAGGTAGCTAGTTTTGGGTGTAGTGGAATGGACCAAAATTGTCTGGCATAGTATTTGCTAATGACAATTTAACGCAGTGTTAACCTGCCACTGGGATAAGAACGACAGGGCATTTTGATTAGGAGTTTTAGTAATGAAAAAACAAGCTGGTTTTACATTGGTTGAATTGGTTGTTGTGATTGCAGTGCTTGGTATTTTGGCGGCTACGGCGTTGCCAAGATTTGTGAATGTGCAATCAAACGCAAGGGTTGCTGCTGGAAATGGGCTGGCGGCATCTTTACGATCTGCTGCTAATTTGGCTAGAGCTTCCTGGGTTGCGGCTGGTAGTAATGCCGCTGCATTGCAAGTAACGATGGATGGTCAAGCGGTCACAGTAAATAACTCCGGATATCCTACCGCTGATGCTGCAGGCATTGTTGCTGCATTGCAGAGTTTAGATGCTCAATTTACAGCGAGTCACAATAACGGAGTATCAACTTTTCAAGTGGGTACTTTCAACACATGTACAGTTACTTATACTGCCGCGACGGGTGTTGTTAGTACTGCAAATTTAAGTGCTGGTAACTGTGGAGGCTAACAAAAAGTACTTATGAAATCTGATGGCTTTACGCTTGTCGAGTTGGTTGTGGTAATTGCTTTGACAGGCGTTATGGTGGCTGTGGCAATGCCCAGATTCGCAAACGGCGATATCTTCGAAACCCGCGGTGACGCGGGTTTACTTTCATCTACATTACGCTATGCGCAAAAAACAGCGATTGCCCAGCGTCGGAATGTGTATGTGATTCTCAATAATGCGGTGCCAGATACGGTTAGCTTATGTTTCGATACCGCGTGCAATCAGGCAGTGATCAATCCTGAGACGACTGCTGCATATGTATTTACCAGTAGCAAGAATGTGGATATCACCTCAGATAATGCCAGCGTGGGCTTTGACGCACTCGGGCGGGTGGTGCCTAATTCTACGGTTAACTATAAAGCGACCAACAAGAAAAATAATGCGCAATCTGTGACCGTGACTGTTGAGGCGGATACCGGATACATACACTGATCAGTCCACCAGTTACAGGCTGGATAATAACAATGCATCACAACAAACATCACTCTTACAGACAACCAGGCAAATTGTGCATGCGCTTGCAAGCAGGTTTTTCATTGGTGGAGATGGTGGTGTTTATGGTGATTGTCACCACCGCCATCGCCGGTGTTATCGGTGCGCTCTCATTTATGGGACGTCATTCTGCAGATCCACTGGCGCGCAAGCAAGCAATCGCGATTGCTGAGTCGCTGATGCAAGAAGTCCAGCAAATGCCTTTTACTTATTGTGATCCCGATGACCCGAATGCGTCTACGGCGACAAGTTATGGCGATTGTACCAATCCACAAAATGCGACCTTAAATGGCCCTACACCCTCTACGGAGAGCCGTTACAGTGCCACCGATCCATTTGATAATGTGGCCGATTATGGCGGTTTTGCGATGCCTGGCAGTGGCTGTGCCGGGATTTGCCGCATTGGTAACGCGACGGCGTTACCGGGCTTAAATCCTTACGCGGCATCCGTTGCAATTACTCAGGCGGGCGGGAGTGGTGCTTTTGCAGCGCTGCCAGCAGATGCGGTGTTACAGATTGTGATTACGGTGACAGGTCCCGCAGACACTACCATCCGGCTGACTGGATACAGGGTTCGTTATGCGCCGAGAATTTAACCAACCCAAATCTGCTATTTCAGGCTTCACCTTGGTGGAGTTGGTCATCGTCATTGTGGTGATGGCAATTCTCGGCGGTATTTCCGTCACCTTTATCAAAAATTCCATTTTGGCTTATGTGAATTCCGAGGCTTATTATGAGCTCGCCGATCGCGCCGATATCTCATTGCGCCGCATGTCACGAGATATCCGCAACGCCTTGCCCAATAGTGTCTGGGTGGCTGCTGATAATTCCTATGTAGAGTTTGTGCCGATCAAAGCTGGCGGCCGCTACCAGCAGGATACGCTGGATTTTGTAAGTGCGAATGACACTTTTAACGTACTCGGCGACCCTGTGCCTTCTGTAGATTCTGGCGACCAGTTAGTGATTTATAACCTTGGTATTCAAGGAGCAGATGTGTATGCGGGGGATACGATTCGTTCCTTAACCAGCACTGGCACTAATCTCAGCACGCTCTCATTTAGCGGTTCAGCCTTTCCACTACCCTCCCCGGGTAGCCGTTTTTATGTGGTGAACGGGGCCGTATTTTATGTCTGTGATTTAGCCAACCGCCGTCTGTTGATGTATTCAAACTACGCAATTCCATCTGCCCATCCGTCAAACTTTGCCGGACTCACCCCTAGTATCGTTGCGCAAGATGTCACGGGCTGCAGTTTTACTTATACAGAAGGCGTCATGCAGCATAGCGGCGTGGTAACAGCACAGCTAGAGCTCAGTAAAAATGGTGGCGTTGTGCGCCTGGTTAACCTGATTAATGTGGTGAATTCGCCATGAAAAATACGCTTCATCGCATAAAAGGATTTATGTTGCCTGTGGCAATCTTCTTAATGGTGATATTGGCGTCGCTCGTGGGTTATTCCATGCGGCTGTCATTGTTGGCCAATCAAGGCTCGATACAGGATGTGCAAGGTGCACAAGCTTACCTGGCTGCCAAGGCTGGCGTCGAGTGGGCGGCTTATCAGGTGATTGCGCCAGGGACGACATCAATGCAATCCTGCCCAACACCGCCTAATCCGTTTACGATTAATGGCTTTAACATTGCATTGACATGTAATCAAACAAACCCGATGCCACAAGACCGGGCAGGGACACAGAATATCGGCATGTATACCATTACCGCTACCGCCTCAAAAGGAGCGGCTGGCGCGCTTGATTATATTGAGCGCAAAGTCACAGTGAGCTTGAGTCGTTGCCTGATGGGTACAGAAGAGTGTAGTTAGAGGAAAATGACCGTGTTTAGATGGAAGCATGCAACAGTAGTGATATGGCTTTTGTGTCTGGTCAGCTTGTTTTCTGCTGAAGCGACAAAAGCGGCAACGGTTACTTTAAACGCCAACGGCGGTTCTGACTCTTCAAATGGGTTAAAAATCTTTATCAATGATAACTCTCAAATTCAAGTGCAAAGGCTCAATAGTAGTGGCCAGCTTTATCAACCTGACCGAACACCAGCCAATAACAGGTTAGATAACGGGATTTATATTCGTGGCAATAATACTATTTATGGCCCTGATCACTTTGCCTACAACGCACCAGGAAACTATACAACGCAAGCAATGACAGCGGTGACGCCGGCCAACGCATCCGCTGGAAATGCGCAGACAACTCGTTCGCAGTTCACTGTTCCTGCGAACAATATCGGCGGCGGGCCTCAAATCACTATTGATTGGAGTTACACCTATCCTTATGACTTTGTCACAGCCAAAGTGAGCATTTATATCCCCCCTTTATATCCAGTCAGCTCAACAAACCCGGTAAGGTATTATCATGCAGTTGATACCTATTTGGGCGGCTCTGACTGTGGCTGTGGTGTCCGTTACGTGGATACAAACGGTAAACAAGTCGCTGGGACTTATCCTTATGCCGGTAGTTGCTCATCTGGGAGCGGAAATACGAATGTGCAGTGCCCTTCTAGTACAAGTTTGCCTGCAAACCTGGATGTCGTTGAAAGTTTTAGAGAGCGTGATGGAAAGTTTAGTCGTTATTGCGTAGGCAACTGGCAAACTTTCTGGTCAAGTAGTAATTCCAGTGCATGTGCGATTGGTAAATCAGACCAATTATCGAATACCGTCAATACAACCTTGACTGATACCGGCGCTGCGATCGAGTACGATTTTACTTTACCTGGAACATACACATTCAGCTATGACTTTGTGGTTGGGTCAACCTTAGTGCCTGATTATGATCATTTGGAAATCCGCCACCCTGGCAGTTCCTCTTTATGTCCGGTCGATATTCAGGTCATGGCTTGTTTGGTTTCTACCATGCCTTGTCCGGATGATCAGCTCATCAATTCAGGAAGCCTTACTGGTACGCTGACCATCTCTCCCAGTTCTCCAACCGTCACAGTGACGCCGGACGCCCAGTTTGAGGTCGGGAATGCCCGCACCATTGACACCCTTACCTTACAAGGTAGCGCTGCAGCTACTTATACCTTGGGAGCAAGCGGTCTCACCAAAGGCCCGATGAATGGTATCAAGTGCTGGAACACCGCAAATAACTCGCAAAGTTGTAGCTTTACAATGACAAATACGCCATGCGTGAGTACCTATGAGTGTATGGAAAGCGGGATGACTTATAATAATTTGAATAGCAATTCATCGGCACGTAATCCGATTTACACAAAAATCCTAGCACAGTCTTTTGATCTGGATGTGGTTGCGCTGCTCTCAAGTGGCGCCCAGTCGAGTGGCTATAATTCTTCAGGCTTAAAAGTTGATTTGGTGACAGATAGCAATGGCTCATGCAGTACAAATATTGTCGTCACTAAAGATGTTAGTTTTGCAGCCTCAGATGGTGGACGTAAAAAGGTGACTTTCAGTGCAACAGATGTCCCCAGGGCTTATCCTAACTTGCGCTGTCAGGTACGCGACCCAGGTCAGAACAAATCGGGGTGTTCGTCTGATAATTTTGCCATTCGGCCACAATCCTTGGCTGTGACCAATACCAATACAGCAAGCTCAAGCTCACCAAGCAGTACAGTGAGCCCTGTGTTCAAGGCGGGGGCTGATAATTTCAGTCTGACTGTTTCTAGTGGCGAACAGGGCTATAACGGCACCCCAAAAATATCCAATGCCTTGCTGGCTGCTCACCCAGGCGCACCCGTCGTGGGGCAGGTGGCCGGGTCATTTGCTGCAGCCAGTTCTGGGGCCAGCACCGGAACCAACTTTACTTACTCCGAAGTTGGGCATTTTAAAATTTCACCGCAAGGTTTGTACGACGATACTTTCACTGCGGTTGATCAATCCAAAGGCGATTGTGATAACAGTGGGAGTCCGTTTGATAATGGCGGCGCAGGGACGCCGCCAAAATACGGCTGCCGTTTCGGCAATACCACAGACACAAATTATTTTGGTCGTTTTATCCCCAACAGTTTTCGGGTGGATGCTTCTAGTCCGGTGACGCTGGCGTGTGGCAACTTTGTGTATTATGGTCAAGATACCACTGCAAGCAGTGCAGCACCTGGATTTATTACACCCTTCAGCATTACGGCCTTGAACGCTGCTGGCAACACCACACAAAACTACACAGGTAATTATGCACGGCTGGATTTGACAAATTATAGTTTGTACCGATTTAGCGCTTCGCCGTCCAATGGTGCAACCCTAAGTGCGAGTGCTGCAAACCCAGCGATTAGCAAAACAACAGACAACACAGCGCCGATTTGGGGAAATGGGACTACCAGTGTTCGTGTCAGACATAAATTATCCCGACCGTCTTCTGCCATCAATCAGCAAAGTGTGGTGATCTCGGCACAGCCGCAAGACAGTGACAATGTGACTTCTACACAAACTGCATTGACGAGTGGTGGGATCGCTTTCCGTTATGGACGTCTGGCAGTCATCCCGGCTCATGGTTCTGAGCTGTTGGCTTTGCCAGTGCCGATTGAAGCGCAATATTATAAAGATGGCTTTTATGTGCGTAGTCAGGGTGATGCATGTACCACCATTGATAGCAAAAGCATCGTTATGAAAAACTATAAGGGTAACCTGGCGGCATGCGAGACCTTTATGAATGGTACTTATACTGCGAATAACGGCTTGGTGAAAGCCATTCTGTCAGCGCCCAAAGTGGGGTCTGATGGGCGGCCCAATGTCGGGAGTGTTGATCTTGAAATAAATCTGGACAACGCTGTTCCTGGGGAGGTCACTTGTCAAAGCAATGCCGGTACGGTCAGTGCTATTGGTGGCGGCAAATCAGATTGGTTTGGTACCTCGGACCCGGTGGGGCGCGCCTCCTTTGGCATCTACAAAGCGCCCATCATCTACATGCGTGAAAGCTTCCAATAAAGACAAAACCACCTAAATCAGGTGGTTTTGTCGTCTTATTCCTGCATTTGATCTCCCGTTTCAGGCACTAAAGTTGCTCGCATATATGAGGTGTGGCCGGATAGCGTGATTGTCTGGTGCCACGATGGCGCATGGCCACTTAAGTCATTTTGCGCATAAGAAGATGATTTGATGTGCGACTTTTTTGTGTATACTAATTTGCGATTGTGCTTGAAGTAAGTATTATTATTCTTTGATTTTAAATGATAAAGTGACTCTGAAAGACTGGCGACTCTCTATGCAATGGTTTAAAAGACAAAAAAACAAGCAGCAGGTAGGGGTGAGTTTTACCGACATGCATGTGAGTACTGTTGCCTTGACGCCGCCTGCAGAAGGGACCAAGCCGGTGGTTTCGTTTGCGGCGGTTGAGCAAATACCGCTGGATGCTACTTCCACATTACGTCACTTTGTGACCAAAAATGACCTCAAGTCTTTACCCTGCAATCTGGTACTCAATGTCGACCAGTACAACATTGTGCAAATTGACAAGCCCAATTTGCCAGAGGATGAAGTAAAACCGGCGTTACGCTGGAAACTCAAGGGATTGCTTGATTATGCGGTAGAACAAGCGGTGGTTGATGGGATTGATCTGCCTTCTGATCCCTCTGTGGCAAATCGCCAAGCGCTGATGCTGGCGATTTGCGCCAAAAAAGCTACGGTAACCGGGGCGGGTAATCATTTGGTTGATGCCGGATTTAACCTGCGTTCGATTGATGTGCACGCGCTGGCACAACGCAATATTGCCCATTTGCTTGAACACGAAGATCGCGCGCTGGTGATGGTGAGCATCCTGCCACGCGGCTGCCTGATCACGTTTACGGCAAAAGGTGAGCTTTACCATACACGTCTGATTGAGCTGGATCGCGACTTTTTGAACGATAGGGACGAAATCTTCAGAATCAATTTTGATAAATTGGTGCTTGAGCTGCAACGCTCGCTGGACAGCTTTGACCGTCAGTTTCCTTTCCTGAGCTTGAACCGTATGGTGGTGGCGCCGGTCGTGCATCGCGATTATCTGGTGAGCGGCCTGAGTTCCAGCCTCTATGTGCCGGTCAACGTTTTTAACCTGGAAGATGTTGTTGAGCTGCCTGCCAACCAGGATTTTTCCAGCCTTGAAAAACAGGCCATGTTGATGCCTGCCCTGGGTGCTGCTTTGCGTCAGGAGGCGGCCGTATGAGTCAGCAGATTAACCTGTATGAAGGCGGTGGTGTCAAAGCCAGAGAGTGGTTTAGCCTGCCGATGGTGGCGGCCGTCTATGTGCTGGCTGCAGTGGTGATGTATTACTTTTATACCGGGCTCGCTGCCGAAAACGAGCAATTGCAAGTGCAGCGTAACCAAGCCCTTGCGCAGTATGAAACCATGCAGAAAAAAGTGGAAGCCTTTTCGAAAAAGGCGATGCCTATCGATAACACCAAGCTTGAGGCTGAGTTAAAAGCATTAAAAGCGCAACTGGAGATGCAGACCCAAATTCTGGCTATTTTCCAGCAGTCCCTTTCAGAACAATCGGCACACCTGATCGACTACATGCGTGCATTTACCGGGCAACAGCAACCTGGCGTCTGGTTAACCGGTTTTAAAGTTGAGCCTGCCGTCCAACATTTGACGCTTGCCGGGCAAGCGTTGCAGTCAGAAGATATTCCAGCCTATCTGGATTTGCTCTCTCACCAGTCTGTATTTGCCGGGACTGAGTTCTCAGGTATTCAGTTCAAACAACTGGAGTTGCAACAGCCGCAGTCGCGTTCAGGCGGAAATGCTGGAGCCTCTGCAGTGAGTCCATCGCTTGCGCCTGCGCCAGAGGTTGCCACAACCTCGCCTGCAGGCAAAGACGGGGGTGCTCCGCCAGTGACGCCGGCCTCAGCCGCGCCTGTTAATCCACAAGGCGGAAATAGCCCTTCGAATCAGGCGAACACAGCATTGCCTGTGCTCAAAGTGTATACCTTTGAAGTCAAAGGGCGTGATACGCAAGCCACAAACAAATTGGTGAATGGCATGAGTTGGGACGAATTTGTGCGCCAGACGGTGCCACCTCAGCCCGGCAACCAGAGCGGGAGGCAGTAAGTCATGCGATCTGAAAAACTACAGGCAATCAGCGACAAATGGCAAGCGTTCTCCATGCGCGAGCGCTGGATGTTGTTTGGCACCGGCTTGTTTGCCGTGGTGGGCCTGATGGATACCTTTTTGCTGGAGCCACAGCGGGTGCAACTGGCTAATACCCAGCAAGAAATCCTCAAGATACAAAACGATACGACCACCCTGACCGAGCAACTGACCAAGATTGCTGCCCAGGCGGCGCCACAGCCAGCTACGCAGGCGTTTCAGCAGGAGATTGCAGAAACCAGACAAAAAATGGCTAGCCAGGCAGATGAGTTACTTAAGGTTTCTGCCTTTATGGTCCCACCGCAAGCCATGGTGGAGATGCTGAAAAAACTGTTGCAAAAGCATACCGATGTGCAAGTGATTGAAATGCAATCCTTGCCGGTGGTGGATTTTATTGAAACACGAAGAAAGTTATTGCAGGCGCAAGCCGCGCCAGGCGCTGAAGCATCATCAACCTCGGAAGAGGCTTGGAAAAACATGCCACATGTTTACCAGCACGCCGTAAAAGTCCATTTAAAAGGGCAGTATTTTGCGTTGATGGCGTATAGCAAGTCCCTGAAAGCGATCGGCCGTCAGCTGGCATGGGACAATGCCGAGCTTAAAGGCGGTTACCCAGAAAGCGAATTGATTTTTCAAGTGTATACCCTGAGTGGGGAAAACGCCTGGTTGGGGATATAGCATGCGCATATTCATGATTTGGATGGTATTGGTCAGCGTGGCACATAGCCAGGCCGCCGAGCAAATGATAGATCCTACGAAGCCGCCAGCTGCCGTATTGCCTTATCTGCCAGAGGCGCAAACGGAGACTGCGCAGGCTTGGCAAGTCACGGCCATTCAGGACAACGGCAAGCATGGGTTTGCTGTGGTCAATGGCGAGCTCGTCAACTTGGGTGAGCGTTATCAAGGCTTTAAACTGGTTTCGGTCAAGCACCAGCAAGCGGTGTTTATCAATCAAAACGGTGAGAAAAAACTGTTGGGTTTGGGGTTGACCAGTGTTGTGATGCAGGCACCGCCGCCTGCGCAGGTAAAAAAAGCCAAACAGGCAAAAACGGTTAAAAAATAAAGTGAAAATGCCTGCGATTGGCTGAAGTGGCCGCCAGGTGAATATCAATAGAGAGACTGCTATGAAAACTTTTGTGAATACCTTGGGTGTGATGATGATAGGCGCCGGGTTGGCTGGATGCACCAGTAACCCGTTCACGCCGACCAATCCATCAATTCAGCCAAAAATACAAAACGAATTGGCGACCTCTGCGGCCAAGGCGCAAGCACAAGTGGTGCCGCCGCCTAAAGAAGTGACGGATGAGTTGTTTGAGCCACTTAAAATTGAGCCACCCAAAGCGCTGGCCAAACGTGTCGAGCCGCGTTTTGACCTCGTGGTTAACAAAGCCCCGGCTAGCCAGGTGCTGATGGGCATCGTCTCTGGCAGTCCTTACAGCATTGCCTTAAGCCCGGAGCTGAAAGGCGAGATTACGATTAACCTGCGCGATGTCACGCTGTTTGAAGCGCTCAATGCCTTGCGTGACTTGTATGGTTATGAGTACAAAATGAACGGCAAACAGATTTTTGTCGAGCCACAAACCCTGCAAACCCGGGTTTTCCAGGTTAATTACATTACAGGCGCTCGCAGAGGGTCTTCTGCCACCCGTGTCACGTCCGGGACGGCCAGCGGTTCGGGTGCGGGCGGTGCCGCAGGCGTGGCCGGGCAGGCCGCCGCCATGAACGGCGCCATGGGCGTTGGCTCTGGCTCAACCGGGACAGGCACAGGCAACCAGGCGGCCTCGGGCGCCTCCAACCTGCAAGTGTATGCTTCAGATGTGAGTATGCGTACCAATAATGACTTTTGGGACGAGATTGCAGGCTCATTGAGTAGCCTGATTGGCGAAGAAAACGGGCGCAAGGTAGTCATTAACGCGCAGTCTGGCCTGATCATGGTCAAAGCCATGCCCAAGGAAATCCGCCAGGTGGAGAAATTTCTGAGTCTGATGCAGGTGACCGTGGATCGTCAGGTGATTCTGGAAGCCAAGATTATCAAGGTGCAACTGAATAGAAACTCGCAACAAGGGATTAACTGGGCGGCGGTCAGAAATATTCGCGGCCGCGATTACACCTTTGGTAACGTCAACGGCAATACCACACTGGGAGAAACCGGTGCCCTGACCAACGGCACGCTGACCAGCACCGTACCTGGCGCTTTGAGTAACACTGACCCGGTGTCGATAGGCGGCTCAATGTTTGCGTTAGCAGTACAAGGCAAAAACTTTTCTGCGCTGCTTAACTTTCTCGAAACACAGGGCAATGTAGAAGTCCTGTCCAGTCCGCGCATTGCCACCATCAACAATCAGAAAGCGGTACTCAAGGTGGGGAATGATGCGTTCTACGTGACCAATGTGCGTACCAATGTTACCACTACCACGGGTGGCGCCGTAGTGACGCCAGATATTCAGCTGCAACCGTATTTTTCTGGTATTTCACTGGATGTGACACCGCAAATTGACAAGGACGACAACATTATTCTGCACGTCCATCCGTTTATCAGTGAAGTCACCCAGGTCAACCGTACTGTGAGTTTGTCCAGTGCCAACGGTGGCACCTACACGATTCCAACGGCCTCCTCCAACATCAATGAAACCGATAGCATCGTGCGTACCCGCGATGGCAGTGTGATTGCGATCGGCGGGCTGATGTCAGAGTCCGTGGATAATACACGGACAAAAGTACCTGGTTTGGGCGATGTCAAATTTTTGGGTAACCTGTTCCGCCAGAAAGACCAAAGCTCCACCAAAACAGAACTGGTCATTCTGCTCAAATCCACCGTGGTCCGCAGTGGCGATAACTGGGCGCAAGATATGCTCGACAGCCAGGACCGGGTAGAAAAACTCAAGTCAGACAACGCATTTTAGGAGCGGGCATGTACCTGCAGCATTTTGGCTTAAAAGAGTTTCCATTTTCGATCACGCCGGATACGAGCTTTTATTACGCCACACGCACGTTGCAAGAAGCGCTGAATACGCTATTGATTGCGATTGAGTCGGGTGAAGGCTTTGTCAAAATCACGGGTGAAGTTGGCACCGGTAAAACATTGCTCTGCCGGCGCCTGCTCAAAGCCTTGGAACCCGGTTGCCAGATTGCTTACCTTCCCAACCCCTATCTTGACCCGCACGCCTTACTGATGACGCTGGCCACCGAGTTTGGCGTCGCCTTCAAGCCTGAGTTTACCCACCATGACATGATAGATGCGCTGCATCGCACATTGCTGACCTTTGCTGAAAAAGGCACGCATGTGGTGGTCTGTCTGGATGAAGTGCAAGCCATGCCGCTGGAAACGCTGGAAGCCTTGCGCTTGCTGAGTAACCTCGAAACCGAAAAGCGCAAGTTGTTACAAGTGGTCATTTTTGGCCAGCCTGAGCTGGAAGAACGTCTCAACCATTCGTCTATTCGCCAACTGCGGCAGCGCATTGGCTTTGAATATCACCTCAAAGGCCTGCAATGGGAAGAATTAGCGTTTTATTTGAATCATCGCATGCATGTGGCCGGGTATCAGGGCGGCATGGTGTTTAGTCCGGCCAGCATGCGATTGCTATACCGGTATGCCAACGGCATTCCGCGCTTGTTGAATATTCTGGCGCATAAAGCATTATTGTCTGCGTTTGGCCGTGGCCAGCACAGGGTTACAACCGAGGATGTGAAAGCGGCGATTCTTGATACACAAGCCAGTGTCAAAGCACAGCATCGTTGGCTGGAGCATGGGTTTAAATGGTGGTTGACGTTGCATGCCACCCTGGCCGGGTTTGGTCGTTAGCAGGCGACGGAGGAATCAAATGAGCTTGATTAATCAGGTGTTACAAAACGTAGAGGCCCGTCAGGGCAACACCACTGATGGTTGGGCCGGGCAGGTCAAGCCAGTGTTGTCTGCACAGCCAGCCCCAGCTGGCCGTTGGTTGAATCGCCTGATAGGTGGCGGGCTGCTGCTTGCGACAGCCGGATGGGTGTGGATGAATACGCCCATGTTGATGGCGTATTTTTATCCGCAGCATGTGACTGCGATACCCCATGCCGCGCCGCAGGCTCAAGGCCCAAAACCACGCATACAGACTGTTTTAGCCCCGGCAGCCGCAGAGGCAGGCACGGTGGCGACTTGGGCGCCGCCGCAGTTGACCAGGTCATTGTTCAGTGCCTGGCAGTCCGAATCTGCTTCTGCAAAGCCCAGTGCGCGCGCTGTCGTTGCTCAAGTGAAGCCAGTGGCTAATGCTGCTGCACCACAAGTTGAGGGTGAGTACAGCATAAAGTCCGCGGATACGGCGGCAATCACGGTTGCCACCATCGCGCCTACACTGGAGACGCACGCGGACCAGAACCAGGGCAAAAGTGATGAAAAGTCAGCCGAAAAAGGCATGGTCAATAAACATGTCAGACCTGAGCAGGAAGTGAATGTCTTGATCCAGCGTGCTGTCGATCATGAGCAAAAAGGTCGTTTGAACGAGGCGTTGGCAATGCTCAGGCAAGCGCTGACGATTTATCCGCAGTCTGAAGATGCACGCCAGCTGTTGGCCGCCTATTTGTTTGAGTCTCGGCAAGAGGCTGAGGCTGTCTCGGTCTTGCAGGCCGGCATCAAGCAGTTTCCGGCTCAAGTGGGTTTGCCCAAATCACTCGCCAGATGGCAGTTGGCACATGGTCAGGCAGAGGCGGTGTTACAAACATTAAAACCGGTGGCCAGTGCGCTAGCGCAAGATGCCGAATCGCAATGGATGCTGGCCATGGCTTATCAGCAAACCGGCCAGCATGCCGCCGCCTTGCCACATTTTGAACGCGCGACGCTGTTGCGGCCGGGGCATGCACAATGGATGGTGGCGTACGCCATTTCATTACAAGCCGTGGGCCAGAATGCGCAAGCCTTGCAGCACTTGCAACAGGCGCAAAGCCTGCCGTTAAGCGAGCGCTTGCTCGAGTTTGTTACGCAGCGCATCCGTCAACTGGGCGGCAGCGTACAAGCCAATGCCGAATAATCTGTGCTAGCTAGTCCTGTTTGAGGGTGCGTGCCAGCACGAGCGCCGTCACCTGTGCAGCTCCTGCCTGTTTAAAAACTTTTGCCAGCGCATGCATGCTGGCTCCTGTCGTCATCACATCATCCACGATCATCACATGCTGATCTTGCCATCGCTGCGAGGTCGCAAAGGCACCGCGTAGATTGCGGGTTCTTGTTTTCATGTCCATCGCTGCTTGCGCTGGCGTGTCTATCAATCGCTCACAGCCGTCTATCCTTAACGGAATTTGCCACTGCTTTTGCAAGTGCCTGGCTAATTCAAGCGCATGATTAAACCCACGCTGTTTGATGCGGTTCAGGTGCATGGGCATCGCCACCAGGACGGGTGGCTGCTGGCTCGCGGGTAACACTGGCAGGCGGGATAGCCAGGCCTGTGCCAATAGCGCCCCCCATGGCAATTGCTGGTGGTATTTAAATTGATGCAAGAGTCGATCTAGCGGATAGGCATAGCGAAAAACGGTCAGCGTCTGGTCAAAAGCGGGGGCGTGCTGTAAGCAGATGCCGCACAACTCACCTCGCGTATTTGGTAATGCGCATTGTGGGCAACGCGGCGATTCGTACCAGGGCAGGCTGGCCTGGCAGTCTAAACAAAGTCCGTTTGGAGGCGAGATTGGCTCGTCAGTCGCTGAAGGTTGGCGAGCGCCTGGGGCTTGATGGCACAGCGGGCAGGGCAGCGTCGTTGCCAGCCACTGCGACAACCAGTGAGTGGTGTTGATTTGTTTAAATTTTAAGCTGTTGTAAAATTTTTTCACGTATGATTTTAAACAACATATAATTCGGCCGGATTATTCATCTATTTTTTAATGCGTGGGACTTATGGAACAACACACCTCTGCTACTGCTTGTGGCACCGAAATGCAAACCTCCGTCATTAATCTGGATGGCTTGAAGCCTGCAGCTTCCTGTCATCCAACGGTTGAGCGCTGGCGCGTTGCAGATATCATGGCACTGTTTGAATTGCCGTTCAATGATTTGCTGCACAGAGCGCACACTGTGCATAGGGAGCATTTTGATCCAAACGCCGTGCAGGTCAGCACACTGCTGTCGATTAAAACGGGCGGCTGTTCCGAAGACTGCGGCTATTGCCCGCAAGCTGCGCGTTATCATACCGAGGTTGAAAACGAGCCCTTGATGCAGTTGGACGATGTGCTGGCCGCAGCCAAAGCGGCCAAAGAAAGCGGTGCCAGCCGTTTCTGTATGGGAGCCGCCTGGCGCGGACCCAAGCAGCGCGACCTGGAGCCTGTACTCAAAATGATCTCTGAAGTGAAGGCGATGGGGCTGCAAACCTGTGCCACGCTGGGCATGCTCAAGGATGGGCAAGCCGAGCAACTGAAAGAGGCTGGGCTGGATTATTACAACCATAACCTGGATACCGCGCCCGAGTTCTATGGCGATGTGATTACCACGCGGACGTATCAGGACCGTCTGGACACCCTGGACCGCGTGCGCAGCATGAATATCAATGTGTGCAGCGGCGGCATTATTGGCATGGGTGAAACCCGTGCGCAGCGCGCGGGCCTGATTGCCCAGTTGGCCAATATGGAGCAACCGCCGGAAAGCGTGCCCATCAACTTGTTAACCCAAGTGGAAGGCACGCCTTTGCACGGCACCGACCCATTGGATCCGCTGGAGTTTGTGCGTACCATCGCCATCGCCCGCATCACCATGCCGACCAGCTTTGTCCGCTTGTCTGCTGGCCGCCAGAGCATGGGCGAAGCCGTGCAGACCTTGTGCTTCCATGCCGGGGCCAACAGTATTTTCTACGGTGAAAAATTACTGACGACCGGCAACCCTGAGGTTGAGTCTGACAATGCCCTGTTTGCCAAATTAGGCTTGAAGAAAATCTAAATGAGTGATCTGCTGGAGTCTTTACGGGCCGATCTGGAAAAACGGCAAACACTGGGCCTGATACGGCAGCGCCGCTTGCTGGATTCACCACAGGCCGAGCATATCACCGCCAATGGCCAGCCATTTTTGTCGTTTTGCAGCAATGATTATCTGGGTCTTGCCAACGATGCTGCGCTGGTGGTCGCTTTGCAACAAGCCGCTGCTGAAGCGGGTGTGGGCAGCGGTGCTTCCAATCTGATTACCGGTCACCACCGCTATCATGATCAGCTAGAGCAGGCGCTGGCGGCTTTTGTCGGGCAACCGGCAGCCTTGCTGTTTTCCACCGGCTACATGGCGAATATTGGCGTCGTCAGTGCCTTGATGGGGCGTGAAGATGCCGTTTTCTCGGACAAGCTGAATCACGCCTGTCTGAATGATGGCGCATTTTTGTCACGTGCCACGCATCATCGCTTTCCGCACAATGACGTGGCCGCCTTGGAAAAATTATTGCAAGCCAGCACGGCCCGTCACAAATTGGTCACCGCTGATGCGGTGTTCAGTATGGATGGCGATATTGCGCCGCTGGCTGAGTATCTTGCGCTCTGCGAACGCTATGATGCCTATTTGTATGTGGATGATGCGCACGGTTTTGGTGTGCTCGGTCCGCAAGGGCGTGGCTCGCTCAAGCATCTGGGGCTGCAGTCACCACGCCTGATCATGATGGGTACACTAGGCAAAGCCGCGGGTGTGGCGGGTGCTTTTGTAGCAGGCCAACAAATCGTGATTGATTACCTGATTCAGCACGCCAACAGTTATATCTACACCACGCCTGCGCCACCACCGCTGTCCGCCGCCTTGCTGGCTTCAGTGAAAGAGATAGAGCAGGGCGATGCGCGCAGAAAGCAATTGTTTGACATGATTGCGCTGCTCAAGAGTGAGCTCTCACTCACCCGTTGGCACTTGCTGCCGTCAGAAACCGCTATCCAGCCACTGGTGGTGGGCGATAACCATGAGGCGCTGGCATTGAGCCAGTATTTGCAGGCGCGTGGCATTCTGGTGCCTGCAATCCGCCCCCCTACCGTGCCGGTGAACACTTCCCGCCTGCGGATTTCCCTGTCGGCTGCCCATCGTGAGTCCGACGTCAGGGCGCTGATTCAAGCCTTGCACGATGCCGAACGTGAGTTAGCTATCGGGGCGGTGGCATGAGTTGTTTTATCGAAATCATGGGGCAAGGCAAACCGCTGGTAATGCTCCATGGTTGGGGCATGAACAGTGCGGTATGGGAACGGGTCACCAAGCGGCTGTCCACCCATTTTCGACTGTTTCTGGTGGATTTGCCCGGCATGGGCCAGAGCCGTCCGGTTTATCCATATCACTTGCATAGCCTGGCCGAAGCGGTGGCTGAGGAAATCCCCGGCGTGTCCACCCTTTTAGGCTGGTCGCTGGGCGGCTTGGTTGCGCAGCAAATTGCCCTCAATCAACCGGACCGGGTAGAGAAGCTGATTCTGGTGGGGACCAACCCCTGTTTTGTGAGTAAACCAGACTGGGCACATGGAATTGCAGCCCGCCATTTTGAGCAGTTCAACGAGCGGTTTGCGCAAGACTTTAATGCCACCTTGCTCAATTTCTTGACCCTGCAATGCATGCATGCCAAAGATGCGCGCAGCACGGTACGCCAATTGCGTATTGCGTTTGGCGCCAAACCCACGCCTACCCAAGATAGCTTGAATCAGGCCCTGGATATCTTGATGCAGACGGATCTGCGCGAAGAGGTCGGGCGCTTGTTCCAGCCCGCGCTGATCATTCACGGGGATAGAGACACGCTGGCGCCGGTCTCGGCAGCGCACTGGCTGGCCATGCATTTGCAGCGTGCCCATTTGCGCGTGATCGCCGGGGCGGCACATGCGCCCTTTTTGTCACATGCGGAAGCTTTTTGCGAAGCGGTGGAAGCCTTTATGGCAGATGAGCCAGCTGCACGCGCCGGGGAGCATTAAATGCAGGATGTTTATCAGATCGACAAGACGCGCATGCGCCAGTCGTTTCACCGTGCGGCCAAACAGTATGATGCCGCCGCCATTTTGCAGCGCCAGGTACGTGAGGAGATGTTGAGCCGTCTGGACGTGGTCAAGCTGGCGCCTGCGGTGATTCTGGATGCAGGTTGCGGCACCGGTCATGGCTTGCATGCCTTGCTCAAACACTTTAAGCAGGCAAGAGGGGTGGCGCTGGATATTGCCGAAGGTATGCTGGCCCGCACGAAAACGCTGTTTCCCTGGTATCGCTTCTGGCAGGCCAAACCACAAATGGTGTGTGCCGACATTGAAGCCATGCCGTTGGCGACCGCCAGTGTTGATATGGTGTGGTCCAACCTGGCCGTGCAGTGGTGTAACGATATGGACACCGTATTGCAAGAATTCAGGCGTGTGCTGAAACCCAACGGGCTGCTCATGTTTGCCACCTTGGGCCCGGATACGCTGAAAGAACTGCGCGCAGCCTCTGGTCATGGGCATACCCATGTCAGCCGTTTTATTGACATGCATGATATCGGCGATGCACTGACGCGGGCTGGCTTTAGCGCGCCGGTGCTGGATGTGATGCATTACACCCTGACCTACGATACGGTGGAATCTGTGATGCGCGACCTCAAAGCGATTGGCGCACATAATGCGACGGCGGGGCGTGCCAAGGGCTTGAGTGGCAGGGGGTTTTTGCAGCAATTGCGCCAGGGCTATGAGGCTTTTCGCCACCAGGGTAAATTGCCCGCCACCTATGAAGTGGTGTTCGTACATGCCTGGACCGGGAGCCAGCCCTACACGGCACCTGGGACCAGTCCGGTGCAATTCATGTCGAGCAAACCCGCCACGCAGGGGGCATGATGCAGCCGCTGCCTTCACGTTTTTTTGTCACTGGCACCGATACCGGTGTCGGTAAAACCACAGTCACCGTTCGCTTGATGCAGCAGTTGATTGCACAAGGCAAGACGGTGATCGGCATGAAGCCAATAGCTTCCGGTTGCGAGTGGCTGGATGGCCGCTGGCAAAATGAAGATGTGCGTTTACTGACTGCCGCCTCCAACGTGACAGCACCTGCTGAACTGATTAATCCCTACCGCTTTACACCGGCTATTGCGCCCCATATCGCCGCTGCGCAAGCCGGCGTGGAAATTCAGCTTGAGGTCATTCAAGCCGCCTATGCACAACTGACCACGCTGGCCGATGTGGTGATTGTGGAAGGCGCAGGGGGCTTGCTGGTGCCTTTAAACCAGACGCACAGCATGGCCGATTTGATTCAGGCCCTGCAATTGCCTGCGCTGATGGTGGTCGGCATGCGCCTGGGCTGTATCAATCATGCGCTGCTGACGGCAGAGGGGCTCAAGTCGCGGCAGATAGCGTGTTGTGGCTGGGTCGCGAACAGGATTGATCCGCAGATGTCTATGCCAGAAGAAAACCTGCAAACCTTAATTGACAGCTTGCAACAGCCGCCCTTGTTGCAGGTGCCTTTTCAGGAGTCACTCGCCTAGATGCACGCTTCACCCACCCCTCGCATTGAGCTGCGCGCACCTGTGCCGCCGATGACGCGCACCTTGATTGCGCTCAATGTGCTGGTGTTCGTGCTCATGCTGTTTGGTGGCGCCGGGTTTTGGCACTCGCCCAATACAGTACAGCTGACCTGGGGCGCCAATTTTGCCCCAGCCACGGCCGATGGTCAGTGGTGGCGCTTGGGCAGCGCCATGTTTTTACACTTTGGCGCCGTGCATCTGGGCATGAATATGCTGGCCTTGTGGGATGGCGGCAAGCTGGTCGAACGCATGTTCGGCTCTGCACGCTTTCTGTTGATTTACCTGGTCAGCGGCATAGGCGGTAATCTGTTGTCGCTGGTGGTTCAGGGCAATCAGGCGGTGTCAGGTGGGGCCTCCGGGGCGATTTTTGGCATCTATGGCGCGTTGCTGGTCTATCTCTGGGTTGCCAGACACCAGATGCAGCAAGTTGAATTTCGCTGGTTGTTCTGGGGAGGCATGCTCTTTTCAGCGTTGACCATAGGCATGGGCTATGTGATCCCCGGCATTGATAACTCTGCGCATATTGGCGGGTTTTTGACCGGCGGCGTGCTGGGCTTGCTCATGTTGCCCGCTTTTTTACGTGGCTCGCCCGCTATCACTATATCGCAAGCTTTGGCAGGGCTGGCCTGGGCGCTGGTCGTGCTGGGTTTGCTGACGCATTTGCCGGCACCCAAATATCGCTGGCGGCAAGAGGTGGCGATTCAAAAGCAATTGCAAAAGCTGAATCAGGTTGACCAGCAGGCTCAGCACAAATGGCAGCAGATCATGCTTGAAGGGCGTGAGGGCAGTGTCAGTTTTGATGAAATGGCAGCACAGATTGACGCACAGGTCGCCACGCCTTATGAAGAAAGCTTTGAAAAACTGTCCCGCTTGTCTGAGGACCCCAAGCTGCCTTCTGCGGCCTTACTTGAGCAGGCCAAAGCCTATGCCTTGAAACGCAGTGAAGCCAGCAAGGCGGCGGCGGACCAGCTGCGGCATCTGCCGTTTAAGGCCGGGCGACCCGCTGCGCCTTAATCGGTTAAAGCGGGCGGCGGGTTGAAGCAGCCTCAATGATACGGGCTTCAGGCGCTGAGACCTGTTTGGCGGCCAGTTGGGCGACGTATGCGCGGGCCTGTTGGCCCCAGCGTTGTTGCGGCAAGCTGGTGAGCATGGTCTGCAAAGTGCGGTTCATCACGGCCTGATCAAACGGTTCAGGCAATACTTCTCCTGCCCCGGCGGCGGCAACATAGCTCGCATAGCCGCACACACTGGTCACCAATTGCGGCAAACCGGCCGTCATCGCTTCAATGATGACGATGCCGGCCAGCTCTGAGCGCGCGGCGTGTATGAGTACATCGCAGCCTAGCATCAGCGCCGGGATATCCGGGCGGCCCCCAGCTTCAATACAACGGTCGGCGACACCACGCTCGGCGGCATAGGCCTGCATATTGCTGCTGGATTCAAACTCTCCGACGGCGATTAGCCAGCAACGTTGCTTGAGTGTCTCTGGCAGGCTGCTCAAGGCGTTGATTGCACGGTCCACGCCTTTGCGCAAAAAAGCCGAGCCGACGGTGAGCAAGATGATGGCGTCTTCTGGTAACGCAAATGCCTGGCGCACGTAGGCGCGTTGATCCCGGGCGGGTAAGTCAGCAAATCGCTGCAGCGGGATATTGGGCGGGATCAGATGAAAGCGTGCCTGGTCGGTACCATACCAACGCTGAAAAATCGCCTGGTCATGCTGGTTAAGCAGCAAAATCTGTGTGCCTGCCCGGGGGCCAAACACGGCCTGCTCCATGGCAGAAAAAAAGCGGTAGCGGCCAGACAGTTTTTTATACCAGGGTTCGCGTGACATGCGTTCGGCATAGCAGGGATCGGCGGCGAAATAGACATCCAGCCCCGGCATGCGGTTAAAGCCGACAATACGGTCAAACTGGCCTTGCACAATCGCCTGCTGCATCTGGCGGATCAGCGAGGTGTGTCGGTGATGATTGAGCCAGCCGCGGGCCTTGAGCAAGCGGATGTGTATGCCTGATGGTTGTTCGCCACGCCATTCGCCGGTAAAAATGGTGACTTCGTGCCCTAATGCCACACAGTCGCGGGCAATGCGCAGCATGTCACGCTGCACACCGCCGTAGGGAAAGTATTTGAATATGAGAAACGCAAACTTCATGCGCTGGCATTGTATGCGAAAATAGCGGCCATGAAACGCATCTTGATCGTCAAAACCACCTCTATGGGGGATGTTATCCACGCTTTGCCGGTGGTGGAAGATCTCTTGCAGCATCATCCCGATGCGCAGATTGACTGGCTGGTAGAAGAAAGTTTTGCCGATATTCCAAGATTGCATCCGCAGGTAAAGCAGGTGTTTACCGTCGCGGTGCGCCGCTGGCGCAAGCAGTGGTGGCGTTGGCAGACCTGGCGTGAAATTTCGGTAGTCAAACAGGCTGTCGCGGCTCAACCTTATGATGCCGTGCTGGATTTGCAAGGCCTGCTCAAAAGTGCGGTGATGGCCACCTGGGCGCGTGGTCCGCGCCATGGCTATGATCGACATTCCATTCGTGAGCCCCTGGCCAGCCGCTTTTATCAGCACACCTATGCGATTCCCTACCGGCAGCATGCCGTGATTCGGATGCGCACCCTGGCGGCCAGCGCACTTCATTATGCGATGCCATTGGAAAAACCCAATTACGGACTGTCTGCGCAATGTCCAGATGCTAATAGCATGGCATTTCTCGCTCTCCATGCTACCAGCCGCGATAGCAAACTATGGCCAGAAACTCATTGGGTTGCCTTGGGGCAGTATTATGCGCGGCAAGGATTGCAAATGTGGCTGCCTTGGGGCAACGACATGGAGCATCAACGTGCATTACGCATTGCAGGGCAAGTGCCAGATGCGCTGGTACTGCCCCAAATGGATCTGCAAACACTCGCTCGTCGCATGGTTCATGTGCGGTTCGCTGTTGGTGTTGATACCGGGCTTTCTCACCTGGCCGCGGCATTAAATGTGCCTGTTGTGGCCCTGTATACGGATACTGAGCCAGCTTACACGGGAGTGGCAGCAGGGCGAGTTTCACCTGCGATGAATCTCGGTGGGGCTGGGTTAATGCCGTTAGTGAACGATGTGATAGCCATGCTGGCTCCAATTGCGTGATTCGTGCCGGACGCATTATCAACACCGATGGCCGGGCTATCAACAGCCGCTGGTGACTAAGCTGACGGACATCAATGGTGGCTGGCCATCTGGGCTCAATTGATAAATCACTTTGCAATTTTGTGGGTCTGTTGCACCATCTTTGGTATATACAGTCTGGAAAGAACCGCCTTGATGCTGTGTGTAACTGAAGCCCGTGATATCCATTAAATCTCTAAGACTACCGACACCATCGTCTACAAAAAAACGACCCCATCCCGTCGGATATCCATAATGAAAATAAATCGTCTTGCCTTCTATCACCGTGGTCGGAAATTGCCCACCATCTGCGTTCATATTGCATTCAGGATCCAAAAAACACATGCTTCTACCCATTGTAGCCGCCTGTATAATTGTGCCCTTAAAAGCATATAAAGTCGAAATTCGGGCACTGCTTGCAACATTCGCAAAGCGTGGAAGCGCAGATGCAGCAAGAATACCCAAAATGGTAATGGTGCAAACAAGCTCGACCAGAGTAAATCCTCGATGTTTAAATATCGATGACATGGTGGCAGCATCTCATATCAAATACACGTTTGATTCTATCTTGGAAGCCGCCAAGCAATCAGCCAAGAAGATGCAAGATATATTGCTACTTCTTGGCTTGAGTCAAATCTCGATTTTTCTTTTGGGCAAGGATGACGTTTCAAGCACATCAACCCAAGATAGCGCCCTAAATTTTATCTGATGGCCCTTGAAATCTCTGCGACTGCTCCCCATTTGCAAAAAATACCGTAATAAATCTTAGGGGAGCAATATGCAAGAAGAAAATAACGCATCAGCGGCTGAGCCAATCAACAGCCAGCCTGATGGCCAAACCACACCAGATCTCACGAACGATACTCAAGATGCCCGCATTGCCGAACTCGAATCAGCGCTGGAAGAAGCCAAGGCGCAGGTGCTGTATGTGAAAGCCGAAGGCGAGAATATTCGTCGCCGCGCTGCTGACGATATTGATAAGGCGCGTAAATTTGCGCTCGAAAAATTCAGTGGTGAGTTGCTGGCAGTGAAGGACAGCCTCGATGCCGCATTGGCGGTAGAGAATGCAGATGTGGATAGCTACAAAAATGGCGTAGAACTGACGGCAAAACAATTATTGAGCGTATTTGAAAAATTCAATATTGCTGAAATCAACCCGGTGGGTGAGAAGTTTGACCCGAACAAGCATCAAGCCATCAGCATGGTGCCAGCAGAGGGTGAACCCAACACGGTATTGAGCGTATTACAAAAGGGTTACAGCCTGAATGAGCGCGTGTTGCGTCCGGCGCTGGTGACCGTGATTCAGGCAAAATAATCCATATTGTGAACAGGGACTTGAAATCTGTAGAGATGTCCCAATGTTCAGTGCATCAGAGATTGAGATTAACCAAATTTAAAGGATAAGGATAACGACTATGGCAAAGATTATCGGGATTGACTTGGGGACCACCAACTCCTGCGTGGCAGTGATGGAAGGCGGGAAACCTCGTGTGATTGAAAACGCTGAAGGTGCGCGTACCACACCTTCTATCATCGCTTATCAGGAAGATGGCGAGATTCTGGTCGGTGCGCCTGCTAAACGTCAGGCTGTGACCAACCCGAAAAACACCCTGTTTGCGGTGAAGCGTCTGATTGGCCGTCGCTTTGACGAAAAAGAAGTACAAAAAGACATCGACCTCATGCCTTACACCATTGCCAAAGCGGACAATGGTGACGCATGGGTAGAAGTGCGCGGCAAAAAACAGGCGCCGCCACAAATCTCCGCCGAAGTCCTGCGCAAGATGAAGAAAACCGCCGAAGACTATCTGGGCGAAGAAGTGACCGAAGCAGTGATTACTGTGCCTGCCTACTTTAACGACAGTCAGCGTCAGGCCACCAAAGATGCTGGCCGGATTGCCGGTCTGGAAGTGAAGCGCATCATCAACGAGCCGACTGCTGCTGCGCTGGCATTTGGCTTGGACAAACAGGAAGGCGACCGCAAGATTGCGGTGTATGACCTGGGCGGTGGTACCTTTGATATTTCCATCATTGAAATTACCGAAATCGATGGCGAGCATCAGTTTGAAGTGCTGTCCACCAACGGTGACACCTTCTTGGGTGGTGAAGACTTTGACAACCGCATCATCGACTTTTTGGCCGATGAGTTCAAAAAAGAAAACGGTCTGGACCTGCGTAACGACTTGCTGGCCAAACAGCGTCTGAAAGAAGCCGCCGAAAAAGCCAAGATTGAGCTGTCTGGCGCACAACAAACCGAGGTAAACCTGCCATATATCACGGCAGATGCCACAGGCCCTAAACACCTGGTGGTGAAAATCACCCGCGCCAAACTGGAATCGCTGGTAGAAGACCTGATCGAGCGCACCATGGCGCCTTGCAAAATGGCATTGAAAGACGCAGGCGTATCGCCTGCTGACATCTCCGACGTGATTTTGGTCGGTGGTCAGAGCCGTATGCCTAAAGTGCAAGAGAAAGTGAAAGAGATTTTTGGCAAGGAGCCACGTAAAGACGTCAACCCGGACGAAGCTGTGGCTGTTGGTGCTGCGATTCAGGGTGGCGTGTTGAAGGGGGATGTCAAAGACGTCTTGCTGCTGGATGTGACGCCTCTGTCTCTGGGTATTGAAACCCTGGGCAGCGTCATGACCAAGCTGATCAAGAAAAATACCACCATCCCGACCAAGGCGTCACAAGTGTTCTCGACCGCCGAAGACAACCAGAATGCCGTGACGATTCACGTGCTGCAAGGTGAGCGTGAAATGGCCTCGGGTAACAAGAGCCTGGGCCAGTTTAATCTGAGTGACATTCCACCTGCACCACGTGGCATGCCACAAATTGAAGTGACGTTTGACATCGATGCCAACGGTATTTTGCATGTGTCTGCCAAAGACAAGGCGACTGGTAAAGAGAACAAGATCACTATTAAGGCAAACTCTGGATTGTCTGAAGAAGAAATTCAGCGCATGGAAGAAGATGCGGCCAAATATGCGGACGAAGACAAGAAACTGCGTGAACTGGTCGATGCCCGTAACCAGGCTGACAGTGTATTGCACAGCGTGAAAAAATCGCTGGGTGAGCATGGCGACAAGATGGAGGCCGATGAAAAAGCCAAGATTGAAGACGCCATCAAAGCGCTGGAAGACGTGGCTAAAGGCGATGACAAGGCAGACATTGAAGCCAAAACCAATGCATTAATGGAAGCTTCGCAAAAACTGGGCGAGAAGGTATACGCTGAGCAACAGGCTCAAGCCAATACTGAGAGCGCACAGCCCCAAGGTGAAAAAACCGTGGAAGGCGATGTGGTCGATGCAGAGTTCGAAGAAGTGAAAAAGGACTAATTCGACACGGCAGGCGAATAGTCGTTAGTCCTCTTGCAGGCTAACGACTTTCGCATTTCTAGACGCTGTTAACTGGACATGAAAAAGGCAAGCAATGGCAGCTGCAAAAAAAGACTATTATGAAGTACTCGGTGTGAACCGGGACGCCAGCGATGAGGAAATTAAAAAAGCCTTTAAAAAGCTGGCGATGAAGTTTCACCCGGACCGTAACCCGGATAACCCTAAAGCCGAAGAGAGCTTTAAGGAAGCAAAAGAAGCCTATGAAGTGCTCAGCGATGAGCAAAAACGCGCCGCTTACGACCAATATGGTCACGCCGGGGTAGACCCGAGCATGGGCGGCGGCGCTGGCTTTGGCGGCTTCGGTGGTGGTGGATTCAGTGATGCTTTTGGCGATATTTTCGGCGATATTTTCGGCGGTGGACGCAATCAGCGTTCCAACGTCTACCGTGGCGCAGATTTGCGGTATAACCTCGAAATTTCGCTTGAAGAGGCGGCGCGCGGCACCGAAACCAAAATCCGTATTCCGGTGCAAGCCACCTGTGAAACCTGTCATGGCTCTGGCGCACGGCCTGGTACCTCTCCGGTCACTTGTACCACTTGTAACGGACATGGTCAGGTGCGCATGCAGCAGGGCTTTTTCTCTGTGCAGCAGACATGTCCCAAGTGTCACGGCACCGGCAAGATGGTGAAAGACCCTTGCCCCACTTGCCATGGCAATGGACGCGTCAAACAGAACAAGACACTGAACGTGAAAATTCCGGCCGGTGTGGATGAAGGCGACCGTATTCGTTTAAGCGGTGAAGGGGAGGCTGGCGTCAACGGGGGGCCAACTGGTGATTTGTACGTGGTGGTCCACCTCAAGGAACATCCGATCTTCCAGCGCGATGGTGCAAACCTGCATTGCGAGATGCCGATCAGCTTCAGTACCGCTGCGCTGGGCGGCGAAATCGAAGTGCCGACTCTGGATGGCGCTGCCAAAATGAAGATTCCAGCAGAAACACAGACCGGCAGCGTGTTCCGTTTGCGTGGCAAGGGCATCAAGCCTTTGCGCTCTAGCGAGCATGGCGATCTCATGGTGCATGTGGTGGTTGAAACACCGGTGCGCCTGACCGAGAAGCAAAAAGAGTTGTTGCGCGAGTTTGAGAACAGCACCCAGGCGGATGCGGGCAAACATAGCCCTAAGAACAAAAGTTGGGTCGATAAAGCACGCGATTTTTTTAGCTAATTCCCGTGTCTGATCAAAGCCGTTAGTCTGGCGAGTCGCCTTCTGCTAGACTAACGGCTATTCCCTTTTTGACTGTTTTTTTTAAAACAGTTTTTCAAGCGATTCTTGCAAGTTGTTGTTTTTATTAAAGTTACAATTTAATAACAATTGAATTTTGTCTTTTACAATTCAGTTACAGCTTGGTCAAATAACTGCAATAACTCCTCCCTATACTGAACACATCTTTAAACGAAACACAAAATGTTTTGTTTGATGGCTAGGTTTAGTTGATTTTCAACGACTAGCATTGATTTCCTCCTGATCCAAACCCCCTTTTAACCCGCTTTTGCGGGTTTCTTTTTTTGTACTGTTTGCTTTGTGCGCCCGGCTTTGTTGCTTGCACAGGCGGTGCGGGGTGGTCTCTACTGGCAACATCGTTTATGATAGTGCGCATCTAGGTCTGAAATATCCAGGTCTGAAATGATTTCCTCAAGCGCGACTTTGCATTCATACCCTCATGTTAAAAATTGCCATTCTTAATCAGAAAGCCGGAGTTGGGGCGACGACGACTGCGCTAAATCTGGCCGCCGCCTACCAGCGCAAACAACGTCCAGCGTTGTTGCTGGATATGGATCCGCAGGCAAGATTGACCGAGATCTATAAGCATACAGGGTTGAATGTTCAGTCCAGCCTGCTCGATTTTTATGAGCGTGGCACTGCTGTCGCCAACCTGGTTCAACCGCTACGTAATGGTTTGCAAGTGATTACGGCCAATCATGCGTTGAGCAAACTCGATTCGCAATTTGGCCGTGGACCGGCGACATTGAGCAAGTTAAATGCGGGCTTGGGCACCCTGGCACAACAGCAGCCGGCGTTAACGGTGGTGATGGATTGCTGCCCATACATGGGGGTGATTTCATTAAGTGCCGTGTTTGCCAGTGACCTGGTCGTGGTCCCTGTGACCACGGATTATTTATCGATTCATTCTGCGGTCAGAATGGACAAGGCGCTCAATGCCTTGCAGCCCGTGCTCAAGCGCAAGATCGCACGCCGCTACCTGCTCACGCGTGCGGAGTCACGCAAGAGCATGACCACTGAGGTGGAGCAGGAAATGCGCCGCCTGTTTGGTCAGGAGCTGCTCATGACCAAAATTGGTGAGCATGCTGCCTTGAGCGAAAGTCTGCGTATGGGGCAGCATGTGTTTGAGTATGACGCACAAAGTGCCGCCGCCCATGACTATCTGGCGCTTTACTTCGAGCTGCAGGATGTGTTCAGGCAATTGAACCGGCAACCGATGGCGACGCTTGTCTGAGTGCCACTAAGCTTCACGGCGGCTGCTTAACCACTGCCGCCGCCAGAAAACTAGCAGCATGGCCAAGGCAATGCCCAGCATCATCAACATCGCCCACCAAAAGCCGTTTGGCTCCTTGAGCCATGGCATTTCATTGAAGTTCATGCCAAAAATCCCCGCAATCAGTGTCGCTGGCATAAACAGCATGGCGACCACGGTCAATGCCCGTACTTCCAGGTTGACGCGCTGACTCAAGCTGGTCATGTAAATATCCATGAGTCCACTCAAGGTGTCGCGGATCGCTTCCAGCGACTCGGTAAAATGCACGGTGTGATCATACAGGTCGCGCAGGTAAGGCACGGTTTGCGGACTAAAGAATCCGTGTTCATTGCGGATCAGGCTATTGAGCACTTCTCGCAAGGGCCATACTGCCCGTCTGAGCTGGATGGACACATGTTTGAGGCGGTGGATATTCTGCAGGTCTTCCGGCGTGGGCTGGTTAAGCAAATGGGCTTCGAGTTGTTCGGCATCCTCATTGATGGCCTCCAGCACCTGAAAGTAACGTTCCATCAGGCTATCTAGCAGGGTATAGCACAAGTAGTCCGGGCCACTTTGACGCAGCAAGGCCTGGCCCTGGCGCAAGCGCTCGCGCACGGGCTCAAAACTGCCAGAGGGCCTTTCCTGAAAAGTCAGCAGCCACTCACGACCCAAGGCCATGCTGATTTGCTCGGAGCTCACACTCATGCTTTCAGCATCATAGTAAAACAGGCGCGTTTCCAGAAACAGGTAGTCGGGGTAGGTATCCAGTTTGGGACGCTGTTCGGTGTTTAAAATATCGTCCAGTACCAACGGATGCAGCTTGAAGCGACGGGCGACCGCTTGTAAAAGGGGAATATCCAGTACGCCGTGCACATTAATCCAGGCCACATGCCCGCCAGGCGCTTGCCAATCAGTGATCTCCTGCATGGTCAGTTGCTGCGCGACTAGCGCTTGCGTGTTGTAGCAAATTTTATGAATGCAGGCGGCGGTTGACTCTGTTTGCGCGGTCGTGTCGGTGCCGGTTTGCGGCTTGCCTAACAGTCGATGTTTGCGGTGCGGGTGCTTGCGTTTAGCCATCATGGTCCCAGATCAATAAGCCGTTTCAGCATAAGCGTTCAAGGCCCGGAAATCAACCCGTGGGCGGGGTCGCAGGCAGTCTATGATAAAATAAACAAAATTATTCAGTGAGAGTTCACATGTCTGGCAATACCATCGGCACCCTGTTTACCCTGACCTCATTCGGCGAATCGCATGGTCCGGCCATTGGCGGGATTGTGGATGGCTGTCCGCCAGGGCTGGAGTTGAGTGCTGCCGACCTGCAAGTGGATCTTGACCGTCGCAAGCCTGGAACGTCACGCCATGTGACGCAACGGGCAGAAGCCGATGAGGTGGAGATCTTGTCTGGTGTGTTTGAAGGCAAAACGACTGGTACACCGATTGGTTTGCTGATTCGCAATACAGATCAGCGCTCGCAGGATTACAGCAAAATCATGGACACTTTCCGTCCTGGGCATGCAGATTATACCTATGCCCAGAAATACGGCATTCGCGATTACCGTGGCGGTGGCCGTTCCAGTGCGCGTGAAACAGCGGTGCGTGTAGCCGCCGGCGCCATTGCCAAAAAATGGCTCAAGCAACAATACGGCGTAGAAATCCGCGGCTATTTGAGCCAACTCGGTGAAATCAAGGTGCCGTTTGTGGGCTGGGAAGCGCTGGCACATGAGGGCAATGCTTTCTTTGCCCCCAATGTCGAGATGTTGCCGCAACTTGAAGCTTATATGGACCAGATCCGTAGCGAGCGCGATTCTGTCGGTGCTCAGATTACTGTGGTGGCCGAACGCGTGCCGGTTGGTCTGGGCGAACCGATTTTCGACCGTCTGGATGCCGATATTGCGCATGCGATGATGGGCATTAATGCCGTTAAAGGCGTGGAAATCGGTGCCGGGTTTGATTCGATTGCCCAGCGCGGCAGCGAGCATTGTGATGAGTTGACGCCAGAAGGATTTGCCACCAACCATGCCGGGGGGATTTTGGGCGGTATTTCCAGCGGTCAGGACATTGTGGTCAATGTGGCGTTCAAGCCCACGTCCAGTATCCCGCAAGCGCGTCGTTCAATTAATCAGGCTGGCGAGGCGATTATGATGCAAACCACGGGCCGTCATGACCCTTGTGTCGGCATCCGGGCCACGCCTATCGTTGAGGCGATGCTGGCATTGGTGCTGATGGATCATGCCCTGCGTCATCGCGGCCAGAATGCGGACGTGCATTCAAACACGCCTCGTCTGTAATTTCACCCGCCCATGGCCTGCGCCTGGGCGGTGACCTTTAAAGCGCACAACTGTCATGAGCCACGCCTTACACTTTAATCTGTCGCGCTTTTATTTCATCTACTACTTTTTCGTCGGTGCGTTCGTTCCCTACTGGGGGCTTTATCTGACGGCCGAATCCTTCAGTCCTGCGGATATTGGCATCCTCATGTCGCTGTTTCAGTTGAGCCGCATCGTCGCGCCCAATCTGTGGGGCTGGCTGGCTGACCATACCCGGCAACGTGTACGCTGGATACGCCTGACCGCGTTTCTCGGCTTGCTGGGCTTTGTCGCCATCTTTTGGGCCCATGATTTCAAGACCATGTTTATTGTCATGGTCGCCTTAAGTTTATTTACCAGCTCCACCTTGCCGCTGTCGGAGTCGCTGGTACTGGCGCATTTGGCCAGCACCAATGGTCACTACAGCAAAATCCGTTTGTGGGGCTCCTGGGGCTTTATTGTGGCCTCAGTCTTACTCGGTTACCTGACCGACTGGTTTGGCATAGGCAGCCTGCTCTGGTTTATTCTGCTGGTGCAATGCAGCTTGTTTGGCCTGACCTGGTTATTACCTGAGGCGCATGTTCCACCGCATGCGCAGGATGATTTTTCAGTGTGGCAAATTCTGAAGCAGCCTGCCGTGATGTCGCTGCTGATTGGCTGCGCCATGATGGTGACCGCGCATGGGCTCATGTATAACTTTTATTCGATTTATCTGGCCGAGCATGGCTATAGCAAAGGCATGATCGGCTGGTTATGGTCGCTAGGCGTGATTTGCGAAATTGGCATTTTCATGAAAATGCCCTGGATCATGGCACGCTTTAAACTCAAAACCATTTTGCTGGTCAGCCTGCTCATTGGCGTGGTGCGCTTTACCATGATGGGTCTGGTGCCAGATCAACTGTGGTTGTTGTTACTGGCACAAACCCTGCATGCGTTTACTTTTGGCAGTTTTCATGCGGCCTCGGTCGAGGTGGTGACGCAATATTTTAATGGCCGTCACCAGGCCAAAGGGCAGGCCATATATAACAGTGTGGCGTACGGGGTAGGTGGCGCGCTGGGTGGCTTACTCGGGGGCTTTGCTTTGCAGTATTTAGGCGGCCAATTAACGTTTACGCTAGCGGCGCTGTTTCCGCTCCTGGGGGCGATCATCGTGGCGGTGGGCCTGCATCTGCACCAACCTTATGCGCGCAATGGCATGTTTAGTCATTAGCGAAGCAGGGCGCATCAGCAGGTATAAAAAAACGGCCTGATGGCCGTTTTTATTTGCATGTGCGGTTATGAAAGACGTTTGTCTTTCTCAATTAATGCATAAGCCGAGTGATTGTGGATAGACTCGAAATTTTAGTTTTGGCCGCTTCGCTTAACATCGAAATCGATGTTAGCCTACACTGAAACTTTGTCAAAACAGATTACTGAACGCGTTTGTCTCTCTCGATCAAGGCATATGCACTATGGTTGTGAATACTCTCAAAGTTTTCAGATTCAACGACGTATTTGATGATACGTTTTTCATCATTGAGTTGTGCTGCGACGTCACGCACCATGTCTTCGACAAATTTTGGATTGTCATAGGCGCGCTCGGTAACGAATTTTTCATCTGGACGCTTGAGTAGGCCATACAACTGGCAAGAGGCTTGTTCTTCAATCAAGGTTACCAGGTCTTCCAGCCACATAAACTCGCTCAATAATGCAGTCACAGTCACATGTGAGCGCTGATTATGTGCGCCGTAGTCTGAAATTTTCTTGCTGCATGGGCACAGGCTGGTCACTGGTACCATAACCTTGACGGTAATCTCGAACTGGCCGTTTTTGATTTCACCGATAAACGTTACTTCATAATCAAGCAGGCTTTTCACACCAGATACTGGCGCCGCTTTGTTGATGAAGTAAGGGAAACGCATTTCCACATAGCCTGATTCAGCCTCCAGGCGCTCAACCATTTGGCGCAAGATGGTTTCAAATGAATCAATCGAGATGGCACGCTCGTTCATGTTCAATATCTCGACAAAGCGAGACATATGCGTGCCTTTAAAATTGTGCGGCAAGTGCACAAACATATCAAACATCGCTACGGTATGTTGTTCGCCGCCCGTTTTGTCTTTGACAATCACAGGGTGACGGATAGATTTGATGCCGACTTTGTTGATGTCCAGACGACGCACGTCAGGCGTATTTTGTACGTCTTCAATCGTTGTGGGGATCACGGGTTGATTCATTAGGGTTCCATAGCGGGGATGCCCGCCTGTTAGTTAATAGTTGAGTTTACTACTCGGAAATTAATTTCTCAATAGCCAAGCGTATACCGGTCTCGTCTAGACCACAATCCGCAAGCATAGTTTCATGTTTGCCGTGATCAATAAAACGGTCAGGAAGTCCCAGGCAGCGGATGGCTTTCACCACGCCATGCGACTGCAAGCACTCCATGACGGCAGCGCCAGCTCCACCCTGTACAGCGTTTTCTTCCACCGTGACCAGGTAGTCGTGGGTTTGCGCCATGTGCAACACCATCGCTTCATCCAGCGGCTTGATAAAGCGCATATTCACCACGCTGGCATTCAAAGCATCTGCAGCTTGTAACGCAGGCTGCAGCATGCTGCCAAACGCCAGAATTGCCACTTTTACGCCCTGTCTGACTTGGCTGGCTTTGCCAATTGCTAGCGTCGCTAACGTGGGCGACACGGTGGCACCGATGCCACTGCCGCGCGGATAACGGACAGCCGCAGTCCCAGGGTAGTGGTAGCCGGTAGACAACATCAGCCGGCACTCGTTTTCATCGCTGGGTGCCATGATGACGATCTCCGGGATGCAGCGCAAAAAGCTTAAATCAAAGCTGCCCGCATGGGTGGGGCCATCGGCACCGACCAGCCCGGCACGGTCAATCGCCAGTAACACATCCAGTTTTTGCAGCGCAATATCGTGGATCAATTGGTCGTAAGCGCGCTGTAAAAAGGTCGAGTAGATCGCCACTACGGGCTTAAGGCCATCGCACGCCATGCCAGCAGCAAAGGTCAATGCGTGTTGTTCAGCAATGCCGACATCAAAATAGCGTGCCGGATACGTCTCTGCAAAACGATTGAGTCCGGAACCGTCACACATGGCAGGCGTGATGCCTATCAGTTTGTCATCTGCCGCGGCCATGTCTACCAGCCAATCACCAAACACTTGCGTATAGGTCGGACGGTCGCTGTGGCTCAGGCTGTGACCATTTTCCGGGTCAAACTTGCTCACACCGTGGTATTTGTTTGGGTTATCTTCGGCCGGGCTGTAGCCTTTGCCCTTTTGCGTCACCACATGCAAAAACTGCGGCCCTTGCAATTGACGGATATTGCCCAGCGTATCCACCAGTGTGTCTATGTCGTGGCCATCAATCGGGCCGATGTAATTAAACCCGAACTCTTCAAACAGGGTGCCGGGCGTGACCATGCCTTTGGCGTGCTCTTCTGCGCGTTTGGCAAACTCTTTGACGGGCGGCATGATATCCAGCACTTTTTTGCCGCTGCGGCGCACGCTGTCATACAGTTTGCCCGACATCAGGCGAGCAAGGTAATTGTTGAGCGCTCCCACATTGTTGGAAATGCTCATGTCGTTGTCATTGAGGATCACCAGGATATTGGTATCCATATCGCCCGCATTATTGAGCGCCTCAAACGCCATCCCCGCGGTCATGGCACCATCACCGATAATGGCAACACTGCGGCGATCCAGTCCTTGTGCTTTGGCGGCCACCGCCATGCCTAGCGCCGCTGAAATTGAGGTGCTGGAATGCCCCGTGCCAAAGGTGTCGTACTCACTCTCGTCGCGCTTGGGAAAACCGGCAATCCCGCCCGCCTTGCGCAGGCTAGCCATGGCTTCGCGTCTACCGGTCAGGATTTTGTGCGGATAGGTTTGATGGCCGACGTCCCAGACCAGACGGTCATCCGGCGTGTTGTAAATGTAATGCAGCGCAATGGTCAGCTCGACGACACCAAGGTTGGAGGCCAAATGCCCCCCTGTTTGCGAGACGCTTTGAATCAGAAATGCTCGCAGTTCTGCGGCCAGCACTTTGAGTTGTGTGCGCTCGAGTGCGCGTAACTCAGTGGGGGATTGAATACGGGACAACAGTGAAGTCATGATTAAAAAGGACGCTCACAAATAAATTTGGCAATCCCGCGCAGCGGATCCGCCTGGGCACCATAGCCTGCCAATAATTGCAGGGCTTCAGCATAAAGTGCTTCTACCAGCGTTTTTGCCTCCTCCAGCCCCAGCAGGCTGACGTAGGTAGACTTGTCTTGCAGCGCATCTTTGCCAGCCGTTTTGCCCAGGGTTTGCGTATCTGCTGTTGCATCGAGAATGTCATCGACAACCTGAAATGCTAGCCCCATCTTTTGGCTGTATTGCTCCAAACACTGAATTAATGCCGGTGCGGTGTCTGGCGCCGCATAAGCGCCAAGCAATGTCGCGGCTCGGATCAGCGCGCCAGTTTTATATTGATGCATGGTCTCTAACTCAGCACGCGTCAACCGTTTGCCCGTACTCTGCAAATCGATGCTTTGGCCGCCACACATGCCACGTGAGCCGGTCGCTTGTGCCAATACCTGCACTTGCTTGAGCGCTTGTGGTGCCTGAGTCTCGGCGATGCATTCAAATGCCAGACTTTGCAAGGCATCACCGACCAGCAGTGCGGTGGCATCATCATATTGCTTATGGCAACTCGGCTTGCCACGACGCAAATCGTCGTCATCCATGCATGGCATATCGTCATGCACCAATGAAAATGCGTGAATCAACTCGACAGCTGCCGCACTGGCATCAGCCGTCATTCTGGAGGTGCCTGCCAGTTCTGCTGCGGCATAACTCAATAACGCACGCACCCGTTTACCTCCACCGAGCACCGCGTAACGCATGGCTTCGTGCAGGCGTTCAGGCAATATTTGCTCACCAGGCAAAAGGCGAGCCAGCACCTGCTCCACATGTTGTTGATGTGCGCGTGCCCAATGATCAAAGACAAAAGCAGAAGTGGTCATGAATAAACAGGAAAGTGGCTGGCGGGTTAATTCGCTTCGAAGGGCGTCAGTTGCTGTTGTTGGTTAAGCAGCATCACGGTTTGTTCTGCTTGCTCTAAAGAGGTCTGGCAAGCTTGTAACAATTGCACGCCCTCAGTATAGGCTGCCAGTGAGGCCTCTAGCGGCAGTTCGCCTGACTCCATGCGCTTGACGATGGTTTCTAGCGCCGCTAGGCGTTCGGCAAAACTTGGTTGATCACTCACCGCAGACGGTGTTTTTTTGGGAGCACTCATGAAAATAGGCCTATGAAAACGCTGGCTATTTTAACAAAACTCCCCCTGCTTGCGGGATTATTCTCAAGATAGGGTTATTGCGCTGGCGGAAGCACCTTGAGCAAAAATTGGCGGATATCGTTGATCTCTTCGTCGCAAACACTATGCGGCATATCGTATTCATGCCATTCCACCGCATAGCCTGTGGCCTCCAGTGTTTGCCGCGAAGCTTGCGCGGTTGCCATGGTAATTACGCTATCAAAACGGCCATGCGCCATCCAGATCGGGCACTGCTGGTTGGCTGGGTGTTTTTCTTGGGAGAGTTGACTCTTTAAGGGTAAGTATGTGGAAAGCGCCAGTACGCCTGCCAAAGTTTGTGGAAAACGCGTTGCCGTATGCAAAGCCATCGCGCCGCCTTGCGAGAATCCTGCCAGTAAAATGCGGTGCGCCGGAATCCCCTGCGCAATTTCGGCTTCTATCATCGCATTTAATGTCGCTTGCATGCTTTTAATCCCGACTTCATCTTGCGGGCTATCCGGCTGTAGCCCAAAAATGTCATACCAGGCACGCATTTCGTAGCCATTGTTGAGAGTGACGGGACGGTAAGGGGCATGAGGTAGGATAAATTTGATGTGTGGCAGGTTGAGCATTTGTACCACAGGCTCAAAGTCGTGGCCGTCGGCACCTAGGCCGTGTAACCAGAGTACGGTTGAGCTACAATTTTTATTTACAGCAAGCTGTTCTAACATTGTTTTTAAATTCAAATCAGTTCCGTTGAAGCGCTGCTATCTTGTTTAAGATTTGCTTAAAATGCATTTATTCAAGTCTGTTAAGTTATAAATTCTCAAGGAGAGTTTGTTGTAATAAGACAAGGAGTACCAGCGCTTAAATTACAAGAAATAATGGCGTTGCCAGGTGAGTGAGTTCTAGATGTGAACGTTGTTATTGTAACTACTTTAACACCATTGTTAATGTCGCTACAGGCTTTTGCAACCGGAGCTGGGATATTCGCTATGGATTTGTTCAGTTGTATGTCTGCGTAAACTCTTCTTGCATAAATGTTAGCTTCTTTCAGACATGCACCATTTGCAGCCTCTATTCTGTAAGCTTGAAAAGCGGGCACGGCCACGGCCGATAAAATGCCTATAATAGAGATCACGATCATTAGTTCAATCAGTGAGAAGCCCGTATTATGTATTTTCATCATTAAGCCTTAGTAAAAAGCCCTGTTTGAACAGGGCTTTTTCTTATTTGCTCAAGTAGATTAGATATTAAGCTTTAGGGGTCTTGGTGCAAGTTCCGCCCTTCACCAAATCACAAGAAATGGTTGCGCCAGTGCCCTCTTTTGCCGGCTCTGCTGAGAAGGATTTATCTGTCGCTAGTGGTTTAGTGATTGCCTTGCAAGCTTTAGCATTGTGATCTGGAATATCTTTGGATAATGCAATTGCTGAGTAGACTATTGTTGAGTATGCACTAGCTTCTGCCAAACAAGCGCCATCAGAAGCCTCTTTTGTGTAGTCTGAATATGCAGGAATCGCCACAGAAGCCAAAATACCAATAATGGCCACTACGATCATTAATTCAATCAGGGTAAAACCTTGTTGTGCGTGTTTTTTCATCATGTTTTCCTTCAAGTCAAGTTTAAAGTCAGTTACTTCTTTGTTTAAGTCACTGCTTTTTCAACAGTGTTGGCTAACCATAAAGCAACAGGCGTGCCAGTCTGCTTTTACTGAATGTAACTGATTGAAAAATATGAATTAAAGGGTTTTTATGCTTCATTTCTTCGAATTGAATTTAAAAAGTGCGAGCGTGGTTGTGGTTAGCCAAGCTGACAGAAAGTGACAGGCTTTGCCCATCTTTGACAGGATAGGTGATGGTTTTGGGCAGGTGGTTTGGCTAAATGCAAAAAAGGGATTGTGTGGTACACAATCCCTTTACTTGGTGCCAGTCGCTTGCTTTTGGCAGTGACTGATTTGCAAAAACAGTGTTGTTTACAACGTAAGACTTACCAGAATTTCCACCAGGGTTTACTGTTGCCTTGCGATTTTTTTCCAGAACCCTGGCTAATTACTTTCCCGATTCGGCAACCTTTTTCAGGCTTTCGAGACCTGGATCAAAAAAGTCGTCGAGCGCCTTGGTCGCGGCATCATCGTTTTGCTCAGGCTTTGGAATGTTGGAGGAATCGGCGCGAGTGTAGCTGCCTTTGACTGAAACGACGGTGTCATTGCCGTTGGCAGTCACTGTGATCATTGGGTAAAAGTTAGAAAACTGTAATGTACTTTTTTCATACACATATTCATATTTAACACGCATGCCAGCGTCGTCAATGAAACGCAGTTTTTCGTACATGACGCCGCCGTTTTTCAGTTTGACGGTGCGGTAGGTGGCATCGTCGCCATTTTCATCTTTTTTCTGCTCTACGGTGGTAGACACAACACCTGCGTGCCAGGCTTGTTCGTTACCAAAATCTTTGACCAATGCCCATACTTTTGCAGCAGGCGCTTTGATGGTGACGCTTTTTTCAAAGCGTAAGGCTGCTGCACCGTGTGCACCAGCGGTGAGTGGGATCAACGGCAATAAAGAAACAGCAATCATGCCTAGAAATTTTTTCATTACATATCTCCTGAAATTTACAGACTTTTAAAACGCTTTTAAAACTAAAGCTCGGCGTGGATCGGTAAGCGGTCAAAGTGTTTTAAAAAACAATCCGAGACTTTACCCAAAAATAAACTTCTTTGCGACTAATTCATTGGTCATCCTGTGAAAAAATCAAAAAATAGATTGCTTTGGCTCTGCACAGCCCTTTTCTTGCTATTTCACTTCGAGAATAAATTGCCCGAAAGAGCGGCATAACTTGGGGCTGCTGATCGTTTGCGTCACGGTATTAGTGAGTGCATCAATCATGGAGACATTGTCAGTACCCCAGTTGACGACCAGTACCTGATTGCTGGCCTTGTCGTATTCAATGCCCTCGGGATATTCGCCCACAGCGATGGTTTTGATGGTGTTGCCATTGGTCAAATCAATTACCGATACGCTTTCAGCGTGATTGTTGCTCACGTAAGCACGACGGCCATCTGGACTGATCGCCACGCCATAAGGATGCTGCCCGGTTTTGACGGTGCTGGCCTGATAGGTCTCTACATTCAGCAAGGTCAGCGTGTTGCTGACCACATTAACGACAAACACGGTTTTACCATCCGGGCTCAAGCTTAGTGCAAAGGGATGCAGGCCAACGGGCACTTGCGCGATGGTTTTCAAGGTTTTCGTATCGACCACGGTGACATCGTTACTGTCGCGGTTGGCGATAAACAGCTTTTTGTTATCTGCACTGACCAGCAAGCCGGAAGGGGTTTTGCCCGCTTTGAAGGTTTGCTGTTTTTCAGGATGCGCAGTATCCACTGCAATCACTTGCTCGCCGCCCCAATCGGCCACGTACAAGGTTTTCTCGTCGCGGCTTAAAGCAATGCCAACGGCTTGGGCGTTGACCGGAATTTCTTGCAGCGTTTGTTGGGTGGCGCTATTGATGACTGACACGGTTTGGCTATTAGCGTTGCTGATATACACGCGCTGCTTTTTAGGGGCGATAGCCACCCCGACCGGGGCTTTGCCCACCGCAATGGTACGCGTGACTTGCTTGCTGGCGATGTCCAGCACGGATACGCTGTCACTGCCTTGATTGGTGATGTAAGCGAGGTTGCCCGCTAACGCGAAAACGGGGACACCAAGCAATAGGGGGGCAAAAAACTTCATACTTGCCAACGGGAGACGGATCGAGAGCCCGGTCATAAATCTGGTTGAAAATCGCTTGAGCATGGGCAAACAACGCATGGTCTTGTCTCTGGTTGACAGTGTTTTCATGGGTCGCATGATGGATTTTAAATAAATTGGCGAGTCTGCTTTTCAATTTTATACACCTTGCCGGGCTTGCGCATGCTTTTGACGGTTGTCCTTTCATTAAAGGCTAAAGTGTGAAAAAATTGCATGAAATATTGAAGGCAGTTTTTTATGTTAGATCGTGATGGATACCGTCCAAACGTCGGAATTGTGCTTTGCAATACGCACAATCAGGTGTTTTGGGGCAAGCGTATCAGGGAACATGCATGGCAGTTTCCGCAAGGCGGCATCAAATATGGTGAAACGCCTGAGCAAGCCATGTATCGTGAATTGATGGAAGAGGTTGGCCTCAAGCCTGAGCACGTTAAAATTCTGGGCCGTACACGTGACTGGCTGCGCTATGACGTGCCTACCAGCTGGGTCAAGCGCGAGTGGCGCGGAAGCTACAAAGGACAAAAACAGATCTGGTTTTTGTTGCGCCTGATCGGGCGTGACAGTGATGTGTCATTGCGTGCGACCGAGCATCCCGAGTTTGATGCCTGGCGCTGGAGTGAATATTGGGTGCCGCTGGAGGATGTCATCGAATTCAAGCGCGAGGTCTATCAATTGGCCTTGAATGAGTTGGCGACTTTTCTGCATCATCCTGCCAGGCGCCATTATCCTAAAGCGCGCAAACACTCGGCCGTGACCAAGCAGCCGCCCACCGTAACGCCAGAATAATGTTCATGCCTGGTTTATAACCAGCTTGCTGTTGCGCGATCTTGCGGTAATATCCACTGCGGTCTCAGGCCGTGGCAGGTGTAGCCGTTGGGGTAACGCAGCAGATAATCCTGATGCTCCGGTTCTGCCAGCCAGAAATCTGTTGCGGGCGTAAGCTCGGTGACAATTTTGCCGGGCCAGATGCCTGAGGCGTTCATTTCAGTGATCAATTGTTCGGCAACAGCTTTCTGTTCTGCTGATGCATAAAAAATGGCTGATCTGTAAGAGGGACCCAAATCGTTCCCCTGGCGGTTAGGCGTGGTCGGGTCGTGAATCTGAAAGAAAAACACCAGTAATTGCCGCAGGCTGATCTGCGCGGGATCAAATACAATCTCAATCGCCTCGGCATGGTTGCCATGATTTTTGTAAGTGGCATGGGGCACCTCACCGCCGGTATAACCTACCCGTGTGCTAATGATGCCAGGCAGTCTTCTGATTAAATCCTGCATGCCCCAAAAGCAGCCACCCGCCAGAATAATGTTGTCTTGCATAACCTTCCTCTTTCATCACAAGCAGCCCTGCGTGGTCAAAATGACCGGGTTTTAAATATGGGAATGCTTGAGTCGTGTATCAAATCAAACACTTACTGTCTGTCCAGTATAGTGTGTTTAGGTTAAAATACTTCATTTTAGTTCTAACAATGTTGGGGAGCATATGTCAGTCAAGGTAGGCATTAACGGGTTTGGACGGATAGGTCGCATGGCGTTGCGTGCGGCAATTGAGCAGCCAGAGTTCAGCAATATTGAAGTGGTCGCGATTAACAGCTCATATGATGTTGAATACATGATGTATTTGCTCAAGTATGACTCAGTCCATGGTCGGTTTAATGCCAAAGTAGAAGCTGACAATGGCGCGTTGGTCGTGAATGGTAAGCGTATCCATTTGACGGCTGAGCGTGACCCGAACAATATTGACTGGCGCAAAGGCGGTGCAGAGATTGTGGTGGAGTCCACCGGCGCCTTTTTGACTCAGGAAACCTGCCAGCCGCATATTCAAGGCGGTGCCAAAAAAGTAGTGCAATCTGCGCCGGGTAAAGATGATACTCCCATGTTTGTATTTGGCGTGAATCACCATGAGTATGCTGGTCAGGCCATTATTTCAGCGGCTTCGTGTACCACCAACGGCTTGGCGCCTTTAGCCAAAGTCTTGCACGATAGCTTTGGTATCAAGCGTGGCCTGATGACCACCATTCATGCCGCCACTGCATCACAACTCACGGTTGATGGCACCTCCAAAAAAGACTGGCGCGGCGGTCGCAGTGTGTTTGAAAACATTATTCCTTCGAGTACAGGCGCGGCCAAGGCGGTGGGCAAGGTGATTCCTTCCCTCAACAAAAAACTCACCGGCATGTCCATGCGCGTGCCTTCTGCCGATGTGTCTGTCGTTGACCTGACCGTGGAGCTCAATAGCGAAACGACTTATGAGGCCATTTGTGCAGCCATGCAACAAGCTGCTGACGGCGCGCTGAAAGGCGTACTGGAATACACTAACGAGAAGGTGGTTTCCAGTGACTTCCGTAGCAGCCCAGCCGCCAGTGTGTTTGATGCCGATGCCGGCATTATGCTGGATCCGACCTTTGTTAAAGTGGTCGGCTGGTATGACAATGAATACGGATATACCTGTAACCTGCTGCGTCTGGTTCAACACATTGCTTAATCATGCACGGGGCTTTATGCCCCGTTTGCTTTTGCCAAACAGCTTTTTATCCTTACCAGTTTATATTCAAGCGGCGCCGACCGCTCAAGGGAGACCTTCATGAAATTCATCAAAATGACCGACCTCGATTTACGTGGCAAGCGCGTTTTCATCCGTGCGGATCTCAATGTGCCGGTAAAAGATGGCGTAGTGACCAGTGATGCCAGAATTGTGGCCAGCATGCCCACCATAGAATATGCATTGAAAGCCGGCGCCAAAGTGATGGTGACCTCACACCTGGGCCGTCCTGAAGAGGGCGTGTATACCGAAGAAAACTCCCTGAAGCCCGTGGCCGATGTCATGAGCAAGCTATTGGGTCAGCCGGTCCGCCTGGTGAAAAACTGGCTGGCACCGAATGCGCCTGAAGACAGTTTGACCACCGAGGACGGTCAGTTGATTTTGCTCGAAAACTGCCGTTTTAATGTGGGCGAGAAAAAAAACAATGATGAGCTGGCCAAAAAGTACGCCGCGCTCTGCGATGTATTTGTCATGGATGCCTTTGGCACCGCACACCGCGCCGAAGCCTCCACCCACGGCATTGCCAAATTTGCGCCTGTCGCCTGTGCCGGTATTTTGCTGACCGAAGAGCTGGACGCCTTGAGCCAGGCCTTGCTGGCCCCGGCACGTCCGCTGGTGGCGATTGTTGGCGGGTCTAAAGTCTCTACCAAGCTCACCGTGCTGGAAAGTTTGTCTGACAAAGTGGATCAACTGGTGGTAGGCGGCGGCATTGCCAATACCTTCCTCAAGGCGGCGGGTCATGAAATAGGCAAATCTCTGTGCGAAGACGACCTGGTGGAAACGGCCAAAGGCCTGATGGGGAAAATGGCTGCCCGTGGCGCTTGTGTGCCGATTGCCAAAGATGTGGTGGTGGGTAAGCAGTTTGATGCGAATGAGCCTGCCGTGAAAAAAGCCGCAACTGAGGTCGCTGCCGATGACATGATTTTTGATATCGGCGCGCAATCCGCGGCTGAGTTGGTTGATATCATCATGAAAGCCGGTACCGTGGTCTGGAATGGCCCGGTTGGTGTGTTTGAGTTTGACCAGTTTGGCGAAGGCACCAAAACCATTGCCAAGGCGATTGCCGAAACCAAGGCGTTTACGCTGGCTGGGGGCGGTGACACCATTGCCGCCATTCAAAAATACGACATCTATGACAAAGTGTCTTACATCTCAACGGCCGGCGGCGCGTTTTTGGAGTTTCTGGAAGGCAAGACCTTGCCTGCGGTGGCTATGCTGGAAGCGCGTGCTGCCTAGTTTTTGTTCACCGCGGTGAGCTGCTCGCGGACTTAGCCCGCATTTGGGCTACACCGAGAGCGGCACCGTCAGTCTGTGGTGTTTGTCGTACACTTCAACGCGATTACGGCCCTGTTTTTTTGCCACATACAGGGCCTTGTCCGCTTGTTCCAGCAATAAATTACCGTCTTCACTAAAATTGAGCCACTGGGTGCGTGCGGGTTGCTCCTTTGTGGATTGCGCATGATGGGCGCCCAGTGAGGCAATGCCTATACTCACTGTCATCAAGCGGTGTCCGGCAAAACGGATATCCAGCGCCATGATTTTTTGCCGGATGCGCTCGGCAATTTTGACGGCTTCCGCCTGCGTGGTCTGGCCCAGTACCAATACAAACTCTTCTCCACCGTAGCGTGCAGCCAGATCTCCTGGCCGGTTACTAAAGCCTTGCAGAATGGTGGCGACTTGGCGCAAACAGTCATCGCCAGCGGCATGCCCCATGCTGTCATTGAGTTGCTTGAAGTGATCCGCATCGACCATCATCACACTCAGACTGGATTGATGGCGGATCGCGCGTGACCACTCATCCCGCATGAATTGCTCCAGTCGACGGCGGTTGGCGAGGCCGGTGAGCGGGTCTGTCAGTGTGAGGGCAGAAATCCGGTCTTCGACCTGCTTGTGATGCGTGATATTGGTGAGGGTCAGCAAAAAGCACGGGCCCTGCTCTGCGAGGCTGCTTTGCATCGGCTGCAAATTCAAGGTCAGCCAGGTCGGCTCCTGGGTTGGGGTGTGGCAGAGGTAATCAATACTGAAATGGTCACGTGCCCCACTTAATACCTGTTGAACGCCCTCCAGCAAGGCTGGCTGGTTGGTGTCTTCATTGGCCTTGCAAATATCGAGATAGGCGATGCCAAACCAGTCTGTGTCAAGTTGCAGGCCGTAAAACAGGCCAAAGCTGCGCCAAGCCTGATTCACATAGAGAATGCTGCTTGCTTCATCAATCACTGCCACTTGCAATGATAATGTATCCAGAATACCACTCAGTAATTGCTCTGCAACGTTCACAAAATATCCGATGGGCGGGGGGCTTGAATGATTTAAAGTTTTTAGTTTTCAACTCTATTCTATTCAAGGCCACGATGACTGTCTAACGCTAACTGCTCAAAATGAGCATCAAAATTGCTTGTTTTAGGATATCCACGACAAAAGGAGTCCAAAAAATGACTGTTCGGATCGGCATAAACGGGTTTGGCAGAATTGGGCGCATGGTGCTCAGAGCCGCTTTAAATCAGGCAGAGTTCAAAGATGTGGAGGTAGTGGCGATCAACGGCATCGAGGCGCCTGAGCAGATGTTGTATATGCTCAAGTACGATTCGGTGCACGGTCGTCTCGCATACGATGCACAGTTAGAGGGCGAATCGCTGGTGGTGAATGGCAAGCCCATCCGGTTGACGGCACATCGTGATCCGGCGCAGATTGACTGGGCCAGTGCAAACGTGGATGTGGTGGTGGAGTGTACTGGTGTCTTTCTGACCAAGGAAACCTGTGCTGCACACATCAATGGGGGCGCGCGCATTGTCGTCCAATCAGCGCCAGGGAAGGACGACACGCCTATGTATGTCTATGGCGTCAATCATTACCATTATCGCGGTGAAGAAATTGTCTCTGCCGCCTCTTGCACCACCAATGGCCTGGCGCCTATGGCCAAGGTGTTGCATGACCATTTTGGCATCAAACGTGGATTGATGACCACTATTCATGCGGCCACGGCGACTCAAAAAACGGTGGATGGGACGTCGAACAAGGATTGGCGGGGAGGTCGTGGCGTCTTTGATAACATTATTCCTTCAAGTACCGGGGCGGCCAAGGCCGTCGGTAAAGTGATTCCGGCCCTCAACAAGAAGTTAACCGGCATGGCCATGCGTATTCCGTCGGCAGATGTGTCGGTGGTTGACCTGACGGTCGAGTTGCAGCAAAAAACCACTTATGAAGACATCTGCGCCGTGATGAAGTACGCCGCAGAGCGAGATTTGAAGGGGGTGCTGGGCTATACCGATGAGGCCGTGGTTTCCAGTGATTTCAGAGGCTACCCAGCTGCCAGCGTGTTTGATGCATCGGCTGGCATTATGCTGGACCCCTCTTTTGTGAAGCTGGTGGCCTGGTACGACAATGAGTATGGTTATACCTGCAATTTGCTGCGTCTGACGCGCTATGTGGGCTATGCCAAGCTGTGCATGACCAATTTGCCTGATCCGGTCCAGATTGAAGAGGTGGCTGCTTAGCGAGACGGCCTCCATTTGCGGGCTGATGTCGTTACCGGACAATTTATTCGCCTGCAAGGGCGTGGCGCATTTATAATGCGGTTTTTACTTTTGTGATCACGATTATGTCAGCGCCATTGCTCGAAACTTCTATCAAGAGTCTGAAAAAACTGCACCAGGGGAAGGTGCGTGATATCTACGATATCGACGCGCAGACCATGCTGCTGGTCAGTACAGATCGCTTGAGTGCTTTTGATGTGATTTTGCCCACGGGGATTCAACACAAGGGCGCGATGCTGACGCAAATGGCTAACTTCTGGTTTGAGCAATTGCAGAATGTGGTGCCTAACCACTTGACCGGGATCGCGCCGGAATCTGTAGTCGCGCCGGATGAAGTGGCTCAGGTCAAAGGCCGTGCCGTGGTGGTCAAAAAACTCAAAGCCTTGCCATTGGAAGCGATTGTGCGCGGGTATTTGGTAGGCAGCGGCTGGAAAGAGTATCAGGCCAAGGGCACGGTATGTGATATTCCCCTGCCAGCAGGCCTGCAACTGGCGCAGCAGTTGCCACAACCTTTGTTTACCCCTTCGAGCAAGGCGGCGGTAGGCGAGCATGATGAAAATATCAGCATTGCCCAGGTGGAAGCCCTGATTGGTAAAGCGCTCACCGCCCAGGTCGAGCAGGCGGCAATTGCGCTATATACGCGTGCGGCCGAGTATGCGCGTACCAAAGGCATCATCATTGCCGACACTAAGTTTGAATTTGGTGTGGATGCGCAAGGGGTATTGCATGTGATGGACGAGGTATTGACGCCTGATTCTTCACGCTTCTGGCCTGCAGACCAGTATCAGGTGGGCAGCAACCCGCCCAGCTACGATAAACAGTATGTGCGTGACTGGCTGGAAAGTTGCGGTTGGGACAAGACGCCGCCCGGCCCGGAACTACCAGCTGACGTGGCTCAACGCACCTCGGACAAGTACATGGAGGCATTTGCCAAACTCACCGGTCGCACGTTGCAGGTGGATTGACTGCTGAATCGGTCAAGGGCGATGGGGTTTCGTGCACAACTGGTGACGCTGGGCCAACGCTTTAAACAAGAGGTCTTGTTTTATCGCGCATTGCTTGCACATCCGCAAACGCCCTGGTTAGCCAAAGCGTTATTATGGCTAGCCTTGGCGTATCTGGTGTTGCCGTTTGATCTGATTCCCGACTTTATTCCGCTGATTGGCCAGCTTGATGAATTGGTGATTATTCCGCTGTTGCTGTATCTCGCGCTCAAGCTGATTCCTGTGACGATCAGGCAGGCATGCCGCGATGCGGTCGCGGCTGAGCAGGATCAAAAATAGTGTTGTTTGCCAGCAAATGTTCATATTAATCGCCTATAATGGCGATTTTTTTATAGGGATAGGTTTAAAAACATGTCTTTGAATTTGGTGCCTAGCGGCAAAGATTTGCCCCACGACTTTAACGTCATTATCGAGATCCCAGCCAATGGTGATCCAGTGAAATATGAAGTAGATAAAGAAAGCGGCGCACTGTTCGTCGATCGCTTTATGGGCACCTCCATGCAGTATCCATGTAACTATGGTTACATTCCACATACCCTGGGCGATGATGGAGACCCGGTGGATGTGCTGGTGATTACGCCAGTGCCTTTGTTGCCAGGTGTGGTCGTGCGTTGCCGTGCATTGGGCATGCTGAAAATGACGGACGAAGCGGGTGGTGATGCCAAAGTGCTGGCGGTGCCGGTTGAGAAAGTCTGCGGCCTCTATGCTTATCAAAAAACATTGACCGATGTATCGCCTTGGCGCCTGGATATGATTGCGCACTTCTTTGAGCACTACAAAGATCTGGACAAGGGTAAGTGGGTGAAAATTGAAGGTTGGGTGGGGATTGAAGATGCCCACAAGGAAATCGTGGATGGGGTTGCCCGTTACAACAAGGCCGAAGTGAAGCCAGCGTTTTAAAGTGAAGCCAGCGTTCTAATTTGTTGCAACGCGCACAACAAAGCCGGGTCGTTCGCCCGGCTTTTTGCTTTATGAACGCTTAAAATCCAAGGTCAATGTAATAAGGGCACGATCAGCAGCGCCACAATATTGATGATCTTGATCAGCGGGTTCACAGCTGGGCCCGCCGTATCCTTGTAAGGGTCACCAACGGTATCGCCTGTCACGGCCGCCTTGTGCGCATCAGACCCTTTGCCGCCATAATGGCCATCCTCAATGTATTTCTTGGCGTTATCCCAGGCGCCACCACCAGTACACATCGAGATAGCGACAAATAAGCCGGTCACGATGGTGCCCATCAACAAACCACCCAGTGCGACCGGCCCCAGAACCAGTCCGACCACAATCGGTGCGGCCACCGGCAGCAGGGAGGGCAACATCATTTCCTTGATGGCAGCGCTGGTCAGCATATCCACGGCTTTGCCGTATTCAGGTTTGGCTGTGCCCTCCATAATGCCTTTGATTTCGCGAAACTGGCGGCGGACTTCTTCAACCACACTGCCTGCGGCACGACCTACCGCTTCCATGGCCATGGCGGCAAACAGATATGGAATCAAGCCGCCGATAAACAAGCCTATGATGACTTTGGGGTCGCTCAAATCAAAGCTGGCAGTGATACCGGCGCTTTCAAGCTTGTGTGTGTAGTCTGCAAACAGGACCAACGCTGCCAGGCCTGCGGAGCCAATAGCATAGCCTTTGGTGACCGCTTTGGTGGTGTTGCCTACAGCATCCAGCGGGTCAGTCACCTCGCGGACACTACTAGGCAATTCAGCCATTTCGGCAATCCCGCCTGCGTTATCGGTGATCGGGCCGTAAGCATCCAAAGCCACGACAATGCCTGCCATACTGAGCATGGCCATGGCGGCAATGGCTACCCCATACAGTCCTGCCAGGTGAAAAGCGACATAAATCGCAAGACACACCGAGAGTACAGGCAGGGCGGTGGACTTCATCGAGACGCCTATCCCGGCAATAATATTGGTGGCATGGCCGGTGGTAGAGGCTTGCGCCACGTGTTTGACCGGCGCGTAATCAGTGCCGGTGTAGTATTCGGTAATCCATACCAGTGCCGCGGTCAGTCCCAGCCCTACCGCACAGGCGCCAAACAGGGCCAGGCTGGACACCGTGACTTCACCATGGGTATAGCCTTGCGGGAATACATATTGCGTGACAAAGTAAAACGCAATTAGCGAGAGGACGCCAGCGACCGCCAGGCCTTTATATAGCGCGGGCATCACATTCTTCATACCGGGCGAGGCTTTGACAAAAAAGCAGCCAATAGTTGAGGCGACGATGGAAACCGCACCTAGCAACAAGGGGTAAATGATGCCATTGGCACCTGCTTCTGTTGCCATCAGTCCCCCCAGTACCATGGTGGCAATCAGGGTCACCGCGTAAGTTTCAAACAGGTCAGCCGCCATGCCTGCGCAGTCACCCACATTGTCGCCGACATTGTCCGCAATCACAGCCGGGTTGCGGGGATCATCTTCAGGAATACCCGCTTCTACCTTACCTACCAGGTCGGCCCCGACATCGGCGCCCTTGGTGAAAATGCCACCGCCCAAGCGCGCAAAGATAGAGATCAACGAGGAACCAAAAGCCAGGCCAATCAGTGGGTTCAGATCAGTCGCCTGCTCAGCACCCAGGTAGATATAAAACCCTGCCACCCCTAACAGCCCCAGGCCAACGACGAGCATGCCAGTGATTGCGCCGCCTTTAAATGCGACATCCAGAGCCGCCCCTATGCCATGCGTCGCGGCTTGAGCGGTCCGTACGTTTGCTTTCACCGAGACGTTCATGCCTATAAATCCGCAGGCCCCGGAGAGAACCGCGCCAATCACAAATCCGATGGCAGTTTGCGGGTTTAGAAAAATACCGATCAAGATCGTCAAAACAACCCCAACCAGGGCAATCGTTTTGTATTGTCGGGAGAGATAGGCAGCCGCCCCTTGTTGAATGGCGCCGGCAATTTCTTGCATGCGGGCGTTCCCCGCGGGCAACCCTGAAATCCATTGACTCATTACGACGCCATACACTACCGCCAGAACGGCGGCACCAAGCGCTAACATTAGTGCAACTGACATGACTTCTCCTGTTCCTGATGAAACTACGTTGAAGATAATGACTGCTCACCACCCTGTTGCCAGATTTGTTAATGGAATGTAACAGGTTGGGGCATTATTGCACTATTAGTGTGCACCTACAATAGCGTGTAATAGCGGAGCATACGTACTCTGATTGCAGAGATGGCCGGGTTCCCGGCTAACAGGTGAGGTTGGCTCAGTCTTGACGCTGGTGATCGACAAACTCAAGCAGGGCCGCTTCCAGCGCAGGATTGTCGATTTGTTTGGCGCAACGTTCGAGTGCCGTTAAGGCGTGCTTGGACGGGGATTTGATGCGTTTGGTTTTGCTAGGCGGGCGAGATTTTACTTGCACTTTGACCTTAATTGCGTTAAGGTTTAAAGCCTTGATTTTCCGGGAGTTTTGACTAAATTCCTGGATTTTTCGCAGTAATTGGGCTTCCATTAGCCTGATTCTGCTGGCCACAGCGCCTGATTGCACTGCAATCGTTAGCGCCCCCTCTTGTAGGGCTAGCACATGCGAAAGCCTGGAAAATTCCGGGGCAACTGCAGACCAGCATTGTTGTAATTGCTGACGGTCATCCGCTTCTTGTAGTAGCGGTTTGAGCGCTTGATGATGTTTGAAAATCTGGTTGATTTTGAACATGGCCGGTTGTCCACAGAATGCTTGAATATTGTACACCACATCGCTGTCATGCATGTTTAGTCGGCATGCGGCGGGTGCATCGCGAGAGTTCGTAGCATGATTAATATCATTATTGTTTCAGAAAAAATGGCCAAGCCCAAAACATTGGGCGTGTTTGAAAGTGTCGGCTTGGTGCTGGCGCTGATTTTGGTGCCTATCGTGTTGACGCTGTTGTTTATCACACCGCAGCAGGTCATTAAATCACAAGGCGTTAAAGCTATGCTGCCGCCTCACTTGCGTGGTGCCATGTTGTCTACCCAAAATCACCTCGATGCTTATGCCAAGCAAATTGGCGAATTGCAGGCGCGTATTTTGCGGCTGGATGCGCAAAATCAGCGCTTGTCCAAATTGGCAGGCGTCAAATCGACTGCCGAGCCGATTAATGAAAGAACGCCGGTCAACGACATGATGGGCCGCGGGGGGCCGCTGGTAAAAGATTCTCCGCTGAGTGAGGAAGACCTGAAAGCAACCATCGAGCAAATGTCTGCAGACCTCGATTTGCGTGATGAGTATCAGGGCAAGCTTGAGGCCAAGTTGTTGCAAAAGAGCGTATTGCGCGAAATGCTGCCTAATAGTAGTCCGGTGGAAGCCGCGTATAGTTCGTCCAGTTATGGCTGGCGGATTGATCCCATGAGTGGCCATCGCGCTTTCCACGAAGGCCTGGATTTCCCAGCCTCGGTGGGGACGCCGGTTTATGCTGCCGCAGACGGTATTGTGACCACCGCGGTACAAACCGCAGACTATGGCAATTTGCTCAAGATTGACCATGGCGCGGGTCTTGAAACGCGCTATGCCCACAATTCGAAGTTATTGGTGAACCCGGGAGACCGTGTTACCAAGGGTCAAAAGATTGCCTTAATTGGCAGTACCGGACGCTCAACCGGGCCGCATTTGCATTATGAAATTCGTCTCAATGGCAACCCGCTGGACCCGCGTGAGTATCTCAAAAATCATTCCTGACCCAGTCAGGCAATACAATAATTGAGACAATCGCCCTCTATATCTTATACAATCTCTGTTTATTTCAATTAACACCGCGTCAGCGGAAATCGGTGTGACTCATGTTAGCCTCGTTGTTTAAAAAAGTATTTGGTAGCCGCAATGATCGGCTCGTCAAGCAGTACCAGCAAATCGTCAAACAAATCAATGCATTAGAGTCAGAAATCGCCGCACTCTCGGATGAGCAGTTGCGGGCTAAAACTGAGGAGTTCAAGCAGCGTTATGCCGGCGGCGAGAGCCTGGAAAAGCTGTTGCCAGAAGCTTTTGCGGTTGTGCGTGAGGGCGGCAAGCGCGTGTTGGGGATGCGTCACTTCGATGTACAGCTGATCGGTGGTATGGTGCTCAACGCAGGCAAAATTGCCGAAATGCGTACCGGTGAAGGTAAAACCCTGGTGGCGACTTTACCAACTTATTTGAATGCCTTGACCGGTAAAGGCGTACATGTGGTGACGGTTAACGACTATCTGGCCAAGCGTGACGCCGAATGGATGGGCAAGCTGTATAACTTCCTGGGTCTGAGCGTAGGCATTAACCTGTCTCAAATGACGCATGATGCCAAGCAGCTGGCCTATGCGGCAGACATTACCTACGGGACCAATAACGAGTTCGGCTTTGATTACCTGCGCGACAACATGGTGTTTAGCAAAGAGGAGCGCGTACAGCGTCCTTTGCATTATGCGCTGGTGGATGAGGTGGACTCTATCCTGATCGATGAAGCGCGTACGCCCTTGATTATTTCCGGCCAGGCGGAACACAGCGTGGATTTGTATGGCGCCATCAATGAAGTGGCCAAGCAATTGGTGCGTCAGCAAGCCGAAGAGGGTGAAGGCGACTTCTGGGTAGATGAAAAAGCCCAGAGTGTGACCATGAGTGAAGCCGGGCATGAGCATGCCGAGCAATTGCTGGAACAAACCGGCTTGCTGACGGCGGGTTCAAGCCTGTATGAACCGGCGAATATTACGCTGGTGCATCATTTGTATGCCTCCTTGCGCGCACAAAATCTCTATCATCGGGATCAGCATTATGTCGTGCGTAACGGCGAGATCGTCATCGTCGATGAGTTTTCTGGCCGCATGATGCCGGGCCGCCGCTGGTCTGATGGCCTGCATCAGGCAGTCGAAGCCAAAGAAGGCGTGACCATCCAGAAAGAAAACCAGACCCTGGCTTCGATCACGTTCCAGAACTATTTCCGCATGTATCAAAAGCTGAGCGGCATGACCGGGACGGCTGATACCGAGGCCTATGAGTTTAACCAGATTTATGGCTTGGAAACCGTGGTGATTCCAACCCACAGACCGGTACAGCGCCTGGACGCGATGGACAAGGTCTACCGCACGGCGATGGAAAAATACAAAGCCGTCATTGAGGATATCAAACAGTGTCAGGCCAAAGGCCAGCCTGTGCTGGTCGGCACTACCTCGATTGAAAACTCCGAACTGATTTCCAAGCTCCTGACTCAGGCCAAGCTTGAACATCAGGTATTGAATGCTAAACAGCATGAGCGCGAAGCAAGCATCGTGGCAGAGGCCGGTCGCCCAGGCGTGATTACCATTGCCACTAACATGGCTGGCCGCGGTACCGATATTGTGCTCGGCGGTAATTCGGAAAATGAAATTCATGCTATCCAGCAGGATGAAAAACTGTCTGAGGCAGAAAAAGCCGGCAAAATTGCCCAGCTCAAAGCCGAGTGGCAGCAGCGCCATGATGCCGTGCTGGCAGCGGGCGGTTTGCATATCATCGGTACCGAGCGTCACGAATCTCGCCGTGTAGATAACCAGCTTCGTGGCCGTGCAGGCCGTCAGGGCGATCCAGGCTCTAGCCGCTTCTATCTGTCGCTTGAAGATCCATTGTTGCGTATTTTCTCCGGTGAGCGCGTGGCGGCGATTATGACCCGCCTCAACATGCCTGAAGGTGAAGCGATTGAACATGCCATGGTGACGCGCGCCATTGAAAACGCGCAACGCAAGGTTGAAGGTCGTAACTTTGACATCCGCAAGCAATTGCTGGAATACGATGATGTCTCCAATGACCAGCGCAAGGTGATATACGAACAGCGCAATGAGTTGCTAGAGTCTATTGATGTCGGTCAAACGATTCATGCCATGCGCGAAGACGTCATCAACAGCTTGTTTAATACTTACGTTCCTCCAGGCAGCGTGGAAGAGCAATGGGAAGTCCCAGCGCTCGAGCAGGCTTTGCAGGCTGAGCTTGGTTTGACCTTGCCAGTGGCGGAATGGCTGGAAACCAACCCTGACCTGCATGAGGAAACCTTGCGTGAGCGTATCCTCAATGCTGCCAACGAACTGTATGGTGCCAAGGAGGCACTCGCAGGCAATGACAACATGCGTAATTTCGAGCGATCCGTCATGTTGCAAAGCCTGGATAACCACTGGCGCGAGCATTTGGCGGCACTGGATCATTTGCGCCAAGGTATTCATTTGCGTTCTTATGCGCAAAAGAACCCCAAACAGGAATACAAGCGTGAAGCGTTTGAGCTGTTTGAGTCGCTGTTGAATACGGTGAAAAGTGAAGTTACCAAGATCACCATGCAGGTCCAGATTCGTTCCCGCGAAGAGCTTGAAGCCGAAGAGCGCCGCGCAGAAGAAGCCATGCGCGCCGCCGAGGTGGCAAATGTGCAGTATCAACACACGGATTACGACTCTGCATTGGCGACTACAGATGCAAGCGCCGCGGAATCTTTGAATGTGCCTGAAGGCGTACGTGTCGGGCGTAATGACCCTTGCCCATGTGGTTCTGGCAAAAAATATAAAAATTGCCACGGTGCTTTGAGCTAGGGTAAGTTTGAAAGGAAATCAGCATGTCAGAACAGGAAATTGCCTCACCATGTGTCGGGGTGTGCAGCATGGACGAAGTGAGTGGTTTTTGCCAGGGCTGCTTTAGAACGCTAGAGGAAATCCGCCAATGGTGGGATCTGGATAATGCGGCCAAAGCCGAAGTCATCAAAACGGCAGCGGCACGTGAGGCGGCAGTGTTTGGCGAATAGCTCGCTTTTGCAGGATTCAAGATACAAATAAAAAAGTCGGCAGTTGCCGACTTTTTTATTTGTGTAAGTTGTTTTGAGCTGCTTGAGGGCTGAGTTTAGCTGAAGCCTGGTGAATGATTTGTGACGCAAACAGTGATTCTTAATCTCAAATCAAGTGATTATTTTACATATCACCCAGTGGCTGATCGGCGAGCGCTTTGGATTGTGCGTCCAACTTGGTAATGACCATGTTCAACGAGGCATTTAACTCTTTTAAAGCTTCGATATCCAGTGTGTGCAGGACTTGCGGCAGAATGCCATCTACTGGTTTCGGTGCCTTGGCGAGCACCGCGTGCCCAGCATCAGTCACAATCAGGCCGACTTTGCGTTGGTCTTCGCTTTGACGCTGTTTTTGCACCAATTGTTTTTTGACCAGTTTTTCGACGAGCAAGCTACAGGTCGATTGATGGATGGCCAGATTTTCAGCCAGACGAGAAACACCTAATTCTGGGTGCGTGGCGATTTCGTGTAATAACCACAATTGCGAGCCTGAAATGCCACACGACACTTCAATCTCCCTGAAGGGTTGCCTCACGGTTCCAAAAATAATTCGAAATTGTTTTAAAGCTTCTTTGGCAAGAGTATTTTGCATGGTTAATTTAATGTAAATATTTATTTTTTTATTGTATCAGCTTCCCTGAATGTCCACCTGTTATGAGGTGGCGAATGTCGGGAAAAAATCCCGAACTGGATTTATTTTAGACAAAAAAGTCCTTTTCACGATAAATATTAATGATATTTATACTTTAGAGGTAATTATTTACGTGGATTAATGAGTCCGGTGCGTATTAGTCCTGTGCTGGGGTAACGTCGATCGCTTGCGCTGCGGCCAGGGTCTGCAAGGTCTCTATTCCAAATTGAAGCAAAGTCTCGCGCGGCAGATCTGGCAGATGTTGGGACAATTCTAGCAAATGTTGTTCGGTAGTGGCCGGATGCAGACGTATCTGTTGTAACAATTGGTAGGTGATCACGTTGAGTTGGATAAAGCGTATCTGGAAATCTGGCGTGCGATACACGAGCAGGTAAGTGTCAGCGGCAGGGAGATGTCGTTGCTTGCGCGACAGTTGATGTACCGGAAAAGCATAATGCAGCAGGCGATGCACGGCGGTCAGGCTGACGCGATGGGCGAGTCCAGGCGCCAACGCTGTTTGCGCGGCCGCTGGCAATGGTGCTTCTGCCAGCTCGCGACTAAGCGCCAGTTCTATCCATTCATAATGGGCCAATGCAGCCGTGTATGGTGGCAGGTCAGCGGCTTGATGGATGCTTAAAAAATCGACAAATCTGGCGGGAATATCCTGAAACAAGGGATTGGCAAATGTTTGCCTGGAGAAGCACTGCCGCGCCAGGCGTTGAAAGATGCGCTTGCCGAGGATGGATCTGAGCACAGGAAAACAGGCTTGCAGGCTAGTCAAAAACTGGTTAAAGACGATCTCCGTGTAAATGCGCATGCGTTTGCGGTCTACCCCATGCGGAGGGGCATGCTCCGCTGGCTGACGCAAATGGGCGGTAAAGTCGGCCTGGTAATCCTGAAAGGCAGGCATCAGGCCACCTCTGGCAGCATGTTTGCGTCGGTCAGCAATTGCGATTGCTGTGATTGCGCAATCCGCTTCACTTCAAGCATGACTTCGTTGAGTGCCGGAATATTGCTATCCCGCTCCAGCAGCGTCGGGAAGATTGCCAAGTTGCGATAGGCATGGTTGAGCAATTGCCAGACCGGCTCAATGACCGCTTCGCCATGCGTGTCTACCAGTAAGTCAGGTTGCGCTTGCCAATGCCCGGCCAAGTGCCCGTACACCACACGCTCTGCTGGGATCTGGTCCAAAAAGGCATAAGGATCAAACTGAAAGTTGACGCTGTTGACATACACATTGTTGATATCCAGATGCAGGTCGCAATCCGCCTCGGTCAATACGACATTGATAAAGCTGATTTCATCCATGTCTGACATTGGTGCCGCCACGTAAAACGAGGTATTTTCAACGGCGATGCGCTGCTCCAGAATATCCTGCGTTTGCCGGATGCGTTGCGCCACGTATTTCACCGCTTCATGCGTGAAGGGGATAGGCAGTAAATCATAAATATAGCCATTGCTCAGGTCGCTGCAATAACTCAGGTGCTCGGTATAGAGCGGAATCTCGAAGTCTTTCAGAAACTGCTTAAGCTGTTTGAGAAAAGCGATGTTCAGCGGGTCTGGACCGCCCAACGATAAACACAAGCCATGGCAAACCATCGGGTAGCGTTGTGCAAACCAGTCCAGCTCCGCCGCGTATTTGCCGCCAGCCTGTAACCAGTTTTCCGGGGCAATCTCCAAAAACTGCAGCGCGCTGAGCTGTGGCTCCCCATGTTGACGCATCAGTTGGGGAATCAGCTCACGCTTGAGCCCCAAGCCCGCACCCTGAATCTCTGAGCGTAACGCCATGGCGCTAGGGTCCCTCAGGATTTGCTGGCGTGACAGGCACCTTCTTTCATTTTCTCGGCAGAGCAGCCACCCTCCTTCATTTTTTCTGCTGAACAGCTGCCCTCTTTGCTTTTATGGTGGTGGCAAGAACCCTCTTTCATTTTCTCGGCAGAGCAGCTGCCTTCTTTCATCTTTTTCTTGTGTGCCCCACATTGGCCGCTCGCACATTTGCCTTCCTTGGCTTTGCTGTCTGTGGCTTCTGCCACCTGGTATCCTTGCGCGAGCGCTTTGATTTCAAACGGATTGCTGGCGGCATGCGCGCTGACCGCTGCAATTGACAAGGCCACTGCACCTGTCATTAATGCCACATTTTGCTTTTTCATGATTTTTTCCTTCTTGCTCAGATTGAAAAGCGGACATCAGTAAAACTTGTCCAGTTGTTGTGTGATTCGTTCCTTGGCTGTTGCAGAGAGCGTCAGTGACTGATCGTCCGCCGCCTGTTGCTGCCAACTGGCGAGGTGACGGCGCATCCACAGCAGTTGCTGTTTAAAACGCCTGCAATAGACGCAAATGAGCAAATGCACTCTCACCGCCCACCGCTCACGCCAGTTGAGTGGACGGTCCAGTGATTGCGAGACCAGCAGGCTGGTTTGTTTGCAACTCAACATTTATTTTCTGTGCTACCTATGGTTACCAGTTCATCTCAAGACATTTTCGCAGACTCATGCGGGCGCGGTATAGCATGACCCAAGCATTGGTCGCGCTGATCTCGAGTACCTTACAAATTTCTTCATTCTCCATGTCATCGACTTCGCGCATGGTGAAAATCGCCGCCAGTTTTTGTGGCAGCCGCTCCATGCATTGTTGCAATATGGTCAGGAACTGGCTTTGTTGCAAGGCTTGCTGTGGCATATCCCACGCCTGCGGCTTTTCTGCCCAGTGCCCTGTTTCATCAAAAAACTCATCCATATTGGCATCTTCTTCGCGCATGAGTTCCGAGGCGGGCACTTCACGCAGTTGTTTGCGCAGACAGTCTATGATTTTATGCTTGAGGATGCCGGTCAGCCAGGTGCGTGGGCTGGAGTGTTCGGCAAAGTTTGGATTTTTGATGGCTGCAAGCAAGGTTTCCTGCACGACATCTTCAGCTTGATGACTGTCGCGCAAGCGGGCGAGGGCAAAACGGTAAAGATAGTCGCCATGTTCATTGAGCCAGTCATGCGGATTCGGTTTCATGGCGGCTATTGAATCATAGATTCAAGGGCGGTGGAATAGCGTTTGCAGGAGAGTGACGTAAGCTCCCATGGGTGTGACACAAACTATCCCAGTTGCGACAGTCGTTCAGAATAGACTTTGCGTAGCAATGGCACCAGCGTACTGACCTGCAAGGCTTTTTGCAGCAGCTTCTGGTCTCCTTCCCCGAGTTTTTGCAGTCCTAATGCGGTGCGTATGCTGATGCCGTGCACGTCGCGCTGCAAAATCTGGATGTCGTCACCGGCTTGAATGAGGCCGACTTGCAGCACACGCAAGTAAAAACCGCTGTAGCCGCTACGCAAGAACTCATCGAGCATGTCGGGCTTGCCCACTTTGTGGCCGAATTTAAAGCACGGAATGCGCGGCATGGTCACTTGTACCTGCACCACATCGCCGATTTGCAGGATATCGCCGACACAGACGTCACTTTCGAGCAATCCTTGTACGGTGAGGTTTTCGCCAAAAGTGCCATACGCGAGTGTACTTTTTTGCCAGCGGTTTTGCCAATGCGCATAATGCTCAACCGGGTAGGCATACAAGGCCTGGTGTTCGCCGCCATGCACGGTCAAATCGGCCTGACCATCGCCCGCCAGGCCCAGCGCTTGCACGGCAACCTGGCCTGTCAGGGGTGTTTTATAAATGCCAGTGAGGACGGGTTTGCCGTTGATGTGAACGGTTTGCGGCATGGCCGCATTGACTGAAAGTAGTTTCATAGCAAGCTAGAGAGGGGAGTCGGTGATCTTGTCATGCTCGCATAAATCGCCTTGTGCTTTAATAAGTGATTCAACTTATCTTCCAGCATACGCACATACCAGGCCTTATTGACTGGGGGGCATGTCTGCGCGTTGTTCTATCAATTGCAAATAATGCGCGGCATCGAGACCGGTTTGATTGCGCTGCGCCAGCCAGATGGTTTCTGCCAGGCATTCGAGCAAGGCATGTTGGGCGGCGTGCTCTTCCTGAAAGCGGGTACACAGTTTGCCGTAGGCTTGCGTAATGCCGATCGGCTGGTTGATGCTGATTTGTTCCTGGATGGACAGGTGCAAACTCATATGCAAAAACGGATTGGTTTCTCCCATTTCAGGATAGTAAGCCTGTTGCAGGTAATGGGCTGGCTGGTCCAGGATGTCGTGGTATTCGGGATGCATATGCATGATGCCCACGGCCATTTTCTCCAGCTCGGTCAAGGCTTGTTGCTGTTTGAATTTTGCCCAGGCATCAAAGAAAAACTGCCTCACTTCATCGCGGCTGGGATTAAACAAGGCCATGGCTAAACTCCTGCCGGTGGGGCAACCGGCTGTATCTGTTTGTCGTGAAATTCACATAAATCGGCGATGCAACATTCACCACATTTAGGGTTGCGGGCTGTGCAGGTATAGCGGCCATGCAGAATCAGCAAATGATGCGCATCTTTTAAAAAGGCTTTAGGTGTCGAGTTCAAAAAACGCTGTTCGACCTCGAGTACATTCTTACCCTGGGCCAGTTTGGTGCGGTTGCCGACGCGGAATAAATGGGTATCGACCGCAATGGTGGGTTGGCCAAAGGCGGTATTCAGGATCACATTGGCTGTTTTTCGGCCAACTCCGGCCAGGGCTTCGAGCGCTTCTCGGGTATCTGGAACTTTACCGTCATGCAAGTTAAGCAATTGCTCGCAACATTTGAGCACGTTTTGGGCTTTGGCGTGATATAAGCCTATGGTTTTGATATAACTTTCCAGGCCTTCGACCCCAAGTGCCAGGATGGTTGCCGGCGTATTGGCGACCTTGAACAGCTTGCGCGTGGCGATGTTCACGCCTTTGTCTGTCGCTTGTGCAGACAAAATCACCGCAATGAGCAACTCGAAGGTGGAGCTATGCTCGAGTTCTGTGGTGGGGTTGGGAATGGCCTGCGCCAGTCTTTCAAAAATGGCCTGTCTTTTTTGAGCATTCATCACAAGATTTCAATGTATTGGAATGGCTTAGCCTGCCTGCCTGGCTTTGATACGCGCCAGTGCGGTTGCAATCGCTGCCTGTTTGAGCGCCTCGCTAGCGGCCGGGGTTGGCTGCGCGGTGTCGCTGGCTGGCCTCGTCTCCATCCGTGTCTGGTCTTTGGCATAGGTGTGGGCTGTTGCGTGATTTTCAAGCGCCAAGCGTTTTTGCCGCTGCTGATGGCGGCGTCTTGCCAGGTCGGATTCTGCGGGAGACATTGCCATCTGCCGCCCCGGCACGGCTTGCAGGCTGATGCAGTCGACCGGACAGGGCGGCAGGCATAATTCACAGCCGGTGCATTCCTGCACGATCACCGTATGCATTTGCTTGGAGGCACCGACGATGGCATCAACCGGGCAGGCCTTGATACACAGCGTACAGCCAATGCAGGCGTCTTCATCAATCACGGCCACCAGTTTGCCTTTGGTCACGCCATGTGCGGGATTGAGCGCTTGATAGGGTTGGTTGAGCAAGGCGGCCAGTGCGTATATGCCAGCGTCGCCGCCCGGCGGGCACTGGTTGATGTTTGCCTCGCCGCGAGCAATGGCGCCAGCATAGGGTCGGCAGCCGTTATATCCACATTGGCCGCACTGGGTTTGTGGCAGCAGGGCGTCAATTTGACTGATCAATGGCTCAAGTCTGGCAGGGTTTTCTGGCGCGGTTACGCCTGTCTGCGTGAGGTCTGCTGGGGGCTGTGCGGAAGGCGGCATGGAGCTTGGACGAGCGTTAATCCGAATGCATTGATTATAACTGAAAGGGTGCGTTACTCAGGAGTTTATGCCGTATCCCCACTGTTTAAATCTATGCTGCTGGCAGGATTATGGAGTCACAGACGCCTTGCAAGTGGTTCTTTGGCGTTCATGCGTATAATCAGTTAAAATATTGGCTTTATTATTGAATGGCGTTAGGTATGTTGACGGGCAGTTTGGTCGCAATTGTGACCCCGATGTTTGAAGATGGTCGTTTGGATCTGGACGCACTCAAAAAGCTGATCGACTTTCATGTCGATGCCGGTACGGACGGTATTGTGATTGTCGGGACGACCGGTGAGTCGCCCACCGTAGACGTAGACGAGCATTGCCTGCTGATTAAAACCACGGTGGATTATGTCGCCAAGCGGGTGCCGGTGATTGCCGGTACTGGTGCTAACTCTACCGCTGAAGCCATTGCTTTAACTGCCAAAGCCAAAAGTTTGGGTGCGGATGCCTGCCTGCTGGTCGCGCCTTATTACAACAAACCTTCACAAGAGGGCTTGTATCAGCACTTTAAAGCAGTGGCTGAAGCCGTCGATATCCCGCAAATTTTATACAATGTGCCTGGCCGCACCGGGTGCGACCTGAGCAATGACACTGTGTTGCGCCTGGCGCAGCTACGCAACATCGTCGGCATCAAAGATGCGACAGGAGGCATTGAGCGGGGCACCGATTTGCTGCTGCGCGCGCCATCAGATTTTGCGGTCTACAGTGGCGATGATGCCTCAGCACTGGCGCTGATGTTGCTGGGTGGCAAAGGGGTTATTTCCGTGACGGCGAATGTGGCACCGAAACTGATGCACGAAATGTGCGTGCAGGCCTTGAGTGGCAACCTGGTTGCCGCCAAGGCGGCCAATGCCAAACTGTTTGCCCTGCACCAGAAACTGTTTGTTGAGGCCAACCCCATCCCCGTGAAATGGGTATTGCAACAAATGGGCTTGATCGGTACCGGGATCCGTCTGCCGCTGGTCAATTTGTCGGGCCAGTATCATGAAGTATTGCGTCACGCCATGCAGCAGGCAGAAATCGCCGCTGTTTGAGCGTGCAAAGACTAATTTAGGATAAGGCTAGTGAAACACATGAGTCATGTATGGTTACAACGCGCAGTGCTGTTCAGTCTGGTGACTGTGTTGGCCGCCTGCGATTCTATCCCGTTTATGAACAACAGTTCGGACTACAAGGGGGCCAGTCGTTCCAAGCCACTTGAAGTGCCGCCTGACCTGACGTCGGTCCGCACCAGCAGCACCTACAATGTGCCAGGCGCCACCAGCTATTCGGCTTATAGCCAAAACCAGGAAGCGCAAGAGCAGAATGGTCCGCAGCCCGTGCTGGCTGACATGAAAAATGTGCGTATGGTCAAAGCGGGTTCCCAGCGCTGGCTGGTGGTGAATGCGCCACCGGAAAAAATCTGGCCGCTGGTGCGTGATTTCTGGCTGGATCAAGGCTTTGCCGTCCGTGTCGAGAATCCTGAACTTGGGGTGATCGAGACAGAGTGGTTGCAGTCGGATGCCATCAAGCCCAAAGAAGACAACCGTGGGTATGGCGAAAAGTTTGATGCCTGGCTGGATAAGCTCTCCGGCTTTGCTGACAGACGTAAGTTCCGTACCCGTTTGGAGCGCGGCGAAAAAGAGGGTACCACTGAAATTTATATGACGCACCGTACCGTTGCCGGTGCGCCAGATGATGGCAAAAACTACGTCACCACTCAGTTAGGGGTGATTGATACCGGCTATCGTCCGAATGCGGCGGATAACAAAAATAATGCAGGGAAAGAGTTTGATGCTGATCTGGATGCGGAGTTGTTGCGCCGGATGATGGTCAAGCTTGGTCTGGATGAGCAGAAAGCCGATCAGGTCATGACGCAGGCGGTTTCGGACAAGCGCGCCGATGTGGTAAAAGAGCCGGACCAGAGCGTGACGCTCAAACTTAATGAGCCGTTTGACCGTGCATGGCGCCGTGTGGGCCTGGCGCTGGACCGTATTGGTTTTGTGACCGAGGATAAAAACCGCTCTGAAGGTATTTTCTATGTGCGTTATGCGGATACGGATGCTGAGGACCCGATCAAGCAGAAAAAAGGGTTGCTGGAGCGCTTGAAATTCTGGAGCAGTGACGATGACGAGAAGAGTAATGCACCGGCCGAGGTTAAATCCGGCGATAAAAGCAAATTCTGGAAAGGCACGTCCGATGGTGACAAGTCGAGCAAGCAATACCATATCCAGGTGCTGGAAAATGCCGATGACACCACTGATGTGTATGTGCTGACGCCTGACAACAAACGCAATACCTCCACTACGGCAAACCGCATTATTTCGCTGTTGTATGATCAATTGAAATAATCGGGTCCGCGTGTGCGATTTGCATCATTAGGCAGTGGCAGCGCAGGCAATGCCACGCTGGTAGAAGCCGGGGAAACCCGGCTTTTGCTTGACTGTGGCTTTAGCGTCAAGGATACCGTGCAGCGTCTGGCGCGCTTGCAGTTGGCCCCTGAGCAACTGACAGGCATCTTGGTGACGCATGAGCACGACGATCATGCGCGAGGCGCGTTTAAACTGGCTGCACGCTACCAGATCCCAGTCTGGCTCACGCATGGTACCTACCGCATGTGCGAGCGCTATTTGCCTAGCCAGGCGGTGACGGTAAAGCTGATTGATGCTCATACGTCATTTGCCCTGCAAGACATAGAGGTCCATCCCTATCCTGTGCCACATGATGCCCGCGAACCCGCACAATTTGTGTTTACGGATGGTGCGCACAAGCTGGGTGTGCTTACAGATGTTGGCAGTGTGACCCCGCACATCGTGGCCATGCTACAGGCGTGTGATGGCTTGCTGCTTGAGTGCAATCATGATCTGGAGATGTTGCGCACTGGACCTTATGCACACTCGCTAAAAAAACGGGTAGGTGGCTGGTTAGGGCATCTGGACAATCAATCCAGTGCCCAGCTACTGAGTCAGCTGGATAACCGCCGCCTCAAGCATCTGGTTGCTGCGCATTTAAGCGAGAAAAATAATACGCCTGCCTTGGCCAGGCAGGCGTTGAGTGAAGTCTTGCATTGTGACAGTGACTGGATAGGCATTGCCCATCAGGCTGAGGGTCTGGACTGGCGAGACTTGTAAGGCACGCCAGTATGCCTCCGCCTAACTTAGTGCCACATGATCGCTAGTCTAGCACCATGATTTGCTCTGACAGCCTGATCATGCGTTCCACGGGCGTCACCCAGACTATGCCATCTCCCACATTGCCGGTATGGGCCACCTCGACGATGGTTTGCAAGATACCCTCTACCAGGTCATCCGGCACCACCATGTACAGATAGACTTTAGGGCTGTAATCGGTGAGCTCCTCTCGTACCCCTGCACTTGGTTTTTGCAGGTGTGGACCGCAGCCTTCCATCTTGTGGACGGACATGCCGGGGAAGCCTTTGATGTTGCGCAAGGCCGAGCGGATTTTAGGTAATCTCGCTGGTTGTACAACCGCTTTGATTTCTTTCATAAACAGTCACCCTGAATATTTTTACGTCGCTTGTTTAGGCATGGATTATGCCTCTATTTTGCTTTCTTCAAACTTACGGTACAAGGTTGGCACCACAATCAGTGTCAACAAGGTTGAAGTGATCAAGCCACCAATGACCACGATCGCCAATGGCCGCTGTACTTCTGAGCCTGGGCCTGTGGCAAACAGAAACGGCACCAAGCCTAGCATGGCCACCGTGGCCGTCATCATGACTGGTCGGAACCGCTGCGCGCAGCCCTTGCGAATCGCCTCCAGTTGACTCAGGCCTTCATCACGCAAGGTGCGGATATAAGACACCAGCACCACGGCATTAAGTACTGCAATCCCCCACAGGGCAATAAAGCCGACAGAGGCCGGGACTGATAAATATTCGCCGGTGACAAACAAGGCAATCACGCCGCCAATCGAGGCAAATGGCAGCACCAGAATAATCATGGTGGCAAAGCGTATCGACTGGAACAGCAAGAACAGCAAGAAGAAAATCGCCGCAATGGTGACTGGGATAATAATCATCAGGTGCCCCATGGCCCGCTCCATGTTCTGGAACTGGCCACCATACTCAAGGTAGTAACCATCGGGCAATTGCAGGCGCTGATCCAGCACTTGTTGCAGCTCCGCCACAAAACCACCCAGGTCGCGGTCTTTCACGTTCACCCCGATGACAATGCGGCGTTTGGCCAGCTCGCGGCTGATCTGCGCCGGCCCATCCTTCACTTCAATATCGGCCACATCGTCCAGCGCCACACGCGAGCCGTTAGGGGAGGTCAACATAATGTTGCGGATGGCTTCTTCGTTATTACGGAAAGATTCTGGATAGCGCACTGCGGCTGAAAATCTGCGTTGTCCCTCAAAAATCTCGGTGGCGATTTTGCCGCCTATGGCTGTTTCAACGATGTCATGCACATCGGCAGTGTTGATGCCATGTCGGGCAATCGCCTGACGGTCAATCGTAATATTCAGGTATTGTTGCCCGGAGACTTTTTCTACCTTGATTTCTGTCGCGCCTTTGACCGTGCCGGCAATCTTGGCAATTTCGTCCGCTTTTTGTTTCAGCATATCCAGATCTTCACCGAAGATCTTGACGGCGACATCGGCACGCACCCCAGTCAGCAACTCATCCACGCGGTCAGAAATAGGCTGCGCCATGATGATTTGCACGCCCGGGATGTACTTCTCAAGCACTTGACGCATTTTTTCCGCAATATCATCCTGTGTCCAGCCTTCCGGCCATTCATCACGCGGTTTCAGGCTGATAATGGGGGTGGACTCGTTTTGTGCCTGCGCATCGGCCGGACTTTCACCACGGCCGAGGCCGGAGATGGCAGACTTGACGCCCGGCACTTGCTCCATGATCAGCTTCATCGCCTTGTTTTCCATTTTCATGGATTCTTCGAGCGAAATATTAGGGACACGGTTAATGCCCGGCACAATCGAGCCTTCTTTCATTTCTGGGATAAAAGAAGTCCCCAAAAACGGGAATAGCGCAATGGTGCCAATAAATAAAAGCGCCGAGAAAGTAATGGTTTTTTTCTCGTTATTGAGTACCCAGTTCAGAGCGGATAAATAGGGTTGCTTGATCGTCTGTATCAGCTTGGTGTCTTCACCGCTCCCGCCCTTTAACACATAGGAGCACAGCGCTGGCGTCAGGGTCAGCGACAAGATCAGCGACACAAACAGGGCAATGGCAATGGTGTAGGCCAGAGGCGCGAACATTTTGCCTTCCATGCCTTCCAGTGTCATCAATGGCAAGAACACCAGGATAATAATGCCTACGCCAAACAAAACGGGTGTCGCCACTTCCGTGGCAGCTTCCAGTGCCACGCGAATCCGGCTTTCGTCTTTACGGTGCCCCAGGTGGTGAAACGTATTTTCAACCACCACGACTGATCCATCGACCATCAAGCCAATGGCAATCGCCAGTCCGCCCAATGACATCAGGTTGGCAGAAATCCCGTAATGGTTCATCACCATAAAGGTAATTAGTGGCGTCAGCACCAGCGTGCCGACCACAATCAGGCTGGAACGCACGTCGCCCAGGAACAGGAACAGAATCACAATCACTAGAATAATGCCTTCAATCAGCACTTTGGTAACAGTGTGTAGTGCCGCATCCACCAGTTCGCTACGATCATAATAAGGCACGATCTGCAAGCCATGCGGCAGCATGCCTTTGCTGTTGATTTCTTCTACCCGCGCTTTGATACGGCTGACTACTTCCTTGGCGTTGCCGCCACGCATCATGATGACAATGCCACCCACGGATTCGGTATCACCATTTTTCAGCACCACGCCGACGCGCACTTCATGGCCTATGGTGACTTCTGCGACATCACGGATGTAGACCGGGATGCCGTTTTCTTCCTTGAGCACCATGTTGCGGATATCGTCGAGGTTTTGCACCAGGCCCACACCGCGGATCAGGTATTGCTCGGCATAGTGGGGCAGAATGCCGCCGCCACTGTTGGCATTATTACGCGCTAACGCTTCATACACATCTTTGAGCTTGATCGAAAAATGCGTCATGCGGTCAGGATTGACCAGGACCTGATATTGTTTAACGTAACCGCCTTGAGAGTTAATCTCGGCCACACCGGGAATACCGCGCAGCAATGGGCGCACGACCCAATCCTGGATGGCGCGTCTTTCGGTCAGGTCTTCACGCGTCAGTTCTTTTTTGCCATCACTGGGTTTGTCCAGCGTGAATTGATACACCTCTCCCAAGCCAGTGGAGACAGGCCCAAGAATAGGCGTCACGCCTTGAGGCATACGCTCCATGACTTCCATCAGGCGTTCCATCACCAGTTGGCGGGCGAAATACACATCGGTGCTGTCAGTGAAAACCAGCGTAATCAGTGACAGGGCGTTTTTGTTCACCGATCGCATTTCAGTGAGGCCGGGAAGGCCAGTCATGGCGATTTCCAGCGGTACGGTGATAAACCGCTCAACTTCTTCCGGAGATTTCCCGGTGGCCTGTGTCGCAATCATGACCTGAACGTTGGTCACATCAGGGAATGCGTCGACAGACAGTTTTTTAACGGCAAATAAACCGGCGCCAATCAGGGCGATGGCAAGCACCAACACAATCAGGCGCTGCTTGAGCGCGCTGCGAATTAAAGACTCAATCATGCCTTACTCCATTTCTTTGCGCTTACGCTCGTTATTGACGTGAAAAGCGCCATCCAGCACGATTTGATCACCAGCTTGCAAGCCCTGTAATACTTCCCGGTAACCCTGATAGGTTCTACCGAGGGTGACAGGCATCAGTTTGTATTGCGTTGGTTTCATGGTTTGCACAAAAACATGGTCTGCATTGTTTTCACGCACCACAGCCGTCGCGGGTACAGCCACAACTTTTTCCGGTTTAGCCTCGAGCAGGATGGTGATCAGCATGTCTGGCTTTAACAGCATTTTGCTATTATCGATATTGGCACGCGCCATCACGGTCCGCGTGGCCGGGTTAACAATATCGCCCACAAATGCCAGCTTGCCAGTCAATTCGGCATCGTCCAGTGCCGGCACCTCAATATTGATGGTCTGTCCTTCGCTGATATGTGCAATTTGCTGTTCAGGGATCTCGGCGACTGCCCAGACATGCGATAAGTCTGCAATCACAAACAGTTCTTCGGCCGGGGCGACGACTTGCCCCAGTCTGGCATTGCGCGCGATGACCGTGCCGGTGATTTTTGAATTGACCTGGCTGGTAGACATGCCGCTATTGGCCAGACCCAGCTGTGCGATGGCATTAGGCGCCATGCCAAGGACCTGTAACTGGTCGCGGGCAGCATTGACCTCTGCATTGGCGGCATTGAGCTCACCTTCACGGCGCTGCAATTCGGCCGGGCTGATCACGTCGGCTTCAAGCAATTGCTTGGCGCGGTCAACGGCCTTTCTATGCAATTGCATCTGCTGGCTGGCTTTAATATAACTTAGTTGATACTGCGCCAGCTCTGTACTTTTGATGGTGGCCAGACGCTGGCCTGCTTTAACTTCGTCGCCCAGATTGACATCGAGTGTACTGATACGACCGGTAATCGACGCCCCTGCACGCGATTCATATTGTTCATCCACCTGGATACGGCCAGGGATGCGCAAAGTATCGACGAACTGTACTTCGGTGACCGGACCGGCCTTGACGTTGGCTTGTAATTCTTTGGTCAAGGTGACCAGGCTAGGGTCGACGACTTCTTTTTTTTCTGCAACCGGGGCAGGTTTTTCTGAGCACGCGGTAGACACCACAGCCAGCGCGGCGACCAGTAAAGTTGAAAATAACACACGAGACATGACCATCCCCTTAAGGTTGTACCAAATCGGAACCGATGAAACGTTCGATTTGCAAGACACTGAAAAAATAATCGAATTTGGCAATCAGGTAGTCCCGTTTGACTTCACGATTGACGCGTTGTGCATCCAGATACTCCAGAATGCCGCGTTCTCCGAATTTATAAGCCGCTTCAGCGCGACTCAAGGTTGCCTGCGATTGTTGCAACAAGCCGTTTTCAAACGCTTTTAGCTGGTTGCTGGCAATCACGGTCCGTTGATAGGCGCTGTCTATCTCCTTACGCAGCAACAGTTGCTGCTGCTTGATGTTGGCATTGGCTTCCTCAATCCCCGCCACTGCTTGTGCTATCTGGCCTTCGCGCCGGTTCCAGACCGGTAAAGGCACCACCACGCCTACTCTTAAGGTATTCAGGTCAGGGTCTTGCGTGAAGTCTGACTTCACGGTCACCCCGGGGAAACGAAGCGCCTGCTCCAGTTTGAGTTTGGCTTCAGCACTGTCCCTGGCACTCTGCAGCTGTTGCAGGTAAGGATTGTTCTCTGCCGAACGTCTCAATTCGGTGATGTCGGGTAGGTTCGAGATGGTAGGTAACTGCCGCTTGATCTCAAACGCGTCAGGCATATTGCCGATCATGCCATGCAACATGGCTTTGGCTTCGTCAATTCTGGTTTGTGCACTGGCATAGTCACGTTCAGTAGCCAGTAATTCAGTATCCGCCTTGATCAATTCATATCTGGCCGCTTCGCCTATTTCAACCTTGCGTTTGACGCGGCTTTGTACTTGCTGCAGTAACGCCAGGTTTGCGCCCAGCATTTCCATAATCTGCTGGCGGAGTAAGACATTCAAATAAGCCGCTTTAATCTGGTTACGCAAGTCAAAGCTGGTAGTGTGGATGCCTTTCTCGGCGTAATTAAACTGCTGCTCAGCATATTCACGACGGGAGGCGCGCGTGCTAAGAAAGTCCAGTGGCTGGGAAATGGTCACGCCATAGTTCTGGTTGGTCGTACCTGGGGCATTACGATATCTGGCGGGTCCCGCCATGATTTCCAGGTCCGGATTATAGTAAGAACGCGATACGGTGACGCCAGCGGCAGCAGCTGCCGTTTGAGCTTTACTCACTGCAATGGTGGGATTCTCAGCCACTGCTTTGTCCAGCAGCATTTGCAAGTCAAAAGTTTGGCCTTCGGCCAGTGCGAGGGCGGGCAGGCTACACAGCCATCCCAGCCAGTATAAGGTTCGCCAACGAATACAAGACAACATAATGATCCTCATGACAGAGTGCTGTTGACAGCACTCTGTGAATACATATGACACCTGCGTCACATCCTGAGGATGCGCGCAGTAACGACGTCTTTAAACGGATTGCGGAGGCCGGTCTAGCCAGAAGGATAAGAGCAAGTGATAGGAAGAGGATTGATGTTCGGGAGGATGGAACTGGGTTTTATGTAATGGGTAACTGAATCCGGGGAGCAGGATTTTATCAATGTCGATTTCGGCAATCTCAAGCATGTCAACCGAGTTGCTCACCTCTCCAAAGTCCGCAGACAAGGCGTCATCAGACGCGTTAGCCAGGCTCGCGACTGTAGTGACGGCGTTGTCAAGCAAGCCGGTCTCGAGCAGGGTAGTGGTGGCCGCCGGTTCGGCGGCCGTTGTTTGCAGTGCAAACAGCAAACACAACACATGTAGAAAATAAAAAATCTTTTGCATGTACAAAATCAGTTCTGTCAGGCAATTCATTGATAGCAATAACTATACCAGCAATTTGCATATCCCTAACGTATTGATTTTAAGCCTGGCTGAAACAAAACACGGGAGCCAGGCAGCAATCGCATGACTCGTGTCCATGGTTTTTTTGCACTAAAGCAGTGCAAGAAACACAAAAGCCACCGTTTAGAGTGGCCTTTGTGCGATGAAAGTTCAATCCAAATCAGGCTGAAACAGTTTCCTCTTTAAAGTTCAACTGAATCTGGTCATGTTCATCAATATCAATATGGACCTGACCACCATCATTTAGCTTACCAAACAGCAATTCATCGGCCAGGGCTTTGCGGATCGTATCCTGGATGAGGCGTGCCATCGGACGCGCACCCATGAGTGGATCGAAGCCTTTTCTGCCCAGATAAGCCTTAAGCTCATCACTGAAGGTGACATCCACTTTTTTCTCATGCAACTGATCTTCAAGCTGCATCAAGAACTTGTCTACCACGCGCAGTATGACTTCCTGGTTCAGGGCGCTGAACGACACAGTCGCATCGAGACGGTTACGGAACTCAGGGCTGAACAAACGCTTGAGGTCAGCGGCTTCATCAGTGCTGTCCTTGCTGTTGGTAAAGCCTATGCTGGCTTTTGACATGCTTTCTGCACCCGCGTTAGTCGTCATGATAATGGTGACGTTGCGGAAATCCGCCTTGCGGCCATTGTTATCTGTTAGCGTGCCATGATCCATCACCTGCAACAGAATGTTGAAGATGTCAGGATGAGCTTTTTCAATTTCATCCAACAGCAATACGCAGTATGGTTGCTTGGTGACCGCCTCAGTCAACAAACCGCCCTGGTCAAAGCCGACATAGCCCGGAGGCGCACCAATCAGGCGGGAGACGGCGTGACGCTCCATATACTCGGACATATCAAAGCGCAGCAACTCAATGCCCAGGATGTAAGCCAATTGTTTGGCCACCTCGGTTTTACCGACCCCGGTGGGACCCGCAAACAGGAAGCTGCCAATCGGCTTGTTGCCATTGCCCAAACCGCTGCGAGCCATTTTGACGGCAGAAGACAATACTTCGATTGCCTTGTCCTGACCAAACACCACGGCTTTGAGATCGCGTTCCAGCGTTTTGAGCGCATTGCGGTCATCACTGGAAATATTTTTGGGCGGAATGCGCGCAATCTTGGCAATAATCTCTTCAATCTCTTTATTACCAATAATTTTTTTCTGCTTGCTCTTGGGCAGAATGCGCTGGGCTGCTCCTGCTTCGTCAATCACGTCAATCGCCTTGTCTGGCAAATGACGGTCATTGATATATTTGGCAGACAATTCAGCGGCCACAGTCAGGGCGCTGGCACTATATTTTACGCTGTGATGCTCTTCAAAGCGGGTCTTAAGGCCTTTGAGAATTTCAATGGTCTCAGCCACGCTAGGCTCTTGCACGTCGATTTTCTGGAAGCGACGAGACAAGGCGTGGTCTTTCTCGAAGATGCCACGGTATTCCTGATAAGTGGTCGCACCTATGCACTTGAGTGAACCGTTGGAGAGCGCTGGCTTGAGCAGGTTGCTGGCATCCAGCGTGCCACCACTGGCAGAGCCGGCGCCAATCAGCGTGTGGATTTCATCAATAAACAAAATCGCATCCGGTTTCTCGGACAATTGTTTCATGACTGCTTTCAAGCGTTGCTCGAAATCACCACGGTATTTGGTGCCTGCCAACAGCGCGCCCATGTCGAGCGAGTACACGGTGGCATTTTCCAGCACTTCTGGAATTTCTTTGTTGACGATGCGTGAAGCCAAGCCTTCTGCAATCGCAGTTTTACCTACGCCTGCCTCACCCACCAGCAGCGGGTTGTTTTTGCGGCGACGGCACAGTGTCTGAATCACGCGCTCAAGTTCCAGGCCACGCCCAATCAGCGGGTCAATTTTGCCCGCAACAACTTGTGCGTTTAGGTTCAGGGTGAAGTTTTCGAGTGCGCCTGTGCTGACACTTTCACCTTCAGTTTCCTGTTCGCTGTTGCTGGATTTTTGCTCGTTTTCCTGGATTTTGGCTACGCCATGTGAAATGAAGTTGACCACATCCAAGCGAGTCACGCCTTGCTGATGCAGGAAGAACACGGCATGCGAATCTTTTTCGCCATAGATTGCGACCAGCACATTGGCGCCTGTCACTTCTTTTTTGCCGGAGGACTGCACATGCAGCATTGCGCGCTGGATGACGCGTTGAAAGCCCAGGGTCGGCTGCGTGTCAACCTCATCGCTGCCAGCCACTGTCGGCGTGTGTTCTTCAATATATTGGCTGAGCTCGCTACGCAGGGTATCAAATTTGGCACCGCAAGCACGCAGGACTTCAGCGGCTGTCGGGTTATCTAACATAGCCAATAACAGATGCTCAACCGTAATCAATTCGTGACGCTTTTGTCTCGCGTCCATAAAAGCCATGTGCAGGCTAACTTCAAGTTCTTGAGCAATCATGATGACTTTCCTTAATACACTACACTACAAAAAACGCCGGATTCACAACAGCAACCCTTCGCTAACTGGCAAAAACGATTTGTTTTCTTGTTATCGTGCTTTTTTCAAAAAAATTCAATGCCCCAATCGTACTATTTGCTCAAGTTTAAATGAGTCAAACTGAATGAAACCATGTATTCACATGCTACCACTGCTGCTGATGCTTTGAAGCGCAAGAATGTCAGCGTATTTGCCCGATATTCTTGCGATGCCTATTCCCGGCTTCAACCCTGTGTTACGCCGCTTCAATGACGCATTGCAAGGGATGTTGCGCTTCTCTGGCCGACTCCAGCACCTGGTGCATTTTGGTTTCAGCTATGTCTTGTGGGTATACACCGCATACGCCCACACCCTCGGTATGTACTTTGAGCATGATTTGCGTCGCTTGTTCGCGGGTCTTGCTAAAAAAACGCTCAATCACTGCCACCACAAACTCCATCGGGGTGTAGTCATCATTGAGTAACAACACCTTGAACAGTTCGGGAGGTTTGGGTTTGGCAACTTGAGGGGCTACCGCCAAATCACTATCACGCTTGGGTCTTGCCATAGTTTCGTATACCTGTCTTAGGACTTATTTTGCGCCTTGTATTAAAAAATTCAAGTGCTGGATACGGAAGTTAGCCGTGTTTTAAAGATAAATTTTGACGCGCTTGACGATACGGTCCTGCGCTTCCAGGATTTCGAGCCGGTGATCACCGATCTTGAAGCTGGTATTCTGCTCGGGAATATCCTCAAAGTGCTCCAGAATCAGTCCATTCAATGTACGTGGACCATCGGTAGGCAACGAGAGTTTCAATTTGCGGTTGAGATCGCGCAACAGACTGCTGCCATCCACCAGCCAGCTGCCATCTTCATGTTGATGAAACTGGCGTTCATGTTCTGGCGTTTGAGTGGTGAACTCACCGACCACTTCTTCCAGAATGTCCTCCAGTGTCAGCAGGCCTTTGAATTCGCCATATTCATCTACCACCAGCGCAATGCGTTCATGGTGCTTCTGAAACTGCTGTAACTGGGTATACAGCGGCGTGCCAGAAGGGATGTAGTAGGGCAGACTCATGGCTGCCTGCAGCAACGCTTTGGTGGGCGCCTGGCCGGTATGGAAGTCGCGCAGGAGCGGCAGTACTTTGCGCACATGTAAAATGCCAACAATGTCTTCATGATCGCCCTGGCGCACTGGCAGCCGAGAGTGGTGGCTACGCACCAGTTGTTCCATGATTTGCTCAATCGGATCATCGAGGTCTATGAATTCCACCATGGTGTGCGCCGTCATTGCATCGTCGACAATAATGTCTTCCAGATCAAGCAAGTTGAGCAAAATGGTCCGGCTTTGTGACGGGATATATTGCCCGGCATCGCTGACAATGCTGCGTAGTTCTTCAGAGGTTACCGCTTGGGCCTGCTCGTCAAAGTTAACGCGTACCCTGAGTATTTTGAGGAAGGCTTTGACAAACAGATTGACAAACCAGACCACGGGCGTGAATAACCATAATAGCGGGTAGAGCAGGTAACTGCTGGCAAAGCCCAGTTTTTCTGCATGGGCAGCGGCAATCACTTTTGGCGAAATCTCACTGAACACCAGAATGGCAAAAGTGATGGCCAGCGAGCCAAACATCAGCACATAGTCGCCTTCACCAAACAGGCGCTCGGAAATAATCACTTCCAGCGTCGAGGAGCCCACAATACAAAACGTGTTACCCAGCAGGATGGCACCCAGAGTTTTGTCGGTTTGCGCAATCAAGCGGCTTGCCAGTTTAGCCCCGCGGTGACCTTCTTTGGCCAGATGTCGCATGCGGTAACGGTTCAGCGACATCAAACTGGTTTCGGCAATAGAGAAAAAGGCCGTAAAAGCCAGCAACAGCAGTAGCAGGCAAATCTGCCAGCTTAAGGGGATATTGTCCAAGGGAGCGACGATAAAAACAAGAAGCCACTAGTGTACTCACCAGTGGCTAAAAATCAAGGGAAACCGGGACTAGGTCGCGGCTTAGGGGGCGAGGGCGGCTTCGTCTTCTTTCGGTTTTTTCTCGCTGTCACCAATCAGGTTGGCACGGTTGACGCCCAGCCACATGGCAATCGGGCAGGCAACCAATACGGATGAGTAAATGCCGAACAGAATGCCAATGGTCAAGGCCAGTGAGAAGTTGTGCAAGGTTTCGCCACCAAAAAACAGCATGGAACAGACCATGGTCTGCGTCATGATGTGGGTGATGATGGTGCGGGACATGGTACGCGTAATCGCATTGTCAATCACTTGCACTGCGCTGGCTTTACGCATTTTCTTGAAGTTTTCACGCACACGGTCAAAGACCACCACAGATTCGTTCACCGAATAACCCAGCACGGCAAGAATCGCGGCGAGCACCGTCAGGTTGAACTCCCACTGGAAGAACGCAAAGAAACCCAAGATAATAATCACGTCGTGCATGTTGGCGATGATGGCAGCTACCGCAAAACGCCATTCAAAACGCAAGGCCAGGTAACCCATGATGCCTGCGCAGACCAGCAGCAAGGCCAACGCCCCATTTTCATACAACTCTTCACCCACTTGCGAGCCGACAGACTCCACGCGACGGATTTCAGCACCAGCATCCGCGCCTTTCAGGGCAGTCGAGATTTTTTCAGAGAGTTGGGCAATCGATAATTCTTTTTTAACGGGCAGGCGGATCAGCACATCCTGGCTGGAGCCGAAGTTCTGCACCGTGACATCTTTCAAGCCAACCGCATCCATGACCTGGCGAATTTGCTCGATATTGGCAGCGGCCGGGTAATGTACTTCCATCACGGTCCCGCCGGTAAAGTCCACCCCATAATTGAGGCCACGGTGAAACAGGAAGAAAATTGCCAGCACAAACGTGATCAGCGAGATTGAGGTGGTCAGACGCCCGTAACTCATGAACGGGATGTCTTTTTTAATTCTGAATAATTCCATAATGTGTTCTCTTAAATGCGTTTCTAGTCGTGGCAGGTCACGGATTAGCCGATCCGCAGGTGCTCAATCTTGCGGCGATAGCCATACAAGAGATTCACCAGTGCACGAGAAACCAGCACGGCACTAAACATAGAGGTCATAATGCCCAGCACGTGAACCACAGCAAAGCCTTTGATCGGGCCGGTCCCGAACATGAACAGTGCCAGACCTGCAATCAAGGTCGTCACGTTGGAGTCGAGAATCGTATCAAACGCGCGATCGTAACCGGCATGGATACTGGCTTGCGGCGTATTGCCGTTACGCAACTCTTCACGGATACGCTCGTTGATCAGTACGTTGGCGTCAATTGCCATCCCCAGGGCCAGTGCAATCGCGGCCAAGCCAGGCAGGGTGAGTGTGGCTTGCAACATGGACAGGATGGCAACCAGCAATAGCAGGTTCACGCCCAAAGCCATCACCGAGACGCCCCCAAACACCATGTAGTACACAATCATCATGACCGCAATCGCGGCAAAGCCCCACAGTGTAGAGTGCACACCACGTTTGATGTTTTCTTCACCCATGCTTGGGCCCACAGTACGCTCTTCAATGATTTCCATCGGTGCGGCCAATGCCCCGGCACGTAACAGCAATGAAATGTCTGTGGCTTCCTGCGCGTTGGCCATGCCGGAAATCTGTACGCGGCCACCGCCAATTTCTTCATTGATCACCGGCGCTGTAATCACTTCGGTGCTACCTTTTTCAATCAGCAAAATCGCCATGCGTTTGCCAACGTTTTCTCGGGTGACATTTTTAAAGATTCCCGCACCACGGCCATCCAGCGTGACATTCACGACTGAAGCGCCATTTTGGCCATTCACACCAGGCCCTGCATCGGTAATCCGGTCACCGGTCAGCACCACATTCTTTTTCACCAGTACGGGGCGACCTTCACGGTCAGTGAACATCTCATCGCCAAACGGCACCTGTCCGCTTTGCGCTTTTTGCAAAGTAGCCATGTCAGACTTCTCTTCGTCTACCATGCGGATTTCCAGAGTCGCGGTCCGGCCCAGGATTTCCTTCGCCTTGGCGGTATCTTGCACACCAGGCAATTGCACCACAATGCGGTCCATGCCTTGCTGTTGCACGATAGGCTCAGCGACGCCCAGCTCGTTAATCCGGTTGTGCAGCGTTTGCAGGTTTTGCTTGAGTGCGAATTCCTGAATGCGTTTTTGCGCCATCACACTCATGCTGGCTGTCAGGTTGAAGTCCTTGTCGCTGCCCGTAATTTTATAAGTCAGGTCAGAATAGTCCTTTGCCAGCAGGTTGCGTGCTTTGGTGGCTTCTGCTTCGGATTCAAATTTCACTACCACCACTTGGCCCTGGCGCTCAATGCCGAAATAATTGACTTTTTCTTTACGCAAGGCCATGCGGAAATCGCCCATGGTGCTTTCTGCGGCTTTATCCAGCGCGGCTTTCATGTCTACTTGCAGCAGAAAGTGCACGCCGCCACGCAAGTCCAAACCCAGATACATCGGCTTGGCGCCTATGCTTTGCAGCCAGTTTGGCGTTTGTGGCACCAGATTGAGCGCGACGGTATAGTCTTTGCCCAGGTTGGCGACCAATTTGTCTTTTGCCAGCAGTTGCGTATCGGTATTGGCAAAACGTACCTTCACGCCGCTCGCATCCATAAACACGCCATCAAACGGAATATCCGCGAGCTTGAGCGTATCCTCCACTTTGCGCAGCAAGCCCTCATCCAGCTTGAGCGAAGTTTTGGCCGGACTGATTTGTACCGCAGGCGACTCCCCAAAAAAGTTGGGGATCGTGTACAGCAGCCCAATCACAATCACGGTGCCAATCAGCACGAATTTCCATAACGGATAACGGTTCATAACAAACTCTTGTTCAGAATGAAAGGCAAGCGCTTTGCGCTTGCACTAAATGGATAACAGTTAAATCGATTTTAAAGTGCCAGCAGGCAGCAAGGTCTGCACAGTATGTTTCTGTACATGCACCACGGTATTGGCCGCGATTTCGATGCTGACAAAATTTTCACTGACTTTAGTCACTTTGCCGACAATCCCGCCGTTGGTCGCCACTTCATCGCCTGCCTTCAGTGTTTCGAGCATGGATTTATGCTGCTTGGCCTGCTTGACTTGTGGGCGGATCAGCATGAAATAAAACAACACAAAAATGACCACCATAGGCAAAAAGCTCATAAAGTCGGTGGCTGGCGCGCCAGCGGCATAGGCATTGCTGATAAACATAATACTTGTTCCTGAATGAATCTAATAAGTAACTCGCGATTCTAGCACAGGCAAGAGAAGAATAAATGGCGGGGTGTGATTCGAGGATGAAAGGGCGTTATTTGCTGAAATGCGTTTTATGAGCGTTGTCGTTCTGGCAGAGGCCGGAATCTAGACGAGGGTAATATTAGCTTGGTTATGATTGAAGCATGAGCGTTAGTAAAGGGAGCGACTGTTCGAGTCACGCAGCGGCTCACGCATTTTGTGAGCTGCCAGGTCGAGTTTCGTGACCGCTTGTTTTGGCGAGCAACGTAGGGGATAAGCGGAAGCTAGGGTGTTGTGTTCTTTGCCTTCTTTTTGATGGACAAGCATAAGAAAGAGCAGTCGCCTAAAGGCGAAGTAAATCGATCATCGATTCAGCTTATGCCTCAGTGTTTCATTCACTTCTACAAGCATGGAGTTGTTCTTAACGCTTCTCTGCCCGTTTCCGGGCAAATTCGGCCTTAAACGCCTCAAAACGGTTCTCTTCAATCGCCGCCCGCATGCCTTGCATCAACACCTGGTAATAATGCAGGTTATGGATGGTGTTCAAACGTGCCCCTAAAATCTCGCCGATGCGGTGCAAATGATGCAAATAAGCGCGGCTGAAGTGCTGACAGGTATAGCAGTCACACTCATCATCCAGTGGGCGTGTATCCGTTTTGTAACTGGCGTTCTTGATCTTCACATCGCCGTATTGCGTGAACAGCCAGCCATTACGGGCGTTACGGGTGGGCATCACACAGTCAAACATATCAATGCCATAGCTGACGGCATCCACCAGGTCTTCAGGGGTGCCGACGCCCATCAGGTAGCGAGGTTTGTCTTTAGGCATTTGTGGCGCAGTATGTGCCAGGATGCGTAACATGTCTTCTTTGGGTTCGCCGACCGAGAGGCCGCCAATGGCATAGCCATCGAAGCCAATGGCTTCCAAGCCCTGGCGCGAAATATCGCGCAGGTCTTCGTACATGCCACCCTGAATAATGCCGAAAAGTGCGTTGCCATTGCTGGGTGTGTTGTCTGCGCCTAGTTGGGCGATTTGTTCCTGGCCACCCTGCAGGGTCAGGGTATGCGCGATGGTGTGTGTCTGGTAAACATTAAAAGCATCGCGACTGCGTTGTGCCCAGCGCAGGCTGAGTTCCATCGACTTGCGCGCCTGATCATGGCTGGCCGGGTAGGGTGTGCACTCGTCAAAAATCATGACGATGTCACTGTTGAGTACACGCTGGATGCGCATGGACTCTTCAGGTGTCAGAAAGCAGCGGTCGCCGTTGATGGGGGACTGAAACTTGACACCTTCTTCGGTAATTTTGCGCAGTTCGCCCAGGCTCCACACCTGGAAACCGCCTGAGTCTGTGAGGATAGGCTTTTCCCAACCCATAAACTTGTGCAGACCATCATGCGCTGCAATTACTTCTAGGCCTGGCCGCAACCACAAATGAAAGGTATTGCCGAGCACAATGTGGGCTTGAATCTCATTGAGCTCCTGTGGAGACATGGCTTTAACCGTGCCGTAGGTGCCCACAGGCATAAAGGCCGGGGTTTGGACTTCACCATGGGGCAGGCTGACGGTGCCGCGGCGAGCTAGGCCGTCGGTATTGTGTAAGGAAAACTGCATGAACGCGCGATAACTGGCTTAAATAAAGCGCTATTTTAGCACAGCCGGGATACTTGCTTCTTGCGGAGAAAACCCGCTTGCATGCAGGGGGCACGCTTGCATTTTTTGTGATTGCCCGCAACAATGCAGGTATTCTGCAATTCTGAAAAGTTCCTTATGGTTGAATCACAAAACCGCCAGTCTAGACGCGAACAACACACCAGCCTGCGGCAGCGCGGGATTTACCTGCTACCCAACCTGTTTACCTCAGCTTCGCTATTTGGCGGTTTTTACGCGATTGTGCAGGCGATGAACCAGCACTTTGAGCAGTCAGCGATTGCGATTTTTATTGCCATGGTGATGGATGGCCTGGATGGCCGTGTGGCACGCATGACCAATACCCAAAGTGCGTTTGGCGCTGAATATGACAGCCTGGCGGACATGGTGTCATTCGGGGTCGCCCCGGCGCTCATCATGTATGTGTGGGCCTTGCAGCCCATGAACAAGCTGGGCTGGATTGCAGCGTTTATTTATGCCGCCTGTGCCGCCTTGCGCCTGGCCCGCTTCAATACCAAGCTGGATGATCCCTTTCAGGACAAGCGCTACTTTCAGGGCTTGCCTAGCCCGGCCGCAGCAGCCTTGATTGCCGGCTTTGTCTGGGTGTCTTATGAATACAATATCGATGGCCGCGAGATTTTCTTTGGCGCCTTGCAGGTGAAATGGATTGCCTGGTTTATCACTATTTTTGCCGCAGGCTCTATGGTCTCTGACCTCAAGTTCTACAGCGGCAAGGATATCAACCTCAGACATTCGGTGCCGTTCGTAGCCATTTTGGCGGTGGTGATGGCCTTTGTGCTGATTTCATACAGCCCGCCAGAAGTGTTGTTTAGCGTGGTGTTTGTGTATGCCTTGTCTGGCTATTACATGTGGGCACGCGAGCGGCTGCAATCCAAAAATACTGCCTAGTGCAGAGTCTTCTCTAAAACGCGCTTGGCTAAGCGCGTTTTTTATTTGACGCCTGCGGTGTGGGCGCGGTTATAGTCATTTAAAGGACAAGCGGGTAAAATCCGGCTGTCAGATTAGGAATATTCATGGAACAAATTATTATTTTTGATACCACGTTGCGTGACGGAGAACAAAGCCCCGGCGCAGCGATGACTAAAGAAGAAAAAATCCGCATTGCCCGCCAGTTGGAGAAATTGGGTGTGGATGTGATTGAAGCCGGGTTTGCTGCCGCCAGCCCCGGTGATTTTGACGCGATTTCCGAGATCGCCAAGGTGATTAAAACCTCTACCGTTTGCTCGCTGGCACGAGCCAGTGAAAACGATGTGCGCCGTGCCGGCGAGGCGATCAAGCATGCCGTCCGTGGCCGTATCCATACCTTTATTGCCACCAGCAAAATCCATATGGAAAACAAGCTGCGCATGACGGAAGACCAGGTGGTTGAGCGTGCTGTGCAAGCCGTCAAATGGGCGCGTGAGTATACTGAGGATGTCGAGTTTTCTGCGGAAGATGCGGTACGCTCAGAGATTGATTTTCTGGTGCGCGTGTTTGAGGCCGTGATTGAAGCGGGCGCCAAAACCATTAACGTCCCGGATACGGTGGGTTACAGCCTGCCTGCGGTGTGGGGCGAGCGCTTTGCCACCTTGATCCAGCGCGTCAAGGGCGCGGAAAAAGTGGTCTGGTCTACCCATTGCCATAACGACCTCGGCATGGCGGTCGCCAACTCGCTGTCAGCAGTCATGAATGGTGCACGTCAGGTCGAGTGTACTATCAACGGCCTGGGCGAACGCGCCGGGAATGCCAGCCTAGAAGAAGTTGTCATGGCAATTAAAACCCGTAGCGATATTTTTAACCTGAACACGCGCATTGATACCACGCAAATCGTGCCGTCTTCCAAGTTGGTGTCAACCATCACCGGCTATCCTGTGCAGCCGAATAAAGCCATTGTCGGTGCCAACGCGTTTGCGCATGAATCTGGCATCCACCAGGATGGCGTGCTCAAGCACCGCGAGACCTATGAAATCATGCGCGCCGAAGATGTGGGCTGGGGTGCCAATAAATTGACGCTGGGCAAACTGTCTGGCCGCAATGCGTTTAGAACCCGGTTGAAAGAGTTGGGCATTGAGCTCGAAAGTGAAGACGCGCTCAATGCGGCGTTTGCGCGCTTTAAAGAGCTGGCTGACAAAAAATCGGAAATCTTTGACGAAGACTTGCACGCGCTAGTGAGTGATGAAGTGGTGCAGGAAAGTCGTGAAATGTTCAAGCTGAGCTACTTGCAAGTGGCCTCGCAAACCGGCGAGATCCCGCACGCGATTTTGACCCTGAGTGTGGATGGTAGCGAGCAGCGTACCGAAGCCAATGGTGGTGGTCCGGTTGATGCGACCTTCAAGGCGATTGAAAACGTGGTGCAAAGTGATTCCGAGTTGCTGCTGTATTCCGTCAACAACATCACCAGTGGTACCGATGCGCAAGGGGAGGTGACCGTGCGTTTATCCAAGGGTGGGCGCATCGTGAATGGTCAGGGCGCCGATACCGATATTGTCGTCGCCTCCGCTAAAGCTTATCTGAATGGCCTCAACAAGCTGTATGCAAAAGCAGAAAAATTGAACCCGCAAGTGTAAGCAGGCTCTGAACCAACGCTTGTTGCCTGCGGGTAACAAGCGTTTTCTTTTTTCAACCATGACACCCTGGAAAGGCAAGCTGCAATGACGCAAAGAAATCATTGGTTGTTGGTGACCATTGCGCTGGCTTGTACCTACTTTATCTGGGGCTCAACTTACCTCGCGATTAAGTATGCGATTGAGAGCTTTCCGCCCTTTGTGATGGTGGGGCTGCGTTTTACCATTGCCGGTAGCCTGGTATATGTCAGTTTGCGCTTGCTCGGGCATGCGCCGCCGACACGCGTGCAGTGGCGTGGAGCGGCCTTGGTTGGCCTGCTGTTGCCTGTGCTGGGCAATGGGACGGTGTCACATGTGCAACTGCATGTGTCCTCCAGCGTGGCTGCGCTGGCGATTGCGACTGCGCCCATCTGGATGGCGATTTTCTCCAGCCTGTGGGGGCACAAAATCAGCCGCCGCGAATGGTTGGGCATTGCGATTGGTCTGATTGGGATTTTGTTGCTGAATACCCGCGGCAGCCTGCAAGGCGACTGGGTCAGTGCCTGCTTGCTGATGTTTGCAGCCGCATGCTGGTCATTGGGATCGGTCTGGGGCAAACATTTGTCTATGCCTTCCGGGCTCATGGGTGCCGCTAGCCAGATGTTGTGTGGCGGGCTCATTGCGTTTTTATTCAGTATCGCCTTTGGCGAGCATATGCCTGCGCAGGTGTCGCCCCGGGCATGGGTGGCCCTGGGCTTTATGATCGTGCCTGGGTCTATTATTGCTTTTTCTGCCTACCATTGGTTATTGCATCATGTGCGTCCCCTGGTCGCCAGTAGCAACACCTTTGTCAATCCGGTGGTCGCCTTTGTCGTTGGCGTCTGGTTTGCCGACGAACAGATATACCTCATGGAATATATTTCGCTGGCCGTGATTCTGGTCGGCGTCTTTTTAGTGCTGACGGCAACCAAAGAAGCCGTGCCCGATGAACAGATTGTTTAATGTTGATTAAAGAAATGAAGCGTGATGAAACAAAACCTGGCCTTATTTGACTTGGACAACACCCTGCTGGCAGGGGATAGTGACTATAACTGGAGCGTGTTTTTAATTGGCGAAGGCCTGCTGGATGGCGCGCAGCACAAGGCGCGCAACGAGCAGTTTTACGAAGACTATAAAAACGGCTGTCTGGATATTTATGCTTTTCTCAAGTTCCAGTTGCAGCCTTTGTCGCAACATCCCAAAGCGTTTCTGGATGAGCTGCACAAAAAATATATGACCAACGTTATCCGCCCGATGATGACGCAAAAAGCACAAAACCTGGTCAACCAGCACAAAGCCAACGGTGATTTGTGCATGATCATTACCGCGACTAACAGCTTTGTCACCAAGCCAATTGCCACCGCTTATGGCATTGAACACCTGATCGGCACCGACCCTGAGATGGTGGACGGGCAATATACCGGCGGTGTCAGTGGCACGCCCAGTTTTCAGCAGGGCAAGGTGACCCGTCTGAACGAATGGCTGGCGGCACGTGGCCAATCACTGGCCGATTTTGAGAAAAGTTATTTTTACAGTGACTCACACAACGATTTGCCACTCATGAAACTGGTGACCAATCCGGTCGCTGTGGATTCGGACCCTACGCTTACCGCCTACGCGCAAGACCAAGGCTGGCCTATCATCAGTCTGCGAAACTAATAAGAGCCGTGTATGCTGGCAGGCGCTTAATAGTTAGCGCCCCAGCACCACGTGTAACACAAAACGGCTACCTATATACGCCAGCAGCAGCAAGACAAAGCCCACCAGCGTCCAGCGGGTGGCCACTTTGCCCCGCCAGCCATATTTAAAGCGCCCAAACAGCAGCCAGGCGTAGATCATCCATGAGGCAATCGAAAACACGGTTTTGTGGTTGAACTGCAAGGGTTTGCCGAAAATTTCTTCACTAAACAGCATGCCGCTGATCAAGGTAATCGTCAGCAAGACAAAGCCCACGTGCAACACTTTAAACAGCAGCGCATCCAGCACCAGTAACGGTGGAAATCCTTGTAGCGCCAGCCAGCTGTTTTTTTGATGCAAGGCGCGCTCGGCCATGCGCATCAGGCACGCATGCAGCGCCGCAAAGGTAAACAGGCTGTAAGCCAGTATGGCGATCAGGATATGCAGGTTAAACAGAGTGAAGCCGTGGGTATCCACATAATAGTCTGTCACCGCAAAGCCTGGCATCAGCACGCAAAGCGCGGCAGGCGGCAAGACGAAGGCCTGCAAGCTGTGTAATGAATGTTTTAAATCGGCCACCCAGTAAATCAACACCGTCAGCCATAAAATCGCCGACAGCGCGTAATACACCCCCAAATTGACTGAGCCGATAGCAAACATATCCCGATAGAGCAGGCCGCCATGCATGACCAGCCCCAGCGCCACCATCGCGCCGTGCAGTTGAAACGGAAAAGCATTTTCGTCGACCGGTTTGCCCTGTTTGGCAATGCGCCAGTAATCGAGCGCCACCGCCATATAGACAAACGCGACAATCAGGTAAGGGAGCAGGTGTTGAGTCATGCTTGGCATTATGGCAAAACTCATTGCATTCGCCTAGGGTTACTGCCGCGCAAACGCCGGATGCATGCGCTTTATTGCAAGGGTTGCCCCGCCATGATGTAAAATCACTTTATTCAATTTTCATGAATGATGAAAGAAAGGCCTTCCATGCTGGAAAACCTGACCGGCCGTTTGCAGGGCGTGATTAAAAACCTGCGCGGCCAAGCCCGTTTGACTGAAGACAATATTGCCGATGCCATGCGCGAAGTCCGCATGGCCCTGCTGGAGGCCGACGTGGCCCTGCCAGTAGTTAAAGACTTTATTGCCCGCGTCAAAGAACGCGCCAATGGCCGCGAAGTGCTGCAAAGCCTGACGCCAGGCCAAGCCGTGATTGAAGTGGTCAACGACGAGCTGACAGAGCTCATGGGTAAAGCCAACGTCGGCCTTAACCTGGCCGCCGTGCCGCCTGTGGTGATTTTGATGGCAGGTTTGCAGGGGGCAGGTAAAACCACTACCTCAGGCAAGTTGGCCAAGCTGCTCAAAGAGCAAAAGAAAAAAGTCCTGCTGGCCAGTGCCGACGTCTACCGCCCTGCGGCGATTACCCAGCTGCAAACGCTGGCCAAACAGCTCGAGATCGACTGCTTTGATTCCAACCCGCAGCAAAAGCCGCTGGACATTGCTGCGCAGGTCATGGATCAAGCCAAAAAGAATTACTACGATGTGGTGATTTTTGATACGGCCGGTCGTTTAGCCATTGATGAAGCCATGATGGCCGAAATCAAAGACCTGCATGCCTACCTCAAGCCCACTGAGACCTTGTTTGTGGTCGACGCCATGCAAGGCCAGGATGCCGTCAACACCGCCAAAGCGTTTGGCGAAACCTTGCCGCTTACCGGCGTCATCGTCACCAAGCTGGACGGCGATGCACGCGGCGGTGCTGCGCTCTCGGTGCGTCACGTCACCGGCAAGCCGATCAAGTTTATCGGTGTGAGTGAAAAAGTGGATGGCCTGGAGCCATTCCACCCAGACCGCATGGCGGGCCGTATCTTGGGCATGGGCGATGTCTTAAGCCTGATTGAAGAAGCGCATAAAAAGGTCGACATGGCCGAGGCGCAAAAAGTCGCCGACAAAATCAAGTCTGGCGCCAAGTTTGACCTCGAAGACTTTAAAGCGCAAATGCTGCAAATGCGCAAAATGGGCGGCATGGCGTCACTCATGGACAAAATGCCCAGCCAGATTTCCGGCATGGCGCAAAAGATCAACACCGACGACGTGGATAAATCCATGCGCCGCATCGAAGGCATCATTAATAGCATGACGGCAGAAGAGCGCCGAAAACCCGAGCTGATTAAAGCCACACGCAAAAAACGGATCGCCGCCGGGAGCGGTGTGCAAGTGCAAGACGTCAATCGCCTACTCAATCAATTTGAAGAAACGCAAAAGATGATGAAGATGTTCAGCAAAGGTGGCATGGCCAAGCTGATGCGGGGCATGGGCGGCATGATGGGCGGAAAATTCCCCGGAATGTAAAGCAAAAAATCGGGATGAATAAAAAAATAAACTTTTTATACAAAAAAAGCCAAAACAGCATTGACCAAATTTAATTCATCCCCCATAATCGCGTTCTTTCAAATTTGACGCAAAACAAAGCGGCAGACAAGAAACAGATGGGGTGTTAGCTCAGCTGGTAGAGCAGCGGACTTTTAATCCGTTTGTCGTGGGTTCGATCCCCGCACACCCTACCAAAATATAAAAGACGGCTCGCAGAAATGTGAGCCGTTTTTCTTTTCTCAATGCCGAACGGGACTCAGAGTTTCAGATTTCAGTTTTTCACTATTTCTGTAATAGTCGTCTTATCTTCATAATTTATTAACACGAAGAATATTTTCCCATTGCCTGCTTTTGATTTGTAAAACACCCTGAATGGATTGCCAGATGGTTCTTTAAGTATGAGTGTCACAGGTGTTCTAAGATTGAATTCAAACTGAGTATTATTAAAATTATCAATGCTACCCAAAGCATCTGAATCACCAATATTCTCAATGATAAGAGAGTTTTCGTTGTCTTTAGTCTTTTGCCATTTAACAATCGCAAATGGTTCGCCAGCTACTTGAACTGTCTGTTCTGTAGCTCCACCTTCTTCAATTAGCCTTTTAACTTCGGTTTCTATCTGTAAAATTATTCCGCCCAAACACCAAGCCAATGTACATAAATCATTTGGTTCGAAATTCAGTCTTGATCCTAATGGAAATTTTCTTGTAACACTTGATATTAAAAGTTTTACCAATCCATTAGGTGAAGCAGCAGCAGGACCGCGATATGATGGTTCAAATTCGATCTCATCTTCGCCATGAGGTCCAGTCTTAGAAACTATTATCCCGCGCCAAGTTAGTATTAGCTCCTGATTTCCATTGCAATCACTAGATCCGATGATCCCGTGTCGGTGTATTAAACAATTCCGTGCTTTAGTAATTGAGTCTATTGCTGCTACATAGTCTTCATCCAAAATTAACTTTGGAAGAGCATGTAGCTTTCGATCTAGTCCTAAACGCTCAAAACGAATAAATTGATCTTCGTAACCGAGCAGTGCACTTTCAAGCTTAACAATTTCATTGAGTAATGTTGCAATAGATTCAGAAATGTCTGCCAGAGCATGACCTATAATCCATACTCTGTATTCCCATCTCATAATCTCGATGGTAGCTGGATCACTCACTTCCTCATCCGACAAGCCCATGCGTACAACAGTGCCAAGTTGAAAGATCGGAGCTGGGTCACGTTCTAAGGCTGCAATCGCATAAGCTACCGTACTTGTAATTGAGTGAATACGTAATTTGGCAGCATGAGTTAATTCAAATAGTTCTTGAATATTCATAGTTGGGCTGCAGTCGGTTATCAAAACTCTGTTTTACAGTTTGGAAAGGTTTTTTGCAACTTACTTCATATCCTTGTTAACTGCCGATAGTCGCACGTCTTGAGCCTTAGCCATGCAATCAAGGGCTGGCTGATACGACACGTTAGTCCATGTGGCTATCGCTGGCCGTTATGTTGGCTTAGTGTGGAAAGTCGGATTTGTACTGACGGAAGTGACTAGCGTTGATACTCAGCTTCGATTGTAAAGTGGTCAGTACTGGTTATATTGGAGACTCAACGTTAACGCCTTGGGTCTTTTTTGCAGGGAGAGGTAAACTGGGGGCGGGTCATTAGTGCTGGATTATTACTGACGTATGTATACTTCACTTACAAAAGCTGCTGTCTTCATCCATTGGGGAGCCGCCCATTTCTTTTCTTTCTGTGGGAACATCGATTAGCTCACTATTAGGATACTCAGAAGATCTTATAGCTACATAACAATAATCATCTTCCCGCTTTGCTTTCAATATTGCTGTGTAATATCGGTTTCTCTGAGGTGTAAAAGACACCCCAACATGACAGCCACGACTGCCATAATTAGTTCCAAGCCAAAAAGGCTGCAACGAAAGAGCAAATACTTCACCGCTATTGATTTTTATATAGCTAAAAGAAGATTTATCAATCCACTTAAACCCCTGTAGATAGTAGCGTCCTTTACAAGAGTCCGGGCTTTTATATGTATAAACATAAGTAGTTTCTGGTAATTCATATCCAGGTGGACTGACGATTCGAAGGTAAGACACATCACCGGTATCTGTTGGTGTGTATGGTCGCGCTTTAATTGCGCAGCTTGGAAGCATAACAACCATAATATTGAGCACAATCAAATGTACATATTTCGAATGAATATTCATATAGCAGATAGTATGCTTCTGGCAGTTGGTAAAGAAAATAACAATACCATTGTCTACAAAATAACGAGAGAAGAAAAAGAGTTTAATCTCATCTGGGTCGGCTAAGTGGGCAGTATCGGACTGGTCAGGTCGTCGAGTCGCACTTTCAGTTTACACCCCGAAACTTACCCACTTGCAACCTCAAACCTTGCGCATAGTCGCACGTCTCGAGCCATAGCCATGCAATCAGGGGCTGGCTGATACGACGGTGATCCCGGTGGTAATCGTTGGCCGTTAAGTTGGCTTGGCGTGGGAGTTGGGATTTGTCCAAGCGGGAGCGGCTTACCGTTGATATTCAGATTCGATTGTTAGGTGGGCAGGTCATTATGAGAGGCTTGAGGATAACGCCTTGGGTCTTTTTTGTTTTGTGGTGAGGTAAACTAATAATGAATAATAGAGGATAGGGCTTTGGCCCTCAAAATAAAGTATGTTTTCTCTTATCTCTTTGCTCCTGTACTTTGCGTTTTTGTTATCTCTTCCTGTGGCAATTTTTTTCTTTGCACGAAATGCGGGAATTATCGTCAGAAAACGGACTCATAGCACAGCTCTAGGCTTTGGAACTGCTGCAGTACTAATTGCGTTGCCTATCGCTTGGGTCGGATTGTCAGTAGTAGAATTTCGTCACTCTTGTACACCGCCAATGCAAGCTTACATCCCTCAGTGGGTGGGGCCTCAAGAGGGATTTTTGTTGGCAGGCGATAGATTGAGTACCCTGTCGCTACAAAAGTTTATTAATGTCCCGTTGAGCGATCTCATGGCGCATGGCATTCGTTATTATGAGGAACCTGATGGTTGGCAAGGATCGAATAATGTCACCCGTCGTTTTGTCAGTAGTTCCGAAAATTCAAAAATAATTCTAAGTAAGTATTCTTTGGTTACCACCATAGAAAAGAAGTCTTGGCGACCAATTTTCCATATAACACATAAAGTCGAGCGTATTTCGGATCGTGCAGTTATCGCTTCTACCAAAGATATTGTGTTTGGCGGAGGGGTAATTGGTATGTATCTTCGTGGGTTGGGCGGAGGACAGGACGCAGAATATCTCAGTTGCGGCTATGTGAGCGAACAAATCGTTCATTGGCGACCTAATGACGCTTCTGATCCCAGCTACCGAGAGTATCAGCGCGCAGATTTTCAGTTCCTTCTTAAGGCACTTGGCCATTAGGGCTTGAGTCTCATCTCAACTTCTTAACAAAACTCACCTACTCGCAGCCCCAAACCCTGCCCATAGTCTCACGTCTTGAGCCATAGCCTGACAATCAGGGGCTGACTGATACGACGGTAATCCCGGCGGCAATCGTTGGCCGTTATGCTGGCTTGGCGGGGGGGGTGGTATTTGTCCAGGGGGAGTGGCTGGCTCTAATAAGAGGCTTGAAAATTGAGTGAGCCACTCACAACGAGAGACTCAGATAGCGTAGATGGTGAAATTAGAACTGGGTCTTGTTCGGTTGTAGTGACTATTGCAGAAGGCATAGAAAGTGATATTGCAGCGATTGGTTTGCGAGAGCTAGGTTGTAAAATTGGTCAAGGACATTATTTTGCCGATCCAATGGATGAGGTTGAGACTTTGCGTTGGTTAGAGGAGTGGAATAAAAACTTGGCGAGTTAATGTAATAAGTAAGCAGCGTCTCAAGGGGGTTTTTTGATGTAATTTCAAAGCCAAATGAATAGGATTTGATTTGAGTGACTTCTCTTGCTCAGATCAAAAATCCTTAATAAAATATTGGTCAATTAAGTAAATGTTTTTGACGTTTTTCGCATTATGTCTCTCAGTAGTTTGTACAACAATTCATCTGACGTAAACCGTCGTTTGTGGCGCAAAAAGTCTCAGTTAATTGATAGTACTGGACGCGCTTATACTGCAGTTACCCACGATATTTCCATGAGCGGCATGAGCCTGTTTGCGGATAAGTATTACAAGCCGGGGCAGGTGTGTGATGTGGAGATTCCGGTGGCGGCTGAGTCTGGCTTGCGCAAATACAGGTTTAACTGTCGAGTGGTTTTTTCATCCTTGTGCGGGATGCGGGGATTCAGGACCAATTTGGAGTTTCTGGATGTGCCGTCAGAAAATAAACACTTGATTCAGTCAGTGATGTCCAGATAAGCGTGTGGGCGGATGGTCGCCACGAGAGATAAAAGACCCAGGGTGTGTGCCTTGGGTCTTTTTGTTTTTGGCTCACTGTTTTTTGCTCAGGGTGCACTTTTTCCAGGTGTAGGCGCCGCAGGTCATTAAGTAGAGGATGGCGGAGAAGATATTGAGGACGGGCACCATACTTCTGAAGGTGAGGAAGAAGGCTTTGCCCAGGGCGTGCCTGGGAGTGTTGAATTCGCAGTTTCTGAATTCAATCAGCGAGCCGATGGCGGAGATAATGAGTGGTACTAAATAGAATGCCGAGAATACTTTAAAGTCCATTGTGTGCCCCCGAGTTGTTTTTATGATTATAAATATATCTGGTTTAATGCGGTTTGGGGATGATTCCCGCGCTTGAGGTCTAGTGGTGACATGTGTTGCATGCAGGGGATGGGCTGGTTATTTTTAAACGCTTGTATTAGCATCTTTGCTGGGGTAATTGTTGGTCTGGTGATGTTTGTATTTCGCGCCATACCCCTGTCTTAAACTTGTCTGGTCGTGTTGATGTCTGGCCGGTCTGTATCACTGATTCATCTGTATCAATCAATTTGTCGGATGTTTATCTGTGTAATTGGCGAATTGATTTTAGTCACTTCCCTTAAATTAATGTGCGGGGGCTTAAGCTGGACATCCATGACTGCACAAAAAAACATATTCGCAGGGCAGGGCGCGCTTATCAGAATGATATGGCTGATAGGCTTGTGTGTTCTATTGTGTTGCCTATATTTGGCGACGGGCGATGATTTTTCTGCCGAGGCGGGTTCTGTCAGTTTGCTTCTGGTGATCGGCCTAGTGGTGTGGAGTGTGGGCGGCTGGTTGGCCTGGCGCCAGCAAGTGCTCTTCAAGCGACGTGTGGAGGCACAGCAGGCTGAAGCCAGCGCGCAGCATAGGCAGCTGAATCAGCTCTACATGGCTTTAAGTCAGTGTAATCAGTTAATTATTCAAAGCCAGAATCAACAGGCGCTGTTCGACCAGATTTGTCGCATTATTGTACATCTGGGCCACGCGAATCTGGTCTGGGTCGGTGAGCTGGATCATGATACCAAGCAGGTTCGGGTGGCGAGTGCTTATGGTTCAGGGCTTGAGTATCTCGATCAGCTGACCATTACGGCAGATCCTTCACAGGTCAGTGGCAGAGGACCTTGTGGGTTGGCGATTGTGTCAGACCATCCTTACTGGGTGCAGCATTTCCAAACGCATCCGGTCACCGCGCCCTGGCATGACAAAGCCAAGGAGTTCAATTGGCATTCAGCCGCTTTTTTACCGTTGCATACAGAAGGCCGGGTGATAGGTTGCCTGGCATTGTATGCCCAGCAGCCGCAGGCGTTTCATGAAAATATCCAGCATTTACTCAAGGACATGGCGGCCAATATTGATTTTGCGCTGGACCGCTTTGCGGTAGAGGCGCAGCGCACGGCTTTTAGGCGGGATTTGCAGATCAGTGAGCAGCGCGCGCAGCTTGTGCTTGAAAACGCGCTGGATGCGATTGTGAATATTGATCAGGCCGGGCGGATTGTAGAGTGGAATCGGGCGGCCAGCCAACTGTTTGGCTATGCGCGAGCTGATGTCATGGGACGCGATCTGGGCGAGGTCATTGTCCCTTCCGCTTACAGGGAGGCGCATCATCAGGGCATGCTGCGCTTGCAGCAAACCGGCCAATCTACGCTGCTGGGTAAGTTGATTGAGATCACGGCGATCCGGCGCGATGGTCAGGAGTTTCCGATCGAGCTGACGATTGTTGAAATCGAGCGCGACGACGATCGTTATTACAGCGCGTTTATCCGCGACATTACCACGCGAAAACAGGCTGAGGAACGCATTCGATTTCTGGCTAATTATGACGCCTTGACCGGGCTGCCGAATCGCAACCTGCTCACCGAGCGCGTGATGGCTGAAATCGAAAAAGCCTGGGATCAGGATGGGCAGTTTGCGTTGATGTTTCTCGACCTGGACCACTTTAAGGACGTGAATGATAGTCTGGGCCATCGCTATGGCGATAATCTGCTGGTGGCACTCACCAAGCGCTTTCAGGCCATGGTGCGCCCGCAAGATACGATTTGCCGCCTGGGCGGTGACGAGTTTGTCTTTCTGCTGACTGAGGCCGATCAGGCGATGGCCAAGGACATGGTCGAGCGCCTGCTCAAGGTGGTTGAGCTGCCTGTGATTATTGACCAGTATGAGTTAACGATCACGGCCTCAATTGGCGTGGCGATTTATCCTGATGACGGGTTGGATATGGAAAGCCTGCAACGCAATGCGGATGTCGCCATGTATCGCGCCAAGCAGGAGAGTCGTAACAGTTTCCGTTTCTTTAGCAATCATATGCAATTGCAAACGGCGCGCAATTTGCAATTGGTGAATGGCCTGCGTCACGCCATTGCCCTGGGGCAATTGGCAGTGTATTACCAGCCACAAATTGCACTGGAGAATGGGCAGTTGGTTGGCGTGGAGGCGTTGTTGCGATGGCAGCATCCACAGTTGGGCTTTATCTCGCCTGCAGAGTTTATTCCACTGGCGGAGTCTAACGGGCTGATTATTGCCATTGGTAGCTGGGTACTGGAACAGGCGACGCAGCAAATTCAGCGTTGGCAGCAGCTGGGATTAGACAAGATGACGGTCTCGGTCAATCTCTCCAGTATTCAGTTCCGTGATCCCAAATTACCTGCGCTGGTGAAAAGCACGCTTGAGCGCTATGACGTGGCACCAGATTGCCTAGAGCTTGAACTGACCGAAGGTGTAGCCCTAGAGAACCCCATGGGGGCGGTGACCATGATGGATGCGCTCAACGCGCTAGGCGTACGGCTGTCGATTGACGACTTCGGGACTGGCTATTCGTCTTTAAGTTATCTCAAAAAATTCAAGGTCTATAAGCTCAAGGTCGATCAGTCTTTTGTGCGCGACCTCACCACCGATGATGAAGACAAGGCCATTGTCATTGCCATCATTCAACTGGCGCGCAGCCTGGGCCTGAAAACCATTGCCGAAGGGGTGGAAACGCCTGAACAACAAGCCTTTTTGCAGGCGCAAGGCTGTGATGAAATGCAAGGCTACCTGTTAAGCAAACCCATGCAAGTCGAGGATGCCACCGCATTCTTGCTGGCCTACCCGCACCATCACTAATCGCTAATCGCACGATCTCTGGCCCTTATTTACCACCGCTATCACGCCTGCTGTCATTTTGGTTGACTTTATAAATGATAATCATTATCATTTAATTTCAATCAGCTAAAGGAGGCTTGTGATGAAACGTCAAACTGTTGTGGGTAAAACCATGCTGGCCGGCAACACCGCATGCAAAGTACTTTATCACCAGTCATCAGACATGGTGGAGCTCGAAGTGGGCGGGACTACGCTCAAGTTTGAAGCAGACAGCTTTATTGTGATTAATGAAATGTTGCGCAAGGCGGCGGCACGGATTGTGATGCAGACCGAGATTGCGATGACGGTTTAGAGAGGAGAACACACTATGCAAACCATGACTATGCCTGCCATGCGTTATGACCCCAGCTTGCCCGATGCCGAGTCTGTGATGGCCTCGCTGCTATATGTGGCGACGTTATATATCAAAAAACCCACCTATGACTTGGCCAAGCAGGCGTTGCGGCTAGCTGAAACATTGGCTGCGCCAGAATACGCGGATTCCGACCTCATTTGTCACGTGTCGCGCCGCATGTGCGTGCACTGGACCCTGCTAGTCAATGAACATGAGCAGGCCAGCCCGGCACTGGCGACCAGCTAAGCGCGCGCTTTTGGTGCTGATGGATGAACCCTGATCGACGAATGGTAGAAAGAAAACATGATGTGTAAAAGAATATTATTGTCCGGCCAAAGCGGGTTTCGCGTGCACTATTGTGAAACCCACCGTACGGTTGAACTGGAAATAGGTGCCATGAGTTTGCGGCTTGATGAAGACGCGCTGGCGGTGATGAGTGATGCGCTCTCTGAGTCACTCAGCAAACTACAGGCGTTACAAGCGTCTCAAGGATCATTTCGCGCCTTTATGCGCCAGCTCAATATGCCTGACTAGGCGGTTATTCCTGGCGGCAATAAAAAAGCTGTGATGAATGTCATCACAGCTTTTTTGTTTGGGCGAGAGTCCCGTGTGTGCTTAGCCAGGGATTTTGGCAGAAACGTTTTTAGTCAAATTGCTCAATGTTTTGTTGAGCCCATCAAAGTCATCATTAGACAGGCCGGTATCGCAGGCCACGCGCTTTTGCACGGTTGACAGTTTGCTACGCAAGGCTTGACCTTCTTCAGTTAGGCTGACAATTACTACGCGCTCATCATCTTTCTGGCGGGTACGCTTGGTCAGTTTTTTGACTTCCAGTCGTTTGACCACAGGCGTAATCGTAGCAGGCTCCAGTAATAACTTCTCTGCAATTTCTTTAATTGAGAGCTGTTTGTATTGCCACAAGGCGACCAGAACCAGATATTGCGGATAAGTCAGATTTAACTTATCAAGGTCAGGCTTATAAGACCGCAATAAAGCATGAGTAGCGGAATACAACGAAAAACATAATTGATTTTCTAAGTATAAATTTGGCATAGTTAAAATTATATTGTCATTAATATGTATAAAGACAATTACAGCACCATTTATCGAGGGTGTCCATAGTTGTCGTGTAGGAGTATGTAACTAATGTTACATAATAATCGTTAAATCTTATCGTAGTGAGCTTACAGCAGCCTTGCAATGCGTCTCAATTGAAGGCCGCTAAAACACTCTTTCTGGGCTAAAATAAAGGCCATGAAATTTCTTATGTTGCATTTGTGATTGCTTGCCTGCCTGATGTTGCCCTCTGTCACTTTTCTTGACCTCGAAACCACCGGGGCCACACCACTCAAAGACCGGATTACCGAAATTGCGCTGGTGCGTTTTGACCACGGCGTCGAAACGGCACGCTGGCAAACACTGGTCAATCCGCAACAGCCTATCCCGCCGTTTATTCAATCGCTGACAGGCATCAATGACGGCATGGTGGCAGAGGCGCCAACGTTTGCCGAGGTCGCAGACACCTTGCTTGCTTTTCTCGAGGGCACGGTGTTGGCGGCACACAATGTACGCTTTGATCATGGGTTTTTAAAGACCGAATTCAAGCGCATAGGCATCACCTTGCGGCAAAAAGTATTGTGTACGGTCAAGCTGTCACGATTGCTTTATCCGCAACATTATAGTCATGGCATAGATGCGATTGTGGCACGCCACCAGATCACTGGCCTGGCCAGACACCGCGCCATGGGCGATGTGGAGGCGATACTGGTCATGCTCAACGATGCGCGTCGAGAGCTTGGCGAAGAGGCAGTGAAAGCTGCCGCGCTTAAACTCATGTCAGCCCCAACCCTGCCACCGCATATTGATGCCAGCCTGGTGGGCGAGTTGCCTGAGGCGCCGGGTGTCTACCTGTTTTATGGCGAGAATGACTTGCCCCTGTATATCGGTAAAAGTGTCAATCTGCGCGCACGCGTGCTGTCGCATTTTAGCAGCGATCATGCCTCCACCAAGGAGATGCGCATGACGCAGGAGATGAAGCGTTTTGAATGGATCGCGACCGCCGGTGAGTTCAGTGCCTTGTTGCTGGAGTCGCGGCTGGTCAAGGAGCGGCAGCCCATTTATAACCGTCAGCTTCGCCGAGAACGCTCTTTATGCAGCTGGCAGATTGATCCGGCCGCGCAACCTTTAGTCAGGCTGGTGCATGAGGATGAGATTGATCCTAGCCAGATGTCCCATTTGTTTGGCACTTTTAGAAGCAAGCGCCAGGCTGTAGAAACCTTGCGCAAGATTGCTGAACTCAGTCATTTATGTGTCAAGGCCCTGGGGCTGGAACCCGGCCGCAGCGGGCCTTGTTTTGCCTTTCAGCTCAGGCGCTGCAAAGGCGTATGCTGTGGACAGGAGTCGCCAGAAATGCATGCTCTGCGCGTACAACAGGCGCTGATGGCACACAAGCTGAAAGTCTGGCCCTATCGTGGCAAGATTGGCATTGAGGAATATGACCTGGAGCATGATCTGCGTCAGATTCATGTGTTTGAGCACTGGGTCTATCTGGGCGTGGCAGAAGACGATGAAAGTTTAAATGCCTTGCGTGCGCAAACCACAGCGCTCAAGTTTGATCTGGATAGTTACAAACTGCTACTGAAAATGCTGGCGCATAAAAAGACCCGCGTACTCGATTTGGCTGACTAAAGAGGGTAGGTCAGCCATGGTACGCGGGCAAGGGGTGCTGTCAGGTCAGGGCTGGTAGAAGGTGCTATCCGTGCTGACTTTTTCGCCGCTGGATAAGGCAGTCACCTCTATCTGGATGCGTTGGCTGCCACGTTGGTTGCCGGCAGGGGCCAGCAGGCTCATCGGCACCAGGACTTCCTCCGTCGGTTGCGCAGTCAGTGTTTGCTCACTTTCGATCTGCAAGCCATCCAGACCAATTGCACGTAATTGATAGCTTTCGCGGTGCTCGGTGGCATTGGTCAGGTGCAGCTGGTAAGCGTTTTCGATGCCCTGGCTGGTTTCTCGGTATAGGATGTTGCGGTCACGCATGATATCGACCTTGAAATCCGGTTTGTGTAGCAAGCCGTATCCCAGCCAGGCGATCATCAAGACAAATAAACTGCTGTAAATCAGTACGCGTGGACGCAATAAATGGGAACTGAGCGCGTGCTGGTCTGTGGCGCCGGCCGCAGAAAAACGAATCAGGTCACGCGGATAGTGCATTTTGTCCATCACGTCATTGCAGGCATCAATACACAGGCCGCAACTAATGCATTCATATTGCAGTCCATTGCGGATATCAATGCCTACCGGGCACACCTGTACGCAGATGCTGCAATCGATGCAAGCGCCCAGTCCTTGTGATTGGTAGTCCTGACCCTTGGCGCGGTGACCGCGCGGTTCGCCACGCGCACTGTCATAGGCGACGATCAGAGTGTGGTTATCAAACATCGCACTCTGAAAGCGCGCATAGGGGCACATATGTTTGCATACCTGTTCGCGCAAGAAGCCAGCATTGCCATAGGTCGCCAGGCTGTAAAAGCCAAGCCAGAAGCAGGACCAGCCACCCAACTGCCATTGCGTGAGGTCAGTGACAAGCTCGCGGATGGGCGTAAAGTAGCCGACAAAACTCAAGCCGGTGATCAGTGAAAAGCCGAGCCAGACCGAGTGTTTACTTAATTTGAGGCCAGTTTTGCGTAGCCCCCAGGGTTGGGCATCCAGCTTTTGCCTGGCCAGGCGGTCGCCTTCTATGCGGCGTTCCATCCATAAGAAAATTTCGGTATACACCGACTGCGGGCAAGAAAAGCCACACCAGAGCCGGCCTGCCACCGCTGTAAACAAAAATAATCCGACCGCACAAATGATCAGTAGCATGGCCAGATAAAACAGGTCCTGTGGAAAGATCACCAGGCCAAACAGATAAAAGCGATGCGTATCAATATCGAGCAAGAACGCCTGGCGGCCGCCATATTGCAGCCAGGGCAAACCGTAAAACACCAGTTGTGTGGCCCAGATCATGAACCAGCGCCAGTTTTTAAAATAGCCGCTGACACTGCGCGGGTAGACTTTGCTGGTTTTCTGATACAGCGAAATCGTTTGTTCGCTGGCAGGGGCAGCCACAATCGGGATCACGGGTTTGCTACGAGAGACGGTCATACAGGCACTCAATCTTGATGAAGACGTGTGCAGTGTAGAGGCTGGAGGTTATTTTAAACAGATTCAGTTTTTAAATAAAAAACCATATCAGATGGGCTGGGTTGTTCGTTGGCTATTGCATCCACTGCCCCAGAGTCTCTATCGCCTGCCTGTGCTCTGCATTGAGTGGGTGGCCATAGTTCAGGCGCACATATCCGGCATATTGCTGTTGCGAGGAAAACAAGTGTCCAGGGGCGAGGCTGATATTGTGCTGGATGGCTTGCTGAAACAACCCGAGGCTATCCTGATGGCCGGGCAGTTGCAGCCATAAGAAATAGCCGCCTTGCGGCAGGGTGTAGCGCACCTCAGCAGGAAAGGATTGATGGATGGCTTGGGTGAACTGCAACTGTTGCAACATGAGCTGGTGACGCAGTTGGCGCAAGTGTTTGTCGTAACCGCCTTTCGCCAGATAGCTGGCCAGGGCCAGCTGTGCCGGAATCGAGGTCGCCAGGGTCGTGGAGAGTTTGAGGCGCGTGATGGTTTCGCTGAAGCGCCCGGCGGAAACCCAGCCGACGCGGTATCCGGGCGCGAGCGATTTTGAAAATGAACTGCAATGCATGACCCAGCCGTCGTTGTCCCAAGTCTTGGCCGGTAAAGGCCGCTGTTTGCCAAAATACAATTCGCGGTAGACGTCATCCTCAATCAGCGGTAACCGGTGACGGGTAATCAGGGCCACCAGCGCCTGTTTTTTCGGCTCCGGCATCAGGCTGCCGGTCGGGTTCTGAAAATTGGTCATGAGCCAGCACGCTTTGGGGTGATGCTGAAGGATTGCTTGCTCAAGTGCCACCAGGTCTATGCCCAGCTCAGGGTCACTAGGCACCTCGATGGCTTTCAGCCCCATGCGCTCGATGGCTTGCAACGCGGCATAAAAACTGGGCGATTCGATGATCACGCTATCGCCCGGTTGCGTGACCGCGGCCAGGCATAAGTTCAGTGCTTCCATGGCGCCATTGGTCACCACGATCTCATGCGGATCCGTCGGCTTGCCGTCCAGCTGGTAGCGTAAGGCGATCTGCCGCCGCAGCTCGACATCGCCCTGGCCGATATCACTGACGGTCAGTTGGGGCTGCATGCGCCGCACCGTGCTGGCCATATGGTCGGCCAGTCTGGCAAGCGGGAACAGGGACGGGCTTGGGAACGCCGAGCCAAACGGGATTTGTTGCGGGTCTTTGATACGCTCCAGCAACGTGAACACCAGATCGCTGACTTGCAGTTTGGTCGGGTGGCTGGCATTGTGAGCTGCTTGTGGCAGCAGGCGCTCGCTGCGTAACGGCCCCGCCACATAGTAACCAGAGCGCGGGCGCGTCACAATCAGGCCGCGGGCCTCCAGCAGATAATATGCCTGAAACACGGTCGAAGCATTCACCTGTTTGCTGGCCTGGATGTGCCGGATAGAAGGCAGTTTGTCTCCCCGCTTGAGCAAGCCTTGCTGAATTGCACTGGCGATCTCTTCGGCAATCATTTCGTATTTTTTCAAGCCATGGTCCTGACAGGGAGGTTATCTGATATGGTCAATTTAAAGCAAACTGCCTCTGTGATGCAACCAGCGTAGGCGTTAAGCTTGACCTTTTCAGCAGGCGGCAGGACCAATGACTGACACAGGGGAAATTAATACGGGGGTTGAGCAAATGACTCAGCACAACAAAAAGCTGTACGGTGTCACATTGCGAGATGGTCGGTCGTTACAGCTTGCCGTGCAAGATATGTTTACCGTGCAATTAATACAACACAGCCGGGTTCTGCTCAATGTGCGATTTCAGCCTTTGAGCTCGCTGAATAATCTGGAAATGCAACCGGTGTATCGGGTGGCGGACATGCAAATGGGCAAGCAGATAGATCCCGTGCTGGAAGAGGAGTTGCTCATGTGCGTGTTTGCAGTCTACCGCTATTACACACGTGGCAGTATTCGTCACTGGCGATCTAGGGTAAACTAGCCGCTTTGGTGCCAGCGCTGGCTGCCATCCACCGTTCCTGCACGCGATTGAAATGATGCATAAATATATTTGCATTCCCGAATAAATTGCGTATAATTGCGGGTTCTTTAAAAGGCGATGTTTAAGGCATTATTATGTACGCAGTGATTAAAACAGGTGGCAAACAGTACAAAGTAGCCGCTGGTGACAAAGTAAAAGTTGAGAAATTGACTGGCGACGTTGGCTCCACAGTAGTGATCGACAAAGTGTTGTTGATTGCAGACGGCGAGACAACTACGATTGGTGCACCGTTGGTAGCTGGTGCAAAAGTGAATGCCACAGTGGTTTCACATGGCCGTGGTGACAAAGTGATGATCTTCAAAATGCGTCGTCGTAAGCACTACCGCAAGACGCAAGGTCATCGTCAGAGCTACACAGAAATTCAAATCGACACTATTTCAGCAAAATAAGCACGTTCTGCTTGAGTAGAGCAGATTGCTAGAATAAGGAATCAAACATGGCACACAAAAAAGCAGGCGGTAGTTCACGTAACGGTCGCGACTCACAAGCCAAACGCCTGGGCGTTAAAGCCTTCGGTGAAACAGTTGTCAACGCGGGTAGCATCATCGTGCGTCAGCGCGGGACTAAAATGCACGCTGGTGAAAACGTTGGCATGGGCAAAGATCACACCCTGTATGCACTGGTAGAAGGCAAAGTTAAATTTGCTGTAAAAGGCGCATTGAAGCGTCATACCGTGAGCATCGAAGCGGTCTAATCGCACTTTTATGAAAAAAGCCCTGTCGCTTGACGGGGCTTTTTACTTTATAGTTATCAGATTGTAGCCTTGTATGGTTGTGCGCTGGATTGTCCGCGCGCAGTGAGAAATTTTAAGATGCAGTGCAAGGCGCACGGTAGGCCCAAGCTTGCAATACACACAGGTTTTGAGCACCGAGTTACGCAGTAATGCGCTTAAAGGCAAATTGAATCATGAAGTTTATTGACGAAGCGACCATCAAAGTCTACGCCGGTGACGGCGGCAACGGTGTTGCCACGTTCCGCCGTGAGAAATACGAGCCTATGGGCGGCCCTAATGGCGGCGACGGTGGCCGTGGTGGTTCCATCTTTGTCATTGCAGACCGCAATATTAATACCCTGGTCGATTACCGTTACACACGGACCTTCAAAGCCGAGCGTGGCGAAAACGGCAGCGGTTCGGATTGCTATGGCAAGGGGGGCGACGACATGATACTGCGTGTGCCTGTCGGCACGACCATCAGCGATAAGGCGACCGGCCAAATGATGGTGGATTTGAATACTGATGGCCAGAAGGTCCTGATTGCCAAAGGTGGCAACGGCGGTCTGGGGAATATCCATTTTAAAACCAGTACCAACCGTTCTCCACGTCAATGTACCAAGGGTGAGCCTGGTGAAGCTTTTGAGTTATATTTCGAACTGAAAGTATTGGCCGATGTGGGCTTGCTGGGGATGCCTAATGCCGGTAAGTCGACGTTTATCCGCTCGGTGTCTGCCGCCAAGCCCAAGGTCGCCGATTATCCTTTTACCACATTGCACCCTAACCTCGGCGTGGTGCGGGTCGATAGCAATCGCAGCTTTGTGATTGCCGATGTGCCTGGCCTGATTGAGGGCGCGGCGGAGGGGGCTGGACTGGGACATCAGTTCCTGCGTCATTTGCAACGCACCTCCTTGCTGTTGCATTTGGTTGACATTGCGCCGTTTGATGAGAGTGTCGATCCGGTGCAAGAAGCCAAGGCCATCGTCAACGAGCTGAAAAAATACGATCAAGAACTTTACGACAAACCCCGCTGGCTGGTGCTGAATAAGATTGATATGCTGGAAGACAGTGCGCAAAAAGTGGCTGACTTTATTAAAGCCTATGGCTGGGATGGACCGGTATTTCCTATCTCCGCCATTAGCGGTGTTGGTTGCCAGGCCTTGACCTATGCCATCATGGATCATATAGACCAGATGCGTGCGCAACGTGACCTTGAAGAGACCCCCGTCCAACCGATCACAGAATAGTTTTATGAGCGTTTCACTCATACAAGACAGTAAAACCCTGATCGTCAAGGTGGGTTCCAGCCTGGTGACTAACAATGGTCAGGGCCTGGATAAGACGGCGATTGCCGCTTGGGCACAGCAAATCAGTGCCTTGGTCAAGCAAGGCAAACAAGTTGTGCTGGTCTCCAGTGGTGCGGTTGCCGAAGGCATGCAGCGACTGGGCTGGAAAAAGCGCCCGGTAGAGATCAATGAGCTGCAGGCCGCTGCGGCCGTTGGCCAAATGGGCCTGGTGCAAATGTATGAACAATGCTTTGCGCAACACGGGTTGCACACGGCGCAATTGCTGCTCACCCACGAAGATCTGGCCGACCGCAAGCGCTACCTCAATGCGCGCTCCACCTTGCGCACACTGCTAGACCTCAATGTCATCCCGATTATCAATGAAAACGATACGGTGGTGACTGAAGAAATCCGTTTCGGCGATAACGACACCCTGGGTGCGCTGGTGGCGAATCTGATTGAAGCAGATGCGCTGATCATCCTGACTGATCAAAAAGGCCTGTATTCCGCCGATCCGCGTAAAGACCCGAATGCCGTGTTTATCAATTTTGAAACCGCAGGCAATCCTGCGCTCGAAAGCATGGCAGGCGGCGCAGGCAGCTCAGTGGGTACTGGCGGCATGTTAACCAAGATATTGGCCGCCAAGCGTGCCGCCAACAGTGGCGCACATACCGTGATTGCTTCAGGGCGCGAGCCGGAAGTGCTGGTGCGTTTGAGTCAGGGCGAGGCGATTGGGACGCACCTGCAAGCCGTGAGAATGAAAACGCTGGCTAAAAAGCAATGGCTGGCGGATCATCTGCGCGTGGGTGGTAAATTGGTGCTGGATGACGGCGCAGTGAACGTCCTGACCAAAGAGGGTAAAAGCCTGCTGCCGATTGGCGTGGTGGATGTGCTAGGCCAGTTTGAGCGCGGCGATGTGGTGGCTTGCGTCGATGCCGCGGGTAAGGAATGGGCACGAGGCATCGTCAATTACAATGCCAATGAAGTACGACGGATTAAACGTAAGCCCAGTAGTGAAATAGAAAGCGTGCTGGGGTATGTGGAAGAAAAAGAATTGATACACCGGGACAATCTGGTGTTGTTATAAGCAAACGTAGATGGCTGCAGAAGCGATCTATGCATGACAAGTGAACACATTGATTAAAAGGTAACGGGATGAGTAAACCTTTGGTAGCCATTATTATGGGGTCGGACAGTGACTGGCCGGTGATGAAAAATGCTGCACAAATGCTGGCAGACTTTGGTGTCGCTTATGAAGCGCGCGTGGTCTCTGCCCATCGTACGCCAGACCTGATGTTTGAGTTTGCTGAGTCTGCCGCAGGCAATGGCTTTCAGGTGATTATTGCCGGGGCGGGGGGCGCCGCACATTTGCCTGGCATGGTTGCAGCAAAAACCACCTTGCCAGTGTTGGGTGTGCCTGTGCCTTCCAAACATCTGCAAGGGCAAGACTCCCTGTTGTCCATCGTGCAAATGCCCAAGGGCATCCCGGTGGCGACCTTTGCCATTGGCGATGCCGGTGCGGCCAATGCTGGTTTGTTTGCGGTGGCGATGCTGGCCAATCAAGATCCGGTGTTAGCAGAAAAATTAACTACCTTCCGCAAAAAACAAGCTGAAAAAGTGCATGCAATGGAGTTGAGCGAAAAACCATGACATCATCCGTGATTCAACCTCCTGCCATGTTGGGCATGTTAGGCGGCGGCCAGCTGGGTCGCTTTTTTGTGATCGCAGCGCACGAGATGGGCTATAAAGTCACTGTGCTGGACCCTGACCAGAACAGTCCGGCAGGCATGATTGCCGATGTGCATTTATGTGCAGCCTATGACGATGCGGCCGCGCTGAAAACCATGGCGGAAACCTGTCAGGCCATCTCTACCGAATTTGAGAATGTACCGGCCGAGACGCTGGCTACCTTGGCTAAGTCTACCGTCGTGCATCCGAGCGCGGATGCGGTGGCGATTGCCCAGCATCGTGTGAAAGAAAAAACGTTCTTTAAAGAAGCTGGCTTGCCGGTGGGTCCGTTTGTGCCGGTGATGACGGAGAGCGACTTGCCCGCCGATGGTGAGATGTATCCTGCCGTGCTCAAAGTGGCGCGCTTCGGTTACGATGGTAAAGGTCAGGCGCGTGTTGCTAGCCGTGAGCAAGCGGTCGCTGCCTTTCAGGACTTTAAGCAAGAAGTCTGCGTGCTGGAGAAAATGCTGCCTTTGGACCTGGAAGTGTCTGTCGTGCTGGCGCGCGATGCGCACGGCCACATTGCCGCTTTCCCCACGGCAGAAAACAGCCATTTGAATGGCATTCTGGATGTCAGTATCGCCCCGGCGCGCTGTTCTGAAGTGATCAAAGCCAATGCGCAAGAGCTGGCCAAAAAACTGGCGACCAAGCTCAATTATGTCGGCGTATTGGGCGTTGAGTTTTTTGTGGTGGGCAACCAGTTGCTGGTGAACGAGATTGCGCCACGCCCTCACAATTCTGGCCATTACACTATCGATGCCTGTGTCACCAATCAGTTTGAACAGCAAGTGCGCGTGATCACCGGCCAAGCCTTGGGCAGTCCGCGCTTGCATAGCGATGCGGTCATGGTGAATATCCTGGGCGATAGCTGGCTGTACAGTGGTAAACAGGTAGAGCCGGCTTGGGATAAAGCCTTTGCCCACGGCAACCTCAAAATGCATTTGTATGGCAAGCATGAACCGCGCAAAGGCCGCAAAATGGGCCATTTCACGGTGATTGGCGATGATGCGCAGGCTGTGTTGAATGCCGCTAAAGTGGCGCGTAGCGAGTTACATATTGGTGAATAACTGTTTGCCAGCGCCATCAAAAAAGCCCGGTCATCCGGGCTTTTTTTCGCTCTGAAGCAGGCAGGCTAGGAGAGGTTTGCCTGTACCTGCTTTCTAAATTCAAGCGGTGCAGCAATCAGGTCAAATGTTTCTTTGGTGCCGCCTGTGCCTGTGACGGTAATCGTCCCAAAGCCTAACACTCTGCCGAGGATGCTTTGATTGACGCCTATGCCCTCCACCTTATGGAGCAATACTTCCAGCGAGTGGCGTCTGATAAAGCCAATCTTGATCAGAACGCGTTTGTTGGTAATGGCAAATTCAGAGGTCTTGTAGCGGATATAGCTGCTGATGCCACTGATTAAGGCCAGCAACAGGCCGAGCAGGCTGATCGCCCATAATAGCTGGTTGGATTGTGCCAAGCGCAGATTAAATGCGCATGCCAATACGCTCAACAACAAGTAGATGAAGGTATTCAGGAAAATAATCCAGTGCATCTGCGCGCGGTAAATCACCACTTCATTCTCAAGCAAGTTTTTGTCAATAAAACTCAAAGGGCTCTCCTGGGCAAAGATTGCATTTTCAGCTGTGATCATAACAGCAACAGCGGTTTCGATAATGCGCTAGATCATCGTAATCAATAGATCAAGGCAATAAAAAAGCCGGACATCTGTCCGGCTTTTTTAGTATGCACCCCTACTGAAATTATTCAGCGGCTTTTTTCGCGCGAGGCTTGGCAGCTTTTTTAGCTGGTGCAGCTTCGGCTTTAGGGGCTGCTGCTTTTTTCACAGAAACCAAAGTTGCAGGTGCGTCACCGGACAATGCTTTGATTGCTGCAGTCAAACGGCTCTTGTGACGAGCAGCTTTGTTTTTGTGAATGATTTTTTTGTCAGCGATACGGTCGATCACGCTGACATTTTCTTGGTAAGAAGCCACAGCAGCAGCTTTGTCACCAGATTGAATCGCTTTGATTACTTTTTTGATCGCAGTACGCAAAGTTGAACGTAACGCAGCGTTGTGCGCGTTAACTTTGACGGATTGGCGCGCGCGTTTGCGAGCTTGTGCGGTATTTGCCATATTCGTTTTATCCTGTAACTTTCAAAAGGGGTGTGATACGAAACCGTGCATCATACTGTTTTCGCTTTGTTTTTGCAAGATAAAAACGCATTTTCCTCGACTGCGGATGCCTGCATGGTAAAATCGGCCAAATTTTTAATCAGTCAGCCGTTCGTTGGGAGCGGCTCACGGTTAAAAAATAAACCAGGGCCTGTATTTTCCACCATTTATGAATTTGCTCAAAGCATTGGCCACCGTGGGTGGCATGACCTTTATTTCGCGTCTGCTGGGATTTGTGCGTGACACCTTGATTGCCCGTATTTTTGGCGCGGGGATGGCCACCGATGCTTTTTTTGTCGCTTTCAAGATTCCTAATCTATTACGCCGGATCTCGGGCGAAGGGGCGTTTAGTCAGGCCTTCGTGCCTATCCTTTCCGAATATCGCAAGCAACGCACGCCAGAAGCGACCCGGGCCTTGATCAACCATGTTGCCAGTTTGCTGGGCCTGTTTCTGGTCGGAATCACCATTGTGGGCATGCTGGCAGCACCGCTGATCGTGCGGCTGACCTCGCCTGGGTTTGTGAGCGACCCGGCCAAATTCGCACTCACCACGGAGCTGTTGCGCATTACCTTTCCTTATATCCTGTTTATCTCGCTGGTTTCGATGGCGGGGGGCGTGTTGAATGCCTTCAGCAAGTTTCAGGTGCCCGCATTTACGCCCGTGTGGCTCAATTTGAGTTTTATCACCGCTGCGATTTTTATTGCCCCGCATTTTCACAACTCGGTGTATGTACTGGCTTGGGCCGTGTTTGTCGGCGGGATTATTCAGTTGCTGTATCAACTGCCTTACTTACAACAGATAGGCATGTTGCCGCGCTACGAACTGAATTTGCAAGATGAAGGCGTGCGCCGCATCCTTAAGCTCATGGGGCCCGCGATTTTTGGCGTTTCTGTCGCGCAAATTTCGATTGTGTTGAATAACATTTTTGCCTCATTCATGCCCACAGGCAGTGTGTCCTGGCTGTATTACGCTGACCGTCTCATGGAGTTCCCGACCGGGGTGCTGGGCGTGGCATTGGGCACGATTTTGTTGCCCAGCTTATCCAAGGCGCATGTGGATAAATCCAGCGCCGAGTTTTCGCAATTGCTGGACTGGGGCCTGCGCCTCACCTTTATGCTGGCCATTCCGGCGGCTGTGGCGATGGCCGTGCTGTCCAAACCATTGGTGGCGAGTCTATTTTATTACGGCAAATTCACACCGGTCGATGTGGCGCAAACCGAGCGCGCCCTGATTGCGTATAGCCTGAGCCTGCTGGGCCTGATTATGGTCAAGGTGCTGGCCCCTGGCTTTTATGCACGCCAAAATGTCAAAACGCCGGTCAAAATTGCGATTTTTACCTTGGTGATGACCCAAATTCTCAATGTGGGCTTTTTGCTGTTTACTTCATTGCAGCATGCCGGGCTGGCGCTGGCTGTGGGCTTGGGCGCTTGCCTGAATGCAACCATGCTGTGGGTTATGTTGCAAAAAAGTGGTGCGTTCGAGCCGCAGCCAGGGTGGGGCCGCTTTCTGTTTAAGCTGCTCGTTGCGGTCACCCTGATGGCCTTGGCATTGCACGCCACAGATCGTTGGGTGGGGGATTGGTTAGCCATGCCAGCCTTGACGCGCATGCTGCATCTGGCGGGCGTGGTGGTCTTGGGTATGGCAGTTTACTTTTCAGCCTTAGGTTTACTAGGCTTTAGGCCTCAACATTTTATGAAGCGGGTGGCCAAATAATGCAAATATTTCGTCATTTTCCAGCGGCTCAAACGCCGCAGGCGATTGCCATCGGTAATTTTGATGGCATGCATTTAGGGCATCAGGCCTTGCTCAGGCAGCTGATTGCCTACACGCAAACCTACAAGATTACGCCAGCGGTCATGACCTTTGAGCCGCATCCACGTGAATTTTTTACACCACAAAATGCCCCCGCGCGTTTGGCCTCCATGCGCGAAAAGCTGGAGTATTTTGCCGAGTGTGGTGTGCAGCATGTCTATGTGCAGCGCTTTAACCAGGCGTTTGCCGGGCAGAGTCCAGCCGCTTTTATGCAAGTGCTGCGCGAGCAACTCAACGCCAATGTGGTGATGGTGGGCGAGGACTTCTGTTTTGGTTCCAGGCGGGCGGGCAGTGTGCAAACCCTGATTGAGCACGGGTTTAATGTGATTCCCTTACCAGAAGTGCAGCTGCAAGGTGAGCGTGTGTCGAGCACCTTGGTGCGCGATGCGCTGGCGGCTGGTGAGTTGCTCAAAGCGCAGGCCTTGCTGGGGCGGCCTTACAGCATCAGTGGCAAGGTCGTCCATGGCGCCAAGCTGGGCCGGCAACTGGGGTTCCCCACTGCCAATGTCCATATGCGCCACGAACGGCCTGCACTGACAGGGGTTTATGCGGTAAAATTGAACAATTTACCGGCTGTGGCCAATTTGGGCAATCGCCCGACGCTGGAAGGCATCCCCAAGCTTAAACTCGAAGTGCATGTGTTTGATTTTAATGGTGATCTTTACGGTCAACATGTGCATGTGCAGTTTTTTCACAAACTGCGCGACGAGCAAAAGTTTGCCGGACTGGATGCGCTGAAAGCGCAAATTGCGCTGGATACTGCAGCAGCAAAAAGCTATTTTGCCACAGATACACACAGATAAACGCAGATAAAAACCAAGCAATTGCTGGGAGCCGACGCAGAATATCTGTGTGCCTTTGTGTTTATCTGTGGTTAAAACGATTTGAGAATTTTAAATGACTGACCAAAGCAAAGATTCAAAATATAAACTGAATTTACCTGAAACCAGCTTTCCCATGCGTGGTGATTTGTCCAAGCGCGAACCCGCCTGGTTAAAAAGCTGGCAGGAGCGCAAGGTCTACGAGCGTATCCGCGCCAAGCGCAAAGGTGCGCCAGCGTTCATCCTGCATGATGGCCCTCCCTATGCCAACGGCGATATTCACATTGGTCACGCCGTCAATAAAATCCTGAAAGACATCATCATCAAGGCCAAAACCATGAGTGGTTTTGACGCGCCTTATGTGCCAGGCTGGGATTGCCACGGCCTACCCATTGAGTTGGTGGTCGAGAAAAACCATGGCAAAAATATAGACCCGGCCAAGTTCCGCGAGCTGTGCCGCGCCTATGCCGCCGAGCAGGTCGAGAAGCAGAAAAAAGACTTTATTCGCCTGGGGGTGCTGGGCGATTGGGATCACCCATACCTGACCATGGCGTTTAATACCGAGGCCGATATCATGCGTGCCTTGGGCGAAATCTACCAGAATGGCTATTTGTACCAGGGTTCCAAGCCCGTGCACTGGTGCGTGGACTGCGGTTCTGCGCTGGCTGAAGCCGAGGTGGAGTATGAGGACGTTAACTCACCTGCGATTGATGTGGGTTTCAAAGTGGTGGACAACGCTGCGTTAAGCAAAGCATTTGGTACAACAGTGAATGGTGATGCTTATGCCGTGATCTGGACCACGACGCCATGGACCTTACCTGCCAACCAGGCGGTGAGTGTCAATGCTGAACTCGAGTACGATTTAATCCACACCAGCAAAGGATTGTTGATCCTGGTTCGTGACTTGGCTGAAAAGACCTTGGCTAGGTATGCAGAGGAAAATAGTTCTGTGTTAGCCAGTTGCAAAGGTGAAGCTTTGCGTGGGTTGTTGCTACAGCATCCATTCGATAACCGTCAGGTGCCAGTGATCACCGGTGACCACGTGACGACTGATGCAGGTACAGGTCTAGTGCATACGGCCGCTGCGCACGGTAACGATGACTGGCTGGTGATGCGCGCTAATTTCCCTAACGAGAAACCGCGTGTCTTGATTGGTGGCGATGGCAAATTCTTTAGCAGCGAACTGGTTGAGCTGGCTGAGATCCGTGGCCTGAGCCGCCAGGATGCGAATAAAGTTATTCTGGCGAAATTGCAGGAAAACGGCGTGCTGTTTGCCTCTGCCCGTTTGAACCACAGCTTCCCGCATTGCTGGCGGCATAAAACGCCATTGATGCAATTGGCAACGCATCAGTGGTTTATCGGCATGAACTCTGTTGGTAAAGATGGCAAAGCCTTGCGTGAACATGCGAACACAGCCGTAGATGCGACACAATTCTTCCCGAGCTGGGGCCGTGCCCGTTTAGAGGCGATGATCAAAAACCGCCCGGACTGGTGTGTCTCCCGCCAGCGTAACTGGGGCGTGCCTATGCCGTTCTTTGTGCACAAAGAAACCGGAGAGCCACATCCACAGACCATGCAGTTGCTGGAAACTGTGTGCAAACAGGTGGAGCAGCAGGGCATCGAGGCCTGGTTCAGCCTGGATGGCGACGCTTTCCTTGCGCAGCATGCGCCTGAACATGCCGAGCAATATAAAAAAGTCACTGATACGTTAGACGTATGGTTTGACTCTGGTGCCACGCATTACGCGGTGGTGCGTTCAGCGCATCATGCTAGCCTGTCAGCGGCAGCTAACCTGCGTGAAGCTGAACACCAGCCCGTGGCTGACTTGTACCTGGAAGGCTCAGACCAGCACCGCGGCTGGTTCCAGTCCAGCTTGCTGACGGGCTGTGCCATCGATGGCAACGCGCCTTACAAGGCTTTGCTCACGCATGGTTTTGTGGTGGATGGTGCTGGTCACAAAATGAGCAAGTCCAAGGGCAACGTGGTTGCGCCGCAAAAGGTCATGGACACCTATGGCGCAGATATCTTGCGCTTGTGGGTGGCCTCGACAGACTATTCTGGTGAGTTGACCATCAGTGACGAGATCCTCAAGCGCGTGGCCGATGGCTATCGCCGTATCCGCAATACCTTGCGCTTCTTGCTCTCTAACCTGGCTGACTTTGATGCCAGCAAAGACTTGTTGCCCGTTGATCAGTGGCTGGAAATTGACCGTTACGCGCTGCATCTGACCCATCAATTGCAAGCGGGTATTCTGGCCGATTACGACAAATACGAATTCCATCTGGCCGTACAGAAATTTGTGAGTTTCTGTTCTGAAGACTTGGGTGGTTTTTACCTTGATATCCTCAAAGACCGTTTGTACACCAGCGGTGAAACCTCGCATGCACGCCGTGCGGCACAGAGTGCTTTGCATCACATCACGCATGCCATGATGCGTTTGATGGCGCCGATTTTGAGTTTTACGGCAGATGAAATCTGGCAGACCTTGGGACTGGATGCTGTGGCGACCGTGTTTGAAGAAGACTGGTATGCATTGCCTGCCCATGGCTTGAGTGACACGCAATTACAGCACTGGCAAACTGTTATTGCCTTGCGCGCGCAAGCTGCCAAAGAGATTGAAGTGTTGCGTGGCGAAGGCAAGGTGGGGTCTTCATTGCAAGCCGAGCTCGAGTTTCATGTTACCAGCGAGGCGTTTGAAGCCCTGAGCAGCCTGCAGGATGACTTGCGCTTTGTCATGATCACCTCCAGCGCGATCACCTATAAAGTGGCCGATGCGTCAGCGCAGAAAATCCTGGTGAAGCCGAGCGCACACCAGAAGTGCGACCGTTGCTGGCATTACCGTGCGGATGTCGGCATTGATCTCGCACACCCGACCCTGTGCGGCCGCTGTGTAAGCAACCTGTTTGGCAAAGGTGAAGTGCGCAACTATGCCTAATGTTCGCTCGGCTCTGCCATGGCTGGTGTTAAGCGCCATTGTCATCGCGCTTGATCTCTACACCAAGCACCTGATCCAGCGCATGTTTGTCTATGGCGAGCACGTGCCAGTGACCGGTTTTTTTGATCTGGTGCGTTACCACAACACCGGCGCGGCCTTTAGCTTTTTGGCCAATGCCGGCGGCTGGCAGCATGGCTTTTTTACGGCGGTCTCGACGCTAGCTTCTGCCGTGATGGTGTATTTGCTGGTCAAACATCCGCAGAAAAAGTTATTCTGTTTGGGGCTGGCGCTGGTGTTGGGTGGCGCCTTGGGCAATCTCTATGATCGCCTCACGCTCGGCTATGTGGTGGACTTTTTGCTGTTTTATTATCAGCAATGGGCCTGGCCTGCGTTTAATGTGGCAGACAGTGCCATTTGCGTCGGTGTGGGTATGTTGATGCTGGATAGTTTTAAACAACCCACGGCCTCCTGAAACCGCGTTATGCAGTCAGGTGAGCGCGGGTCTTGGTGACTTGCGATGAGTGAGGTGGTGATGGATGGACTGGAATATACGTTTACTGATGTGATCAGGCTTTGGCAAGGCAGCAAAAGCACCTGGCATTACGTCAGCTTGCCGCCAGACATCTCTGACGAAATTCATACCCTTAGCCAATACCATCAAACCAAACGCCGCGGCTGGGGGGCGGTCAAGGTCACTGCGAGTATCACTTCCAACCGCGCCCCATCTATTCCAGCCTCAGCCTTGACGTGGCAAACCTCGATTTTTCCGGTATTTGATCACAAGCGCTATGCCTTGTTTTTAAAGGCAGAAATTCGCAAGCAGGCGAGTGTGCTGGAAGGTGATGCCGTGACTATACAGCTCAAACTGCAGTTTTAAGCCGTAGGCTGAAAGCGTCAAAGATTAAGCGCTCAGCGTTTGTGTCTTGGCCGCGACTAACAGGGGCGGAATGCCTTGGATATCCATCGGGCGGCCCAGCAGAAAGCCCTGGATGCAATCGCAGCCGATCTTGCGTAGAAACTCAAGCTGCGCTTCGGTTTCAATGCCTTCTACCACAACGGACAAGCCCAGGATGCCGGCTGTTTTGATAATGGTGCTGACAATTTCGCTGTCGGCGCTGCTTTCCGGTACATCAATCATAAAGGCACGGTCAATTTTGAGTTCATCCAGGGGCAGGTGTTTGAGTTTAAACAGCGATGAGTTGCCTACACCAAAATCATCGAGCGACAGGCGCACGCCAATAGCCTTGAATTGTTTTAAGGTTTCCAGCGCTTGTTCTTCATGTTCAAAGACGGCACTTTCGGTGATTTCCAGGGTCAGCAAGCGGGCCGGCAGGTGATAGCGTTGCAGTTGCCCGGCAATGCGCAGTGGCAAGCTATGGTCACGAAATTGCCGCGGGGAGATGTTAATTGAAAGGCCCACCTCATGACCACTGTCTTTAACCAGCTTGGCCCAGTGCTTGAATGCTTCTGCAATAATCCATTCGCCCATGGGTAAAATCAGGCCAGACTGTTCGGCGTAGGGAATAAATTCAGCCGGGGAGACCACCTCTCCCTTGTTGGTTTTCCAGCGGATGAGCGCCTCAATATTGCAGATGACCGGTTGTTGTTTGCCCAGGCTGAAAATCGGCTGAAACTGCAAAAAGAATTCTTGTTTTTTGATGGCTTTGCGCAGCTGCACGTCGAGCTTGAAGCGGTTTTGGGCCAGTCGGGTATGTTCTTTGCAATAGAATAAATACGGATGTTGGGTGCCGTGCTTGGCATGTGCGAGTGCAGTGTTGGCATTGCGTGCCAGCTGTTCTGCATCTTCTGCATCACGCGGAAACAGGCTGATGCCGATATAAGCATCCAGAATCAATTCATGTCCTTCAATCAGCACGGGCTTATGCACAATTCTGCATAAATTGTTTGCCAGATGAACCAGTTCGGCATCGGTTTTCCGCGAGGTAATCAGGGCAAATTTGTCGCCATGCACACGGCCTAACTCGCCAGATTCGTGCGTGATATATTGCAGGCGCTGTGCGATCTCCAGTAAATACAAGTCGCCGGTATGGTGGCCGAAGCTGTCGTTAATGCTTTGAAAATGCTTTAAATCAATCATGAGCAGGGCGACGGTGTCGCTGGCATCGGCTGCCGTGATGATGGCGTGTTCTAGCAGGGTGTGTATGGCCAGCCGGTTGGGAAGCCGCGTGAGCGGGTCGTTGCGCGACAACTGCTGGAACTGGCGTTCTTTTTCGGCCAGCAGATTTTCGGCGAGTAGCAGTTTTTCACTCTCACGCAGCAAGATACTTTGCCGCAGGGCCGAGAACACCAGGATCATCATGACTGAGCCGATGGCAATGTAATAGGCATAGGGGTGCGGGCCGCTTTGCCACCAGATGAGCGCCAGTGTACACATGCTAAAAATAAAGGTAATGGCTGGAATCAAGCCGCGAACGCGTCTGCATTGCCTGTGATAAGACACGCGCTTGGCAATGCGGACTTGCCAGCCATACAGCCCGCTGCCGATCAACAGGTCTGCCGCTGAAAAACCGTAATTGGTCCAGAGGCTAGTTTGAGGCACGTGGTTGAGTGCGTTGAGGTTCCATTGCATCCAGCATGCGCCCAGCAAGGTCAACCCCGCGCTGAGCATAAGCCAGGGCATCATCCATGCCGGTCGCAGGTATGGGATCAATAGCAGGGAAACCAGCGCAGCACTGAGTAAACTGGCAGGGTAGGCACTGAGCACGGCCAGCTGTAGTGGGCTGACTTCGGACGATTGTGGCAAATATAAAATTAGGATGTAGCTGAGAACAGCAATGCTGAATGAAATAGTGTCAATCGAGAATGCCCAGGTTTTGGCCGCAGAAAGCTGGCTGCGTAAGGCGGTGATAAAGCCGATGATGAGGCATACGCCCATGAGGGGGTAAAAAATATCGGACTGGGCGGGGAAATTGGTTTGTTTGGTGAGGACTTCAAATATCCAGAGCACGCCGCCGGTAAAATAGGCCAAGGTACCAAACACAAACCAGCGTTTACAGGGGCGGTGTGAGAGATGGCTGCGGTAATAACCCAGTAGCGCCAGAATCAGGCAGGCCGCATTGGTGACAAACCAGTGCACATTATCCAGCCATAACATTTGAGCGGGTGTTGCTTGCAAAGAACCGAGCAAGCAAGCAACGGAAACCGATAAAGCAACCACTATTACTTTGCGCGAAAGTATCATGAAGCCCCCTTTTTAGGTAATTCTAACAAGGGCTTAGAAAAAAAACTAGTGTTTCTTTCTAAATATCATCGCGATATGGATTAAGACGAAGCAGATAGCGCCCGCCAATATGCCGATCAAGGCGTTCCACAACAGCGTCCACTGTGGAGATTGCTCAATCAGCGCATGCAAGGGGGGGGTGCCATGGGCGAGAATGCCGCCGCCGACCAGAAACATGGCCGCGGTGCCGACGATGCTGAGCAAGCGCATCAGGTAGGGGACCGTTTGCACCATGCCCCAACCTGTTTTGCGTGCGGCAGAGGCCAGAAGATGATAACCGCTTCGTTGCATCAGCCATAAGCCGATATCATCCATTTTGACGATCAAAGCGACCAGGCCATACACCCCCAGTGTCATGACGACGGCAATGAGGGAGAGCACCAGAATACGCTGCGTGATCGCTGCATCGGCGACAACGCCCAGGGCAATCACAATAATTTCGGCGGACAGAATGAAGTCCGTCCGTACAGCGCCTTTGATTTTTTCCTGCTCCAGGGCGACCAGGTCTGTCTCAGGTTGCTGCATGGCGGCGTGGATCGCTTGTTCACTGGTGTCCGAGTGCTTGTCATGGCGCAGTTTGTGCCAGACTTTCTCAAAGCCTTCAAAGCACAGAAAGGCCCCTCCCAGCATCAGCAAGGGGGTGATCAGCCAAGGTAAAAACGCACTGATCAACAGCGCTGCAGGCACCAGAATCAGTTTGTTCAGCAGCGATCCTCGCGCCACCGCCCACACCACTGGCAGCTCTCTCTTGGCGGCAATCCCTGTGACTTGCTGGGCATTGAGTGCCAGGTCATCGCCCAGTACCCCCGCTGTTTTTTTGGCCGCGAGCTGGCTCATGACGGAAACGTCATCCAGCATGGTGGTAATGTCATCTAATAGTGCCAGCAGGCTGGGAGTGGCCATGGTTTGTCCTGTGTCAATGAAGAGGCTATTGTTTATTTTAAAGGATTGCCGTTAAAATGGCGGCATGGTGACGCGCAAATTTCAACGTTGGATGGCACGCATGGCCTTGATGGCAATCATGCTGGCTGCGCTCGTGCCGACGTTGAGCCTCGCGTTTCCCATGCAAGCAGGCAAAAGCTTTATTCAGGAAGTGTGTTCCTCGCAGGGCAGCAAACTGGTCATTCAGGTGATCACCACGCAAGGAAAACTGCGCGCTACCCTGATTGACTATCAGCCTTCACAAAAACCGGTTTCACTGGGACATCATCTCAATCATTGTCCGTTCTGCCATATGGCGATGGATGATGTGGTATTGCCCCAGCCCAATCCAGCTTACATTCTGTTTCAACAAGCCCAGGCCGAGATTGCTTTAAGCAGCTATCAGGCCCCGGTTGTCGCAAGTGTTTACTCCACCGCGCACCCCACGCGCGCACCCCCACTGACTCCACATTACTCAATCTAGTGCCGTCTGTCATGTAGACGGTTTATGGGTATGCCTGTAATCCAGGCACATATGGAGTCATGACATGATCGTCATCAACCTTCAGGCAATGATATTTGCCAAACAGGTGGAGTGGAAACGCCACATCACCCTCAAAGAAATCGCTGAGTCTACCGGCATCAGCCGCATGACCTTGCATCGCATGGTCAAAAATCCTTCTTACAACGCATGCACTGAGCATCTGGGTAAACTTTGCTCTTATTTCGCTTGTGACATCAGCGCGCTTATCCGCTGGCAACCCGATCGGGATGCCAGGCAAGTCTTCGCCGCCTGATGTGTGATGCTCACCCTGCTGGTAGCTGACCAGTAGGGGGCATGCCGTTTACAAAAAATATTTCTGAGGAAAAGTATATGAAAAAAACCTTTTTGGCCCTGGCCTTGCTGGGACTCACTCAACCTGCCTGGGCGCATTTAAGTTATACCGGGCGTGACTTTGGCACATTCTCTGGCCTGGTGAATGCCAGCAATAGTATTACCACCACCGTCAATACCAACTATGGCTGGGCCGGCGCCGCTGACGGCAATCTGGGCGATAGCCATATCGGCCGCGCTTTCCGCTTCACCCTGCAAAACAATGCCTGGGTGGATTTCAGCGTCGATGCAACCTCTGCCGATCTGTTACCTGCTTTCTCTATTTACGGTGGACTGGCGGCCATCAGAACTGGCGGTGTTTTCCCTGGCACGCAAACCAGTGCCGATTACGATAGTGCCAACGCTTCTATCGTCTGGCGCTACAGCTGGGCGCAAGCCAACCTGGGCTCCAACAAGTCGTATACCGACACCGATGGCAGCTGGAACGCACTGGGCAACTGGAAAATGGGCGGTGACGGCGATGTGATTGGCATCGACAGCGAACTGAGCAGTTTTATCTACAAGGGCTCTGCGACCACAGCGACCGATGTGGTCACCGGCAAGTTTCTGCTGGGGGCAGGGGATTACACCATCATGATTGGCGGTAACAACGCCGCAAACCAGCTGGCGACTAGTTTTGGCTACACCGCCTCACTGAATGTCAGTGCAGTCCCAGAGCCGGAAAACATGGCCTTGTTGCTGGCAGGTCTGGCCTTGGTCGGCTGGCAGGTGCGCCGTCGTAGCAAATAATTCCATGACATGAATCGTTGGAGAGTGTGCTTAACGCCCTCACCAACATGATAGGAGAAGATAATGAACGTATTGAAAAAAACATTGGCAATCGCTGCCATGACCTTGGCAACCAGCCCAGCATTTGCTGCGGTATCTACTTACAACGTGACCACCACCTGGTTTGAGCCAGACACCCAGCCAAAAAACTCTATTTTTGAAGGGTCATTTAGTTATGACTCAGCAACAAAAGTAATTACCGGCCTGGCGGGTAAACTGAGTGAGTCTATGACTGGTACAGATGCTTCCAATATGACTTGGTTAAACCTGAATTACCAGTTGGTTTCTTGGTATGACGCTGCTTTAGGCGGCACATTTGCTGCCACCTTTAAAAACAGCAACACGAATACCTTCTCAACCCTGGCTGGCGGGGATGGCTGGAGCCCACAGGCTGGTGTGGATATCGGCGGTGTTTATTACGGCTATCCGCGTCCGGCAAATAACCCTGGTAACGCTTACGCATTGATTTTTGTCCCTGATAATCCATTGACTGCGTTGACACAGACTCAAATTAACAAACTGGCTTATGCCGACTGTGCGCCTGGCGGCATGATGGGCGCCGTTTGTATGACAGGGACCTCCGCGGCTGGGTATGGCTCGGTGGGAACCATGAGTGGGTATCCCGTTAGTCAGGTGATCAGCATGGTGGCTGTGCCTGTTCCTGAGGCAAGCACCTATACGCTGTTGAGTTTAGGCTTGGTCATGACCGGCATGATAGCGCGCCGCCGCCGTGAGCAAGCATAACCAGGACGAGCGTTGAGACATGGCAAATGCATGCGCATTTGCCATGCTTGACTGAAAAAATCATGAAATTATTGAGATTGTTGATGGCGTTGCTCGTCTCGCCCATGCTTGGTTACGCTGGCCCTAATGCTGAGGAAAGCGAGAAAAGCTTGCAATTGCCTCCCGTGCAAGTTGACCAGGAAAGCCGTTTTAAAGGGGAGGTCATCCCTTTGAAAGCCATTCGGCAAAAGGGGATTAACACGACAGATACCGCTAAGTTGCTGGAAGAGATCCCTGGTGTCAGTAGCTTCAGTGCTGGCGGCATTTCAAGTCTGCCGACCATTCATGGGTTTGCAGATGACCGTAACCGTACGCAAGTGGATGGCATGGATTTGATGAGTGCTTGCCCAAATCATATGAACCCGGCGTTGTCATTTATCAATCCGGTGCAAGTGCGCAGCATTCAGGTCTATGCGGGCGTTGCCCCAGTTAGCGTGGGCGGCGATAGTATCGGCAGCACCATACAAGTGGATTCAGCGCGTCCGCGCTTTGCGAATGACGATCAGGTCTATGTCAGCTTTGGGCAGTTGGGGACGTTTTACCGGAGCAATGGGGCGGCCAGAGGAGCCAATGTGGCTTTGGGTGCAGCAACCCGTCAGTTTAGCCTGGCATATACAGAGACTTATGCCGATGCTAATAATTATCAGGCAGCAGGCAATTTCAAAAAACCAATTCTGCAAACGACTCCGACTGAAGATCGGGTTGGCGAAAAAGAGGTGGCCAGCTCTGCTTTCCGTCGATCGCGTAATCAGGAGCTGGGGTTGGCGTGGAATGTGGATGACAAACACCTGTTTGAATTGAAGTGGGGTGAGCAAAGCATAGATTGGGAGGGGTTTCCCAATCAGCGTATGGACATGGTCTCCAGCGAGTTTGATCCGAATAATGGTTCCAGCCTGTTAACGCACAAGCCTGCAAACGTAAATAAAACCGTCAACATGCATTATCTGGGAGCATACGATTGGGGTGAACTGGAGGTTCGCTATTTTCATCAAGACACCCGACACGCCATGGATATGTTGCGTAGCCGGGCCTTTGGTATGTATATGCCTATGCTGAGCGATGCAAGCACTGATGGCGGCAGCATCAAAACCACTTTGCTACTTAATGCGCGTGACACGCTGCGCCTTGGGGTGGATTTCCAAAACTATCGTCTCGACGATTGGTGGACACCTATTGATGGTTTTAATATGGGGCCAAACACGTTTCAGAACATACGGAATGGTAAAAGAGACCGTCTGGGTGTTTATGGCGAGTGGGAGTCTGTATGGGATGCAGAATGGATGACATTATTAGGCCTGCGTACAGACAGTGTCCGTTCATCTGTTGACCCTGTTCAAGGCTACAACACTACCTATAGTGTGGATGCTGCCAAACTGAATCGTGGCGATCGTAACACCCAGACTCAGCAGTATGATTTGACCGCGCTGGTGAAATATCGTGCTGACGCCAATCAGGCTTATGAGATCGGATTCGCCCGCAAAAATCGCTCCCCCAATTTATACGAACGCTTCGCATGGTCTACCAATAGCATGGCCGCCTTGATGAATAACTTTGTTGGGGATGGCAATGGTTATGTGGGTAATCCAGACCTAAAGCCTGAGGTCGCCTATACCATGAGTGTGGTCGCGGATTGGCATGATGCCAACCATGAAAAATGGGCGGTGAAAACGACGGCATATGCCACTTATGTTGACAATTATATTGATGCAAGACGCCTGCAACGAAATACCTCTGCAGGAAGTGGCTGTAATGGTACTAACGTCACGACCACAAATTGCTACGTCTTGTTGCAATATGAGAATGTGGATGCGCTGCTATATGGGGCGGATTTGTCCGGCAGCTATCAGTTTGGGCGATTGGCAAGTGTAGGCAACTTTTCAGCCACAGGGGTAATTAGCTACGTACGCGGGAATAATGAAACCACTGGCGGACATCTTTATCACATGATGCCACTCAATCTAAAAGCTGGCTTTCAGCATCAATTGGGCAAGTGGACCAACCGTCTTGAGCTGCAAAGTGTGGCAGAAAAAGTGCGCGTTTCAGAGGTGCGAAACGAAGTAAATACGCCTGGTTACACGATTTTTCATTTGCGCAGCAGCTATGAGTGGCAGCATGCACGCCTCGATTTTTCTGTCGAAAACTTGTTCAACAAATTTTATTTATTGCCCCTGGGCGGGGCATATGTGGCAGAAGGTAACTCCATGACGACGGGGGGGGCAGCCTATTACGGGATGAATGTGCCCGGCATGGGGCGGTCGGTCAATGTGGCTTTTAATCTATTTTATTAACCATCTACTTAAATGCTCAGGGAAGAAGTCATGAAGCAGTTTCGTTTACCAGGCAGCCTATACTGGGGTGCCAGCCTGGTGTTGGGGTTGGCATCCATGCCAGTGCATGCCGATCATAATCAGGTTGAGTTGGATGATGTCGAGGTATCGGGTACGGTGGATAGCCGGATTGTCGATTATCCGGCCACCGTAGAAAGCTTTAACAAAAAACAGATTCAGGAGAGTGTGAATGCCACCACGGCCGCGCAGGCGATGAAGTTTTTGCCCAGTTTGCAAATCCGGGAGCGCTATATTGGCGATAGAAACGGCATTATTGCCGGGCGGACCGTGGGGACACTTTCAAGTGCGCAAACCATGCTGTACGCAGATGGCGTATTGCTCTCCAATTTGCTGGGAAACTCGTTTGCCTTCCCGCCACGCTGGGGCATGATTAGTCCGGATGAGATTGAGCAGATTAGCATGATGTATGGACCTTTTTCTGCCATGTTCGCCGGTAACTCGTTTGGCGGTGTGGTCAGTGTAAAAACCAGGATGCCGACCAAGCTGGAGGCGCATACCAATGTGCAGTATTTCCGCCAAAATTTTGATTTATACCATTCAAAACTCAATCTTGAAGGCCAGCACCTTTCTGCTTCGCTTGGTGACAAATGGAATGACCTGAGCCTGCTGCTCAGCGCTGATTATCTGAATAATGAAGGCCAGCCCATGGATTTTGTCGTCCGCGATTTGAGTGCTGGGAGCCGTACAGCGGGCGGGGTCGCCGTTACCGGTGCCTCTGTCGACAAAAACGATAGAAACTTGCCGCGTAATGTGTTTGGGGCAGTGAGCATGGAGCGGCCGGAGCAAACGAATCTGCGGTTCAAGGCCGCATACGATGTAACGGATACCGTGAAAGCCACCTATACCCTGGGGTTATGGCATTTGAACAGTCATACGGATGTGACGTCGTATCTCAAGGACGCTAATGGAAACACGGTGTATAACAACCGCGTACAGCTCAATGGCCTGCGCTATGATTTGAGCGGATTTAATCCGTCAAAAGCCGACGCGACGCATGTCATGCAGGCCATTGACCTCAAGTCGGACAGCAAAGGCTTTTTTGACTGGCAACTGACTTTTTCAGACTATGACTACCAGCAGGACAAAAATAGCCAGTCAAATATTGCTACCTCGACAACGACACTTGCTGCGGGGAATCCCTACATCAATCGTGCCGGGCGCGTGACAGACATGTCAGGCACGGGCTGGACCACCTTTGATGCGCGTGCAACCTTCAGGCCAGCAGAGGCTGGCTGGGGGCGGCATGTTGTGGATGTGGGCTACCATATTGATGAGTACGATCTTGGCAGCACCACCTTTGATACGGCAGACTGGCAAGTGGGAAACAAAGGCAACTTGAATAGCAGCTCACGTGGCAGCACGCGTACGCAAGCATTGTTTATTCAGGATAAATGGCAATTGCACCCGCAATGGTCGCTCACGTTAGGCGGACGTGCAGAGCGCTGGCAGGCTATGGATGGCCGTAACCAGGCCGTGACTGGCGGCGTGTTGTCTACTGCCAATTATGCGACGGCAGAGGCTAATCGGTTTTCGCCCAAGGTTTCATTGAGTTTTGAACCCATGCCAGAATGGGGATTCCGTGCTTCATTTGGACAGGCATTCCGTTTTCCGACGGTGAGTGAGCTCTATCAACAGGTTACGCAGAGCAGCCAGATTGTCCAGAACAACCCGAATCTCAAACCGGAGGAGGTGCTATCAGCTGAAATCACCGCCGAAAGGCGGTTTGCTAACGGCCTGATTCGCGCCAGCGTGTTTAACGAAGAAAAATATGATGCCTTGATCTCACAGACCATTGCCAATGGCCGCGCGATTCCCTATGGCACAGGGGTGTGTACAGCCGGGGCGGGTGGCTGTTCCTTTATCCAGAATTTGGACCACGTCAGGACCCGGGGGATAGAGTTGTCCACAGAATGGCAGGATGTATGGATTCATGGCCTGGATATTTTGGGCAGTGCTACGTTTACCGATGCAGAAATACTCCGTAACCGGGTGGACCGAAGTATTGAGGGCAATAAGGCCCCGCGGATTCCACGCGAAATGTTCAAGCTGGTGACGACCTATCATCAGGGCAGTCAGATTACCTACAGTGTGAGTGCCCGGTATAGCGGCCGTCAATACAACTTGCTGGATAACAGCGATGTCAATGATGACACCTACATCGCTGCGAGCAAGTTCTTTTTCGTGGATGTGAAGGCCAACTATCACATGAGCAAGCGCTGGACCGCCAGTGTGGGGATCGATAACCTGAACAACGATCAGGCCTATGTCCGCCACCCCTACCCGCAACGCACGGGATATGTGCAAGTCAAGTTTGATTATTGACCCGCGCCATCTTTACCGCGGGTCATCTTTCAACCGGGTCAAACGGTCGCGTACACCTTATCCAGAAAGTAGCTGGTGCGCTGTTTGAGCCGCATACGTTTTTGCAGGATATCGGGCAGCTGCTCTGGTTTCAGACACTGGATGATGTTGATGTCCAGCGCTTCCCTGAGGTCAAAAGTTTCACCCTCTTCCTCAGGATCATCGTTGAGGATCTGCACGAAAGGCCTTAAGGGTTGCTGCGGGTTGGTGGAGATCACCGTTGCCAGTTGCTGATCTGAAAGGCGCACCACACTGCCTGGCGGATAAATGCCCAGGCATTTGATAAAGCGGCGCAAAATGGTCTGGTCAAACTGGTGACGTTGCTGCGCAAACATCATGCTGAGCGCTTCGTAGGGCGTTTTTGCCAAGGCCGGGTTAGAAGGGTTGCATAGGTTGTCATACACATTGGCGATGATCAGGATATGCGCCAACGGGTCAATCTGTTCTGCACGCAGGCCTTGCGGGTAACCGCTGCCATCGGCAAATTCATGATGCTGGGCAATCAGCGTCATGATTTTTTTGGGTACGGCGACCTCTTTGAGCATATTCAGGCCTAAGGCGACGTGGGTTTGATAAATCGCGACTTCGCGCAGGTTAAGGGGGTCCTTTTTCAACAGGATTTTGTCACTAATCTGCCGCTTGCCAATATCATGCAAAATGGCCGCCATGCCCAGTATCACCGCATCCTCATCGCTGATATTCAGGTTCTTGGCCAGGATCAGGCTGGCCACCAGGGTATTCAGCTCATGCTGGTAATGCTGATCGCCGACACGGTGTCCGCTCATGGCGTGGATCGCAATATCACCTTCAGTCAGAGTGCTGCTGACCAGGTCTTGTACCAGGGTCTGAGCTAGTCCATAGGCCTGGTCAGGATGCTCGGTTGAGAGCTTCTGAATGTTTTTGACCTCGGCACTGGTGCGCATAAACTTTTGCTCACTCTCGTTGATGACTTGCTTGAGCACCTGTCGTTTCTGCTGAGCAGCATTGAGCGGCGTGGTTTCTTTGGCGGGTTCCGGCTCTGGGAACAACGCTTTTTTCACCAGAAACTCCACAACATTGGCATTTTTTTTCAGCGGGTGACTGGTACTCCGTCGCGGGTCATAGCGTAGCTGCTTGAGCCCCAGCGATTTGATCGTGTCAATTTGCGCATCTTCAGTGATCTTGAAGTTGCTGACCGAGAATGGATGATCCATCCAACCGAGATCAAGGTGGATATATAACCCCACTTGCAGTTGGTCTGGGCTAATGTAATAAGTGTCGGAGGCTTGATTATGCATGGCGTTTTATTTTTCTTTGATTGTTTAATGTTAACAGTTTTACAAAATCGTCCGCATTGACCGGGTAGGCGTACAGATAGCCTTGGGCTGTCTGGCACCCCAGTCGCTGTAAAAATTTTTCCTGCTCTTCTGTCTCTACGCCTTCAGCCACCACGGTAAATCCCAGCTGAGTTGCCATGGCGTAAATCGCACTGGTAATCGCAGCATCGTCCTTGTCGTTTGGCAGGTCTTTGACAAAGCTGCGGTCTATCTTGATCTGGTCCAGCGGCAACCGTTTCAAGTGTGAGAGTGAAGAGTAGCCGGTGCCAAAATCATCAATCGCAATGCTGATTCCCAACAGCTTGAGTTGATTGAAGGTGTCGACCACATGTTGCGTATGCTGCATCAAGGTGCTTTCGGTGATTTCAAGCTCAATGATGGATGGGTCACATTCGCTTTCCATCAGGATGCCGTAGACCGTGTCGGCAAACTTGCTTTTCATGATCTGCACAGCAGAGACATTAATCGCAATTTTCTTGAATTCCGGATGCTGTTGATGCCAGGCATGCGCTTGCCGGACCGACTGAGCGAGGGCCCATTCCCCTATGCTCAGAATCAGGCCGGTTTCTTCTGCCAGCGGGATGAATTTGGCTGGCGAGATAATGCCCTGTGTCGGATGCATCCAGCGGATGAGCGCTTCCGCGCCAATAATCATGCCTGTCTTGAGGTCAATCTGGGCCTGATAGAACATATTCAGCTGGTTTTTATTGAGCGCCTGCCGCAACTCGGTTTCCAGCTGGAAGTGCTCAACGGCGTCGCGGCTCAGTGCAGCATCGTAAAACGCGACATGGTTTTTACCGTTGTTTTTGACCTGATACATGGCGAGGTCGGCGGCTTTGATCAGGCTCTCGACATCCTGCCCATCCTGCGGGTACATCGAGATGCCTATGCTGCCACTGACAAAAATCTGGTGGTGGTCAATGTTGAATTCAACACGCAGGGCTTCCAGAATATCATGCGCTTTTTGTGACGCATCAGCCTTGCTGCGCAGGTTTTCCAGCATGATGATGAATTCGTCACCACCAAGGCGGCCAACGATGTCAGACTCACGGACGGCCTGACGCAGACGTTCGGTTACGCTCAATAATAACTGGTCGCCTGCATAATGCCCCAGGCTGTCGTTGATATTTTTAAAGCGGTCGAGGTCGATAAACAGAATGGCCGCTTGCTGCTCATTGCGGCCGGAGCGCTGAATCGCATGCGCGAACAGGTGATTAATCAGGCGGCGGTTAGGCAGGCCGGTCAGCGGATCGTGATTGACCAGAGAGTTCAACTGGCGTTGCGAACGTTTCATTTCCGAAATATCCGCAAACACGCCCACATAGTTGGTGATGGCATTGGCGTGGTTACGCACCGCCGTGATGGTCATCCACTCGGTGTAGCTCTCGCCGTTTTTGCGGACATTCTCAATTTCGCCTGACCATTTGCCATGACGTTTGAGTGCACCAAACAAGCCGCGCGGACGCTGTTTGAAGATTTGCGGTTTGCTGCCCAGCACCTCTTCTTCTGCGTAGCCGGTAATCAAAGTGTAGCCCTGGTTGATCCCCACCAGCTCCCCGGCCGGGTTCACAATCATGATGCCTTCAGTGGTGCTGTCAAAGGCGATTTTTGCCAGCTTGAGATGTTTGCCGGTTTGTTCGCGGTTGATGGCCACGCTCAAGGTGCGGCCGATGGCCATCAGTGAGCCCAGTTCTTGTGAGCTGGTCGGCTCTGCATCAAAACAGCGTTCAATGACCATGGATCCCCACCAGTCATCGTCCAGCATCAGCGGCACAATGACCAGGTTGACCGTGTCGTGCGACTTGAGCAGGGCGCGCTCGGCCTCTGGCAGGCTCAGTGCATCGCACATGACAGGCTGGCCCTGCGCCAGCAGGGCATGCCAGCGTTGTAGTTCTGGCGTGAGGAAAGACACTTTTTCCCAGTGCTCATACGTGGCATGAAAGCCGTTCATGGCCCAATGAAACAGGGCCTTGGAGCGCATTTCTGTCTTGTTGCGCATATGGATATTCTCATGCTGCAGCAGGGTGGCGCGACTGAATCTGAAGGACAGGCAGCATTGTTGCAGCACGTTTTCTGCCACCGTTTGCCAGCGTTCAGTCGAGTGCAGCATCCAGTCGCATGAGATCAGGGTATCCAGCACGGCACTGCGGTTGTTGAGTTGGGTTTGAATAAACTTTTGCTCGCTCACATCGCGGGCGACCGTGATCAGGTGGCTTGGAAGGTCTTCGCGGTCGTAGTAGGCGACTTTATGCACCTCCAGCGTTTTATGACCGCCTTGTGGCAAATGCACCAACTCTTCATTGTGGTAGGGCTGGCGCGTTTGCCAGACTTGTTGGTCTGATTTTTCGTGATGTTCAAAACTGTTGCGGAATACCGGGTGCAAGGTTTGCGCAATTTGACGGTTATTCAAAAACTCAAAGTCAAAATGGTTGATCTGGAAGGTGTTGAGCATTTGCTCGTTGGCCATCATCCAGCGGTTGTCGCTATCCTTGATGCAAATCAGGTCAGGGCTCATTTCGATCAGTGAATGCACGATGGATTGCATATGCAGCAACTGGGCGGTCAAGGTCTTTTCTTCTTCCTCCAGCATGAGGCCCACGGCGCGACGGGTGTGTTGCGGATAGAATAGTCTGCATTTGAAATCGCGCTTGAGGCCTTTGAGGGTAAGCGTGATGTTTAGCTCGGTTTTGCCTTCGCGCATGGCTTCGATGAGCACCTGACGTGACTCTTTGGGTAATTCCTCACCCACGGGGGCGAGCAGAGACAATGCCTGTTCGTTTGCCGCCAGGCTCACTGCACGGCGATTGATGGCCAGCATAGCCATATCAGGCATGGTGACGGCAAATGGCTGCAACCATGCTGTGCTATGATGATCAAAAACGGTGGGTAACATAATTCAGTCTGCTTGATTCCAGGCGTCTATCTGGGACGATTAAGTGGGTTAACGGCGCAGTTGGCGCTAAACTTTAGCGAGTTTCACTTGTGTTAATGAACGTCAATTTTATACATAAAATCAATCTGCTCAGGCACGGGTTAAGCGTGGTTTTAGGGCTATTTGTCCTGATGACAAGCTGGGTGGATTGTGCGCAAGCGCACGAAGGTCATGAGGGCCATGCCGAGCAGGCGCCCAACGCGCTGGCCGTCAGTGTCGCGCCCGAGGGCGCCGGCCGCATCTGGCTGGCTCAGGCCAGGCAGGGTCAGGTCTGGGTGTCTTTGCTGGATGCCACGGGCAAACCCCTTGGTCGGGAAACCGTGGTCAATCCGTTGCCGATGAAAGTGGCCGCCGACGGCGAAGCCAGGCCCAAGATTGCGGTTGGCCCCAATGGCCATCTGTATGTCACCTGGACCGAGTCGCTGAAAAAACCTTATGCCGGGTATATCTGGTTTGCACGCTCTACCGATGGCGGCAAAAGCTTTGAGGCCCCTTATATCGTGCACCAGCACCGCGATGAAATCACCCACCGTTTTGACAGTTTGCACGTGGCCGCCAATGGCATCATCACCGTGGCCTGGGTGGATAAGCGCGATTTGCTGGCCGCCAAGGCTACGGGTAAACCGTATGATGGGGCTGCCATTTACTATGCGGTTTCAAGCGATCAAGGCAAAAGTTTTGCCCCAGAACAAAAATTGGCGGATAGCAGCTGCGAGTGTTGCCGGATTGCCATGACCAGCAAGCCGGATGGCACGGTAGCGGTCTTGTGGCGGCATGTCTTTGAGGGCAGTGAGCGCGACCATGCCATGGCCGAAATTGGTGGCACCGGCAAACCGGTGCTGGTGCGTGCCAGTTATGGTCACTGGAAACTGGATGGTTGTCCGCATCATGGTGCTGCGATTGCGGTTGGTGAAGGCTTTGGCTATCACCTGGCCTATTTTGATGGGGCAGGGGACAAGCCCGGCTTGCGGCTGGCGCGCATGGATGGCCAGGCCTGGGTGAGCTCACCGCCGAAACGGATTGGTGACCTCAAACGCAATGCCAGCCACCCTGCCTTGTTGAGCGTGGCCGATAAAGTCTGGCTGGCCTGGCAAGAGCGGGATAGCAGCGGTTTTGATATTGTGGCCATGGTCTCTGTGGATGGTGGCCGTACCTGGGGCGCGCCCAGTGTCATGCTGCATAGCATGACCAAGCTGGATTACCCGCAATGGCTCAATTTGCAAGGCCAGGTGTCGCTGGCCGTGAATACCAGTGATCAAGGCTTGAAAGTCCTGCCATTCGCAAAATAGCCTACTCAAAAACGCTGTCATTTGATCTGGCGCTATTGAAAACGCAAAAACCCGCCGCATTATATGGGTATCCAGCCGCAAGCGTGCGGCGATACTTTAATCAAGAAAGGGTTTGCCATGCGTTTTGATAAACTCACGACTAAATTTCAACAGGCCCTGGCCGATGCGCAGAGCATGGCCGTCGGGGCGGATCATCCCACCATAGAAGCGCCTCACTTGTTGCTGGCCATGCTCAACCAGGACGACAGTGGGGTGGCGGCGCTGTTGTCACGCGCAGGTGCGCAAGTCAGTGCACTTAAAACCGGGTTGCAGCAAGCCATAGACAACCTGCCTAAAGTCAGCGAAAACAGCGGCGATGTCAGCGTGTCGCGCGACCTCAATAATCTGCTCAATGTCACCGACAAGCTCGCGCAAAAGAGCGGCGACAGCTATATTGCCAGCGAAATGTTCTTGCTGGCGCTGGCCGAAGATAAAGGCCCCACCGGGCAACTGCTCAAGCAACATGGCTTGAGTAAAACCGCACTTGAACAGGCGATTAAAGCCGTGCGCGGCAATGATTCTGTCAACAGCCAGGAAGCCGAAGGCCAGCGTGAAGCGTTGAAAAAATACACGCTGGACCTGACCGAGCGCGCCCGTGCTGGCAAGCTGGATCCGGTGATTGGCCGCGATGACGAGATTCGGCGCGCCATTCAGGTCTTGCAGCGCCGCACCAAAAATAATCCGGTATTGATCGGTGAGCCCGGCGTGGGTAAAACCGCGATTGTAGAAGGCCTGGCGCAGCGTATCGTCAATGGCGAAGTGCCTGATTCGCTTAAAAACAAAAAAGTATTGAGCCTGGACATGGCTGCCCTGTTGGCCGGGGCCAAATACCGCGGCGAATTTGAAGAACGTTTGAAAGCGGTGCTCAAGGAGCTGGCGCAAGACGAAGGCCAGACCATCGTCTTTATTGACGAGATTCATACCATGGTCGGTGCCGGTAAATCTGAAGGCGCGATGGATGCCGGCAATATGCTCAAGCCTGCATTGGCCCGGGGTGAGCTGCATTGCGTGGGCGCGACCACGCTCGATGAATACCGTAAATATATCGAGAAAGATGCGGCCTTGGAGCGTCGCTTCCAGAAGGTACTGGTGGATGAACCTAGCGTCGAGGCGACCATTGCCATCTTGCGCGGTTTGCAGGAAAAGTACGAATTACACCATGGTGTGGAAATTACCGACCCGGCCATTGTCGCGGCGGCAGAACTGTCTAACCGCTATATTACGGACCGTTTTTTGCCGGATAAGGCCATCGATCTGATCGACGAGGCGGCTTCGCGTATCAAGATGGAGATCGACTCCAAGCCGGAAGTGATGGATAAGCTGGATCGCCGACTGATTCAGCTTAAGATTGAGCGTGAAGCCGTGCGCCGCGAGAAAGATGAAGCCAGCCAGAAACGCTTTGGCCTGATTGAAGAAGAAATCAGCAAGCTCGAAAAAGAGTATGCCGACCTCGAAGAAATCTGGAAAGCGGAGAAAGCTGCCGTACAAGGCTCGGCAGGCGTGAAAGAGGCGATTGAAAAAATTAAACTGGAGATGGAAGCTGCCAAACGCAAAGGCGACTGGCAAAAAGTCTCAGAGTTGCAGTATGGCAAATTGCCGCAACTCGAAGCCCAGTTGAAGCACGCGTCAAGCGCTGAAGCGAGTGGCACGGTCAAACATAAAATGTTGCGTACCGAAGTCGGTGCCGATGAAATTGCTGAAGTGGTCAGCCGGGCTACCGGCATCCCGGTCAGTAAAATGATGACCGGCGAGCGCGAAAAACTGCTCAATATGGAAAATAGCCTGCATGCGCGCGTGGTGGGGCAGGACGAAGCGGTTCGGCTGGTCTCGGATGCGATCCGCCGTTCACGCAGTGGCTTGAGTGACCCTAACCGACCATATGGCAGCTTTTTGTTCCTGGGGCCGACTGGCGTGGGTAAAACCGAGTTGTGCAAGGCGCTGGCCAACTTTCTGTTCGACAGTGAAGACCATCTGGTGCGCATAGACATGAGTGAGTTTATGGAAAAACACTCGGTCTCGCGTTTGATTGGTGCGCCCCCCGGCTATGTTGGCTATGAAGAAGGCGGCACGCTGACCGAAGCCGTGCGCCGCAAGCCTTATTCAGTCGTATTGCTGGACGAGGTGGAAAAAGCGCATCCGGATGTGTTTAACGTGTTGCTGCAAGTGCTGGACGATGGTCGCCTGACCGATGGCCAGGGGCGGACGGTAGACTTTAAGAATACCGTCATTATCATGACCTCTAACCTGGGTAGCCAGATGATCCAGAGCATGAGTGACCAGGATTATCAGGTGGTTAAACTGGCGGTGATGGGTGAGGTGAAGACGCACTTCAGGCCAGAGTTCATCAACCGGATTGATGAGGTGGTCGTGTTCCATTCACTGGGAGAAGCGCATGTGAAGTCGATTGCCAATATCCAGTTGCAATTGCTGGCCAAACGGCTGGCGGCCATGGAGATGCAACTCGACGTCACCGATGCGGCGCTGGCCGAAATTGCCAATGCAGGCTTTGATCCCGTTTATGGCGCACGTCCGCTCAAACGCGCCATTCAAAGTGAAATTGAGAATCCGCTGGCACGTGAAATCCTGGCTGGGCAGTTTGCGGCCAAAGACACGATACAGGTGGATTTTCAGGGTGGGAAAATGCAGTTCCGCAAAGCCTGAGTGTCAGCGCGCGCATCTTGGGCGCAGCGTGGTCATCTGCCTGCAGGCTGAACCTGTGGTACAAGCAAAGGGTCATATTCGTATGACCCTTTTTTATTGTGCGGGTGTAAAATGGAGCAACTATGCGAGACTCACAAGCTTGGCGTTTGTCCTTGATCATTTTTTTGCTCGGTTTGATGAGCGGATGCGCGACACAACCACCGCAACCGGTGCAGATTGACCGTATTTCTCCCGAGCAACTCGCTGCGCTGGTGCCACCGCCGCAGTCGACGTTGAGTTTGGATGAGATTGTGACCATGAGCAAGCAGGGCAAGACGGATGCCGAGATTATTGACGCAATCAAGCAGTCGCAATCGCGTTATGCATTGACCCCTTCTGAGGTGCTGTCATGGCATCAAAAAGGTATTTCCAAAGGCGTGCTTGATTATATGCAGCAGGCGAATGCGCTGGCGCAGCAAAACGCCATCGCCGATGAGATTAACAAGCGTGAAAAAGCGCGCGCCGAGGCAGAAGCCAAGTTAAAGCGTGAGCGGGATTATGCCCGGTTGCGCAGTATGGATCCCTGGTTTTACGGGCCAGGTTTTTACGGCGGCCCCGGTTTTTATGGTGGCCCTTGGGGACCCCGGCCCTATTGGGGCGGCGGCTGGCGTTACTGGTAAACTGACGCTGATTTACGGATAGATTGATGGATGCGACAACAGCACGAAACCCTCTCTATTAATGCCCAAGGTCGGCGTTTGTATGACATCACGCCGCAGGTATTGCAATGGGTGCAGCAATCCGGCATTCAGTCCGGCTTGTTGACGCTATATATCCAGCACACTTCAGCCAGCCTGCTGATCAATGAAAATTATGACCGCGATGTGCTGGTGGACCTGGAAGCCTTTTTTAACCGGCTGGTACCGGATGGCGATGACCTGTTCATTCATACCGTTGAGGGCCCGGATGACATGCCTGCACATGTGCGTACCGCGCTGACACAAACCAGTTTGTCGATTCCTGTGCTACAAGGCAGGGTTGCCCTGGGCCAGTGGCAGGGCATTTTTTTGTTTGAGCATCGGCACCTGCCTGCCCGCAGACGCGTCCTCATGCATGTGATGGGTGAATAAGATTTTTGAGTATTTGATAGAAGTGTCGTATTGCCGTGCGTTATTCTGAACTGTTTTTATCTCTGACCTGTAGTTTCTTGGTGGTGGCTTGTAGCGAAGATGCGCCCAGCCAAGTGTCTACAGCGCTTCCCCTGCCACCCAGTGATGTGTCGTCCAATGATCTGGTGCCGCCAGCGGATGCCATGCCAGCAGCGGGGGGCACACGCCCCGTGCAACTCATGCAGGTCTCTAACACCACGCTTACCATGTCGCAAGCTGAGCTGGACAAGTTGTATCTGGAAGCCAGGCAGCATGTGCGCGAGGCCGTGGATTCACCAACAGAAGAACGGTACTAGGACCGCGCGCCGACCAGGACACCGGGGTGCGCAAGGCGGGCCAACGCCTAACGCACACTACTCCATTGCAGCGGATCAAACGGCACACTGTTGCGGCGCAGTTCGTAATAAACCCCATTTTCAGCATTGCCACCGCTATTGCCCACCGCGGCAATCGTATCGCCCGCTTTAACACTTTGCCCTGACGATTTGTACAAGGCCTCGTTGTTACCGTACAGGCTCATGTAGCCGTTGCCGTGGTCAATCACAATCAGGTTGCCAAAGCCACGCATCCAGTCGGCAAACACCACTTGCCCGCCCGCGACCGATTTCACCTCGCTGCCCTCCCTGGCGCGGATGAAGATGCCTTTCCAGCTTACCCCGGTCTCTGCCCGGGCCGTGCCAAAACGGTTGATCACATCGCCGCGTACCGGCAGGCGCAAGCGTCCCCGTAACTGGGCAAAGTTTTCCTTGTTGGCATTGTATTCAGGTAGCGTTTCGTTTTTGGCAATCACGGTGCTGCTTTGCGTGTCGCTGCCTGAGTCATCGACTGTTGCTTGCGGCGTATGCTCAAACGTGCGGCCGCCGGATTTCTTTTTACGCGCCGCCAGTTCAGCGGCTTTTTTAGCCGCCGCTTCTTTCTCGCGCTTGGCTTTCGCCAGCGCTTCCTGCTCACGTTTCTTGGCCTCGGCCAGCAAGCGCTGGAACAACTGTGACAGCGCTTCTTCGTCTTTTTTCAGCCGGACCATCTGCTGTTCTTGCGTTTCGATCTGTTTGGACAGCTCTTTTAACGCCTCGCTACGCAGTGATTTTTCGTTTTCCAGTTTTTGCGTGGTGTCGCTGTATTGGCTGGCCAGACGTTCGGTTTCGTGCAATTGTTCGGTGGTTTGCGTGCGGACGCGGTCTATGGCTTCCTGGTTGGTTTGCAGCGACTGAATCTGCTGCTGGTGCGCCGCCGTCAGATAGCCCAGGTATTTGAGATTGCGTGCCGTGTTGTTGGGGTCCTGTTGTTGCAACAACATTTGCAGCGGGCTATGGTTGCCATGCCGATATTGCTGGTTTAGCTGCTCGTTGAGCGATTGTTTTTGCTGGTTGACCTGACGTTGCAGGCCGTTGAGTTGTTTTTGCAAGTCTTGTAATTTGCTGCGGTTTTCCAGCTGCGCATCCTGAATCTCGCGCAATTTTTTGCGGGATGCGCTGATGGCCGTTTCCGAAGCCTTGAGCGCTTCATGTGCATCCTGTTTGGCCACGCGCGAAGCTTTGAGCGCATTGGCCAGTTGCTGGATTTTCTCTTTGACCTGTTCGAGATCGCCTTTGGTTGTTTCTGTTTTGTCCGCAGGCGCGGCCTGCGCTTGCAGGCTCACGGCGCCACAGAGCCAGAGGCCTGCCAACAGGCTAAAGCACTTGATCGCTGGCTTTGCCAGCTGCTTAACGATGATCGGAGTCATGCACCTGAGCGGCCACTCAGGCCGCAGCATTCAATTGGATCAGCGACTGGCCGGTCATTTCTGCAGGTTGTGCGACCCCCATCAGCGATAACAAGGTCGGTGCAATGTCTGACAGTGCGCCGCCGCTACGAATCACCGCCTGGCGCCCAACGTAAATAAAGGGCACCAGATTGGTGGTGTGCTGGGTGTGTGCCTGCGCACTGGTGTGGTCAAACATGCTCTCGGCATTGCCATGGTCGGCGGTAATAATCACTTCAGCGCCGGTTTTTTGGGCAGCCGCCACAATCCGGCCGACACAGGTGTCCAGCGTTTCTACCGCTTTAATGGCCGCTTGCAAGTTGCCGGTATGGCCCACCATATCGCCATTGGCATAGTTGCAGATCACGGCCTGATATTGCTGTGATTCAATGGCGGCGACCAGTTTGTCGGTGACTTCTGGCGCACTCATTTCTGGTTGCAAGTCATAGGTCGCAACTTTGGGTGAAGGCACCAGAATGCGGTCTTCACCAGCAAAAACGGTTTCTTCACCGCCGTTGAAGAAGAACGTCACGTGCGGATATTTTTCAGTTTCGGCAATGCGCAATTGCTTGAGCCCGAGTTTGGAGACGTATTCGCCAAAGGTATTGGGCACGGTGTAGGGCGCGAAAATCGGTTCTGCCAGTGTCTGGTTTTTGTCGTACTGGGTCAGCGTAAAATAGTGGCTAAAGCGTGGCACCCGGCTGCGCTCAAAGCCTGCAAACTGCTGGTTGAGCAGGGCATCGGTCAGCTGGCGGGCGCGGTCACTCCTGAAGTTCATGAACACCAGGCAGTCACCGTCTTCCATACGCACGGGGGCTTCGTCAGCAGCGCGAATCGCCGTGCACTTCACAAACTCGTCGCTTTCATCGCGGGCGTACGCTTGCTGCAAGGCGGTCAGGCTATCTGCCGCCACATATTCGGCCGTGCCATTGACCAGCAACTCATATGCCACCGAGACCCGCTCCCAGCGCTTGTCGCGGTCCATGCCATAAAAGCGGCCGCCCACAGAGGCCACCCGGCCAACGCCCAGCTGCTGGAGATGGTCTTCGAGCGCTTGCAGGTAAGGCTGCGCGCTTTTTGGCGGGGTGTCGCGGCCATCGAGAAAGGCATGCACATACACCTTGCTCAGGCCCTGTTGCTTGGCCATTTCGAGCAGGGCGTGAATATGCGGCTGGTAGCTATGCACGCCGCCATCAGACAGCAGGCCCAGGATATGCAGCGCTTTGTCACTGGCTTTGAGGGCCTGCATGGCATTGACCAGGGCGGGTAACTTGAAAAACTCACCACTGCTGATGCTGTTATTAATGCGCTCAAAGTCTTGAAAGACAATGCGTCCCGCCCCAATATTCAGGTGGCCCACTTCAGAATTGCCCATTTGGCCGTCTGGCAGGCCGACATAGTGTTCGGAGGCGTTGATCAGGCTGTGGGGGTAAGTGGCTTTGAGCCGGTCGAGGTTGGGCGTGGTTGCCTGTAAAACAGCATTGTGTTCGCGGGTCTCGCTGTGGCCAAAACCATCGAGGATCAGCAATATGACAGGTTTGATAGACATGGCTAACAATCTTTAAAAGTGGTGACGAAATGTCGGATTGATGAATTCGTCTATTATAATCGCAACCGCTGGTCACGCCTACCCAAGCGGCCAGTATCCTGAAGACCGCACACCGGTCGTCATAACCCAACAAAGTGAGTAACGCTGTGGAATTTTTAAAACATAATGTGTTGTTAATCGGACTGGCGGTCGGCTCTGGCCTGGCGCTGATCCTGCCCATGCTGAGCCGTTCTGCGGCGGGGGCAACTGTGCTCTCAGTCACTGAAGCCGTGATGCTGATGAATAGAAAATCTGCTTTGGTACTGGATGTGCGCGAGGCGGACGAATTTGCCCAGGGGCATTTGCAGGGTGCGCGCCATATTCCGCTTGCGCAACTGGCTGACCGCATAAATGAAATTCAAAAATTCAAGGAAAAGCCGGTGTTGCTGGTTTGCCAGCGCGGCAGCCGCGCCAACGCCGCCGCCAAATTGCTCAAGGCACAGGGCTTTACCACGTTGAATGTGCTCAAAGGTGGCATGGCCGCCTGGGTGGAGGCCAAGATGCCAGCCACTAAGTCATCCACTTGAAAGGAATCATGATGGCAAAAGTAGTGATGTATACCTCGGCAGTCTGCCCTTATTGCATCAATGCCGAACGGTTATTGAAAAACAAGGGCGTGACCGAAATTGAAAAAATTCGTGTCGATTTGCAGCCAGAGTTACGGGCCGAAATGATGGAAAAAACCGGCCGCCGTACGGTGCCACAGATTTTTATTGGCGAGCACCATGTTGGCGGCTTTGATGACTTGCATGCCCTGGATGTGCAGGGCGGTCTGGACCCGTTGCTGGCCGCTTGAAGTGACCTGTCCGCTGTCATAAAAAACCCATAGTCAGGCCAGGGATGTCCGGTTAGAATAGCGCCTTTGTGTATTGATAACTTTAAGGACGATTCATGGCTCAGGAACCACAAAACCAAGCGGACCAAAACGCAGCACCGATTTTCAGCATCGAAAAATTGTATGTGCATGATGCTTCTATCGAAGTGCCTAATGCACCAGCGATTTTCACCGAGCGTACGACGCCACAGATCAATGTAGAACTGGGTAATACGGCACAACAGGTTGAAGATGGTATTTTCAACGTCTCCATCAAAGTGACTGTGACCGCGAAAATCGAAGATAAAACCGCATTCCTGGTAGAAGTGAACCAATCCGGTATTTTTGCCATCCGCAACGTGCCACAAGAAAACATGGAGCCTATCCTGGCGGTGGCTTGCCCTAACATCTTGTTCCCTTATGCACGCGAAGCCATCTCCGATATGGTTACCCGCGCTGGCTTTATGCCCGTGTTGTTGAACCCGATCAACTTCGAAGCCTTGTACCTGCAACAGCAGCAACAAGCTGCGCAAGCGGCAGGCGCCCCTAACTAATTTCGTCTCACTTTGTCAGTCACCGCAGATAGCTCGCGGTGACTGATCAGGATCCATCCAAATGAGTAAAGTTGCCGTTCTTGGTGCAGGTGCCTGGGGTACTGCACTTGCCATGCATATTGCCTTGCAACACGAGGTGGTGTTGTGGGCGCGTAATAGCGGGCACGTTTCTGGCATGCGCAAGGCGCGTGCCAATCCGCTGTATCTGGGCGACTTTGCTTTCCCTGAAAAACTCTCGGTAGAGGATGATCTGGCTGCAGCGATTGATGGCGCCGATTTGATTTTATCCGTGGTGCCTACGGCGGGTTTCCGGCCGATTTTGCAGCAACTCAAAAGTCTGGGCATACAACAGCCCTTGATCTGGGCCAACAAAGGCCTGGAGCCGCAAACGGCAAAACTGCCTTTTGAAGTGGCGCAAGAGGAGTTGGGCGCAGAGTATCCGTGGGGCGTGTTAAGCGGCCCCAGCTTTGCCGCCGAACTGGTGCGAGGCCTGCCAACGGCAATTACACTCGCCGCCAATCACCGCGAGCTGGCGCAGCAATCGGCACAGCTGATTCATGGCGGCTGCTTGCGCGTCTACGATAGCGTCGACGTGGTCGGCGCTTCGGTGGGTGGGGCGGTTAAAAACGTGATGGCGATTGCCGCCGGTATCTCTGACGGCATGGGCTTTGGTAACAATGCGCGCGCTGCCATGATCACGCGGGGCTTAGCTGAAATCACCCGCTTTGGCATGGCGCTGGGTGCCAAGGCCGAGACCTTTATGGGCTTGGCGGGAGCGGGCGACTTGATCCTGACCTGTACCGGCCAATACTCGCGTAACCGTGAAGTCGGCTTGCAGCTGGCTTCGGGCAAATCACTTGAAAGCATTCTGGCGGGATTGGGCCACGTGGCAGAAGGCGTCAACACTGCGCGTGAAGTCATGCGTCGTGCCGAAACCATAGACGTCGAAATGCCCATCACTTTTGAAGTCAATCAACTACTCACTAACCAGAAAACGGCGCAAGAAGCGGTCAGCGCCTTGTTGGGTCGCGGTCAGCGACAAGAGTCAGTCTAGGTTTTTTACCAGCGGCTTGATCAGGCAAGCACAGTGGCCTGAGCCGCATAGACCCGCACACTTTCCTGCTCATTGGCATCGTTACGTGCCACGAGCGCAATCGCTTCGGTATCAGGGCTCAAATTGACAGGCTGATGCGGCACCCCTGCCGGGATGAAAATAAAGTCGCCCGCTTGATTGGTGCAGGACTTGCTCAAATTTTCACCATAAAACGTTTGCACTTCACCCTTTAGCAGGTAAATCGCCGTTTCAAAGCCTTGATGGTAATGCGGTTGCGCTTTGGCCGCTGGCGGGATCACCACGATATTCATCGAAATGCCCCTGGCCCCCGCCGTCATTTGAGAGATGCCCACATAATTGGGCAGGTGCTGAATGGTATCTATGCTGTGTTCAGGGCGCACAGTCACGATTTCACCGGTTAAGTTTAATTGAGGATCTTGCATCTGTGGCGCTCGACAATGTGAAAGATTCACAAAGTCTAACAATAGCGCAGGCATGGAGGCAAGCCGGGAATCGGCGGCCCCGTGAAAAAGGGCACCCGACGGGTGCCCTGAATCTGTATTGCCTTGAATTTGTATTACTAGGACCGGCTTATTCGATAGCCAACAACTCAACCTGAAATACCAGCGTCGCATCTGGGCCAATCACCGGGCCGCTGCCGTTTGCGCCATACGCCAGGTGCGATGGAATTGTCAGCTCAAACTTGCTACCTACGTTCATCAACTGCAAGCCTTCTACCCAGCCTGCAATCACGCCAGTCACCGGGAACACAATCGGTTCGCCGCGCTGATAAGAGCTATCAAACACCGTGCCGTCGGTCAGTGTGCCGTGGTAGTGGACTTTGACACGGTCGCTGGTGGTAGGCTTCGCGCCATTGCCTGCGACCAGTTGTTTATACTGCAAGCCACTCGCTGTCGTGGTTACGCCTTCTTTTTTCGCATTGTCTGCCAGATAGGCTTCGCCCGCCGCCTTGTTTTTCGCGTGAGCAGCCATCTGTCTGGCCTGGCTCTCTTGTTGCACTTGTTCCACTGTGCTGCGTTTTTCGTCGTCGGTCATGCGTGAAGCATTGCCGGCCATCACATCGCTCACTGCCAGCGCCACGGCCGCAGCATCCAGCTCCAGGCCGTCATTTTGCAATTGGTGAGCCATATTTTCGCCGACGATATAGCTCAGGCGTTGAGTGAGGGTGTTTAGAGTAGTCATATGAATTCTTTCGTGAGATGAGTATGCCGCGCATGTGCGCCGCGCCATTCGCCATTATGGCGGAGAATGACAGATAAAACAAAACCCGCAGAAGCGGGTTTTGTTTGTGTGAATGCTTGTTAGGGCATTTCAACTTCAATGCCAAGGTGAGGCTAGGCGTTGAAACATTTACGACGCAGACAGTACATGAAGTACGGCAAGGACTAAATGTCAAAACTAACGACGCATCACCGATGCAGGGAAGATTGAAATGACATCATGCCGCGCCACTGTTTTGTATGGTCGGCAATGATGTCATCCAAGCAAAGGCTACATCATGCCGCCCATGCCACCCATACCGCCCATATCACCACCCATTGCTGGTGCATCTTCTTTAGGCAGTTCAGCCACCATGCAGTCAGTGGTCAGCATCAGGCCAGCCACAGAAGCCGCGTGTTGCAAGGCAGAGCGGGTCACTTTAGTTGGATCCAGTACGCCCATCTCAACCATGTCGCCATAGGTTTCGTTGGCTGCGTTGTAACCGTAGTTGCCTTTACCGGCAGCCACGTTGTTCACCACGACTGATGGTTCAACGCCAGCGTTCTGTGTGATCTGACGCAGTGGCTCTTCAACCGCACGCAGAACGATCTTGATACCGGCTTCTTGATCCAGGTTGTCACCTTTCACTTTGGCAATCGCTTCGCGGGCACGAATCAATGCCACGCCACCGCCTGCCACAATGCCTTCTTCAACCGCAGCACGGGTCGCGTGCAATGCATCTTCCACGCGGGCTTTTTTCTCTTTCATTTCGATTTCAGTCGTCGCGCCAACCTTGATCACGGCAACACCGCCAGCCAGTTTGGCCACGCGTTCTTGCAGTTTTTCACGGTCGTAGTCGCTAGAAGCTTCTTCGATTTGTGTTTTGATTTGAGTGATACGGGCCTTGATCGCTTCTTCGTTGCCAGCACCGTCAATGATGATGGTATTTTCTTTGCCCACTTCGATACGTTTTGCTTGACCCAGATCGTGCAGTTGTACGGCTTCCAGTTTCAGGCCCACTTCTTCAGAGATCACAGTACCACCAGTCAGAATCGCGATGTCTTCCAACATGGCTTTACGACGGTCACCAAAGCCTGGGGCTTTAACTGCAGTCGTTTTCAGGATACCGCGGATGTTGTTCACTACCAGGGTTGCCAGTGCTTCGCCATCGACATCTTCAGCGATGATCAGCAATGGACGGCCAGCTTTCGCTACTTGCTCCAAGGTTGGCAGCAAGTCACGGATGTTGGAGATTTTTTTGTCGTGCAACAACACGAATGGGTTGTCCAGCAACGCGATTTGGCGCTCTGGGTTGTTGATGAAGTATGGAGACAGGTAACCACGGTCAAACTGCATACCTTCAACCACATCCAACTCGTTGCTCAGGCCTGAACCGTCTTCAACAGTGATCACGCCTTCTTTACCCACTTTGTCCATTGCATCCGCAATGATCTGGCCAACAGAGGCGTCAGAGTTAGCAGAGATCGCGCCAACTTGGGCGATTTCTTTGCTGGTAGTACAGGGTTTGGATTGTGCTTTCAGGTCAGCTACAGCAGCTTCAACTGCTTTGTCGATACCGCGCTTCAGGTCCATTGGGTTCATGCCCGCAGCGACAGACTTCATGCCTTCACGGATAATGGCTTGTGCCAACACAGTCGCAGTCGTTGTACCGTCACCAGCGATATCATTGGTTTTAGAAGCAACCTCTTTCACCATCTGTGCGCCCATGTTTTCGAACTTGTCTTTCAGTTCGATTTCTTTAGCCACAGACACACCATCTTTAGTGATGGTTGGCGCGCCAAAAGAACGCTCCAATACCACGTTACGGCCTTTAGGGCCCAAAGTTACACGAACAGCGTTAGCCAATACGTTAACGCCATTTACCATTTTTTGGCGAACGTCATCACCAAATCTTACGTCTTTAGCTGCCATTTAAATTCTCCTAAATTACAAATGTGTGGGATTGAGTTGCGAGTGATTACTCAACAATCGCCATAATGTCTTCTTCGCGCATCACCAACAGCTCTTCGCCGTTGACTTTCACTGTTTGGCCGGAGTATTTGCCGAACAATACTTTGTCGCCGACTTTCACGTCCAAAGCGATAGCCTTGCCGTTGTCATCTTTTTTGCCATTGCCAACTGCCTGAACCACACCTTGGTCTGGTTTCTCTGTTGCACTGTCAGGGATCACAATGCCAGAAGCAGTAGTGCGCTCTTCAGCAGCGCGTTTAACAATTACACGGTCGTGCAACGGACGAATGTTCATGAGATTCTCCTTGGAGTTTTCCTAAAGTGTTATAGGGATAACGTTAAAACTAAAACAATCAAAGCGGTACGCATTTTAGCACTCGCGCACCTTGATTGCTAATTTGGGGCGGGATTTTTTGATTTCAAGGGCTAATACATAAAAATTTTATGGGTTTTTGTCGTTTGTAATTCAACTTGAGATTTTTGCAATTCAAGAAGAGAGTGTCATTTCAATAAAATCAGATAGTTAACGAACTTCTTAACCTACAGGATTCAATAAACGGCACTTTTTTCTAAATTTGAGATTTAGATTAACGTTTGAATTAAGGGGCGCCGTTAGGCGTCACGCTTGAATGATGGGTTAGAACTAGGTTTCATTGATGCTCTTGAGCTCTGCTAGCATTCGGAACCCCATAGATAGTGCCTCATGGGCGTAGCCTTCGGGGATGTATTGGCCATGTATTGCTGCATTGCAAATTTTGAGCACGTAATCAAAGGAACCCTCGATTCCTTGATAGTTGGGAAATTGCCCAACAAACTGAAGGAACAATGAACGCGTCGAAAGAAACTTGGTGTTTCGCTCTGGCGTGAGGGGGGCAGAGGGCTCCTTGTCTAGGATACGGCGTAGCTCTTTCTCAAGTTGCATACGGAGCTTAGCAAGTGCGTAATTGAGATCGTTTCCTTCAGAGGCTAGAAATTGTTCGATTTGTTCCTCAATCTCCGACTTGCCTGTTTTTGTTTTTAAAGTTGTGTCGAGGTCCTCCTTCGCCTGAGTTGTCTCACTGCGGCTTGGAAGATTGACATTGATGGTTTGGCTGACAGTATTGCTAATAGCGGAGACAAGGCTTGTGTATGCAGCGAGCGTGGAGCGGGTTTCATCTTTGAACTGTTTTACTTCTTCTTTGATTTCTTTGACCCGAGCCTCGTACTCAAATAGCTGCCCGAATTTCAGCTTTTTGGCTTCGGGGAGCATAAATAGAAATAGTGCAAGTGCCAAGTAACTTCCGCTCGAACTATCAAGAGGTTTGCTAGGAGGCACTCCAACGAACATACAAAAAGCGTACAAAAAGTACGCTGCTAATAGATAACAGAGTGTTGGGAATACATTTGCTCCCGACAATTTTTTTATGAAATTGCACATAACAAGATTCCGAGTTCTAATAGTAATTATAGAGTCACATGGGTCTCTATATTATGAATTGAATATTCGATATACATGGCTGGAATCCTTTGCTCCTTCTTGGTTTTGTTGTTCATGCGTCTCCTTATTAGATTATTAATGTAGAGACAGAGCACTAGCGTTTTACCGATTGTAGTCTAAACGATCAAACTTTCAACTTATGTTGTGGTAAGTATCAAATCTGAACAATCAACTAAGTGTTCTAAAGCAATGACCGATGAAAGCCCTTATAAGATTGGGCTGTGCTTTTCGCCTGCCACAGTGATAGATACCCCTTATTTGCTCGGCCAACTCAACATCGCTACATTAACCATCCTTTTGAGTTCTTCTTGAGTGGCGCCATTGACCGCTTGCACTGACATTCCTTGATGTAGAGTAGCTAAATATTTAGATAAATCAACGGCATTTACGTCAGGCGATAAATCACCTTCCAGTTGTGCCAACTCAAATCGCTCAGTCAACAAGCCTTCATAATGTTTTCTATACTGAATAAGCTGCTCTTTGATGATTTCTGCGCCTTCACCGCATGAAAGGGCACCTTGCACGATCATGCATCCCTTGGGATGTGCTTCACTCGTTAGAAACTCTGCGCTACTTAATAAAAACTTTTCTGCGACTTTGCGCGCTGTTGGCTCTTTCATCACCATCCTCACAAATGAAGCTGGACCGGAGACATACTTAGAAAGCGCTTGCCTAAACAATTCTTCCTTATTGCCAAACGCAGCATACAAACTTGGCTTATTCACACCGAGCGTGGAGGTTAACTCGGCCATTGAGGCGCCTTCATAGCCCCTTTCCCAAAACACTTTCAAAGCCTTGTCCAGGATCACCTCGTTATCAAACATTTTGGGGCGACCTCGTGTCTTTTTTAACTCTTCAGTCATCTCAATTTTCTTCACTTAAGTAATTTATACCAATTGTTACAAAAAAATGTTGACAGAGCAAATTTTGTTGCATAGTATTTATGTACCGATTGGTATTTTATATATATATACGTAACTGTTAAACCGTAAAGAGGTAGAAAAATGAATGCAGTGAATAAACTTGGGACAGCATTGATCACAGGTGCATCAACTGGGATTGGGGCTGTGTATGCAGACCGACTAGCAAAGCGAGGTTATGACTTGATTTTGGTGGCACGTGATCAAGCAAAGCTGCAAAAAGTAGCAGATGGTATTAAGAGTGCATCTGGAAGTCAGGTAGAAATCATGCCGGCCGACCTGACCCTCAAGGCTGATTTATTAAAAGTCGAAACACGCTTACGGGAAGATAGCAGTATTACCCTGCTGGTGAATAACGCAGGTGGTGGTGCGTCTACGACGTTGGTTGAGTCTGATATGGATGCGATGGAGACCATGATTCAATTGAACATCACCGCGCTCACACGACTCTCCGGCGCAGCTGCCAAACGATTTTTTGCTGAAGGCAAAGGTGCCATCATCAATGTTGCCTCAGTGCTTGCCTATATTCCTGAAATGTTCAATGGCGTTTACAACGCAACTAAGTCTTATGTGGTGATGTTTAGCCAATCCATGCAGCATGAACTTGGTGACAAAGGGGTGCGCATTCAGGTGGTGTTGCCAGGTGCGACCGATACGCCGTTCCTGGACAAAGTGAATATGCCAGCAAGTCACTTGCCGCCTGAAATGGTGATGAAAACTGATGATTTGGTAGATGCCGCGCTAAGAGGATTTGATTTGGGCGAGGTGATCACTATTCCATCTTTGCCAAATATTGAGGATTGGCAAGCATTTGATGCGGCAAGAAAAGCATTGGGGCCGCATTTGTCATTAGCTAAACCAGCGAATCGTTACCTGAGCTAATCACCACCTAAGAACCCAATCATCCATTTGACTGAACAGGAGATATTCGTGAATAAAATTTTAAGATCATTGTTACTCATCGCCACTACCTTATCCATCATAGAGTCAGGCACGGCCTTGGCTGCGGATAAACTGGAGACAGCGGCCACAAAATTTGTCGAATCGAATGGCATTAAATTCTCTTACCGCATTTTAGGCCCTCAATCAGGTACTCCATTAGTGCTCCTTCAGCACTTCACTGGCAATATGGATGCCTGGGATCCGGCAGTAGTGAATGCCTTGGCCAAGAATCGTCCAGTGGTTGTATTCAATAACAGAGGCGTTGGTGCTACGAATGGAGTGGTTGCCGACAACATCGCACAAATGACCACAGATGCTTATGCGTTTATTCAAGCTCTGGGCTATAAGCAAGTGGATGTGTTGGGGTTTTCGATGGGTGGGTTTGTTGCTCAAGAACTTGCTGCGCAACATCCAGAACTGGTTCGAAAAGTGATTCTCGCCGGGACTACCCATCAAGGCGGTGGCAATCATCTGATGAAAGTGTTGGGTGAGGCTTTTTCTAGAGCCAATGCACCAGATCCACGCGACTATTTGTTCTTCTCGCAAAGTGAAGCAGGGAAGCAAGCCGCCGCTGCATTTTTGTCTCGCGTGTATGCCAGAAAAGAAGGGCGTGACCCTGAAAGTGGTAAGGAGATTGCAGATGCACATGGCAAGGCCTTAATTGTATGGACGAGCACACCTGATCCTGAATTCAAAACGTTAAAAGCCATTCAACAACCGGTTTTGGTGGTGACGGGGAGCAATGACACCATGTTACCAACCGAGGGTTCGATTACCCTATATAAGCAGCTTAAAAATGCGCAATTGCTGTTATATCCAGACTCCAATCACGGTTCGATTTTTCAGTACCATGATTCGTTTGTAAACACAGCTGAGTTCTTTCTGAGTCACTAAGCGAACACTGGCCGCAACGAATCAAGGCGTTGTGGCCAGTATTACTAATACGCCTAAGTCAAATCAGAGAATGTCATGAACTCAAACATACAGCAGTTAGTGTCTGCAAATAAAGCAATCCCGGCAGCTTGGCGGGTATTCGCAATCGCCAGTATTGCGATTTTTATGTCCTCCCTGGATACGACGATTCTGTATGCTGGGTTCAATAATATTCTCAGTAGCTTTCCGGACTCTACTGCCGCTGATCTATCCTGGGCGATGAGCGGCTACTCTATTGTCTATGCTGCCATGCTGATCCCGGCGGGTGGTATTGCAGATAAATTTGGGCGTAAAAAAATATTCACATTAGGCACCTTGTTATTTATCAGTGCCTCATTTGCATGCGGTGCCGCCCCTAGTGTCTCATGGCTTATTGTCGCCAGAGTTTTTCAATCTATCGGTGCTTGTCTGCTGACCCCCTCTGCATTGGCGCTGGTATTGGAGGCGTTTCCTCGCGAGAGGCGGTCAGTCATCATGGGTGCTTGGGGCGCTGTTGGTGCTTTGGCCGCGGCATTAGGTCCGGGGATTGGTTCCTGGATTATTGATGTAGGCGGCTGGCAGTGGGCATTTTTTATCAACATCCCGATTGGATTATTTTGCATATGGCAAAGCTTAGCTGTATTGCATGAGTCGGTTCAGCCAAGAGCGCATATGCGGCTTGATCTCGTCGGCATGTTGCAGTTGGTCGTCGGTGTGGGAGCAATTGCGTTTGCGATTGTTGAGATGAAGTCGCCTAGTTGGAATCCCTATGAGTTAACAGCCATTCTGATATTAGGTTGGGTGTTGCTGGCAAGTTATATTCCTTGGGCGAAGTTTTACCCAGAACCATTGTTTGACCTCAGCCTGTTTAAAAACAAAACCTTTTTATTTGCAAACCTGGCAGGCATCACCTTCGGGATTGCGTTTTCCATCATGTTTTTTTCATTCTTTTTTTGGATGAAGAATATATGGCATTTAAGCCAGTCCTTAGCCGGTGCGTCTGTCATGCCAGGGCCACTGATGGTTGTTCCTACCGCATTGGTTGCAGGGAAAATAGCCTCCAAAGTGGGACATCGTCCTTTGCTTATCACAGGGACCATGACCTACGCCCTCAGTGGACTGTGGTTTTTAATGGTCCCCGATACCACCCCTAATTATCTGGCTACATGGCTACCGGGTTTACTATTAAGCGGCATCTCTGTCGGCTTGGTCATGCCCTCTTTATCCGCTGCCGCCATGTTTGGTTTGCCGCAAAAAGACTATGCCGTTGGTTCTGCCATCAATCACGCTGCCCGCCAAATTGGCACGGTGATAGGTGTGTCCATCACCGTGTTATTCCTTGGTAAAGCACTGCTCAAGCCGGGTGACTTTATCCCAACGTACAGCATACATATTGCATTGGCGCTCATCACGGCCATGTTATGTATCCCGATCAATACCCACCCAAAACAACTTGCCAATTTAACTCAATAGGCCTTTAGGGAAATTTATGATGAAACGTATTGTGATTACTGGGATGGGCGCAGTCAGTCCGCTTGGAACAGGCGTTGACTTGGCATGGAAACATTTGTTGGAGGGAAAGTCTGGGATCTCTGCGCTCCCTGATGCGTTGGCAGAAGGCAGTCCAGTCAACATCGCCGGTTGGGTTAAGCCATCAGAACTTGATCCGAGCATGGGGCTCAATTTGTCTGAATATCTCGATGCAAAAGAGTTAAGACGCTCTGACAGATTTATTCAATTTGCTCTGATTGCCGCTAACGAGGCCATTCAGCAAGCCCAGTGGCTACCGATGACTGAGATTCAAAAACAACGCACTGCCACCATTGTCGCTTCAGGGGTGGGTGGTTTCCCAGCCATTGCACATGCAGTCCGCACAGGCGAAGCAGTGGGTGTGGGTAAGCTCTCGCCATTTACGATTCCATCATTTTTGGTCAATTTGGCGGCTGCGCAGATAGCACTTAAACACCAATTCCAAGGACCACTCGGTGCTCCGGTTACCGCCTGTGCAGCAGGCGTACAAGCGATTGGCGATGCAGCCAGGATGATTCATGCCAATGAAGCCGATATCGCAATCTGTGGGGGGACAGAAGCTTGTATTGATAAAGTCAGCCTCGGCGGGTTTGCAGCCGCAAAAGCACTGAGTACAAGATACGCGGCAAGCCCTGAGTTAGCCTCAAGACCGTTTGACACACATCGTGATGGGTTTGTGATGGCAGAGGGGGCTGGTATTTTGGTGATTGAGTCCTATGAACACGCCATGGCGAGAGGTGCAAAACCGCTTGCTGAATTAGTGGGATATGGAACCACTTCTGACGCCTACCATATCACCTCCAGCCCCGAGGAGGGTTCCGGTGCTGCCAGGGCCATGATGATTGCCCTTAATCAAGCACACATATCTCCCGAGGCCGTTGACCATATCAATGCGCATGCCACGTCTACCCCCATGGGAGATGCAAGTGAACTGGCAGCCATCAGAACTGTGTTTGGTCAGCGTCATGCCCAACCTGTGATCAGTGCCACAAAGTCTTCCACTGGACATTTGCTGGGCGCAGCGGGCGGTCTAGAAGCCATTTTTACCATTAAAGCAATTGAAGCGCAGTGTTGCCCACCCACAATCAATTTGGATGCGCCAGATGCGCGGGCAACTGGGCTGGCGATTACGACACAAGCTCCCATTCATCGACATCTTGAATATGCCCTTTCGAATGGGTTTGGATTTGGCGGGGTTAATGCATCTGTCATTTTTAAACGTTTTAACGGTTGAGCATGATGGATCAAACCTGGGGGGTGATCACTTAAATATCACTTCACTCGAAATGATAAGTACTAATTAATTTGATAAGGGAGAATGAAATGAGTGATGCACCAACAGATCTTAAATTTAACGGAGAGGAATTTTTTGTCACGCTTAAAGATGGAGAAACGGTTCGAGTCATTAAAACAGGGAGTGGAGAACCGCTGCTTTTAATGCATACGATCAGAACGCAAATTGAGTTGTTTAGCGAGATGATTCCATTTTATGCGAGCAAATTTACCGTCTATGCCATCGATTTGCCTGGCCACGGTCAATCGTCCATCAATAAGAAAATCAACTACGACGAGCCCTATTTGAGAGCCTCTGTGCTTGATTTAATTGATCAGCTGAATTTGACCAATCTCACCTTAATTGGTGAGTCTATTGGCGCGACACTGTCTCTCACGGTCGCTGCACAAATCCCAGATAAGATTAAGCAGGTGATTGCGGTCAATACATACGATTATGAAACGCGTTACGCAGATGGCATCCGGCGTGGCAACGTTATTGCCAACTTTATGATGTGGAATTACTCAATTCCCATCAATGGGGCGATTTTTGCTGCGCTTGAGACTCGATTTTTCTTGAGCCTGGTGATGAATGGCGGCGTCACAAGAATCAAAAAAATCCCAACCTGGTTAATGAAAATGTTTGATAAAACAGGACATCGGCCGGGCTACAGTTTTCTTGGCAGGAACATATTAAAAAACTGGCGCAGTTGGGCGCAGGCCACTGATCAATATCATAAGATCAAAAGCCCTGTAATGCTGATATACGGAGAAAATGACTGGTCAAGACAAGCCGAAAGATATTTGACTTGGAAGAAAGTACCAAACGCAACGCTTGAGACTATCACGGGTTCTGGGCATTTCCTCAGCGTGGATAATCCAGAGGATTTAAAAAAGACCATATCCCAATACTTGCAGGCAAATTAAGTGAAACCTCAGCCTGAAAATGTGACATTACATTTACAGGCATAAAGCCCATTGCCTAAACAATGGGCTTTATTTATTGGCTAAATATGTTGAAGATGGTGACAAAATCTGGCATGCGCACTGTTTATAGTAAGCATTTCAATACTCCATCGAAATGAATATGAACAAGTGTGCAACTATCCAGAAACAAAGCGTGTTCGCATGAAGCGCATTCAGTACCATCAATATGGCGGGGCAAGTATGATGCGCCTGGAGGAGTTTGAAGTGGAAGCTCCCGGCAAGGGCCAGCTACTTGTGAAGGTGAAATATGCTGCAATCAACCCCATCGACTGGAAGTTACGCAATGGCAGCATGAAGATCCTGACCGGAAACACCTTCCCTCGGGCAATGGGTTTGGACTTCTCGGGGACGGTGATTTCAACTGGTAGAGGGGTGACACGCTTTGCTCCAGGCGACCATGTGTTTGGCATGGCACGGCTGAAACAGGCCGGCGCGTTCGGCGAGATGCTAGTCACCAATGAGTCCTTTGTGACACACAAACCGGATACAGTCTCGTTTGAGGATGCAGCCTGTTTGGCGACGCCTGGCATTATGGCGTGGAGAGGGTTGGTGGAAAAATCCCGCCTGAGGGCTGGTCAACATGTATTTGTGAACGGTTGTGCCGGGGCTGTTGGGATAGCAACGATTCAGATCGCGCAGATGCTAGGGGCCATCGTCTCTGGCAGCTGCCGCCGTGAAGACATGGCAAAAATGCAAAAAATGGGATTAGCCCATGTCTACGACTATCGAAAAGTGGATTTGCATGCCCTGACGCAAAAATTCGATATTGTCTACGATACCTCAACAACCATTTCCGCAAGCACAGGGATGAAGCTGCTCAAGAAAAATGGTGTATTTCTTGACCTTGACCCGAAACCAATGAAATTCCTGCGGGCGATTTTCTCTAAAAACTATCAGGTGCTGATAGGCAGTCCGAGCGAGTATACTTTGGGCAAGGTCGCACAAGCGGCGGCACTCGGAAAGCTCCAATTACCGATTGGCAGAATCGTATCGCTCATCGATGGTGCAAATCTGATGAGTGAAATTGAGGGTGGACTCAAAATAGGGGGCAAAGGTGTTATCGCCATGGAGTAACAATGTCTCGTAGCCATCGCCTCAACGAACTGATGCAAGTGTTGCGTCGACATCGCGGCAGTGTTTCCGGCGCAATGCTGGCGCAAGAAACCAATGTCTCGTTGCGAACGATTCGCCGTGATATTGCAACGTTGCAGGCCATGGGTGCCAAAATTGATGGCGCAGCAGGCGTAGGGTACATGTTAAAGCCTGGATTTTTGCTGCCACCGATGACATTCAATGAAGACGAATTGCAAGCTTTGGTCGCAGGCGCGCAATGGGTGAGTCAACAAACAGATCAAGCGCTCGCGCTTGGGGCTCAAAATGCACTGGCAAAGATTGGAGCAGTCATTCCTGCAGACATGAAACTATTCATGGAGGATGACATGCTTTATGTCGGCGAAAGACCATTTGTCGTAGATTTTGATTCAGGTGTAGTGCGTTATGCCATGCGCGAGCAAAAAAAACTCAAAGTGGCCTATATCAACAAAACGGGTGACACTTTGGCGTATGTGATCTGGCCGCTTATTTTAGGGTTCGTCGATTCGCGTTGGTCCATTGCCGCGTGGTGCGAGTTACATCAGGCATTTAGAATCTTTCTCGTGGATCGTATTGTGGAGATCAGTGAGCTTGAAGATCACTATCCTGGCAATCGACGCCACTTGTCAAAAGAGTGGCGTAATAGCGTCTGCCAAAGTACCGACAAAAATCAGTATATTGAATAACACATGCTTGGCTTAAGTGTGCGCATCGAGCGCGCCTTGAGTGTTGTGTCAATGGTGGTTGATTACTGCCGGGACATTATCTCCTCGCGCAGTATGTCAACCTTGTTTATTGCGAGCTCCATCGCTCAGCGCCCCATTCTGAAGTCTCAAATCGAGGTGTATCGCCTATTCATGCTGGATAAAGTCTAGAGCGAGTATGGAATGGAGCGAGATACAAGCGGACTAGAAGGCGCTGGAAACGGTGATTCTCGGCAAATGGGGGCGCCTGACCCAGGACAATATTTATGACATTGCGGGCAAGCGCGAGATTCTCCTGGAAAAGCTGCAGCAAATTTACGGCATCAACAAGCAAGAGGCCAATCAGCAAATCAATGCGTTTGCCCAGTCGGTACAGGAGATCAAGCACCATTGAACCGCATGCCCTGGTCTTTCAACTGGTAAAGGCCACCTGTTCGTGATCTGCCTCCTGAAGTGGGCCAGTTCGGCGACCGCTTCCGCACCCTCTGTGGCATGACGCCGCGCTTAGGAAGCCGTGATGCATGGATATATCCAGAATTTTTATCAAGTCACTTTGATGAATACGGATTTCAGGATGAATACAGACTGCAGGCGGGTGGTATACACAGGACAGTATGGCCAGTTGCTTCTCGTCTCACTCAAACCGGGCGAGGAAACCGGCTTTGAAGGATAGATGCAAGACCAGTTTTTACGCGTGTAAAAGGGGGCACATCATCATCCATGGCTTCACCGCAGAAGTTGAACAAGGATACGCGATCATGGTGCCAGCCGGGGGCCATCATCACCTGATCAATACGGGCAAACTGGACTTGAAACTACACAGCCGCTACTCGCCACCCAGTCATCAAGAGGGCACCGTCTGTCCTCTGCGCGTGTATGCAGATGTCTCGAAGCTGCCCTTTGACGGGGGCACGACTGAATAAGCCAGACCGTGTTAGCTAGCGAACAAACAGCCCCTAGCGTGCCCGGTAGACTGCAAAGACTGGCTGTTGAATTTCCAATGGCCAGACACAGATCGACCCCATAAAGGATTTACGCCATGTCAATTTCCAATCAAGCCAGTGGATTACATCAACAAGCAGCGACTGATCATGAAGCGGCCGCCAAACATCATCTGAATGCATCAGAGAGCTATCATAAAAATAATGTTTCAGAAGCCAAAGAAAGTGCAAAAAAAGCGATGGAAGCCTGCAACTCGGCCCAGCAGAAAACGCAGTCTGCCTGCAATTGCCATGAAAAATGAGTCAGGCATTTATGCAATGCTGACCGCAACAATCCCGCTTAGGCGGGATTGCTGACGCTGGTGTCTCCGTATGCGGCCAACTGGCGATACGACGGATACTGCTTATGTTTATGCACGCGCTTGTGAAAGGCCCATGCCATGCGCTTTGATCATCAGCCCACCACACAGTTAATCCGCATCTTGAAGGCCGGATTGGGCTTCAAGCTTAACCGCCGGCAACGCTCCGCACACGAGATCGCACAACTGGATCAGATTGCGCACACCAGCGGCGCGCACATTACCTGGATAGAGCCACAGGCACGGACTGCTCGGGCAGCGCCCGACGAATGCCATCAGTCAATGGCAAAAGAACATTGAGTGTGCCAATCTCCCGGTTAAATCAATGGCTTGATCTGCATTGATCGGTGGTTACGACCAGATGAAAAATGAATTGGTTTTTCATGCGGCCTGGAGGCGGACGCTATTCATTGCTGCCCCTGGCTTTGTGCATGCAGATAAGCCCGCCAACCGCCAAAGCACGAGATATCCGTGGCGGTTGCGCTGGCGTAGGCTTCACACAAAAAACCGGCCACTTGTTGGCCATCTTGCAGCGTAAGGGTGCCAAAGCCGAGCGGGGCCGGGGCGCGGTGGGTGAAAGCCGGCCAGGTGGTAGAGTTTGTAGTCGGCCGAGGTATGGGTGGCGCGCACAAAAATGGCTTGCAATGCCAGCAGTTGCGGGTTGAGTGGCAGGCCTTGCATATGCGCGCCGCAGACGGCAACTTCTATCATGGACATGCGGGTTTCCTTGTATTTTTTAGCGCGGTTAGCGGCCTAGCCGTTGCGCCAGTTCAAGCAGCGCAAGGTCATGAAAAGCCGGTGCGCAGAGCGTAATGCCAAACGGCAGGCCGTTGTGCTGGAATCCGGCCGGGAGGGCGATAGCAGACAAATCCAGCAGGTTCATAAAGTTGGTGTAATAGCCCAGGTTGCTATTGGTCTGGATCGGGTCCTGTTCCACTTCTTCTATGGTGTAAATCGTGCCTGCCGTCGGCGTGACCAGCAGGTCAACCTCATCCCAGCATTGCTGGGCCTGCGCCTGGTTGGCTTTGAGCTGGTATAGCGTGGCATAGGCGTCGGCTGCACTGAATTTGCTGGCCCCCTGAATGATGCTACGCGTTACCGGGTGCATGGCCTCTGCGTGTGATTCAATAAAGGGCCGGATGGCGGCATAGCGCTCGGCGACGATGGCGCCCTCATAAAGCAAGCGCGCCGTGTTGAGAAACACCGAAAAATCTATTTCGACGGCTTGCCCGCCTATCGCAGTCAGTGCTTGTACGGCGTGGGCAAACAACGCGGGCGTCTCGGGGTTGCCAAAAAAATTCAGTTGCTCAGTCCGGGGCACGCCAAAGCGAAAGCGGGGTGGAAAAGAATGTACTGCTTGCGCGGGTGCCCGCCGTGAATAGGCATCCTCGTGGTCTTCTCCTTGCGCGACTTGCAACACGGCGTGTGCCTCTTCGGCGGTACCGGCAAAAATAGAGACGCAATCGAGTGAACGGCAGGCCGGCACCACCCCATGCGTGCTAAGCAGGCCGCAGGTCGGTTTGATGCCAACCAGATTGTTAAACGCGGCCGGGATCCGTCCAGAACCTGCCGTGTCTGTGCCCAGACTAAAACTGGCCATGCCCAGCGCAACTGCCACGGCAGAACCCGAACTGGAGCCGCCGGAAATGTAGTCAGGGTCAATGCTGTTTTTGCAGGCGCCATACGGCGAGCGTACGCCGACCAGGCCGGTGGCAAATTGATCAAGGTTGGTTTTACCGACCGGGATCGCCCCCGCGGCAATCAGTTTTTTGACCACCGTGGCATGTTGGTCGGCCGTGTAGGCATAGTCCGGGCAAGCGGCCGTGGTCGGATATCCGGCCAGGTCGATATTATCTTTGATGGCAAACGGGATGCCGTACAAAGGCAGGCTGGTTGGGTCCATCGCCTCCAGTTGGCAGGCGTAGATCAGCATCTCTTCCAGGTTGACCCGGTCAATCCAGACATGGTGCGTATCCTCGGCATGGATTTTTTCTGCCAGCTGCCGGACCAGCTGGCTGGGTTTCAGGCTGCCAGCGCGATAAGCGGCGCTCAGATGCGAAATGTTCAAATTCATGTGGGGCAGGGCTCCGGTGTGGGTCAGGGTGGCTGGCACGGGGTTAGTGCTGGCTGCTGAGGCCGGTGGGCAAGGCCTCAATGCGCGCATATTTACTGCTTAGCCACAGCATGATCGCCACCACCAGGTAACTGGCGGCAATCGGCAGCGATTGGCCAATGCCGATCGCCTCGCCATGCATGAGGCCGAAAAAAGTAAACAGCGCCGCTGCCAGTGCAAAGCCAGCAGCTTTTGCCAGTTTGCGGTCTATGACCAGGGCGGCAATCGCACCCAGCATCAATCCGCCTAAAATGGCGCCACCACCCAGCACCTCCAGCCCATGGTAGAGCACGCCCACCTGGCCGAGTTTATCCAGCCCCAAAGTGGCGGCATTGGTGCCAGCGACGGCGAGGACGTTGTCAATTTGCAATTTTCCCCAGGCCGCAACATGTGGCAAAAAGGCCAGAATAATGGCAGGCGCGTGGCTCTTGGGCGTTTCTTGAAACGCTTGTGCGCCAATCAGCATGCCGATATAGAGCAAGATAGGCGAAATGGCGACCACCGGAATCAATGAGGCCATGAGGGCGATGATGCCCAGCCAGGAAAGCAGCAAAACAATGACGCCGGTCGCGGCTGAGTAGCCGATGCGGCCGCCCATGGCCTTCCAGCCGGGATGCCCAATGTAGACCGCATTGATAAATGGGTTGCCCATCAGGCAGCCAATCAGGCTGATCACGCCGTCGGCCGTCAACACCCTTGTTGTCGGAAAGCTGTCGCCCCCTGCCGCTGCGCTCTCAACATTGTCCATTGCCTCAACCAGGTCATAAATACCAAACGGGATGGCGGTCACCAGAATCACACCTAAAAATTCAAAGCCTGAAAACACATGGTTGAGGGCGGGTAGCGGGATGGAAAAGCCAAAGTTGGCAAGGGCGGCGCTGACGTTATTCAGGCTCATGTGGGCATAATCGAGCCCGAACAGGTGAGAACCCCAGGCGATGAGCGTCCCGGCGGCAATCGCCACCAGCCCGGCCGGGATGCCTTTGAAATAGCGCACGCCGCCAAACCAGCTGGCCAGAATAATGGCGAAGCAGACCACGCCGACCATGGGCGTCATGAACATCTCCAGCGCCGGGCGCAAACTGATAAACGCGACGGAGACGCCTGCCAGCGTGCCCAATAATGCGGCACGTGGGGTGATTTTGCGGATCACCGGCGCAATAAAGCCGCCCAGCATCAGCACAAAGCTCTGGATAAATACCCAGGCCAGTCCGGCCTCCCAGCCTTTGACCGGGTCGCCACTGGCCAGCGAGATGGGCAACATGATCACAAACACCACCACAAACATGTGCGGTACGCTGACGCCTGAAGGCAGCGCACACACATCATTGCGACCGGTCTGCCTAGCGAGTTGATAGGCGAGCCAGGCATAATACATGGTGCTCAGAAACAGCATGAGCCCGGTGGCCGGCAAGATGCGGCCGAACACCATCTCATCCGGCATTTTGAGCACAAACCTGAGCAGGCCGGTGAGCACCAGCAGATTGACCAGAATATTGGTGCCAAAACCAAAGAGCGCGTTCCAGTCGCCCGGTGACCAGAGTTTGATGCCTGAAGCGGTTTTCATGATGGGGATTCTCCTCAAATGGCGGGATGCCTGATTATTTTTGCAATGCGTTGACCAGTGGCTGGCTATCGGTGACCCAGCCAAAAATCGCGCCTTGGGCGGCAAACATGCGCAGGCTGACGGCGTGAAATTCGGGGTGGTATGAGGCGCAACAATCGCCAGGAATCAGGCAACGGAAACCGCGGTCATTGGCTTCGCGCACCGTGGTATGCACGCAGACTTCGGTCGTCACGCCACAGACAATCAGCGCTTCAATGTTGCGCTTGCGTAATAGCAGTTCGAGGTCGGTGGCATAAAAGGCGCCTTTGCCAGGCTTGTCGATAATGGGTTCGCCAGCGATGGGTGAGAGCGCCGGGATAATCTCGTGCCCCGGTTCGCCACGGATCAGGATACGCCCCATCGGCCCCTGATCGCCGATGCGCAATTTTGGCGCGCCCCGGTCCACTTTGGCTGGAAAGGCGTCTGACATGTCTGGTCGGTGGCCTTCACGGGTATGGATTACCAACATGCCCTGCGCCCTGGCTGCCGCCAACACGGCCTGGCAGGGGGCAATTGCCACTTTGAGCAAACGCACATCATTGCCCAGACTTTGCCCAAAGCCCCCTTCTTCAATGAAGTCGCGTTGCATATCGATGAGCATGAGTGCAGTGCGTGCGGGATCAAAGACAAAAGCTTCGGGCGTGGCTGGGACGGTGACTGTTTGCAGGGTGGAGATCATCTGGAATGACTTTATAAAATGCATCAATGTATACAACAAAGCAAATCACATGCCTGAGTTGCGTTTATGCCTGGTTGGAAAAAAGGCTTTTAAAACAAGGGAATTCTTGTTTAATCTGCTCGGCGAGGATGCGGAAAATCAGCCAGTGCTCGCCAAAAGAGTGCGGCTCGCACCAAGCGAGCGCATTAGTCCGGCATCAGGGACACATGCGCCGCTGCGATTTTCCAGCCTTGTTCAGTGCGTATCCAACTCTGGCTTTGCCGGCCAGTGCCATTGTCGCGCCTGAACTCGGTGCTGGTGTTGGCATAGTCATGGCCATAGGTGGTGATGACTGTATTAAACAGGGTGCGTGGCGGCGGGGGCGTGCGTTGTTTTCTGAAGGCGACAATCTGCTCCCAGCCATACAGGTTTTCGGCAGCGCCATAGCGCACGGCGAGGGGGCTTTGCCAAAAGAAATGGATCAGGGCTTGTACGTCATTGTTGACCAGGGCACGTTCGTAGTCAGCAAATACCGCGGTGACTTCGGCGAGGACAGGGGGATGATTAATCAGCATGGGTCACCTCTGTATCAGTTTCTAACCACGGGAGACTGGCAGACTGACAACGACTGTAAATGGTGTGCCAGTTGCAGCAGCTGCGCCTCCTTGCCGGGCGCACCTATCAGTTGTACCGCAATCGGCAGCTGGCCGGGCAAATGCACAGGCACCGCGACGACAGGCAAGCCAATAAACGAAATCGGCTGGGTAAACATGCCCATGTTGGGTCGCAACGGCATACGGTTGCCGTTGATCACCATGTCTTCTTGCCCTAGCGGTTGTGCACAGCAAGGGGTGGCCGGTGCAATCAGCACATCCGTGCTCGCAAACACTTGCATGGCCTGCTCAAAAAACCAGCGCCGCAGGCGTTGTGCCTGCAGATACCAGGCGGCTGGTAGCGTGGTGCCTGCCGCCAGCCTGGGGCGGGTCAGCGGGTCAAAGTCAGCGGCCTGCATTCGCAAGCGGGTCAGGTGGCGGTTGCCGCCTTCGCTAGCGGTAATCAGATAGGCGGCTGAGCGGGCGCGCGCCACTTCGGGTAACTCGACCACTTGCGTCACCTGCAAGGCCTTGCACACGGTGGCGACGGCGGCCTGTGCTTGCGCATCGCCTTGCTCAAAATAGCCACCCAGTCGGGCGAGGCGTGGCGTGTCTGAGACTAATCGTGGCGTTGAGTCCGCGCTGGTGTTGCCTTGCAGCACGTCAAAGCAAAGCGATAAGTCTTGCGCGGAGCGCGCAAAAATCCCGGCATGATCAAAACTGTGCACAAACGGAAACATGCCTTGTAAGGAGAGGGCGCCATAGGTTGGTTTCAAGCCAAACAAACCGCACATTGACGAGGGCACCCGTACGGAGCCATTGGTGTCTGAGCCTAGCGTCAGTGGCACCAGCCCGGCAGCGACGGCGGCGGCTGAGCCGCCGGACGAGCCACCAGCGCTACGCGTCGGATCATGCGGATTGCGGGTGGGGCCAAAATGGTGGTTTTCAGTAGTGAAGCCATAGGCATACTCATCCATATTGAGCGCGCCGAGCAAGATGGCTCCCGCTCTTTGCATGGCCTGCACCAGCTGCGCATCAGTGCTGGCGGGGGCATGACTTTGGTTGATTTTGGCCCCGGCCAGGGTAGGCAACCCGGCAATATCAAACAGGTTTTTCACCGCATACGGCACACCCGCCAACGGTGGCAAGCGCTCGCCACGGTCACGTGCCGCATCCACGGCCGCGGCCTCTTGCAACGCACGCCCCGCAGTTACGGTGGTAAAGCTGTTGTAGCGGCCATCATGGCGCGCAATGTCGGCCAGCGCCGCCTCGGTCACGCGCAGGGCTGAGACGGTTCCCAGGCGGATTGCGTTGGCAATCTCGATTGCATTCTGACTTCCATCCATGGCGCTTAGCTCGCTGCCTGTGGGCGAAACTCTGGTGCGGGCTCAATGTGCTCGTCCAGCGGCCAACTCATGACGCGTTCGGCATGGCTGAATAGCAGGCGGTAATGTTGCGTGGTTTGCAGCAGGTCCTGTTCGTCAAGCGTGATACCCTGTAATTGCAATTGGCTGGCAACAAATGCCGGTGTGATTTCGGTGTCTTGTAGCATGGCGTGTGACAAAGCAAACTCCTTGGTGAGGTTTTTTTTGATATGCAATATTGTATACAACAAAAGCCAAGCAAGTGCCGTACCAGTGCGGCGGACTGGGTGGGTTTCAGGCGGTCAGGCAGAGGGGGTGGATAAGAACTTTTGCCGCGCCAAGGCAGTCAGCGTCAGGGTTTTGGCGAATTCTCGACTGCGCTGGATATGTCGCTTCATGGCTTGTTTGGCCTTGGTCGTGTCGCGCTCTTTAATGAGCTGCAGTATCTCATAATGCTCTTTATAGGTGCGCTGGCTGCGATTGTCAGCGTTCAGGTCCAGGCGACGAATGACGCGGATGCGGTGGTTAATGTTTTTTAAAATCGAGGCCAGCACCGGTTTGTCACTGGCTAGCGCCAGCCCGACATGAAAAGACTCATCTTTTTCACCAAGGTCTATACCCATCTGTAATTCCGCATCATGCTTCTCCGGCTGCCACAGTGCCATCATCTGCTCCACTTGCTTGTCACTCATGGCGTTGACCGCAGATTCGACGATGAGCAACTCCAGAGCGATGCGTGCCTCGTAATACTCCATCAGTTCGTTCACATCCAGCTCACGGATAAAGCAACCCTGCTTGGGACGTATGCTCAAAAAACCCTCTATTTCCAGCCGTTGCAACGCCTGCCGGATCGGCGTGCGGCTGACACCAAACATCTCTGCCAGCGCCAGTTCGGTAATGCGCGTGCCCGGATAGAGCTCAAAAGAAATAATTTTTTGCTTGAGCTGGCTATACAAAGCGTCGACAGTAGAGCTTTTTGCAGGTTTTTCTTTTTTGATCATGACCTTGAATCTGACTGGGGATGCGATTAAAGATACTTGGATAATGGCCTTTCGGCAACCGTTACACTACGTATGCGTGGTCACTACGCCTGCATTTTACGTGCACCTGGCTTGAATAGTCCGATTGGGCTATGAGTAATTGCGGGCATCGCTTTTATAATGACAGGCGTTAATTCGGGTTTGGTCATTCATCAAGGGAACAGGGCTGATTGCAACGGCTTCGATGGCCAGGGTTGCATCGCTTGTTGCCTGATTCTCAAAAAAACCGGACATTCGTGATACGAAATCTTCGGTAAATAAACATAGCAAGTCGTGTCCAGCATGGCAAAAGCAGTTGCCGCGCAGGATGCATCCAGATCAACCGCGGTTGATCCTCTCTATTTTTGCATTATTTAACAAACCCCCCGGCCTATTTGCCAATATACTCACCTGCTGCAAATAGGGCGTGTTTGCGGCTGTTCCGGCAGGGCCGAATTTTGAGATTTTGATGTGTTACCCATGATTGACCTACGATATTACCGTCATTTTGACGAAAACATCCTTTACGCCAGATACTTTTCGTTGCTGCCTTATGTGCCTGTAGTGATTGTGGCTGCAGTGGTGGCGATGCTGACACAAATCTCGGTGTTTCACCGTAATGAGCCCTTTGTCTGGTCTTTTGTCGTGCCTGCCATGCTCACGCTGGTTTCGGCCGCAGTGTTTGTCTACTGGTTTATTCACCGCAAGGAAAAACCGCACACCGATGTGGTTCGCAAACGCTTGCAGTTTTTCGCCAGTTTGCTGCTTGTGGCGGGCATCACCACTGTGATTTGCGACCTGCATCTGCTGCAAGACTCATCTGGCTACAGCCGCTACTTTTTGGTCGTGCAGATGACGCTATATGGCATCTGTTTTCCGTTTCTGCTGGTCAGCCTTGGCCGGCCGGCCTACCTTTACAATCTGATGCTGATCGTCACCACGCTTGCTTACGTGCTGTATGCCGATATTGAGTATAGCCATTCATTTGCATTCATGATCCTGATTTTTGAGATTGGCATGTTGATTGCCATGTACCGCCGCAACAAGAGCTTTGATTCCCTGGTCTACAGTTCGTTACACGCTCAAAATCTGGCCGCCGAAAATGCGCGCCTGGCCAATGTGGACATGCTGACTGAACTGCCAAACCGCCGCCAGTTTTTTGCCACGATTAAAGCGCAATCGCTGGAGCATTTGAAAAACGAAGGCAAAAAATTTGCGATTGGCATCATTGATCTCGACAAGTTCAAGCAGGTGAATGATGCGCATGGGCACCGCATTGGTGACCTTGTGCTGGTGGAAATCGGTCGGCGTCTCAAGCATTACCCGCGATGTCAGCATCCTATTCACTTCTACCGCTTGGGCGGCGACGAATTTGCCTTTCACAAGCATTTTGTTGGCGATGAAGCGGCGCTCAAGCAGCTTGGTCAGTCTTTGATTGCGCTGATTGAAGAGCCGGTAGCCGTAGAGGGGATGTTATTCAATTTGAGCGCCTCTATCGGTATTGCGGTGTTTCCTGAGGTGGATGATACGTCAGAGAAACTTTATGAGTATGCGGATTATGCGCTCTACCATGCAAAGAACACGGGGCGCAGCCATACCGAGCTGTTTTCGGCCCGTCATCTTGAACGGCTGCAAAGCCGCCTGCAAATCGAACGGGCGTTACGTTCTGCGGATCTGGTTCAAGAATTTTTCCTGGTCTTTCAACCGATGGTGGATATCCCCTCTGGTCGTACCATCGCCTTTGAATGTCTGGCGCGCTGGAACAGTCCGGCACTGGGGATGGTCAGCCCGTGTGTATTTATCCCGGTGGCTGAAAGTATAGGCATGATCTCCAGTCTGACGCTGACTTTGTTTTCTCAGGCCTTGCAGGCCGTGCAGGCCTGGCCTGCCCAGATTGGCTTGTCTTTTAATCTGTCGGCGTTTGATATTATCAGTGATAAGGTGGTGCAGGATCTGGTGGCGATGCTCGCCGCCAGTGGTGTCGATCCTGCACGGATTACCTTTGAGTTGACTGAGACTGCCTTGCTTCAGGATTTTATTGTGAGCAGAAACAATATCGAGTTGTTACGGCAAACTGGTGTTTCCCTGGCGCTGGATGATTTTGGGACCGGTTACTCCAGCCTGAGTCACGTGCAAGGTTTGCCGCTCAACAAGATCAAGGTGGATCGCAGCTTTGTACATGATATGGAAACCAATCCGAAGAGCAAAATGATCGTGCGTTCCATTCTGGCCCTGTCTCATGGCATTGGCGTTGATTGCGTGGTGGAAGGCGCCGAGACACAGCAGCAAGTCGACTTGCTATCCTCCATGGGTTGCAAGATTATCCAGGGCTTTTACTACGCCAGCCCGATGGTTGAACCCGAGATCGTCAGTTACCTGCGTACCTGACCGGCATCGGGTCAGGCGATGCCTTGGCCATATGCCGGGGCCAGCTGCTGCGGTCAGCGTTGTCCGTTCCAGTGGCTGAGCCAGACTTTGCTGGCGGCCGCATCCATGGGTCTGGCAAAAAAATAGCCTTGCCCGAAGCGGCAGCCCAGCTCCCGTAAACCGATGGCGGCCATACTGTTTTCTATGCCTTCGGCAATCGTCTCTAGCCCCAGGCTTTCTGCCAGTTTGAGCGTTGAGGCGATCACCTTGCGTGATTTGGAAGAGGCCTCCATGGTAGTGACAAATGATTTGTCAATTTTGAGCTCGGTAAATGGCAGCGCCGCTAATTGCGACATCGAAGAATAGCCCGTGCCAAAATCATCAATACTGAGCTTAAAGCCTTGTTCACGTAAGTGAGTCAGGATTCTTTCCGCCTGTTGCGTATCCAGCATGGTGGCAGTTTCGGTCAATTCCAGAATCATGCGCGCGGGATCGAAGGCAAACCGTTGGCAGACTTGTTCCAGCATCATGATCAAACGGTCATTGTGCAGGCTTTTGGCTGAAATGTTGACCGACAAGCATAGGGTTGAACTGATGGATTGGATAAACTGGATACCAGTCACAACCACGTATTCAGTCAGGGCTTCTATTTGCCCAGTGTCTTCTGCCACATGAATAAATAATTCGGGTAACTGGATGCCATGCTGTGGGTGTTGCCAGCGCAGCAAGGCCTCAAAGCCTATCACCTCGCCAGTAAATAACTCAATTTGTGGTTGATAATAGACGACGAATTGCTGCTGGCGGATCGCCGCGTCTATGCTCTCGTGGTCGATGCTGAGTGGTTTGACGACTTGTGTATGATCCGTGGCATGCAAATCGACGGAAGGATGGTCCGCCAGCAGTTTTTGCAGCAGATGCGGTAAGACCGGGTGATGCAAAATGCCGCGGATATTCAATTGATGTTCCAAGGCCGTCAGCTGCGCCAGCGGCAGTAGCACTGAACCGATGCCGCTGGTCAGGATAATGCTGCTTTGGCAGTCCATACGCGCCAGCGTTTTCAGAATCTCAATGCCATCAATACTCGGCATGACCAAATCAATGGCCAGGTGCGATGGCTTCCAGGCCAGGATGGCATCAATAAATTGTCTGCCATCTTCACAGTGTTTGACCTCAAATCCCAGATCTTTTGCGACGGCAGTCATCAGTGTCGTCAGCGTGACATCATCATCCAGAATCAATAGCGTATTTGTACTCATTGCACCACCTCCTTTTATTGGCATTCATTGCCGTTCTTGTTGTTGCTGTGTTGCAGGGGTGAAACTAAATGGGTTCGCTGAGAATAAACCTCAACACATTGGGCTGTTTAGACTGAGTAAAGTTTTATGGTAATGTAATTTGCTTAAAAAATGAACATGGTTTTGGCTGAAAACAAACGGAAATGTGCTGGTTTGGTTATAAACAGCCAAATTTTGAGGCGGGAAAAGTGTTAGTAACGCCACCGCATGCGGCGATGATCGGTCAATAATGATGCATTAGCAAGATTAGAAAGTGCATTGAGACAAAAGGGCAGGGCTAGTATAAGTTATGCCATTTTTTTAAGGTCCAGGGGCTCGCTGTAAATCTGCAAGTGACCGCGGCCGGCACGCTTGACCTGATACAGCGCCTGGTCTGCGTGTTCATACATGGTTTGCGCAGAGAGTTTGGCGTCGCAGGTGGAGCAGGCGCCGATAGATGCGCTCACCGTCAGTACCCGTTCGTCGATATGCATGGTTTGAGACAGTGCATGGCTGATTTCTGCACACACTTGCTTGAGGCGCAGATGCTCGCAATCAGACAATAAATGAAATGCAAACTCATCGCCACCCAGTCGGTAAAACTGCACGTCAGCTGTGTGAATCGCAGCCAGCCGCTTGCCCACCTCGCTTAACACCAGGTCGCCAATATGGTGACCGTATTGATCGTTGATCGGTTTGAAGTGGTCAAGATCCAGAATGCCAACAACAAAACAATGCTCACCCAGGCTGGATTCGGCTTGTTGTTGTGCCGCTTGCAGAAAGAACTGACGCCGGTTAGGCAGCGCAGTTAACACATCCTGTTGTGCCAGCCGCTGATTTTCCTTAAGCAGGCTTTGCGTTTCAAAGGTTGCATTCACCCATTGGTCAAAGGTCTTGTTGCTGGCGCGCATGGTTAACAGCATGCCCACTTCAAACACCAGAATCAGCATGGCGACCAAATAGGGATGTTCAATGTCGCCACGAAACACGCAGGTCACCGCCGCCCCAATCAGCAACACATTGTAGGCGTAAGCCGCCGCCCCCAATTTGCTCAGGATAAAGGCAAAGCACAAGCCATACAGCGTGTTGTGCACGATTAAAAAGTAATGCGAAAAACTGCCCGTGATTGGAAACAGGTACAAACTGCGCCAGAAGGTAAACAGGCCTGCCAGTATCAGCAAGGTAGAGGCGGTATCCAGGCGTTTGCGGATATTCTCGATCGGTGGCTGGTCATGCCTGTGCTTGTACCAAAACCACAGCAAAATCACGCCTATCGCCAAGCGCAACATGGGCGGCAAAATGGCAAATTTCCAATCAATCTCACCCTGAAGCGCCACCATTTGGATCGTCAATGCGCTAATCGCGGTAAAAATGACCACGGGCACGTCGTTTACCAGGCTGTGGTAGCGGGCGCGCAATAAGTTAGCATCAGGTTTCTGGAGCAGTGACATTAAAATCGGTACAGGTTTCAGGAATAGCTTATCTTATGCAAGAGGCAACCGGCTTGATCATCAAAATATCGCTTTGTTTTATTCTTTATTAAGCGTTTTAATTCAGATGAAAGCAGCCATGTCCGAACCCGCATCCATTGTTCAGGCGATGGATGCCAGTTAGTTGGCGCTATTATCGAAAACTTTGAGCTTTTAGGGGGAGAGCACAGATTCAATTTATCGCTAATTTTTGCAATTCATTGTGAACTTGGGCTGTGATGGTGCCTGAATATTTTGGTGGTTTGGCGCTTAACGCTGTGATGCCAGCATGATTCGATGCCTATTCTTGACGGATAAACAAAGGTTAGCGTTGCAGGCCTCACGATCCAGCGGAGCGGTCGCTGGATGTGCCATAACCAAATTGGTTTTTATCAGCCATTTTTATTAAATATGGTTGTTTTAAACCTGTTTTATGTCAGGAAATTTTCCCTATTCATTTTTTTTATAATTGAGAATCAGTCTCTTATACGTGGTTGTGTCATGTGGCATGCGTTTTGCACTCTATGAATATAAATCTAAAAGTAGGGTGGCAGGATATGAGCGAGACACTGGCATGGTGCGGGATCGATTTAAAATGGGCTTACACGGATGTGTTGCGTCGCATTGGTCGGCGAACAGCTTGTGTACAGCGGGCCAAAGATATTTTGCATGATGCGTTGGTGTTTTTTGCCGTCTCCAGCCATCCGGCACGTGAAGAGTCGCCACAGGCCTATTTAAACGGCATCGTGAATCATCTGCTGGTCGATGAGTTCAGATACCGCACCCGCTTTGTCGATGAGGAGCAGATGGACGAAACCGCCCTGATCCTCGACTGCACGCCAGAGCAGCTGTATGAAACCCGGCAAAAACTGCATCACTTGCAGCGTATTGTGGATTTATTGCCAGAAAAATGCCGCCAGGTATTCTGGCTCTATCACGTCGATGAAATGAAGCAACGCGAAATCGCCTTGCATCTGGATATCAGTACCAGCATGGTAGAAAAACACCTGATTCGTGCCATGCTGGACATCCGTGCCTTTCAGCAAACCCTCAACCATTAAAGGCTTATTGACCTCAACTGCTGCCATGTCAAAACCCGCCCAGTCCAAGCCACTCAATGCCAAATCGCTCACCTTGAGCGAGATGGCGGCGCGCTGGTATTTACGGTTGCGTGAGCAGGAGAAAAATGCACGTGGTAGCGAGCAGCAAGCGTTTGAGGCGTGGCTGGCCGATGATCCGCGCCATGCGGCGGAATACGACAGTATTGCCCGCGCCATGCGGCAACTGGATTCAGCCGAGAGCCTCTCTAGCTTGGCCGATGCCGCCGAGCAGCGAATGTTTTTAGCCAACGAGGCCAAACGCAAAACCCGGCAGCGCCGGCTTGGCCAACTGCTCATGATAGGCATGATCAGTATCATGGGATATTTCTCACATCAGCAATACCAGGTTTGGCAGGCTCAGCCCGTCATGCAAATGGCCGCGCAAAACCCGGTAGGTCAAATCGTCACCAAAACGCTGGATGATGGCAGTAAAGTCACCCTCAGTGCCAAGAGTGATATGGAAGTCACTTACTATCGCCACGAGCGCCATGTGCTGCTTAAAGAAGGCGAAGCCATTTTTGAAGTGACCAAAGACCCAGAGCGCCCCTTTATTGTCGAAACTGATACCGCCAAAGTTACTGTGTTAGGCACACGCTTTGCCGTCAACCGTCTGCAACAACTGGTGCGTATCAGCGTGGATCATGGCCGAGTCAAGGTCGAACCAAATCTCGACTCTAAAGCTGAACAAGCCACCTCAACCGCTGAAGGCCAGCCCGCCATCGCCAGGGAGATCACCAACGGCCAGGTGCTCGAGGTCTACCCCAATCACGCCATGGCACTGGTCAATCGCCCCGCCTCGGACGCCTTTGCCTTCATGAAAGGCCGCCTGGTATTTGACCGCGCCGATATCGACGAAATAGCTTACACCGTTTCGCGCTACCGCGTTAAACCCGTGCAAGCACAGGGCAAGCAGGTGCGCAATATTTCTGCAGATATCAATATCCAGGATATCGACCATTTCCTGCGCGGCCTGCCCAATATCGCCCCGGTCAAACTGCAAGAAACGCCCCAATATACCTTGCTGAATAGCGCGCACTAATCACTTGATGCGTGAATGACCTTGCGCTGAGTCAGGTCGTTATCAATTAAGTTGCTTCAGCCTTTTCTCTAAGCAAATTAGTCTTTGTAAATACGCATACGATTAAGCCTTCTCGCCAATTCCTGATCCTCAATCTCGCCATATTTTTCCTCTCATCGGCTTTTATTAAAGCGATTTTCTAGCCCTCAAAAAAACATAACCAAACCCATTATGTAAAGTTAAGTTAACAACGTCAGGGTTTTGCCGCGCTCACAGATGAGTCAATAGGACAGGAGAAGAATCTGTGATTAGAAATACAAAAATACACAAAAGAGGACTACACACAGCGCTCACTGCATTGAGCGTGATGGCAACACAGCCCACTTGGGCAGAAGCACTGAACACCCAATTGCCAACACAGCAAGAGGAGACTTTTAGCGTGCCAGTGAATGTGGATATTCCAAGACAGCCTTTGGCGAACTCTTTGCACGACCTGGGCAAAGCCACCGGGATGAATATCTCATTCCCGAACGACATCGTTTCTGGAAAAACTGCGCCAGAGGTACGTGGCCGTATGACGAGCGCGGAAGCCCTGCGGAGGATGTTGAATGAAAGCGGTCTTGTCCCTAAGGTGGAAGGTAATAACATTTTTATTCAAAAGGCCACAAAGGACGCAAAGAAAGATGTTCAGCTCGATAAAGTAGAGGTTCGAGCCAAGCGCTTTTACGAAGTTGGGCCTTTGCCTGGCCTTGGTCTGACGAAAGAGGAAATTCCCGGCAACGTACAAAGTATTTCCGCCAAGGAAATTAAAGAGGCGCATTCTCTAAGTATCACCGACCTCATGAACCGCAAGCTTCAGTCAGTGACGGTAAATGACTACCAAGGTAACCCGTTCCAGATGGATGTGCAATATCGTGGTTTTACGGCAGGACCGCAAATTGGCACGCCGCAAGGTCTGAGTGTCTTTATTGATGGTATTCGCGTCAATGAACCGTTTGGTGATGTGGTGAACTGGGACATGTTGCCTATGAACGCACTGGCGAGTGTGGATGTATTCCCTGGTTCAAACCCTATTTTTGGATTGAACACCTTGGGAGGTGCCTTCTCCCTTAAAACTAAAGACGGCTTCAATAATGCTGGGGCAGATGTTGATATTTTGACTGGTTCATTTGGTCGTAAGCAGCTTCAAGTTGAAGGAGGTTGGAATAATGGTACGGTTGCCTTGTTTGGTGCAGGAAATTTTTTTCTGGAGGATGGTTGGCGTCAAAACTCACCTAGCCGGGTGAATCAGGCTTTTGGTAAAGCAAGCTATCGTGGAGATAAACTTGATTTAAGCTTAAGCACACTGTTGGTACAAAACAAATTGGTGGGCAATGGGTTGCTACCGAGCGAAATGTATGCGCAAGATCCTACCAGTATCTTTACTGGCCCCGATAAAACTACGAATAACCTCGCTCAATTCCAGCTTTCAGGTGCATTTCAAGTGACTGAGACCTTTAGTGTGACTGGTCAGGTGTATCGCCGTAATAGTCGCCGCCATCAGGTGGGAGCTGATGTATTTATGGGGATTGAAGATGATGCCTACGCGCGCCGCATTCCTTCGGCTACTGAGCAATATACCTGTTTGTTTAAAAGCAGTGCAAATAACTTGTATGGAGTACCAGATTACGTAGTTGTTTCAATTGCAGAAGATAGCCCGGGCTCTGGAACTTATGACTCCTTCAGTAATACGTTTATATTAGATGCGCTAGGTGGATTTGCAGATTTAAGCACTGATTCAACCGGCCGTACATTAACAAACTATTCAGATGCTGTATTTAATGCCGAAGTGCCTGAATACTATGCCAATGTTTTGAAATATCAATACACTTATTTTAGAAATCTGTGGGAAACAAGGGTTTATAACAGAGACGAGGAGTCTGTTGCGTTTGCTGGCAGTTCGCCGGAGTTTGGCGGTACAACTGAGGGGGGGGGAGGATTCTTATCGTCTAGCTGACTTTCGGGTGGGCACATTCCCAACTGCATCAGGTGCAACCGTTTATTTCAACTTAGACAATTTTTATTATTCCACAGTCAATGGCGTCAATTATAAAAATTGGCTGATTCTAACAGCACCTACTAACAACGATGCTTGCTCGGCTACAAAGATTGCTGATGCGACAAGGGCGGATGGGAAGGGTGCTTTCACTTACATTGCCCCCAACACTAATACGATAGCCACAGTTGATGGTGCTGGTAGTGGAACAGGTGGTGTGGTTTACGAAGTGGACCCTGATACTGGAAAAAAATATTACACACCAACTGCGATATTTACTGATAACAACATAGACCAGATTACCAATGGTGCCTCGGTACAGTTCAACTGGCATCTAGATCATCATAAAGTGATGATAGGTGCTTCTATTGATGCCGCAGATGCGACTTATGCCAATAAGCAGCGTCTTGGTTTGTTGGATGCTAGCCGCAACGCATATCTTGCGCCTGATGATATACACCCGATGTATGCTGGTGCGGATCAATGGGTAAGCAATAATGATTTTTCTGGGACACAAACCACCAAGAGTATTTATTTTAGTGAAACTTGGAGTCCGGTCGATAACTGGCACTTTAGTATGTCAGGCCGCTATAACGACACTCAGACTAAAAACAAAATTGCTGCGCGCCGTGGCATTGGAGCGTATGAAATTGGCGATGTTATTGGTTATCCAGATACTTACAATATTTGTACTGACCCTGCCTGTACTGGCGTTTCTACTCAATACACCACTCCGAGAATTGTGAATGCACTGGATAGTGCTGAAACAGAGAAATTCAAGTTTAATTCTTTCAACCCACAATTGGGTGCCAGTTGGCAAGCCAGGCCGGATTTAAATATTTATGCCAACGTGGCGCAAGGTACGCGCGTGCCGAGTGTGATTGAGTTAGGTTGTGCTTTAGATCGCAGTCCCTCAGGCGTTTTTCAAACAGATGGAAATGGCAATGTATACCAAATACCCAAAAGTATTGCCGAGAATCGCCAATGTACCTTACCTACTACGCTTTCAGGAGATCCTTATCTACCACAAATTAAAGCAACCAGTTATGAAGTCGGTATGAGAGGTATATGGAGTGAAAGCACGCAATGGAATATCAACGCGTATCAAACCGATCTCAAAGATGACATCTATTTTGTAGCGATTGGTAATGGGCGTGGCTTCTTCGACACTATAGGTAAAACCCGTCGACGCGGGATTGAAGCTGGCTTTAAAGGGAATATGGATCGCTTGCATTTTGGCTTGAACTATGGACTCACTGATGCCACGTTTCAGGATGATTTCCTTATGTTTAGTGCTGATAACAGTAGTTCCAAAACTATCAGTACGCTAGGTGAGGGGGTGATCAATGTGAAGCCAGGGGATCGCATGCCTGGTGTTTCGCTACATAACCTGAACGGGACGCTAAGTTACGATCTCACCGATAACTGGAATGTTGGGCTGACCATGGTCGCACACTCTGACAGCTTTTTGCGTGGCAACGAGAATAATGAGCATCAAGTGGGTGTTTCGCGAACTTTCACTGCGATTCGACAGGTAGATGATGGGAGTGGAAACGGCACAACTAAGGCTGAGGTGTATACCCGCACCTTAGCGCCTACCACGAACCCAGGTAAGGCGCCAGGCTATGCGACCTTTAACTTGCAAAGCAGTTATCGTTTCAATAAAGAGTGGACGGCCACAGTGCTGGTCACCAACTTATTTGATAAAGAGTATTTCACTGCTGGTCGATTAGGTAGAAACCCTTTTTCACCTAGTGTTTTAGGCAATATTGGGCCTGATGGATATAACCATAATTCAAATGATTGGCGCAGTACTAACTATATTGCACCAAGCGCACCGCGTGGAATATGGTTCAGCTTGAACTGGCATTTTCAGCCAGATTGATGATTAAGTACTTTTTAGGAGAATGTCCCAATGACGTAAGACTCAACCTTGGGTAGATTGTGACAGCAGGAAAGATCTAAGACAAAAGTTAAAAGGGCATTTGTGACTACGAAGCAAATGCTTTGCAAAATTCAACAGCAACATATTTAGAACTTAAGCGGGACTAAGTGAGTTGTCGTGAATTGGTGATGCGGGCAGCCACAAATGCCTGCTCATTGTACCTTTTTACAAGGAGTTAAAAATGAAAAAAGTGATTTTGGCGATGGCTGTTGCTGGGCTGTATGCGTTTAATACAACATCTGTTTTTGCGACTGGGCTTGTAGCGATCCCAGCAACGGGCTTTAGTGGCTCTGCTTATACGTTATGCAATACGACGGGTAATTTTGGTTCTAGCACTCCAACACAACCAACGACGAGCGCAAATAACACTTGTGCCACTTTTCCAACAAATGAAGCCACGTCTCCTGTCGCCGGATATACATTAATCGCGTCAACCACAAGAAATGCTGTGATCAATGGAACTACGATTGGTAATGTGTCTGATCGCGTATGGCGTAATTCTGCTGGTACGTCATGCATATTTGGGGCACGATTTACTGCATTAAATGCGGATTGGGACCCAAACACAGCTGGAACCCAATACTTTGAAGTGAATGATATTGCGCGTGGCGGATTTGGAAGTGCATCAGTAAATGCGGGGTATTTCGTTCAAGCCACTAATGCATCCCCCATTTACCGTATCGGCCGTACGTTTACTTCAGTACAGCATCGTGCCTATAAATATGACACAGCAGCAAATAAGTTGTTGCTCGGTACTAATTACTTAGACTTACCAACTGCTAACAGTGTTAATGCTGCCTACACAGGTGAGGTAACAGGTATAGGGCCATCAACTGCGGCATCAACTACCGCAGCCACTCAAGATGCAGTAGTGAATAGTAATTGGATTGATTTCACGATGGACGTAGGTTATGTCGACGATGATGGAGGATCCAACGTCGTTTCTGCAATGACTTATGTTGAGGCGGCTTGTAATTCCTCTGCCGTTTCTGGATGGGTAAAAACTGGAGCGATTCGCTTACGTCAAACTGGTCAAGAGGCTACCACCATGCAGGAGATTAGCATTGACGGTTATGCACCTCCCGGAGCAACTGTACCTTAATGAGTTTAGTGCTTTTTAATTAATCAACTGGAGTAGCAGCGATGCTGCTCCAGTACCGAGACGTGAGGAGTTTTAAAATGGCAATTAAGATTTTTAATGGTACAGAGACTGACTATACGGGTACATCGAATCCAGATTTAATTATTGGTAATGGATTAGATAACAATATTGCTGGTGATGGAGGAGGGGATATCATCCTTGCGCAAGCTGGTAATGACTTTGTAGATGGCGGCGCAGGTGATGACATTCTTTTTGGCGGTGACGGTGACGACATTTTGTTAGGTGGTGACGGTGACGATGCCATCATCGGCGGCGCAGGTGATGACATTATTGATGTTGGGAGTGGCGATAACTATGCCGATGGTGGTGATGGTGTCGACAACATCTATGGGGGCGATGGCGACGATGCCTTGTTTGGCGGGGCTGGAAACGATGTTATCTATGGTGGCGAGGGTGATGATGTTCTAAGTGGCGGAGAAGGTAACGATTACCTACAAGGGGATGATAGTTCTGCTGGAGATGAAACTGTTGTTGGTAATCTCTTCTTGGCAACATCTTATGACGCAATGATCGGTGGCGATGGCAACGATACCTTCCGTATCGGTAATGAGGAGGATGCAGAAGGTCTCATTATCGAAGGTGGGGTGTCAGGTCTTGATAATGCAGGCAACGAGGCACGGTATATTGAATTGTCTGAAGCCGACGAAACAGATGAAGATGCTGGTTTAGTTGCTATTGACACTACAACTGGGAATATTGTGCCTATTGAAGATGAGGACATGTCATTAGAGGCGGAAACAGACGTTCGTCTCAATATCGTCACTCGTCCTGGATCTTCTGCCATCAGCACCTTTGCCACAACAATCGCTGGTTATAACGCTGTGGATACTCTTGAGTTCACCAAGTCCGGTGAATTTGAAGGCATTCAATTTTCTGGCATTGAGCGTATTGAGCTGGCTAGTGGTGTGGAAATCACTTTGGAAGCTGAGCAACTAGAAGAAAATGGTGAGTCACTCAGCTTGGGAGAGATTAATCCCGGCTACCAAATCCACGGTGTTGCTGGTGGTCCAGTCGAAAACGTCACTGTTGAACTTGAGTTTGAAGAAGCCACTTTTGAGCCAGCTTCTACCATTGTGGGTGCTACACCAGTCACATACGACAAGGCTGCGTTTGAGGTAGATGACTTCTCTGTTGCTCACCTTTACTACAATGTGGATGTGACGTACGACGCTTCAGAAGGCGAAGCTGGTAGCTTCACCCGCATTGACGGTGCTAACGAAGGTAGCGACGCACACGAGATCGTACTGGGTAGCGAAGGTGTTGACTACGCGACCATGCGTTTGGGTGATGACACGGTTTACGGTAACGGCGGCAATGATTTGTTGATCGGTCATGGCGGTGCTGACTACCTGGATGGTGGCGAAGGCAATGACATTTTTGTGATCGGCGGTTTTGGTAGTGGTGTGCAAGGCACAACTTCTAAGGCGGATGACGGTAACAAAGAGTGGATTGCGACTGGCGCTAAACACGATGTGATCGTGGGTGGTGATGGCGTGGACACATTGCGCATTACGACCGGTATCGGCGCTAACACTAAAGCCAATGGTACTGTGGTACTCAACAACGACAACTTCCAGTCTATGGAGGTGGTACAAGTCGGAGGTACGGTTGGCCGTTTGAATGTTGAAAACACTGACCTGCAATTGCTCAACGATCATTACTACTTCAAAGCCAACGGCACGGTATCTGATCTCTCCAACACCCTGGGTAACAACGGCGGCACCATCAACAATGTGGTCGTAGATGCTTCTGGCTTGACCACCAATGGCCTGCGTTTTGAAGGTAATGCTAACCAGCAAACCTTTATCGGCACCAGCAAAGCTGACGTATTTGTTGGCAATGGCGGGAACGATACGCTGACAGGGAATGGCGGCGCGGATACGTTTGTGTTCGGCAAAGTCTACGAGCAAGTCGTGACTGGCTCTTCTACTAGCGTGCAAACCTATACCAACACGGCGTTTAACCTGACCGGGGTAGACACCATCACTGATTTCACCCGTGGCACCGACAAAATCGAGTTGCACCTGGATCAGTACAGCCAGTTGGCAGGGTTTAACAGCAGCATGTTGCGTGTGAACAGCACCGGCACTGCGCAAGACGCCAATGATTACCTGATTTACAACACCACCACTAAAACCCTCAGCTATGACGCAGATGGTAATGGTAGCGGTGCCAAGGTAGACATTGCAGTGTTGACAGGTGTCAGCACAGTGTCTGTGTCGGACTTTGTTGTCGTTTAAGTAGCGGCGGATAGGCGGGCAGGGAAACCTGCCTGCCGATACGCTCTATCAAAGTCCTTAGTCGTGATGAAGTTGTCGCAAGCTGAAACCATCAAGCAAGCATTGCCCGCCCTGTGGCCGTTGTGGCGCCGCGTATGGTTGTTTGGGGTGGTGACCAATTTGCTGATTCTGGTGCCCTCCTGGTATATGCTGGAGGTGTACGACCGCGTCATTAATAGCCGTAATGTTTCGACCTTGCTGATGCTCACAATGATGGCGGCTTTTGCCTATCTGGTGATGGAAGCGCTCGAGTGGCAGCGCCGCAACTTGTTGCAGTCGGCGGCCAAAAAGTTTGAATCCCTGTTGCAACAACGCGTATTTGAACGCGTATTTGCGAGCAGGTTGTCCATGCCTGAATTCCCTGCCAGCCAGGTATTTTCTGATTTCTCTACCCTCAAGCAAGCGCTACATTCTTCTGCCTGTTTGAGCCTGATTGATGCCCCGTTCTGCCTGATTTTTTTAGCGGCCGTGTTCTGGATTCATCCGGCACTGGGCTTGCTTACCCTGGCTGGGCTCACCATACAATTGATTTTGACCTGGCATAACCAGTCTCGCGTCGCCCCGCTGATGGCGCAGGCCAACCAGCATGCAATCGAGTCACACCGTTATTTTGCCAGCATCAGCCGTCATGGCGATGCCATGCATGCCATGGCCATGCTGGCGCCCATGCAGCAGCGTTGGCTGCAACACCAGCACGGTTTTTTGTGGCAGCAGGCGCAAGCCTCGGCATTGGCGGGCAAAAGCGCCGCTGCTGCCCGCTGGCTGCAAACCCTGCAAACCAGCTTGATTCTGGGCCTGGCCTGTTACTTGTTTATTGCAGGTGATCTGTACAACGGCGGCGCCATGATGATTGTGGCCTCGATTCTGGCTGCCCGCGTGCTCGCACCGCTGGTGCAATGTGTGGGTCATTGGAAAACCTATGAGCAAGCCTGGACCGCGTATCAACGCATAGACAGTTTGCTGGCGGGGGCGCCAGCCACTGCGCCCGGCATGGTCTTGCCGCCGCCAGTCGGCGAGTTGAGCGTAGACCAGCTGGGTTATGCCATGCCGCAAGCAGGCAAAACGCCTGCAGAGGCGTTTATCCGCCAGGTGCAGTTTAAGCTTGCGCCGGGGCAGGTGCTGATTGTCGCTGGCGCCTCGGCGTCAGGTAAAACCACACTGGCCAAATTGCTGGTCGGCTTGCTGGCACCCACCACCGGCCGGGTACGCTTGGATGGGGTGGATATTTACCGTTGGGATAAAAACCAGCTCGGCCCTTCGCTGGGATATCTAGCGCAAGAGGTCGATGTGTTTGATGGCCGCCTCGTGGATAATATTTGCCGTTTTCAAACACCTGATCCTGCCGCGCTGGCTGAGGTACTCGATCTGCTGGGCCTCAACGAGTGGGTGCAGCAGTTACCAGAAGGGCTCAATACCGTGATTGGCGCATCTGGCATGCACCTGTCTGGCGGCGAACGGCAGTTGATTGGCCTGGCCCGCGCTTTTTATGGCAAGCCGCGTTTTGTGGTGCTCGATGAGCCCAATGCCAATCTCGACACCACCAGTGAGCGATTGTTACAGCAGGCGATTGCGCGCATGAAGCAACAGGGCACTACCTTTGTCATCATCAGCCATTTGCAACACATTTTAAGCATCGCCGACTGCATGCTGGTGATGTGCCAGGGCCAGATGATCCGCTTCGGCAAACCGGCCGAGGTGCTGGCCAGTTTTCAGCCGGAGTCCGGCAAGGTGGCGAGTTTATGATGGCTTTAGCGGGCGGATGGCGGCAGTCGCCGATGTGGGCATTTATGCAGCCTTTTCAGGGTGCATTTTTACAGATGTTCTGGCTGAGTTTTTTAACCAATGTGCTGATGCTGGTGCCCACGCTGTACATGCTGCAACTGTATGACCGGGTTATGCTCAGCCGTAATACGCTGACGCTGGTGGCGATGACGCTGCTGACAGCCGGCTTGCTTGTGTTCATGGCGGGGGCCGACTGGTTGCGCAGCTTGTATGCGGTGAAGACCGGAGTGCAGTTTGACTTGCGCTTTGGCAAACAGGTGTTTGCCGCCACCTTTGATCCTGGTCGCCCGGCGTCCAGTGTGCCGCAACAGGCCTTGCAGCAATTGACGGCGGTCAGGCAGTGGCTTACTGGGCAGGGCTTGTTTGCCTTGCTGGATATTCCCTGGAGCCTGATTTACATCGCCGTCCTGTTTGCCCTGCATCCGCTGCTGGGCATGACCGCAATTGCATTCTGCCTGGTGCAGTGCCTGGTGGCCTGGTGGCATCAGCATGTCTTGGCGCAGCCTGGTCAGGAAACCCACGCCGCCCGCCAGCGTACCGAGCATTTTTTGCAACAGAAAATTCAGCATGCACAGACCAGTCATGTGCTGGGCATGATGCAGACCTTGCGCCAGCACTGGCAACAGTTGCTGGCACAGCAAGCCGAGTCCGAAGACCACTGGCAACGCCAGAGCGATCGCAGCCAGTTTCTCAACAAATCGGTGCGTTATTGCCTGCAATCGCTCATGCTGGCTGTCGCTGCGTGGTTGACCATTGAAGGCGAGATCAGTGTCGGTTCTATGGTGGCTTCCAATGTGCTGATTGCGCGTGCGCTGCAACCGTTTGATGTCATGGTGCAAAGCTGGCGCCAGTGGTTGCAAGCCAAGACGGCCGCCGGTGAGCTTCAGCAAATGATGACGGATGTGCCGGTGAAGGCGGGGGCTGAGGCGCAAACAATGGAAACCGTCGCCGCTGCCCCCCTGTTGCGGCCCTATACCTTGCAGTTGACGCAGGTCGGGGTCAGTCATGGGGCCCGCCCGTTGCTGCAGGCGGTGGATGTCAGCATTCTGCCGGGCCGCCTGTTATGCGTGATGGGCCCCTCCGGGGCAGGCAAAAGTACCTTGGCCCGATTGCTGGTCGGGGCGGTATTTGCCGAGCGCGGGCGCTATGAAGTCAACCAGACCTTGCTGACGCCTGCCAATGTGCGGCAGTCACTCACCAGCGTTGGTTATCTGCCGCAGCAAGTGTCTTTGCTCGAAGGCACCATTGCCGAGAATGTGGCACGTTTTGGGCCACTCGAGACGCCGCATATCTTGCAGGCTTGCCAGCGCGTGGGCTTGCACGAGGCCATTTTGCGCTTGCCACAAGGCTACGATACTCGGCTGGATGCGCAAGGCTTGCCCTTGTCAGGAGGCCAGCGACAGCTGCTCGGTCTGGCCCGCGCCATTTACAAAGAGCCCGCCTTGCTGGTGCTGGATGAGCCCAATGCCAGCCTGGACGAGTTTGGCGAAGCCAGGCTGCTGCAGCTATTGCAGGCGCTGAAAACCCTCAACACGACCATCGTCGTCATTTCTCACCGTTCCGGCATCCTCAAGATCACCGACGACCTGCTGGTGCTCAAGCGCGGCGAAGTATTGCACCACGGGCCGCGTGATGCCGGCATCGTCTATTTAAACCAGTTACAAGCAGCCAGTCCTCTGGCTACTACGGAGTAAACATGTCGCTGATGTCGACCAGCCCTGTCCCTGACAATGTCCATGCCATTGAAGACTATGCGCATAACGCGAGGCCTGCACGCAAAGGTGCCCTGATTTTGCTGGCGGGCCTGGCCGGGTTTGTGCTGTGGGCTGCCCTGGCGCCACTGGATGAGGGCGTGCCGACCGAAGGCGTGATCAGCGTGGAAAGCAATCACAAGGTGGTGCAGCATTTGTCTGGCGGCATGGTCAGCGAGTTATTTGTGCACGAAGGGCAGGAGGTGCACGCCGGTGACCTGTTGTTTAAGCTGGATGCCCAGGCCAGCAAGGCACGCTATGAAGAGGTGCGTCACCGTTATGCCGGGTTGCGCGCACAGGAAGACCGCTTGCGTGCCGAGCAGACGCAGCGCACGCTGATTGATTTTCACCCGGATTTGATCAGCCAGCAGACCGACCCGCTGATTCAGCAACAGATGCGTAACCAGAGCCAGTTGCTGCTGGCCAAAGTGTCAGCGCTGGCGGCGGATATTGCGGCCAAGCAAGAGGCCATTGCCGGCTATCAGGCGCTGATAGAAGGCTATCGCGGCGTGTTGACCAGTCATGAATCGCAACTGCGCCTGCTCGAAGAACAACTGCAGGGTGTGCGCGCCCTGGCGGCCGAGGGCTATGCGCCCCGCAACCAGCAAAATGACCTGGAGCAACGTGTGGCGGCCCTGTATGGTGACCGGGCCAATACGCAAGCCAATCTGTTGCGTGCACAGCGGGCCATTCTCGAGCTGCAACAGCAAATTTATCAGCGCAAACAGCTGGAGAAAAAAGACATTGATGCAGAAATGGCGCAAGTCAAATTGCAAGTCGAGGCCGATGCCGAAAAAGTCCGCGCGTTGCGCGAAGAACTGGGGCGGACTGAAATCCGCGCGCCAGCCTCAGGCCAGGTGGTGGGCTTGCAGGTACACACCGTGGGTGCCGTGATCCAGCCTGGGCAAAAACTCATGGATATTGTGCCCTCGGGTGAAGCGCTGATTGTGGACGCACAGATTCCGCCACACCTGATCGACAAAATTCATGTCGGCCAGGCGGCCGATATCCGCTTCTCTACCTTTGCCAACAGCCCGCAACTGCTGGCAGAGGGCCAGCTCAAATCGGTTTCCAAAGACCTGCTGAGCAAACCGGCCGCAACGCCTGAAGGCAGCCAGAGTTATTACCTGGCCCGCGTCAAGCTGACGGACAAAGGCGTGCAAGCCTTGCAAGGCCGCCAGTTACAGCCGGGCATGCCAGTACAGGTCGTGATCAAGACCGGGGAGCGCACGCTGTGGAATTACCTGATGCATCCGCTGAGCAAGCGGTTGGCCGCTTCAATGAAAGAAGAATAATGGAAACACGTTCTCAGTGGCTGCGCAGGCAAATTGATGCGTTACGCGGTACTCCTAACCTCGCCGTACTATTTGTACTGTCTCGGCTCGTCCGCTCCGTGCGCCTTGCACTTTATCCTGCTCACTCACTGATAACGTATTTTCCAATGGCGGTTGCTTTATATGTCTCTCTATTTATATTTTTGCGTCTATTCCGGATTTTAAGACTGGTCTGCCTCCTTGCAGGCTTATCGTTGCCAGGGATAGTCATCGCCGAGGCCGACCTCAACAGTCTGTATCAACTGGCGGCGACCCATAATGCAGACTACCGGGCTGCGCTGGCCAATACCGAGGCTGAGCGTGAAGAGTTGACCAAGGCGCGCGCAATGTTTTATCCCAAGGTACAACTGGGCTTGCTCAAGGGGCGCGGCAATACGGACCGCACGACGCAAACCACGCTGGGGGCCGTCAATAGTGAGCTCGATTATTCGCTCGAAAATTACAGCCTCTCGGTCAGGCAACCGCTGTACAACAAAGAGACGCTCGCCATGTATGGCGGCGCCAAATCTTATGTGAGTGCGCAGGAGTCATTGCTGGAGCAGGAAACCGCAAAACTGATCCTCAAGCTGGTGTCGGTTTATCTGGAGACGCTCTACGCGCAAGACCGCGTAACGGTGCAGGCACGCAAGCTGGAGGCGGTCAGCCAGCAATTGCAACAGGCGGAACAGCGCTATACGCGCGGCAGTGGCACCGTGGTCGAGGTGAGTGAGGCGCAGTCCAATCTGGATGTGGCTAAAGTGGAGCACTTGCAAGCCAATAATGACTTGCAGGCCAGTCAGCAAAGCCTGCAGATTCTGACAGGCAGCACGCATGTCTTGTCTGCCGAGCTGCTGGTCGATGGCTTGAATCAGCTCAGCCCGGCCGAGCACCCGCTGGAAACCTGGCTGGCGCTGGCCCGGCAACACCACCCTGAGCTGGCGGCGGCCTACCAGAATATTGAGGTTGCCAAAAAGGATGTCGAGAAAAAACAGGCCGGGCATTATCCGACGCTGGATTTGGTCGGTGTGCGCTCTTACAGCCAGAACGACAGTAATAACACCTTGGGCTCGCGTTTTGACACCACAACGCTGGCATTGCAGATGAATGTGCCCTTATTTGCGGGTGGGTATGTGAGTGCCAATGTGCGACAGAGTGCCAGCCGCCTGACTGCCAGTGAAGAAACCATGACCGCCAAGTTGCGCGAGGTGGAGTTCAATGTGCGCAAGTACTACCAGAGTCTGCACGCACAACAACAATCCGTCACTGCCTACCAGCAGGCGGTGCAGTCGGCCAGGGTGGCCCTGGATGGCACGCAAAAAGGATTTTTGGCCGGATTTAAAACCAACCACGAGGTGCTGGAAGCCCAACAAAAGCTGTTTAACAACCAGCTGGCACTGACCAAGGCCTATTACAGCCTGATTAGTGACTGGGTGAACTTGCAGTTCAGCAGTGGTTTGTTGTCACTGGACACGCTTAATCGCGTGAGCCAATTGTTTATGACCAAGTAGTCGGGGGTAAATCATGTCCAAAAAAAATCAATCTGCAATCCGTCCAGTGGCCACACTTGCGCCAAACACACACCGGGGGTTTACCTTGCTGGAACTGCTGGTGGTGATGGTGATTATCGGTCTGCTGGCTGGCTATGTCGGCCCCAAGTACTTTGCACAGATCGGCAAGTCTGAAACCAAAACCGCCAAAGCACAAATTGAGGCCTTGTCGCGCGCGCTGGACACCTATCGGCTGGACACTGGCCATTACCCCAGCACTGAGCAAGGGCTGGCGGCGCTGAATCAGGCCCCCAGTGGCGAGACCAAGTGGCAGGGGCCTTATCTGGCCAAAGGCGTGCCCGCTGATCCTTGGGGGCGGCCTTATCTATACCGCGCGCCTGGTGAGCATGGCGACTACGATGTCTGGACTTTGGGCAGTGATGGTGCGGCGGGCGGCCAGGATGCCGATAGCGATGTGGGTAACTGGTAAAGCAGCCATCTAGCCATGAAGTTTGAGCTCAAGGTATTGCAGGGCAGCGAGGTCAGCTGGTTGTCGCTGGAGGCAGCCGACCCGCAGGCGGCACGTCAGCAGGCGCAGGCGCGTGGATATGGCGTCTTGCAGGTGCGCCAGCCGCGTCGGGCATGGGCGCTTCCGCAATGGCCGATCAAGAAAAACAGCTTTCAGCTCAGCTTGTTTAGCCAGGAGTTGCTGGCGCTGCTGGAGTCTGGCCTGAGTTTGATTGAGGCGATTGAGGGACTGGCCGAGAAAGAGCAGCAAGAAACCTCAAGAGCGGTGCTGACCGACCTACGTAAGGCCTTGTACGAGGGCTTGCCGCTGTCACAGGCGCTGGCTTTGCAACCCGCGGTCTTCAGCCCTTTGTATGTCGCCTTGATTCGTGCCAGCGAGCGCACCGGCGACATGGCACAGGCGCTCAAACGCCATGTTGCTTATCAGGCCCAGGTCGATGCCATCCGTAAAAAAATCATCTCAGCGTCGATTTATCCGGTGTTGCTCATCGTGGTCGGTGGGCTGGTGGTGCTATTTCTGCTGGGCTATGTGGTGCCGCGCTTTAGCACGATTTATGAAAGTGGTGGCGACAAGCTGCCCTGGGCCAGCCAGATGCTGCTGCGCTGGGGGCAGTTGCTGCAAGGGCATGGCGAGCTGGTGTTATTAAGCACCATCAGTGGTATCGCCATGCTGTGGCTGCTGTTTTCGCGTCCGGCTTGCCAGGCCTGGATCATGAAAAAAATCTGGCAGATCCCGAGTTTGGGTGAGGCCTTGCGCATTTATCAACTGGCCCGCTTTTACCGCACGCTGGGGATGTTGTTACAGGGAGGAATTCCCTTGTTGACTGCCCTGGGCATGGTGCAGTCTCTGTTACCGCTAGAGATGCAACGCGCCTTGCAGCAGGTGATCGCTGATGTGCGTGAGGGCAAGCCGCTGTCTGGTGCCATGGAGGTGCATGGTTTGACCACTTCTATCGCCAACCGCATGTTGCGCGTGGGTGAGCGTAGCGGCCAGCTGGACGAGATGCTGGGGCGGATTGGGGTGTTTTATGACGAGGATACCGCGCGCCGCGTCGAGTGGTTGAGCAAGCTGCTGGAACCAGCACTGATGGTCATCATCGGCCTCATTGTCGGGCTGGTGGTGGTGTTGATGTATATGCCGATTTTTGAGTTGGCCGGCGCGATTGAATAATCAGCACCATAAATGAAAAATTTCGATTGAATAATGAGCCCCCAAAAAAGAGGTGCGGTTTAGTAGGCGTGTCAGAGGATAGAGGTTGTAGACGGGATGCAAGCTTAAAATGAATATGCAGGATTTATCCATGTTGGAGCAGCCCCTGGGCGAGGCCCCCGTGTTGTCCGGCGACTTGCTGCAGCAGGCGCGACTATTGGCCGCGCAAAGCGGCCGGCCGCTGGTCGAGGTGCTGGAATCACTGAGTGGCTTGGCCGCCGATGCCTTTGTCGAGGCCTTGGGCCGCTGGCTGCACTATCCGGTCAAGACCGCGCTGGCCATGCATGCCATGCAGCCCAAGTTTGACACCTTGGGCCTCAATGACGCCAATGCCTGGCACGTGATCCTGATGCAAGCGGAGGATCAGTCTTTGCACATGCTGATGGCCGACCCGTTTGATGAGGCCTTGCAGGTACGCTTGCAGCATCTGGTGCGGCAACCGGTGCAGTGGTCACTGGCGCATCGCAATGATATTGCGGCCTGTTTGCAGTTTCACGAGGCGCAAATGCGGGCGATGGATCAGGTGCATGCGGGTGATGCTACCAGCCATGAAGAAGAGGCGCCGGTGGAAGAGCTCTCGCTCAAATCCATCAGCGAAGACAGCAGCCCGGTGGTGCGTTTTGTACGCTCTACCTTGTACGACGCGCTCAAGGCCGGGGCCAGTGATATCCATCTCGAATCAACGCTGCAAGGTTTGCGTGTCAAATACCGCATTGACGGTGTGCTCACCGAAGTCGGCGGTTTGAATGGCGTGATGCAGGCCGAGCAGGCCATTTCGCGCATCAAGGTCATGTCCGAGCTCGATATTGCCGAGCGCCGTATTCCGCAAGATGGACGCTGCAAGGTGCATGCGCTGGGCCGCGACATTGACCTGCGCGTGTCCATCATGCCCAGTGTGCTGGGCGAGGATGCGGTGTTGCGCGTGCTCGACCGCAAAGCCCTCAGCGAGGCACAGGGCATCAGCCTGGAAGTCCTTGGATTTGCCCCGACCTTGCTGGCGCAAATCCGCGCCCAGGCCGAGGCGCCGTATGGCATGTTACTGGTGACCGGCCCCACCGGCAGCGGTAAAACCACTACGCTGTATGGCATGATCTCCGAGATCAATCAGGGCCAGGACAAGATCATCACCATTGAAGACCCGGTGGAATACCAGCTGCCCGGTGTCTTGCAAATTCCGGTCAATGAGAAAAAAGGCCTGACCTTTGCCCGTGGCTTGCGCTCCATTTTGCGGCATGACCCGGACAAAATCATGGTGGGCGAGATCCGCGATGGCGAAACCGCCCAAATTGCCGTGCAATCGGCGCTGACCGGGCATTTGGTACTGACCACGGTGCATGCCAATAATGTGTTTGATGTCATTGGCCGTTTTACCAATATGGGCGTCGATGCCTACAGCTTTGTCTCGGCGGTCAATGTGATTCTGGCGCAACGCCTGATCCGTGTGATTTGCCCGTATTGCAAGGTGGACGACCACCCTGATGCCGCCTTGCTGACTAAATCTGGCCTCACACCGGCGACCGCCAGCCATTACCAGTTTAAAAAAGGCCAGGGCTGTGGCCAGTGTCATGGCAGCGGCTACAAGGGCCGCAAGGGCATTGCTGAATTATTGTTGTTTGATGACCGCATGCGCGAGCTCATCGTATCCAAAGCCCCCATCAGCCAGATCAAGGCACTGGCAGCCACCACCGGCACCCGTTCCATGCGTGAATCCGGGCTGGCCCTGGTGGCCGCGGGCGAAACCACCTTGCAGGAGATTAACCGTGTTACATCATTGGCCTGAGCCCGGCGTCGATTGCCATGCCGCCGCCAGCCGCCGCTGGTGGCAAGCCTACACTGCGCCAGAGTTGCGCATAGTGATCACGCATGACCGCATTGTCGCCTTTGAGTGCTCTCGGCGCGGACGATTGGGTGGCGCTGCGCAATGCCTGCAACACGCGGCGCATATGGTGGATGATCACAGTGATGCCCATGCTGCATCCCCATCTGCGCCATTGTGGGAGACCTTGCGCCTGGTGTTATCAACCTATGCCGGGCAACGCTGGCATGTGGTGGTCGTGCTCTCTAATCAATTTGTGCGCTGGCTGGCCTTGCCCTGGCAAGATCAGATCCGTAGCCGTGCGGATCAGCAAGCCTATTTTGCCCATGGTTTGCAGCAGGCGTTTGGGTCTCAGACGCAGCCATCGCAGCTACGCAGCCAGTGCCCGGGCTATGGCAAGCCATTTTTGATCAATGCGATTGCCGAGGACTTGCTGACGCAGTTACATCGCGAGTTTGATGCGGCAGGATTGCCTATCGGCCAACTGCTGCCAGCCTGGCAACTTTCGGCTAACCAAAGCCTGGCGTGGATGCGAAAGCAGGGCCGTGAAGCGGCTGGCTGGATCGTCTGCCGTGAGTCAACCAGCCTGACACTGGCTTGCCTGCAACACGGTGCCTGGCAGCAGATCCGCACGTTCCCGGTAGACCGCCATTCCCCTGACAGCGATTGGCGGCATACCTTGCGCCAGGTGTTGTTGCGCGAGCAGGCCCTGCATCCTGAGCGGGCGCAGTTGCCGGTTTATCTGGCCCAGACCGCACTCGCAGGTCTGCGCCCAGAAGATTTCTCGCCATTTAAAGTCATTGTTTTACCCACGACTGAGCCAGCGGGACAGCCGATGTGGAGTCTGGCCTGATGCGTGCTGCCATGCCAGTTTTGGACTTTAATCATGCCGCCGGTCGGCTGCCTGGCCCGGTCGCTTGTGCGCTCGGCCTGATCTTGCTGTTGCTATTGCTGGTGCTGGTACCGCTTTATCAGCACCTTAACCAGCAAAATCAGGTCTTGCAGCAGCAGTGGCTGGCCAGGCAGTCTGCCAGCCGCTCAGCCCCGGTGGTGCAGCTTGCGCCTATCAGCCCGGCCTTGCAGGCCGAGTTGACGCAGGCGCAGGCGCAGATTGCCACGCCTTGGTTGCCTTTGCTGCATGACCTCGAACGCGCGCAACAAGCTGAACTTTACTGGATGCAGCTGGCACCCGATGCCAAGCGCAAACTGGTCAGGATGACGGTGCTCGCACACAAACGCCAGCAGGGCTGGGCCCTGGTTGAGCGTTTGCGTCAGCAAGCCTCGCTGGCGGCCGTCAAACTCAATAGCAGCGAAAGCACCGAGGTCAATGGCGAGCGCATGACCAGCTTGCAACTGGAGGCCGCATGGCAGTTTTAAATTCCCGGCGTAATGGTAGCGAGGTTCTGAGCCGCGTGTGGGCACGCCTGCAGTTTGCCTGGCAACACAGCCCCTGGCGTCAACCCTGGTTGCTCGGCCTGCTGGCATTGACGCTGATAGTGGCGATCATGCTGGCACAAGCCTGGTGGCTGCAGCAAGATTGGCAACAGCGATTGCGTCCACCAGCCGCCGGGCATGGCCCCCAGACGCAAACGGCCAGGCCGTCCACGTCCTCAGCCAATCAGGCCTTACCGCAGCCTATGCCAGTGTTGGCGCAATGGCCGAGTGAAGAAGACGCCGACCGCGTCAGTGCCGAGATTCTGGCCCTGGCCGATGCCATGGGCATGGTGTTTGAGCGCGCCGAGTTTCAATCCGGCGCGACTGCGCAAAGTGATTTATATGTGCAGCGCATCAAGCTGCCTTTGAGCGGCGACTATGTGCAACTGCGGCATTTTCTGGCGCTGGTTTTGCAGCGCTACCCCAGCCTGGCGCTGGCGCAATGCAAGCTGCAACGCACCGATGTGCAGCAAGCCGGGCTGGAGGCCTATATTGAGTTCAACTTGTATACGCGCAAACGGAGGCCAGCATGAACCGGCAAATCGGCTTAGTGGCCGCGCTTGCCATGACCTTGGTTGCCTGCTGGTGGGTGAGCCAGTCTGACACCGAGACCGCGCCCACGCCGGTCACTGCGACTGCCATGCCAGTTGGGGCGGCCAAGCAGCGCAAACCTTTGTCGCAGGCGCTGCCTGCATTACATGCCGCGTTGACCGACGCGCTACCCGCCACGGGTACCCCGCCTGCGTTGAATGCAGACATCCCGGGGCGAGATAAGGCAAAGATGGATGCGCCGACTAGCGATGAAGCAAAAATGGATGAACCGGTAGTCAATCTGTTTGCGGCACTCCCGCCGCCAGCAGTGCCTGCAGAAGCGTTAGCCGCAGCTGGGCCGGTCAACCCATATACCTATGCCGGCCGCCTGCTGCAAGAAGGCCGCTGGCAGGTGTTTTTAAGTGATGGACAACAACAATATGTGGTGCGTGAAGGTGACCGGTTTGCCGAGGGGTGGCGGGTCACGCGGCTGGATCAGCACAGGCTGGTGCTGCAACATGCCGGAGAGCGCTTTGAAATGATGCTGGAAAATGGGGGAATGCTTTGAGCAAACAGATGAAACAAACAGGCTGGCGTTGGATGTGGCTACTCGGCAGCCCGCTATTATTGCTCAGTTGCAGTCACTGGCAAGCGGCTGAAAAAAATGGCGATGCGGCCTTGGAGCAAGCACGGCTCTACGCAGCGCGCGGCCAGGATGACGAAGCGATCCGGCTGTTGCAGCCACTGGTAGAGGCAAACCCACGCCAGCCGCAATATAAAAACTGGCTCAGTTTGCTGCTGGAGAAAAAGCTGCAAAAGCAATTGCAGGAAGCCGATAACTTGTTGCAGGCCAAACAATACGATGCCGCCATGACGGGTTATGAACAGGTGTTGCAAGCAGCACCGAATAATCGCGCGGCCAGTGATGGCTTGCAAAAAGTCACGCAAGCCCGCCAGCACGACCAGCAATTAATCCAGGTTAAAAGCGCGATTGCGGCCGAGGATTGGGCCGGCGCCGAGTTTGGCTTGCGCACCGTGTTGGCCGAGCAACCCGCGCAGCCGGAAGCGCGTCAGTTATTTGAACAGCTGGAACAAAAGAAAAACGAGCGTAGCAGTGTGGTGCGGCCGTTACAGTCATCGCTCAAAAAGAAAGTGACACTGGAGCTTAAAAACGCCCCGATCAAGCAGGCGTTTGAATATCTGGGCAAGGCCGGTGATTTGAATTTCTCGTTTGACCAGGAGCTCAGTGATGGCATCCGCGTCAATGTGCTGCTGCGGGATACACCGATTGAACAGGCGCTGGAGGTGATCCTGACCAGCCACCAGCTAGGCAAAAAAATCCTCAACAGCAATACCTTGCTGATTTACCCGCAATCGCGTGCGGCGCAATATGAAGAGCTGTTTGTGCGCAGTTTTTACTTGACGCACATGGATGCCAAGCGCGCGCTCAATATGATGAAAACCGTGCTGCGCGCCAGCGATGTGTATATGGATGAAAAGCTCAATACGCTGGTGATCCGTGACACCCTGGACCGCATCAAGGTGGCCGAAAAACTGATTGCCTCGCAAGACCTCAATGAGCCAGAAGTCATGCTGGAGGTAGAAGTGATGGAGATCAACCGCCGTAACCTGGAAAACCTGGGCATCCAGTATCCCAGCCAGATTGGGGTGGGTGTGCAGGGCAATGCTGCAGGCAGCACGAGTGGCACGCAACCACAGGCAGGCAAATTAACGCTGACCGAATTGCGCAACTTTAACGGCAAGCTGGGCGTGTTTTCCATCAACGATCCGGCCGTGGTGCTGAATTTGTTGCATCAGGATACCGACACCAATTTGTTGGCCAGTCCCAAAATCCGCGTCAAGAACCGTGACCGTGCCAAGATTCATGTCGGTGACAAGATCCCGGTGCTGACCAGTGTCGCCAGTGCGCAAGGCTTTGTCAGCCAGAACGTGAATTATATCGAGGTCGGCATCAAGCTCGATGTGGAGCCCGTGATCCAGATGCAGGACCAGGTCAGCATCAAGGTCGGCATGGAGGTCAGCAATATTACTGACCAGGTCACCACCAGTTCCGGCGTGCTGGCTTACACCATTGGTAGCCGCAACGCCAATACCACCCTGCAATTGCGCAATAACGAAACCCAAATCCTGGCGGGCCTGTTCCGCGATGACGAGCAGCGCACCCAGCGTAAAGTGCCTGGCCTGGCCAATTTGCCCTTGATCGGCAGGCTGTTCAGCAACAACAATCAGGACAAGCGTAAAAACGAGATTGTGCTGCTCATCACGCCGCGCATCATGCACAACCTGAGCCCGGCCAATGCGGTGTACAGCCTGATTCCATCCGGGGTGGCGGCGACGGCGAATCCGGTCGGGGCAGGCGGCGCACGTACGGTGCAAGCGGTAGACACCACTCCGCCCGCTGCGCCCGTGGTGACACCACAAAGTACGCAAAGCAGCAATGTGCGTAATGACAGCGGCTTTGCCAACCAGATGATGAACAGCACCGATGGTGGCGCGGTACAGCCCTGATGGCGTTGAGATAGGTTGACCATGTTTGCGTTGCGACTGTTTTCTGCCAACCCCGCCCACGCCAAACGCAGCAAGGGCTTCACCCTGGTCGAGCTGCTGGTGACACTGGTATTACTGGCGCTGCTGGTGACGGCGGCCAGTCCGGTGGTGCAACTCAACGGCAAGCGCGAAAAAGAGCGCGAACTCAAGCGCGCCTTGTGGCAAATACGCGACGCCATTGATGCCTATAAAGATGCAGTGGACCAGGGGCTGATTAAAAAAACCGCAGAGAGCAGTGGCTATCCGCCGAACCTGGCGATCCTCGTCACCGGCGTCGAAAATGCCCAGGATACCAAAAAGAAAAAAATGTTTTTTTTACGCCGCATCCCGCGCGACCCGTTTGCCACCGACCAACAGCTCAGTAATGCCGATACCTGGCGTATCCGTGCCTATGATGGTGCCATCGACGACATGGCCAAAGATGTCTACGACGTTTCGTCACGTTCAACAGCCATTGGCATCAACCAGCAACCTTACAGTGAGTGGTAGGCAATGAAACGTGGATTTACCTTGATCGAGATGTTGGTGGTGTTGGCGATTCTGGCCCTGTTGCTGACCATCGTGTCGCCACGCTTTATGCACATGTTGCAGCGCGCCAAAGAGACCACTTTGCGTCATGACCTGGTCACCATGCGTGACGCCATCGACAAGTTTTATAACGACAAAAACCGTTACCCGGAAACGCTGGACGAGCTGGTCGAGCGCCAATACCTCAAGTCTGTGCCACCCGACCCGATCACCGAGCGTGCCGATACCTGGGTGATTACACTGCCGCCCAATATCGACGAGCAGGGCAGTGTGTTTGATGTGCATAGCGGCTCGGCACTGCTGGCAGAGGATGGGACCCCGTATGCCTTGTGGTAGGCGAGCGCAGGGCTTTATCCTGATCGGCATGTTTATGCTGATCATGCTGAGCGGCCTGATCTTGTCGGAGGCTGCCACGCGCTGGCAAACGCAGGTACTGCGCGAGCGTGAGCAGGAGTTGATCAAAGTCGGCCTGGCTTACCGCGATGCCATCGGCCGTTATTACAACCAGACGCCGGGTGTGATTAAAACTTTTCCACCGACGCTGGAGGCTTTGTACAACGATGAGCGCTTCCCGTCGCCGCGCCGGCATCTGCGCAAACCCTATCAGGACCCGATTACGCAGCGTGAAGGCTGGGGCATTGTCGAAGCGCCGAGTGGCGGCATTATGGGCATATACAGCCTGTCGGACAAAGTGCCTTTTAAAAGCAAAGGCTATCGCGGCGAGCTGCAGCATCTCAATGACAAGCGCTATTACGGCGAATGGTATTTTGTCTATCTGCCACAACCCATCAGTGGCCGTAATGCGCTTTAAGCTTTTAGTACTGAAGTTGACTTAACTGGTGGTTGTAAACGATTTTGTTTGGTTGCATGCAGCCAGTTTTACAACCGGGAATTATTGAAAAAACCAATCAATTCAATTTGTTAGCTGGCTGGCATTAATATTGCCACTCATAGACCTAAACACCGATAAGAGAGTTGCCATGTCCAGTCAGTTATCCAACCCGCAAGGCTTGATTCGAGGGCTCTACCTTGAGCACCATGCCTGGTTGCGCGCCTGGATACAAAAGCGTCTGGGTTGCCCCAACTGGGCGGCAGACCTCACGCAAGACACCTTTGTCAATCTGTTGCTCAAACACGATCTGCCTTTATTAAACGAGCCACGTGCCTACCTGAGCCGGGTTGCGCATGGCCTGATGGTAGACCATGTGCGCCGCCGGGATCTTGAGCGTGCCTACCTCGAAGCACTGGCCTACATGGCCCCGGCTGAAGTCGGCTCGCCAGAAACACGCGCCATCATGCTCGAGCTGCTGGTACGGCTCGATATCATGCTCGATGGCTTGCCGCATAAAACCCGCACCGCGTTTTTGCTGGCCCAGCTTGAAGGAGCCAGCTATCCGCAAATTTCCGAGCGTCTGGGCGTCTCCGTGCGCACCGTTGGCAGTTATGTTTCTACCGCCATGCTGCAATGCATGACGCTGTTGCAAGAGCCCCCGCATGCGGCCTGAACTCGCACAACAAGTCACCCCGGCCATGCAGCAAGCCAGCGACTGGTATGCGCGTTGGCTCTCAGGCGAGATGGATGAAAAAGCCAAACGTGCCTGGCAAACCTGGCTGGAAGCCGATGAAGAACACAGCCGTGCCTGGCAACAAATTGAACGCGTGCAGCTTTACTTTGGCAAAGTGCCCGGTGCGCTGGCACTTGCCACGCTGCAGGCACCGCCTTCGGCTGAGCGCAGACGCCTGCTCAAGCAGCTGATTCTGCTGCTCATGGTCAGCGGCAGTGGCTATTATGCCTACCGCGAACAACCCTGGCGCGGCATGCTGGCCGACATCAGCACCGAGGTCGGCGAACGCCGCCAGTTAACGCTCGAAGATGGCACGCTGGTACACCTCAATACCGACTCTGCCATTAATGTGGTCTATAGCAATACTGACCGGATTGTTGAGCTGGTGCGTGGCGAAATTCTGGTTGAAACCGCCCACGAAAACCTGCGCATTTACCGCCCATTCAGCGTGGTGACCAAGCAAGGCATGGCTACTGCGCTGGGCACACGCTTTAGCGTGCGCGAGTGGCAACAGCAGCAACGCGACTACACCAAAGTGAGTGTCTTTGACGGCATGGTCGATGTGCGTGCGCTTGGCCGCAAACAATCCCCGGTGCGCGTCAACGCCCGTGAGTCTGTGGTCTTCTCCGCCAATCAGGTCTATGCCAAAACCAAACTCAAAGCCACCGAAATAGCTTGGGTCAATGGCCTCATCGTCGTCTACGCCATGCGCCTGCAAGACTTTGCCGCAGAACTTTCACGCTACCAGTCCGGCGTGTTGCGCTGCAACCCGGCCGTGGCCAATTTGCAAATCTCCGGCTCGTTCCCGCTCAACGATATCCCCGCCATTTTGCAAACCCTGGAGCAAACCCTGCCCGTCAAAGTCGAGCGTTTCACACGCTTCTGGACCACCCTCAGTCCTGCCTAGCCCGCAATGCCGTCGTGGAGGACCGCTTCACAACGTGTTTTCTCAAGCGATCTTTGCAGATTTTTTTAAAAAAACGCAATTTTATCTTCCGGTTTTTATTTCTCGTTCGGCATAGCAGTAATCACACAGATTATGCGTATGCAGAAAGTGCTTACCCACATGAAAAATAAAACCCTATCAGGATACACAACACCCCATTGGCTAGCGCTAGGCCTGAGCCTGGCGCTCTCTGCCTGGCAGGCACAGGCAGAAACACTCAATGTCAGCCTGCCTAAAAAGAGCTATCAAATCCCGGCCGGAGACTTAAGCGACACCTTGCCCGACTACGCCGCCGAATCCGGCATCCTGCTCGGCTTTGACCCTATCCTCACCCAAGGCAAACGCAGCCCCGCGCTTAAAGGCCAATACGGCGTGCAAGAAGGCTTTGAGGCTTTGCTCAAAGACAGCGGCCTAGAAGTCGTGCAAGACAAATCCGGCCGCTACCAACTCCGCCGCGCTGCACCAAAAGCCAAACCCATCCCAGGTGCACCAGAAAAAGAAGATAAAGCACTCAAGCTGGAAGGCATTGAGGTTCGGGCTAAACGCTTTTACGAAGTAGGCCCCTTACCTGGTTTAGGTCTCACCAAAGAAGAAATTCCTGGCAACGTACAAAGTATTTCCGCCAAGGAAATTAAGGAAGCCCACTCCTTGAGTCTGGCGGATCTCATGAGTCGCAAGTTACAGTCAGTCACAGTCAATGACTATCAAGGCAATCCATTTCAGATGGATGTGCAATACCGCGGTTTCACGGCAGGTCCTCAGATTGGTACACCACAAGGCTTAAGCGTCTTTTTTGATGGGATACGGGTCAATGAGCCATTTGGCGATGTGGTGAACTGGGACATGATACCCATGAACGCTATTGCAAATCTCGATGTATTTCCAGGTTCTAATCCCATCTTCGGATTGAATACATTAGGTGGCGCTTTTACTCTTAAAACCAAGGATGGATTCAATCATGCTGGTGTTGATGCAGATGTTCTGACCGGTTCATTTGGACGTAAACAATTGCAAGCTGAGGGTGGATGGAATAATGGAACAGTAGGGCTTTTCGCAGCGGGCAACTTTTTTCTCGAGGATGGGTGGCGACAAAACTCACCTAGTAAGGTAAATCAGTTATTTACTAAGGCTAGCTTCCGCGGAGATAAAGTCGACCTTAATTTAAGCACTTTGCTAGTGCAAACAGACTTGGTAGGAAATGGATTATTACCGTCACAAATGTATGAGCAAGACCGGAATAGTGTTTTTACCTCTCCTGATAAAACCAAAAATCAATTAGCACAGTTTCAATTGTCTGGCAGTTACTTTGTGAATGACACATTTACAGTCACAGGTCAGGTTTATCGCAGAAATAGTAAACGTCACCAAGTGGGCTCGGACGTGGTTAGGGAGTGGAACGATAACTTCCGGGGGAAAAGAACTCCTGCTGCTGGTGAAGAGTTTACATGCTTGCTAGCAAGTACGGGGTCGCAGAAGGGCATTCCAGATATGTATGTTATACCTAGTCCAGCCGATCCTTCGAATGGTTCAACAGACATTACATCCACTGATTTTTATCAAAACCTTTCAGATAATGTTGGAAATACCGGCTTATATACGGTGGACGCAGCTCAGTTTGCCAATCTTAAAAACACTGGTATTCCCGAGGATATGGCTCAGGCGCTGCGAGACACTTTTGATTTCTGGAAAAATAAAGAGGAAAGAATACTTTATAACCAAAATCAACCTACGCCTAGATATTCAGGTCCGGCTTTTCTCGACAGTAATAGCAATCAAATAACGGACGGCAACGGTCAACCCTTACCAAGTTATTATATTGGGAGTAGCTTGATAGGTGATTTTCAGCCACTTGGCTCAGGGGACACTGTTTACTATCCTAATTTGGATGATGTTTATTTTTACAAGTATGTGAATGTGAATGGCGTAGACACCCTTTATAGGTTTAATGTTGTTTTGCTAGCCCCAACCAACAATGATAAATGTGCTGCAGCAAAGGCTGCTGAAGATGCATACCCGTTTGAGCCTATTGATGGTGCAAATGGTAATAGGCCTGGTGTTGTTGAGGGTACACCAACCGCCATTATTAATGACAATACCATTAATCAAATAGTCGATGGTGGATCAATCCAACTCAACTGGAATTTAGAACATCACAAATTTATGGTTGGCGCTTCAATTGATAGCGCGAGCGCTGATTACAGCAATTACACGCAACTTGGATTCTTTGATGCGGAAAGAAATGCATATATTGACCCAGCGCAAGCACACCCACAATTTATTGGAGCCTATCAACAGATTCCTAATAATAACTTTAGTGGCACTAATACAACGCAGAGTATTTATTTCAGTGAAACCTGGACGCCTGTTGAGACATTGCACTTTAATGTCTCTGGACGCTATAACCAAACCTTCACAAAAAATAAGATTGCAGCAAGATACGGATACAGTACCTATGAAATTACCGATTTAATCGGTTATCCAGATAGAGTCGGTGTATGTGATGGTGATTGCACAACTAACAAACCACCTACCTATTATCGCCCTATAAATCTCTTTAATGCACTTGATCCCGCAGAAACAGAGAAATTTAGCTTTTACTCTTTTAACCCTTCACTCGGTGCGACCTGGCAGGCGACTGACCAGATAAATATATTTGCAAATGTAGCGCAGGGCACTCGGGTGCCCAGTGTGATTGAGTTAGGCTGTGCTTTTGATAATACGCCAGTTCTGGTCGCTGGTAGAAGCATCCCTAAAAGTCTGGCCGAAAATCGACAATGTACATTGCCAACGGCGCTTTCCGGTGATCCTTTCTTGCCACAAATTCGATCAACTAGTTATGACTTAGGATTAAGAGGTAACTGGGGTGAAGGTGTGCGCTGGAATCTTGGCGCGTTTCAGACTGATCTTCGAGATGACATCTATTTTGTTGCCGTAGGTAATGGGCGAGGCTTTTTTAATACGATTGGCGACACAAGGCGTCGTGGCATTGAAATGGGGCTTGCCGGTCAAAAAGACAAATGGAGCTTCAACGTGAATTATGCGCTGACAGATGCTACGTTTGAAGACAGCTTTCGTATGATTAGCCCTGACAATAGCAGCTCTACAGATAAGAATGATGGTTACGGACAAGCCATTGATGTGAAACCCGGTAGTCGTATTCCTGGTGTATCTCTACATAACCTTAATGCAAGTGTTAACTATGCAGTCAGTAATAGATGGACAGTTGGTTTATCTGCGGTTGCCCATTCTGATAGTTATGTTCGTGGCAATGAAAACAACGAGCATAAAGTAGGGGTGATTCAAGATCGGGGGATGGGTGCGGCAGGTAACGCATTGTTACGTCCAACAAGTAACCCAGGAACTGTCCCCGGTTTTGCCGTATTCAATTTTCAAACCAGCTATAAGCTCAGTAAAGAGTGGACGGCGACCATGATTGTAAACAATCTTTTTGACAGGGAGTATTTCACTGCTGGTCGCTTAGGGCGTAATCCTTTTTCACCAAGTATAAATGGCGCAATTGGCCCTGATGGCTACAACCATAATTCTAATGACTGGCTAAGCACAAACTTCATTTCTCCGGGAGCGCCTCGTGGTGTTTGGTTTAGTCTCAACTGGCATTTCGTCCCCGATTAACCCCTCAACTTAATAGATTTAACGGCCTTTAGGTAAAGTTATGTTAACGACGTCAGGCTTTTTGCGTCGCCAGCGATTAAACAAGTAAGAGGGTGTAAATGTGAAAAATTCCCGTTGTGTGCATGGAATTTTCCCGATTGGTTTTTGCGGTAGTAATTTTTGGTTGCGCTTGGCCTTGATCCGGTAATTTGCATTTGAGCAGTTTTTATTGATAAGTCTATTTTTGGAGCGAGCTGTGGATTTGGTGCCTGATATTGTTGATCTCGTGTTGTATTTGCTGGGTGCGCTCTCGGTGCTGGTGTGGTCCATCATCATCGTCAAAAGCTGGGTGTGGTTCAAGTTGCGCAGTGAGTCCAACAGTTTTTTGTCTGAGTGGCAGCAGGTGAAAACCATTTATGAGTTGCCGCGCATTATTTCGCACAGTAACAGCAGCTTTGCACGTTTGTGTGATGCGGGGATGCGGGCGATGAATGAGGTGATGGCGAATTCGGTGTTGCGCCGCAACGAGCGCCAGGAGGTGATTTTGCTCTCGCTCAAGCAACAGGCTTATCTGGAGCAAAAGCGCATGGATGGCGGCGTGGCGGTGTTGGCGAGCATTGGCTCTACTGCCCCGTTTATCGGCTTGTTTGGCACGGTGTGGGGCATTATGAATGCGCTCAAGACGATCACAGCGACGGGCTCTGCCGGGTTGGATGTGGTGGCCGGGCCGATTGGTGAGGCGTTGATTGCGACGGCAATTGGCATTGCGACGGCGGTGCCTGCGGTGTTGGCCTACAACTATTTTATGCGCAAGCAAAAAGTGCACAGGGCCGATATGGAGCAAGTGGCGAGCCGTTTTCAGTCCTTGCTGACACAATCTGGCGTAGAGGGTTAATGCCATGGCGATGTTTAGTGATGGTGAGAGCGAAGATTTGGTCAGCGAAATCAATGTGACGCCGCTGGTCGATGTGATGCTGGTGTTGCTGACGGTGTTTATTGTGACGGCGCCATTGCTGATGAACGCGGTGAAGGTCAAATTGCCGCAGGCCAGTGCCGAGGTGGCGGTGACTGTGCCTAAAACCGCCCACATTAGCGTGACCGATGCCGGGGAGGTGTTTCTGGACCAGCAAAACATGCCGCTAGACACCTTGACCAAAGAGCTGGGCGTACTCAAGCAGAAGCATGACCCGGCGGTGGAGATTTATGCCGATGAGCATGCGCAGTATGGCGTGGTGGCCAAAGTGCTGGCCGCGATTCAGCGCGCGGGTATCAGCAAGTTCAGTTTTGTGATGTCGCCTGAGTCACGAAAGTAACGCGCCATGACCACCCTGATTTATCCTCAAGCTCAGCATGACTCACTGCTTTGGCGGGCCGTTGTGCTGTCGCTGGGGTTGCATCTGGTCGTGGTGTTGCTGTATCCAACATTGAGCAAGATTCAGTTGCCTGCCATCCCCGAGCGCATGGAAATTGAGTTTTTTTCGACCAAAGCGCCAGCCCCAGCTGTGCAACAGATGTCACCAACCGTGGAGACGCCCAAACCTGCTGAGCCACCCAAGGCTGAACCCAAGCCGATGGTAAAGCCTGTGACGCCTGTAGAGACACCCAAGCCGGTATTGGCAGCGCCCAACAGCCATGACGCAGATTACCGTGTGCAAGAGCAGCCTGTACAGCCGCCCGCCAAGGTTGAGCCAAGCCCGGCGCCGCCTGCGCCCAGCAATACGGCCGAGAGTGCGCCGCATGCGACAAACTCAAGCAATGAAAACACCGCTAAAGATGCCAAGCCCAGCGCTGCCGCTGTCACCACCGCTCCTGCATCAACCGAGTCTGATGAGCTCAGTGCGAGTGATAGCGATGCCTGGGGGGATTATGGCGAACAACTGCGCTCACTGGTGAATAAAAGCAAACAATATCCGGCTATTGCCATCCGCCGTCACCTCGAAGGCGAGGCCACGGTGGTCGCGCAGTTTGTGCGCGGTGAGTTGGTCAATGTGACGGTTGCTGATAGCAGTAAACATGTCCCCCTCGATGAAGAAGCCATGCGCATGGTGAAAAAGGCCATTGCGCAACTCGGTGTCAAAGACAGCCTGAAAAAGAAGAGCTTCAAAATAACAATACCGGTCTCTTTCAAGCTGGAATAACGCGCGGTTTCATGAAGTCAGGCATGCTCAGAAAGTTTATCCCTCACTTTCGCTAACAGGTATGTCTGCTCTCCAACCCCTGTACCTGCCACTTTCCTCCGGTGGGTACAGGGTCTTTTTTTAAGAGAATACTGAGCGGCGTCAGTGGTGATCAATCGTGGTAGCGCTGGTGACCGTTTAATGAAATAAACATAAGCTTTGGGAGAAGCATAGTGATATCAAACACAATTAAAACAACGTTGCTGGTGATGGCGCTATTGATCAGCCCGCATGCCCAAGCCAAGCTACAAACATTTGAAGAGGTTTTTAAGGGGACTTTGCCTTCGGTTAAAAGCTCGGAGTTTGGTTTTTATGACGAGGTGACTACGCTGTTGAGTAAGGATGCGACATTGACCTTGTACTATCAGGTGGTATCAGACGCTCCCTTAAATTCTCTTGCTGGGATATTTACGAGGACGGATGCTTTAGGTGCATTTTCTGGGAATTTTCTTTTTTACTTGTCCCTTCCTGATTATTTATCTTCAAATAATCAGGAAGTATCACTCTCGGGTTTTTTTGATCAGGACCGAGATTCAACGTTGCCCAACACGGGCACTTACAAATATGCATTGGCATTTGGAGAGGCAGGGGCCTATGCAAGTGGTGGAGAGAACTCCACAGGTCAGAGGGATATGACTTTAAACATTCACTGGCAGATCCGAACCCCTGACATTTTCATCCCAGTGCCAGAGCCGCAGATGGCCTGGTTGTTTTTACTCGGCCTAGTCACGCTGTGTTTTAAGCGGTCTCAAACAATAATCAAATAAGGATTCAATATGATAAAAATCATCAAACAGGGATTATTGCTGTGTACATTGCTTGGGAGTCTGCAAGCACAGGCAAAGGTTGAAACCTACCAGCAAAGTTATGCTGGTTATTTGGCGATGAATAACATGATGGCTGCGGATTATTACGTCGATGCCACGAGTTTTAGTAATGCAGGAAATACACTCTCACTTAACTATGAGGCGTTAAAGCTGGTGTCTGATCCCGAAAACGCTTTATATATCGTGTTTGGTAGCTACACCAGAAGTGGCGGGCATCCGACCGTCTCCGGGACTTTTGACTTTAGTCTGAATTTATATGATCCCACGGTCCCCGTTGACCCGTACGCGGATCCTTTACCCATCATAGGTACTTTCAACTTGCAGGACCTGAAAGACTTACCGGATGGCTCATATGAGGTGCTTTATGGTGAGACGGGTACACTCAAAGGCTATATTTCTAAAGATGACTATGTTTCATTCACCATCGATTGGGTTATTTATACGCCTGATAGTGTGGCTGCAGTGCCCGCCCCACCTGCCTCATGGCTGTTTGCTTGTGGCTTGTTATTGATCGGTGGTATGCGGTTAAACAAACGTAGCGCATAAGCCAGTGTTTGGTTGTTTATAGCCAAAGTGGTGGCTGAAATCACTCTATTTTGTGAGATTAGGCCCAAATCGGCCATTTTTAACGCTCAAATAGCATGGCACAAATTTTGCGAAATCCTTGCATGGAAAAAACAATGCATTGGTGCGGCATTAATCTGCAGTGGGCGTATACCGACTTGCTCGGTTATATCCGCTTTAAGGTGGCTTGCCCGCATGTGGCCAAAGATATTCTGCACGATGCATTTATCCGCTATACCGTCTCCACCAGCCTCAACAAAGACCAAGAGCCGCATGCTTACATGCGTAGCATCGCCAAAAACCTCATCGTGGATAGCTATCACCACCAGCAGCGTTTTATTTCGCTTGAAGCCGAGGTGGGGCTTAACCGCGAGTGGCTGGAAGCGCCAGCCTTGTCGGTGGAACATCTCAACGACATCAAACAGCGGCTGGAGATGATTCAGCAGATTCTTGAGCAGTTGCCACCGCGCTGCCGCCAGGTGTTTTGGATGTATCGCGTTGAAGGGTATACCCAACCTGAAATTGCTGCCAATCTTGGCATCAGCAAAAACATGGTCGAGCGCCATGTGATGCGTGCGATTCTGGACCTCACCAGTGCGCGTGAGCTCATGTTGGTTGAAATGTGATGCACAAGCACGACGAGGCGATCAGACAGGCTGCCGTGCGCTGGTATATGCGCATGCGAGAGGCCGCCCCAGATGCGCCTGAGCGCACGACATTTGAAGTGTGGTTGATGACGGACCGCAGGCATCAGGCCGCTTACCAGATGGTGGAATCCACCATGGAAGACTTTAGCTCGACCGAGCGGCTCAAGGCGCTGTCTAGTGCCATGTCGCAAAAGCAATACTTTGAACAAAGCGCGCGCCGCAAAAAACTCAGCAAGCTGGGCTCAGGCCTGGCACTCATGCTGCTATGCGTAGGCTTGGGCTTTTTCGGTCGCAGCCAATATGTGCAGTGGCAGGCGCTGCCTTTGTCGACGCAGGTGCACACCACCAGTGTGGCACAGCTCTCCAAACAAACCCTGGCTGACGGCTCGGTGATCACCGCGAATGCCAACACGACCATGGAAATTGTCTACTATCGCCATCAGCGCCTGATCAAACTCAGCCGTGGTGAAGCCATCTTCGAGGTGACCAAAGATGCTGAACGTCCATTTGTTGTCGAAACCCCGCAAGCCAAAGTCACCGTATTAGGCACACGCTTTGCCGTCAATCAGCTCAGCAAAAAAGTGCGCATCAGTGTGGATCATGGCCGCGTGCAAGTCGGGCGCAGTGATGGCAGCGCCCCTACTTTGATTCTGCACAACGGTGAAGTGGCCGAGATCGAGCCAAATAGCACGCCGCACAAAGTCAATCGCCAGGCGGCAGACAGCTTCAGCTTTATCAGTGGCCGTATCGTGTTTGACCGTGCCGATATGTTTGAAGTCGCCGATACGCTATCACGCTACCGCAACCCGCCAGTGCATGCGGCGTTTGCAGCAGAGACGCCCAAAGTGAATGCCGTGCTCAAAATCAGTGAGCTGGAGCGTTTTATCAGCACCTTGCCGCAATCGGTGCCCGTCAGCGTCAAACCCAAAGAGGATGCACTAGTCATCGCACCTAAATAATCTTTACAAGTATTTTTAATCCCGCATATCAGGCATTTTGCCTGCTCGTCAGTTACCTCTCTATCAACCCCTGTAACTGACGGATGCACTATGCAAAATCATAAAATCACAGCCGCCATTATCGCCGCGCTCATCGCGGCCGCGTTGCCCTTTGCCAGCCACGCAGAACTCAACACCCAACTGCCCGTCGAGCAAGATGAAAGTTTTGCCTTGCCGCTCAACCTCGATTTACCCGCACAACCGCTCGCGGCATCGTTACGGCAGTTCGCCATACAGTCCAACCTATCGCTCACGGTAGATAGCGCCCTCATCGTCGACAAAAAAGCCCCAGCAGTCAAAGGCCGTATGACGCGCAAAGAAGCCATCAAAAGGTTACTGGATGGTAGCGGTTTGCAAGGGCGAGTAATGGATGAGCATTTATTGATTGAAAAGAAAGCAATAACCACTAGTGCAGACACTCTAAAGTTAGATGCGATTCCCGTCAGAGCGCAACGCATGTATGAGGTAGGCCCAATGAAAGGGCTGGCACTCACTAAAGAAGAAATGCCGGGGAATATCCAGTCACTGACAGCTAAAGAAATTAAAGAGGCTCATGCGGTAAGTATTGCTGATTTGTTGAACACCAAACTGCAATCAGTCAATGTCAATGATTATCAGGGCAATCCGTTTCAGATGGATGTGACCTATCGTGGCTTTACTGCTTCACCGCAACTAGGTACCGCTCAAGGACTATCAGTTTTTCTGGATGGTATTCGGGTTAATGAACCTTTTGGTGATGTGGTCAACTGGGACATGATTCCTCTGAATGCGCTGGGTAGTTTGGATATATTTCCAGGTTCAAATCCTTTATTTGGCTTAGGGACTTTAGGCGGTGCATTGAGCATGAAGACCAAAAGTGGGTTTGACTCAAAAGAGGGATCGATTGAATATCTAGGCGGTTCTTTTAAACGCAACCAATTTCAAGGTTCGGTGGGTGGCAATAATGGCGTGGTCGCTGGGTTTGTTGCCGCTAATTTGTTCAAAGAGGATGGCTGGCGCGATAATTCACCAAGTAAAGTGAATCAGGTATTCAGTAAACTGGAGTGGCGTGGCGAGTCGTTGCAACTGGGCTTGAATATGTTGCTGGCGAGTAATAAGCTGACTGGGAATGGGTTACTACCTACAGAAATGGTTGAGAAGGATAGGTCTAGTATTTTCACCAGTCCTGACCAAACCAGTAATCGCTTGCAGCAATTTCAGCTTAATGCGCTTTGGGATGTTTCAGATACGTTTAACATCACAGCCCAAGTTTATCACCGTAAAAGTCGACGTTTCTCCAGTACTGGTGATGTTAACCAAGACTTTGGCGGTAGTGCGACGCGCAGACCTAACCCCGGTGAAAAGCCTGGTTATTTTGCACAAGATTTGAATAATGATGGCCTGCCAGATTTGGACCTTTCCAGGACAAGCATTAACAATATTGCAACCGTTGATGTGGTGGACCCATTTGGTAATACGGTACAGATGGCAGCAGATGCAGATGGGGATGCACAATATATTTATGGGCCTATCACGCAAACTGGCACAGATCAGGATGGTAATCCAATTTTTGACAGCCCTGTCAGCATCAATCCAGCTTATGATGCCAGCCGTCCAGCGATTGGTACTCAAGCCAATACCGCTTATGTATTTACCAATCCGAATATCACACAGTCTACCGTCACGGTAACCAATCCTGATGGATCAACTAGTACAGTGCCTAATTGGACTTTTAATGAGCAGCTGTCAGCACAGCCTATCTACAGTCAAGAGTTCTACGAGGCAGCTCTTGAGATCGCTAAAGCTGTACCAGGATCATTGAACCAACAAGAGTTGGAAGCCAAACTGAGTGAGAGAGGGCTGAGTTTTAGCTTTTCTGACCAAGGGGCCATTTTTGTAGATGCAGGTGGCTTTACCGGCAGTGGCTCATTTTTGGTGCTAGATAAGAATTTGGACGCCAATGGTAACTTTATCCTGACAAGTTTCTCAGGGGTCAGCAAAGGTTTAGGCTCTCCATTAGGGTTGTTAGTGAGAGACCCAGTCTCAGGCATTCCATACATGCGAAACGGAGCCGACTGCGAAGCAGTCGTCCTACAATGGTTCCCTGATTGCAACAAAGGTTACGTGGAGGGGACTCCCGTGGCTTTGGTGACAGAAACTGAAATTAACCAGCTTACCGATGGTGGCTCGCTTCAGTTTAACTGGAACACGGATAAGCATAAATTCATGATAGGCATGTCTATGGATTCAGCCAGTGCCGATTACAACAGTGGTCAGTTGTTAGGCGTTTTTGATAACAACAGAAAAGTCATTCTTGACCCCAATAAAGTGGGTTATGAATTTGCAGCCTCCACACAAAAGTTAGGTTTAAATGACTTCGGGGGTACCAGCATCACCAAAAGTATTTACTTCAGTGAGACCTGGACGCCGACGAAAGAATGGGCATTTAGTGCTTCGGGACGTTATAACCAGACGAAAGTAAAAAACGAATTGGCCATCAGCAATATTTTGGGATTGGCTGGTGCAACTCAATTCAAGAACTTTTATGATCCCCTGGTGGTTTGTCATGATCTCAATGGCAATGGGACAATTGAGTATGAAACGGACGAGTGTGCAACTGGATACCGCCCTTTTTCATTTGAGCTGGCGCAGAATGCTGGCGCGATTGGCCCGGGGGAAACTGAAAAATTCAGCTATTACTCATTCAATCCTTCTTTAGGGGCAACCTGGCAAGCGAATGAAAATTTAAATCTATATGCAAACTGGAGCAAGGGCGCCAGAACGCCTACTGTGATTGAGTTGGGCTGCGCTTACGACGATACACCCGTACGTGTTGGCGTAGATTTGCAAGGCAATCCAACCTACGGCCCGCGATCACTGATAGAAAACCGTTTCTGTAGTTTGCCTACTACATTGTCTGGCGACCCTTATTTAAAACAGGTACGGTCTGAAACATTTGAGGTTGGTGCGCGCGGATATCTGACGCCAGATATTCAATGGAATGCCAGCATTTACCAGACCGAATTGACCGATGACATCTATTTTGTAGCGTATAGACCCGAGCGTAGTTTTTTCCAGAATATTGGAGATACCCGCCGTCGGGGTTTGGAAATGGGTTTGCAAGGCAAGTGGGGTAACACTGGCTTTAAACTCAATTACTCACTGACCGACGCTACGTTTCAGGACCACTTTCAAATGGCCAGCCCAAACAATAGCAGTGCGGGGAACGTGATACAGGGATTCAGGGCGACTGGTACATTTGTAAGCAACGGCTATCAGAATATTGCCGTTAAACCTGGTAATCGCATTCCAGGCATTCCATTACATAACTTGAATGCGACTGTGACATACGACATCACGCCCAAATGGACAGTTGGGCTTACTGCTGTCATGCACTCGGAGAGTTACCTCAGAGGCAACGAAAACAACAAACATCGTGCAGGGGCGCCCAGCGTGGAGTATGGATGTCAGGCAAATCAGGGAGGCGTTCCTACGGTGATTGACGGAATCGCTTATGGCAACAGCAGTTGTGGTACACCCAGAGCTGTACGCCCTAATTATCGTTATCCTGGCATGATCCCAGGCTACGCGGTGTTTAACTTTAGTTCCACTTATAAGTTTAGCGATCAACTTTCAGCTACGTTATTGATTAATAATCTTTTTGACAGAGATTACTACACGGCTGGTAGATTAGGGATCAATCCTTTTTCTCCCTCAATCAATGGTGCAATAGGGCCTGGTGGGTTCAATTACAATAGTAATGACTGGTTAGCATCTACATTCTTGGCCCCTGGAGCGCCCAGAGCAGCGTGGCTAAATATTCGCTATGACTTTTAATCTTAGCTTGAGAGAGGCTAACATCTGGTTTTGAATGACATCAGTCAACTACTCCATAAAAATCCTCACTCGTTTAGAGAGATTGCGACGGTGGGGAAAATGGATGGGATACTTGGGCCAGAGTAAAAAGTAAAGAAATCTCACTTTTACCCTGACCCCATCGACATGACTTTTAAGTGTCAAGTCAATCGCTTCAAGATCATTGGATTTGCAACTGTGTAAATTGTGTCTTGTAATCATCCACCCATTGCTGCGCATGATGGCGTTGTTTGGCGGTTGTACTGGCATGTAGGCTCGCGATGGTTTCACAGGTTTGCTGTGTAAGCTTATCAATATAAGCCTGGTAAGCCGGATTCGGGCTGTTTTGCATACGTTCAAAGCCTGCGCGGACCAGTTGCGATTTCTCTTCGTTTGACGAGGCTGGATTGCGTAATGCCTTGAGGATAGAGAGCGTATCTTCGTCGCGCCGCAAAATCTCGGCGTAGATGATGGCGGGATCAATGTCACTCTTGGCAATGGCCTGTTTTAAAAGGGTTATTTGTTTTTCGTTTAAATCGCCATAGACTTTCTCAGCAAAATCCTGGGATTTCTCTAACCTCACTTCTCGCTGTTCTTCTAACGTTTCCTGCCACCATTCCTCTTTCCATTCCTGGTTACGTTTTTCCAGTTTTTTCTCGAAATGCTGTAGTTGTTTTTCACTCAGCGTGTCGGCGACTTCGACGATGATAGGGATGATTTTTGTTTGAAGCATCTGCACATTTGATTTGATGGATTCAATGCGCTGGCAGGCCGTTTGTGCGCTCACATCATGGCTGAGGTCATTATGTATTTCATCCAGTAATGACACATACCGCGGTAACTCATTTTTACGATGCCAGGCATGCAAGTCCCGCAGGACGGGTTTGAGTTTGGCTTTTTGCGCTGCACTAAAATCAAAATAATCATCCAGCCGCCATGCGATGAGTGCAGGTGCGTTGTTGTAGGCGGTCTTGACCAGGCTACAACTCATGAGTGAAAAAGCGAGGGTGAGGATTAAAATTTTTTTGATGATTCGCATGTTTCTACGACCAGGATTGCCGGACTAAGTTTGCGATACTGGCTACTTGTATTAGCACTGTTTTCAGTGCTAATACAAAGGCGCTTTCGGCCTGCCTCTCTCGGGCGCGGTCTGGCAAGGGAATGAGGCGCATCAGGCAGCACGCCACTGCCTGATGGCTGGACTAACGTTGATAGCCCGGAGGAGGAGGTGGGGGCGGTGGATAATAGGTTGGAACACTTGCTGATGAGGCGCGCTGGCTGCCTTGTGAATAGGTCCTTGCCATGCTGGCAGGCACCGGGATTTTATGTCCAGCCGCATACATGCATTGATAGTAGGCATTGTCGTATTTGTCTTGGGCGTTCATGCCACTGACGGTCGCTGTATTGGCGCCGATGGCTCCACCAGACAGCGCACCCATGCCAGCACCAATCGCTGCGCCTTCGCCGCCACCAGTTGCAGCGCCAATGGCTGCCCCTATGGCAGTACCTACAGCGGTCGTGGTAGCGAGACTGGCGTTATATTGCTGGTTAACGGTCTTGCCGCCAATTTGCGTCAGTGCAAAATCCCGGCAAGACAGGTCATCTGCCCTGAAGGCGTTGAAGTCTTTGCCGGTACCTGGCAGGGCCATGCTGCTGGGGCCTGTGGGGTTAGTCGCGCAGGCAGTCAGGCTCAGCATAAGTAGCAAGGTCATGTGCCTATTGAGATGCATGACAGTCTCCTATTTGGCTGGTGTGTTTGTTGGCGGCGTGGGTGTGACTTGTTTCCAGCCGGCGGGACACTCTTTAACATAGGGGTAATAGCCGTTAGCAGCCTCGCAGTAATACCAGTAGGCATTATTGTTGCTGGCGCTGGTGGCTGGCGCTGTGCTGTTGCCTGGGGCTGCATTTGTGGCATTGTTACTGTCCTGCTCGATATACACCTGTGACTGCGGCTGGGTAATCACCACGGGCGGTGGACTGTACACATAGGGGTAAGGGTAGGCGTAGGGTGCGTAGGCATAAGGAAAAAACGGGTAAGGGGCGCCAAAATACAGACCAACGCCGCCATGCCAGCCGCGGCCAGGTGGATGTGCGTATGCGAGTTGGCTAGCGAGGGCGCAGCAGATGCCCAGGCTAAGGTAAATCATCTTTTTGAGTGTGGATGTGAGCGGTAGCATAAGCCCTCCAGAAAACGTTATGTACATAACAATTCTGACAGAAGGACTTGCAAAACTCTCCCGATGAGCGGGCTTGGTTTTGTAACGGAGTGTATCTTTAAAACAACTGAGCGGGGCTATTGACGGTGCGGATGGTACACAACGCAGGTATTTTTGCCGGACTCCTTGGCTTCGTACATGGCCTGATCTGCGTGACGAATCAACGTATCGACTGTGCAACCGTGATCAGGGAAGATGGCGATACCGATACTGATGGAGACAGACGCAGCATAGCCATTGAGCGGGATGGGTTCTTTCACCACTTGCAGGATTTTGTTGGCGTGCAACAGCATGTCTTCGCTATTGCTGATATTGATCGCTAGAATGGCGAACTCATCCCCGGCGAAACGGGCGAAGGTATCCGCTTGTCGCGACATTTTCTGGATACGACTGGCAATCTCAATCAGTAGCTGGTCGCCTGCCAGGTGGCCATGGAGGTCATTCACTGCTTTGAAACCATCCAGATCCATAAAAAACAGCGCAAATTTTTTCTGTTCACGCTGACTGCTGTAAATGGCCTGTTGTAAGCGATCCAGAAACAATCGGCGGTTGGGCAGACCGGTCAGGTTATCGGTGTGTGCCTGCTGCCAGATGGATTGTTCAAGCAGTTTAGATTGCGAGATATCGGTATGCGTGCCTATCATGCGCTTGGGGGTGTCTTCGGCGGTGCGTTCCACCACCATGCCGCGAGAGAGTACCCATTTGTAATCGCCATTTTTGCAGCGAATCCGATATTCGATTTTGTACCCCGGCTGTTGGCCATAGAGGTAGGCATTGAGAGAGTTTGTGAAGCGTTCCTGATCTTCTTCGTGAATCAACGCACGTAGTGTCTCTAGTTGCGGGAGCAGCGGCTCACTTTGGTAGCCCAGCATTTTGCGCCAGTTGGGGCCAAAAAAGTAATGCCCAGTGATGAGGTCATAATCCCACACCCCATCGCCGACGGCATCCATGGCTTGTTTCCACAGCTCCTGACTTTTGGCTTGCTGTTCATAAAATACTTGTAACTGCTTGCTCAGTTCCGTACGCTGAACGATCTCTCTGCGCAACTCCATCAGTTTCATGGCCTGGTTCGCCAGGATGGTCAACAAAGTGAGTTCGGCCTCGCTAAAGTGGCGAGGTACATGGTCCATCACGCAAAAAGTGCCGATGGCATAGCCTTGATCATTAATCAGCGGTATTCCGGCATAGGCACGAATATACGGCGCCTGAATGACAAGCGGATTATTCTTGAACAATGCATCCTGCAGTGTGTCTTCAATCACCAGCCGTGTTTTTTGTTCCACCGTCAGTTGGCAAAAGACATCCTCACGCGGGGCTTCGCAGAGATCTAGTCCTTTGGCAGATTTGAACCATAAGCGGTCCTCTGCCATCACTGTCACGCTTGCAATTGGTGTTGAGAAGAAGGTCGAGGCCAGGGCGACTAACTGATCAAAATCAGCTTCGGGCGCAGTGTCAAGGATATGATAGCTTTCAACTGCCGCCAGACGTTCTAGCTCTTTATTATGGTTTAACAAGTGAACGGTACTCCATCAAAGCAGACATTAAGTTGGTCACACGCTTGGTAAGTTGGTTCTAAAAGCAATCATACGCTAATTAATCTTAATAGATTTGGTGATAAGCTTAACCTTTTTTATTTTGTTTAGTAAATGTTATCTCGATAATTTATCGTTGTTGGAGAGGCTTGTTTGTGATGAAAAGCCGTCAGATTCATGTCATTAAATGCCGCTAGGGTAAACTCTGCATGCTTAGAGGTAGGCAGTTGCGGGTCAACACGGTATGCTAATACCTGTCCCGTGATAGGTTAAATCCGCATGCAACCGCAATCCATACAGCAAATCAATCTTTCTTATGACCAGCATCAAGACCGCCTGCTCATGCGTGCGGCGGTGAGTGACGAGCAGGAAATCCAGGTCTGGATTACCTACCGCGTGGCAAGGCAGATTTTCAAGGTATTTAATCAGGAGGCGCATTTGCCGGTGTCTGGTCCGCTGCCCTTGTCTGAGCAAAGCCTGCCGGAAGCCACCCAGCAGTTTGTACAAGAGGCGGAAGCAGTAGAGGCCCTGGATGATCTTGACTTTGAGACGGCCTATCAGGCGCCCAAAAGTGTGGTCACCGAGCAAACCCTGCTGGCGGTGGAAACGCGTTTTGTCTCGGTCAACGACCAACTTAATCATGTGCAACTGGTGTGCGCCAATGGCATTAACGTGAATATCAATGTGAACCATGAGCTGGTGCTGGCGATCAGCCGCATGTTGCTGTTGGCCAGCAAAGAGGCAGGCTGGACACTGCCATCCGCGCCAGCCAAGGAACCTCAGTCCGTTTCGAGTATCGTAATGGACATCCCGGTAGAAAAACAGGTATTACATTGATGGATCAAATTACGCTGGGAGACAGCGGTATTCGCGTCTCCAGAATCACCTTGGGCACCATGACTTATGGTGACCAGAACACCCAACAGGATGCAGAACACCAGCTGGATTATGCGCTGGCAAATGGCATTAATTTTATTGATACGGCAGAAATGTACCCGGTGCCGCCCCGTGCAGAAACGGTGACGCGTACCGAAACCATGCTGGGGCACTGGATCAAGAAGCAGTCTCGCGACCGGTTTGTGCTGGCTAGCAAGGTGGCCGGACCCCGCCGCGGCATGCATTGGATCCGCGGTGGCCCGAGTGGTATGGACCGTGCCAATATCCGCCAGGCGGTGCATGACAGTTTGCAGCGCTTGCAAACCGATTACCTGGATGTCCTCTATCTGCACTGGCCCGAGCGCAATGTGCCCATGTTTGGCCAATATCAATTTGACCCGCATGCGGAACTGGATGCAGAAGGTCAGGCGATCAACTGGGTACCTATCCAGACCCAGCTTGAAGTGCTGGATGAGTTGGTGAAGGAAGGCAAAATCCGTGCAATCGGCCTCAGTAACGAGCAACCCTGGGGGTTGATGGAGTTTTTGCGTATTGCGCGCGAGCAGGGCTTGCCGCGCATTGCCGTGCTGCAAAACTGTTATAACCTCATGAACCGCGGTATGGAGTTTGGCATGACCGAAGTGCTTTACCGGGAAGGGGTCACGCTGGCGGCCTACTCGCCCTTGGCCTTTGGGCACCTCACGGCCAAGTATGTCGATGATCCGGCCACGCCCGGCCGCGTGACTTTGTTTGAGGGCTATGCCAAGCGCTATAAAAAGCCCGCGGTGCCGGCGGCGGCCAAAGCCTATGCCGAGTTGGCCCGTAGCCATGGCCTGACGCCGGTACAGCTGGCCTTGAGTTTTGTCTATCACCGCTGGTTTGTTGGCACCACCATTATCGGCGCGACCAGCCTGGCACAGTTACAAGAAAATGTGGCGGCTTATCAGGTCCACCTGAGCGCAGAGGTGCTGGCGGCCATCGAGCAACAACATCTCGTCATGATGAATCCAGCCCCTTAAGTTGGGCGCAATAGAAGGGAATCCATATGCTATTTTTTCGCAGACTGCGCAGCCAGTGGCGACATGAGCGGCTGTTGAATGCGCTACTGGTGAGTGGCCTGCTGCTGGCAGGTCAAGCACAGGCAGCCCTGGTGAACGACATGCAATCCGCTTTGCGTACTTGCCAAACCGAGTTTGCAGACGATGCTGGCCGGCGACTGGTGTGCTTTGATAAAGTGGCCGAGCAATTCGCGCCCAGCCATGTGGTGGCGCCTATCTTGGCCCCCAGCCAGGAAGCACTGGTCAAAAGCGTGAGTGCTGACACCGGCTACCTGTCACGCAAATGGCATTTGAATAGCCAGGATGAGTTGCATTTTACCGACCTTGAAACGCACCAGCTCAATTACATTGTCACCAGCTATTCGAGCAACCCTAACGAGGTCCCGGTTTCGCCGTCACGCCCCAACACGCAAAACCGTGACCTCGGACACAACGACCTGCATTTTCAGATCAGCCTGAAAACCCAGCTGATGAATATGTCAGACTGGCTGCCCAAAAATCAGTGGGTGCAGAGCGCGCGCTTATGGGGCGCTTATACCCAGCAATCGTTCTGGCAGGTTTACAACGAGGCACAATCTCGGCCCATGCGCGATCATAACTATTCGCCCGAGCTGATTTTGTCGCTGGGGCTCAACAAGCCAGCAGAGGGAGGGCTGTGGACCGCCATGCCTAATATGCTCAATCTGGGCCTGGTGCATGAGTCGAATGGCCGCTCACAACCGTTGTCGCGCAGCTGGAACCGCTTCTACCTGCAAGGGGGCTGGCAATTGAATGAACAATATAGCCTGCTGGTCAGGCCATGGTGGCGCATCCCCGAGAACAAGTCAGACGATGACAACCCGGATATCAGCAAGTATATGGGCTATGGCGATGTGACCTTGCACTGGGATAATGAACCCCACACCCTGGCCGCCAGCGTGACCTTGCGTAACAACATGCGCAGTGACAACAAGGGCTATATCCGCACCGATGTGCAATACAAGCCGTTTAAAAACGAGAGCGTGAAGTTTTATGCCATGCTGGCCAGTGGCTATGGCGTCTCGCTCCTGGACTACAACCAGGCACAAAACATGTTTGGCATCGGCTTTGCCATTGGCGAATAGCTCGCCGCAGCTGACGGCCAAGTCCAATTAGGGTTATTGAATTATGTTACTGATCACCAAAACCTTTCAACGCTTTTTAGACTCGGAGCAGGCCAGCAGTGTCTTGCTGATGCTGGCTACCGTGCTGGCACTGCTGATCGCCAATAGTGTGTTTGCCAGCCACTATCATGCGTTCTGGCATCTGCACGGCTTGGGGCTCAGCCTGGAAGAGTGGGTGAATGATGGTTTGATGGCCGTGTTCTTCCTGCTAATTGGCTTGGAGCTCAAGCGCGAGTTATATGTAGGCGAGCTTTCCAGCGTCAACAACGCGCTGTTACCGACGATTGCCGCCCTGGGCGGTATGATTGCCCCTGCCTTGATCTTTTGGCAGATGAATCATGGCACGGCTTACCAGTCCGGCGTTGGTATCCCGATGGCCACCGATATTGCATTTGCCCTGGGTGTGCTCTCCATTTTAGGCAACCGTGTGCCGGCGCCTTTGAAAGTCTTTTTAGTCGCTTTTGCCGTCATTGACGATCTTGGCGCAGCCATCATGATCGCCGTGTTTTACACCGCCTCAATCTCGCTGCCGCACTTGCTGGCCGCGCTCACTGTGCTTGCCTTGCTGTTTGCGCTCAATCGCTTGCGCGTGCTGTCTATGCTGCCATACCTGCTCGGCGGGGCCTTTATGTGGTGGCTGACCCTCAAATCAGGCGTGCATGCGACGCTGGCGGGGATCGCGCTGGCGTTTGCCATTCCCTTTCAGCAGCTGGCCGAAGACGAGGATTCGCTTTCGCAACGGCTGGAACATGCCTTGCACTTGCCCGTTGCGTTCTTCATTCTGCCGGTTTTTGCCTTTGCCAATACCGGTGTTCATTTGGCAGCGGACAGTGTGCAATCGGTGTTTACGCACAGCAACAGCCTGGGCATTATGGCTGGCTTGATTGTGGGAAAGCCGGTGGGCATTATGCTGGCAGTGTGGCTTTCAGTGGTTTTCGGGCTGTGCAAGTTACATCCGCCTTTGCGCTGGGCGCACATTCTGGGCGCTGGCATGTTGGGTGGTATCGGTTTTACCATGTCCATTTTTATTACCAACCTGGCTTTTGCTGGCATGGACGAGGCAATCAATCTTTCAAAAATGGCGATTTTGACCGGTTCGCTGCTGTCTGGACTCCTTGGCTGGGGATGGCTGAAGTGGACGCTGGGTCGCAGCCCGCACTGATTTTTGGCAGCAGGTGGTTCTCAGTAAAATCATGAGCTGTTTTTAAGCCAGCTACGCAAGTGCTTTCTTGCCCTGCGGCGTATAGTGATTCTTAACGAGATGCCCGTTGCCTCTCTTAATCATCCAAGGAGATTTATTATGTGGACTAAACCAGCAGCGACTGAAATGCGTTTTGGCTTTGAAGTCACCATGTATGTGATGAACAAATAATTCTGACCAAGGTTTTATTGCAAAACACCCGGTGTTAACCGGGTGTTTTGTTTTGGGCCGACGTTTTGTTGTGGTCAGGCTAAAAAGCAACGCGCAATACCACCGTTATCGCGGCGGTTAAATCTCTATAGATTTTGTGACGCTATCGCCTTCAGCCAGAAGGGTCAGTTTCGTCAAGTCCCAGTCAGGCTGTTCTGCTGCCAGGCGGCTACGGCCAAGACGGTAGGCTTCTTCTACACTCAGCGCCAATACATTGGTTTCCCAGACGCGCTCACTGGCATCGGGTGCGCCTTGCCAGGCGCTGATATAAAAAATGGCCATACTCACTCCTTGATTAACATGCCACAGACCACAGGCCGTCTGCATGCGGTTGAGACACATAGAACGTGTCAGTAAGAATATCAGCAAAGTATCGCGCTGCCCGGTCAGACGCTCGTGCGATTTTACCTGTGACTTTCGCTGTGATGTCCCCTGGCCCATGCCCGCTGACCAGCGTTATCGGGGCTCACAATTCTTACAGCAAACTCAGTCTTGCCGCGATAGTGAGGGGAACCCTCGCCAGCCACACTCTCCGCTTAAGGTCACTGCATGAACCATCACCGTTGAGAGGAGACAGACATGATAGATGCCCGTGAAATTAAACCCGATATGCCCGTCACCACCGCCCAGTCCGAGCATGTCGCTGTGGTTGATCATATGGTCAGCGACGACCTGATCAAACTTAAACAAGACACGTCTGGCGTGCATCACTTTATCCCGGTGAGCTGGGTGATTTCGACTGAGGGCGGTATCGTGAAAATTAACCGGACGCTGGCGCAGGTGACCACAGACTGGGCCACTGAGGCATCATCCTGAGTTTGCCCTGCATCAAGGCTTAGGCGATGTGCACACGTGGACGGCGCTTGCCTGGACTTGCCCGTGAGCTCAATGTGTTGGACGTGAAACATCGCTAAACATCCGCTTCTAAGCCGCGCACACAGCCAAAACAAAGACCTGCGGTAAGCAGGTCTTCGCTATCAGGGTGCGCCAGTGCAGGGTGTGACTTTCTGGCCTGGTTTAAGAATGCGCATCGGCCTCTGCCTGCGCGGCATCCCGCAATTTCTTCACCTCGTCATGATTGCGTTTTGCGCCTTCGAGCTGACGAACAACCACAGTACGGATATGGGTTGGCAAATCCATTTCAGCGGCTTCTTGGTAAGCCTTCAGCGCCACATCCTCGCCACGTTCGGTTTCATTAAGCACCGACAGCGTATTGTTGCTGGTGAGGGCTGTTTTAAGATCTATCCAGTGTCTGTGCAGCGCGCCGCCCAAGCTGGTTGAGGCGGCGGGTTCGCCCCCCTGCGAGCGCACCAGCCCTTGCAACTCTTGTACGCTGGCCGCCACCTCTTGCGAGCGCCGCATGAAAAAAGCCTTGAGTTGGGGATGATCTACATTCTCAGCCGATGCGCGAAACCCTTCTTCGCCATCGCGGGATACCTCAATCAAATCGTTCAGGGTAGCAATGAAATCGTCTCTGTCTGTCATGTCTCAGTCTCCAAAAGCGGTTGTTGATGGTGAGAAGATCTGAGTATGCGACAGCACAGCCTGGCCCCCCATCGGATGAATGCGCAAGCTGGTGTAAGAATGGCTATCTATAGGCCCGCTTATCTGGGCAGATAGGCCCCTTTCTCCCACCTGGCCACGCCAAGGGGCTGCTTATGTTTCCGTCGGCCAACGTAAATTCTGACAGTCAGATCAGCCTGTTGCGGGTATGGATGCGGCTGTCCTGCTTGCATAATGGCGCATCGTTCTTTACAGGAGATGATGATGAATCCCATCCGTTTATTCGACTATGTGACACCGCGTAGTGAGCAGCCCAAGGTGCTCGCGATGCCCAAACCCGGTGTCACGCAGTTGCTGATATTTTATATATTGCCACTGTCCTTGATCCCTTGTATCACGATGTACTTGCGGCTGGATCATCAGGTGCCCAAATTGTTTTTTGACCAATTACCAGGTAACCGCTTGCTGATGGTGAGCATCGAGTTGTTGTTTCTGCAATTGGTGCTGGTGCTGGTGATGGCATGGATTACACAGCATCTGGCGCAGATGATGGGTGTGAAGCCGGGCTTCCGGGATGCGCTGTTGTTAATCACGCTGGCGACAATACCGCTGTGGCTCACTTCGTTGTTTTACCTGGTCCCCAGCCTGAGCGTTAATGTGCTGGTGCATGGGGTGGCGGCACTGATTGCCATTGCGCTGGTGTACCGCGGTGTGCGCTATGTGTTTGGCATCCGTGAACGCGGGGCAATGTTCTCGCTCACCTTGGCCATCGTCTGCACCGCCGGGCTGGGTTTTGGCGTGATTCTGATCGGCTCGTTGATTTCGTGGGAAACCATTGAACAACTGCAATTTTCCGTCAAAAAACTGTAGACAAGCGGTCGGCAGCGGCTATCATTTTCCTCCCTTGGTCAGGGTGCCGACAGGTTTGGCGGCTCAACGTGGTCGGGGCCGGGATCAGGCCATGCGTCAGCGCATAGCGGATCAACGCCGCATTATTGGTCACCCCCATTTTGCGCAAGATTTTGGCGCGGAAGACACTGACAGAGCCCGGCGCGATGGCAAGCTCGTCTGCCACGGCATTGACCGGTTGGCCTTTGATCAGTTTGAACAAGACCTGTAACTCCCGCAACGATAACTGCTCATGCCGCATGGGTTGTGACTCCGTCAACAGTTGGTGGTGGCGCGGCATCAGGCAGGATTTTCCGCGCGCAATGCTGCGGATGGCTGGAATCACCTGCGAACTTTGCGTGGTGTAAGGCAGATAGCCCTGACAGCCCAAACGGATAAAATGAATCATGCGGTCAGGCCGCTCACTGCCATTGATCACCAGAATCGGCAGCCCTGGTGCGGCATGTTTGAGATCACACAAAATTTCAAGACCATTTTGGTTGGGGGCCGAAATGTCCAGAATAACCGCATCCAGCGGTTGCTGATGGATCAGGCGAATCGCTTCGCGCACCGTTGGCACTTCGTAAAGCAGCTGCAGGCGCAGGTCATTTTGTAACAGGGTGTGTAATGCGTGGTGGCTCAGGGCATGACCATAAAGCAGTAATAATTTTTTCATGGCGGTCTCGTCTCGTTTCTGTGATCAAAACCGGCACGCGAATACCGGGGCTTAAAACGCCTTCCAGCTATTTTTTTTAATGTTTTTAATTTTTAATCGTGTGCGGCTACGGTCGCATGCACACCGCTGGTTGCTTCCCTATTCTCAGAGGCGTTCGAGTCGGTATGTCGGGCAGTTTTATGGCTGCCTTTGACATTCCAGATCACATTGCCGACATCATCTGCCACCAGCAACTGCCCTTTTTTATCAACAATCACACCGACGGGACGCCCACGTGCCTGCCCGTCTGCATTCAAAAACTCGGTCAGTACGTCAATGGGTTGCCCTGCGGGCTTGCCTGCTTCAAACGGCACAAAAATGACTTTATAGCCGTTGTAAGGCTGACGGTTCCAGGAGCCATGCTGGCCGACAAACATGCCGTTTTGAAATTGCTCGGGCAGCTGATTGCCTTTGGCCGGGAATAGGCCCAGTGAAGCCGTGTGTGTGCCCAGTGCATAATCAGGAGGGATCGCTGTGGCAACCAGCTCAGGGCGGGGCGGTTGTGCCCGCTCATCTACATGTTGGCCGTAGTAGCTGTAGGGCCAGCCATAAAAGCCATTCTGTTTGACCGAGGTCATGTAATCCGGCACCAGGTCACTGCCGAGTTCGTCTCGCTCATTGACCACGACCCATAAGTCGCCAGTATGCGGTTCCCAGACCATGCCATTCGGATTGCGCAAGCCGGAAGCATAGATGTGATGCTGGCCAGAGACTGCATCGACCTCCCAAATAGCCGCCCGCTCTTTTTCTTCATCCATGCCGTTTTCACCGACATTGCTGTTGGAGCCGACCGTGACATACAGTTTGCTGCCATCGGGGGTGGGTAAAATATTTTTGGTCCAATGATGATTGCGTTCTGCGGGCAGGTCGGTGACTTTGGTGGGGGCGGCGGTAATTTCAGTCTGGCCTGGCTGATAAGGGAATTTGATCAAGGCATCGGCGTTGGCCACATAAAAGGTGTCCCCAATCAGGGCCATGCCAAACGGCGAATGCAGGTCTTTGATAAAGACATGTCGTTCTTCTGCCACGCCATCGCCGTCATTGTCACGCAGCAGCATGATGCGGTTCATGCTCTCAGCCCCTGCGCCGCCGTCTTTCATAAACAGGCTGGCAATCCAGCTTTTGAGGCTGAACCCTTCTTTGTTAGGTGGGTGATTGGTTTCTGCCACCAGAATATCGCCATTAGGCAACTCATACAGCCAGCGCGGGTGATGCAGGTCGCTGGCAAACGCGACCACATGGGTGCCTGGCGCAGAGGCTGGTTTTTCACCTTGCGGCCAGCCAACCGCTTTTGCCACATGGACGGTGGGAAGCCAGCTGGCATGATAGGAGGACAGGTCTGGTGCTGGCCCATAGCTGGCCGACTCAGGGAGTTGGGCCGGTGGCGAACAGGCACTCAGTCCCAGCAGGCAACCGCTGATCAGGGACAGTTGAAAACGGGGCGGACGGTCTGTGGCGGTATGCATCGTGTACTCCTCTCTATCATCTGTTTCTGGTCTTTGCCAGACTGGTTTTCATGGCATGGCCTGCCAGATGGCAGCTAGCGCCGGGTCGCCACAATCTGGTGAATGCCGGTGAGTCCCTGTTCAAACTGGATCAGGCTGGCGGTCAGATACAGTCGCCAGGCACGGTAACTGCGTTCGCCCAGGGTGCGGGTGATGTCCTGGTGTTGCGACGTCAGTCCACTCAGCCAGTGGCGCAGGGTCTGAACAAAATGCTGGCGCAGCCCCTCAATGTTAAACACCTCAAACTGGGCGGCATCCATACACTGCAGCAGCTGTGGAAAGGTGGCCAGCTTGCCTTGCGGGAACAACTGCTGATTCACCAGCGTATGGGCTGGGTCCTCAGGCTGCCAGGCTGCGCGCTCGTTGGTCATGCCATGGCTCAAAAACAAGCCGCCTGGTGTCAGCGCGGCATGGACTGTATTCAAGAACGCCGGCAAATGCGGTTCACCTACGTGTTCGGCGACCCCGATACACACGGCTTTGTCGTACTGGCCTTGTGCCGCCACAGCGCGATAGTCGCCAGGGATCAGTGTCACCAGATGGGTGAGCTGTTCGCTTTGGATCAGCTGGCTGGCATAGGCATATTGGGCAGGGTTCTGGATATAAGCATGCACAAAGACCCCGTAATGCTTGGCGGCCCAGCAGGCCAGTCCGCCCCAGCCGCCACTAAGGTCGAGCAAATGGTCACCGTGTTGCAAACGCAGCTTGAGGCAAATCAGTTCCAGCTGGTTTTGTTGCGCCTGCCCGAGCTCACGCGTTTGGCCACAAAAATAGGCGCAGGAATGCAGCATACGTTCATCCAGCCAATGGCGATAAAACTCAGCCGGCACATCGTAGTTGAGTGGCAACAGACCAGACTTTGGTACAGCGCCGTGGCGAGGTGGTAATGGTGCCAGCGCACGTAATGCACGTGCAAGTGTGGTGGCCAAGGGGATAGGCAGAGACTGGAAGTATTCCAGGCATTGCAGTGCGGCATGAAAGTCGCCCACGTCCTGGATGTGACCGTCTATATACGCAGTCATCCAGGGGACGGGTGTGGTCAACAAGTGAGGATTACGTACCAGTTCTGCAGACAGTGACAGCGTAAATACCGGTGATTGCTCGCCCACATAAATCAACTGGTCATTCCATAAACGCAGGGCAAACGCATTTGTATAGTCTTCAAATAGCTGATTCAGCAGTAATTGGGCCTGGGTCAAGGCCTGTTGTTCTTCTTGTTGTTTGGCCTGATGCCAATGCCAGAACTGCTCCAGCGTCAGGGCATCCAGTGGGCGTGCTTCCAGAGGCAGCACATTAATAGGGCGGTTGTACATGGGTGACTCCTCACAGTTGTCCGTGTTTCCGTCAAAAAATAAAGCCCCGCTTTGACTGCTGCGTTGCGTCAAATGAAGATGTCGATGAACTTTCGCGTCGCCGCCGCAGTAAAAAAGCAGGTGGTTTGAATGTGTCTTCAGGCCTGAAGTGTAAGAAAAGCGCCCAAGCAGCCAATATAGGCACATGACTGATTGTCATGTCAGACCTGTCTGACAGTGTAGGCGGGGTGTCTTTTGCGGGCGGAATGCCTCGTCCCGTCATGCTTGTCTCAAGACCGTGACACCCATGAATGTTGCCCGTTTCCCTGTCCGACAACTCCTACAATAAATTGCGCCGTTGTGACATGGGCACTGGTTTCGCTTTTCTCCATAATCGTTTACACATTCATTTTTCCAATCACCCTTACCATTGAGGAGACCATCATGAGATTAAAAACTGGCCTGGAAAATCGTCCAATGGCTACCTTGCCTCAAGCAAGCCCGAATGCAACATTGCGTGCTAAAACAAGTCTGGCCTTGCTGGTGTTAGTCACCGGCCTGGCTGCCTGTGACAAGCAAACCACGGCTTCCGGCGAGTCTTCTGCTAAAACCGAGGCGGCTGCCAGCACTGAAACGATCAAGTTTGTCACCACCCAGGATGGCTCGCCATTGGAAATCAAGCCTGAATTGTTTGATACACCAGCCGCCAAAGAATTTTTAGTCACGGGTAAAAACCCTTATGTCGGTAAAGAAGATGCGATTGCAGCAGGTAAAAAAATCTTCCAACTATATTCTTGCACCCAATGCCATGGCCCGGAAGCTGGTGGGCAAGTGGGCCCTGCGCTCACCGGCCCCAACTATAACTACGCCAAAGACGCCACCAATAAAGGCATGTTTGAAACCGTGTGGCATGGCACCAATGGCGGCATGGGGGCCAAAGGCAAAGGCTTGATGGACCCTTCAGACCCGAATAACGGCATCACCCCGGATGAGTTACTCAAAGTCATTGCCTGGATCCGTAGCCACGGCCAACTGACCGGCAATGAAGACGCCGCTTCGTGATAATCCTACAAATTTGAGGTCGCTAGGCTGACATACAGCCTGCCCGTGCATCCTTAGCATAGAAGCATGCCTGTCTGACCAGACAGGTTTTCTTCTTCTTTGATAAGGATGCCCCTATGAACAACCCCCTTTCTTTTCTGATCGCAGCCCTGTTGGTGGCTAGCAGTGTGCCCAGCCTGGCTGCGGATCATGTCTCTCCCGATGCCGTGCCTCCGGCGCAAAAACAAAAAAACCAGGTGCCGGATACCACCAAAAACGGTAACTATCTGGAGCCGCAGCAAGATAATAATAATCTGCCGCCCAACACCAAAGACACCGCCAGCCAGCCGCAAAATGCTCAGTCTTCCAAGCCTGGCAATATGGAAAAAAGCAAACGCTTTCAGCAGGATCCGAAACAGGGTGGCACCGACGTCAAGTAACGATCACGAGCTTAAGCCCCTTGCTGCATACTGAGTGGCGGTAGCAACAGACCCGTGCGGCCCCGAACCTATCTTCATCCATGGGTTACGCGGCATAAAAAAATGCCCCTGGCCATGGCTGGCACAGGGGCAACGGAGAGAAGATCGTAGCGTGGGGACTTATTGTGCGACCACAATATCGTCTTTCACAGCAGTCACACCTTTGACATTTTTAGCCAATTGCACTGCTTTATCTGCTTCGGCCTTAGTTTTAGCCACGCCAGATAATTGCACCAGACCATTGCTGTCGGTTTCAACTTTGATATCGGTGGCACTCACGGCTTTGTCCTTGGCCAAGGCCGCCTTTACTTTGGCCGTGATCACGGTGTCTTCTACCTTGGTACCAATGGAGTCGCCATCCGCGGCAAAACTTGCCATCGGCAACAATAAAGCACTTACCAGCAAAATGGATTTCAATGTCGTTTTCATGTGCAGTCCTTTCAAAATCATCGAGTTCTCATTATTCAAAAAACGCGCAGGGCCAGCCATACACCGGATTCTGATCCTGCCGTAGGAGTTGACTGACGAAGTTTGTAAGTACGATAAGATAGCGCTTTAGCGCTTCACTCACCGTTGAAATCTTTTTTACCATGACCACCACTTTTCCGTTGCTACATCATCAACTCTTGAACGCGTCCACTGAACCCTCAGGCACGCCTTTGTTATTGCTCCATGGTCTGTTTGGCTCCGCCGACAATTGGGGCGGTATTGCCAGGTATTTCGCCCAGAAGCGCTCGGTGATCAGTGTCGATTTACGTAACCATGGCCGCTCACCTCACCATGAGTCGCAAACCTATGCCGAAATGGCAGCGGATGTGCTGGCGGTGTGCGACCATTTGAACCTGGCAAAAGTGTATGTGCTTGGCCATTCACTGGGCGGCAAGGTGGCCATGCAGTTTGCCATGCAATGGCCGCAACGCGTGAGCAAGCTGATGGTGGTGGATATGGCCATGCGCGCTTATGCCGACGTGCACACGCCGCTCATAGACGCCATGCTGGCGGTAGACTTGCACCAGTGCGCGTCCCGCGGTGACGTGGATAAAGCGCTCGCTCCCGCTATCCCCAACCTGATGGTGCGCCAGTTTTTGCTCACCAATCTGCATAAGGTGGATGATCGATTGCAGTGGCGGCTCAATCTCGCGGCCCTCAAAGCCAATTATGGGCAACTGCAGTCAGCACTTTTGCCGCCAGTGGCCACTGGCCTGACGATGCCTAGTCTGTTTATTCGCGGGGAGAGAAGTGATTATGTCAATGCGCAAGACATGCATACAATTAGCCAGCACTTCACTCAAGCCCGCTTTGTCAGCCTGCCCACCGATCATTGGGTGCATGCAGAACAGCCGCAATTATTTATCCAGGCTGTCGACGCATTTTTAGCCTAGTATGCGTATGATTGTGCATCGGTAAAAACGGCGTGCCGCTTGCGATGCTGGGGACGATTAACCGCCAGAAGCGACGCCGTCTCCGCTTTTGCGCCTCCAATGACATTTAATCTATGTAGTCAGTAATCAATTGGGCATTTATGAAAATTGCTCTAAAATGCATTGGCATTAATGTATTGGGGGTTGAGTAGTGCAGTGGTGGCATGAGGTATGGGTTGCTTCGATGTTACGTGAGCCGTTATACATACGGCTTCTGGTCATATTTGCGATCACAGCAGTGCTTCATGGCGTTTCTAGCCTACTACTGCATAGACTGAAACGCGTTGCCGAATACAGCCGCAGTTATCTGGATGATGCACTTGTTTATGGTGCGAGCCGCCCGTTACCAGCGCTCATCTGGTTATTAGGGTTGGCCTACATGGCTAAGCTATATGCCAAAGCCCATCATCCTGAAGAGTGGCTGGAGATGATTTCGCTGGTGCGGGATATTGGCTTTTTGCTGGTTGTGAGTTGGTTTTTCTGGCGTACGATCAGTGAGTTTCGTCAGCAGTTCATGACCCGCGACACGCGCAGTGACAGTCAGGTTGATCAAACGACCATCGATGCACTTTGTAAGCTAGGTTATCTGCTGGTCGTGGTGATTACACTGATCACCTTTTTGCAGACCATAGGGATAAGTATTTCTGGATTATTGGCTGCCGGGGGTATCGGCGGCATCGCCATTGGTTTTGCAGCAAAAGATATTTTGGCGAACTTTTTTGGCGGATTGACCATTTATCTTGACCGTCCGTTTAGTGTCGGAGACTGGATACGCTCGCCTGACAAGGACATTGAAGGCACCGTTGAAATGATCAGCTGGCGACATACACGGATTCGCCGCTTCAATAAAAACCCGATTTATATCCCCAATATGTTATTTACGACCATTGCGGTTGAGAACCCATCGCGCATGAGTCACCGCCGTATCCGTGAAACCATAGGGATTCGATATGCTGACCTTGATAAAATGGCTGGGATTGTCAGTGCAATTCGAGACATGTTGCAACATCACCCAGAGATTGATCAGTCTCAAACCCTGATCGTGAATTTTGTCACTTTCAACAAGTCTTCATTGGATATCATGATCTATGCTTTTACCCGCACCAGGGTTTGGGAAGAGTATCACCATGTAAAACAGGACGTGTTGCTCAAAGTGGGGGAAGTCATTTCGGCGCTTGGGGCTGAAGTGGCTTTTCCAACTCAAACGCTGCATTTGGCCACGCTGCCAGAACCCCAGTCGACTTAAACTGCATACCGCTTAAGAGCGCAATCCTGATGAAAATCATGAGCCGAATTCGCGTAAAACTGCGCTCAACAATTTTCAAGCAGGCGCTCATACTAGTCACACGTTTGAGTGTTAACTTTTTAGGAGATCTACCATGTGGACTAAACCAGCAGCGACTGAAATGCGTTTTGGCTTTGAAGTGACTATGTACGTAATGAACAAATAATTTTAGCTAGGCTAAAATGACAAAAGCCCGACTCGATGTCGGGCTTTTTGTTTGGGGCACAGGCATTAGAAATGCATGGTCAGTGTGACTTCTGCGCGGCGCGGCGCGCCAGGGCCATTGAGGTTATTGCTGGTACCGTGGCCAGAAGCATAGTAACGCTTATCGGTCAGGTTTTTCAGATTGAACGCAAGGTCGTAACGTGAGCTATGATAAATAGCTGCTGCATCTGCCGTCATATAACTACCGAGGGCCACCAGATTGTCATTCGACGCATAGCGATTACCGACATAATTCAGGCCGCCGCCCACACTCCAGCCTTCATTGAGTTGATGCATCACCCACAAGTTGACGCTGTTTCTCGGTGTCAGGGCTGCCCGTTTGCCTTGCAAGGCCACGCCGTTTTGTATCGCTACTGAGTCAGTAATGCGCGCATCCAAATAGGCGTAGCCAGCAAACACTTGCCAGCGTGGCGCAAGTTCACCCGTCATGGTCAACTCCAGCCCTTCTGTTAATTGTGTCCCCACGCCTATCAAAGCATTGTTGACTGGATTAGTCCCTTTGATGTTTTCGCGCTCAAGATGAAACAGGGCGGCGGTGGTAGACAATTTGCCATTGAAAAAATCGGTTTTGCTGCCGATTTCAATATTATTTGTCTCTTCCGGGGCTAGCTGGCTTTGCTGCTGCGAGAAGCTCAAGGTTTCGCCAGAGGGCTGGAAAGAGCGACTCAATGAAATATAGTAAGACTGCCAATCCGTGGGTTGGTAGACCAGGCCAGCACGCGGGCTCCAGGTATGATCTGTGCGCTCGGGGTTCACAGAAGACAAGCGGTCTTCAACCTTTTGCGCGAAGCGGTCATGCCGGCTGCCGACCAGGGCTTTCCAGTGCTCGGAAAGCGTAATCATGTCCTGCACATAGACGCCAGTCACTTGCAAGATGGTCTGGTTACTCAGGTTGGGGTTGCTGCCGCGCACACCGAATTGCGACAGGCTGGGTAATACCGGATCAAACAGGGAGACGGTCACCGTCGGGTTGCTCCAGGCCCAGCGCTTCATCGTTTTGCGTTGCTCGCCTACTTCCAGACCGTAGAGTAATTGATGCTGCATGCCAGCCCATTCGGCTTTTTGCAGTACTTCAAACTGGTTGAACCAGCCATCGTCCTGGCGCCATAACTGGTTGTGCGTCAGGGTCGCCGTGCGCAAGTTATCATTCACTGCCGAAACCAGTGTGTTGTTGCGATCCATTTCGTAATGATAGGCGCCAACCATATTGCGCACCGACCATTGGTCGTTAATCTGGTGTTTCAACACTGCGCGGCCAGACAACACATCTGAGTCGGTGTAATCATCATCGCGGGCATTGCGTGAGCCATAGTAGGTGTCTGGATCAATGTTGAGCGGCTTGCCCCGATAAGCCGGGATCCCGAAGTCGGTCACTCGGCGGTCATGCAGTTTTTCTACCTGCAACAACAAGCTGGTATCTTCACCCAGTTGCAAGTGCAACGAAGGGGCAAGGTTTTGCCGCTCCAGAAAGCCCTGGTTTCTAAAGCTGCCGGAATCCTCTACGGCGCCGTTAATCCTGAAGGCCGCTGAATCCCCCAGTTTGTCGCCGACATCAAACTCGCCGCGGCGCTGTTTGTAAGAGCCGCCGTTGAGTTTAATGGTGCGGATGGTCTCGCCAGGTTTTTTGGTGATCCGGTTAATCAAGCCGCCAGAAGAGCCACGTCCATACAATACCGCGGCTGGCCCCTTGAGCACTTCCACGCGCTCAATATTCGACAGGTCACGGTAATACAGCGCGTCATCACGCATACCATCAATATACATGTCACCCATCGCATCAAAACCACGAATCACAAACTGGTCGCGCTGGCCGTCACCCAGATTCAGCGAGACGCCAGGCACGTTCTTCAATACATCCTGTAAAGAGTGCGCGGCCTGGTCCTGAATGATTTGCGCAGGGACCACATCCACCGTTTGCGGAATATCTCGCAGTGGTGCAGCAATCTTGGTTGCCGTGCTATTCACCAGCGGTTGATAGTCCGTGAGGCTGCTTTTCTTTTCCTTGACCGTGACCTCGGGCAAAGTGTCAGACTCGGTATCATTTTTTGCAGCGTCGGCTGCTTGCGCATATGTCGCCTGGGTTGCACTGGCCAAAAGCAAAGCCAGCGCAATCGGCCGTAACGTCGATGAGTGGTAATACATGAAAACTCCCATAGAATAAAAGGCTCTGCCAGGCAGAGAGGCGTGCGGTTGAGTCTAGGCTCAACTTCTGTTAATAGTAATGATAACGATTTTCATTAATAATTTGAAGGATGCAGCAGAGAATTTGCTTCTGTTAACATCAGGCTGGTGAAAATCATGAGTTGCATTCGCGTAAAAGCGCGCTCAACAAAAGGCTGGCGGGCAGGCATACTGGCTACACGTTTGATTGATTGTTAACTTTATCTAGGAGATCTACCATGTGGACTAAACCAGCAGCGACTGAAATGCGTTTTGGCTTTGAAGTAACAATGTACGTAATGAACAAATAATTTTAGCTGAGGCTAAAATGACAAAAGCCCGACTCGATGTCGGGCTTTTTTGTATTCTAGTTTGATAACTTATGTTAATTTTGTATGGCTGATTTGCCTGAAACATTAGGGAGTGACAGTTGGGTAACTTTACATTTATCATCTGATGATATATAAATGCAAGACGATCATACATTAAATACATTGCTGGAAATGCATGACACCCTCTATGTCTTAGAAGGGGGGTACTGGCTCAACTTTGAAGTATGGCAAGTGCGTGTATCTGATGCCATTCCCCACGGCATCCGCTATTCACTCACATTGCATGATAAGCACGGAAAGCGGCTCATGGGTTATGACAATAGTCATGCCGTCAAACCGCCCAAAAAGTTTAAATATGCGGGGCAACGCCTGCCTTATGACCATCAGCACAGACACGCCACTGATCAAGGTGTGCCCTATGCATTCAAAGATGCCGGGCAATTGCTCACTGATTTTTTTGCAGAAGTTGAGCGCCTGTTAAAGGAACTGAAATGAATCATCGCATCACCATTGGTATCATGTCTGAAGTGCAGTTTCGTGAGCGCATGCTAGCGATAGCGCGTGGTGAATACCAGCCCGCCGCAGATGAACCCAAAATCTGGTTTTCATCCATGAAGTCGCTGGCTGAAGTATTGAGTGACGAGAACCGTGCATTATTGAGAGTCATCCAAGAGTCACAGCCCGCATCCATTACCGAGCTCGCCATCATTACGGGCCGAAAACAAAGTAATTTATCGCGCACTTTAAAAACCATGTCCCGTTATGGACTGGTGGAAATGTTACGCGAAAACCGTCAGGTAAAACCTGTTGTAAAAGCAACAGAATTTCAAATATTAGCTGCCTGAAATTTTACCCTGCGCTGGTGAAAATCATGAGCCAGGTTCAAGTAAAACAGCCCTGAACAAACATCAAAACGCAGCGCATACTGTGCACACGTTGTACAGATTACCCCCAACAAACTCAGGAGAAACATCATGTGGACTAAACCAGCAGCGACTGAAATGCGTTTTGGCTTTGAAGTAACCATGTACGTAATGAACAAATAATTTTAGCTGAGGCTAAAATGACAAAAACCCGACCAAGTGTCGGGTTTTTTGTTTGAAGGAGGTGCCTGTTTTACTATAAGACATGAGAGTTCTCCATCATGGTTTTAAGATCGATAACAGAGTTCACCACCAGGTGGTAAGCCAAAGCAGTAGCCCCTCAAACAGAGAGGGCACGATTGATTGTACGTTAAACTAGTTGTATTCTTTGGTGATAAAAATCGTTAGATCACTTAGTGATTTGATAACAAATTTAATAATAAGGATAACAATAATGTCTGGCCTCATCTCCCAATTTAACTATTTTATCGTTGTACTGGCAGCCTCTATACTGACCAGTTGTGCGTCTGTAGATCAAATGCATCAACAGTTATCGCAATCCAAAGCACCTCAAGCTTCAAGCATTAATGATATGGCCTATACGCCGTTGAAAACGGGTGTAGAACAATCTATTTTGTTTGGTGGCAAAACACCGACATTCCAGTTTCCACATGGCAAAGGCTACTATGCTGCTTTTGAATTAACAGAAACAGGTCAGCCCAGGCTGGTCACAGTTAAAACTTACCTAAGCGCCAGTTATTTGCCGTCAGCTTCAATTCTGGTACCAAATTTATTGGTTTTGGATAAAGATAAACAACAGATAGGGAAGATCGAAAACTACCGTATTGAAAGTGATTCGAATTTCTTTACGGGCATGACTTACTACGCTGACCTGCCATTGCAAGCAAACGCAGCCTATCTGGTCGTGTACGCGGCACCAACACATTCCGAGAATATCTATGTGTACTCTGAGAATGGTACTGAATATGTATTGCCATTAGCGCCAGCAGGAAAGCTCCACATCACAGCAGGTCAGTTACTACCATTAGAAACCGACTTTTCAAAAGTCACGATTAAAGACTCATATCAAGCCTATGATGCAGAAAAGTCTGACTTTTTTATGTTGAAAGTATCGATGGGAAATATGTCAAAAACAGTTTGCAGCGTTCTGTTGAATTAAATCGCGGAAAAGGCTTTCGCCTCAACCCATATTTAATTGACAGACAAGTGCCCGCTAATAAACCGGTTAAGCTTAGCCTGGCTGCAAAAACACAATATGGTGCACCCATTCAGGAGCTATTTGGCAAGGTGTATCAGGTGAAGGGAGAAATCACATTCACGCCTGAAAAGGGTAAAAAATATATTGTAAAAGGTGAGTTGGGTGCAGGCGCATCATCAGTATGGTTAGAAGATGAAGAAACTCATCAAGTGATTGATAAAAAAATACAAGGGAATGGTAAATAGGATTTGACCTGCCCAAACAAGGCCTGCTCGATTATTTAGGTGCTCAAGTACCTATGCACAGAGTGGGTGACCCAGATGAAGTGACGAACGCCGTGGCATTTTTATTATCACCAGATACCAGTTTCATTAATGGCATTGAGTTCTTTGTGGATGGTAGTCAGGCGCAGATTTAAGTTTGACCAGAAGTAAAGGCCCTCTGTTTAGAGGGCCTTTCACCGTCTAAATATGTTTAATCACAGCCCCTGTCTATCATGGTATTCGGCACGAACAAATGTAAATCCTGACTTTTGGGTATTGATGTAGCCTATCCCAGGATAAGGCAAGTGTGGTGCAGCAATCATGGCGCTACTTTCAGCTAGCTGCGCGAATTGAGCCTGGCGCTGTTTTGCGGCGCGGGGCTGGTCAACATCGTAAGTAATGGTGATGTCAGGGTGAGGAAACTGCACCGCTTCCACATGCACCGAATCGCCGATGAATGTAATCGACTGGCCCTGGCTTTCCAACCGGTAGTAGTAATGCCCAGGCGTATGCCCCGGTGTCGGGTAAGCAGTAAAATCAGCAAGGATCTTTTGTTCGCCTCCAAGCGGTTTTACGTGGTCCAGAGCTACATATGGCTGCATCGCAGTTTGCGCCTGCTGGAAATAGGCTTTGTCATAGCCATTCACCCCGTTTTGATTTTTAGCATCCAGAAAAAAATCTATATCGGCTTTACCCACATAAATATTCGCATTGGGGAAAACCGCTTTGCCCTCATGCACCAGGCCGCCTGTATGATCGGTATGGATATGGGTAATCAATATGTCAGAAATATCTTCAAGCTTAACGCCCAACTTGTTTAAACGCTCACTAAACTTGCCACCAAACCCCTTGCCAAAAAAATCGCCTGCACCTGTATCCACCAGTATTAATTTATTGCCGGTGTTGATTAAAAACACATTGATGGATGCCTCAACCGGGTTATGTAAATGCACTTGGTTTAACAAGCCATCCACCGTTTGCTGGGGCGCGCCTTTTAACAATACATGTAAGTCTTGCGGCACCGTGCCATCCGAAATCACCGTGATTTCATACGTACCCAATTTGAAGGTGTAGTAACCAGTTTCAGCATGGTATTTAGCCACAGAAGCCGTGGGTAATTCAGCTCCGGCAACAGAAGTGTTGGCATAAGCCAGGCACTGTAACAATAAGCCAATGGCTAAAACCGTTTTCTTGAATCCCATTCTTTTTCTGCCTTGCACATTGCTCATCCATATTCTCCGGTTCATTTAAATTGCCATCAGAATACGTATAATTAATGATTATTTAAAATTGAATATTTGTATTTGATGTATAAATATTATGGATATAAAAAGAGCCGACCTACCTTTATTGATTTCGCTGGATATTCTTCTTGAGGAAAAAAACGTCACCAAGGCGGCGCAGAGGCTGAATATCAGCCAACCAGCGCTCTCTACGCAATTAGCCAGGCTGCGGGTGTTGTTTGAGGATCCATTGCTTGTGCCGGCTGAAGTGGGGCGTGGTATGGTGCTGACTGAAAGGGCTTTAAACCTTCAGCATAAATTACGGTCATCGATTAACGAGCTTAAATTTGCCGTCAATTTCAAATCCACCTTTGATCCGCTAACCTCCCGCCGCAAATTCACCATCGCCACCAACGATAGTGTGTTCACGATTCTCGGCCTGCCAGTCCTAAAAAAAGTGCTTTCCTTTAATAATCCAGGGCTGCAAATTTCATTCGTGTCAGTGTTTGGCGTGAATGTGAAAGAAGACTTAGAGCAAGGCCATATTGATCTATACATAGGCGATATCAACAAAATGCCAGACAGCCTCAAGGTCAGGTATTTAATGAAAGACAGCTTTATCATGGCGCAGAAAAAAGGGCATGCGAGAGGCACAAAAAAACCAACGCTCAATGAGTATTGCCAGTTATCCCATGTCATCGTATCTGCAAAAGGTGACTTATCCAGCTCAATTGATCACATGTTATCCGAGCAGTCACAAACCCGAAATATTGTGGCTTCTGTGCCCAGCTACAACCAAATTGCATTGGTGCTCACCAATAGCGATTGCGTCGCCACGTTGCCTAAGCAGTTACTCGAAAAGTATCAAGACACGTTGGATTTGATTGAACTGCCATTTGCTATCCCACCCTTTGAGCTAGGCATGGCATGGCATACAAAATCTCAAGAGGACGAAGCGATGATTTGGTTAAGGCAGCAGTTTACACAAACTGAATTCTAGGAGATCACCCAACCATGTGATTGGGTGTTGAAACGAACAAAACTTCGTTTGCGCGATCTCCTAGCGGGAAGATCTCAACTAAGAGAATTAGAAGAATAATTTATTTAATAACAATATTTTTACTAAAGCTCTTAAAAATGGCTGCATTGGATTTTGCTGTAACAGAAATTAAACCTCTAAATTTAGAAATCACATTTTCAACTAATTTTGTATTTTTCAAGCCATCGTTTAGTGCCTCATCAAGTTGATTGCACAATGGAATAGTTACATCAATTAAATCAGACCAGAGCTTTTGTGCTTCTTTAGGTGATTTTTTTTCACCAAAAGAAATTCTAAAAAGGTTTGATATTTTTCTGTTGGTGAAAGTCTCAAGACAGGATGAAATGGCGGAAACGAGTAAAAAATTAGAACCTCTTTTCCTAAAGAATTTGATTTGGTTTTCCTCATCTGTGGTTAAAGTCTGGGGTGACTTTTTTTCTTTTTCAATAAGTTCGACTTTTCGTTGTTCAACAGCCCTAACAAGCGAGTAGGCAAATACAATATGTGAGCCTGTTGTATTTTCATTAAAATATTTTGAATACAGAGAGTCTTCGATCCAAATGTTTTGCTTTTGGTTGTAGGCAATAACAGGATCTCCATGGAAAGAAGCCAAGCTTTGACCAACTGTGTATGACGGTAGAAGATTAGGTCTTCTTCTAATTAAGTCTCCAAATCCTCCGCGCCTACCACCTTCATATTCCGCTGAAGGTATTTTTGAAACTTCATCTTTTATTCTTTTTTGAATTTTATCTGTGCTTCTAAAGTCTGATGCCGTGACCTTGTTTTGGCTGTTATTGAATTGAATAATATCCAAAACAATATTTGGGTTTTTAGTTTTTATGAACCTGACAGGAACTCTAACTGAGCTTGCTGGTGTTTTGTTGAGAGCACCGATGGCACCAGTAGTTTGAGCTCCATTGACAATAGACATTCCCTTGATGACGATTTTATTATTTTTTGATTTGTTATCACTCATGACGTTAAAGTCATTTACTAAGACAGTTAAACCATTGTTAAAAACCCAGAAATTATCCGGTTCGTTCTCAGCAGTTTTTTTAATGCCATTATTAATGTTTGAGTCGCTGATTCTTGAACCTAAGTAATCCCTCACATTCGCTGAAAATAGTTGAGTTTTATATTTTTTGTATTGACGGTATAAGAATCTTGCTTCTACGGTTGTAACGTAAGCCCGCCATTCAGGACCATCTATTTCAAAGCCTATTTTAGTGTCAATTTCAAATTCATCATTAACCAGAATGGGTGAAAGTGTTTCATCATACCATTCGTTAATCTTGGCTTTCCCCACTTCTAAGGCATGAATGGATATTCTTGAATCAGGATATTGATGCGTGACAGCAGCTTTTGCACTATCTTCCACCGCTTTCAGTTCTTTTAAAACGTTATTGGATTCTGGTAGATTATGGATATACCAAATATGAATTTCTTTAATTTCATTATTTGTGATGCCATCTCGAAGTTGTTGAGCCGCAGATACTATTCTTTCAGGGAGTTCATTAAGAGGGCGCTGTATGAGCCATGATATTGCTGTGTTGAGATCTGCTGCTTTATTTGAGGGCGCTTCTTGTTTCGCTTTTGTTGAGAAATAGCACTGTGCAACAACAGCAATGCCGTCATCTTTATCAACATATACTATGTCGCACTTTTTATCATCTGAGCCATCAGTTATAGATTCAGTGCCCACTGTAACCAGATCTTCAATACCAAACTTCAGACCCAGAGCAAAAAGACCTAAAGCATTATCACCAAAGACCTTCAAATCATCTCTACTTTCGTAAGTGGTTTGCCATGCGTCCGCCATAGTACTCATACTCCTTTCGTTGAAATAGTTATTGTGTAAGAAAGTAATAAATATACTACATGAATAATATAGGCTAAGAGCGTGGTGTGGCTACTAATACAGGAAAGTGAATAAAAGAATTTGGCTTCACTGTCTGGAAGCCGCTTTTTTATTTGGTGGTGAAAGAGAGACTTGAACCCTCTGTGCCAAAATTATTGGCACTTAAAAATACTTACGAGTGATGTGAACCTACGTCCGCCAAGGATGTTTAGGCACATCACAAACACCAGCCACATTCACACCAGCCTGTGCTACCAAATGATCATTCTCCACCGTATCACCACTGACGCCGATGGCGCCGATCAACATCCCTTCTTCATCCACAATCGGTAAGCCACCAGGAAAAGTAATCAAGCCATCGTTGGAGTGTTCAATGCCGTATAAAGGCGAGCCAGGCACTGAAAGTTTGCCGATTTCGCCAGATGGCATGGCGAAGTAACAGGCGGTTTTTGCTTTTTTAATGGCGATATCAATACTGCCGACCCAGGCATCATCCATTCGAGTGAAACTTTTCAGGTTGCCACCAGAGTCCAGTACGGCGATACACATCTTGACGCCGATTTGCTTGGATTTCTCTACTGCTTTTTCAATGATTTCTTGTGCGACTTCAAAGCTTACGTGCATGTGTTTTCCTTATTGTCTAATTGATTGGTATCAATGTGACTATGCCCACAGGTTTAAATTCATTTAACTTTGCATGCGCTTGAAATAGGGTACTTTGCAGAAGGTAGCGATAAATAAAAACGGCTCCCATTGCTGGAAGCCGTTTTTGTATTTGGTGGTGAAAGAGGGACTTGAACCCTCGACCCCAGGATTATGAATCCTGTGCTCTAACCAGCTGAGCTACATCACCAGATTTGAAAGACCGCGATTATAGCAGTTGTATCAGGGCACGACAACAACCCTTTGTGACCTTTTTTACTACGCATTTTCTTGAATTTTGTGGAGAGGGTTTTCAGGGGATTCATTTTGGGAGTATGCTAAACCGTATAAATCAATTAAAACTCGGGGATGCGATGAGCGAGGCTGTCAGCAATCACAGCGGGGTATTGCATTTGGGCAAGGTTTTTGCCGATGCTTTGCGGATGCGGGATGCGTATACGCGCTTGCATAGCGACCGTGTGATGGCGCTTTCTCATGGGATTGGGCTGGATATTGGTTTGAGCCGCCATGAGCTGGATGCCTTGGAGTTGGGCGCTTGTTTGCATGACATTGGCAAAATTGTGGTGCCGGATGCTGTATTAATGAAGCCGAGCAAGTTGAATGCGGAAGAGTTTGCCATCATGCAGACGCACCCGTCGGTGGGGGCGAATTTGATTGAGGTGTATGAGCATAAGGATGCACAGCGCATTGCGGACATCGTGCGTTATCATCATGAGTGGTTTGATGGCAGTGGCTATCCTGGCCATTTGGTTGGCGAAGCGATCCCGTTGTTGTCACGCATTGTGACGGTGGTGGATAACTATGATGCGATGGCGGTGCGGCGCGTGTATCAGGAGGCGCGGCCACACGATGAAATTTTGCGCATTATGGAGAGTGAGTCTGGCAGCAAGCTGGATCCCGAGTTGTTCCAGCGGTTTGTTAAGGTGATTCATGATCCACGCTATGCCGAGTTCAAGGCGTCGTGAGGCATAAAAAAGGCTGGAAATCTCCAGCCTTTGATTTTTTAACTTGATACGTGGTTAGACGTTGAATCTGAAGTGCATGACGTCGCCGTCTTGCACAATGTACTCTTTGCCTTCGAGGCGCATTTTACCGGCTTCTTGCGCGCCTTTTTCGCCTTTGTATTGCACGTAATCGTTGTAGGCAATCACTTCGGCACGGATAAAGCCACGTTCAAAATCGGTGTGGATGACCCCAGCGGCTTGTGGTGCGGTCGCGCCTTTTTTCACAGTCCAGGCGCGCACTTCTTGTACGCCGGCGGTGAAGTAGGTTTGCAGGCCCAGCAGGTCATAGGCGGCGCGAATGACGCGGTTGAGGCCGGGCTCTTCCTGGCCGAGCTCTTGTAAGAATTCGAGTTTATCGGCATCGTCCAGCTCAGCGATTTCGCCTTCAATCTTGGCGCAGATGGTGACGACGGGGGCTTTTTCGGTTTTGGCCAAGGCAAGCACTTTGTCTAAATGCGGGTTGTTTTCAAAGCCGTCTTCGGTCACGTTGGTGATGTACATCACCGGCTTGACGGTAATCAGACACAGCGGTTTGAGCAAATTGAGTTCTTCGGCATCCAGGTTGAGGGTGCGCACAGCTTTGGCTTCGTTGAGGCAGGGCAGCACTTTATCCAGCACTTTGATCAGGGCAATGGCGTCTTTGTCGCCGCTCTTGGCTTTTTTGCCTTCGCGCTGCATGGTTTTTTCAACGGTTTCCATGTCGGCCAGCGCCAGCTCGGTGTTGATCACTTCAATGTCGGCGAGTGGGTCTACCTTGCCTGCGACGTGAATCACGTTGCCGTCTTCAAAGCAACGCACCACGTGGGCAATGGCGTCGGTTTCACGAATATTGGCGAGGAACTTGTTGCCCAGACCTTCGCCTTTGGAGGCACCTGCGACCAGGCCGGCAATGTCAACGAACTCTACAATGGCTGGTTGAGTTTTTTGTGGTTTGACGATGTCGATGAGCGGTTGCATGCGCTGGTCGGGGACTTCTACGATGCCTACATTCGGCTCAATCGTGCAGAAGGGGTAGTTCTCTGCGGCGATGCCCGCTTTGGTGATGGCGTTAAACAGGGTGGATTTGCCTACATTAGGCAGGCCGACAATACCGCATTTCATAATGGATGAACCTTAGCGTGAGAATTGCCGCAGTGTGAAGTTGCGGCAAAGAGTCAATAAAACCAATATTTTACCGTTAGTCACAAGATAGAGCTAGAAACAATCTTGATTTGACTTAAATCCTGAACAGGATTAACTTTTAAACTCAAAAATAAATTCATCGCATGACCGGGGGATGCTGGGGTGTGTCATGCGACTTCCTGACGAAGGAGGATAGATGTTTCGTATTCGAATTGCATCATGGCAGCAACTGCTGACCTCGCGCTGGCTGGCCCTGGTGATTTTGGCCTGCGGCTTGCAGCTGACTGTTTTGCTGTGGATGAATGCTCGTGAACATGCGGAAGCCTTGCAGGCGGTTAAGTTCCGGCAGGCGGTGTTGTCAGCGACCGAGGCTGTCCAGCACCGTATGGACGCTTACCGCGAGGTGTTGACCGGGGTTGAGCATCTTTATCTTTCTTCGCAGTTTGTTTCTTCCAAAGAATTCCGCGAGTATGTCAATGATTACACGCAAAGTGACCAGTACGGCAGCTTGAATGCAATAGGCTTTATCAAGTACATCCACCTCAATTATCCAGAGACGTTTAAAGATCTGGAAACGCCAGTGAAAAGCCTGCTCGCCAGGCTTGAGTTTGTGCAGGGCGATGATGAGCTGGCGCCGGTGCTGTATATTGAGCCGCGGAATGACCAGAATCAGGAAATTTTGCTTAAGAATACTTTTCTGGATGCGCGGCTGCGTGCTGATTTGCTGCAAGCCAGCGAAACCCAGCAAATCGTGATGTCGGGCCAGTCTACGGGTAGTCCGCAGATGGGGCATCCGTATTTCTTGCATGCGCCGGTGTACCACGGGCGGCCGGATGAGATTTCTGAGACGGATCGCCGTCGCATGTTGAACGGCTGGGTGTTTTTGCGCTTTGATGTTCATGCCTTTTTGGCTGAGGCCTTGCAGGTGGTCGAGCTGCGGCAAGTGCATTTTGATGTGTTTGATTTGAATGGCAAAGAGGGGCAGACACCGCTTTACCATAGTCCGAGCGGGGAGGAGGCACACCCCCATGAGCATGCCGCCCGCTTTAGCGCCGCACAAACCATGAATATGCATGGCCATTTGTGGAGTATGCGCGCGCGGTCTACCCCGGCCTTTGAGGCGGTCACTGATTTGCGCGAGGCCAATCAGGTCGCCGTGATGGGCGTGTTGACCAGCGTGTTGCTGGCGGGGCTCGCCTATTTATCCATGGTGCGCAGCCGTGCACGTGAAACCGTTGAAAAATATAGCCAGGCCTTGACCAGTAGTGAGCAGCGCTGGAAGTTTGCCATGGAAAGCACCGGCGATGGTGTCTGGGACTGGAATGTGACTGACTCCCGTGTCGTGTTTTCTGATCACTGGAAAAGAATGTTTGGTTTTGCGCCGCATGAACTGGCGCATACCCCGGCCACCTGGCAACAGCGGATTCATCCGGAAGATATCGAGTCAGTGCAAGCCTTGCAACAGCAGGTGCTGGATGGCGAACGTGAGCAGTTTGCGATCGAATACCGCATGCTCTGCAAGGATGGCAGTTGGAAGTGGGTATTTGACCGGGGCATGGTATTAATGCGTGACGAGGCGGGCAAGCCGACACGGATTCTGGGCACGCTGGCCGATATCTCCAAGATCAAGCAATCAGAAGAGGTGGTCTGGCAGTTTGCCAATGTGGATACGCTGACTGGCTTGCCTAATCGGCGCATGTTTTTCGAGCGCCTGGAGCAGGCGCTGTTAACGATTAAAAGCAGCAGCCAGAAGTTGGCCATTATCTTTCTCGATTTGGACCGGTTCAAAGAGGTCAATGATACACAGGGGCATGACCAGGGCGACCGTTTGCTGATGCAGGCGGGTAAACGCTTGTCGGCCTGCGTCGGCAACAAGGATCTGGTTGCTCGCCTGGGCGGCGATGAGTTTGTGCTCATGCTCGGCGATGCTACTGCGGGCTATGTTGAGGCCCTGGCGCAGCGTGTATTGCAGACCTTGTCGCAACCGTTTCAGCTGGATGATACGCTGGCTTATGTGTCTTCCAGTCTGGGTATTGCCATTTTCCCGGATGATGCCAGCAATAAAGAAGACCTGATGAAGCGGGTGGATCAGGCCATGTATGCGTCCAAGCAAAAAGGCGGCAACTGCTTTACCTACTTTACGCCACGCATGCAGCAGCACGCTGAAAACCGCATGCGCTTGTCGCACGACTTGCGCCAGGCGATCACCAACCAGGAGTTTTTTCTTGAGTACCAGCCTGTGGTGAATTTGCAAACCAACCAGGTGGTCAAGGCCGAGGCGTTGTTGCGCTGGCAGCATCCGGTCAAGGGACTGATTCCGCCCATGGAGTTTATTGGCATTGCCGAAGATAACCTGCTGATTGCGCCGATTGGGGAGTGGGTATTTAAAACCGCCATTGCGCAATGCAAATCCTGGCGACTGTCCTTGCATCCGCAGTTTCAGATGGCGATTAACAAGTCGCCTGTGCAATTTGCGCCGGATCATCGCAAGCAGGAGGACTGGTTGTCAGAGATGGGGCAGCACCCTGAATTCAATGGCATGGTGGTGATTGAGATTACCGAGCGCTTGCTGTTGGATGCCAACACGCACGTCAGTGAGCGGTTGGCGCAATACCGGCAAGCGGGGGTGCAAGTGGCTCTCGATGATTTTGGTACCGGCTATTCTGCGTTGTCCTACCTGAAAAAATTCTCGATTGATTACGTCAAGATTGACCGTTCCTTTGTGCGTGAATTGGGGGTTTCCAGTCAAGATGGTGCCTTGTGTCAGGCCATTATCGTCATGGCCCACAGCCTGGGCATGCAGGTGATTGCCGAGGGCATCGAAAACCTGCGCCAGTTACGCATCTTGCAGGAGATGGGCTGTGATTTTGGTCAGGGCTATTATTTCTCACCGCCGTTGCGCACTGAGGATTTTGTGGCCTGGTATCAGGCATGGCAACGCCAAACCGTCATTTCTACACGCCATCCATAGATTTGCGTCAGAGTTATTTGCTGTGCAACTGCAGCATGGCTTTTTCAAACTGGCCTTGCGCCAACAATTCGCTGATGCCACTGGCTTTAATCAGGCTGTCATCGATGGCTTGCTGCTCATCCTTGCCGGCGGCTTTTAATACAAAATTGACGACTTCTGCCTTGTTGCCTGGGTGGCCGATCCCCAGACGTAAACGCCAGTAATCCGGCGTGCCTAGCGCAGCATGAATATCGCGCAAGCCATTGTGACCGCCATGACCGCCGCCAAATTTGAGTTTGGCCTGGCCAGGCGGCAAATCCAGTTCGTCATGCACGATCAGAATTTCGGCCGGAGAAATCTTGTAGTAATGGGCGATGGCGGCGACAGCTTTGCCGCTGGCGTTCATAAACGTGGTTGGTTTCAGTAACCATTTGTCGCCATGCGGTTGCCATTTGCCGGCGATACCAAACAGTTTGGCCTCGGCCGTCAGGCGGCTACCGGATTGTTGTGCCAGCAGGTCTACAAACCAGAAGCCCGCATTGTGGCGGGTCATGGTGTATTTATCGCCAGGGTTACCAAGGCCTGCAATCAGTTTTATTCCACTCATATTCACACGCTAAGCAAATGTAGGGTGCGATACGCACCAAAAAAAACGCGCACATGACTGTGCGCGTTCATTGTAGCGGATAAACGCCTGAGCCACTTACGCAGCAGGGGTTTCTTCTGCTGCTTCGTCGCTACCACCGCGTGGTTTGGCAATGGAAACCACCGCCGCGTCATCACCATGAGCCAGTTGTACAAACTCAATGCCTTTTGGCAGTTTGATTTCTGACAGATGGATGGCGTGACCCGCTTCCAGGTTGCCCAGGTCCACTTCGATAAACTCTGGCAAATCTTTAGCCAGGCAGCTAACGTCAGCTTCAGTCTGGATGTGTGAAATGCTGCCGCCGCCTGTTTTAACGCCAGGAGCCACTTCTTCGTTCACAAAGTGGAATGGCACTTTCACGTGGATTTTCTCAGTCGCGGACACGCGCTGGAAATCGATGTGCTGAATGGTATTGCGTACTGGGTGCAGTTGGTAGTCACGCAACAAAACGCTTTCAGCTTTGCCATCCAGCACCAGGCTCAGGATGGAAGCGTGGAACGCTTCGTGACGGAATTGCATGAACAATTCTTTGTGGTCCAACTCGATAGACACAGCAGCTTGATCGCCACCATAAACAACACCAGGCACGTTGCCAGCGCGACGCAGGCGGCGGCTCGCACCCGTACCTTTAACGTCACGTTTGACGGCTTTAATTTCGATACTCATATGAGACTCCTAAAAACGCCCGAAGGCGGTACTGCACTAAAAACTGCAAGCCGCGACCAGCTTGCAGCACAAAAACTTAATTCATGTATCAAGGAAAATAATTTATAGACGGTTAATCCATAAACAGGGAAGACACAGATTCTTCCTGGCTAATCCGTTTGATGGTTTCTGCCAGCAATGGCGCCGCACTCAGTTGGCGGATTTTGCTGCAGGCTTGCGCCTCTGCATTCAGAGCGATGGTGTTGGTAACGACCAGCTCATCCAGTGCTGAAGCAGAAATGCGCTGACCCGCGCCCCCGGACAAGACCGGATGGGTGGCATAAGCCACCACCTTGGTCGCCCCGCGATCTTTCAATGCAGCGGCAGCTTCACACAAGGTGTTAGCAGTGTCCACCATGTCGTCCATGATGACGCAGGTGCGGCCTTCAACCTCGCCGATAATGTTCATAACCTTGGCCACATTGGCCTTCGGGCGGCGTTTGTCGATAATTGCCAAATCCGCATTCAGCTGTTTGGCCGCGGCGCGCGCACGCACCACACCACCCACGTCTGGTGAAACCACGACCAGGTTTTCGTGATTCAGCGTGACCAGGTCATCGAGCAAAATCGGCGTAGCATAAATATTGTCGACCGGGATATCAAAGAAGCCCTGAATCTGATCAGAGTGCAAATCCATCGTCAGCAAACGGTTCACACCGACACTGGTCAGCATGTTGGCCACTACTTTGGCCGTAATGGCAACACGAGCAGAGCGTGGGCGTCTGTCCTGGCGTGAATAACCCAAATAAGGAATGGCAGCGGTAATGCGGCCAGCGGATGAGCGGCGCAGTGCATCCACCATGACCATGACTTCCATCAGGCTGTCATTGGTCGGGTAGCTCGTCGATTGCAGCACAAACACATCGCGGCCACGCACGTTTTCCAGCAGTTCCAGCATGATTTCACCGTCAGAAAAACGGCCGACATCGGCACGCCCCAATTCAATGCCCAAATGCTGAGCCACTTCTTGTGCCAGTACCGGATTGGCGTTGCCGGTAAATACCATCATGTTGGCGTTACTCAACGTTGTACCCTTTTTGCGATGACGATGTCTTGAAACCTGCGCCCATGCGCTTGGCTGGGCGCTATAAAAAATTTAAGCGTGTAAATCGTAAAATCTACACGCTTATGTTTGGCTGAGGAGGAAGGATTCGAACCTTCGCATGCCGGAATCAAAATCCGGTGCCTTAACCAGCTTGGCGACTCCCCAAAAAACTTGTCTTTAACACACTTGTTGTGTGGCTTGGTCACCGTCAGTGACCGAAGCAAAAAGCGGATGGTATTCTAACCCTTTTGCCCAAAAACCAGAAGTGTTTTCTGGTCTATTTGCAATTAACTGCTCCGCTTTTTCTGCACTATCCACGGCTACAAACACTGAAGCGCCGGAACCACTCATACGGGCATCGCCGTATTGTTTTAACCAGGCCAGCGTTTCGCCAACTTGAGGATAAAGCATACAAACAATCGCTTCCATATCGTTTCTGGCTTGCTGCCAGAACGCGCTGGAATTAGCGCCGTTTGAAAAGTCCGATATTCTCAATGGTTTCGAGTCTCTTGTCAATGCTTGATGTGCAAAAATTTGTGCGGTGGGCACGGCCACCTGCGGCGTGAGTACCACGTAATATTGGTCGAGTAGTGGGGGTGGCAGTGAAACCGCTGATAATTGCTCACCGATGCCCTCTGCCCAGGCGGGTTGGCCAAAGATAAACACGGGCACGTCTGCACCCAGGCTAACGCCAATCTGCATCAACTGCTGCCGGGTGTAGCCCAACTGCCATTGCTGGTTGAGTGCCATGAGGACGGTGGCCGCATCCGAGCTGCCGCCGCCTAATCCACCACCCATGGGCGTACGTTTATCACAGCCAATGTCGGCGCCCAGAGTGCAGCCGCTGACTTGCTGTAAATGGCGGGCAGCACGGATGCTAAGGTCTTGTTCGGCCGGGACGCCAGCCATGGGATTCATGTGGAGAATTTGCCCGTCCTGACGCGGGCGGATGTGCAAGGTGTCGCCGTGGTCTAGCAGTAAAAACAGGCTTTGCAGGGTATGGTAGCCATTGCTGAGGCGACCAGTAATGTGCAAAAACAGGTTGATTTTGCAGGGGGCAGGGTAGCTCAAGGTATGCATGGCCGCTATTGTAAAGCATGCCCGCCTGCTTTGGAGGCTTATTCAAGGACCATGCGGCCTTGGCTGTCCTGCAGCGGGCGCTGGTTGGGCGCACCGATGGCTTGTTGCAGGCTGGCCAACTGGAACTTGGAAACCTTGAGCGCTTCTTTCATGATCACCCATTGCACGCCTTCAGTACAGGGCGGGGCTGTCAGCGAGCCACTGTAGCGGTAGTAGGCAGGCTTGACGGGCATCAGGTCGGCCGGTGTCACACGGATGGTCAGCGGTTTGCTTTGCTCTTTATCTTTGGGCAGGCTGCCTAACAGCTTCTCTATACCAGCATGGGCGTTCCCTTCTTCTATCATGATGGCAATAATCACACGGTGTCCGGCTTTGTCTTCATGCACCATTTGCATCTCGGCGGCATAGGACTTCTGTTTGACCTGGTGTTCGCCGGGCATATGCACACTAATGTATTTGAGCTGGTAGGGTTTCTGGTCTAGCACCATCATGTTGCCGCTGCCCGCATCCAATACTAGGCTGTGGTCCTTGAGTGCAATATTCTTGATCGGGAATTTTTGCAGTCGCTTGATCGGTTTGAGGGCGGCTGTGATCGTATTATCCACGTGGATAGGCGATTGCTGGCTACCTGCATTACAGACGGCAAATTCAGGATTCAGACTGCCCCATTTGTCTGGACCGTGCTCACCACTGTAGGCCCAGGACTTATCATCCGCGGCACCGGTTTTGTTCTTGTCTTTAGGTTTCTGATGATCAGCTGCTGCTTCTGCTTTTTCAGGCTTGCCCGTTTTCGCAGCGTCTTCTTTGGACTTGGCAGTGGTTTCCTTGGATTTAGTCGCATTGGCTTCTGTAGCCGTTGCGTCTTTAGCTGGCTTGCCGTCAGCCTTTTTGTCGGCCGGTTTGGCAGGTGCTGCATCTGGTGCAGGGGCAGGCTCGGCGACGCTATCTGGTGCAGCGGGCTTGTCTTTGCTGCTGGCAACGGCAGGCATGACCAGGTTGGCGGCACGTTTGGCTGCGGCTTCAGCGCGCTGCTTCTCTTTGTTCTGCCACTTGCAGACGTACTGCTGTGTGATCTCTACCTCGGAATCCGGCAAGGGCTCAATAAAATCTGCCTGCTTGGCAGTAATGCCCGCAGAGTAGACCAGCTCTTCCCCTTCGTACTGGAACACCTGGATGGTCGCTGCCTTGCGCTTGTCGCAATCAAAGTACCAGAGCGCTTTTGCATGGGTGTAAACGCGGTCTACAGACTCTATGTTTTTTTGAGGTTGGCGGTAATCGACCTTGATCCAGGCTTTGACATAGGGTTTTTCTTCGAGCAGGGACTGTTTGTCTATCATGAGTTGGCTATCGTCCGTTTTTTTGATCGACAGCCATTGTGCGGCCACGCTGTACCCAGGCAAACTCAGGCCCAGCCACAGGCAGGCCAGCAGCCAAATTCGAAACGAGAGAGGGGTAAACAGATTGCAGCGCATACTGGCATTATCGACGGCATGGCCTGAATCTTTAACGCGAAAGCTGTTAAGGGGCCCGTATGCTTTGCGTGTTAATGACGGCGCGGATCCGCGCCGTCATTGCTGCGTGGGGTAGCTTACCAGTGTTGAATGACCAGCTTTAGCCGGACATCTTGCTGCTGCAAGCGTGTGATGTGCGGTAGGGATGACTGCACGCCTTGCAATTGAACCTCACGGTAATCGTCGTAATCGATTTGCCATTGGTCCTGCATGAGGCGGGCAGGTTCACCCTGCGCAAGATAGCTGGCCTGGAACGGACTATTGATGTGCGGAGCCCCCAAAATCCATTGGCTTAACCCGGTCAAAGGCAGGCGCCAGCCTAACAACTGCGCTGTCAGGCTGGAAACATCTGCCGCCTGGTGCGTGTTGCCACTTTGGTCGGTGAGGGTGACGCTGTGCGCACTGCGCTCGATGAGGGCTACTTGCTGGCCGAGCGGGCTAAAAATACGCAGGGTATCCAGTGCCGGGCTGTGTTGCCATTCCAGCCTGGCAGTGTAGCCCTTGCCCGCATATTGCACGGCCAGCTTCGCCTCCACGTCAAAGGATTGCACGGCTTGCAGTGTGGCAAACCTGTGCTGGGCGGCGGGTGGCACGCTGGTTTGAGTAGGGGCGACGGCCTGGCTGGCACAGCCTGCCAGCAGACTTAGTACTAACCAGATGGCAAAAGCTTGGGCCAGCCTCGCTAGCGCAGATGTGGACGGCATACAAACACTACAGGGCGGATTTCAGTTTTTGCGCGACTGCGACCAGAATCTCGTTGCCGGGGTTGGCCGACAAGGCCTGATCCAGAATGCGTTGTGCTTCTTCACGCTGGCCTTGTTTCCAAAGGACTTCGGCCAGGTGGGCCGCAATTTCAGGATCTTGCTGAATCGCATAGGCGCGGCGTAGCTCTTCGGTGGCACGCGACAAGTCGCCCAAACGGAAATAGACCCAGCCCAGACTGTCCATGATGTAATGATCCTCCGGGGAGAGCTTGGTGGCGGTTTCAATCAGGCTCTTCGCTTCAATCAGCTTGATATTGCGGTCTGCATAGGAATAGCCTAGCGCATTGTAGGCCGCGGCAAAGTCTGGCTTCATTTTAATGACCCGGGTCAGCGTGTCTTCCATGATGTCATATTTACCCTTGCGCTCGGCGCTTAGGGCGTAGTCGTACTGCAACTCGGGGCTTTCCGGGAAGGTTTTGGCGGCTTTTTCAAGCAGGGTGTAGGCTTCATCGCCGCGTTTGGCCTGGCTCAGCATGAGTGCCTGGTTTTGAATCACCAGCGCCTGTTGTTCAGGCGTCAGGCCATCCACATTGTCCAGCATGGTAATCGCAGCATCGACGCCGTCTCGGCGGGCAATAATGCCGGCGGCGGCCATCCGAGCGGCCAGGTATTGTTCGCCATCGGTGATTTTGTCAAACCATTGCAAAGCGCGTGCATCGTCTTTTTGCTCGATGGCTGAGCGGCCCAGGTTGAAGTAGACCTTGTTCGGCTCCTTGAAGCCGACTTCGAGCGCGTGTTCCAGATAACGATCGGCGAAAGTGTATTCTTTGGCGTCCAGTGCCAGCAGGCCCACAATCACGTTCATGTCAGGATTGTTCTGGTGGCGTTCGAGCAGCTTGGTGAACTCTACCTTGGCTTCGGTGGTATTTTTTTGCAAGAGCAAGGCGCGCGCTAACGATAAGCGAATCTGATCGGACTCAGGATAGGTCTTTAAAAAGTCGCGGTAAAATGCCATGCCTTTCTGGACATCTTTTTCCATCAGCATTTGCCCGTAAATCTGCGCGGGCGGTTCCCAGCCTGGGCGCAGCTTGGACGCTTGTTTGAGCTCCGCTTTCATGAGGCTCTCGTCGTGCGCAAAGTAAGCGGCTTGCGAAATGGCAAAGTGGGCTTCAGCCAGCTTGGGATAAGGCTTGGCCAGCTGTTGTATGGTTTTGAGCACGCTGGTTTTGTCGGTGATGCGCACCATCAGGCTATTGAGTTCCATAAAGGCATTGGCACGAATGTTTTCATTGGCCAGCACTTTCTGGATCTGTGGAATCGCTTTTTCGAGGTTGCCATTGGCAATCAGCAACTGGCTGGCGGTTTGGGCTGCCGGAATAGAATCCGGGGCCAGCTCAGACCATAATTCGGCAGAGGGCAATGCCAACTGCGGTGTGCGGGCAATGGTTGCCGCCTGTGTGGCGCGCTCGGCGAGCAAAGGGTCACGCGTTTGCTTGGCCAAATCCAGAAATAGCTGCCCGGCCAGTACAAATTCGCCACGCTGCGCGGCCACTTCACCGAGCAGGTATTTGTAGACAAACTCTGCGGTGGGGGTAGTAATGGTGGGGGTGCCGCTGGCAGACCAGGCCGGGCTGCTCATCAACGCCAGCCATAATGCCAGTTTCGGACGGCGTAATGACGGGGTTTTCAAGTTGAGGCGGCGGGTAAGAGGCATACTGGATTCCTGTTTAAAAAGAGGTTGCATGAATGATGTCGTCACTGGGGCAGAAGGGGCGCTTAATCCGTCTGGAATTTTAGTTTAGTCCGTGACAGTTGCTGCAAGTTCATCCATAATGTGCGATTTGTAACTAAATTGTAATTGGCGTTTAAACACAGGTGAAAGCGTCGTCTACAGCACTATAACTTTTTGGTGAAATATTTGTCTAGGGATTTGCGGTCTGGCGTTGTAAAGTCAGGCTTGAAAGCATCTTTCCCAGTCGCGAGGTATGTGAAGAAATCATGGCAAATTTGACAGTTGAAGCAATTGAATTGACCCGTTTGTATGGCGGACGTGCCGCCGTCAGTGATGTGACGTTCAGCCTGCAGCAAGGCCAGGTGCTGGGCTTTTTGGGGCCAAATGGCGCTGGCAAGTCCACCACGATGAAAATGTTGACGGGCAACCTCGCGCCGAGTGCAGGCAGCGTCAAAATCTGCGGCATCGACATGATAGAGCAGCCCAAAGAGGCAAAAGCCTTGATCGGATACTTGCCGGAAATGCGCCCTTTATATAAAGAGTTTACGGTAGACGAGTACCTGACCATTGCGGCCAGACTGCACAACGTCTCTGGCAAACACATTAAAAAAGCGGTGGAACATGCCAAAGAGCGTTGTGGCCTGACCCACATGAGCAAACGCTTGATCGAAAACCTGTCCAACGGCTATCAGCAACGCGTAGGCATTGCCCAGGCCATTATTCATAACCCCATGGTAGTGATTCTGGACGAGCCGACCGTGGGCCTGGATCCGATCCAGATTCGTGATATCCGCGCCTTGATCAAGGAAATCGGCCAGGCACACAGCGTCATCGTCTCTACCCATATTTTGCCCGAAGTGGAAATGGTCTGTGACCACGTGCAAATTATTGACAAGGGCAAGCTGGTGTTTAATGGCGGCATTGATGTGCTCAAGCAGCAGCGTATTGGTAACAAATTACTGGTTGGCCTGCGTAACCCGCCGCCAGTAGCACAATTGGCTGCAATTGCAGGCGTGGCTGAAGTTGAGCCTGCCGAGGGCATGTGGCGGATCCGTTTTCATGAAGGCAGCCAGCCGCACGAAGCGATTGTGCAGGCGGCTGTGCAGCAAGGCTGGGGCCTGTTCCACATTGCGCCCGATCAAACCAGCCTTGAGGATGTGTTTGTACAATTGACTTATCACGAGGCAGACGTTGCAAAAGCAGCTTAAGTCGATTTAGAGAGCATAAACTATGTTGAATATTGCAAGAAAAGAACTCAAGAGTATGTTCGCCTCGCCCATGGGGTGGATTATTCTGGCCCTGCTAACGTTTTCGTTTGGCACTTACTACCTCAATGGCGTGAATAATTACTTTGAAGTCATGTCCGGCTCCATCCGACCGGCCGAGCGGATTGGGGTCACGCAGTTTGTCGGGCAAACTGTCTACGGCCTGGCCTCCTTCATTATGTTATTTGCCGTGCCTTTGCTTTCCATGCGCCTGATTTCAGAGGAGCGCCGCAGCCAGACACTGCCATTTTTGTTCAGTGCGCCGTTGTCCATCAGCGAAATTGTGATGGGCAAGTTTTTAGGCCTGGTGGTGTTCCTGAGCATTCTGGTGGTTTACATCGGCGTGATGCTGACAACCTTGAATATCTGGTCAGATATTGATTTTGGCTATATTTTTGCCAATTCGCTGGGGCTGTTGCTGCTGGTCTCCAGCTTTGCCGCGCTGGGCCTGTATTTCTCCAGCTTGACGGCACAGCCGATCATTGCCGGCATTTTGAGTTTTATTGCCTTGTTTGTGCTCATGATTCTGGACCGCTTTTTTGCCGGCGACCCGACCAGCACCATGCTCAAGTTTTCGTTGATGCGTCACTTTCAGTCATTTGCCGGTGGCTTGATTGATACGGCTGACCTGGCCTATTTTGGCTTGTTTATTCTTACCTTTATTACCCTGACGATTCGTCGTCTGGATGCAGATCGTTTACGCGGCTAAGCCCGCGTTGTTGTCGAGTTTGAAAGCACTATGAAAATTAACAGTAAGTTTAGATGGCAGCTGCTGGCACAAAACTGGATGTTTGTGCTGGTGTTTCTGGCGCTGGTGGTGATGTTGGGCTACTTGTCCAGCCAATACCGCTGGGCCAAGGATATTACCCAGGCCAACCGCAACATCCTGACCCAGGGCAGTGTCAATGTGCTCAAGCAGATGGATGGCGACATCAATATCACCGTGTTTGCCACCAATGATGACGCCAACAACGGCGACACTTTCCGTAAAGGCATGCTGGATTTTGTTGCACGCTACCAGCGCGAAAAGAAAAATGTATTCATTAAGTTTATCAACCCGTCTGAAGAGCCCAAGATGGCGCAGGAGGCCGGGGTAAAAGTTGACGGTGAAACCATCGTCGAATACAACAAGCGCAGTGAACATATCACGCCACCGTTTGCCGAGCAGGAAATGACCAATTTGCTGGTGCGCCTGTCGCGTACCAACAACCAGCCGGTCATGTATCTGGATGGTCATGGTGAGCGCCTGTTGCAAGGCGTCAAGAATCATGATCTGGGCGAGTTTGGCAAGCAACTGGAAAGCAAGGGCTTCAAGTTTGCCAACCCGGATCTGACTATTGCCCAGGACGTGCCCGCAAATGGCGCCATGCTGGTGATTGCGGCACCGCAAGTGGATATTTCTGCGGTAGAGGCCAAAAAAATCAAGGCGTATATTGAGGCAGGCGGTAACGTGTTGTGGCTGCTGGATGACGATAATCTGCATGGCTTGCAAGAAGTGGCTGACTATCTGGGCATCAAAGTGTCTGCGGGTATTGTGGTTGACCGCGCTGCCGAGCAGTATGGTGCCGATCCGAAAATGGCGTTTGCCAGTCTGTATGGCGATCATCCGATCACCCGCAACTTTATGCTGCGCACCGTGTTCCCGGAAGCGCATGAAGTCGATGGCCAGGCCTCGGATGATCTGGGCTGGAAAGTCGGGCGCCTGATTGATGTGGCACCGAATGGCTGGCTGGAGTCAGACAAGATTCCTGCCGGAGCACAGAACCTCAAGGTGCGCTTTGATCAAGGCAAGGATAAAGCCGGTCCGATCAATGTGGGCGTGGCGTTAGAGCGCCAATATGGCAAAAAAGGCCAGCGCGTCGTGGTGATAGGCAATGCCAACTTCCTGGCCAATACCTTTATCACCAACGGCGGCAATCTCGATTTGGGCATCAATATTATCAACTGGCTGGCAGGCGATGACCGTTTGATCACCATTCAGCCGATGCCGCTCAAGGATATCAACGTCACGATTCCCGCCACTGATCAGGGACGGCTGGTGGCCTGGAGCGTCTTTCATGCCTTCCAGTATTTCATTCCGGTCGGGTTGTTTGTGGCAGGTTTGTTCTTGTGGTGGAGACGCCGCAAGGCTTAATGCCTGGTGAGCTGAGGGTGGAGTAGGTCAGTCATGAAAAAAAGATGGTTATTGAATCTGTTGTTACTGGCGGTGGTAGTGGGCATTGCGGTGTTTTTGCATTTGCAACCGCAAGCGCAGGCGCCCGCGGCCAAGTTTGAAGTCTCCACGCTCAAGATGGCAGACTTTGATGCCGTCAAAGCTGAGTTTCCGGCCAAAGCGCCCACGGTCTTTGAAAAGCAGAATGGCTACTGGATGATGCGTAAACCCTATGCGGCGCGTGCCGACCAGGCCTCGGTGCAGCGCATCATTTCGATTATCGCCGCTACCACGGCCACCAGATTGCCACTACAGGATGCGTCTAAATATGGTCTGGATCAGCCCGTGTTGAAGCTGACGCTGTCCGGCGCCAAAGGCGACCAAGTTTTTAGTTTTGGCACCTATAATCCGGTAACCGAGGAACAGTATGTGGGCTATGCCGGACAGGTATATTTGCTGGCTGGCCAGTACAGCGAGGCCGCGTCTACCCAACCGATTGAGATGGTCGATAAAATGCCTTTGGCACCCGCTGAGCGCAAACAGTTGGCTGGCTTTGACCTGGCGCATCTGGAGCAGTGGGAAGCAAATGCCTTGAAAGTGCAGTTGGCGACTGACGGCAAATGGGCGGTGAATGACCCCAAGGCTAAACCTACGCAAAATGAGTTGAATGAGTGGATGGATTTTAGCTGGGTGCAGGCGCAGGCGGTCTCGGTAGAGTTTTACACCCCAGACCGCAAGCAAACTTATCCTTCTTTTGAGGTGTTGCTGCGGGATGGCAAGAAAATCCACTTTGAAAAATTGCAGGAATCGCCGGAGTACCAACTGGCACGTCCAGATGAAGGCATTATTTATCACTTTAGTAACGACACGGGCTTTACCATGGTGAACCCGCCCATCAATCTCCAGAAGTAGCATGCCTGAATTACCCGAGGTTGAGGTCACGCGCCGCGGCTTGTTGCCGGTAGAGGGCGCGTTGATTGAACAGGTCACCATACGGCATCATGGCTTGCGCTGGCCGATTCCTGCCGACTTGCCGCAGCACCTGCAAGGGCAGCGCTTGCTCAAGCTGACCCGCCGGGCAAAATATATTCTGGCCGAGATCGGCACCGATGCGACCGCGGGCGTGTTGTTATTACACTTGGGCATGTCTGGCCGCCTGTGCTTGCTTGAGCGCGATTTCCCCGCAGAAAAACATGATCACTTTGATATCCGTTTTACCGATGGCCGGGTGATCCGTTTGCGTGATCCGCGCCGATTTGGTGCCGTGTTGTGGCTGGGGCAGGATCCACTGCAACATGCGCTGCTGAATCGTCTCGGACCGGAGCCGCTTGAGGCTGGATTTAACGCCCAATATCTCTACCAGCAATTACACACGCGCAATGCGCCGATCAAGACCACTATCATGGATGGACATCTGGTGGTGGGGGTCGGCAATATTTATGCGAGTGAATCACTCTTCCGAGCCCGGATTCATCCCGAAACGCCTGCCAAGGCGTTGACCGAGGCGCAGTGTGCCTTGCTGGTACAAGAAATCAAGGCGACGTTGCAGTCGGCACTCGCGGCGGGGGGCAGTAGTTTGCGCGATTTTTTTGGCGCAGACGGCAATCCAGGCTATTTCCAGCAGACCTATACGGTCTATGGACGCACCGGAGAGCCCTGCCGTATATGCGCCCGCCCGATTCAGAATATCCGCCTTGGGCAACGTTCAACGTTCTATTGTGCGCATTGTCAGCCCAGACCAGCGGAGCTGGGCTTGATAAAGCCTTGATCAAGCAGCCTTAGGCTTCATCCGTATCTGGCCGGATGCAGTTGCGCCCGGCGCGTTTGGCGGCATACAAATGATGGTCAGCCCGTTCAACCACTTGTCCCAGCGTTTCATCATTGTGCATCTCGGCCACGCCAGCACTCACCGTGATATGTACCACCTGGTTGCTAAAGTGAAATTGCAATCCGGCTACCGCGGAACGGATCAACTCGGTGATGTCGCGCGCATGCTGCATATTGCATCCCGACAGCAACAGTAAAAATTCCTCACCGCCCCAACGGCACACCACATCCTCTTCGCGCACATGCGATTTGATCAGTTGTGCCACGCGAGACAGCACACGGTCACCCGCTTCGTGGCCATAGGTGTCATTCACCTGCTTGAACAGGTCAATATCAATCAGAACCAGCGACAAGGCTTCATCGCGGCGCTTGCGGCGGGCCACGGCCTGCTTGAAGTAAAACTCAAACACCTGGCGACTGGTGACCCCGGTCAGTTTATCCTGCGTGGCCATGGTCTCCAGTTTGTCGTGGTAACCGCGTACTGCGACATGCGCGAGGAACAACACAATGGCACTAATCACCAGTGCCACGGCCAGGTTAATCATAAACGCGGTTTCAATACGCTCCGAGCTTGGGTCGTTCACTTGCTCCACAATCAGATACCAGTCAAACTCCGGCACCAGACGGCTATTCAGATAAAGCATGCTGCCATTGTTGGCTTTGAATGAGAATGATGCGCTGGGAGAGGTCAGCACTTTCAAAAACGCTTTGTCCAGGCCAGACTTGTTTTGCAAGTGTAACTCGGAGTGGTAATGGCTGCTTTGCAGCATTACCTCGCCCTGGCGATTGACGAAATAAATTTCGCGCCCATAGCGTTTCTGGTAGTTTTCTATCAGTTCGACCACCGTCTGCAACGACAGGCCGACACCGATCACGCCAATAAATTTGCCGGATTTATCTTCGATACGGTAATTGACGAAAATGCTGAGGCGTTTGTGGTCAGCGGTATCGCGGTCAATATTGATGACATAAGGATGCGGTGAATCTTTGGCCGTGAAATACCAGCTGTCGTCCGGATTACTTCTTGAAACCCGCTTGATCACGCCGGTGGGGTGGTAGTAGTTCAGCGAACTGTCAGAGACAAAGAATGCCGTGATGGTGTTATATTTTTTCTGGATTTGTGCCAGGTAACTGGTCATTTTGCTGGCATCCTGCTCACCATCATTGACCCAGTCAAACACAAATACGTCATTCGCCATCAGCGAAGAGATCAGCAAGGGTTGCAGCAGGTCGCGCTGGATTTCAGAGTAGATGTTGTCGCTGGTCAGCGGCAGCATTTCCTGCTCCAAGCGCTCGGTCAGCGAGTCCTTGGCCACGAAATAGCCGATCAGACTGGTCGCCACAAACCCCGCCAGCACAATCGCGCTGAGAATAACGGTATAGAAACGCTTGTTTACGACCATAACGACCAATGACCTGAAGATGCTTGAACAGCCAAAGGCTGAGATAACTGTGGATTATCACAAAATCCCCATTCTACTGTTCGGCTGAATAGTCCGCTTTTTAATGCCGTATTCATACAATTGGCATGAATGATTCACCATGGTGTATGGCGAGGCTAGTGCGGATGGGATCTGGCAGCATGTTCATGTAAGTAGCCAGCGGCAGGGGCAGGCGTGCCGCCCAGTTTTTGTGGCAACAGGGAGCCGATGACCATGGCGACGGTACTGACCATGAGACCGATCAATTGTGCCGGAATCAGGCTGTCCTTGACCATCACCTCTATCAGGATCCAGCTGGTAATGCCCAGTAAAATGGCAGCCAGCGCCCCCTGGCTGGTGGCACGCTTCCAAAACGCACCAAACAGCAGCGGCACAAAGGCCCCGGCCAGCGTTACCTTGTAAGCGCTTTCTACCATGCCAAAAATAGACAGTTCAGAGTTAAGGGCATAAAACAGCACCATGGCCGCAAAGCCGACCAGGCACAAGCGCATCACGCGCAAGAAGTGATGATCGCTCATCTGTGGCATAAAGCCCTTGACCACGTTTTCGGCAAAGCTGACTGAGGGGGCGAGCAAGGTGGCAGACGAGCAGCTCATGATGGCAGACAGCACTGCCCCAAAGAAGATGGCCTGCGCCAGCAGGGGGGTATGCGTTAACACCAGCGTCGGCAGCACGCGTTGCGAGTCAGTGGCGACCAAGGTGCCAAAAGTCGCCGGGTCTATCAGTGTTGCGGCATAGGCAATAAACATGGGCACGAAGGTAAAGCAGAAATAAATGCTGGCACCCAGTAGCGAGCCCCACAAGGCGATTTTCCCGGTTTTTGCCGAGGTGATGCGTTGAAACACATCTTGTTGCGGGATAGAGCCCAGCATCATGGTCAGCCAGCCCCCCATAAAGGTCAGCCATACGCTCCAGTCTGTACTTTGCGGGAAAAAATGCAGCTTGCCTGCGTCGCGCGCATGGGCAATGACTGGCGCGATGCCGCCGGTCTGGCCGGAAACCAGATAAGCGATAAACAGCAGGCCGCCAATGACCACGATCATCTGCACAAAATCGAGGATAGCCACAGACAACATCCCGCCGAGTGTGGTGTAGGTGAGGACAATGGCCGTCCCCAGCATCATGCCTGCCTGCTCTGAAATGGCGCCATGACTGATCAGGTTAAAGATCAGGCCCAGGGCTTTGATCTGTGCCGCTACCCAGCCCATGTAGGAGACGACGATGGCCAGGGTGGTCAGCACCTCTACGCTACGGTTGTAGCGCATGCGGTAAAAGTCGCCCAAGGTCAGAATGTTGAGTTTATACAGGCGGCTGGAGAAAAAAATCCCGGCCAGAATCAGGCACATGCTGGAGCCAAACGGGTCTGCGGCCACCCCGGTCAAGCCCTCACGCACAAAGGTGGCGGACACGCCAAAGACCGCTTCTGCGCCAAACCAGGTGGCAAATACGGTGGCGGTCACCACCGGCAAGGGTAAGTGGCGGCCAGCGACTGCATAATCCTTGGTGCTATGTACATTCCTGGCAGCGAACAGGCCTATCCCGATAGAGACAAGTAAGTACGCCACCACAAACCAGATCAGCACAGTCCGTTTCCCTTGAGTCAGTTGCAAAACGCCGATTTTAAAACAAAACCTGGCCTACACAGGGGTTCTCAATCTGGCTGTAGTAAAAAAGGCCCGAAAATCAGGCCTTTTTTACAAATCTGCACGTTTGATAGCCACTACTCCACCCGTTTCCAGGTTTGCGAACGGCCAATCAGTGAAATCCCGATAAAGCCACGCACCTCCAGTTCGTTGCCATTAGGGCTCAATGTCATTTTACATTGGTAGGTTTTGCCGTTTTCCGGGTCCAGAATCTCGCCATTTTCATACACATGGGGCTTGCTACCGGCTTTGAGGTGTTTGGCGATGGTCATGCCTATGATTTTTTGCCCTCTACGCTCGTCGGTACATTTGTCACACACCGCATCGCCGGTGTCTGTGGCTAGCAAGCCTTTTTCGACAACGGCATGGTATTCCCCGCCGGATTCGGCAATGCGTACCAGTGAGCGAGGTTTGCCGGTTTTATCGTCCGTCGTTTGCCATAGACCGCTCAAGTCGGCCGCCTGCAAGGCCATGGGTAACATCATCAATACTGCAACAAGTAGCTTCTTGGGGGATGCCATCATGTACTCCTTTAGTGAGTGAACAGTAAAAACAAGCTGGCAAATTGAAGCAATACCAGCACGAGAATGGCCATCGTCGCCCATTTTTGCCAGGTGGCCTGCTTGTGCTGGCTGTTTAGCAAGGTATCAATATGGGTTTGCTGTTTTGCCAGCTCGCTTTGATTGCGCAGATATTGCTCCAGCAGGCGCGGCATTTCTGCAGCATGGGCAAGTACATAGGGGAGCTCGCGTTTTGCAGATTTAAGCAGGCTGCGCCAGCCGATCTGCTCGCTCATCCAGCGCTTGAGAAATGGTTTGGCGCTTTGCCACAAGTCGATATTCGGGTCCAGTTCACGGCCCAGGCCTTCAATATTGAGCAGGGTTTTTTGCAACATAATCAGTTGCGGCTGAATATTCACGCCAAAGCGGCGTGACATCTGAAACAGGCTGAGCAGGGTGCGGCCAAATGAAATTTCCTTGAGTGGCTTTTCAAAGATCGGCTCACAAATGGCGCGCACGGCTGTTTCCAGGGCTTCTACATTGGTATCTGCCGGCACCCAGCCAGACTCAATATGCGCCACTGCCACATCCCGGTAGTCACGGTTGAAAAAAGCGAGGAAGTTCCGCGCCAGATAATACTGGTCGGTAGGCGTGAGGCTACCCATGATGCCAAAATCCAGGGCAATGAATTTGCCTTTATCCGGCCCCTCTGTCACCACCTGGATATTGCCCGGATGCATGTCGGCATGAAAAAAACCATCACGGAATACCTGCGTAAAAAATACCTCTACGCCTTCGTGAGCCAATTGGGTCAGGTTGATGCCATAGGCCTGCAACGTGGCGGTTTCGCGGACAGGCGTGCCAAACATACGCTGCATGGTCATCACTTGCTTGCGTGAATAGTCCCAGTAAACCGTAGGCACCAGCAGGCGACGGTCACTGAAGTTGCGGCCAAGCTGTGCGCACTGTGCAGCTTCCAGGGTCAGGTCCAGTTCGTGCTCGGTGTGGCGGGCAAATTCATCCACCATTTCATCCGGCTTGAGACGGCGCCCTTCACGGGAGAGTTTTTTGACCCACCAGGCCAGCGTGCGGAGTAAGGCGATATCTCTATGAATAATGGCGGCAATATTGGGACGCAACACTTTAACAGCTACCTGTTCGCCACTATGCAGTTTGGCAAAATGCACCTGGGCCACCGAAGCGCTTGCGACCGGAACCGCGTTAAACTCGGCGTAGACCGTCGTCAGCGGGGCGTCAAAGGCCTGCTCAATAATACGCTCCACTTCAGCGTAGGCAAATGGCGGTACCTGGTCCTGCAGTTTGGTCAGTTCATCGGCCACATCCGGTGGCAGCAAGTCGCGGCGTGTAGACAGCATCTGGCCAAACTTGACGAAAATCGGGCCGAGTTTTTCAAGGGCCAAGCGCAAGCGGACGGCCCGTTTCTCCGGCGCATGGCGCCAGAATAACAACCCGTTGAGCAGTCGCGAGCCCAGACCTGGTTGATTGTCACGGACAAAGAAAATATCCAGCCGATACCAGATCAGCATGCCGATAATGTGAAAAAAGCGTATCCAGTGCATCAGGGCTGACTTTCTGCGGGGGCGTTAGCGGCCAACAGTTTTTCTACGCGTTGCTGCAAGCGGTCTGTGTCTTCCCTGAGTTGGTCGACGGCCTGGTTAAATTGCGTGATGCGGGTTTTTTTTGCAAGCAACGGCTGCTCTTCTTGCCAGTATTCCACCAGCATTTCTCCCAGGTTTTTGGCCTGGCCTTGCAAGCGTTGCATGGTTTGCTGACCGAGTTGGACGACTTCAAAAGCCGCCACATCGCCGACCACTTTACTCAAGTCTTCTTCGACATCCCAGCGGATGGCCGCCAGAATCTTGCCGACTTCCATGCCGAGCGCACTGTCGCCATCAATTTTAATCAGGCTATGCGCCTGCGGATCTTGCCTCAGTAGCCGCATGGCCAGGCTGGGCGGCAAGTGAATGGTGGCATCTGCCATGGCGGTATCGCCTGCAACTGCCAGCTCACCATTGCTTAACACTGTCAGCATGACGCGGGCCACTTTAAAGTCTAGACAAAGATGACTGTGCGCATACGGCTGTAACCTGGGAGCGGTCCAGCGGTTTTGCTGCATCAGGTGCTGCAGCACGAATTGAATCAAGGGCTTGAACATGGGTTTAGAGTTTGATGCCTTTGTGCAGCGCGACCACGCCTGCAGTCAGGTTGTAGTAATCGACTTTTTCAAAGCCTGCTGCATGCATCATCTGTTTCAAGGTTTCCTGGTCAGGGTGCATGCGGATGCTTTCGGCCAGATAGCGATAGCTGGGCTCATCGTTGGCGATCCATTTACCAAACTTAGGCAGCAGTTTGAAAGAGTAGGTGTCGTAAAGTTTCTCCAGTGGTTGCCAAACCTTGGAAAACTCAAGTACCAGCAGGCGTCCGCCACGCTTGAGCACACGTTGCATTTCTTTGAGCGCAACGTCTTTATGTGTCATGTTGCGCAGGCCAAACGCCACAATGACACAGTCAAAGGTTTCATCAGCAAACGGCAGTCCTTCGGCATTACATTGGGTGGCCGGAATGGTCAGGCCGGCATCAATCATGCGGTCTCGGCCCACGCCCAGCATGGAGGCGTTAATGTCGGTCAAAATGACCGTGCCGGGATTGCTGGGAGACTGGGTCGCCACTTTTTTGGCAAACAGGCGCGACAGGTCGCCACTGCCGCCGGCAATATCGAGTACTTTGTCACCCTGCCCAACGCCGCTGACATCCACGGCAAAGCGTTTCCACAGCCGATGCATGCCCGCAGACATGACATCATTCATGATGTCGTATTTTTGCGCCACCGAATGAAAGACTTCGCCCACTTTTTTCTGTTTTTCCCGTTCATCGACGGTTTCAAAGCCAAAGTGGGTGGTTTTTTGCTGCTCAGTGTTGGATTGCATGCTTGGGTTCCTTGCGCGTATGGCCTGCCATGGTGAGTTTGGCGATGTAGTCTTGCCACAGGCTTTCATAATGTTGTGCCAGATAATACAGATAATCCCATGAATACAGCCCGGTATCATGACCATCATCAAAGATCAGTTTGATTGCATAGCGGCCAACCGGTTCAATGGCGCTGATATTCACATCCTGCTTGTCCAGTTGCAGCACTTCCTGGCCTGCGCCATGCCCGCGGACCTCGGCAGAGGGCGAGTACACACGTAAAAACTCGCATGACAGCATGCATTCCGTCTGGTTATCGAAATGAATTTCCAGCAAGCGCGAGCCCTGATGCAGTTGGATCAGGGTAGGGATGGGGCAATCAGGATGTAGACCGCTCATATGATTGAAGAAAACCGTGTTTGGGGCCGTTAACTTGAATATTGCGCATGATAGCAGATGCACGCATCTACCGCATGGCAAGCAAATGTTTCATGTTAGGGTTGATAATTCATTTTATTTGTGAATTAATAGCTGTACTTGCATGATTTATTTGATCTTTTAACAATTCATGTTAGATTATAGAAAAATAACAACAAGTAGGTCACCTTAATAAAATTGCAGCAGGTCCTATGGAAAATAACCGACTGGCACAACAATTTGATTTGTACACACGCTGGCGTCAATCGATTGCTGATGTACTGGGAGAGTATCGACGCTGGATTGCGGACAAGCAGCTCAGTGATGTGCAGTTAGATGAGCGCATACAGCAGCAACTCAACCGCTTGCGTGAAGACAAGCTGAATGTCGCTTTTGTTGCCGAGTTCTCGCGCGGCAAGTCAGAACTTATCAATGCCATTTTCTTTTCAGGGTATGGTCACCGGTTGTTGCCATCCGGTGCAGGCCGTACCACCATGTGTCCCACCGAGCTGCGTTATGACACGGGCAAACCCGTTAGCCTGTCACTGCTACCGATTGAAACCAACACCCACCAGATTTCCATTACTGAATATCGCCGCATGCCGCAAGCCTGGTCTGTGGTGGAGTTCGATGCCCATTCGCGCGACAGTATGGTTGAAGCCTTCAAGGAGGTTAGTCGTACCCGTCGCGTGACAGTGCAAGAGGCGCAGTCGCTAGGCTTGTATCATCCTGACAATTCTGACGATGCCATGTTGATCGGCGCAGATGGCCTGATGGAGATTCCATGCTGGCGCTATGCCATGATTAATTTCCCGCATCCCTTGCTCAAGCAGGGCTTGGTAATCCTTGATACGCCCGGCCTCAATGCCATCGGTGCCGAGCCTGAGTTAACTATGAGCATGCTGCCGAATGCGCATGCCGTGCTGTTTATTCTCGGCGCGGATACCGGGGTTACCAAATCCGAGATGGAAGTCTGGCGCCGTTATATTAGTGGCGCCCGCTGGAAGCAAAAAGGCCGCATGGCGGTGCTCAACAAGATTGATGGCTTGTGGGATCCGCTCAAGACAGATGATGAGGTGGAGGCAGAGCTTTATCGTCAATTGCAACATACTGCTGAGTTACTTGGCTTGTCACGCGACCAGATCTTGCCAACCTCTGCCCAAAAAGGCTTGCTGGCCAAGGTCAAAGGTGATGTGGCCTTGCTGCAAAAGAGCCGCTTGTTGCAGCTGGAGAAAAATCTCTCGGATGAGTTGATCCCGGCCAAACAGGAAATTGTGCGCGAGAGCCTGCAGGGTGAGATTGACGACATGATGCAGCAAACGCGGGTGACCCTGGAAACCCGACTGCAAAGCGTGCTAGACCAGTCGGACGAGTTGCGTTGCCTGCAAGGTAAAAATGAAGACGTTATTGCGCAGATGATGCGCAAGGTCAAACAGGATAAGGTCAATTTTGAAGTCGGCTTGCAACGCTACCAGGCTTTGCGTAGTGTGTTTTCCGTGCAATCCAACCAGTTATTTCACCATCTCGGCATGCCAGCACTCAAGAACAAGGTGCGTGAAACGCGTGAGACCATGATGAAAGCCGCATTTACCAAAACCATGCGTCAGGCCATGGATGACTTTTTCAGTGACCTCAAGCGCCGGATGATGGATGCAGACGTGCATGTGCTTGAGATCAAGAAAATGATGGAAGCCATGTATGAAAAATTCTCCAAAGAACATGGCCTGTTGCAAAAGTCGCCCCCCCCCATTTTCCACTTCACGTTACCTCAAGGCCCTGAATAAACTCGAAGCGATTTACCGCGATCAGTTCAATACCACCTTTAACATGATTGCGCATGAAAAGCTGACGCTGACCAGTAAATTCTTTGAGACCCTGGCCAGCCATGTCATTATCGAGTATGAAGCCGCTAACCGCGATACGGAAAGCTGGCTTAAAGCCGTGATGGCGCCGATGGAAAGCCAGATGCGTGAGCATCATGTGCAACTCAAGCGCCGGGTCGAAAGTATCAAACGTATTTATCAGGCCACCGATACCCTGGAAGAGCGTATTGCGGACCTGGAGCAGGTGGAACTCTCTATTCGCCAGCAGTTGGCTGATCTGGATCATTTGCATGCCAAAGCCATGACGGCGTTGATGCATGAAGAGGTCGTCGTGAAAGCTGCCTAAGCGGTGATTGAGGACAAGATTTTCGTGTGAAGAGGTAAGACCTCTTGAAGCACGAACATAAAAAAACGGGTGACTGGCACCCGTTTTTTTATTTGTTTTCCAGCATATAGGTTTTGATCTTTTGCATCGCCTTTTGCTCAATCTGGCGGATACGTTCAGCCGAAACACTAAATTCTGCGGCCAGATCATGCAAGGTCGCCGTATTGCCCTCGGTCAGCCAGCGGGCTTGCAGTACACGACGACTACGCTCATCCAGCTGCTGCAAAGCCATGCTCAGGCCTTCTGTCTGCATGTGCTCAGTCTGCAGGTTTTCCAGCAAGGTAGAAGGTTCAGGACCTTCATCCTCCAGAAACGCGATTGGGCTGTACACTTCTTCGCCATCCTCGTCCACTTGCGCATCCAGAGAGATTTCCTGACCATTGAGGCGGTATTCCATCTCGGTCACGTCTTCTGGTTTCACATTGAGTTCAGTCGCAATGCGTTGAACATCTTCCTGACTTAAGGTCTCAAACCCATTTTTCATGCTGCGCAAGTTAAAGAACAGCTTGCGTTGCGCTTTGGTGGTGGCGGTCTTGACCAAGCGCCAGTTCCGCACAATATACTCATGAATTTCAGCCTTGATCCAGTGCATGGCAAAAGAAACCAGACGCACACCGCGATCGGGATCAAAGCGTTTAACTGCTTTCATCAAGCCAATATTACCCTCTTGGATCAGGTCTGATTGGGGCAGGCCATAACCGCTGTAACCACGGGCAATGCTGGCGACCAGACGCAAGTGCGACACAATCAGCGCACGCGCAGCCTCAAGGTCCCCGCTTTGTTTCAGGCGGGTCGCATAACCGTATTCTTCTTCAGCGGTCAGCACCGGAAACTGCTTGATGGTCTGCAGGTATTTATCCAGGCTGTCTGCCGATGCAACGACAGGTAATGTAAAAGCGTTGATAACAAACTCCTTGGTATCAAAAGAGATTTAAAACAATTTTAGCACTCAATGTATGAGAGTGCTAGTCTCTGGCAAAGTTCCAACTGGCTATCGCATTTTATAAACTAAATCCGGCTCGAAAAGCAGAATAAAACCCGGAATTCAACCTCAATTTTGGAGGATCAATCACTGCCGGAAGGCGTTGGCAGGGAGATCGGGATAATGGGGGGATATTCATATGGCGGGCAGGCAATACTGACGTTAGCAAGGGCATGGGGCAGTGGGGTAAATATGTTGTGCAACTTATTGGATCCTATGCAACACAAGGCGCAGAACCGGTTGCATGAAGCTGAACCTTAATAGTTACCGCTTGAAGCCAGTCACTGCAATCCGTTGTGATGTTGGGTGGGGCAGCGCCGCTTGTTACGCATGCGTGCTTTATCCTTCATCGCGGCACAGCAATGTGCTGAGCCTGATAAAGGATAAAGCATCATAATCGGTTTGGCTGACATTGTGCTTACAGTATCCGGTCTGTCATCAGGCTCACGGTATTGAATGGTTTCAGATTAATCCCTGCCGTGACCATGGCCACGTCCCGGGCCGCCAGGTCTGCCTCCTGGCCCTGGTGGGCCATCATGCCAGTGATCCCAACCGGGACCAGGCCCAGGTGGACCAGGATGTGCCCGGTAATGTGGCACATAAACATTCTGATACCAGCCATCCTGGACAAAATAGACCTGACGACCACAAGCGCCATAGCCGCCGCAATAGCGTGCCCAGCGCTTCATATGGCCGGGCGGTACATGCAGATACATGGGGGGCTGCACCACGGCCACCGGTGGTGGCTGGATAATCACGGGTTGCGGGTAGACCACTTGCGGCACTGGATAAGCATCACCGAGGACTATCTGGCCGTAAAAGCCGGGTTGCCCCACGCTGACCGCGACACCGGCTTCTGCGGTCGTGGCCAGGGCAATTGTCCAACATAATGCACCTGCCATGAGTATTCTGAGCATGGTTACCTTCTTTCTATCTGTTTCAGAAAAATGCAGATTGATTTGCATAGGCGGATTTTAGAAAGGCTATGCCCCGCAGAGCAGTCTGATTATTCTGATAGCGTTGTCAGAGGGTGCTGACAGTCATTGCCTGGGTTTTATGATGAATGATTTTTGAGAGAACTAATGGCATGGGGCGGATCAACAGGCTCAGGTCAGGGCACCTGGGTAGGATGAGATGGTTAAATCAATAGCTTGTTAATTTCTGGCTTGTGATGCTTCTGTCTTGGCGCGAGTGTAAAGTGGTCTCTATTGACAGCCTCGCGTGCCTGCCAATGGCACCATCCGATTGACGGACGGCGACTGGCAAGCAATTTTTTACTTCACATTGCGTACGGCCATCCAGCCCAAGTCATGCATACAGGAGACAAACGCACGTTTAAAAGTCTGTGTCTTGTAATCAGGCAGGTAGTTTTCTCCCAGCTTTTTCTCGCAGCTGGCTTGGTCACGAGATAGCTGGTTGGGGAAAGCCCCCATTTTCCACCATGAATTAATCGAATACGCTACATCAGGACCGTCATTCACGGTGCTGTGTGGTGCCGCTGGGGCTGGTTCAGGTACGTCGTTCGCTGGCGTTAACGGTGCCGAAGTGGCTGGGTCGGAGGCGGCACTGGTTGCTGCCGGGCTTGCTTGTGGTTTTTTTGCAACAGCTGCAGCTTGCACTTTCGCTGCATTCTCTTTGGATAAGTCTATAAAAGGACTGGGCTTGCTTTGCATGCCACCGCGGTTATCCGAAGCCTCTATAGTTGCAAATAAAGGGTCAAACGCATCTAGCTTGGGTTTTTTCCAACCATGCTCTGCCAGGCATGCCGAGAGCTGATCGCCGCTACCACGGCAGGCTTGATGCGCCCTTTCGATGTCCTGCTGGTTGCCGCCTTGCTTGTAAGAAATCTGGCCACACCCTGCCAATAAGGCGGTTGTTAATAGGTAAGTTAAAAGACGCATTGCGAGTCCTGTTCGTGATTTGTTATGCGCAGTCTAGCGGGCTTTTCACGCCCTCGCCACTACGCAAATTGACGTATTTGTCCTACAACCCCCTCTCGTTAAGCTGAGCGCAAGTTTTGATCAACTGTGATTTGAATTTAACGAGAAAGGGAACTTAGATGATGAACTTGAAAAAATGTGCCTTGCATACTGCGGTAGCAATGGCTTGTGGCCTGGGTGCACAACTGGCAAATGCGGGTGCAACAATCAACTTTGGCGAAGATAAATATATTGGCCTTGGGTTTGGCTTTATCAGCAGCTATAACTCAAAAGAGGACGCTGTGAATCAAGGCAGCGATCGTTCAAACGACTTCGCTCTGGATAGTGCTCGTATTTATATCTCTGGTTCTTTTAACAAGTATATCAAAGGCATGCTGAACACTGAAAAATCAGGTGGCGGCTCTGCAGGCTCTAATGTTGAAGTGATTGATGCCAACGTGCAATTTCAGTTAACCCCTGAAGTGGCCATCTGGGCAGGTCGTTTCCTGTCTCCGAGTGACCGTGCCAACATGGCAGGTCCTTACTACTCCATGGGTGGTGGCTACTGGGCCAACATTGCTTCACGTTATGGCTGGAACGGTGGTGTGATTGGTCGTGATGACGGTGTGGCTATGGTTACCAGCTTTCTTGAGGATCATCTTAATGTTTCATTCGGTGCCTTTGAAGGTAACCAGATTTTCCGTTTTAGTGGGGTTGGCGCGCAGTCACAATCTTCAACACATAAAGATAACCTGATGTATGCCGGTCGTGTGCAATACGATTTCTGGGATGCAGAACCAGGCTACTACGGTACAGGCAACTACTTTGGTGCTAAAGACATTCTTGCCATCGGGGTTGCTGGACGTTACAAAAAAGATGGTGTTGTCAGCCCTACCAATGTGGTGGGTGATTACAAAGCTTACAGCGTGGACTTCCTGTTAGAGAAAAAAGATGTGGGTCCTGGTACCTTTTCTGCTGAAGCTGCTTACTACTACTACGGCACCGATGGTGTGTTTAAAGGTGAGCAAGGTCATGCATACTCCGCTGGCTTAGGCTACCTGTTCCAGGAACAAGTAGGCTGGGGCAAATTCATGCCTATCATTCGTTACCAGAAATTTAACGCCGATGGTGTGACAAGCTACAACTCGACAACGACAGCTTTTACCAATACCACCGGCGGTGGCGCAAGCAAACGCTTTGAAGTGGGCACCAATTACGTGATTGCACCTTACAACGCGACTTTGACAGCCACCTACGGCAAAGAAGATACCGCGACGGCTTCTAATAAAGATTTCGTCCGAGTCGCCCTGCAGATGCAGTTCTAATCAACACCTTATAACCCTTTTCCACAAAGGAGATGAGCGTAATGAAAACAATAGTGAAGTTGGATTTGGATAAAAAACCATGGGAGCAGGACGGCCAGATTCATAACCGCTGGCACCCCGACCTGCCGATGATTGCCATGGTCAAGCCAGGGGATGAGTTCCGTGTTGAGTGTATGGACTGGACCGGTGGTCAGATCGGTAATAACGATAGCGCCAATGATGTGCGTGACGTTGATCTGACACAGGTGCACTACCTGAGTGGCCCGATTGGCGTGGAAGGTGCTGAGCCGGGTGACTTGATGGTGGTGGATATTCTGGATGTGGGTACTTTTGATGAATATCAATGGGGCTTTAACGGCTTGTTTGCCAAGGAAAATGGTGGGGGCTTTCTGACCGACCACTTCCCTGAAGCGAGCAAAACCATCTGGGATTTCCACGGCGTGTATACCACTTCCCGTCATGTGCCTAAGGTGCGTTATGCCGGCATTATGCACCCGGGTCTGATTGGTTGCCTGCCATCCAAAGAACTGCTCGAAACCTGGAACAAGCGTGAAGGCGACCTGATTGCAACGGATCCAGATCGTGTCCCGCCACTGGCTTGCCCTCCGACTTCACAATCTGCCGTCATGGGCCGTTTGAGTGGCGACGCTGCCAAAAAAGCAGCAGCCGAAGGCGCGCGTACCGTGCCACCACGTGATCACGGCGGTAACTGCGATATCAAGAACCTGACCAAAGGCTCAAGGGTGTACTTCCCGGTCTATGTGAAGGATGGCGGTCTCTCCATGGGTGACCTGCACTTCTCACAAGGCGACGGTGAAATCACTTTCTGCGGTGCGATTGAAATGGCCGGTTACCTCGATATCAAGGTTGGCCTGATCAAGGATGGTGTGAAGAAATACGGGATTAAAAACCCTGTGTTCCAGCCCAGCCCGATCACACCGACTTACCGTGATTACATGATTTTTGAAGGCATTTCGGTTGACGAAGCCGGCAAGCAACATTACCTGGATGTGCATATTGCCTACCGCCAGGCTTGCCTCAACGCGATTGAGTACCTGAAAAAATTTGGTTACAGCGGCGAACAAGCGGTATCCATCCTGGGGACTGCGCCGGTAGAGGGGCATATCAGTGGCATCGTCGATATCCCTAACGCTTGTGCCACCTTGTGGGTCCCGACCGAGATCTTTGAGTTTGATATCCGACCTAACGCGGATGGACCGAAGATCATGGTGCCGCCAGGCATAGATGTGTCCACTTGCACATAACAATGAGTGTTGATCGCGTGCAGTTTATTTGATCAGACTTGATAGGAAACCAAGATGCCTCTTTACGAATATGAATGTGACAGTTGTGGCGTATTTACTGCGCTACGCAAAATGAGTGAGTCGAGTTTGCCTGCCTACTGCGATTGTTGCGGGGCAGAGAGTCCACGGATTTTATCTGTGCCCAAACTGGCCATCATGGACAAAATGCAACGGTCTGCGCATGAACGTAACGAGAAATCTGCCAACGAGCCGCGTACAGCCAGACGTTCCAGCTGTGGCTGTACCGGATCACACACGTGTAAAACCAAGCCGCCGGTCAACCAGGATACAGGTAAGCCGGGCTTGCAAATGCAGACCAAGAAAACGGCACGGCCGTGGATGGTCGGGCATTAATCAGCGACATCAATCCCTTAATTATTGATTTTATTGATTTATCCATAAAGGAGAAGAAGTAATGAGTACCTCAAACAGACGCGGTTTTATGAAGGGCGCATTGGTCGGTGCCATGATGGCCGCAGGCCTTATCAGCGGTCATGCATTTGCAGCGGATTATCCGACTGCAAAAGTGAATACGACTGGCTTGGCAGTGACTGACTCCACAGTAAAAGTAGGTATTCTGCACTCTGCCACCGGCACGATGGCGATTAGTGAAACCGGTTCTATCCAGGCTGAAAAGCTGGCGATCGAACAGATCAACGCCATGGGCGGTATTCTGGGTCGCAAGATTGAAATTATCCAGGAAGACGGTGCATCTGACTGGCCAACTTTCGCAGAAAAAGCGAAGAAATTGCTGGAAAAAGACAAAGTGGCTGCTGTGATGGGCTGCTGGACGTCTGCTTCACGTAAAGCGGCTTTGCCAGTGTTTGAAAAAGACAATGGCTTGTTGTTCTACCCAACCTTCTACGAAGGTCTGGAGCAATCCAAAAACGTGTTCTACACCGGTCAAGAAGCGACACAACAAATTCTGGCAGGGTTGGACTGGATCGCTAAAGAGAAAAAAGCCAAGACTTTCTACCTGATTGGTTCTGACTACATCTGGCCACGTACATCGATGAAAATTGCCCGTAAGCACATCGAGCAACACTTGCATGGCACAGTGGTGGGTGAAGAGTACATTGCCTTGGGCGATACCCAGTTCGGTTCTGTGATCAACAAAATCAAACTGAAAAAACCTGACGTGATCTACGCAGCGGTGGTGGGCGGTAGTAACGTGGCCTGGTTCAAACAATTGAACGCTGCCGGTTTGAACTCCAGCAAACAAACCATGTTGACCATCTCCGTGACCGAAGACGAAGTGTTGGGTATCGGTGGTGAAAACCTGGCTGGTTTCTACTCTGCGATGAAATACTTCCAGTCTCAAGACAATGAGGCTAACAAGAAATTTGTAGAAGCATTCAAAAAACGCTGGGGTGAGAAGTCTGTGATCGGCGACGTGACACAAGCTGCTTACCTGGGTCCATGGTTGTACAAGGCAGCCGTTGAGCGTGCAGGTAGCTTCGATGTAGACAAAGTGCAAGCAGCATTGCCAGGCTACACCTTCAAAGATGCACCAGAAGGCCCTGTCACTGTGGAAGCCAACCACCACCTGACCACCAAGCTGCGTATTGGTCAGTGGGGTAAAGATGGCCAGGCCAAAGTGGTATACACCTCTGATTACATCAAACCTGATCCATTTCCAAAAGGCTATCAATAAGCTAGTCCTGTCGTAAATGCTTAAGCGGTAGCCGGTTACTCCGGCTACCGTTTGGCTCAAACAGCATTCAAGTTGTAAACAATTTCAAGCAGTCAGCAATTTTGAGAAGTTGCATTTTAAGGAGACCGATATGTTTGGTTATTCGATGGCAGATATAGGCAATATTGTGGTGATGCAAGGCTTTTCCGGCCTGAGCATGTTTACAGTGTTGCTACTCATGGCACTGGGTCTCGCGATTATTTTCGGGCAGATGGGTGTGATTAACATGGCGCATGGTGAGTTTATGACCATCGGTGCCTATACCACAGTCATGCTATCCAAGGTGGCTGCCACTTACGGCTTCACCAATTACTATTTTTTGTTTGCCATCCTCATTGCGTTCGGGCTGGCATTCGCGGTCGGCTATGTTGTTGAATACGGCATGATCCGGCACCTGTACAAGCGGCCACTGGATACCTTGCTGGCGACCTGGGGGCTAAGCCTGGTCATGCAGCAGATTTTCCGCTCTACCTTTGGCGCCAAAGAGGTGAGTGCCGAGTTGCCTGAGTGGATGTTGGGCTCTTTCAAGCCGACGCCAGACATTGATATCCCGATCAACGGTGTTTTTGTGATGGCCCTGGCTGCGCTGGTGACCCTCGGTGTCTATATGTTTATGTATAAATCACGCTGGGGCCTACGTGTGCGTGCCACCGTGCAGAACCGTACCATGGCGGGTGCAGTGGGCATTAACACTGCAAAAGTCGACCGTGTTACCTTTGCCCTGGGGTGCGGCATTGCCGGGATCGCGGGCGCTGCGTTTACCACGATTGCTTCTACCGGCCCAACCACAGGTACGCTCTACATCGTAGACAGCTTTATGGTGGTGGTGTTTGGCGGTGCAGCCAGCATTGTGGGGACGATAGCCTCAGCCTTCGGCATCGCCCAGGCGCAATCTATCCTGCAGTTCTTTATGACCAGCTCCATGGGTAAAGTGTCCACGCTGCTTGCCATCGTCACAATCTTGATGATGAAACCTGAAGGTTTGTTTGCCTCCAAACTGCGTAAATAACAGATACGGCAACGTGTGAGCATGCTTCTCACGCGTTGCCATAAGTAAATAGACGTATTAGTACTTTGTATCTGTCGCACTAGAATCAACGCATCAATAGAGGAGATTTTTGATGACATTATGGGAAAAAATGAAAGCCAGTCCTGTGCTGGGTGGTAAGGAAGGCGTGATCGGCCTGGCTGCGCTGGCCGCCCTGATCTTCGTCGTGTTGCCACTGGGGGTAGATATTTTCCGCCTCAACCTGATTGGTAAATACCTGACCTACGCCTTTGTCGCCGTCGGCCTGGTGATGTTATGGGGGCATGGCGGTATTTTGAGTCTGGGCCAGGGCATCTTCTTCGGTCTGGGGGGCTATGCGATGGCGATGTTCCTCAAGCTGGAAGCGTCCGATCCAGAAACCACTAAAATCCAGTCTACGCCAGGCATTCCTGACTTTATGGACTGGAACCAGCTCACCGCCTTGCCATGGTTCTGGGAGCCGTTCAAAAGCCTACCCTTCACGCTGATTGCCGTACTCACCGTGCCAGCCATCTTTGCCTACATCATCGGTTATGCCATGTTCAAGCGTCGTGTGGGTGGGGTGTATTTCTCCATCATCACGCAAGCGATTGCCCTGATCCTGAGTATCCTGATTGTTGGTCAGCAAGGCTATACCGGTGGTGTGAACGGGATGACAGACCTGCGTACCATGTTGGGCTGGGATATTCGCACCGATTCTGCGAAATATATCCTGTACTACGTGAACGGTTTGTTGCTGTTCGGGGCGATCTTCCTGTCCAAATACATCATGAGCAGCAAGTTCGGTATGTTGTTGCTAGCCATGCGCGACAAAGAAGAGCGGGTACGCTTCTCTGGTTACGACGTTTCCAACTTTAAAATCTTTATCTTCTGCCTGGCGGCGATGATGTCTGCCGTTGGTGGTGCAATGTTTACCTTGCAAGTGGGCTTTATGTCACCGTCCTTTGTCGGCATTGTGCCTTCGATTGAAATGGTGATTTTCTGTGCCGTGGGTGGGCGTGCCTCGCTGATTGGCGCCGTATATGGCACCTTGCTGGTTAACTACGGTAAAACCGTGTTTTCAGAAACCTATCCAGAGTTGTGGTTGTTCCTCATGGGTGGCCTGTTTATCTCTGTGGTGATGTTCTTCCCGAATGGCCTGGCTGGTATCTGGGACAACCTGGCGACCAAATATGGCTGGTTCAAAGACAAGGCTGACGCAAAAAAGCCTGAGGTAAGTACTTCTGAGGTAGAAGCACAAGCAGTACTTACCGAATCTTCAACCACGGGCGCCGTAACCTCTACCGAAGCGGGCGTCAAGAAAACATCACGTAAGAAAGCGGCGGCCAGCACTGATCAGCCGTCCGCGATCGAAAGCAACAAAATGAGAGGAGCAGAAGCATGAGTAATACCGACTTCGTCTTGGCAGTAGAAGACCTGACCGTCTCCTTCGATGGCTTTAAAGCGGTGGATAGCCTCACCATGTATATCGACAAAAACGAACTGCGTGTGCTGGTGGGGCCTAACGGCGCCGGCAAGACCACGGTGCTCGACCTGATTTGCGGTAAAACCAAATCCACAGCCGGTTCAATCAAGTTTAAAAACACTGAATTGACCAAGCTGTCCGAGCACGAAATTGTGCGTTCCGGCGTCGGCCGCAAGTTTCAGAACCCGTCCATTTATGAAAACCTCACGGTTTACCAAAACCTGGAAGTGTCTTACCCGAAAGGCCGCGGCGTGTTTGGCAGCCTGACCTTCAAACGGACACAAGAGGTGGAAGACCGTGTACGCAAAGTGGCGGCAGACATCATGTTGACCGAGTTTCTTGAGATGGAATCTGCCTTGCTCAGTCACGGCCAGAAACAATGGCTGGAAATCGGCATGTTGCTCATGCAAGAGCCTGAGCTGTTGATGCTGGATGAACCTGTGGCAGGCATGAGCGCCAAGGAGCGCGACCAGACCGCCGATTTGCTCAACCGCATCTGCCAGAACCGCTCGGTGATTGTGATCGAGCACGATATGGAGTTTGTGAAGAAAATTGCGCACAAGGTGACAGTACTGCATCAGGGAAAAATCCTCGCTGAGGGGCCGATGGAGAAAGTCCAGGCAGACGAAAAAGTCATCGAAGTGTATTTAGGACATTAATTGGATTAGGCCATTCAAGGAGCACAGCATGTTTGAAATTGAAAATTTGCAGGTGAGTTATGGCCAAAGTCAGGTCATTCATGGCCTGAATTTCAAAGCCAACAAAAACGAAACACTGGCCATCATGGGCCGCAACGGCATGGGTAAAACCACGCTGTTCAAATCGCTGATGGGCATTTTGCCAAGCAAAGCCAGTAAAGCCACCGTCGATGGGGTCGATCTGCAAGGCTCAGCCACCCATGAACGCGTCATGAAGGGGCTGGCCTATGTGCCACAAGGCCGCTGGATTTTTCCGAACATGACCGTGCAGGAAAACATTGAAACTGGTCTCGAGAAGTCAGCTTCAGGCGAGATCCCGGATGATATTTTTGCGTTGTTCCCGGTGTTGCATGAAATGCGTAAACGCAAGGGCGGTAACCTGTCCGGTGGTCAGCAGCAGCAATTGGCGATTGCCCGCGCGCTGGTGACCAATCCAAAAGTATTACTGCTGGATGAGCCGACCGAAGGGATTCAACCGTCCATCATCAAGGACATCGCCAAGGTGCTCAACGAAATCCGCAAAATGCGTGAAATCACCATCATCGTCTCCGAGCAGGTGTTGAGCTTCACCATGGAAGTGGCAGACCGCATTATCGTCATTGATAAAGGCCGCTTTATCCATGAAGATACCCGCGACAACGTGGATGCAGCTAAAGTAAAAAGTTATTTGTCTGTATAAGTGCTTTTTTAGCCACAGAGGACACGGAGAGCACAGAGCAAAACGAATTTGCCGTTCCTCTGTGTGCTGTGTCCTCTGTGGCAAGCATTAAAAAGTAATATTCCTGATTTGACTGTGGCATGATGCCGTTATGGATGATTTAAAGCATACGCCACCATCGCTAGCGCAAACGATCGCAACAAAACACTGGCAAGCCCGATTAGAGCTTGGCTTTGCCAAGCGTGAAGCACGTTCTTACCTGGCACACCGCTTACATAAAGGCCCGTTGGTGGTGCAAAAAAGCCTGCATCCTGAAGGCGAAGCCATTTGCCATGCCGTCATTGTGCATCCGCCTGGCGGGGTGGCGGGGGGCGATGCGCTGCATTTGCAAGTGCACGTGGGGGAGGGCGCAAACGCCTTGCTGACCACCCCCGGCGCTGGCAAGTGGTATAAGGCCAATGGCACGATGGCTACACAAACGCTGCATTTTCAGCTGGCGTCCGGCAGTGGCCTCGAGTGGCTGCCGCAAGAAAATATCCTGTTTGATGCCGCTGAAGTTGGTTTTCATGCCGAGATTGATCTGGCGGGCGATGCCACCCTTGCGGCGTGGGACATCGTCTGTTTGGGCCGTCAGGCGCAGCAGGAAAGCTGGCAGACCGGCGCCTATCAGCTCAATCAGCGCATCCGTCGCGCTGGCCGCTTGATCTGGAATGAACGCGCCTGCATGCACGCTAACGACTTCTTAAAAAGCAGCCCTGTTGGCCTGGCTGGGTCGGTGGTGTTCGGTACTTTTCTGGTGTGTGCCGGGGCCGTGCCCGCAGAGGTGCTGCAAGCTTGTCGCGAGATTACTTTGCCTGATGCCAACACTGGCGTGACCGCTTTGCCAGAGGTGTTATGTATCCGTTATGTTGGCCAGGCCTCACAGCAGGCTAGGCAGTATTTTGAGCAGTGCTGGCAGTTACTGCGGCCATGGTATTATCAAAAAGACGCAGTCAGACCGCGGATTTGGAATACATAAGCTGCGTGCATAAAAATATAGTCAGAGAACAATCCTATGGAATTAACTCCCAGAGAAAAAGACAAGTTATTGATATTTACCGCGGCCTTGCTGGCTGAACGGCGCAAGGCGCGTGGCTTGAAACTGAATTATCCTGAGGCGGTGGCATTTATTTCCGCCGCCATTATGGAAGGTGCGCGTGACGGTAAAACCGTGGCCGAGCTGATGAGCTATGGCACCACGCTATTGAACCGCGATGAGGTGATGGAAGGCGTGCCGGAAATGATCCCGGATATACAAATCGAAGCCACCTTCCCAGACGGTACCAAGCTGGTGACGGTGCATCATCCGATTCCCTAATAGATACAAAAAATTAAACCGCCGATAAACGCCGATGCACGCCGATAAAATCAATATCATCTTTGGCCAGCACTGGTTTTGGAGTGGTGGGTTTGTGTAAACACCCTGTCGAAACCGGATGCACAAAATATCGGCGTTTATCTGCGTATATCGGCGGTAAAAAAAGGTATTAAGAATGCATATTAAAAACGAGGAAAGCATATGATTCCCGGCGAAATGCAGGTCGCAGCAGGCGACATCGAATTAAATGTTGGGCGTGAAACGGTCACGCTGGATGTGGCCAATACCGGTGACCGGCCGATTCAGGTCGGGTCGCATTACCATTTTTATGAGACCAACGATGCCTTGTCGTTTGATCGGGCGCTGGCTTATGGTTATCGCCTGAATATTGCGGCGGGTACTGCGGTGCGGTTTGAGCCGGGGCAGACCCGTACCGTGCAATTGGTCAAACTGGCGGGTGCGCGCAAAGTGTATGGCTTTGCTGGCCGCGTAATGGGCGCCTTAAAGTAGGGAGTAGCAATGACAGTGAAAATGGATAAACGCGCATACGCGGAAATGTTTGGCCCCACCGTGGGGGACAAGGTCAGGCTAGCCGACACCGAGTTGTGGGTAGAAGTCGAACAGGATTTCACCATTTATGGTGAAGAGGTCAAGTTTGGTGGCGGCAAAGTCATTCGTGACGGCATGGGCCAAGGCCAGGGGCTGGCCGCCGAAGTGGCGGATACCGTTATCACCAACGCGCTGATTATCGACCACTGGGGCATCGTCAAGGCCGACATCGGCATCAAGGGCGGTTATATTTCTGCCATCGGCAAAGCCGGCAACCCGGATATCCAGCCCGGCGTGACCATTGCCATAGGCGCGGGCACCGAGGTGATTGCCGGCGAAGGCATGATCATCACGGCCGGCGGCATTGATACCCATATCCACTTTATTTGCCCGCAACAGATTGAAGAAGCCCTGATGTCTGGCGTCACCACCATGATAGGCGGCGGCACCGGGCCTGCGACCGGCACCTTTGCGACTACCTGTACGCCCGGCCCCTGGCACATTCACCGTATGTTGCAGTCAGCCGATGCTTTCCCCATGAACCTGGGCTTTTTAGGCAAGGGCAATGCCAGCCTGCCTGAACCGCTCAGAGAGCAAGTACGCGCCGGGGTCATCGGCCTCAAGTTGCATGAAGACTGGGGCACCACGCCCGCCGCGATTGATAACTGCCTGAGTGTGGCGGATGAAATGGATATCCAGGTTGCGATCCACTCCGATACCCTGAATGAGTCCGGCTTTGTTGAGACCACCATAGGCGCGTTCAAGGGCCGCACCATCCATACCTTCCATACCGAAGGCGCGGGCGGTGGCCATGCGCCAGATATTATCAAGGCGGCCAGCCAACCCAATGTGCTGCCATCCTCTACAAACCCGACGCGGCCATTTACCGTCAACACTATAGATGAGCATCTGGATATGCTCATGGTGTGTCACCATCTGGACCCGGCGATTGCCGAGGATATTGCCTTTGCCGAAAGTCGTATCCGTCGTGAGACCATCGCTGCCGAAGATATTTTTCATGACCTGGGCGCATTTTCCATGATGTCATCCGACTCCCAAGCCATGGGCCGTGTCGGTGAAGTGATTATCCGCACCTGGCAAACTGCGCACAAAATGAAAATCCAGCGCGGGCCATTGGCTGAAGATGCGGCGGGCAACGACAACTTCCGCGTCAAACGCTATATCGCCAAATACACCATCAACCCGGCGCTGACACATGGTATCAGTCATGTGGTCGGCTCGATCGAGGTCGGCAAGCTGGCTGACCTGGTGGTGTGGAAACCCGCCTTCTTTGGCGTGAAGCCATTTACCATTATCAAGGGGGGCATGATTGCCGCGGCAGCGATGGGGGATCCTAACGCCTCTATCCCGACGCCACAGCCCGTGCATTATCGCCCTATGTTTGGTGCCTATGGCGGCGGTCTCAAAACCGCCCTGACCTTTGTCTCGCAAGCCGCGCTCGAAAATCCTGAAATTAAAGCGCTCGGTCTGCAAAAGCCATTGGTAGCGGTCAAAGGCACGCGCGACGTTAAAAAGTCTGACATGGTGCATAACACCTGGATGCCCAAGATAGACGTGGACCCGGAAACCTATGAAGTGCTGGCAGACGGGATGCCGCTGGTGTGTGAACCGGCAGAGGTGCTGCCGATGGCACAACGCTATTTCCTGTTCTAGTTTCAGGTGAATATAGAACAAGGCACTTTAACCGCCGATGAACGCAGGTGCACGCCGATAAAAGCTAAAAAATCATTCTGGCTTTGAAGTAACATCGGCGTTTATCTGCGTTCATCGGCGGATAAGCAAGAATGACTTTTTTGCTGATTTGCGGCAACGATAAAGTATTTAAACATGATCCATTTAACCGAACGCATCGCCCTCAGTGGGCATATTGACGACACGCTGGAGCTGCCGTTTGACCAGCGCCAGAAAAGCCGTTTGCGCGTGACCTTGGCTTCTGGCCGCGAAGCTGCGCTGTTTTTATCGCGCGGCCTGATTCTGCGTGGCGGCGATTTGATCCAGTCTGAAGACGGCAGTGTGGTGGTGCAGATCGTGGCGGCGCAGGAGCCGGTGTATAACGTCATTGCACCGACGCCACGTGACTTGATGCGCGCCGCCTATCATCTGGGCAACCGCCATGTGCCACTGCAAATTGGCGATGGCTGGCTACGGCTGGAGCAAGATTACGTGTTGCGTGACATGCTGCTTGGCCTGGGCATGCAAGTGAGTGAAGTCCAGGCGCCGTTTGAGCCGGAGGCCGGGGCCTATGGCGGCGGTCACCGGCATGGGCATGATGAGGATAGTTTGCAAGCGTTGCGCCCACGCGTGAAAAGCGGGCAGGGCAGCGAATGAGTGTCAGCCCGTTAAACGCGAGTCTGGCCCTCAGTCGCTTGCTGCAGCTGGCCAGCCCGCTGCTGCCTGTGGGGGCTTATTGTTACTCGCAAGGGCTGGAGTGGGCGATTGAATCCGGTCAGGTCAAGGATGTGCCGAGCGCACAAGCCTGGATAGGCGATAGCTTGCAGGTGTATCAGGCGCGTTTCGAGTTGCCGGTGCTCTACCGCTTGTATCAAGCCTGGCAAGCCGATGACCTGGCGCAAGTGCAGGCGTGGGATGATTTTTACCAGGCAGGCCGCGATACCGCCGAAGGCTATGCTGAAACCCGGCAAATGGGCTATTCACTACGTCGCCTGCTGTCCGAACTCAAAGACACGCCACCTGCGTTAGTGGCAAAACTCAACACCCTGACGAGCCCGGCATTCCCCACCATGTATGCCGCCATCGCCCAACACTGGCAGATTGCGCCAGAGCACATGTTGCATGGCTACGCCTGGGGCTGGTGTGAAAATCAGGCCAGCGCCGCCATGAAAACCGTGCCGCTGGGCCAAGTGGCCGGGCAGACCATTTTACTGGCGCTAGGTGAACAACTGCCGCAAGTGGTCGCCAGCGCCATGGCCCTGCCAGATGAAGAGATGAGTAACTTTAATCCATTGCTGAGTATCGCGGGCTGTTTGCACGAGACCCAGTACAGCCGTTTGTTCAGGTCATAACCTGTTTGTTAAAGAGCGTTTAACCCATGATGAAAATACATACCCAATTTGATAGCCCCATGCCTGAAGTCACCGAGTTCAAAGAGCCGCTGCGCGTGGGCATTGGTGGCCCGGTGGGCTCCGGCAAAACCGCCCTGACCCTGGCGCTGTGCCAGCGTTTGCGCGAGGTATATAACATTGCCGTGGTCACCAACGATATTTACACCAAAGAAGATGCCGAATTTTTAACCCGCAACGAAGCGCTGGTGCCAGAACGCATCATCGGTGTGGAAACCGGCGGCTGTCCGCATACCGCCATCCGCGAAGACGCTTCCATGAACCTCGAAGCGGTGATGCAACTGAGCAAACGTTTTCAGACGCTGGATATTGTGTTTGTCGAAAGTGGTGGCGATAACCTGGCCGCCACCTTCAGCCCCGAATTGTCCGACCTCACCATTTATGTGATTGATGTCGCCGCCGGGGAGAAAATCCCGCGCAAAGGTGGCCCCGGTATTACCAAATCTGATTTGCTCGTGATTAACAAAATAGACCTGGCCCCTATGGTGGGCGCCTCGCTCGAAGTGATGGACCGCGACGCCAAGAAGATGCGCGGCGAGAAACCGTTTATTTTCAGTAATTTGAAGACGGGGCAGGGATTAGAAGAAATTGTCAGGTTCATCGAAAAACAAGGCCTGATGTTGTAGTAAATGGCTGCGCGGGCAAATTGCGGCGTTGCGCGGTACGCGAAATCCTCATGTACTTCATGTACATTCCGGTTTCTGTGTTCCGGGCGCCTTGCACTTTATCCCGCTCGCTCATTTACGATCAAACAGGGTTAATAACAAAACCATATATTCAGCTGGAGAAGATTCAATGAAAAAAAGTATTCTTTTATTTTTAGGTGCGCTCGCAGCTTCAACCAGCGCCGTTGCCCATCCCGGCCACGGCCTGGAATCTGGCTTTGCCGCTGGCTTCATGCATCCATTCAGTGGCTGGGATCATCTCTTGGTCATGTTCGCATTGGGGATCTGGGCCGCACGCCGTCCGGCCGCGCAAGGCTGGCAGTTGCCTGTGCTGTTTGTGACTGTGATGGCCATCTCTGCGTCATTCGCCATGGCCTGGCTGCCGGTTGCATTGGCTGAAACTCTGGTGACGGCCAGTGTGGTGGTGATGGGCTTATTGTTGGTAAGCAATTTTAAACTGAACCGCGCCGTACAAATAGGCGTCGTCAGCATCGCTGCCGCGGCGCATGGCTATTTGCATGGCATGGAAATCGGCAACCAGTGGTCAGGCCTGGCGGGCATGGTGCTGGCAACCGCTGTGCTGCATGGCTTAGGCTGGGTATTGGGCCGCCAGACCCATCCACAATTTCAAAGCGCCACGCAATTACTGGGCGGCTTGATGCTGGGCTTTGGCGCTGTGTGGATGTTGGCTTAAAACAGGTTGATTACGCGCTAATATCTGCAAGCGCACGAATAAAGTCGTCGTCAAATTGATTTAGCGCTTCCATCAGCCTATCCCCTCTGTTAGGTTTGATGGGGTGTATCACCAGATCACCATTGTCTGCACGGCTTATTTCAACTTGTTGAACATCTAATTGGAAAGCTCGTGGAATGTGCACGGCCTGGCTATTCCCATTATTAAAAACACGCGTTTTTAAGGTTTGCATAAACGTTCCCCTCGTTAATTTAACTGTGTACAAGAGATTGTATGTATTTTAAAAGCGGGTGGAGATAATGCAACCTCTGGTTGTAAGAGACTAGTCTAGGTTTTTTGTCGCCGCTGAATCTCCTGGCCGAGATGAAAATCTGCAAAGTAATTGAAGTAACATAGCGCATCCATAAAATACATGCATTGTGATGACACCCACCCCAGCGCCCGACGACACTCTCGCTCAACTCAAGGCAGGCAAACTTCAAGGGGCTAAACAGCTCAAATTAAGTGCGCAGTTAACGCAGTTCCCCGCTGAGATTTTTGACGTAGCCGATAGCCTGGAAATCCTGGACTTGTCCGGCAATGCGCTCACTGACTTGCCTAGTGATTTAAGCAGCCTGAAAAAACTGCGCATTCTGTTTTGCTCAAACAACCAGTTTACGCACCTGCCAGAAGTGCTGGGCCAATGCGAAAACCTAAGCATGATTGGTTTTAAAGCCAACCAGATCAAACACATCCCGGAAGCCGCCATCCCCACCCACACCTTACGCTGGTTTATCGTCACCGATAACGCATTAAGTAGGGTGCCTCATGCCTTGGGTGAGTGCAGCAAACTGCAAAAACTCATGCTGGCAGGTAACCAGCTCATCAGCTTGCCCGCCAGCCTGGCAAATTGCCACGCCTTAGAGTTATTGCGGATTTCTGCCAACCAGTTTGAGGCCTTGCCCGAATTTTTATTCGACCTACCCAAACTCACCTGGCTGGCCTATGCTGGCAATCCCTTTTGTAACGCCATCGAGCAAGCGTTAATCAGCCAACATCATATACAGCATATCGATTGGCAAACCCTCACGCTACAACAGGTCTTAGGTGAAGGCGCCTCTGGCGTTACCTACCAGGCGGTAATGCAAAATAAAAACGTGCAAGAGTCTGTGGCAGTAAAACTCTTCAAGAGTGGCCTCACCAGCGACGGCCTGCCACGCTGTGAAATGCATGCCAATATGCTGGCCGGCGAGCACCCCAATTTAGTCGGCGTTAAAGGCGTGATACACAATCACCCGCAAGGCATTGATGGCTTGGTCATGCCGCTACTCGACGCCCATTTAAAAGTGCTGGCAAAGCCCCCCAGCTATGAAAGCTGCACACGCGATGTCTACGCGGATGACTTAACACTCACGCCACAACAAGCCGAATTTATTTTAAAAGGCATCACGCAAGCCGCAGAGCATCTACATGCCCATGGCCTCATGCACGGCGATTTATACGCGCATAATATTTTGTGGGGGCCTGAAAAGGTCGTGTTGAGCGATTTGGGCGGTGCTTCTTTTTTACCTGTAGATAACCCGGCACTTACGCAAAAAATACTGCAACTGGAGGCTAGGGCATTAGCGGTGTTTGCGGAAGAGTTGGCAGCGGTTGTGAGTAATAGCGGTGGAGGGGTAATCTAGGGATAATCCATTTTGCGCATATCCGTAAAATGCTATGCTACAGAGATAGAAGACTGCATTCGTTCAGGGGTAACGGATGTTGAAATTGTGGATTACCGCAAATAGGAGCAATGATGACACCAAGTAAATTAAGGCCCATCCATGCAGGTGAGATTCTTCGCGAAGAGTTTTTGGCTCCCCTGGGCATGACCCCGCACGCGCTGGCAATGCAGTTGCGAGTACCCGCGCCACGCATCAACGATATTGTGCGCGAAAAAAGAGGCATCACGGCGGATACCGCCCTCAGGCTGGCAAGGTTTTTTAATACCACCCCGCAGTTTTGGTTAAACCTGCAAACCGCCTACGATTTAAAAATTGCTGAAAACACGTTAAGCGAAAAAATTAATCTTGAAGTGCCGCAGTTACAAGCGGCGTGAGCTTGAAAAGTGAAAAGGTTTAGTTATGGCACTCGTTCGCAAAACCATCACCTTGACCGCCCAGAAAAATAGCTGGATTAAAGCGCAAATTGAAAGCGGTCAGTATACCAACGACAGCGAATATATCCGGGACCTGATCCGCAAAGAGCAAGAGCGCACAGTCCAAGTTGAAGACCTCAGAAAAGCATTGATTGAAGGCGAAAACAGTGGTGAGCCACAACCGTTTGATGCCGCGGCATTTAAACAACGCATGTTCACCAATGGCTAACTAAATGGTTTATTGATTGAGCCAATCTGCTAATTTCAGCCTATCCACCCGCGCAAACTCTTTAGTGTTATTAGTCACCAGCGTCACATCCAAGCTCAAAGCATGTGCCGCAATCATGGTGTCCAGCGGTCCAATGGGTGTGCCTTGTTTTTCCAAGCTGGCACGTAAAGACCCATAATACAGTGTAGCCGCTTCGTCAAAATCGGCTATTTCCAGCGGCAGTACAAACGCATCTAGCGCTGCTTGGTTCGCTTCTCGCTGTTGGCTTTTCGCCACACCATAACGCAACTCAGCCAAAGTGACAGTCGAGATGCCAATATCGCCAATTTGATACGCCTCAAACTGCAGCAAAACAGCAGGCGGCTTCTGCTTGATAATTGCAATACAGATATTGGTATCCAGCATCAACTTCATTAAAACAAATCCTCGCGGCTTTGCTGTTCTGGCTGGGCACGCTCAGACATAAAATCATCGCTAAATTTGTCTAAGCTACTAAATAAGGCATCCCAAGAATGGTTGGCGGGAATCAATACTACCGCATTGCCCGATCGCTTGATAAACACCTCATCGCCGTCAAACCTAAACTCTTTGGGCAAACGTACCGCCTGGCTTTGACCATTTTGAAAAAGTTTAGCTGTTTTCATCATTGCCACCTTTGAAGTATATATTTTAAGTATATATTAAAATGGATCAAAATCAACGGCCACACCGCCATATATCGAGTACATTTCCGATACATCTTTGCCATCAATCAAAACCGATCCCATCGGTTTAACCAGCAACTGAGGCATACACAGTTTTGTCCGGCATTACGCTGTATTTCAGGCATGCAAGAAGACATTACAAAGTATCAATGCAATCTTCTTCGAGACACCATTGCAATAGGAATATTGCTTTTGTAGTAGAGGATGTAATCCGCACGCTTGCGCTCACCTCGGCTGTGCAATTTACCGCGCACAATGATGCGACCATTAGTAAAACTGACTTCTTCACGTACTTGCGTTTGAATATCCCAGCCGGCTTGTTGAATAGCAGGGGTGATGAATTTGGTACAAATGTCGCGCTCAGACAGCTTTTGACTCACCTTATCCCCCTTGCTTGATTTTTTTGCATCTTAGCAAAATTAAAGGTGATTGAGGGCTAATGTATGGGGTTTCATGCCTTAGTGTAAAGCGACCGGGCAGTTTTAATGGATGGTGACGCAGGCATCTGTGGGTTTGCATTTTGATTCCTACGTCAATTAACGTAGTGATTGCATGAGCGAACTCTCCTAGTATATGCTCGGGAAAAGCTGGCCTTGTTCCCCGCTTGGCTATTGATACTAAGGATTGTTGATTGTCTAACCCGTCCGTAACCGGATTTACCACCGAACCAGAGACCGCTACACGCGCTGAGCCGATTCAGCGGATCGTGAAAATTCGTCGCGACTATAACAGTTGGGTCGCGAATGAAACCATTGAGGATTATGCCTTGCGCTATACGCCGCGGGCGTTTCGTAAGTGGTCTATTCTGCGTGTCTCTAATACGGCGCTGGGGGCGATTTCGTTTTTGGTGCTGGAGGCGATTGGCGGCACCATTACCATCAACTATGGCTTTCAGAACGCCTTGTGGGCGATTATGGCGGTGGGCCTGATTATCTTTTTAACCGGGTTGCCGATCAGTTATTACGCGGCCAAGTATGGCCTGGATATGGACCTGCTGACGCGCGGGGCGGGCTTTGGCTATATTGGCTCGACCATCTCGTCGTTTATTTATGCCTCGTTCACCTTTATCCTGTTTTCGCTGGAAGCGGCGATTATGGGCTATGCGCTCGAATTGTATTTTCATTTGCCGCTTTATCTGGGGTATCTGGTCAGTGCGCTGATTGTGATTCCGTTGGTCACGCATGGGGTGACGCTGATCAGCCGCATTCAGATGATCACGCAGCCGCTGTGGATTGCGCTGATGCTGCTGCCTTTTTTTGCGATTTTCAAGATGGATCCGGGCGTGATTGACCGGTTGAGTCATTTTGCCGGGATCTCGCCTGAGGGCGGGCATTTTAACTGGGTGATGTTTGGTGCGGCGACGGCGGTGGGCGTGGCGTTGATCCCGCAGATTGGCGAGCAGGTGGACTTTTTGCGCTTTATGCCGATGCGCAATAAAGAAAACTACTGGCGCTGGAATCTGGGTGTGCTGATGGCGGGGCCGGGCTGGGTGGTGCTGGGCATGCTCAAAATGCTGGCGGGGGCCTTGCTGGCTTACCTGGTGTTTAACCGCGATATGCCTTTAAGTTCGGCGGTGAATCCAACGCATATGTACTGGATTGGCTTTGAGCATGTGTTCAGCAATCACCATGTGGCGCTGGCGGTGACGGCGCTATTTGTCTGTGTGTCGCAGCTTAAGGTGAATATGACCAATGCCTATGCCGGCTCGCTGGCGTGGTCTAACTTTTTTGCCCGGCTGACGCATAGCCACCCTGGCCGCATTGTGTGGGTGGCGTTTAACGTGATGATTGCCATTGTGCTGATGGAGCTCAATGTGTTTCAGGCGCTGGAAGAGATTCTAGGCCTGTATGCCAATGTGGCGATTGCCTGGATTGCGGCGGTGGTGGCGGATCTGGTGATCAATAAACCGCTGGGGTTGAGCCCCAAGGGCATCGAGTTTAGACGCGCTTATTTGTATGACATTAACCCGGTGGGCGTGGGCGCCATGTTTATTGCCTCGGCGGTGTCGATTGCGGCGTACACTGGGGCGATGGGCGTGGTGGCGCAGTCATTCTCTACGTTTATTTCGTTGATCACTGCGCTGGTGATGTCACCGCTGATTGCCTGGTGGACCCAGGGCAAGTATTACCTGGCCAGACCACGGCCTAAGTATTTGCAGCCAACCAAGACCCAGCGCTGCGTGATTTGCGAGCGTGAATATGAAATGAATGACATGGCGCATTGTCCGGCGTATGGCGGCGCAATTTGCTCGTTATGCTGCTGCCTCGATGCGCGCTGTCATGACGCATGCAAGCCGCAAGCGCGGCTCAGTGCGCAGTGGGAGGCGTTAAATAAACGCTTTTTGCCGCAGCGCTTGTGGCCACACCTGAATGGCGGCGTGGCGCATTTTCTGTTGTTGATGGTGATTGCGGTGGTGCTGTTTGGTGCCACCATCGGGTTGATTTACCTGCATGATGCCTTGACCATCGGCCGCGAATATCCCGAGCTGATGCGTCACTTCAGGTTGGGCTATTTGAAGATTTTTGTTGCCTTGCTGTTTTTGGGCGGCATTGTCGCTTGGTGGCTGGTGCTGACCTCGGCCAGCCGCCGGGTGGCACAGGAAGAGTCCAACCGGCAAACCGGTTTGTTGCTTGAAGAGATCGAGTCGCACAAAAAAACCGATGCCCAGTTACAAAAGGCGCGCCGACTGGCGGAAGAAGCCAACCAGGCCAAGAGCCGCTACATTACCGGTATTAGCCATGAGTTGCGCACACCGTTGAACAGTATTCTGGGCTATGCACAGTTGCTCACTAACGATGCCAGCATCCCTGAGCACCGCAAGCAGGCGATTAAAACCATCAGCCGCGGCGGCGAGCATTTGCTGTCATTGATTGAGAGCACGCTGGATATTGCCCGCATTGAAAGCGGCAAAATGACCTTTGATGTCAAACCGCTGCATTTCCCCGAGTTTATCGACCAGATTGTCAGCATGTTTGAAATTCAGGCCCAGAACAAAGGCTTGGCGTTTATTTTTGAAAAGCAGGGTAATTTGCCCGAGTACGTGCGGGCAGACCACAAGCGCCTGATGCAGATTTTGGTCAATATCGTCGGTAATGCTGTCAAGTTCACCAGGCAGGGCAGCGTCACGTTCCGGGTCAGTTATGCGCGTGAGATTGCACAAATTGATATTCAAGATACCGGGCCTGGCATCGCGCCCAATGAGGTGGAAAAAATCTTTGAGCCGTTTGAGCGCGGTAGTGCGGCCGATGTGGTTGGCATTGGTGGCACCGGCCTGGGCCTGACCATCAGCAAATTGTTGACGCAGTTGATGGGCGGCGAAATGCAGTTCGACAGTGTGCTCGGGCAGGGGACGCGTTTTGAAATCCGGCTGTTTTTGCCGCAGATCCGTGAAACCGCACATCTCTCTAAAAAGGCTGTACGCCAGCGGCTGGGCTACGAAGGCCCGGCCAGAACCATACTGGTGGTCGATAATGAAGAAGTCGACCGCCAGTTATTGCGACACACCTTGCAACCACTGGGTTTTATTGTGCATGAAGCCGCCAATGGTCAGGCCTGCGTCAATCAATACCAGATGCTTAAGGCGGATGCCATCTTAATGGACTTGGCGATGCCGGTCATGGATGGCTGGGAGGCTGCCTATATCATTCGTCAGGTGCATCACGCACAGCTGCCGATTGCGATTGTGTCGGCCAATGCCTATGATCGTAACCTGGATAATCAGGCCAAGATTCCGGCGCGCGACTTTTTTGTGAAGCCGGTGAACCTCGAAGAGGTGCTGGACTGGATAGGTCATCAGTTAAACCTGACCTGGCGTTATGAGGATAGCGAGGGCCCCGCACCGGCGTTAGCCGCCCCTGTGCTGGCGCCGCAAGCGGGAGATGAGATTACGGCCACGCCTGCGGAAGCGATTCCGCAGGTGTTGCTGGATAACCTGGTGCAGTTTGCCCGCATGGGCTATGTCAAAGGCGTGCGCGAGGTGCTGGCCACACTGAGCCGCGAGCATCCGCAACATCAAACATTTATTTACGCACTGCAACAGGCCATGGAACGCTTTGATTTTGCTAAACTGCTGCGCTTGATTGAGGAGTATGCCAAATGACCAGTCCCAGCCATACCGTGCTAATTGTGGATGATGTGCCAGAGAATCTGGCCTATCTGCACGACGCGCTGGATGAGTCAGGTTATCAAGTGCTGGTGGCCAATTCTGGCGAGATGGCCTTGCAAATTGCACACCTGATGCAGCCGCAAGTGATTTTTATGGATGCCATGATGCCCGGAATGGACGGCTTTGCCACCTGCCGTCGGATTAAAGCCGCAGCAGAAACCCAGCATATCCCGGTCATCTTTATGACTGGCTTGACCGAAGTGGAGCATGTGACCATGGCGTTTGATGCCGGTGGTGTGGATTATGTCACTAAGCCGGTCAGGCCGGCAGAAGTGTTGGCCCGCCTCAAGGCGCATGTGCAAAATGCCACCAGAATGCATCAGGCCACCTCGGCGCTGGATGCCTTTGGTCAGGCGACCATTGCCATCTTGCCCGGCGACAAACGCCTGATATGGCAAACCCCGCTGGCCAAACAATATCTGGAGCACTACTTTGCCGAATGGGCTGCCAAAGAAGCCTATCATACGGTGCAAACTTTGCCGCCCATGATTTACCAATGGCTGGAAAACTGTGTGCAACAGTTCTCCGAAGGCCAGTCCATGCAGACGCTGAATGTGAATCAGGGCAATGCCCGCCTGAGTCTGACGGTGGCCAATACCAGTGAAGAGCAATGGGTGGTGGTGTTGCGTGAGTATTCGGACGAGGCACAGATCGAATCCTTGGGCAAGCTGTTTCAACTCACCAAGCGTGAATCCGAGGTGTTGTACTGGACGGTGAAAGGCAAAACCAACAAGGATGTGGGCGAGATTTTAGGCACCAGCCCGCGCATGATCAACAAACATCTTGAGCATGTGTTTCAGAAGCTGGGGGTTGAAACCAGAACTGCAGCTGCTTCGCTGGTCGCCTCAAAAATCAAATTTTAGCGAGCTGGCAGGCGAGTCATCGTTGCCAGCCGCATGTCGGTTCAATGTTAGAAGTTGTAGATGAGACCCACCGTGCCGACGTTGGTATCAAAGCCTTTACTGCCGCCACCAGTCACATCCACTTCTGCTCGGTAGTGATCCCAGCCTACGCGCATGGACAAGGTTTTATCGTAGTGATATTCCGCACCCAGGCCATAGGTGGCCCCGGTGTGTGTGGCATCGTTATAGGCGCTCAAGCCAGAGGAGACCTTGCTTTTGGTGGCGGCGACACCGAGTTTGCCATAAAAATCAAAGGATTCATTGAGGGGTATGCTGCCCACAGCCGTCAAGCTGAGGGCATCGGCCTTGGCGCTGCCACTGACGTTATCCGTCACCTTACCTATCCCGGTATATTGGCCTTCGACGGCAATATACTGATTGAATCGATAGCCGCCGACGGCGCCAGCAATCGCCTGGTTCTCCTTGTCCACGCCATTTGGCGTACTGAGGTTGTTGTTGGCTACACCGACATTAAAGCCGCCATAAAAGCCTTCGGCATGCCCAAGCAGAGGGGCTGCCAGCAATAGGCTGCTGACCAACAGATTGAAAACAGATTGACGCATCAGTGCTTCTCCAAGTGACGTTATTTCAAATACGGTTATTTCAGTTTGCTTTGTGCCAGGCGCAGGCCTTCTTCAATCTCCTGCTTGCGGCCAGCATCGGCGTCTTCACGGCCGGGGCGGGCAGGGGCTTGCAGCGCTTTCTGGTAGTAGGTCACGGCCTGGCTGTAGTCGCCTTGGGCACGTAAAAAGTCTGCATAGAAATAGTTGCTGTCTATGCCGGTCGGGTTCAGTTGCAGGGCTTTCTCCAGATACTCGCGGCCTTTTTTCTTGTCACCAAAGCCAATCGGCCAGCCAGGGACGCGGAAGTAGAGCGAGCCCAGTGTGGTATATGCGGAGCCATGCAGCGCTTGCGGGTTGGTTTTGATGCTGGCCAGCAACAGGTCGCGGGCTTGTTCAGCTGCTTTCAAGGCATTCATCGGATGCAGTGGCCCCATGCTCTTCGCGTAACCGCTTAACACGATCGCTTCCCAGATCATCGCTTCATTGGCGTCAGGATGCTGGGTTGTGAGTTGATGGGCTTGCTCGGTCAGGGCTTTGAAGGCGGGTTCTTGCTGGTCTTTGCTAGTTTGATAGGTCGCTTTGGCCCAGGCATGCTGCAGCGTGGCCAGTTCGTTGTCTAACATTTCATCGGCAAAAGCAGCACTGGTCAGCAATGCCAGGCAGGTATAGATCATCCAGCGTTTCACAATCACTCCTCGTAAATTATTGAATTAAATGCAGTTGAGTCATCCCATTTTTGCAAAAACGATGCCAGTCTGCGCCGCTGATTGAATAGGTATAAAAATCAAACAGTTGCTGTTTTGTCCTCGCGCGCTTGAAAGCTGGCTGTAAGCTAGGGTGCGCGAACTCTGCTTTTTTTGCAGGGTCGGACAGCGTGACACTGCAAAAAATGCATGCTAAGGTCCTCTTTCTTGTTAGCCCACTCAAGCCATCCACCCCATGTCCCTGCACCTGTTGCCACATTCTTTTGAAGCCTTGTCCCTGCGGTATGGGGAGCGCTACAAATGGATGGTCTTATTGATCATTGGCGTCGGCACGATGGCGGGGGTGTTATGCACGTCCAGCTTTAACGTGGCAGTGCCGGCGTTGACGCGCACGTTTCATTTGGGGCAGGATCATGTGCAGTGGGCCATGACGGCATTTTTGGCGGCGATGACCATAGGCATGTTGCCTGCCGCCTGGTGGTTGCAGCGCTTTGGCTTGCGGCGCGTGTTTATGTGGACGCTGTGGCTGTTGGTGGCGGCCAGCGTAGCGGGCTTTTATGCGCACAGCTTTGTGCAGGTGGTGATTGCGCGGCTGCTGCAAGGGCTGGCTGCAGGCGTGTTGCAGCCGCTGGGGGTGATGGCGCTCATGCGTCTGTTTCCGCCAGACATTCAGGGACGTGCGTCGGGGATATTGATTGTCGGCATTGCGTTTACGCCTGCCATCGCGCCCTCCATCAGTGGCTGGTTGCTGGATCAGTTTGGCTGGCAGGCGATTTTTCTGCTTGGCGTGCCGTTTGCGCTGATCGCCCTGCTGTGTGCGTGGCGGTGGTTGCCTGCGCCCAGGCAGCAGCCGGTCAATGCGTTTGACTGGGCGGGCCTGGGATGGTTGTCGGCGGCGACCATCGGCTTGATTGAGTTTGTCTCCAGCTTGCATCACAGTGGGCTGTTTGCGCCGTGGACCTGGGGGCAGGCCTTGCTCACGGTAGGGTCGCTGCTTTGTTATATGCGTCATGCCCGGCAACTACCGCATGCCATCATACAATTGCATCTGTTCCAGCGGCCCACCTTTAGCCGCGGCACCTTGGTGGCCTTTGCCTATGGCTTTGGCCTGTATGCCTCCACTTATCTGATCCCGGTATTTTTACAAAATGCCATGGCTTTTTCGGCCACAGAGGCTGGGGTGTTGCTGTTGCCTTCAGGCATGGCCCTGGTGTTGACCATCCCGATCGCTGGCCGGATGGCTGATCAACTGTCTCCACGGCGCATTACACTGGCTGGCCTGGTCATTTTCGGCGCATCTTTTATCGTATTTGCCGTGGCCGCCGATCAGGTGCGCTACTGGGAAATTGTTGCGGCGACCATTGTGGGCCGCATCGGTCTTGGCCTGATTTTGCCGGCATTAAACCTGGCGACCTTGCATGAAATGGAGCCGCAGCATTTGGGCCAGTCTTCGGTGGTGGTCAGTTATGCACGCCAGTTAGGCGGCGTGGTGGGGGTGGCCATGATGGCGGTATTTATGGAGTGGCGCGAGCGTATTTATGGACAGCTGCCGCCGGGTATTTTCGAGGCCTATGCCCAAGGCTTCTTGCTGCTATCTGCCGTGATTGTGTTGGCGATCATGGTGGCGCTGGGCATGCAGGACCGCAAGCGCTAACGACATAAACCTTTACAGGATCAGTCGCCAGACTTGCATGCCTGACGGTTGAAAACCATGTTTTCTATAAAGGTGCTGGCCAGCCTGATTATCCTGGTCGGTGAGCAGGGTCAAGCGCTGGATCGCCTGCTGGCGCGCGTGCGCAATCGCAAAAGTCAGCAATTGCGAGCCAATGCCTAAGCCTCGACAGGTCTGATCGACCACCATATCTTCAAGCAATGCCACGCGGCCGCCTAATGCGGTCGAAATCGTAAACAGCAGACTTACCATCGCAATCACTTGCCCTTGTTGCCGTGCTACTAAAATATGGCCGATGTCAGGGTGTTGCAGAATGTGGCTCAAGCCTTGCTGCTGGGCCGTGTGGTCAGGGGAGAATTCGTGTTCCTGGGCAAACAGTTGCGCGAGCAGCGCGCATAAGGCGGGCAGGTCAGCCAGGGTGGCAGGTTCAAACTGAAGGGTGGCATGGGCTGTCATGCGCGTGTGCTTTCATGACAGCCGAACATGCAATGTGGCTTAACCCTTATTTTTCAACAAAGGCTTTTTCAATCACGTAGTCACCCAGTTCGCCGATGCGCGGCGAGACTTTGAAACCACGTTTGTCCAGCATGGCGGCCGTGTCGACCAGCATGGCCGGGCTACCGCAGATCATGGCGCGGTCCGTTTCCGGATTCAATGGCGGCAAGCCAATATCGGTAAACAGTTTGCCATTTTCCACCAGGTCTGTCAGGCGGCCCATGTTTTTAAATGGCTCGCGTGTGACAGTGGGGTAGTAGATCAGCTTGTTACGCACTTCTTCGCCAAAAAACTCGTTATTCGGCAGTTCTTTGGTGATGAAGTCTTCGTAGGCCAGTTCGTTCACGTAACGCACGCCGTGAATCAGGATGACTTTTTCAAAGCGATCATACACTTCGATGTCCTGGATCAGGCTCATGAACGGCGCCAGGCCGGTGCCGGTAGAGAAGAAATACAGATTTTTACCAGGCTTGAGGTCTGAGGTAATCAGTGTGCCGGTCGGTTTGCGGCTCACCAGCAAAGGGTCGCCCACTTTCAGGTGTTGCAGGCGTGAGGTCAGGGGGCCGTTCGGCACCTTGATACTGAAAAACTCCAGATGCTCTTCGTAGTTGGGGCTGGCGATACTGTAAGCACGGGTCAATGGCAGGCCATCGACTTCCAGGCCTATCATCACAAACTGGCCGTTTTCAAAGCGCAGGCCAGGGTCTCGCGTGGTTTTGAAGCTGAACAGGGTGTCGTTCCAGTGATGCACGCTCAACACCGTTTCGGTGGAATATTTTTTACTCATGAGATGAACAGGTTTCTGAATTCAAAAGGTTAATTGGTAAACGTTAGATTATAACGCAGCCGTCAATTGCGGCACGGCTTCAAACAAATCTGCCACCAGGCCGTAGTCGGCAATCTTGAAGATTTGCGCTTCTGGATCCTGATTGATGGCGACCACCACTTTACTGTCTTTCATGCCATAGGCATGCTGGATGGCGCCGGAAATACCAACGGCGATGTACAGCTCTGGGGCGACCACTACACCGGTTTGGCCGACTTGCAGGTCGTTGGGGGCGTAGCCGGAATCGACCGCGGCACGGCTGGCACCAATGGCGGCATGCAGTTTATCTGCTAGCGGGGCCAGCACGTCTTTAAATGCATCCGCACTGCCCAGCGCACGGCCACCAGAGACCACTACTTTAGCGGCGGCCAATGGGGGGCGCTCGGATTTGTTAAAGGCTTCTGCCAACCAGCGGCTGCCTTCTGGTGCAGCTGGCACAGTCACCGATTGAATGGCAGCATTGGCGCCAGTCGCAGCGGCAGAGAACTTGCTGCCACGCACGGTGAGTACTTGTTTGGCATCACTGCTTTGTACCGTTGCCAGCACGTTACCGGCGTAAATGCCACGCACATAGGTGTTGCTATTCACGATCTCGAGCACGTCAGACAGCATGTTGACATCGAGCAGGGCGGCGATACGTGGCATGACGTTTTTGCTGAAAGCGCTGTGCGCAGCCAGCACCACGCTGTAATTGGCCGCCAGCGGCACAACCAGCGCAGCCAGGTGTTCAGCGGTCGGGTGTTGCAGTGCGGCATCGGTCGCCACCAGCACGGTGCTGACGCCTTGCAAAGCGGCGGCTTGTGCTGCCAGGCCGTCAGCTTGTGCAGCAGCAATCAATACATCCACTGGTTGCTGCCAGTGTTGGGCCGCAGTCACGGCGCGTGCCACTTGTTCGTTTAAATGTTGACCGTCGTGTTCGGCAATAATCAATGTTCTCATGGCAGCAGTCCCTCGTGCGTACGCAGTTTGCTCAATAATTCATTCACGTCTTTCACCATCACGCCGGCTGGGCGCTCTGGTGGGGCGGCAACCTTCAGTTGTTGCACACTATGAGTGAGTGACAGATTGAGCGAATCAAGCGGGAGGGTCTCAATGGGTTTTTTTCTGGCCATCATGAGGTTGGGCAGTTTGACGTAGCGTGGCTCGTTCAGGCGCAGGTCAGCAGTAATCACAGCTGGCAGGCTCACGGACAAGGTTTGCGTGCCGCCATCAATCTCGCGCACCACGGTCGCCTGATTTTCGGCAATGGTGATCTGAGAGGCATACGTAGCTTGTGGCAGGTTGAGCAGGGCCGCCAGCATTTGGCCGGTCTGGCCGGCATCATCATCAATGGCTTGCTTGCCCAGCAGGATCAATGCAGGCTGTTCACGCTCGACCACGGCTTTGAGCACCTTGGCGACGGCCAGCGGGGCCAGGCTGTTTGCTGTTTCAACCAGTGTCACACGGTCCACGCCCATGGCCAGGGCATGGCGCAAGATATCCTGATGCGTCGCGGCACCAATGGTGACGGCGACGATTTCTGTGACAATGCCTTTTTCTTTGAGGCGGATGGCTTCTTCGATGGCGTTTTCATCAAAGGGATTGACTCCCATTTTGACGCCCTCGATATCCACATCCGAACCGTCCGCTTTGACGCGGACTTGAATGTTATAATCAACGACCCGTTTGATCGCTACCAATGCTTTCATAAAACGTTTGCCTTTGTTGGGGTATTTACTCGTAACCGGGCATTTTAAGCCAGCTTGTAATATTTATTAAATTGATTATTATAATATTATATATCTATTCTGTAGATTGATTTTGATGCGGCGCAACTCCCGGCCACGCAGCCCCCTCCATGAAATACACCCTCAGGCAACTGGAAATCTTTGTCGCGATTAGCCGCACCGGCAGTGTCTCCCGTGCCTGCGACCAGTTGGCCTTGTCGCAATCAGCCGCCAGCACCGCCCTGATCGAGCTGGAAAAGCAGTTTGATATCCAGTTGTTTGACCGGGTCGGCAAGTCTTTGCGCATCAATGAAGCGGGCCAGCAGCTGTTACCCAAGGCGGTCGAATTGCTGGACCGCGCGCGTGAAATTGAGCGCATGCTGCAGGGGCAGCAGGGCTACGGTCATCTCAAGATTGGCGCGACGCTGACCGTGGGCAATTATCTGGTCACCTTGCTGGTGGCCAAGTTCTTGCAGCAGTATCCGCAAAGCCACATCCAGTTGCAGGTGCAGAACACACGGACCATCGTCGAGCAGATTGCCAACCACACCCTGGATTTGGGTATGATAGAAGGCGAGTGCAATCATCCCGATATTGCGGTGGCGCCCTGGATTGCCGATGAGCTGGTCATTTTTGCCGCGCCCACGCATCCGTTGGCATTGTGGGCACAAAGCGGCAAACCCATCCACAAAGCGGATTTACTGCTACAGCCCTGGATCGTGCGCGAGAAGGGCTCAGGCACGCGCGAGACCTTTGACCGCGCCTTTAAACAGGATTATTCAAAACTCAATATTACGCTGGAGCTGGAACATACCGAGGCGATCAAGCGCGCGGTAGAATCGGGCCTTGGCATTGGCTGTATTTCGCGGCTGGCCCTCAAGGATGCATTCAGGCGCGGCAGCCTGGTGCCGATTGAGAACCACGGCTTGCAATTTCACCGCAATTTTTATTTTTTATGGCACAGGCAAAAATACCAGACCGGTGGCATTCGACAGTTTCTGGCGTTCTGCCAGGCGTTTACCCAAGGGGCGACGCGTAGCGACCTGATCGATATCCCGGCCATTGCCTGACGAAGGAGCAAAGATGGAAAGAGATGTCATGGAGTACGATGTGCTGATTGTGGGGGCAGGCCCGGCGGGCTTGTCCGCAGCCATCCGTCTCAAACAACTGGCGCAGGCGCAAGGCCAGGAGCTGGGCGTGTGTGTCCTGGAAAAAGGCGCCGAAGTCGGTAGCCATATTTTCTCTGGTGCCGTGCTGGACCCGAAAGCCCTGCAGGAGTTGTTCCCTGACTGGCAGGCCTTGGGCGCGCCGCTCAATACCGCCGTCGATAAAGATACCTTTGTGGTGCTGGGTGAAGAAAATGCCTGGGCCATGCCCGAGTGGTCACTGCCGCCCTTGATGCGCAACCATGGCAATTACATCATCAGTCTGGGCGAAGTCTGCCGCTGGCTGGCGACGCAGGCAGAAGCACTGGGCGTAGAAATCTATACCGGGTTCTCTGCACAAGCGCCCAGTTATGACGATCAAGGCCGCATGACTGGCGTGATTACCGGCGATATGGGCCTGGACAAGCAAGGCAATCCCACCGCCAACTACACCCCAGGCATCGAAATCCGCGCCAAATACACGCTGGTGGCCGAGGGGACACGTGGCTCACTGACCAAGCAGCTTGAAGCCCGTTATGGCTTGCGGGCAACGTCCAGCCCGGCCAAATACGGCATCGGCTTTAAAGAGGTTTGGCGTGTCAAACCCGAGTTGCATCAAAAAGGCCTGATCGAGCATACCTTGGGCTGGCCACTGGATGCCAGCACCGGTGGCGGTGGCTTTATTTATCACCATGGCGAAAACCTGGTGTCCGTGGGCTATGTGGTGCATCTGGATTACCGCAATCCGTATTTGTCCCCCTTTGACGTGTTTCAGACCTATAAAACCCATCCCAAGCTCAAGGCCTTGCTGCAAGACGGTAAACGCTTGAGCTATGGGGCGCGTGCCATTTCAGAGGGCGGGATACAGTCCTTGCCGGAAATGGCCTTCCCCGGCGGGGCCTTGCTGGGCTGCAGTGCAGGGCTGGTCAATGTGCCCAAAATCAAGGGTACGCATTACGCCATGAAGTCCGGCATGCTGGCGGCGGAAGCCGTGTTTGATGCCATCGCACAAGGCAGTCCAGAAGTGTTGAGTGTTTATCCGCAAAAACTGCGCGCCTCCTGGGTCTGGCAAGAATTGTCTGCGGTGCGCAACGTCAAGCCTTATTTGTCCCGCTTTGGCACCTGGGGCGGCACCGTATTGGGTGGCGCCGAAATGTGGCTGTCCAGTTGGGGCGTGAACTTGCCATGGACGCTCAAGCATAGCAGCGCAGACCATGCGACTTTGGCCGAGGCTGCCAATAGCCGTCCGCCCGTGTATGCCAAACCGGATGGCGTGTTGACCTTTGATAAACTGAGTTCAGTCAGCTTATGCAATATTTCGCACGATCACCAGCAACCGTGCCATTTGAAACTGGGCGTTGCGGATAGGGCAGTGCGCGTGAATCTGCCGAAATATGCCGGCCCAGAGCAGCGCTATTGCCCGGCGGGGGTGTATGAGTTTGTGGAGCAGGCCGGAGAACAGGCCTTGCAGATCAACGCGCAGAATTGCATCCATTGCAAAACCTGTGACATTAAAGACCCAACGCAGAATATTAATTGGGTACCGCCGGAAGGTGGCAGTGGGCCGAATTATGTTTCGCAGTAATTAAGCGAAGCTACCTTACCTGAATGGATCCTTGGATGGCTTATACGACATCAAGTGGGCTAGGGTCGGATAGGATAGGTAAACTCATCTAGTAACGTTTTTTTCGCCTCTCGGCGAGTTACTTTCTGGTGCTTGTCCCCCAGAAAGTAACCACAACTAACGGAGTGTTGCGGCGTAGGCTAACCTTTAGGTTAAGCCACAAAGTGGCGGCCGTAGCCAAAGAGGACGACACCCAGCCATCACGGCCTTCGACTTCCTTGCGTTGCTCAACAAAGTAAGCGGTCACGAAACTCGACCTGGCAGCTCACATAAAACGTGAGCTGCTGCGGGACTCAGACAGTCGCTCCCTTCTTCCTTACTTTGTTTCCGCTACTCAGCGCGATGGAATGGGATTTATCTCGCCAAAGTTGCATCGTTGAAATTCGGACGGTTTGAAACTCCAATTCTTTTGTTGAAACAATTGATAGCTGCGCTCGCATGTTTTTCGGGGTCCCCATCTGCCGCGCCGAGCAACGCAGGATTGGCGGGAGTCTTCGGCCATCGGCTGTCCGAGTTCCGCAGTGGCTTGCGTCTTGTGCAAGCCGCCAGGGCGAGTTTCGATGGCCGCCCGGCAAGCCGAGTAGCGCAGGGAATAAGCGGAAGCTGGGGTGCACTTTCTTTTGGTTACTTTATCTTTGTGCAAGCAAAGAAAAGTAACTCGCCTACAGGCGAAATGAATGACTCATCCATCTCGGCTGTACTCAAGAGCGACACTAAATCGTAACTAATCAAACGCAACTGAGCCCAAGAGAAAATTTAATTATTCACGGAAAGGGCTGTGTCAGGGTGTGGAGCTATTAACCGAGTGAGTGATATTGCTATTTCTTCTGCGTCAGCGCAATAAATGCGGCAATCCACCCAATCGCAGTAGTACACAACAAGATCAGCCCACCCACGTGAACCAGATGGAAAGCCAACTGGAAGTGGCTTTGATAGTTATTGGCCAGCAATTGCACTGGTTGGCGCAAGTTCCAGACAATGGCAAACAACAACACGACGGCAATCAGCCCACCGCCTAAGCCATAAGCGCCGCCCATGTATAAAAACGGGCGGCGGATAAAACTGTGCGTGGCACCAATCAGTCGGCTGACTTCAATCTCGGCTTCATGGGTGAGCACTTGCATGCGCACGGTATTGCTGATGACGGTAATCATGGCAATGCCGAGCAGGCTTGCAAAAATGAAGGCAATACGTTTGCCTAGCAACAGCATAGAATGCAGGCGTTCTATCCACACGCTATCAATGACGATTTCATCGACTTCTGGCCGGGTTTGCAGCAGGGTTTGTACCGGTTTGACGGTGGCAGGCTGTGTATCCGTCAAGGTAATGAACACGGCATCTGGCAGCGGGTTTTGCGGCAAATCGACTAGCAAGTTTTTTTGCGAAAACTGCTGGGACAGTTGCTCAATAGCATCTTCTTTGGAGACATAACGCACCTCTTTGACCTGTGGCAGGCCTTGTGTATCGTTGATCAATCGTTGAATCAGGTTGCTGGAGGTCGCCGGTTTGAAAAAGACGCTGATTTGCGCATCCTGCTTGATGGCGCCAGACATGTCCTGCAAGTTATCCAGCGCGACAAACAGCAGGCCGGGCAGGGTGACGGTAATGCCAATCACCATGCAGATAATCAGGGTATTGAGCCAGTGATTTTTTAAACGCTGCAAGACCAGGTCTAAGGCCAGCGTGTGTTGGTTAAGCCAGTTTTTCATGCACTCATTCTCATAACATGGCCGTCTGTGCAGGCAGGGTGCTAATGGTTTGGTGGTCGATATGCAGTGTACGGTAAGCAATGCTGCTGACTTGGGCGACATCGTGCATGGCAATGACCACGGTCACGCCCACTTCATTAAAGGCTTTGAGTAATTGCATGATTTCAAGCGAGGCCGTCTGATCAAGGCCGCCGGTCGGCTCATCGGCAATCACAATAGAGGGGCGGCTGACCACAGCGCGCGCAATGGCGAGCCGCTGTTGCTCGCCGCCGGACAAGGTGATCGGCATGGCTTTTTCTTTATTGAGCAGGCCGACTTTATCCAGCGCTGCGCGTACGCGGCGAGCAGCCTCTTCGCCGGTGATGCCCTGGATGCTGAGCGGCAAGGCCACGTTGTCAAAGCTGTTGCGGTCGTAGAGCAGTTTGTGGTCCTGAAACACCAGGCCAAAGCGGCGACGCAAATAGGGCACGGCATTGGGATGCAGTTTGCCGATATCCTGCTGATTAATCAGAATTTGGCCGCTAGACGGCGCTTCAATGCCCGCCATCAATTTAAGCAGGGTGCTTTTGCCTGCGCCAGAGTGGCCGGTGACGAGCACGAAATCGCCTTTGTCTATATTGAAGCTGACCTGGCGGAACAGGTGTGCGCTATTGGGGTAGCGCATGCTGACGTTTTTAAACACAATCATGGCTAGTCATCAATCAAGGCGTCGATAAAGTCATGGGCGTCAAACGGGCGCAGGTCATCAATACTTTCCCCCACGCCAATAAAACGCACCGGAATCTTGCTTGCCGATTGCTGGTTCAGGTGCGCAATCGCGGCAATGACGCCGCCTTTGGCGGTGCCATCCAGCTTGGTTAAGGCCAGTCCGGTGACACCGAGCGCCTCGTTAAAGGCTTTTAACTGGTTGACCGCGTTTTGGCCGGTGTTGGCATCCAGCACCAGCAAAATTTCGTGTGGCGCACCGGGCAAGGCTTTGTCGATGACACGCTGCACTTTTTTAATCTCATCCATCAGGTGCAATTGCGTGGGCAAGCGGCCTGCGGTATCGGCGATGACCACGTCGATTTTTCTGGCCATGGCCGAGTTCACCGCATCGTAAATCACTGCCGCCGGGTCGCCACTCTCTGAGGCAATGACGTGCACATCGTTGCGCTCGCCCCACACCTGCAACTGCTCACGGGCAGCGGCCCTAAACGTATCCCCTGCGGCAATCAGCACGCTTTTGCCCTGGGCCTGCAAATACTTGGCCAGTTTGCCAATAGTGGTGGTTTTGCCAGCGCCATTCACGCCGACCATCATCATCACAAATGGCTGGTGATCCTTGACCTCTAGCGGCACTTGCAAGGGCGTCAGCAGGTCAAGCAGCGTGTCTTTCAACGCCTGTTTCAGTGCAATGGTGTCTTGCAGATCATGCTTTTTGACACGGCTGCGCAGTTGTTCGAGCAGGTGCTGGGTGGCACTGACGCCGACATCCGAAGTTAGCAGGATGGTTTCGAGTTCTTCGTAAATGTCTTCATCAATCTTGCCACCGCCAAACAAGGCGCTTAACTGCCCGCCCAGCTGCTGACGGGTTTTGGCCAGCCCGTTTTTGAGACGCTGCGCCCAGCTGAGGCTGGTCGGTTCAGGTTGGGCAGGCGTCGCTGGTTCGGATTTTTTGGCGAAAGGATTAAACATGGCAATCTAAAACTCTGTAATATGACTATTTTAAGCCGAATCGACGTTTCCCGCCACGTCAAGCTGAGCACTTGAGTCGCCAGGCCTCCGAACTTAGTCCGCGCTGTGTCGGTCACATGCATGGCGATACACATCAAGCTAAAAACAATCTATTCATCATTCATAAAGTCAGATATGAAAAAATCTTATTCTTTTGCGCGCTTGCCACGATTGGGGCTGTGCCTGGCCCTGTTGATGAGCGCTCATGCCGCGCAAGCACAGGCAGAGATTGCGCAGAAAACCCTTAAAAACGGACTCAAAGTCATTGTGCAGGAAGACCATCGAGCGCCCGTCGTTGTCTCGCAAGTCTGGTATCGCGCCGGTTCGCTGGATGAAGTCAATGGCAAAACTGGCGTCGCCCATGTGCTGGAACACATGATGTTTAAAGGCACGCAAAAAGTTCCGGCCGGGCAGTTTTCCCGCCAGATTGCGGCTGCGGGCGGTAAAGAAAATGCCTTTACCAGCAAAGATTACACCTGTTATTTCCAGCAGCTGGAAAAATCACGCTTGCCGCTGGCCTTTACGCTGGAAGCAGACCGCATGGCCCATTTGCAGATTACCGATGCCGAGTTTGCCAAAGAGATTGAGGTGGTGAAAGAGGAACGCCGCTGGCGTACTGAAGACAAGCCGCAATCACGTGTCAACGAACAATTTGAATCTTCGGTCTATCGTGCCCATCCTTATGGCCGCCCGGTGGTCGGCTTTATGAATGATCTTGAAAATATGACTGCTGATGATGCCCGTGAGTGGTACCGCACCTGGTATGCGCCGAATAATGCCACAGTGGTGGTGGTCGGTGACGTCAAGGCGCAGGAGGTGTTTGCGCTGGCTGAAAAAAACTTTGGCAAACTGGCTGCCAAGCCTTTACCTGTGCGTAAGCCGCAGGTGGAGCCCGCCCAGATTGGTGAGCGCCGGGCCATTGTGAAGGCGCCAGCCAAGTTGCCCTTTTTTGTGATGGGGTTTCACGCGCCCGCGCTCAAAAATGCGGCGGCTTACAGCGAGCAGGACTGGGAGCCTTATGCGCTTGAAGTGTTGTCCAGCATTCTGAGTGGCAATGATGCGTCACGCCTCAACCAGAAACTGGTGCGTGAGCAGGCGATTGCGCTTGAAATTGACACGGGGTATGACAGTACCAACCGCGGTCAAACCTCGACATTTGAGGTGGCGGCCTCGCCAAGTGAAGGCGTCTCGCAAGAGGCGCTGATCAAGGCGATCTGGGCACAAATTGAAGAAGTCAAAAACAACGGCGTCACGCCGGCTGAGCTGCATCGAGTGAAAGCCGCGGTCATTGCCGCCGATGTCTACAAACGTGACTCCATGTTTTATCAGGCCATGCAGATCGGCCAGCTGGAAACCATGCATTACCCTTTATCCTTGCTACAAACCAATGCGTCACGCGTGCAGGCGGTCACCTCTGAACAAGTGCAGGCCGTGGCTAAAAAATATCTGGTCGCAGACCAAATGACGCTGGTCAGCCTGGACCCACAACCGATGGATCCTAACCAGAAGTCCGCCGGTCGGCCGCATCAACATTAATCCGTTCTTTGAACGTTTGATTTGGGAATTTCATGAAAGTCGTTACTTTATTTAAACACCGGGTATTCAACACCGTCTTGTTGATCAGCCTGCTACAAGGCTATGCCAGCCTGGCATGCGCCGCACTGAATATTCAGCACTGGACCACCGCGGAGGGCAGCGAAGTCTATTTTGTTGAAAATCATGCCTTGCCCATGATGGATGTCAGCATCAATTTTCGTGCAGGCAGCGCTTATGACCAGCCAGACAGCAGTGGCGCCGCCGCGTTAACCCATCATGTGATGGGTATGGCCGCGGGCGGGTTGGCAGAGGAAACGCTGACTAACCGCTTTGCCGATGTGGGCGCGGTGTTGGGGGGCAGTTTTGATGCAGACCGCGCCAGCTTCAAGTTACGTACTTTGACCAGCGAACAGCAGGCCGCACTGGACGCGTTTACGCTGGTGTTACACCAGCCGGATTTTCCTGAAGCCGTCGTGAGCCGTGAGCAAGCCCGTATTGTGGCCGCGTTGCAAGAGGCCGAAACGGAGCCGGATAGCATTGCGCAAAAAGCCTTTATGCAGGCGGTGTACGGCATGCATCCTTACAGCCTGGATCAAAACGGTGAAGTGGGTACGGTGCCATCGCTGACGGTGAGCCAGTTGCGGCAGTTTTATCAAAGCCACTATACGGCAAAGTCTGCCGTGATCGCCCTGATGGGGGATCTGACCCCGGATCAGGCCCGGCAAATTGCGCAGCGTCTGAGCGCCGGCTTGCCAGCAGGACCTGCGGTGGCCGATATCCCAGCCGTGCCAGCGTTGTCTGCGCCTAAACTGAAAAAAGTGCCGCATCCGGCCATGCAGGCACACATCCTGGTTGGTCAGCCTGGCAATAAGCGCGGCGATGCAGATTTCTTTGCGCTGTATGTGGGTAACTATATTTTGGGCGGCGGTGGCTTTGTGTCACGTCTGACCGAGGAAGTCCGTGAAAAGCGCGGTCTGGCGTATAGCGTGTATAGCTACTTTATGCCCATGAGTCAGTTGGGACCGTTCCAGATCGGGCTGCAAACCAAAAAAGAGCAAAGTGAAGAAGCGCTCAAACTGGTGATGGCCACTGTACAGAAATTTGTCGATCAAGGCGTGACAGAAAAGGAGCTGGCTGCGGCCAAGGATAACCTGATTGGTGGTTTTCCCATGCGTATAGACAGTAATAGCAAGATTCTGGAGTACCTGAACATGATCGGCTTTTACAAGTTGCCGCTGGATTACCTGGATAGTTTTAATGACAAGGTCGCAGCCGTCACTGTGCAACAGGTGAATGATGCGTTCAAGCGCCGCATCCATCCTGAGCATTTTGCCACCGTGATCGTTGGTGCGGAATAACAAAAAAGCCGGCAGTTTGCCGGCTTTTGCTTTTGTGTCTGTTGCGGTGAGCGGGGTCAGATTAAGCCATGCGCTTTTTTCTCGCCAGCCAGTAGTATAAAAAGGCCCCCAGCAGGTTTAAAAAGAAAATCACCAGAAACCACACCAGCTTGTCTTCACTTTGATTGGCCAGGCAATCAATCAGCATCCATACCCAAAACAGTGACAGCGCCAGCGCGATCACGCCGCCCAGCAGACCAAAGCCAAATAAGAACTCCATAGCAATATTCCTTGATGAATTAACGAAATCATAACACGATGACTTGGGTGCACCCTCGGTTTAGCGCAGGCCATGGGTAGTCGGGGTGCAAAATCTGGGATAATGCTGCTTTATTTATTCGAATCAACCACCGCTCATGAATCAGGTACGATTGAATGCCGGGAAATGGCGTAGCCGTGTGCTCAAGTTTCCCGATGCCGAAGGGCTACGCCCTACGCCAGACCGCGTGCGGCAAACCGTCTTTAACTGGCTGGGCCAGGACTTGACAGGCAAAACCTGCCTGGATTTGTTTGCGGGGACCGGTGCCCTGGGGTTTGAAGCGCTGTCTCGCAATGCCAAAGCGGTCACCATGCTCGAATTGGCCAAAGCGCCTTATGCGGCTTTGTGCCAGAACCAGCGTTTGCTGGAGGCGACCCAGGCCCGCATCCAGCAAATGGATGCCAGAACTTTTCTGAGCAGCAATCAACAGCCGTTTGACGTGATTTTTTGTGACCCGCCGTATCGCCAGGACTGGCTGGCGCAATTGTTGCCTGTGCTGCCCAGGCATTTGGCGCCTGAAGGCTGGCTATATGTTGAGGCCGAATATGCGTTAAAATCCGATGCATGCTGGCAGGTGGTCAAATCGGGCAAAGCGGGTCAGGTCTATTTTCACCTGCTGCAACCCGCGTCAGCCGATGCGGCTGCTGGCACGGATTAAGGCAATCAAGTCAGCGGCAGCCAGCAACGACACAACGATGATTACGGAAGCAAGCGATGAGTAAAACCAGAATTGCCGTCTATCCAGGCACCTTTGATCCCATCACCCTGGGGCATGAGGATATTGTGCGCAGGGCGGCCAAGCTGTTTGACCAAGTGATTGTGGCGGTGGCTGGCAGCACCAGCAAACAAACCTTGTTCAGCCTGCAAGAGCGGGTTGCGCTGGCAGAGTCGGTGTTTGCAGGTGATAACATCCGTGTGGTCGGCTTTGACGGTTTGCTCATGCAGTTTGTGCAGGCGCAGGGCGGGCAGATGGTGATCCGTGGCCTGCGTGCGGCCAGTGATTTTGAATATGAGTTTCAGTTGGCGGGCATGAACCGCAAGCTCTATCCCAAACTGGAAACCCTGTTCATGACCCCGGCGGAAGAGTTCATGTTTATTTCCTCCAGCCTGGTGCGTGAAGTGGCGCGCCTGGGAGGCGATGTGAACCAGTTTGTTTCACCTGGCGTCGAACGGGCAATCAAGCAAAAACTGGCGATCGCCTGAGTGATGGCGCCTCTGTAGCGATGTAAAGAAAATCATGGCTTTATTTATTACCGATGAATGTATTAACTGCGATGTGTGCGAGCCCGTGTGCCCGAATGAAGCCATCTCGCAAGGCGCAGAAATTTATGAAATCAACCCCGACTTGTGTACCGAGTGCGTCGGCCATTACGATAAACCGCAATGTCAGCAGGTCTGCCCGATCAGCTGCATTCCGCTAGACCCTGAGCGGCGCGAAACTAAGGAACAGTTGCTGGAGAAATATCAGCGCATTGTTGCCACGCGGGGTTAAGCCGAGTGGACCGGTTACGTCCACAACAGATTAAAAAAATCAGAGATCAAGGAGATATCAATGCGGATTTTACATACCATGTTGCGCGTGGGCGATATGCAACGTTCCATCGACTTTTATACCGGCGTACTGGGCATGAAATTAATCCGTACCCAGGATTATCCTGACGGCGAGTTTACACTGGCGTTTGTCGGCTATGGTAACGAGTACGACCACACCGTGCTGGAGCTCACCTACAACTACGGCAAAACTAATTATGACATGGGCACCGCCTATGGTCATATGGCGATTGAAGTGGATGACGCCTATCAAGCGTGTGAGCTGGTCAAGGCCAAGGGCGGTAAAGTGGTGCGCGAGGCGGGGCCCATGAAACACGGCACCATCGTCATTGCTTTTATCGAAGACCCGGACGGCTATAAAATCGAATTCATCCAGAAAGGGACGATTGAATATCCCAAGCATGTCTAACCGGACATTGTTATTGCAGGCAGTGAGGCTGGCGCAAGCCGGAGATTGGCATGCCGCACATCAGATTGCGCAGGCGTATAGTGACCCCACTGCCAACTGGATACATGCGGTATTGCATAAAATAGAAGGTGACCGTTGGAATAGTGAATACTGGTATGCCAGAACCGGCGGTCATCAGTATGCAGATTTTGACAGCGACAGTGCGGCAGAGCTCGACGCGATCGCCCGCTGGCTGACGCCAGAATAGCGCTTATTTACTTGTGCTCTTCGTCGCTGCCCTGGCGACCCGTTGTAAAAATACCCCACAGTGATTGCGTAAACAGCCCGATCACGGTCCCAAACAGGAATAGCAGCAAGCCGATGATCAGGCACATCAGCAGCAAAAAGCCATCCTGCAGCCAAACGCTCTGCGCGGCCAACGATTGCCAGACGGTCAGGATTTGTGCCATCCAATGATCGAGGTTGATGCATTTCATCTGTCTATTATGCCTCAGGAAACGCCATGTGATGCATCGCTGCGGCGTCTTTGCTTGTGCAAATTTCCGCAAAACATCCATCAAACTCTGCGGCCTTGCCGTTTCAGGGCCTAATGGAAAGTCTGCGTTCAACGCGACTGTTGCCGATATGATTCGAGGCCCAAATCGGTGCACCGGTTTGCCTGTTGGCAGTGCATGGGAACCGCATCGTCTGAGCGGCTTGAGTTTCATTTCTTCCAATACGCTGATTTTAAAGTAAAAAAATCTTTTTTTTAGATGGCCTGCTTGTTGCTAGGGATAACCTAAGCTAGAGGAGAGGCATCATGATAAAAAAACTTGCAGCCGACGCCATGCTAACGGCGGAAATGCGGCTGTCCAACAATATTCAGTTGTTAGGTGATTTACTTGATCAGGCCATTCTGGAGGTGGAGGGCGAAGCGGTTGCGCAGAAAATTGCCGCCATCCGGCAAGCCGCATTGCGTTTTCACCAGAATCATGACCAGCAGGCTTCGTTAGATCTTGAGCAGTTGCTCGCTGACCTGAGTCTGGAGCATACGGTGCGCGTGGTGCGTGCACTGGCTTATTTCAAACATCTGGTGAATCTGGCCGAAGATCTTTACGGGCAGGAACTCGGCCATTGCCAGCAAAATACACCTGCGCCTGGCATGTTGTCGCACACGCTGGCACAAATCAAGGCCTCTGGCATCGCGCCGCAAAAAATCCAGCAACTGCTTCAGGACGCACTGATCTCACCGGTGCTGACTGCGCATCCGACCGAGGTGCAGCGTAAAAGTGTGCTGGACATTGAGCAGCTGATTGCGGAGTTGCTGGGGCAGCGTGGGCACATGGTGTCTGAGCGCCAACTGGCACGCAACAAGCTATTGTTGCAAGGTGCGGTGTCGGCCTTGTGGCAAACCCGCATGATGCGCTACTCCAAGCTCAGTGTGCTCAATGAGATTGAAAACGCACTGACCTATTACGAAAGTACCTTCTTACATGTGATCCCTGAAATCCTGCAGGATATCGAGCGCGACCTGGCAGATTGGCTGCCCGGCATGGACTTGCCAGGTATTTTGCGCATGGGTAGCTGGATTGGTGGCGACCGTGACGGCAATCCGTTTGTGAATGGCACCACCTTGCGCGACAGTGTGCGCCTGCAGGCCACCACCTTGTTCAAGTTCTATCTGCAAGAGCTGGCCGCGCTCAAGCGCGAGCTGGCTGTGTCCACGCGCGTGGTTGGTGTGGATGACGCAGTGTTGGCCTTGGCGAAAGCTTCGCGCGACCAGTCATCGCATCGGCTGGATGAACCCTACCGGCTCGCGCTTAATGGCGTGCATGACCGTTTGCTGGTGACCGCCAGCCATTTGCTACCCGATGCCAGCTGGAGTTTGCCGGAAGAAGTCGGCAACGAGCCTTACGAAGATCCTGAGGCCTTGCTGCACCCCTTGCAGACCATTGCCGATTCTTTGCGCCGTCACCATGGCGAGGCCTTGATTTATCCGCGGCTGGGCAAGTTGATTAAAGCCATCGTCACGTTTGGGTTTCATTTGGCCACCGTGGATATCCGCCAGTCCTCTGACGTGCATGAAGCGGTGATTAGCGAGCTGTTACATAAGGCGGGCTACGATTTTGACTACGCCAGTTTTAACGAGGAAGAGAAAATCGGCCTTTTGCTCGAAGAACTGAAGCAACCGCGCCTGCTGTTTTCGCCTTTTCAGCAATATTCCGAGCTGGTGCACAAGGAAATCGGCGTGCTGGAAGCCGTACGCGAGGTGCGCCAGCGCTTTGGTGAGCATGCGGTACGCCAGTATATTATTTCGCACACTGAAACCTTGTCTGACCTGCTGGAAGTGGCCTTGCTGCAACGTGAGGCTGGCTTGTTGCGCGGCGTGTGGGGCTCGGCCAATATTCAGGTTGATCTGAATATCGTGCCACTGTTTGAAACCATTGCCGACTTGCGCGACGCGCCCATGATCATGGGCAAATGGCTGAGCCTGATCGGCATCCGGCATGTGATCCGTTTCCAGGGCAATGAGCAGGAAGTCATGCTGGGCTATTCGGACAGCAACAAGGATGGCGGTTTTTTGACCTCGAACTGGGAGTTGTATAAAGCGGAAATTTCGCTGGTGGAACTGTTTAACCAGGCCAACGTCAAGTTGCGCCTGTTCCATGGCCGTGGCGGCACGGTTGGCCGCGGCGGTGGCCCAACCTATCAGGCCATCATGGCGCAACCCATCGGCACCGTCGATGGCCAGATTCGCCTGACCGAACAGGGCGAAATCATCTCCACGCGTTATGCAGACCCGGTGGTCGGCCGCCAGCATCTGGAAACCCTGATTGCGGCGACGCTGGATGCCACCTTGTTCCCGGCCGACCAGCTGGAGCCCGCCAAACGGCGTGCGTTTGAAAGCGTGATGGAAGCCCTCTCAGCCACGGCGATGACCAGCTACCGTAGCCTGGTTTATGAAACCCCGGGCTTTGCCGATTACTTTTTCAATACCACGCCGATTGAGGAAATTGCCGGACTCAATCTGGGTAGCCGGCCCGCCGCGCGCAAATCGACGCGACGGATTGAGGATTTAAGGGCGATTCCGTGGGGATTCTCATGGGGGCAGTGCCGCTTGCTGCTGCCAGGCTGGTATGGTCTGGGCAGCGCCATTCACCAGTTTTTAGCGCACGACCCAGCCTTGAAGCAGGCGCGTCTGGAAATGTTGCTGGAGATGCAGGCACACTGGCCGCTGTTTAATACCCTGATCAACAACGTCGATATGGTGCTGGCCAAAACCGACCTGATCGTGGCCCGCCATTATGCCCATTTGCTGGCTGACAAGGCCTTGCGCGAAGAAATTTTCAGCCGCATTGCGCATGAACACAAGCTGACCACCGACGCGGTCAATCTGCTGCTGGGCACCACGCAACGTCTGGCCACTCAGCCGGTCATCGCCAAGTCCATTCGCGACCGCTTGCCCTATCTGGATCCGCTCAATCACTTGCAGGTGGAAATGATACAGCGTTACCGCAATGGAGAAACCGATGAAAAACTCAAGTGGGCCATTCCGCTGACCATTAATGGCATTGCTACCAGTTTGCGCAATACAGGTTAAGGCCTGATAGGCAGATACAACGCAGGACAAGCTGGGCTTGTCCTGCGGGGCGCCTCTGCTTAGACAATGATGCTAAAACGCCAAGCGTTGCATCATGCTAAGTGGGTATGGCACAGGCCTTAGTGGCGGTGTTTGTCTTCCCAGGCTTTGAGCTGTTTCTCGGCTTCATCCTTGGTGATGCCATAGCGTTCCTGGATTTTGCCTGCGACCTGGTCGCGTTTGCCTTCGATCACATCCAAGTCATCATTGGTCAGTTTTCCCCATTGTTCTTTGACTTTGCCTTTAAGCTGCTTCCAGTTGCCTTCGAAAATGTCTTTGTTCATCTCGAGTCTCCTATGATTACATTCTTGATTTAGATCGTTGTGTCAGTCGATGTACATGCCATCGACCTGAGTGCATCTTAAAGGCAAGCTTGCCCGGGTTCAGTCGGCCATGCCCGCATTTTTGGGTCGGATTTGGCTGACAAACTGTTGAGGGGCGCCTGGGTTGAGTTGCGCTTTCAATGTGGGCAGGTATCGCGATGCCATTAAAAGCTGTTAAGATGCGGCCATGAAGAATGACACCTTTTTCAGCGCGCTCGCGCGGCGCCTGCCTTATGAGTTTTGGATAGGCTGGCGCTATACACGCGCCAAACGCAACAATCACTTTATTTCGTTTATCTCCCTCACCAGCATGATAGGCATTGCCCTCGGTGTGATGGCCCTGATTGTCGTGTTGTCGGTCATGAACGGCTTTCAGGATGAGCTCAGAAAGCGCATTTTAGGCGTGGCTTCGCATATTGAAGTGCGTAGCTTTGAAGCCGGGTTGCCGGACTGGCAGCATTTGCAGCAGCAGATAGAACAGATTCCGGCCAAGGCGGTTGCCAGCCCCATCACCGGTGTGGCGCCTTACATCATGGCGCAAGGCATGTTGACGCATGACGAAGCGGTGCAGGGCTTGCTGATTCGTGGCGTGTTACCTTCACAGGAAGGCAAAGTTTCTGACCTGGCAACCCAGATGAAAATTGGCAAGCTGACCGATTTGCAGCCAGGCCAATTCAATATTGTATTGGGGGCAGACCTGGCGCTGGCGCTGGGCGTGCGTGTTGGCGACAAGGTGGTGTTGATGGCGCCGCAAGGGCAGGTGACTCCGGCGGGATTGGTGCCACGCATTAAGCAATTTACCGTGGCCGGGATTTTTCAGGTTGGCATGTATGAGTATGATGCGGGCCTGGCCTTGATTCATTTGGACGATGCGGCCAAGCTCTACCGGCTGGGTGATCAGGTTTCTGGTTTGCGACTCAAGCTGGATGACTTGTTTATGGCCGACCGCGTCAGCCGCGAGCTGGTGCAGGCGCTGGGACCCAATTATTACGTCACTGACTGGACCCAGCAACATGCCAATTTCTTTAAGGCGATCCAGCTCGAAAAACGAGTGATGTTTATTATTTTGGCGCTGATCGTGGCGGTGGCAGCATTTAATATTGTCTCTACACTGGTGATGGCGGTAACTGACAAACGTGCGGATATTGCCATCCTGCGCACCATGGGCGCAACCCCGCAAAGCATACGCAAAATGTTTGTGGTGCAAGGCGCGATGATAGGCATTATCGGCACCTTGTCGGGGGCGGTGCTTGGCGTGTTGTTGGCCCTCAATATCGAGACTGTGGTGCCCTGGATTGAACATACTTTTAATGTGCAGTTTTTGTCCAAAGACGTGTATTACATCAGTGATTTGCCTTCCAAGCTGATGTGGTCGGATGTGTCGGCGATTGTGGGCCTGTCTATCCTGCTCAGTCTGGTCGCGACCTTGTATCCCAGTGCCCGTGCGGCGAGTATGAATCCGGCGGAGGCCTTGCGTTATGAGTAATTGGGTATTGCAGTGCCAGGGCTTGGCCAAGCGGTATGAAGCGCTGGATACCTCGGTGCTGACCGGGGTCGACTTGCAACTGGCGGCAGGTGATCATGTGGCGATTGTTGGCGCTTCGGGCAGTGGTAAAAGTACCTTGTTGCATTTGCTGGGCGGTCTGGACGCGCCTACGCATGGCGAGGTGCAGTGGCTGGGCAAGCCGTTAACCAGGCTCTCCGAAGTTGAAAAAAGTGCCATGCGTAACCAGTATCTGGGCTTTGTCTATCAGTTTCATCACTTGCTGCCAGAGTTCAGTGCGCTGGAAAATGTGGCCATGCCGCTACTGATTCGTCGCATGCCACGGGCGCAGGCGCTGGAAAAGGCTGCACATTACTTGACGCAGGTCGGTCTGGCGCATCGTCTGCAACATACCCCTGGTGAGTTGTCAGGCGGTGAGCGTCAGCGCGCGGCCCTGGCCCGTGCATTAGTCACTCAGCCACGCTGCATATTGGCCGATGAACCAACCGGCAACCTGGACCGGCAAACGGCACAACAAGTGTTTGAGTTACTGTTGCAGATCCAGGCGCAACAGGGCACTGCGCTGGTGGTCGTGACTCATGATCTGTCGCTGGCGGCACGCATGCATCAGCAATATCGTTTGCAGGATGGGCGCTTGCAACCCCTGTTGCCGGACGCACAAGGACTGGCTGACGAGTAGCCGTCATGTTGCCGGGCGCCACACTGGGATTATTATTCGGTGTCTGGCTGTTTCAGCAACAAGCGCAATTATGGTCGCTCCCGGTTTGGCTGGGCTGGCTAGCAGCCTTGGGACTGGTCGCGCTACTGGCGAACAGTCGCCATATCGGGGGTGTCAGGCTAACCTCAGCGGTTCGCCTTTTTTGCCGTCGGCTTGGCTGTATTTTGCTGGTGGCTGCCATCGGCTTTGCCTGGGCGCAGGCGCGCGCGGCCTGGCGCTTGCAAACGGCTCTGTCTCAGGCGTGTGAACAACAGCCACTCAAGATTCAAGCTGTGATTGTGAGCGTGCCAGCGCGCGATGCACGAGGCCAGCATGTGGATGTTGCCGTTGAGCGCACCTTCAACGCACATTGCCCGTTGCCCCCCAGGCTGCGCTTGCATCTCTACGAGCAGTCATATCGTCATGCCCCGGCCACGTCGCGCAATGCTTTACCGTTATTACAAGCAGGAGAGCGCTGGCAATTCACCGTCAAGCTCAAACGACCCCATGCCACGCGCAATCCGCATGGTTTTGATTATGCTGCCTGGTGCCTGGCCAACCAAGTCGGCGCGGCAGGCTCTATAGTCTCCAAAGCACCGATGCGCAAGCTGCAAGCCATGGTCTGGCAACCCGCTGCCATGGTTGCGCACTGGCGAGCGCTGGTGGGGGAGCGAATCCAGCAGGTGCTGGGACCCAGCCCGGCCAGTGGCGTCCTGCGCGCTTTGGTTATCGGTGATGATAGCCAGATCTCGCGTGCGGACTGGCAATTGTTTGTCGATACCGGGATTAATCATTTAATCAGTATTTCTGGCCTGCATATTACGATGCTGGCTGGCCTCGGTTATTTATTGACGGGCTGGGTGTGGCGAAAGCAACCGCGCTGGGCGCTATATGTGCCCTCCACACTGGCGGCCCGGGTGGGTGGGGCGTTAGTGGCGGTGGTTTATTCCGCCCTGGCCGGATTTTCCATTCCGACACAGCGTACCTTATGGATGTTGCTGACCATGCTAGGCATGCTCAGTCTGCGCCGCCAACTCCCTTTTTCCTGGATACTCAGTGTGGCACTCTGGGTGGTCGTCGTGCTGGATCCCTGGGCGGTGCTGGCGCCGGGTTTCTGGTTGTCTTTTGGCGCAGTGGCCTTGCTCGCCTTTGGCATGGGCGGACGCTTGCGTCCACCGAGTGCCTGGCGGGCCGCGGTGCATACACAGAGCATGATTACGCTGGCCTTTGTGCCTATCCTGATCCTATTGTTTAACCAGGTGTCTCTGGTGTCCCCGTTTGCCAATGCTCTGGCGATTCCACTGGTTAGCCTGGGCGTGGTGCCACTGGCGATTGCCGGCGCTATGTTGCCGGTGGATGCCTTGTTAATGCTGGCAGCACAGCTGTGGCAGGGACTGGCCTGGCTATTACATTGGTTCAGCCAATTATCCTGGGCAGTCTGGTATCTGCCTACACCGTCACTGTCTGCCTGGCTGCTGGCAATGTTAGGCATGCTGGTGTTACTGTTACCCAAAGGCTGGCCATTACGCTGGTTTGGGCTGCTACTCTGGTTGCCTTTATGCTTGCCTGCCCCGTCAGTGCTCAAGCCAGGGGACATGCGCGTCACTGTGCTGGATATCGGCCAGGGCTTGAGTGTGCTGGTGCAAACGGCTAGCCATGCCATGCTCTACGATGCGGGGCCGGTCTATCATGAAGACAGTGATGCCGGTCAACGGATTGTGCTGCCTTATTTGCGCCACTTGGGCCTGTCCCGGCTGGATTTGGCGGTGGTCTCGCATGACGATAATGATCATGTCGGTGGCATGGCCTCGGTGCTGGCTGGCGTGCCAGCCACACACTTGTTAAGCTCACTCGGCACAGACGCGGCTTTTTTTGAGCAACTGCAGGCGATTCCGCAGGCGGCAAGCATGCCACATCTTGCTTGCCAGGCCGGACAGCATTGGCAATGGGACCAGGTCAGTTTCAAGGTGCTTTATCCTTTGGCGCAACCAGAAACTCCCCTTAAAGATAACGATAAAAGCTGTGTGATTCAGGTGATCTCTGCCCATGGCAGTCTGTTATTGACAGGGGATATCGAACAATATGGTGAGCAACGGTTGCTGGAGCAGTCTGGGAAAAATCTGGCTTCTACGGTGATGACCATGCCGCATCATGGCAGCAAAACCTCCTCCAGTCCTGCGTTTGTCCAGGCGGTAAAACCCAGCATCGCGATTGCCACGGTGGGCTATCTTAACCGGTTCGGCCACCCCAAGCAGGCGGTGTTATCACGCTACGAAGCGATAGACAGTCAACGCTATCGCTCAGATCAGCATGGCGCGGTGATGCTGGATTTTACACAGGGCAATCACCCAACGGTCTTGACCTGGCGCCAGGTTGAGCCGCATTATTGGGATTGACTGCCTCTGCGATCGCCCACATTGTGCAAAAGCGCTTTTGTAACCGCTTAGATACCGCACAAAACTTGCCCTCAGGGCAGGTTAACGCTAAAGTAGCGGAAGTTTAAAAAAACCATTGGAGTCATCACTGTGTGGGAAATTATTTTAGCGGCCGGTTGGCCAATCTGGCCTCTGGTTATCGCTTCTGTGATCTCGTTTGCCATTATTGTCGAGCGATTCTGGGCCTTGAGAGCTTCAGTTGTCACCCCGGACCAGTTATTGCCTGAAGTGCAAAACTGGTTAAAGCAGGGCGGCGTCACGCGTGAAACCTTAAGCCGCCTCGAAGCACACTCTTTACTTGGTCGCGTTTTTGCCAGTGCGTTGGCGAATATGGGGCACTCACGTGAGGTTACCAAAGAAGCGATTGAAGAAACCGGCCGTGCGGTTGCACACAAGCTGGAACAATACCTGCCCACCCTGGGGACCATTGCCACTGTAGCACCTTTGCTGGGGCTACTGGGGACGGTGATCGGGATGGTCGAGCTGTTTGGCTCATTCACGAACAGTGGTCACGATGTGGCACAGTTTGCGCGAGGCATTTCGGTGGCCTTGTACAACACGGCGGCCGGGATTGTGGTGGCGGTGCCTTCGATGATTGCCTATCGTTATTTCAAGAGCAAAGTGGACGGTTTTCTGGTGGATATGGAGCAGCAAGCCGTTAAACTGGTAGAAATCATCCACGGCGACCGCGGATAAGCATTTTGCGACAGGATAAAAAAAGGCAGTCTCATGAACTTTAAACGTGGTAGCCGCGACGAAGAGCTCGAAATCAACTTTATTCCGTTGATTGACGTGTTGCTGGTGATTATTATTTTCCTGATCGTGAGTGCAACCTTTTCACGTACCAGTGAGTTGCAGATTAACTTGCCGACCGCGGATGCCAATGCCCCTCAAGAAAAACCATTGACCATTACCGTGGAGGTCGATGCCAGCGGCCGTTGCCTGGTGAATGGCAAAGAAGCGAATGGCGCCGTGGTGTCTGATTTGTCAGCCGCCTTGATCGAAGCAGGCAAGGCCGGTCCGGCAGACAAAGAGCCGACCATTATCATTAATGCCGATGGCAAGGCCTCGCACCAGTCTGTGGTGAATATTATGGAAGCCTCCCGGATGGCGAATTACACACATATCACCTTTGCCACACAGGTAAACAGCCACTAATGTGTGGTGGCTGTTTGTGAGCTGTCCCGTTTAGTGCCAGGCAAGCCCGTTGTGACCGACGGGCTTGCTTGTTTTTAAGTAATCAGAGAACCCGCATGGCCCGCAAACAAAAAGTCGATTTACCTAAAATCGTCAATCCCAAACTGTTATATAAGCGCCTGTTTTTATATGCCTGGCGTTACAAGTTTTATTTTCTGGTCTCCATGGTGGCAACCACCGTGTTGTCGCTCAGTAACACCGCTTTTCTGGCCCTGATTAAAAAAGTCACCGATGAAGGCTTTGTCCAGCATTCGGTGCAGGAAGCATTTACTTTGCCGCTGATGCTGGTTGGCTTGATGGTCGTTCGCGCTGTGGCTTCATTCTTCTCGATTTACTGCTTGCGCGCTGTGACCAGGCTGGTGGTCGAAGTGATGCGTAAACAGGTGTTTGCCAAGCTGATGTTGTTGCCAGTGAGTTTTTTTGACATGCATTCCAATGGCTCGCTGGTGTCCAAGATGACCTATGATGCCGAGCGGCTATCGATTGTCGTCACGCGTTCGGCCCATAACGTAGTACGGGATATCCTGACCGTGATAGGCCTGATTGCTTACATGCTGTATCTGGACTGGAAACTGACCCTGGTATTTGCATTGGTGACGCCGCTGATGGGGCTGTATTTATCCAAGACTACGCCCAAGCTACGCGCAAATGCCAAACGGGTACAGCAAGCCGTTGGCGAGATTACCAAAACGGCGGAAGAGGCGATTGCCGCGCAGCGTATTGTGAAAATTTTTGGCGCGCAAAATTTTGAGAACACGCGCTTTGGCGATGTGGTCGGTAAAAACCGCCAGCTCGAATTGCGCAGTGCGCGTATCTCGGGGCTGAACAGCTTTGTGATTGAGGTGTTGTCGGCGCTGGCTTTAGGGCTGGTGGTCTATTATGCCCTGGGACAATTTACGGTAGGCGAGTTTGCCGCGTTTATCGGCGCATTGATGATGCTGATTGCACCGATCAAACACATCACTTCGGCTAACGAGGACTTGCAAGTGGGCCTGGCGGCGGCGCAGAGTATTTTTGAGGTGCTGGATTTGGCATCCGAAGAGGATCATGGCCACCATCGGATTGGCCGCGCGCAGGGCTATCTGGTGTTTAAAGACGTGACCTTGCGTTATCCGCAGGCCAAACACAACGCACTGGACCACATTAACGCCACGATACGCGCTGGCGAGAAGGTGGCGCTGGTTGGTCGTTCCGGCAGTGGCAAAACCACACTGGTCAATTTGCTACCACGCTTCTATGGGCTGCAAGAAGGCAGTATTTTGCTGGATGGCGTGGATATCCGCGAGTATGGCCTGGAGAACTTGCGCGAACAGTTTTCACTGGTCAGCCAGGATATCGTCTTGTTTAACGACACCATTTACAACAATATTGCCTATGGTGCCTTGCGCGAGGCGACTGAGGAAGAGGTCATTGCCGCTGCCAAAGCGGCTAATGCCTGGGAGTTTATCGAGCACATGCCGCAAGGCCTGCAAAGCGAAATCGGTGACCGGGGTGTCCGTTTGTCCGGCGGGCAGCGCCAGCGCCTGGCGATTGCACGTGCCATTTTAAAGGATGCGCCGGTGTTACTGCTGGATGAGGCGACGTCTGCCTTGGACAGTGAGTCCGAGCTACATGTACAGATGGCGCTGGATCGCTTAATGCAAAACCGCACGACGATCGTGATTGCGCACCGCTTGAGTACCGTAGAGAACGCAGACCGGATTCTGGTCATGGATCAGGGCAGAATCATCGAAACTGGATCGCATACCAGCCTGCTGGCACAAAGCGGGTATTACAGCCGGCTGTATCACAAGCAGTTTCAAGACGACTGATGTTGCGGCATTGGTTTGAAAAACAGTGGCAGGGGATGGGATGGGCGCAAGCCTTGCTGCTGCCGTTGTCCATGCTGTTTGCGGTATTGTCTGGCTTGCGGCGCCTGTGTTACCAGGTGGGGTTGTTGAGCAGCCAGGCCTTGCCTGTGCCGGTGGTGGTGGTCGGCAACCTCTCTGTAGGTGGGGTCGGTAAAACGCCGGTGGTGATTTATTTGGCGCAGCAGCTGCTTGCCGCTGGCTACCATCCCGGGATTTTGAGCCGCGGCTATGGCGGACAACACACCGGCGAGGTGACGCCTGATAGCTTGCCGCAGTCACTGGGCGATGAGCCGGTGTTGATTGCCGGGCGTACTGGCTGTCCGATCTGGGTCGATGCCAACCGTGTGGCAGGCGGTCTAGCCTTGCTGCAGGCGCATCCTGAAGTCAATGTGATTCTGTGTGATGATGGCTTGCAGCACTATGCGCTTCAGCGGGATATCGAAATTGCCGTTGTGCAGCGGCCACTCAGTATCGGCAATGGTCACTTACTCCCTGCCGGGCCATTGCGTGAGCGATTGCGCCGTTTGCAAACCGTGGATATCATCGTAGAAAGTGGTCAGGTCCCTGCCGGCCCCTGGCCTGTGGCGCATTATGTCGTTGGCCTGGAAGTGGGCCGCTGGACCTCAGTCACAGACCTGAATACGCATCTGTCGAATGCCGAGTTGCAGCAGCGGGCATTGGTTGCAATTGCCGGCATCGGTCACCCACAACGGTTTTTTAATACCGTCTCCAATCTGGGCATTACCTGTGAAACCGTCGCCTTTGCCGACCACCATGCTTACCGCAAGGAAGACTTCCTGCCGTTTAAACAAAAAACCATACTGATGACAGAAAAAGATGCCGTAAAATGTCAGCATCTGGGATTAACCAACGCCTGGTATTTGCCAGTCAGTGCGCAAATCACGCCGCTTGGTGATCATCCTTCCCTGACGGAAAACGTCATCAGACGTTTGCAACAATGCAAAGGAAATAGGCATGAATCCTAAACTCTTGGAAATTCTGGTGTGTCCGGTGACCAAAGGACCGCTGGTGTATGACAAACAAAAGCAGGAGCTGGTGTCCAAAGGGGCCCGCCTGGCTTATCCGGTACGCGATGGCATCCCGGTCATGCTCGAAGACGAAGCGCGTCGCCTGGAAGAGCATGAATACGCTGAATAACCATGTTTAAAGTTGTTGTTCCAGCCCGTTTTGCCAGTACCCGGCTGCCGGGCAAACCCTTGCTTGATCTTGCCGGTAAACCCATGGTGGTCCGCGTGGCTGAGCAGGCAGCCAAAAGCCTGGCAAATCAGGTGGTCGTGGCCACCGATCATGCGCAAATTCTGCAAGCTGTCGCGCAGCACCAGATCACTGCAGTGATGACGCGGGCCGATCATATTTCTGGCACAGACCGCATTGCTGAAGTAGTACAAACCATGCAATGGCCGGACGACACCATCGTCGTCAATGTGCAGGGCGATGAACCTTTGATTGATCCGGTGCTGATCAACGAGGTGGCCCAAACCTTGGCCAATGATGAACAGGCGGTGATGTCTACCGCTTGCCATGCCATTCATGACGAGACGGTTTTCACAAATCCGAATGTGGTCAAGGTGGTATTCAATGCCAAGCAGCGCGCGCTGTACTTTAGTCGCGCGGCGATTCCATTTGCACGGGACACGGCAGATCGCCAGCAGCCCCTCACCGCATATCGTCACATTGGCATTTATGCCTATCGTGTCAGCTTTTTGAAGCAATATGCCAGCTTGCCAGTCACCACGCTGGAAAGCATTGAAAGCCTGGAACAATTGCGCGTGCTGTATCATGGCTACCAGATCGCCGTTAGCGTGACTGATCACGCGCCTGCCAGCGGCGTGGATACACCCGAAGACCTGGCGGCTGTCAGGCAGATTTTTGCTAGTAACGACTAAAAATAAAAAGCCTCACTTAAGTGAGGCTTTTTATTGCGTATGCGCTGTTTCTTAACCATCATTTCTCTGACAGTTTGAATCAAGTGCGGAAAATAAAGTAGACTGCCCCCATCATACATAAGCCTGCCCACAGGTAATCCCACTTGAGTGGCTGCTGCATGTACATGACGGCAAACGGGACGAATATCACCAGTGTGATGACTTCTTGCAGAATTTTGAGTTGCGCCAGATTGAGTTGGGTAAAGCCAATCCGGTTGGCGGGTACCTGAAAACAATATTCAATCAGGGCGATGCCCCAACTGATGAGAATGGCGATCCAAAGCGGTTTTTGATGCAAGTCTTTCAGGTGACCATACCAGGCAAACAACATGAACAAGTTGGCTGTGGAAAGAAGCAGGATGGTTTTAATCAGTGTGAAAGACATGCAACATCAGGCAAGAAAGGGTGACTTGGGAAAAGTCACCGGATCATTGAAAAAAGCTTAAATGGCGGCTTCGCCAGTTTCACCAGTACGGATACGGATCACTTGTTCGACGGAAGAGACAAAAATCTTGCCATCACCGATTTTACCGGTATGGGCGGCCTTGATAATGGCTTCGATCGCACTTTCTACCATGTCTGATCCTAGAATCACTTCAATTTTGATTTTTGGCAGAAAGTCGACGACATATTCTGCGCCACGATATAACTCGGTGTGACCTTTCTGGCGACCAAATCCCTTGACTTCGGTGACTGTCAGTCCATTGACGCCAATCGCAGATAACGCCTCACGCACTTCGTCCAGTTTAAAAGGCTTAATAACGGCTTCTACTTTTTTCATATGTGCTCCGTGGATAAATCTCTCAATGGCATTTTACGCAAGCAGTGCTTTTTATACAAATGTCCTGTGCATGCCTCACAAGGCCTCGCGTGTCGCGCACTTAAAATGACAGGTTACAGGTGATCGGGTAGCGACGGTCCTTGCCAAAGCCGCGCTCTGTAATCCTGACACCCACTGCCGCTTGCCGCCGCTTGTATTCATTGCGATCAATCAGGCGGGTCACGCGCTGCACATCACTGGCGGTATACCCCATTTCGATGATACGCGCGATGCTCAGGTCTTTTTCGACGTAGGCTTCCATGATGGCATCCAAGACCTCATAGGGCGGTAAGCTGTCCTGGTCGGTCTGGTTTTCTCTGAGCTCGGCACTAGGGGCACGTGTGATAATCCGCTCAGGGATCACCCGGCTCAGGCCATTGCGGTAGGTTGCCAGCTTGTAAACCAGGGTTTTGGGTACATCCTTGATCAAGGCAAAGCCACCCGCCATATCACCGTATAAGGTGCTGTAGCCGACAGCGGTTTCTGACTTGTTGCCGGTGGTGAGCACCAGGCTGCCAAACTTGTTACTGATGGCCATCAGTAGCATGCCACGGATGCGGGCCTGCAGGTTTTCTTCGGTGGTATCAAAAGACTTGCCGGAAAACTCCTCAGACAAGGTCGCACAAAATCCTTCAAATAGCGGTTTGATGGGTAATACGCTGTACTCAACCTCAACCAGTTGTGCCATTTCAGCGGCATCTGCCACGCTGATGCCGGCGGTAAATTCAGAGGGCATCATCACTGCTTTGACGCGCGTTTTACCCAGTGCATCCACGGCGATGGCGAGTGTCAGGGCGGAATCTATGCCACCAGACAGGCCTAGCACCACCCCGGGGAATTTGTTTTTATTGACATAGTCACGCAGACCCAGTACCAGCGCTTTATATACGGCGGATTCGGTGCTCAACGGCGCCGTAATGTCGGTGGCCAAGGGGGTCGTGCCGTCTATGGTCAGGTAAGCCAGCCCGGCTTCAAACATGGGCAGCTCTTGCACCAGTTCTCCCAACCGGTTCATGCTAAAAGACGCGCCATCAAACACCAGTTCGTCCTGGCCGCCGACCATGTTGGCATAGACCATGGGTAGCCCGGTTTCGCGGATGCGGTCGCGCAATACCTGGTAACGTGTCTGCTGTTTGTGCAAATGGTAAGGTGAGGCATTGATCGTCAGCAGCACTTGTGCCGAAGCTTGCAGGGCCTGCAGGGCAGGGCCTGACTCCCAGCTATCCGCACAGATCAGCACGCCATAGCGTACGCCATGCCATTCAAACACCACGGGCAATTGACCCGCCTCAAAATAGCGCTCTTCATCAAAGACGCTGTAGTTGGGCAAGTGATGTTTATGATAGGTCGCCTGTATCCTGCCAGTATGGATTACCGAAGCAGCGTTGTAGCGTTTGCCTGCCACTTCATCAGGATGTCCAACAATGACTGCCATGTCGTGAGGCAGACGCTGCACTAGCCAATTGAGTGCCTGCGTGTTGGCGTGATAAAAATCCTGTCTGAACAGCAAATCTTCTGGAGGGTAGCCACATAACGCCAGTTCTGGTGTCAGTAAGAGGCGTGCGCCCGCTCGATAAGCCTCTTCGGCTTGCGCCAGAATGTGTTCCGCATTTTGCTGCATGGCACCGACCATGCAGTTCATTTGAGCAATTGCAAGTTTCATCTGCTTTTCATTCAGGATGGGCTGCAGGGCTTAATACTTGCCACCCGCAGCCTTGATCAGTTCTACCATGGCCGGGTTTTGGCCTTTGAGGGCATAGACATAAGCGGTCAAACCGTATTGATCACGTGTTTTGACATTGGCCTCATGTTCAAGCAGCAATCGCGCCATTTCCGGCGCATTGTTGCTCACTGCCAGGTGCAGCAAGGGCGTGCCTTCGCTGTCTTTCTGGTTGGCATCTGCTTCATGCTCAAGCAGTGTTTTGGCTGCTTCAAGCTGATTTTTCTTCACCGCCCAAGTCAGGGCTGTCCAGCCATGTTCATCTTCCTCATCCACTTTTGCACCATGTTCTGCCAAATAGCTCACGGCGGCGGCATGGCCCTCTCGGGCGGCAATCATGAGCGCAGTGGTGCCCAGCTTGTCTTTGAGATTGGCGTCAGCGCCTTTGGTTAATACCGTGGTAATGGTGGGTACATCACCACTTTTGGCCGCATACATGAGCACAGTTTTCCCATCCGAAGACCGCACATTAGCATCAAAACCACGCGCGATAATCAGGCCCACCAGTTCGCTGTAGCCGGAGGTGGCCGCCAGGCCGAGGGCGCTCCAGCCGGCCGGGTCACGGGCTTTAACATCGGCACCTTTTTCCATCAGCATTCTGGCGGCATCCAGATTATTTTTCTTGGCCGCAAACATGAGTGCTGTCCAGCCACCCTGATCTTTGGCATTAATGTCGGCGCCACCGGCTAACAACTCGCGGATCACTTCCGCCTGGTTTTTACGGGCGGCATACATGATGGGCGTCAGTTTGTCGCCATCGGTGACATTCGGGTTGGCGCCGCTTTTTAACAAGGCTTTGACCGTGGCCAGGTCGCCTTTGGCGGCGGCAATGAGCAGGTAAGACACTTCATCATCGCGAAAAGGCGCGCTGTCCTCGGCCATCGGTTTTTTGCTGGCGGCCGCCGCAGACAGGCCAGGCCAGGTGAGGCCAATCAGCAGTACGCTGCTAACAATGATGCCTGTCCAGCGATGGTGAGCCTGTAAGCAACGATACATGCCAGTTCCTTTATGCGTTTGCGCGTTGAATGGCCGCGAGGACGGCCTCACCCAGACCAGCAGGGGAGGCTGCAACAACACAGCCAGCGGATTCCAGGGCGGCAATCTTGTCTTCTGCACGGCCAGAACCACCGGAAATAATCGCCCCGGCATGGCCCATACGTTTGCCTTTGGGGGCGGTTAAGCCGGCAATATAAGCAGCGACCGGTTTGGTGACATGGTGTTTGATGTAGTCAGCCGCAGCCTCTTCATCACTGCCACCGATTTCACCAACCATGATGATCGCCTCGGTTTCCACGTCTTTCTGAAAGAGTTCCAGGCATTCAATAAAGTTCAAGCCTTTGATCGGGTCGCCACCAATGCCGACACAGGTGGTCTGGCCTAGGCCCAGGGCCGTGGTCTGATGGACAGCCTCGTAAGTCAGGGTGCCAGAGCGTGACACGACGCCGACCTTGCCACGTTTGTGGATGCTGCCCGGCATAATGCCGATTTTGCATTCGTCCGGTGTGATCACGCCTGGGCAGTTTGGGCCGATCAGTTTGGTGCCATTAGCGCGCAGCGCCGCTTTGACATTGAGCATGTCCAGAGCCGGAATGCCTTCGGTGATACAGACAATGAGCTCAATGCCTGCATCTGCGGCTTCCAGAATGGAGTCAGCGGCAAATGGCGGCGGCACGTAAATCACGCTGGCATTGGCTTCGGTTTCCTTCACGGCTTCGCGCATGGTATTGAATACGGGCAGCTCCAGATGGCGCTGGCCCCCTTTGCCTGGCGTCACGCCACCCACCATTTTGGTGCCATAAGCCAGCGCTTGTTCGGAATGAAACGTCCCTTGTTTGCCGGTAAAGCCCTGGCACAACACTTTGGTATCTTTATTGACTAAAATCGCCATGACTACACACCCTTGTTCACTGCGTTGACTGCTTGCTGGGCGGCATCGGTCAGCCCTTCTGCAGAAATAATATTCAGGCCACTCTCACGCAGCATCTGCTTGCCCAATTCGACATTGGTCCCTTCCAGCCGCACCACGACCGGAATGGTCATGCCCACCTCTCTGACTGCGGTGATAATGCCGGTGGCAATGATGTCGCAACGCATGATGCCGCCAAAAATATTGACCAGAATCGCTTTCACATTAGCGTCAGCCAGGATGATTTTGAAGGCCTTGGTCACGGTCTCAGCCGTTGCGCCGCCGCCGACATCCAGAAAATTGGCAGGCATGCCGCCATGCAGCTTGATCAAGTCCATGGTCGCCATGGCCAGGCCAGCGCCGTTCACCATGCAACCAATGTTGCCATTTAAGGCAATGTAATTGAGGCCGCTATGATGGGCCTCCGCTTCTTTGGCATCGTCTTGTGACCAGTCACGGATCTCTGCAAACGGTTTTTGACGGTAAAGTGCGTTGTCATCTACCGTCATTTTGCAATCCAGCGCCACCAGTTTTCCTTCAGCGGTTACAATCAGCGGGTTAATTTCGAGCAGTGACAAGTCATTGTCTTTAAACAATTTGTACAGGCCTTTGGCCAGCTTGGTAAACGCTCCAATCTGGTCACCACTCAGGCCCAAGCCAAACGCCAGGTTGCGCGCCTGAAAGTCCACCAGTCCATTGAGCGGGTCACAGACTTCCTGCAGGATTTTTTCTGGCTGGGTGGCCGCAATCTCTTCAATATCCATGCCGCCTGCGCTGGAAGCGACCATAACCACGCGTTCCAGCGTGCGGTCTACCAGCATCGAAAGATAAAGCTCACGTGCAATCGGCAGGGTTTGCTCCACCAGCACCTGATGCACGGGTTGGCCATCCGGCGCATTCTGGTAAGTCACCAAATGCTTGCCAAGCAGGCTACCTGCCACGGTTTGCGCTTCTAATGCAGATTTAACCACTTTGACGCCACCCGCTTTGCCGCGACCGCCGGCATGCACCTGGGCTTTGACCACCCAGGCTTCACCGCCCAGTTCTTTGGTGGCTGCCGCAGCGGCTTCTTCGGATTGAACGACCAGGCCAGCCGGTGTGGCCAAACCATATTTTTGCAGGAGTTGTTTGGCTTGGTATTCGTGCAGATTCATGAAAATTCAGAGGTTTTGATAGTTAAGCATCTATTTTCGCGCAAATACCCTATCAAGGCTAGACTGCAAATAAAAAAACCGCACAACTGTGCGGTTTTTAAACGTATTTAACGCGATAGCGTTAACGAATGCGTCGTCGCTTATAAGTCCTGCGCCCAGGCATTGCCGTAGACTTTGCCATTGCGGGACAGTACCAGCATTTGATACATGCTGATCACCCACATGTAACTGGAGGCCAGGCTGTAGCCAATGCCACCGATAATCGTCAACCAGGCAAAGTGTGGTGACAACTTGGTCAGCCACCACGACATCACGTCCATAATCAGAAAAGCAAACGGGAAGGCGATGGCAATGATTTTGGCAGGTTTGGGCACATTCACGGCAAAACTGAAAATCAGGCCGATAAAAAAGAAAATGAAACTGATGCCAAACAGGTGTATATGCGACACCCGCGTCAGGCCGCTGATCGTTGCGCCCTCATTCACCTCTGCGCGCGCCTTAACTTCATCATAGTTGTTAAAGTTGGGGATGCCGGGGATGTTGCTGTGGCACATGACGCAATGCTGCGCAAACACCTGCTTGAAGTGTGATTCCCATTGGTCTTGTGGCGCGCCTTGTTGCGCCCATTTGATAATGTCCTGGCGGACCTCTAGGGGTGCCTTGTCAGACATGGAGCCATTAAGTTTGCTCGCCAGTTTGGTGCCACTGCGGTCACCGTAATAACTGTAAACAATATCGTTCACGGACAAGCCGAATTTGCCATCGGCCATGCCGTGAGTGAGCATTATTTGCAGGCCAGCCATACACAGGCCGACGCCAATCACGAGCAGATAACCAATAAACAGGGCTTTAAGCGGTAAGGGCAGGTTAGGCAGGTTCAGCCATGGCAGCGTTTGTGCGTCTTGTTTCATTGTAATCCCTAGGGTGTTGAGTTTAACCAGTTTTAATTTTTGCCAAGCATATCATTGCCGGGGGCAATCCAAAAACAGAAATACTCCCAAAAAAGCACGCTTATCAATGCGATGCACGGGCAACTGCTATAATCCAGTCTTTTAATCGACGGTAGTGATCATGCGTTTAGTGGTTCAAGGGCCGGCCATCACCATGGCTCATCTTTCCCATCTTCATGGCCTGGTGGGCGGGCATGCGCAGTTTATGCAAGTGGGCGAACATGCCTACTATTTGCCGGTGCCAGAAGCGGATTATCTGGGAGTGAAGGCTTTTTGCGCCAGTCAGCAGATAGACTGCGCGCTGGTGCAAGATGGCCATAGGCTGCAACACATGGGCTTGTGCGTCATGGATATGGACTCCACCCTGATCTCCATTGAATGCATTGATGAAATTGCCGACATGATGAACCTCAAACCGCAGGTCGCCGAGATCACCGAAGCCGCCATGCGTGGCGAGCTGGATTTTTCTGCCAGCCTGCGTAAACGTGTGGCCTTGCTCAAAGGCCTGCCAGCGACCGCATTGCAACGCGTGATTGATGAGCGCCTTCGTTTTAATACCGGCGCGCAAGCCTGGATCAATACCTGCAAGCAACACGGCATCAAAACCATGGTCGTCTCTGGCGGCTTTACCTTTTTTGCCAACCACGTCCAACAGACCTTGGGGCTGGATTACGCGGTCTCCAACACGCTGGAAATCATAGACGGCAAACTCACCGGCCAAGTCCTGGGTGAGATCGTCGATGCCCAGCGCAAAGCTGATGAGCTCACTAAACTGCGTGATCAGTTGGGCCTGTCGGCCGCACAAACGATTGCCATTGGTGACGGTGCCAACGACCTCAAAATGATGGCGGTTGCCGCGGTGGGCGTGGCTTATCACGCCAAACCAGTGGTGCAACAGCAAGCCATGTATGCGCTCAATGTGGTGGGGCTGGATGGCGTAGCGAGCTTGCTATCGGTCTAATTCATCTGCACGGTTGCTCCATGATTCCAGAATTCTGCTATCGAGTCATCGCCACCTACATAAAGCGTTCAAGGGTGGCTTGGGCGCTTTTTATTTAGCAGAATGAGGCCTGCGCTCGCCCACAGGCGATTCCTTGAGTTTTTTGATGATTCGATTTGTCGCGTATTGAATGCTTTTCGGGGTAGATGCTTAAATAAATATTTGATTTATTTTGGTTTTTTTGAAAATAACATTTGCTATTGTGGTGCATAAAGCGCATAGTGATTGCACGCGACGTTCAAGCATTGTTGTTTTCTCTGGTGGTATCTTCTGGTTCTCTCGTTAATCCCGCTTACTTGTGCCTCGCCCTCCAAGGGGTTTCCCTTTCATTTTTTACAAAGGATTTAGATATGGCTACAGGTATTGTCAAATGGTTTAACGATGCAAAAGGGTTTGGTTTTATTACTCCAGATCAGGGTGGCGATGATTTGTTCGCTCACTTTTCCGAGATTCAATCAGCAGGTTTTAAAAGCCTGGCGGATAACCAGCGCGTTTCATACAACGAAACGACTGGCCCTAAAGGCAAACAAGCTTCTGCGATTCAGGTGATTGCATAGTCACGCCTGACTAAGTGGCGCAGTAAAAAGCCCGGTTTCGGGCTTTTTTCATTATTGAAAAAGGAATCGCATGGCTAAAGAAGAATTGATTGAAATGCAGGGCGCAGTGACTGAAGTGTTGCCGGATGCGCGCTATCGCGTGACGCTGGACAATGGGCATCAGTTGACTGCCTACACCGGCGGCAAAATGCGCAAGCACAAAATACGTATTTTGGCGGGCGATAAAATCACCATCGAAATGTCGCCTTACGACATGGGCAAAGGACGTATTACGTTCAGGCATCTGCCGCCCAGAAGACCTGCTTGAGTCCACCTGCCGCTCTTTTCGGCGTGCAGTTGATCTTGCTCAGCTAGAAAAAAAGCCCCTTGCGGGGCTTTTATCGTTGATGGCATCACGCTGATCGCGCTTAGTAGTCCATCTCAGGCATCGCAGGCGTTTTTTTGTCCTCTTTGGGCAATTCGGCCACGGTCGCATCGGTGGTCAAAATCAGCCCGGCAATCGAGGCGGCATTTTGCAGCGCGGTGCGAGTCACTTTGGTGGGGTCGACCACACCGGTTTCCACCATATCCACATATTCACCTGTCGCGGCGTTGTAGCCGGTGTTACCCGTTGCCTCAAGCACTTTGGTGATGACCACAGAAGGCTCTTCTCCGGCATTTTTCACAATCGCGCGCAAGGGTTCTTCGATTGCGCGCAACACGATGCGGATGCCAGCATCCTGATCATCATTATCCCCCTTGAGGGCACCGATACGGCTGCGAGCCCGCAGTAAAGCCACACCGCCGCCAGGGACGATGCCTTCTTCCACCGCAGCGCGGGTTGCATGCAGGGCGTCATCGACACGGTCTTTTTTCTCTTTCATTTCGACCTCGGTGGCCGCACCGATTTTAATCACGGCGACACCACCAGCCAGTTTGGCCACGCGCTCTTGCAGTTTTTCCTTGTCGTAGTCAGAAGTGGTCTCCTGAATTTGGGTTTGAATAGACTGCACACGGGCTTTAATCTTGGCTTGGTCGCCAGCGCCATCAATGATCACGGTGTTTTCTTTGTGTATTTCAACCCGTTTTGCACGGCCCAAATGCTCGATGCTGACTTTCTCCAGTTGCATGCCGGTTTCTTCTGAGACGACGGTGGCCCCGGTCAGGATGGCAATGTCTTCTAGCATGGCTTTGCGACGATCACCAAAGCCTGGCGCTTTGACGGCAGCTACTTTGAGGATGCCACGCATGCTGTTGACGACCAGTGTCGCCAGCGCTTCGCCTTCCACGTCCTCGGCAATGATCAGCAAAGGCTTGTTGGTTTTGGCTACGTTTTCCAGCGTCGGCAACAAGTCGCGGATATTGCTGATTTTCTTGTCATACAACAAAATCATCGGCTCATCCAGCGCCGCCACCTGTTTGTCCGGATTGTTCACAAAATAGGGGCTGATGTAGCCGCGGTCAAATTGCATGCCTTCCACCACATCCAACTCATTTTGCAGTGACTTGCCTTCTTCTACCGTAATCACGCCCTCCTTGCCAACTTTTTCCATAGCATCGGCGATGATCTGACCAATGGCGGTATCCGAGTTGGCAGAAATAGAGCCTACCTGGGCAATCTCTCTATTGGTGGTGATGGCTTTAGACATGACTTTGAGCTCATCCACCAACGCAGCCACTGCTTTATCTATGCCGCGTTTGAGGTCCATCGGGTTCATGCCTGAGGCGACCGACTTCATGCCTTCTTGCACTATCGCCTGCGCCAGTACGGTGGCGGTAGTCGTACCGTCACCTGCGACATCCGCGGTTTTAGACGCGACTTGTTTCACCATTTGCGCGCCCATATTCTCCAACTTGTCTTGCAACTCGATTTCTTTGGCGACCGAAACACCATCTTTGGTAATCACCGGGGCGCCAAAACTGCGTTCCAGCACCACATTGCGGCCTTTGGGGCCCAGGGTGACCTTGACCGCATCGGCCAGGATATTCACGCCTTTTACAATTTTTTGACGGGCGTGGTCATGAAACTTCACATCTTTTGCTGCCATGGTTCAATTCTCCTTTCTCTCTTAGCAACAAAGTGATTAAGCGACTTTTTTGAGATCGGCAGAGGCGGGTTCAATCACACCGAGAATGTCTTCTTCGCGCATGACTAATACCTCTTCGCCATTGAGTTTGACTGTTTGTCCGGCATATTTGCCAAATAAGACATGGTCACCGACCTTCACTGCCAGGGCTCTCAGGCTGCCATCTTGAAGGGACTTGCCGCTCCCGACAGCGATGACTTCGCCTTGCTCGGGTTTTTCTGCAGCCGTGTCTGGGATCACAATGCCGGAAGCGGTCGTACGTTGTTGTTCGACTCGCTTGACTATGACGCGGTCATACAGGGGACGAATATTCATGTTCAATTCTCCTTAGCGAATAAGTTCAACAAAAACCACCACTGGAGACGTTTGCAGACGCAACTGGCAATCATGCCTCCAGTGGCGAAAAGGTATCAGCAGAGTTGCTGATACCGTGAAAATAGGGATGCGCAAAAAAATTTCAAGAGGGCTAGAGCGCTCTTTTTTTGACTAGAAACTGATTCACCAATTGGCTGATTTCAAACTTGCGGAAATGTTTTTTGATCGTGACTGCATAGAAATTCTCAAAAATCCCTTCCAGTTGCGTGAAGGATTTGAGCACACCGTTTTTTAACTCGTCTTTAACCACCACCTCCGGCATGACGGTGAGTGCCCGGCTGTCACGCGCTAACAGCCGCAACATCGCCATGTCATTCGCTTCGGCCACGATGTGAGGTTCCAGGTGATGCAAGGCGCACAAGCCATCAAAGGCCGCCCGAATCGGGCTGTCCTGATTGGGCAAAATCCAGTTGTACTCCGCATATTTGGCCGAAAATCCGTGTTTGATCTCAATCTCTGCCGGGCCGATCACACTGATGGGTTGCCGGTCTAGCAGAATACACTCCCATAACTGGTCAGTATTGCCTCTCACTTCGATATTGGTAAGTGCCAGGTCTATCTGGTGATTCGAAAGCGCATTGAGCAAGTTGGTTTGTCCGCTGGCAGAAATTTCGAGTTTGATCTCCGAGTGATTCAGTAACGGCTCCACAAAGCTCTCGATGAAGTTTCTGGACATGGTAGAGAGCACACCAATCCGCAACGTTTGACTCTCAGACGCAATGCCTTTTCTCAGCAAGTTTTCGAGTTCTATGCCTTTGGTAAAAATCGAATCGGCATAGGAAAACGCCAAATTACCGAACTCCGTCAACACCAGTTTACGCCCTTGTCGTAAAAACAATGCGCAGTCCAGGCTTTCTTCCAGTTGTCTGATCTGTGAAGACAGCGCGGATTGCGAGATATGCAATTTTTCTGCTGCCTTGGTCAAGCTACCCACTTTCACGATATGCCAAAAATATTGCAAGTGATGATAATTGAGTCTCGCCATATATAAATAAAATAGAACATAAAATTAATATTTATATATTTTACCTAATTAAAATCATCCGTCAAAATCTGCATCACCCGCTATTTGGTTTTTTAATATAGTTAGATAGGTGAAATGGTGATGATGAAGCGGCTTGAAATTGATGGTCGAACAGTGACGGTTTATCCCAAGAACGTAGAAATAAATGGTGAGGAGGTGGTCACCCAGGGCGAAATTCTAATTGAATTACTGCCTGAAGTCTGGGCGCCAATAGAGGGTGAGACGGCGACAAGCGCGTCGGTGCAAGAGATGGTCACCCAACAATCTGAGGCAATTGATGGGCCCACCTCCGGTTAATCTTTATCTTCTATTAAAGTGTGTTTTATGTTCTGTTTTATCAATGTATTTTTTGGTCATGAAAGGCCGTGTTAATGGACGTTGTCATTTATTTTGCACTGGTACCCGGAGCCATCATGTGGCTGGCTGGGCTGCTGAGTGGAGTACTACCCTGGCAACATGACCGTGGCTGGCAACTGTTTAAGCGTCTGCTCAGCGTGGCGCTTGTGGCGGCAGGTATATCCGCCGCAGCCGTGTGTCTGCATGTCCAGTCGTTGCCTGGCAATTTTTTCAGTGCGTTTGGCATTGCTGCTTCCCCTCTGCAGGCGCTGATGGCTTGTTTGGTGCAATTGCTGGGGTGGGTGATCGGACATTTTTCTGCCAGATACCTCGAAGGTGAGGCCAATCAGAAAAGCTTTGTCACCGCTTTAAGCCTGGTCCTTGCCAGTGTGCATGTGCTGCTGATTGCTGATCACTGGTTGTTGTTTGTCGCGGCATGGTCAGCCATTGGCGTGTGTTTAAAGCACTTGCTGTGTTTTTATGCAGACCGGCCGTTTGCACTGTTGGCTTCGCACAAAAAGACCGTGGCGGATGTGTTGGCGGATAGTCTGTTGATGTTGACGGCCTTGATCGCCTATGTCGAAACCGGAAGCGCACAGATTTCAGTCTTTCTTTCACATGTTAGCGTGCATGGCTTGTCGCAGCTGAGTAGCTGGTGTGCCATGCTGCTGGTGGCGGTGGTCATTTTAAAAACGGCATTACTGCCGGTGCATGGCTGGTTAATCCAGGTGATGGAAGCACCGACGCCTGTTTCTGCCTTGTTACATGCCGGTGTGGTGAACCTGTCTGGTTATGTTTTGATCCGCTTTGCCCCCTTGTTCGAACAGGCAACACTGGCCAGACATGTATTGTTAGCGGTTGGGCTGGTGACATGCCTGTTTGCCTCGCTGGTCATGTTTACCCGGGTCAGTATCAAGGTCAGGCTGGCATGGTCCACCGTGGCACAAATGGGCTTCATGATAGTGGAATGCGCGCTGGGGCTATACACCTTTGCGGCGCTGCACCTGATCGGACACTCGATTTACAAGGCTTATGCCTTTTTGTCCGCCGCCGACATTGTCACACACACGCGCTTGCAGCAGATGGCGGGTAAAGCGGCCTTTGCCAAGTTGAGCATGTTGCTTGCCCCGGTGTTGACCATGGTGATTGTGTTCGGGGTACAGGCGGTCTTGGGGACCCAGCTGTGGCCAGCCTGGTGGAGCCTGATACTGGCGCTGGCCTGGGCCCCTGTATTGTGGCAGCAGGTCGGGCAGGCACTGACTCTGCGCCTGCAACTGCAAGCGTTGCTGTTCGGCAGTGTGCTTGCCATGGGGTTGACCGCCGTTAGTGTGGTGTTTCACCTGCTTCCCCTCGGGATACACGATCAGCCTTCCCCCACGGGCGGATGGTTAAGTGTGCTGGCCATGCTCATGCTGTACCTTGCCACGACCATGATCCAGCAGATGCCCGCGCGGTTGGCTGTGCTGCATCGCTCGGTGTATGCCGGGTTTTATCTGGATGAGTTTTACACGCGATGGGTCTTGCGTTTGTGGCCGGTTAGTTGGGGCAAAAGCACGCATGCCAATGACTAGGCGCACTTCTGAAATGAATGGATAAGGAACCAAAAGATGTTTTTTATTGAAGACCAAGTATTCCCAGGGCGTCACCATGGGCAAACACAGTCTATCCGTGAGCAGGTGATAGACCAGGCCTGCCAGCGTGCGTGCGACAGTATTGCGCCTACCTGGCCGCTGGATCAGTCGATTGCAGTCAACCCGCATTGGAAAAGAGTCCACTTGCCAGTGAGAACTGTAGCGGCACGCATGGCTGTGCTAGGCGATCTGCAAGTATTTCCGGCCAGAAGTCATCTGTTACATGCCTGGCAGCAAGGACGCATGTCTGCACAGGACTTAACCCAGGCCATGACACAACTCGGGCTCAGGCAGACCACTATTGCAGAGGCAGTCGCCCAGTTATCGACGCCGCTTGCCATTACCCAATTACCGCTACTGATAGATGTGCTCGATGACGATGCCCAGCGGTTTCAGCGCTTGACCTGGCGCGATGCCATTACGCATCAGGTCAGCCAGACTTGTGCCGCGTATTTTGACCGGGACCAGTCAGACTGGCAGCCTGAGCGTGCAGGTGGCTTGTACCAGTTCTGGCGTGACATGATCGTGCATGACCATGGCATTGGCGTGTTGATGGGCTTGCCCAACATCCACCAGTTTCTGGATTATTTGCCACGCAATCGCCAACAGGCTGAACGCTGGGTGGTCGAGGCGCTGGGCCTGGATGAAGCCGTGCTGGCCGATTATTTTGAGGCGGTATTGCTCACGGTGAATGGCTGGGCATCCTGGTGTGCTTATCTGGATTGGCAAGCCAGATTACAAGGCAAGAGTGATGACAGCTTGCGTGATTTGCTGGCGATTCGGTTGGCATGGGGCGTGATTTTAATGCAATGCAAAGGCCTCAATGCAACCAACAGCGCCATTAGGGTCATCCAGCAAAAATGGCAGCATGTGGCTGAAAAAATTCAAGCTGCAGAACAGGCATTGCAAGTGGATGAGGTCTGGCAACTGGCACTGGAAATCGGTTATCAGCGCCAGCTGGCGCAACAACTGAGCCAGATGCCGGAGGCTGCAACACCGACACCCACGCCACTGATTCAGGCCGCATTTTGTATTGATGTGCGCAGTGAACCGATCCGGCGGGCAATAGAATCATTGTCACCCAATATACAAACGCTGGGCGCGGCGGGCTTTTTTGGCTTGCCGATTGCCTATCAGCCTTTTGCTTCCGACTATCAGCGTCCACAGTTGCCAGGTCTGCTGGCCCCTAGCTTAACTGTCCGTGATCAAGTCCTTGCTGGTTCAGAGGCGATAAGCGAAGTGGCACAGGCCGGTAGCAAAGCGCTACAGCTAAAAGTCGGCCAAAAGCGGCTCAGCAATTTTATGCTGTCTGGCCAGGTCAGCCGACTGAGCAAATATCCTGGAGCGGCCTTTTCGCTGGTAGAGAGCGCGGGCCCCCTGTTTTTGAAACCCTTGTTAGCCATGATCAAGCCGCAATTGCATGCCCGCAGTTCGCTTGATCAACATGGCTTGCCGAAAAAATACCGCGCATTGACCCGGCCTCAGTTACAAGCGGTGAGCGTGGTCGAAAAAGCCGAGCTTGCCGCGCGGGTACTCAACAGTTTAGGCCTGACCAGCGGATTGGCGCCGCTGGTAATACTGGTGGGGCATGCCAGCCAGAGCAAAAACAATGCGCATGCCTCCAGCCTCGATTGCGGCGCATGTTGCGGACAGTCTGGTGAGGTAAACACGCGTGCCTTGGCTGCCGTGCTCAATGATGTCGAGGTGAGGGCGCAGCTGGCAAGTATGGGCATGGCGATCCCCGCCGAAACCTGGTTTGTTGCCGCCTTGCACAACACTACCACACAAGCGTTGCAAGGCTTTGATCTTGATCTGCTGCCAGCCGCAACGCACACTCGCTGGCAGCAGGCGGCTGAGCTGTTTACCGCTGCTGGTGAAGTTGTGCGGGCACAGTTAGCCTCTACCTCAATGCAGTCAACAAAAGCCATCGATGCCGGCCGTTTGTTCAAAGCTTTTCGCCAGCGTGCCAATGACGCTGCGCAGACCCGGCCGGAATGGGGCTTGGCCAACAATGCGGCATTTATTCTGGCCCCCCGGGCGCGTACCAGACATTTGAATTTGGCCGGGCGGGCATTTTTGCATGAGTATGATGCGGCGGCGGATATTGAAGGGGCGTTATTGGAGCAACTGATGACGGCCCCCATGCTGGTGACGCACTGGATTAACTGGCAGTACCATGCCTCGACCTGTGAGCCAGTCAAGCTTGGGAGCGGAAACAAGCTGTTACACAACGTTGTTGGTGGCCGCATCGGCGTGTTTGAGGGCAACGGCGGTGACCTCAGAATCGGTCTCTCCAAACAGTCATTGCATGATGGCCAGCAGTGGATGCATGAACCGCTCCGCTTGACGGTGGTCATTGTGGCAAGCCGCAGACAGATTGACCAGATTATCGACAGGCATGCGGTCATCAGCCATCTGGTCAACCATGGCTGGTTACACCTGTGGTGTGAAGAGGATGGGCAACGTTGGCGGTATGTTGCAGGGCAATGGCAGGCACTGGATTTTGCTGAAATGACGCAGCCCGTTTGAGTCTGTCATCATCTTGTCAGTGTGCATGCCTGAGGTCGTTTACTAAAGACCGGTCATGGATGCATGCTGGCAAGTGAGTGGCTTTTTAGCTATCTTGGGTCAGGTGAGCTAGCCAGGCTAAAACAGTCTTCAGCCACGGTTGGCAGTCCTTCAAACAAGGGCTTGGCAAAATAATAGCCTTGAAACAGGTCGATGCCAAAATCGACCAGTACCGTGAGTTCAGCGCGGGTCTCGACGCCCTCTGAAATCACCTCGATATTGAGTCCGCGACACACATCCAGGATGCTTTTCACAATCAGTTGTTTGGTTTTATTCTGGTCTATGTCGCGGATCAGGTTCATGTCCAGCTTGATAATGTCTGGCTGCCATTCAGCCAGTAAGTTCAGGCCAGAATAACCCGCGCCAAAATCATCAATCGCGGTCAGAAATTGATGTTTTTTGTATTCGGTAAAAATGTTTTTTAAATGCGCATGATCGGTGATTTTCTCTGCCTCGGTCACCTCAAACATGATGCGCTTTTTATCAAAACCGAGTTCATCACACACGGCGAGCGTGGATTGAATACAGTTTTCAGGGTTGTAGACTGCGTTTGGTAAAAAATTGATGGACAGAATCTGGTCAAAATGTAACTGATTGGCGAGCCTGATGGCTTTTGAGCGGATGGTTTGATCAAAGCGATGAATACTGGAGGCGTCAATTTGATCCAGAATGAACGCCGCTGGCTGGTTTTCCAGGCCACGTACCAGTGTTTCATATCCCCAAATCTGTTTGTGCTCGAAGGCAATAATGGGTTGAAACGCCATTGAAAAGTCTATCCCCAGGTGTTGAGGATTACATTTTCCACATTGCATTTAGGGTTCTCCTGTACGCAGTCACCAGCTTCTTGCTACCTTATGGGATGCGGTCATGCCAGCTAGGCGATGAAACTCAAAAATAAATTTAATACTTTAGGGATAGTAATACGCACCGTTGCAGCTTGATCAGTTGAAAAGCATTATATTTGATGCTCATATAATTCAACAAAGCATGTTCATGTATGCTGTGTTGATCCACTCACGATAATTCCTACGCACTGCAATCCCCATTCAAATAGGCGAGCTCAATATCGGTGAAGCCGGCAAGCTTGCGTGCTGCAAGATTGAAGGGTGGGCGCAGTTTGGGCGCATGATATTGTTGGCGCAATTGTTCAAAGGTATCCACCAGGTCGAGCTGGCGTTGATCACACAAATAGCCAAACCAGCGGTTGCCAATCGCGACATGGCCGATTTCATCGCGCAGGATAATATCGAGGATGGCGGCGGCGGCCTGGTCGCCAGCTTGTAACAGTTTTTGCTTGAGGGGTGGGGTGGCATCCAGGCCACGGGCTTCCATGGTGCGTGGGACGAGCGCCATGCGGGCCAGGACATCGGCCTGGGTTTTTTCGACCATCTCCCACAGGCTGTTGTGACCATCAAAATTGCCATAATCAAAGCCCAGCTGCTGCAGATGTTGGCGCAGTAGCGAAAAATGATAAGCCTCTTCTTTGGCCACTTGCAGCCAGTCGCGGTAATACGCTTCAGGCATGTCGGCAAAGCGCCAGACCGCATCCAGCGCCAGGTTGATGGCATTAAATTCGATATGCGCCAATGCATGAATCAAGGCGGCGCGGCCTTCGGCCGTGTTCATGGCTCGGCGCTGCACTTTGGCCGGTGCCACTAAGGCCGGGCGCTCAGGCCGGCCGGGAATACTCTGGTCGTCTGCGGATAATGCCTGCTGTGGCCGGATTTTCAGCGCGCCAGTGAGGCAGGCTTGCCACAGGGCAGCGACCTCAAGACATTTTTGTTGCGGGTCCCTTAGGGTCAGGGTTTGCAGGGCGCGGGTTCTCAGGCAGTCGTTCGTCATAGCGTTCGAATTTTACCGTGAATTGGCTGCCAATGTGACCACTGACAGGATGTGCCAGCCCCGGAGTGACTGTGATGCTGGCGTTATGATGTTCGGCAATTTCGGCCACGATAGCGAGCCCCAGGCCGCAGCCATTGCCCTGATTCGGGTCAAGCCGGTGAAAGCGCTCAAAAACCAGGGTGGTTTGATCGGCAGGAATGCCAATGCCACTGTCTGCCACTTCCAGCACCAGGAATTTGCCCGCTTGCGATAATCGGATCTGCAACAGGCCTTGTTGGGGGGTGTATTGAATGGCGTTTTCCAGCAGATTGTTTAAGAGTTCAGAGAGCATGAGCGCATCGCCTAGCACTTGATCCTGCTGGGTTTCAATCATGACATCGAGCTCTAACTGTTTGTTGCTGGCTGGCCCAATCCAGCGCGCGCATTCATCTGAAATGATTTTGGTGAGTGACACCGGCTGAAATTGCAGTTGCGAAACAGCGGCATCGGTTCTGGCCATGGTCAACAGCCGCTGTATCAGGTGTGACAAGCGGGTGGTACTGCGCAGCATGTAATTGAGCGGCTCTTGAATGGCTTCTGGCGGCTGGCTGCGCAAGGCGAGTTCAGCCTGGGTTTGCAGCCCGGCAATCGGTGTGCGCAGCTGGTGTGAGGCATCGGCAATAAATTGCTGCTGCTGTTGCAAGCCTGCCTTGACCCGTGCGAGTAGCGCATTCATCGCTTGCAGCAAGGGTTGCAGTTCGTTTGGCGTCGCTTGCGTATCCAGCGCGCTCAAGTCGCGGTAAGAGCGTTGGTGCAAAGATTCCCTGAGGTCTTGCAAGGGTTTGAGGGCAAAATAAATACCCAATTCAATCACAATGGCGGCCAATAACATCATGAGCACTTGCGGCAACAGCATTTCTTCGACCATTTCGGCGACCATGGCATCCCGTTTGCCCGTGGTCTCGGCCATGCTGATCAGAATGTTGCGCGCATTGGCCGCCTCGCTCTCTGGCAGGCCAAAGGTCACGGCGCGGATCGCTTCGCCCTTGTAGTGGCTGTTATAGTAAACCTGCTGGTTGCCCGCAGGCAGTTGCTTGGGTAAGGGTAAATGCGCTTCGCCAAACACCAGTTTACCCTTGGGGTCGCTGATTTTGATGTAAATGTGATCGCCTTCGTTATAGCTGAGCAAATGGCTGGCGACCTCGGGGATCTCAATTTTGACTTGATTGTGGCTATCAATAATCACCTCATCTGCCAGCGCGAGCACGGTCCGCAACAAGGCCTGGTCGTAGGCCTGTGTGGCATAGAGCAGGGCGCGTGAGTAAGACAAGGCGGCAGAAACGCCCAGCACAACCAGCATGGGCAGCAACAGCCACAAGCGCAGCTGGCTTTTGAGCGAAAGCGGGGGCATCATGGTCTGCTCACCCTTTAGGACTGCGCATGTTGTTCGGCTTCCAGCATATAGCCCAAGCCGCGCACTGTGCGAATATTGGCGCCACTGGGCTCAATTTTTTTGCGCAGGCGATGGATATACACTTCAATGGCATTATCGCCCAGTGTCTCATCCCAGTTGCATAACGATTCCATGATCTGCTCTTTGGCAATGATCTTACCCATGCGCATCATCAACGTTTCTAGCAAATGCAGTTCGCGTGCAGACAGGGTGACTGGTTGGTCATTGATGGTCGCCAGTTTGTTGGCGACATCCAGTTTCAAGTTACCGCATTGCAGTGGCAGGTTATTGCCCAGCTTGCTGCGGCGGATCAGGGCACGCACCCGCGCTTCGAGTTCTTCAAGGTGGAACGGCTTGGTGAGAAAATCATCGGCGCCGATATCGAGCGCTTGTACGCGTGTCGCGACATCTTCTCGCGCGGTTAAAATGAGGACGGCAATCGGGTTGGCTTGCTGGCGCAGGTGCGACAATATCGTCATCCCGTCCATGGTGGGCAAGCCTAAATCCAGAATCACCAAATCATATACATCATCATTAATTGCCCGTAAGGCTTGCTTGCCGTCTGTCACATGGTCCACGGCATATTCCGCTTGCGTCAATGCACGTACCAGACCGTTTGCAATCACCAAATCATCTTCCACTATTAATAGACGCATCGCTTTCACCTGCTGGTTTGAATACGCTCAGTTTACCTCAATGCAAGCCGGATTGACGGGTTGTAAGCTTGGTGCAAGGCGCGCGTAAGTTAGCTGTAAGGCCCGAGGCGTATCGTGTGAATCGTTGACAGCGCAGAAGTAAAGACGCTGACCAAGAAACACTAAGGATCAACGGGTTGGAACCTGATAAGGAGTGATCATGAAAAAACGCGTGTTGCTGATCATAGGAATGACAGGATATTTACTTTCGATGCCCGTGTGGGCGGGGACAAATCCCTCACCACATGATCAGGTAGAAATGCAAAGGCATCTGAAAGTCGCCAAACACGCTGGTGCGCAGCCAGCGGTCAGTTCCCAAAAGGAGATTGACAAAAAAACTGCGCAAACCAAGTAACTGTGAAGTTGCCTAAGCGCGCTGAATTCCCTGCAGCGTCGTTTAGGCAATCAGCGGTTTCGTGTGTATCCTCTCACTTTAACCACGCTCTGCGTGGTTTTTTTTGCCTGTTACAAGCCACAAATATGCCAGGCCACGGCCTGGCATCCGTGCTGATTAGCGCAAAGGCAGAATATCCAGTTCGCCTGCTTTCATATCCGGCACTAGCAGATGATGGTCATCCTGGCTAAGCGCGATGTCGGCTGCAGATTGGTAACCTTGTTTGATCAAGGTGACTTTATGTTGTGCATCCACCTTGAAAATCTTGCCGGATTTCCAGTCGCTGACATAAATCGTACCATTGGCTTGCCTGACCAGGCCATCGCCGCCGCCAAATCCGCGTGCCATCTCTTGCAGTGATTTGCCTGCCAGATCGTAGCTGTATAGCACCCCAGAGGTAAAGTCGACCAACAGCAGGTGTTCGCCCTTGGCATCGGCCAGCAAACCATTTGGCGCCAAAATGCGCTCATCGATCTTGCCATCCAGCAGCAGAGTCACCTGGCGTTGCGGGGTCACTTTGTAAACGGCACCACCTTTTCCTGTGCCCAAAATGTCGCCGCTATCGCTGATATACAGATTGCCATTGGCATCTGCCGCCAGATCGTTGAGGAATTGTGGCGGTTTGGTGAACTCGTTGGCAGATAAAAACACTTCTGCAACCGCGCCTGGCTGATTGAGCGCGACGCGCAGTACCCGCGTTTTGTCCGCAATATACAAGTCATTGGCAATGATCACCAGGCCTTTGGGGTCATCCAGCCCTTGCACCAGGACGGAGGACTGACCATGGTCCAGTACACGGATTTGCCCGTCGCCATCCTGGCCAAAGCCATTGATTTCTGACACATAAATTTTGCCATCGGCCGCTTGTACGACGGACTCGGGCGTCAGCAGACCTTTGACCGGCTCCAGGGGGTGCGCATGGCTGGCCAGGCTGGTCAGGGTTAGGCTGCTGGCCAACAGCCATTGTATCCATGACGGTGTGTTCGAGATGAATGATTGCATATTTTCTTTCTAGAACAGCGCCTTAGGTTGTGACAGCGTATCAATGCTGTTGCACAAGGCTTGGTAGGTTTGAACGGGCGCGGCTACGACAGAGGGCTCATAAGCCGGGTTTTGCTGGATTTTCTGGATCACTTGCTCAAATGCCTGCTGGTAGGACTGTCGGGCAAAATTCTCTACATTGTAGGTCAGCCAGCCACGCGACTGGCCTTCGCCTTTCACCGTCATCAGTGGTTTGCCTAGCGCGCTATCCGCAGCCGGGGTGTTATAAACTCTGGCCGTAATCTCGCTATAAAACACCCCAGTTTGCGGGTTGTAAAACATATTCGGTTCGATCACGACCAATGCCTGGCCTTGTGCTTCGGCTTGGCAGCTGGATGTGGTGTAATGTTGTGCCTGAAAGCTGTTCAAGCCAACCGACTCTGCAATTTCAGCGCGATTGTGCCAGTAAACTAAATAGGGGTTGAGCAAACGCACCGGATGCTGGTAAAAAGACTCTGGCACCTGAATGACCAATGAAGGCTGGGCACCTGCCTGGGTAACAGGCGTCAAAGCCAGGCACAGGGCGCCGCTTAAGTACGTTAAAAGACGTTTCATTTCAATCTCCTCAAACAATTCACCCAGACCAGAACGGGTCTGTGGCATAAATCTTTTATTACAGCGTTTTCTCACGGATACGGTAAATCCAGCCGGTCAGGTCATCACTCACATAGAGCCAGCCATCCGTGCCGACGATCACGTCTACCGGTCGGCCCCAGGCCTGATTGTCTTGTAGCCAACCCTCAATGAATGGGACGGTTGCGACAGGTTGTTGGTTCCTGAATTGTACACGCAGCAAGGCGTAGCCGCTGGGCTGTTTGCGGTTCCATGAACCGTGCAGCGCGACAATGGCATCCTCACGCATTTCTGCGGGAAGCTGGCTGTGCTGCAAAAAAGTGATGCCTATCGGTGTGCTGTGGGCGGGGAGTAGCAGGGCGGGCGCCTGCGATTGTTGGCAGGTTCCTGCGGCGCCTGGCATATTTGGGTCTGCAAACAGCTTGCCTGGTTGTGCCGGATCGCCCCAGCAATAGGGCCAGCCATAGGATTTTCCGCCTTCAATCTGGTTCAAGTGCTCAGGTGGCAGGTCATCATCAACGGCGCCATGAGCCTGGCTGCTGCGATTGTCGGCACCATTGTTGGTGGCAAACAGCGCACCTGTTTGTGGATGCCAGGTGAACCCCTGTGTGTTACGCAGTCCCGTCGCCCAGACCGCGCTTTGGGCATGCCAGCCCAGCGTGACCAGCGTGCCGGCAGGGCGGCCATCTGCGGTAAAGCGCAGTAATGTTGCGCGTAGCGGGTTGTCTTCCACACAGACATTACAGCTGGAGCCCACGTTGACAAAGACATAGCCATCTGGCGACACCTTGACCGTTTTGAGGGGGTGGCCGCCACTGGGCAAGTGGCGGATAAACGGCTGTGGCGGCCCCCAATGGCTGTCTTGCCAGGGCAATTTCACCACGCCGGTTTGCTCCGCAACCAGCAGGTCTTTTCCTAGCAGGGTGAGGCCTTGCGGAGCATTGAGTCCTTGTGCAATCACCTCGGCATGACCCGTTTGGTCTAGCCTCAGAATACGGCCAGTGTCCGCCAGACTCACCAGTAACTGACCTTGCGGATCCAGCGCCAGCATGCGAGGCATGCCCCAGGCGCTCACATCACTAAAGCGCTCAATTTGCAGTCCGGCAGGCGCCTTGAGATTGCGCAGGGCGTCTGTCGCCAGAGGTTGCGCGGTGGCAGTATGCAAACCGGTTGCCATGCCCAGGCCGATCAGCATCAGGCCAGCCAATAGTGACTGCTGTTCTCTGACAGCACTGAGCACGGCAGTCATCATGTCAACGTATCTGCCCAGATATTCTGCGCCCAGGCCTGGGCATATTCCCCTTCCTGAACGCTGGCCTTGGCTGAAACGCCGCCGCCCTCTGCAGACACCATGCTTTTCTTAACAGGGTCATAACGATAAACATTGGCGACATGCATGGCCTGCTGGTCATCGACAAAGCTGTAGCAGGTATTGGCAAACACCGGCAGTGGATTGGGCGCGTGACCGGTTTGCATGGCGATGATGGCTGCGGCACACACCTTTGCATGTGAGGTCGCCATATGGGCGGATTTGGGCAAGCCAGCAGAAATACTGTCACCGATAATATGCACGTCCGGTTGCAGCGTAGAGGCATAGGTGACAAAGTCCACCTCACACCAGCGCTGATCCACATTGACCAGCCCAGCCACTTGCGTAACCTTGCCTGCCAGCTGCGGCGGGATGACATTCAGGACATCGGCCTTGACCGATTCAAAGTCAGTTTTGACTGTTTTGCTCACCGGATCCAGCTGCAGAATGGTACTGTTGTTGTGGTATTCAATCAGGTCTTTGTATGCGCCCTGAAAACTCTGCAAAAACAAGCCTTTTTTCGACACGATATCGGCATTGGCATCCAGAATAACGACTTTGCTACGCGGTTTTTGTTGTTTGAAGTAATGCGCCACCTGGCAAGCGCGCTCATAGGGGCCGGGCGGGCAGCGATAAGGGCCGGGCGGGATGGTCATCACAAATACGCCGCCATCCGGCATCTGCTCCAGTTGCTGCCGTAATTGCAAAGTTTGCAGGCCAGCTTTCCAGGCATGAGGGATGTCGGTCACTGGCGTGGTCATGCCGGTGATGCTTGCGTAATTGAAGTCAACGCCGGGGGCCAGAACCAGGCGGTCATAATGCAGATGACCGCGCGTCAGCTGTACTTGTTTGTTGGTTAGATCAACACTGGTGACCGTGTCTTGTACCCAGTCGATGCCATGCTGTTTGCGTGACAACGCATAGCTAAAACTCAAGTCGTCCAGTGTGCGGCTGCCGCCCAAGACCAGATTGCTTTGCGGGCAAGAAATGAACTGTGGATTCGGTTCGATCACAGTGACTTTAAGATTGCCCATGCTCCAGTCGCGTAAATATTTGGCGGCCGTGAGCCCTGCAAAGCCTGCACCAACCACGACGACATGGCCAAGCGGTGGTTTGCTCGCGCGTGCAAACGCAGGCAGACCATAAAAGGCCAGACCGCCATAGACGATGGAACGTACAAATTGTCTGCGGCCATTGGGCGTCAGGGGGGGGTGTTCAAATGCGGCGGTCATCACTGTCTCCCCAAAAAAGATTGCTTGGGCAAGGCGGGAGGCGTCTGTCTGGGTTGTTGTGCAAAATAGGCCGCCAAGTCCGCAATCTCTTCTGTTGTGAGTCCTTTGGCATGATGGTGCATCACCGTCGCGCTGACAGAGCCGTCTTTAAAGCCCTGCATGCGCTGGATAAAATAGGCTTGATTGAGCGCAGCCAGTGTCGCTGTGCCGCCCAGGCTGTTGCCGGCCGGGCCATGGCAGGCGGCACAAGATGCTGCCAGCGTTCGAATCGCCTGCGGGTCTTGCGCATGCGCGCAGAGGCCGGCGCAGGCAAGATAAATGAAAAACACACTGCTGAATAATGACTTCATGCTACCCCCGTCACACATGATGAATTTGAGCTCACATTATTCTGAATGGGCATGGTGATGTGAGTGACTGCGGTTACACAGTGGATGCAACGATCACCCATACTGGCACCTGACCCGCAAACAAAAAAACGGCCATGAAACTCATGACCGTTTTTATCAACACCCCCTCGCCAGTTCGAGGATTAGAAGCATTTTTCTTCCTGGCAGCCATCATCTTTGGTGCCTAACTGGGTCAGTAAATCTACCATTTTCTGGTTATTTTCTTCTCTGAAGTAACGAATCAACGAAACATCGCCTTTGAGTTTCTTGTTTACATCTGCGCCTGCAGAGGCCAGATATTTCATGGTTTCAGTATCGCCAATAAATGCGGCCATATGAAACGCGGTATTGCGGCTGGCCGGATGCACATAGTTCAGATCCGCCCCTTTGGAAACCAGGTATTTCACCACATCCAGCTTGCCTTTGGATGCGGACATTTGCAGGGGTTCCCAGGCAAAGAACTTCTGGTTGACCAATGAAGGGTCAGCTTCGACAAACTTTTTCACGACTTTGATATTGCCACCCGTCAGCGCCTCGGTAAACTCCATATATTCATCATCGGTCAATGCAAACGCTTGCAAGGCAAATGACAGTGAACACAAGGCCAGTAAAAACTTAATTGATTTCATAATCTCTCCAAACACCTGATTTTCATTTTTTAAAAATAACCACTTTTTGGGCCTCGTGAAGTCGCCGGTAAGGGCCGGTCGACTCCGCTTAACCTACAAACTTGCGTGCGTTTCTGAACATGCGCATCCAGGGACCATCTTCCTGCCAGCCATCTGGCCGCCAGGAATGCTGTACCGCTCTAAACACACGTTCAGGATGTGGCATCATGATGCTGAAACGACCATCTTGCGTAGTAAACCCGGTCAAGCCCTGAGGCGAACCATTCGGGTTAAACGGGTAAACTTCGGTCGCTTGCGCAGCATGGTCCACATAACGCACGGTTGCCAGTTGCTGTTGTAGCACACTTGTGACCGCGCCCGCATCAGTAAATTCCGTAAACCCTTCGCCATGTGCCACAGCAATCGGCATGCGGCTGCCTGCCATGCCGTCAAAGAAGATAGACGGCGAGGCCAGAATCTCGACCAGGGCAACGCGTGCTTCAAACTGTTCGGACTTGTTGCGCACAAAGTGCGGCCAGTGCGCGGCGCCTGGAATAATGCTGTGCAGGTTACTCATCATCTGGCAACCATTACAGACGCCCAGTGCAAAGGTGTCTGCACGGTTAAAGAAGGCGCTAAATTCATCGCGTGCACGCGCGTTGAACAGGATGGACTTGGCCCAGCCTTCGCCTGCACCAAGTACGTCCCCATAAGAGAAGCCGCCGCAAGCCACCAAGCCTGCGAAATCCTTGAGTGCCACACGGCCGCTGATGATGTCGCTCATATGCACATCGACGCTGTTAAAACCTGCGCGGTCAAACGCAGCCGCCATTTCGGTTTGGCCGTTGACACCTTGCTCACGCAAAATCGCCATGTTGGGGCGTTTGCCGGTGTTGATATACGGTGCTGCAATATTGTCATTGAGGTCAAAAGTCAGCTGCGCATGCAAGCCGGCATCGTCGGCATTCAGGATGCGGTCATATTCCTGCTGGGCACAGACCGGGTTATCACGCAGGCTCTGCATGCGGTAAGTGGTTTCAGACCACATGCGGTGCAGGTCGATGCGTGATGCCTGGTAGCGTGCCTGTTTAAGCGCGATGACAATGTCCTGGCCGGCAGTGACGTGGCCGATGGCGTGCACACAGTCACCCAACTGCTGTTGCAATTGCTGGACGATGGTTGCCGTATCGCTGGCACGCACTTGCAGTACTGCCCCCAATTCTTCGTTAAACAGCAGGGCAATGTTGTCGCCAGCCAGGGCGCTGAGGTCAAGATTGAGGCCACAATGACCGGCAAACGCCATTTCTGCCAGTGTGACAAACAGGCCACCATCTGAGCGGTCATGATAAGCCAGTAGTTTGCCTTCGTGATTCAGTTGCTGGATCGCGGCAAAAAATGCTTTCAGTTGTGCTGGTTGGTCGACATCGGGCACGCTGTTGCCTAACTGTTGATAGACTTGAGCCAAAGCCGAGCCGCCCATGCGGTTTTTGCCATTGCCCAGGTCGATCAGGATCAGCTGACTGTCGCCGAGATCAGTGCGCAGTTGCGGCGTCAGGGTTTTACGCACATCTGGCGTGTTGGCAAAGGCAGAGATTACCAGTGAGATGGGGGCTGTGACTGCTTTGTTTTCACCTTGATCTTGCCAGACCGTTTTCATACTCATGGAGTCTTTGCCGACCGGGATGCTGATGCCGAGCGCCGGACATAATTCCATGCCCACGGTTTTCACGGTGGCATACAGCGCGGCATCTTCACCGGCATGACCGGCAGGTGCCATCCAGTTAGCGGACAGTTTGAGGTTGCCAATGTCACTGATTGCGGCGGCGGCAATGTTGGTGATGGCTTCACCAATGGCCATGCGGCCGGAAGCCGGTGCGTCGATCAGCGCTAAGGGCGCCTTTTCACCGATGGCAAATGCTTCGCCGATATTGGTTTCAAACCCGGCACAGGTCACCGCCACGTTGCTGACGGGCACTTGCCACGGGCCGACCATTTGGTCGCGGGCGATGAGGCCGGTCACGCTACGGTCACCAATGGTAATCAGGAAGGTTTTATCTGCCACACCTGGTAAGCGCAGTACACGTGACACGGCATCATGCAATACCACGTTGCCGGTATCAAACGCTGGCAGCGTCTTATTCACGGATTTGACATCACGCAGCATTTTTGGGGGTTTGCCCAGCAGAACAGACAGATCCATATCCACCGGCTTGTTGTCAAAATGACGGTCTTCCACCGTCAGATGACGTTCTTCCGTGGTGACGCCGACGACGGCAAACGGACAACGTTCGCGTTCACAAATTGCTTCAAATAAGGGCAACTGGTCTTGCGTAACGGCGAGAACATAGCGCTCTTGCGCTTCGTTGCTCCACAGTTCGCGCGGACTCATGCCAGGCTCTTCATTATGTACATCACGCAACTGGAACACGGCGCCGACTTTGGCATCATTGACCAACTCAGGGAAGGCGTTGGAAATACCACCGGCACCCACGTCGTGTATGCTCAAAATCGGGTTGTTATCGCCCATTTGCCAGCAACGATCAATCACCTCTTGCGCACGGCGTTGCAACTCCGGGTTGCCGCGTTGCACAGAGTCAAAGTCCAGATTTTCCGTGTTGGCGCCAGTATCCATACTAGAGGCCGCGCCGCCGCCAAGGCCAATCAACATGGCCGGGCCGCCCAGCTGAATCAGGGCTGAGCCAGGGGGAATGCTGTTTTTATGGCTGTGGCTGTCAGAGATATTGCCGACCCCACCCGCCAGCATGATCGGTTTGTGATAGCCACGCATTTCGCGCTTGCCATCGGCAGTAGGCGTTTCGAGTTCAAAGGTACGGAAGTAACCGGCAATATTGGGGCGGCCAAATTCGTTGTTATAAGCGGCCCCGCCTAAAGGACCGTCTATCATGATTTGCAACGGGCTAGCGATACGGCCAGGTTTGCCGTAATTGGTTTCCCAAGGCTGTTTAAAGTCAGGCAGGTTCAAGTTAGAGACCGAGAAGCCGGTCAAGCCTGCTTTCGGCTTAGAGCCTATGCCGGTGGCACCTTCATCACGGATTTCACCGCCTGCCCCAGTCGCAGCCCCGGCAAAGGGTGAAATGGCAGTGGGGTGGTTATGCGTTTCCACCTTCATCAGATAATGCATGTCGTCTTCGACAAACTGGTAGCTGTGATCGGCTGCCGGATAAAAACGCTTGGTTTTCTGGCCTTGTACAATTGAGCTGTTGTCAGAGTAGGCAACCACGGTGTTGCCAGGATTGAGTTTGTGCGTGTTGCGGATCATGTTGAACAGCGACAGCTCTTGCTGTACGCCATCAATCACCCAGTCGGCATTGAAAATCTTGTGGCGACAATGCTCGGAGTTGGCTTGGGCAAACATCATGAGTTCGACATCGGTCGGGTTGCGGCCCATTTTGCGGTAGTTTTCCAGCAGGTAGTCCACCTCATCTGGCGACAGGGCTAAGCCCATCTCGCTGTTGGCCGCCTCAAGCGCCGCTTTGCCGCCAGCTAAAATATCCACACTGGATAAAGGTTTAGGATCGGCATGGTGGTAGAGTTTTTCTGCATCCGCCAGCTGGTAGACCACCGTTTCTGTCATGCGGTCCTGGATGGCGGTGCGCAAGGCTTGCTTCTCGGCTTCGGTCAAGGCTTGGCCGTTCGCAGTTGTCACGTAATAGGCAATGCCGCGCTCCAGACGCAGCAGATGACCAAGGCCACAGTTATGTGCAATATCCGTCGCGCGTGAGGCCCAGGGCGAAATCGTGCCTATCCTCGGAATCACCAGCAGCAACTCGCCTGTCGGGGACTCGATATCCGTGTGCGGACCGTAAGTCAGAATCTGGCGCAGGGTGTCTTGCTCGCTCACGCTCAAGGCGGACTCGCTAAACGCAAAGTGCACGAATTCGGTGTAAATATGGGCGATATTCGGTGCGCTGGCTTTGAGGGCGCGATACAGTTTATCGAGACGGAATTGAGAGAGGGCGGCGCTGCCGCGCAGGCTAAGGAATTGCGCTTGACTAGACATGAGGCGGTTGGATTTTTCAATGAAAATTCAAACCGCCATTTTAACAGAAAGCGCGTCTGATATCGAATGCGCCAAAGCGCCTGCCCAAATAAAAACAGCAACCATGCGGTTGCTGTTTGACTGACTGCGGGGACGATAAAAAATTAGTCTTTGCCGATTTCGTAGACTTCTTCTTCGGTTTCCCCAATTTTGCCGGTCACTGCATCGACTTCGACTTCGATTTCCTTGCCGTTGGCTTGCTTGATATCAAATTCGTAGACAGGATTGCCGTTTTCCAGCTCATATTCGATGCTTTCCACGTCACCTGGATATTTGTCCAGCGCAGTTTTTTTGGCTTGTTCCATCGTCACTTTGGCTTTGGATTTGAATTCGTCGCTGTTAGGGTCAACATCCACTTCTTCTTCAAATACCTTGCCAGTTTTGGCTTCACATTCTACTTCCCATTCTTTGCCATCTGTGCCGACAATGTCGAACTCATAAATGGCACCACGGCCTTTTTCAATCTCGGCTTCCAGTGAGACGACTTTGCCCGGATGTTTGGCCAATGCGGCTTTCATGCATTTTTCCATCGGGCCATTATGGCTGTGGTTGTTAGCCTGTGCAGACAAGCTGAATAAAGTGGCAACGGCTGCAATCACTAAAGACTTGTTCATGGATGGAGTCTCCTTATTTTTAAGTGGAAGATTCACTTTAACATAGATTATATTTTCCTGTTTCTGTTTGAAATCAAGAAATTTCAATAGCCGAGTGCACGAGCCGTTTGGTAAAACGCAAAGCTGACCAGCCAGGCCAGCATCAGGGACCAAGCCAAAGACAGCCACATAAAACCGCTGCTTTTACTTTCGGATTTAAGTGTGGCGATGGTCGACAGGCAGGGCGTATAAATCAGTGTAAACAGCATAAAGCTCATGCCTTGTACCCAGTCGATATTGCTGGCAATTTGTTGGCTGAGCGCATCCCCTTGCAGGCCATAAATCACGGCCAGCGAGCCGACCACGATTTCTTTGGCAACAAAACCAAAAATCAGGGCAATCGCCAGTTGGGTGTCAATGCCAATGGGGTCCAGCACGGGCGCGAAAAAGCGGCCTATGCTCCCGGCCCAGGTTTCAGGGCTGGCTGGCGTGGCAGAAAAAGGTAAATGCGTGAGTAGCCAGACCAGCACCACCCCAATCACAATAAACTTGGTGGCGCGTGCCAAAAAGTGTTTCACCTCTTGCCAGCCACGCATCCAGATTTGTTGTGGGGTAGGGAAGCGATAAGGCGGCAGCTCAAGCACAAAGGGCTCGCGGCTTTGAAAGCTGCGTTTGAACAGGACCGCCGTGATAAAAATGGTGGCAAAACTGACCAGATACAGCGAAAACAGGACCAACGCGGCTTGTGACGGCGGGAACAGAATGGCGATGATAAATAAAAATACCTGTAATCTGGCTGAGCACAGTGACAGCGGTATCGTCAGCATGGTCAGTAAACGCATGGGGCGGCTGCGCATGACGCGAGTGCCCATGAGTGCGGGCACATTGCAGCCAAACCCCATCAGCATCATGACAAAGCCACGGCCATCCAGTCCCATTTTGGCCATCAGCGTATCCATCAGAAAAGCCGCGCGTGAGAGATAGCCGCTGTCTTCCACCATGCTCATGACCAGGAAAAATAGCACAATGATGGGTACAAAAGCGGCCACCGTACTAAACCCGGTATACAAGCCGTCCAGCAACAGCCCGTTGAGCCAGCCCGGCAAGAAGGCCAAAGCTGGTTCCAGCGCCTGGCTACGCAGCGTGTCAAACAGCCAGCCCATGCCTTCTTGCAAGGGTGCGCCTACGCTGAAAATAAACTGGAACAGCAAAAATACGGACAGCAAAAACAGCGGCAGCCCAAACCAGGGATGGAGCAATATCTTATCCAGGCGGTCGGTGAGTGTGTGGTTCAGTTGAATAGGAAACTGCACGCTCTGATCGATAATCTGGTGCATTTCCTGCTCAATGGCATTTTCGAGTTCGAGCTTGCGGGCAATACTGTCAGGCGAGGTCAGATTAGGGTGCTGCAGCATGGTCTCTGCCGCCAGCTGTAGCGCTTCTGGGCAGCCTTGCCCGTACTTGGCGCTAATGGTACGCACCGGCATGCCTAACTGTTTGCTCATGGCCTGGGTGTTGATGGTGATGCCGGCCCGTTTGGCCTCATCCTCCATATTGAGCAACAGGACTGCAGGCAAGCCCAAGGCGCGGATTTGCAAGGCGAGTGAAAGCTGTCGGTCGATTTGCGCACTGTTGAGGATAATCAGCACCAGGTCAATCTGGTGATGGCTCAGGAAATGCCTGACCACGTGTTCATCATCAGAAAAGCCGTGCAAATCATACAGGCCGGGTAAATCGATGAGCTCGGCAATATGTCCCCCCAGCAGCAGCTTGGCACTCATCAGGTCGACCGTGATGCCAGGCCAGTTGCCGACGCGCGCAGACGCACCACTCAGGCGGTTAAACAGGGTGGATTTGCCGGTATTCGGCATCCCAAGTAAGGCGACACGTTTCATACGGCAGGGGAGTCTAACAGGTCAACGGGGTGTAAATGAATGGCACTGGCATCGTGCAGACGAATGATCACATCCGTGGAGCCGATACGGACATGTAACGGCCCATTAAACGAGGCCTGTCTGATCACCTCTATGCGCTTACCGCTACGAAATCCAAGGGCATTCAGGCGTTGGGCCAGTGCTTGCTCTGCATGAATGCGGTCTACGATGGCAGTCTGCCCTGGTTTCAGTGCGTCTAGATGCATGGTTGCGTTCAAATGAGAATAATTCTTGATTGTAGCTTAGAATGACAATGAAAGAAATTGTTCATTCGATCTTTTCTCAAGTTGCGCGTTCAATCGCGGTATCCATCACAGCCAACAAAAAAGCCAGCAACGGCTGGCTTTTTGCAGGCTCAAAACGAATCCGGCTTATTTTTTCTCAAGGCCGCTCACGTCAATTTTGGCTTTGTCTTTGAGGCTCAACATGTATTTTTCGAGCTTACGTTGTTGAATGGTACGCTCAATACCTTCCTGAACTTTATCATAGGCCGGTGCTTGCAGTGCACGGGTGTCTACCAGCTTGATCACATGCCAGCCAAACTGTGACTGCACTGGCTCAGGTGTGGTTTCACCTTTTTTCAGGGCAACCAAGGCTTCAGCAAAAGGCTTGACCATGCCAGCTGGTGAGAACCAGCCCAGATCGCCCCCTTTGTCTTTGGAGCCTGGGTCCAAAGATTTTTCCTTGGCCACTTTGGCAAAGTCAGTCCCTTTTTTCAGGTCAGCAATAATGGCTTTGGCTTCGGCTTCTGTTTTCACCAAGATGTGGCGGGCGTTGTACTCTTTGTCACCCAGTTCTTTTTTGTATTGCTCGTAAGCTTCTTTTTTCTCGGCATCGGTCACAGGATTTTTCTTGATGAAATCTCCCAGGAAAGCATTCACTAGTAACTTGCGACGAGCCAATTCTTCACTGACCACAAAGTCAGGCAATTTATCAATACCGGCTTTTTGCGCTTCCTGATAGGCCAACTCAGAGCCAACCAGTTCATTCACCACGGCTGCTTTCATGCCATCGTTGGCTTTTTGGCCTGTACGCGCTTCAGCATCCTTGAGGATAAACTCTACCCAGGATTTCTTGATCGGTTTGCCATTGACGGTGGCTACCGCGTCGGCATCCGCCGCATACACATGTGGCATTGCGCTTAAGCAAGCAATTGCCAACAATACTTTCAAAAATTTCATGCAATATCCTTAAAATAACGTTTTGAATTAGGTGCGATATTAAAAAACAGGATTGTTTCAAATAAATGACTCATCGGTCGATAAGGCCGTAATACTGAGCGCGTGGATGCGATGAGGCATTAAATCTTGCAAACATTGATATACCATGCGATGGCGCATTATCTGTGATTTTCCTGAAAATAGCGAGCTTTTTACCGTGATGGTAAAGTGTCCGCCGCCAGTATTTCCTGCATGTCCGCGGTGCAAATCACTGTCATCCTGAATCTCGATGTGTTCCGGTGTCAGGCTCTGCAGGCGCTGCTCTATTTCAGCGCGCAGCATCACGGCAAAGTCTTTCTAAACGGTTTGACGGTCACTTGGCCATAGACGCCTGCATGCACAAACGGATCGTCATTGGCCCAGTCTGTGGCCGCCTGCAATGAGTCAAATTCAGCGACAATCAGGCTGCCACTAAAGCCTGCTTCACCAGGGTCTACGCTGTCTATGGCTGGCAACGGGCCTGCTAAAACCAGGCGGCCCTCGTTTTGCAATTGTTGCAATCTGGCCAGATGCGGCGGGCGATGCTGCAGCCGCAATGGCAAGCTGTTCGTGGTGTCCTGTGCGTAAATCATGTAAAGCATGGTGGCGTTCTTTCGCTGCGGCAGTCGATAAAGTCTGGCTAAACGTTTAGTCAGGCGGGCGGCTGATTTTGTTCAACCCAATGCGCTCTTAGCGCAAAGACTTGCACGATCATAAAGATAAACATAAGGCTGGTGGCCCCAAACAACTTGAAGTTGACCCAGTCGTCTTCGCTGTAGTGAAAGGCAACGTAGAGGTTCAATATGCCCATGCCGATTAAAAAGGCAATCCAGTAGAGGTTTAGCTTGTCCCAGGTGGCGGCAGGCGGCGTCATCATTTTGCCCAGCATGCGCTCAATCAGGTTGCGTTTGAAGGCATAGCGGCTGAAAAGCAGGGCCAGTGCCCCAATCCAATAGATGGCAGTCGGCTTCCACATGATGTAGGTTTTGTCATGTAACAACAAGGTAATGCCGCCGAGAACGGTAATCACCGCACCATTGATGGCCAGCATCTTGTCTATTTTGCCGCGTTTGAGCCAGATCACGCCGATCAGCAAGAGCGTACTAATCATGGCGACCGCAGTGGCTGCAAAGATGCCTGCTTTTTTATAAGCGATAAAGAACAGGATGACGGGGAGTAAATCGGTGATGATTTGCATGCTTGGCTTCAGTACACTGAATTCTTGCTATCTGTGAGGGCACTATTTTGCTATGATTCTTGTCATAAAGTAAAGTTTATATGTAGACAATCCTGTCCCCGCACAACAGCGTAGTCTCTCTCTGTCAATATGTCCGTTCCGATAGATTTGCATTGCCACTCCACGCTCTCAGATGGCCTGCTCTCGCCTGAGGAGTTGGTTGCACACGCCGCAAGCAAAGGTGTGCGAGTGCTGGCGCTGACGGACCATGACGAAGTCGGCGGCCTGGCGCGCGCACGGACTGCCGCTGAACAGCATGGCATTACCCTAGTCAATGGCGTCGAAATCTCGGTGACCTGGAAAAAGCGGACCTTGCATATCGTTGGCTTGCGCATTGATGCGAGCGACCCGCAATTAATCACCACCTTTCAGCAAGTACATGCGGCGCGCGATACGCGTGCCCGGCAAATGGCCGAAGGCCTGGCCAAGGCTGGTATTGCTGGCGCCTACGAAGGTGCGAAGCAGATTGCGGGCAATAGTGTAATGACGCGCAGTCATTTTGCCCAGTTTATCGTCAAACAAGGGCATGCTAAAAACATCAAGTCTGTCTTTAAAAAATATATGGTCAAAGGCAAGCCAGGGTTCGTCAACCATGAGTGGATGAGTCTGGAACAAGCAGTGACCTTGATTCGGCAGGCTGGCGGTGTCGCCGTGCTGGCACACCCTGGCCGTTATGACCTGGGCTTCGTCAATATGCATTTGCTATTGCACGAGTTCAGGGGCTACGGCGGACAGGCCATAGAAGTCGTGACTGGTAGCCATCAGCCGCCGCAGTTCGATCAGTTCGCAAAACTGGCCCATCGCTTTGACTTGAAGGCATCTCAAGGCTCTGACTATCATGGCCCAGGACTTTCGTTCATGGAAATGGGCCGCTTGCCCGCCTTACCGGCCAATTGTGTCCCCCTCTGGCAGGATTGGCCAGAGGCCAGTCTGCTGCAGTAGTGCTTTATGGCCCAGTACTTTATTATTCATGCGCAAAACCCGCAGGCGCGGTTGATTCAACAAGCGGTACAGCTGTTGAAGCAGGGCGGTATTCTGGCTTGTCCGACTGACTCCAGTTATGCCTTGGTGTGCCTGATGGAGTTCAAGGACGCGCAAACACGCATCCGCCGGTTGCGTGGTGTGGATGATGATCACCCCTTTACGCTGATCTGCCGTGATCTAGCCGAGATTGGCACCTATGCCAAAGTGAACAATAGCCAGTTTCGGCTACTGAAAGCCTTGACCCCTGGCGCTTATACCTTTTTGCTTGAGGCTAGCAGAGAAGTGCCGCGCCGCCTGCATCACCCCAAACGCAGCACCATCGGTTTGCGCGTGCCCAAGCATGTTGTGACGCAAACCTTGCTGGACGCGCTGGATTGCCCCATGCTGAGCATGACCTTGCAATTACCCGGTGACGAGGCGCCCCTCTCGGTCGGATGGGAGATTCGGGAAGCGCTGGAACACCAGATTGATGCGGTGATTGACAGTGATATCGTGCACGTGGGTCCCACCACGGTGCTGGATTTGACCGAAGATCCGCCGTCACTGGTCCGGGCAGGTGTCGCGCCCTGGCCTTAATGTTGTCTGAAAGCTATTTGCATGGAAGAACTGACCGTCGTACAAAAAATTGCTGCCTACGCACTGCCTATCCTGTTTGCGATTACCGTGCATGAAGCTGCCCATGGTTACGCCGCCAAATATTTTGGCGACTTGACCGCCGAGCGCATGGGCAGGATTACGCTTAATCCCTTCAAACATATTGACCCTATCGGCACCATTTTATTGCCCGCCATCAGCATTATATTTGGCGGTATCCTGTTTGGCTGGGCAAAACCGGTGCCCGTGAATTTTGGCCAGTTACGCCGTCCCAAGCAGGATATGCTATGGGTGGCCCTAGCCGGCCCCGCGTCCAATTTTGTCATGGCATTGCTTTGGGGCTTGGTGTTGGCGAGAGTGGGACAATTTCCAGACGCAGCCCAGGCATACGTGTCGCAAATGAGTCTTGCGGGCGTACAAATCAATCTGGTGTTGCTGGTGCTTAACCTGTTTCCACTGCCACCGCTGGACGGTGGCCGCATTGCAGTGAGCTTATTGCCCATGTCCGCGGCCATCAAATTTGCCCAGCTCGAGCGTTACGGCATGCTGATACTGATTGCACTCCTGTTTACCGGTATTTTGGGGATAGTGCTGTCGCCGGTACTGCGCTTTTTTCAGCATTTGCTCACTGTGTTGGTGTTCTAACAGCGAGCCCAACTTGGTTGATTCGTTGCGGCTTGAGTCGCTGCCTCTGCCTTTCAAGCCTGAGTTAAATCAGGTATTGATCATTAATCTTGGCTATATTTTTAAGCCACATTGGACTCAGAGGGCACAATAGCCAAATCGACTCGCTTTGGGAGTAAATTCAACGTTTCAGCCGTCATGACACCGCTCACATTAATGCTTGATCGCGTCCAGCGTTAGCTTGGTTGGTACCAAAGCGCGCTCTGCTTTTGCGGCCACTGGCGGTGCGAGGGCGATGCGATCCTGGCTTAGGCCTGCGGCCAGCAATTGCTGCTGAATTGCGTTTGCCCGTGATTTGGCTAAGGCCTGTAAGTCCGCTTCTGAAACCGGGATACTGGTCGTCAAGGTCTCTTGTGCCTGTTCATAAAATCCGGCCGGTGTTTTTTCCAGCTTTGAAGCAAGCCGCTTTAGCAGGCCTTTGTTGGTTAAGCGGTCATGCAAGGCCTTGAGCGCAGATTGCACTTTGGGGTTGTTGAGGTCTATCGGTCCGGGTGTCTGGTCTGCCTTCAGTACGATGCCCATTTCCGCAGCCACTTGCTTACGCAGGCTGCTTTCCTGCAGGGCGCGCGTATCTGCAGCGATATCGTAAGCAGGCACCACCCCCAGCTTCAATTGCTGGCGTTTGTTAAGTGCGCTGCTCACTGCCTGCAGTTTTTCCTGCTCAGGCGGGGATAAAGCCGCCGTTCCGGGATCAAACACAATGGCCTCCAGCTTTTCACTGCTGCCAAACAGCTTGCCCAAGGCGCTAAATGGCGCTGTTACGATTTTGGTCAGGATATTGGTAAAGGCTTTCCAGACAATCCCGCCTATGCTGAACTTGGGGTCATCCAGGCTGCCACTGACTGGCAGGTCGAGGTCAATGACGCCATTGCTGTCTTCAAGAATGGCAATCGCCAGATCCAGGGGCAGGTTGGCGGCATCCTTGCTGTCTACGCGCTCGCCCAAGGTCAGTTTGTGAATAACGAATTTGTTTTCTCCGGCCAGCTTGCGCTGCTTGATCTTGTATTCGAGATCGACAGACAGCTTGCCTGAGGTGATCTTGCGCCCGGCAAATTTGCCGGAATAGGGGGTTAGCCGGTTCATTTCTAGATTGGTGAACGCCAGTTTAAGGTCGGTAAATTCGCCGGTGTTAAATGGCTGCAAGCTGCCACGGATGCGGGCAGCGCCATAGTCATCCACCTTGCCATCCATCTCCACCTGAGCTGTAGAGGAAGGATTGCTCGAAATGCCGTTAATCACTCCGCTCAGATTGTTAATATGCGTGCCAAACGGTTGCGGCAATGACAAATCGGCAAAGTCCAGTTCGGCATTGTTGATTCGCACACTGTCTATATTGACCGGAAAATCACTCTGTTTACTTGCGTTTGCCACCGTGGGTGCTGCGCTTGTACTGGTCGATGTTGTTGCATTGCTTGCAGGCGGATGGTCAGAAGCGGGCGCAGTACGCATGAGCTTGCTTACGTTCAGGCTGCGATCGGCAGCAATCATAAACTTGGTCTGCGGTTGGTTCACACTCAAGGTGTCGATTTGCAATTTGTTCGGTGCCACTGATAGCGATACACCGTCTGCCTGTAAGGTTTGCCAGCGCAAGAATGGTTGCTGGCTTTCTTCCTCAATAATCGAGAGCTGGTTGACGGTGAAGCCGCCATCAAAGCGGGTTGAGCCTTGCGTGGATTGTTGTAACCTGCCTTCTAAACCGACTGCGCCATCTTCCAGTTTGAGTAAGGCGACTTGTGCTAGGTAGGGCGCAAAGGGTTTTAAAGATAACTGACCGAGCTGTGTTTGCAGGTCTGCTTTAAACGGGGCCGCCGCGATCTTGCCTTGCAGATTCAATTGGCCGCCTTGTTTGACCTTGAAGCCAGCCTTGACCGGGAGCCAGCGTGTCAGATTCTGGGTCAAGTCAGTCAGCGAGAGTTGACCATCGGTCACATCCAGGATCATGGGGCTTGAGGTCGATTGATCCTCAATATGCACCTCAGCCTGCTGCAAGGCTAGCTGTTTGAGACTATAGGTCCATACAGTTTTCTGCGTTGTCGCGGTATGTGAAGTCGCCGTATTCTTGGGGGCTTCTGCCGAGGGTATTGCAAGCAGTGTTTGCCAGTTCAAGCGCTGGTCGGCCTGGCGAATCACCGAGGTTTTCAGACCGCTTAACTGGATCGCCGCGACCTCAGCTTTTTGTTGCGCCAGCGCCAGATGTACTTTGCCTACCGATAGCTTGCCGAGTTGTGCCAGCGTTTGTTTATCCGATTGCAGCGCGAGTTGGCTGGCATCCAGTTGCATGTTGCTGAGCGTCAGGTCTTCAGCATGATCCAAGGCCAATTGCAGATTCATGTCGCCTACCGTTGCCTGCAGCGGTTTGGCAAATTGGTGGTTGGTATAGGTCAGGTGCCAGTGCGCGAGAGCTATTTCGTCAATGCTCAAATGGAACGGCTTGCTTTCAGTTGTTTGAGCTGTTTGCTCGGCTGTGTGTTGGGTGGTTGACGTATTTTTTGCGACGGCTGGTTCGAAGCTCTGTTGCCAATCCAGCAAGCCAGAGGCAAGTTGCGTGGCAGATAATTGTCCCTGATTGAGATGGACGAGCCCGATCTTCGCACGACGGTCAGCCAGGTTGAAACTGGCGTGTTCCAGTGCCAGTTCGGGCAGGCTGAGCAAGGTTTGCTGGCCATGCTGTACCTGCGCCTGTTGCAGATGAACATCCAGATTTTCAAACTGAAGCTGTGCTTGTTTATCCAGCGTGAAACTGAGACTGGGCAGTGACAGCTGGCTGCTGGCCATTGAGACGACCGCTTGCGGCTTTTGTAGCTTGAGCTGATTCAGGGTCATGTCGATACCATGACCCTGCAGGCTGAGTTGCGCAGCAGGGAGTAGCGTCAGCTGTTTGGTGGTAACCGTGAATGAGGCCCAGGTAAGTTTGTCCGCTGGCGCCATTGTCGCCCCCAAGTCCTCAATGCGTAGCTGGACATCACTGAGCTGCAGTTTTGGTTGTTGCTGATGCATGGAAAATGCATAGTTCAACTGACCAGAAAAAGCGCCGGTCTCAACTTTAACGGGCAGCGCCGCTGTGTTGACCCACTGCATCACCTTGGCAATTTGTAACGCCTCAATCGCCAGTTGCCCTTGCGATGCGAGGGGATTGACGCCGAAATTACCTTTCCACTTCACGGTGCCGCCCTGATAGGGCAGTTTTGCCGCGATCAGGTAGTCGCCGCGGTCTTGGGGCAGGGTAGAAAAGCCTTCCAGTTCAAAATCCAGCGGCTTGAGGGAGGCGCGCAAAGGCTGGTCGTGCTGTGCATCCAGGTATTCAATATTGCCCTGGCTCAGGATGATTTTTTCAATGATGACTCGGGGCAGGTCCTGATCTGGCGGCGAGGGATTTTCATTGAGTTTGGCGATCAGGTCTGCCCAGTTGAGTTTACCTTGTTTGGAGACCATCACATTCACATGCGGGCCTGTCAACTGGATCTGCTTGAGCTTCCATGCCCATTTAAACAGCCCGCTGGCGTCAAGATCGACTACCAGTCGGTCAAACGCAGCCAGGGGCGCGCCTTGCTGATCAGTCAGTGAGAGTTTTTCGATGGTGGTGGTCAGGCTGAAGGGGTCAAACGTGACCTTGTCGACGCTAGCTTTGCTGGCCAGCTGTGTTTCGGCAACCCAGGGCAACAGCCATTTGGCCAGCGGGTTCACAGCCAGCCAGGCAAACAGCAGGTAAAAAACCACCAGTCCGGCGACGATCCTCAACGGTACTGATAATGCGATTTGCGCCAGTCGGCCCGAATGAGACAGGCGAAAACGAGAAGAATAGGAACGCAAGCGATTGAGCATAGGCGATAATTTAGCAGAATTTAAATGTTTATAGCGTGATCGCGACTGGCCTGGGCAAATCTTGCGCCAAATCAGAGGGCTGGTGAGGTGAAGGTGACATGGTCATCTGTTTTCATGTATGCTTAAGTCATCTCGTTATACAGGATGCTGTTTTCAGCAGTAAATATGGCTTCGGAGCCGGATAAGTTATCTCATAAACCCTCTCTTTTAGAACGATTAAGTCATTTTCTGCTGCGTGAGCCAGAAGATCGAGAGCAGCTTGTTGAATTGCTGCATGGCGCTTATGAAAACCACCTGATGGATGGCGATTCACTGGCCATGATCGAAGGTGTTTTGCAAGTCAGTGAAATGCAAGTGCGCGACATCATGATTCCGCGTTCGCAAATGGATGTGATTGATATCGCTCAACCGCCAGACAGTTTCCTGCCGTTTGTGATTGAAACGGCACACTCCCGCTTCCCCGTGATTGAAGACAACAAGAATGATGTGATCGGCATCCTGCTGGCCAAAGACCTGCTTCGTTACTATGCAAACGAGTCGTTTGAACTGCGCGACATGTTGCGTCCGGCCGTGTTTATCCCCGAATCCAAGCGCCTGAATGTATTGCTCAAGGAGTTTCGCAGCAATCGCAATCATATTGCCATTGTGGTGGATGAATACGGCGGTGTGGCGGGCATGGTGACCATTGAAGACGTGCTGGAGCAGATTGTTGGGGATATTGAAGACGAATATGATGATGACGAAGGCGAGGGCAATATTATCCAGCAGGCGCCGGGTAAATACCGTGTCAAAGCCTTGACTGAAATCCCTGAGTTTAATGAAGCCATTGGCACCACGTTTAGTGACGAAGAGTTTTCAACCGTGGGTGGGCTGGTGGTCAACCATTTTGGTCATTTGCCCAAGCGCGGCGAGCATATCCGCATTCAAAACCTGAGTGTGACCGTGGTGCATGCTGACAGCCGTCGTGTCCATGTGTTATTGGTAGAGCTATTGCCAGAAGAAGCCTATCCTATTGAGTCGGTCTAGACCACAGCGCCGCCGCCAGCCTATGCGTAGCGGCTGCAAATGGAACCTAATGATCGTTTTGATTGCCTGAGTGTTTGAACATAAGGAGAGTGATGATGAGAGCACAAACTTGGTTGCACGGGGTGTTGGCAGTTGGATTGTTATCAGTGAGCAGTGCATTATGGGCAGGGGCGACGCCAGGGACCGCTACAACTGGAGCGATTCCAGAAGACGAGCAGGCCTTTGTGGATAAAGTCGGCAAGATGAGCCGGGCCGAATTGATTGCATTGCTGGGCGAACCTGCCCGCGCAGAAGATGTGAAGCTCAAGGATAGTGGACGGGTGGTTGCCTCTATCTGGCATTATCACAACATCAACAAGGATGCGAAGGGGGCTTACTACCCAACGACCGAGCTGGATATTGTGGAAGACCAGGTCAGCGTGGTGGTGTTTTTGAATAATGATGGGTCTGACGCCAGCAGTGGTCAAACCTACGAAGTGCCCAATCCCAATCCGGCAGGCATTTAATTCTTTATTGCGGGATCAAACACAAAGGGCGCTCAGGCGCCCTTTGTTTTTTAACCCCGATACCCCTGATTTAATTGATTATTTTTTCAGGCTATCACGGATTTCGCGCAGTAGCACAATATCTTCCGGGGTCGGCGCAGGTGCGGCAGGTGCCGGTTCATCCGCAGTTTTCAGGTGGTTCATGAATTTCACCATCTGGAAAATAATAAATGCCAGGATAATAAAGTTGAGCACGATGGTCAGAAAGTTGCCGTAGGCCAGCACTGCACCCAGTTTTTTGGCTTCTGCCAATGCCAGGTCAGCCGATTGGCCGTTAAGGGGCACATATAAATTGCTGAAATCAAAGCCGCCAAAAATCTTGCCGACCACGGGCATGATGACATCATCTACCAGCGAGGCCACAATTTTGCCAAAGGCCCCACCAATAATGACACCGACTGCCAGGTCCATGACATTGCCTTTAAGGGCGAACTGCTTGAATTCTGAAATGACGCTCATGACTTCTCCCACCATTGTTATTAAAGATTAAGATTGTAAAGGGCACTTTTATAAATTCAAGTCGCAAAGCAAGACGAGGTGCGATTAAAAAAGGAGATGCAGTCTCTGGTTGCGAGGGCAGGATATTTTTTTATAAACAACACCATATGAAGATGTTAGTGGTTTCAAGAGGCCCCGCGTGAAACGCAGGCTCGCTAATTGAATTTATAGAAGTGCCCTAAAGCGACTATAGGCAATGAGGGATGTGCTTGTCAATGCTTGGGTTAAACGCCAGGTGATGGGCCGCTGGTGCGAGAGGCCTGTGATATATTGCCGGAATTGTGTTTTTGTTGGATGAATGATTGATGCAAGTGTGTCACAGTGTGCGCGAGTTACGCGCTTTTTTAGCCCATCATCCGCAAGCAAAGGTGGGCTTTGTCCCGACGATGGGTAATTTGCATGCAGGACATTGCCAATTAGTGACGCAGGCCAAGCAGCTCGCGGAGATTGTGGTGGTGAGTATCTTTGTCAATCCCTTGCAGTTTGGGGTGAACGAAGATTTTGGCAGCTATCCACGCACCTTGGCGGCAGACTGTGAACAGTTGGAAGCGGTAGGGGCGGACGTGGTATTTGCGCCTACCGTCACTGAAATGTACCCGGATTTTGATGGGCAGGATTTGCGGCAAGCCGTTGTGATACAACCGCCCGCACTGGCCAATGAATTATGCGGGGCCAGCCGGCCCGGGCATTTTGTCGGCGTGGCAACGGTGGTCGCCAAGCTGTTTAATATGGTGCAGCCGCAGGTGGCCGTGTTCGGCAAAAAAGATTACCAGCAATTGATGGTGATCCGCGCGCTGGTGCGGCAACTCAATTTTAACGTCGAGATTTTGGCGGGCGAGACTGTGCGCGAGCCTTCTGGCCTGGCCATGAGTTCTCGCAATGGCTATCTTTCTGCCACAGAAAAAACACAGGCAGCGCAACTTTATCAGCAACTGCAGCGCATTAAACAGGCGTTGCTGGCAGGCCAGCGGGATTATGCAAGCTTGTGTAAACAGGCGGTGGCTGGGTTAAACCAGCAAGGCTGGCAGGTCGATTATGTAGACATTCGCAGGCAAACAGACCTGACCTTGCCCGATGCGAATGACCAGGCCTGGGTGGTTCTGGCGGCTGCCAGGCTTGGTGGTACGCGCCTGATTGATAATTGCGAAGTGAGTCTGTAGACCAAATGCGCTGCTTCTAACCATAAATTTATTTTGCGCTAAGCCCTTGATAACTTTATAATTACGTCCTTTTCCGCGCGAGCGGGTGTTCGAGTTAAGGAACGCAATGCAAAGAACCATGTTGAAATCAAAGCTGCATCGGGTACGTGTGACGCATAGCGAGTTGCACTATGAAGGCAGCTGTGCGATTGATGAGGCCTTGCTGGAAGCGGCCAATATTCATGAGTATGAGCAAATCCAGATTTACAACATCAACAATGGTGAGCGTTTTACTACCTATGCGATTCGTGCCGAGCGCCATTCCGGCGTGATCTCTGTCAATGGCGCGGCGGCCCACAAAGCCGATCCTGACGACTTGATTATTATTGCCAGCTACTCGCAATATACAGAAGCTGAATTGGCAAATTACCATCCACAACTGGTTTATGTCGATGCGCAGAACCGCATCGTCCAACAGAAAAACCATATTCCAGCGCAAGCTGCCTGAATTTGAAACCCTCTATGCAACCAAATACTTCATTAATGTCTCTTGAAGACATGAAACTGGCCGTTGTTGACGCGCTGGAAGACATCAAAGCCTTTGATATCACGGTGATGGACGTGCGCGACATGACCGCCATGACCAGTTACATGATCGTCGCCAGCGGTAATTCCACCCGCCAATGCAAAGCCATTGCGGACAATGTGCGCGAAAAGCTCAAAGAAAAAGGCATGGATGCGCGTGGCATTGAAGGCGAAAAAGAAGGTGAATGGGTGCTGGTCGACTTGGGCGACATTGTCGTGCATGTGATGGTGCCTGCTACACGTGCCTATTACAATATCGAGCAGCTGTGGAGCGAGTCACAGTCTCGCCGCGCCGCCTCGGCCGCCTGATTCTGACGCAAGGTCATTCTTTTTATCCCGCATGAAACTCAATATCATCTCGGTCGGCCACAAAATGCCCGACTGGGTGGAGTCTGCCTGCGCGGAATACCTTAAGCGCATGCCGCGCGAACTTGAGACGCGCATCATTGAAATTAAGCCTGACAAGCGCGCTTCGGGTAAAAACAGTGAAGCGGTCCAAGAAGCTGAAGCCAAGCGCATTCTCGACGTAGTCGGTAAAGACTATCTGGTGGCACTGGATGAGCGTGGGCAGGCTGTCACCACCTTGCAACTGGCCGATAAACTCAAATCCTGGCAGGAAATGGGGCGCGATGTGGCTTTGGTCATAGGCGGTGCTGACGGTTTGCATCCGCAATTGAAAACTCAGGCGCAATGGTTATTTAGTCTATCCAAGCTCACGATGCCGCATGGCATGGTCAGAGTGATGCTGACCGAGCAACTTTATCGTGCGCATACGGTTCTAAGCAATCATCCTTACCACCGAGAATAAGAATGTCCAATGCCCTGGTCTGGCTGCGTCGCGATTTGCGCGACCATGATCATGCTGCCCTCTACCACGCACTCAAACAACATGCGCAAGTCTATCTCGCATTTGTTTTTGATACTGAAATCCTGGATGCCCTGACCGATAAAGCCGACCGCCGGGTCGAGTTTATCTGGGAAAGCGCACGTGAACTCAAGCAGGCGCTGCAAGCAAGAGGTGCGGATCTGATTGTGTTGCATGGCGCTGCCAGGGAAGAGATTCCTGCCTTGGCAACACGCCTGAAAGTCTCTGCCGTCTATGCAAATCGTGATTATGAGCCCACCGCGATTGCGCGTGATGAGGCCGTCAGACAATCCCTGGCGGCTTTAGGTCAGTCACTGTTTTTGTTTAAAGATCAGGTCTTGTTTGAACAAGACGAGATCCTGACACAGGCTGGTAAGCCTTATGGCGTCTTTACACCCTACAAGAATGCCCACCTGGCAAAACTCAGCCCTTTTTATTTGCAAGCGTATCCAACTGAAAAGTATCTCGGTCAACTGGCGCCACTGCCGCCGCAAGCAATGCCCGCTTTGACCTCACTGGGGTTTGAGGAGACTAATCTGAAAGCCATGCGTTTGCCGACCGGGATGGCTGGTGCGCAGCAGCTGTTTAATGACTTTCTGCAGCGGATCAGCCAGTATCACGATGCGCGCAATTTTCCTGCCATCAAGGGCGTGTCTTACCTGTCGGTACATTTGCGTTTTGGCACCATTTCAATCCGCCAATTGGCGCATGCGGCCTGGCAATTGACGCAGACCGGCAATGAAGGCGCGGCCATCTGGCTCAATGAGCTCATCTGGCGCGATTTTTATTTCCAGGTTTTGTATCATCGGCCAGACTTGCAGCAGGGCACGGCTTTCAAGGCTGAATATGAGGGGTTGGCTTTCCTCAATCACCAGCCCTGGTTTGAGGCCTGGTGCGCTGGCCAAACCGGTTTCCCGATCGTGGATGCGGCCATGCGGCAGTTGAACCAGACCGGCTATATGCATAACCGGTTACGTATGATTGTCGCCAGTTTTCTGGTCAAGGATTTGCTCATCGACTGGCGATGGGGTGAGCAATATTTCGCACAAAAGCTGATCGATTTTGATTTTGCGGCCAACAACGGTGGCTGGCAGTGGGCGGCCTCCACCGGTTGCGATGCGCAACCGTATTTCAGGATCTTCAATCCACAGTCGCAATCTGAAAAGTTTGATCCGCAAGGCAAATTTATCCGCAAATATGTGCCAGAATTGGCACACCTGAATGATGATCAAATTCATGCGCCATGGGCAGCGAAATATCACAAGCAAAGCTTATTTAATCAAGGCGTTGCATTGAATTATCCTCGGCCTGTTGTAGATCACGCAATACAGTGGGAACAGGCGTTGCGCCTATACAAAAATAATGTGAAGCCCAAATGACATTTGAGGTAGAATGAAGAACATTTTAATCGGGATTGGGGCGGAGTCTGGATCAAGGCAAAACACAGCCAAGTGGTGGCTGTATCTCAGATATCTTTGTCAAACGCGCTTTAGTTTTTAAAAAGTGATTCCGTTAAGAATAAGCATTGCTTGGTGATTAAATGCTATTGCAAGATAAAAAACATGCAGTGTTGGGGATACAAAAAATTTAATACGCCTGAACAGCTTCTGAAATAATGACGAATATGAAAAAATTAAGAGCGATAGTACTGATTGCAACACTGGCAAGTGTGTCTGGCTGTGCAACAACCAATAAAGATCCGCTTGAAGGCCTCAACCGTGGCATCTACAAATTTAATGATGTTGCGGATCGCTATGCGATGAAGCCGGTGGCGAAAGCCTACAAAGCCATCGCCCCTTCGCCGGTACGTACTGGCATCAGCAACTTCTTCAGTAACCTGGGCACCTTGACCACGGTGGTCAATGATCTGTTGCAATTGAAGTTTGCCCAGGCATTCAGTGATGCAGGTCGCTTTGTGATCAATACCACCTTTGGGGTGGTTGGCTTGATTGATGTGGCCAGTATGGACAATATTCCCAAACACCAGGAAGATTTTGGTCAAACCCTGGGCTATTGGGGCATGGGGTCGGGTGCCTATCTGGTGCTGCCAATTTTGGGGCCAAGTACGGTGCGGGATGCCAGCGGGTTGGCGATTGATACCGTGACTTCTGACCCGATTCAATATTTGCACAATATTGGCCAGGTTCGTACTTATTATCAGGTGCGTGCGGTGCAGTTGCTGGATAAGCGTACACAATTGCTTGATGCGACTGATCTCGTCGATAATGCGTCGATTGATCCTTATGCCTTCATGCGTGATGCTTATTTGCAGCGCCGTGCCAGCTTGATTCAGGATGGCTTGGTGCCTCAGGAATTGCTGCAAGACGAGTTTGAGCCCGCTGACGAAGATGTGCCGGCCAAACCAGCGGCGTCTTCCTCTAACAATGGTGAAACCGTATTGCTGCAGTCAGTTACCTCTGTGGATAAGGCTGAGCCCGGCAATATGGCTGCGGTCGTCGTGTCTGAGAGTCAAGCCGTAGAATCAATCGCTGCACCGACATTGGATGAGGTCGACGCCTTAGCCTTTGAGGCGACTGCGCAACCTGAAGATGTTTTGCCGCCATTACTCGAGCAAACGAGCGAAACTGGCGACGAAATGCCTGTGGTTGAAAAAGAGGCGGCAGAGGTCGTGGCTGCCATAGATGAAACGCTGATGGCATTACCGGCTGAGACTGCACCACAGTAATCCTGTCTGGAAATATAAAAAAGGCTTTGCATTTGCAAAGCCTTTTTTATTGGTGACAACTTGTTTACTGATGGTAATTGGGATGAGCGAACAAGTTTATTCGGATGAGGCGACGGTCATGCGCTCTATCAAAATAGAACCCGTCAGTTTTGAACTGTTGGGAATCACGTCATTACCAATGGCGACGATACTTTTCAGCATGTCTTTCATGTTGCTGGCGATGGTGATTTCTTCGACCGGGTGCACAATGACGCCGTTCTCAACCCAATAGCCAGACGCACCGCGTGAGTAGTCGCCAGTGACCATATTCAGGCCATGCCCCAGTAACTCCGTCACCAGCAGCCCCGTGCCCAGTGTTTGCAGCAGCTGTTCAAAGGACTGACCAGTGGATCGGACCAGAATATTGTGCGCGCCACCGGCATTGCCTGTCGTTTTGAGCCCCAGCTTGCGGGCGGAGTAGCTGCCCAATAAATAGCCTTGCAGGACGCCATTTTCAACCAGTGTTCTGGTTTGGCAAGCGACACCTTCGCTATCAAAGGCACTGCTGGCCGCCCCTTTGAGCAGAAATGGATGATCTTCAATCTGTAACAACGGGCTGGCGATGGTTTGGCCCAGGCTATCAAGCAGGAAAGAGGATTTTCGATACAGGTTGCCACCAGAAATCGCACTCATGAGTGTACCAATCAGGCCACTGGCCAGCGGTGCTTCAAACAGTACCGGGTATTGCCCGGTTTTGATCGGGCGCGCACCCAGTCGCCTGGCGGTGCGTTCACCAGCGATCTGGCCCACCTGTTCAGGGCTGGCCAAGTCTAGTGCATCGCGGGCACTGCTATACCAGTAGTCGCGTTGCATCAGGCCATCGGCCTCGGCAATCACCGAGCAACTGATACTATGACGTGAACTGGCATAGCCCCCGATAAACCCGTGACTGTTGGCATAGGCGAAGGCGCCGCTTTGCGTATAGACACTGGCTCCCTCGCTGTTACTGATTCTGTGATCTACTGCCAGTGCCGCGCTTTCGCAACGTTTGGCCAGCGCCAGCGCTGCATCGACATCGACTTGCCAGGGATGATGCAGAGACAGGTCAGGAAACGAGGTTGCCATCAAGTCAGCGTCAGCCAGGCCACAGAAGGGGTCCTGCGCCGTATACTTGGCGATATTGCAGGCCGCTTCGACCGTATCACGCAAGGCTTGCGGACTCAGGTCTGAGGTGCTGGCATAGCCTTTTTGCTGACCAAAATAGACCGTGACCGAGCAGCCCTTATCGCGGTTGTACTCAATATTCTCAGTCTCGCCCTGGCGCACAGACACACTCTGACCCATGCCAAAACTGACTTCGGTTTCGGCGCTGCTGGCACCGGCTGTTTGCGTCAAACGAATAATGTCTTGGGCGATTTGTTGTAGTTGGTCTGCTTGCATGCTGGCTTGCTTGTTTTTAGCTTGGCGATTAAAGCTGTTATCATACCGTGATTTGGCAGAGATTGCTTTTAACATGACATCTGAAACCTTTGATGATTCCCAACCCAGTAAAACCCGCCTCAAGGCTGAGGCGGATGCCGCGCAGGACATTGGCCGACAACTGGTGGCGCTCCCCAAGGATAAATTGAAAAAACTGGCGCTGGAAGAATCCCTGATGGATGCGATTGCCGAAGCCAAGCGTATTACCTCGAATGGTGCCATCCGTCGTCAAATGCAATATATCGGGCGCCTGATGCGTGAAACAGATTTGGCCCCGATTGTTGAGCAGTTGCAAAAGTGGGAAGGCAAGCATCAGGAAGAAAATGCCCGCTTTCACCAAATGGAACGGTGGCGGTCACGCTTGCTCGAAGACAGCAAGGCCATCGAATTATTTATTGCTGAATATCCGCAGACCCCTGTGCAGCAAATGCGTACCTTGATCCGTAATGCGAATAAGGAGCATGCTGCCGGCAAGCCGCCTAAAAGCAGCCGCGAATTATTTAAAATAATCCGCGAATTGATGGAAGGTGTAGCGGTAGAGGATGACTTGCAGGCGATAGCGGGTACTGAGGAAGACGAGTTGGATGAAGATTGAACGTGATTGGCGGTCGCCAACACAGCTTGATCATGCTGACATCAGCAGCTTTTGAAAAGGGGGACAAGTATGCACACCACACCAATAGATATAGAACTCGACCTGATGGGCCTGGACAGTCCATTGCCCATGCTGAAAACCATCGAAAAACTGGAGGAGTTGTTGCCTGGTCAGGTGTTGTCCGTGAAAACGACCTCTGCGGGCAGCGAACAGAATATCCGCAACGTGATTAATCATCACCCGGTCAAGTTGTTGTCTGTGCACAAAGAAGGCGGTGTCTTTCACTTTTTGATCCAGAAAGAAACCACTCTGGCGGCTGACTAGTCACTGAGCGGGTGTGGCCTTGGGCTCCGGGCTTCGGCTGACCCGCTCCAACACACGGCGCGCGCCGTGTGTTTAATGATCTGTATTGGTTTTCTTAGGGGGTAACAAGAACTTGCCTGGCTGGCGATACAGTGCACTTAACAATTCCAGCCAAAAAGCCTTCCAGTGGCGATAGCGCACTTTTCGTGACTTCATTGCAACGTAGATTGCCAGGCCGAAACTGGTAATGAGGTTGATGGTGCCGACCAGGGCAATGCCCAAAATGGTGGTGCCCACAATGTATTGGCTGACCTGAAAATCAAGCGCCGGGAACGAGTAACCGGCAAAAGCCGCAACAAAGGTCACGTGACGGATGTCGAGCGGCAATCCCAGCATGACCCCCAGCCCTGAGGCAAATCCCAACAGGCAACCAAAGTAAAAATTCCCCGCCAGTGCGCCCAGGTTATGACGAATATAGTCGGTAATGCGCCCCAGACGTTCTTTGCCCAGCAAGGACTGCAACCAGCCCAAATGTTGCAGGCGTTCTGGAATCCGGTTGTAGGCGGCCAGGTTGTCGTGGTAGCCGGCAATCAGGCCTGACAAAAACAAACATACCCCGGCGACTGCCGCATAAAGTGCGGTCAGGCTGATCAGCGGGTTGTTGTTGTCCAGCAGGCTATGTGCTTTTTCGCTGCCAATAAAGTGATGGCCAGTGCTTTGCATAAACAGCCAGTCAATCAGTATGGCCACCGGAATCACCACCACCACGTTGCCTAAAATCGCAATCGTCTGGCTGCTCGTGGTTTGTGCCACGATATTGATCAGATTGTGGATGTTTTTGCTGTCATGGCCATGGTCATCTATGGTTGAAGCAATGGTCGCAGCGGTCATCGCCGGCTGCTTGGTGGCCACCGTGAAGTGCAACAGGTGAATGATGACAAAGCCCAGGCCATAATTGAGGCTAAACAAAATGGCCTCGGTCAGCGGTGGCAGGTGATAGCTGGCAATCATGATTTTAAACATCGCCATAAAGGCAATGATGAGGCCCGCGCCCATGGCTGAGCCCATGAGCTTGAAATATTCACCGCGATGTTGCGCAATGTAATGCTCGCCGGTATGGCTGGCATTTTCAGTGACGCGCAAGGCCAGCAATTCCGTATTTTGGCGCCAGTAATCCGACAGGTTATTTTTCTTGCATTCGGCATCCACCAGCTGTTTCAGCAAGCTGGTGATTGCCTGGCTCACATCATGCTTGAGAATGAGCCCATGCAGAATGTCTACCACCAGTTGCATGCGCTGAATCTGTTGCAAAATTCTTTGCATCAGCGCCGTCAGCGAGATGCTGGTGCCGGTTTTGGCATTCGCCTTGCGGATTTCATAGGTCAGTTGCTCGCAACGCTTGAGCACACTGTAGAGATGTTGCACATCTTCAGCCTGGATGCTGCCCAGCGCCAAAAACTTTTGAATTTCAATATTTTGCGTGATAAAGGGCGAGCTGTTTGATTCGAGATCTTCATGCTGCAAAATCAGCTCGGGATCCAAGCCAGATGCCGAGAGCCTGAAAGACAGCACTTGCAGGGCATCCTTGAGCTCCTGGATGCTGTTTTGCTGCAATTGCCAGTCGCCTCGGCTGATGTCCAATGTCTGCATAAAGTCACGCCAGACCTGGTCGGGCATGCCGGTGACCCAGTCAGCATCATCGTTTTGATGAAAAATCTGGCCAAAGATATCCTTGAGATATTTAGGGTCCGGTACGTCTGGCAGGATTTTATGCGAAAGCCGACGATAAGTTTCGGTAAAAAAGCCGAGGTCTGATTGAATGCCGTGGTCTGAATACAGCGATATCACGCTCTTTTCGTTGAGCAGTCTCAGCACGCTGTTGCGCAATAACAAGGCAAACTGTGGATGCTGTTGCAGCAGGAAGCACAAGGCCTGCAAGGCATTGCTCGCACTTTCAATATCCGAGGAGTCCTTGGGCCGGATATTGTCGAACAACGCTCGAATAAACTGAATATCGTCAATATCACCGGCCGCTTCGCGGGCGGCCTGGTGGTCAAAAATCGGTTGAAACATGTAAAGCGCTTTCTTGGATGCTTGATTTGGCAAGGATAACACGCCAAACGTTTAGAGCTGCGCCTCTAGCGAGAGGGGTTCACTTTGACGTTCCATCTCTAACTTAACCGCTTTGCCGCGGTATTTGCGCACGAGGGTGGAGAGCGTGGCTGCATCTTCTACTTTTTCCTGGTTGATGCTGAGTAGCTGATCGCCACGTTGCAGGCCTGCTTTTTCGGCAGACGAGCCATGAATCACGGCAATCACGCGCACGCCGGGGGTAGGCATGCGTTCACTCTCACCACCAGATTGTTTTTGCACCAGTTTGATCACATGGATGCCTAGTAAAGGAGGCGGCAGTTTTGCCCAGAAACTTGCGTAATAACGATATTTGCCCGGGCTGGCAGCCATGTCTTTTTCCGTCAGAGACTGACCTTTTTTCACGGCTTCCTTGATCATCTCCATCTTGGAGGCTGGCGAAGTGTTGCCCGCTTTTTTCACATAGACCAGAATGCTATCGGCTTGGAGGCTGCGGCCATGGTCTAGTGCCAGTTCTGGCGGGACTTCCCCAGCTTCAAAACTGCTAAAGCCCATCAAGTCATAACCATCTTCGAGCATTCTGATGTTGTCGTCATCCCGGCGCACGCCACTGAGCAACTGCGGCTCAGGATTGGCTTGCAAGGAGTGCAGGTTCCCCTGGTTTTGTGCCTGGTAATGTGTGACGTAGGGGTTTTCTTCGGCAGAGACGCGTTGACTCGTGAGCATACAGGCGAGGGCCAAACACATGGACAACCACATGAGTCCGCCTAGGATGAGCGGACGTTTTAAGGGGGGGGAATGCCTGCTTGCATGCGCTTGGTTCATCTCGTTCTCCATGATCGATTGTCACATTGTAATGTTATGATGTATTGGTACATTAACACAGACCAACTTCTGATAGACCACGTTATGCAACAACAATTCACGCGTGTTGGACTTGTTTCCATCAGTGATCGCGCTTCACAGGGCATTTATGAGGATAAGGGCATTCCATCGCTGACCGCGTGGTTGCAACAGGCGCTGACTTCGCCTTACCACGTCATCCCCAGGCTGATTGCCGATGAGCAGGCCACCATTGTCGAGACGCTCAGGCAATTGGTGGATGAAGAAGCCTGCCACCTGATTTTGACTACCGGTGGCACGGGTCCGGCCATGCGAGATGTCACACCTGAAGCGACCTTATCGGTCGCTGATCGTGAGATGCCGGGCTTTGGCGAACAAATGCGCCAGATCAGTCTGAGGTTTGTGCCTACGGCGATTTTGTCGCGGCAAGTGGCAGTGATCCGTAAGCAATGCCTGATTATCAATTTGCCCGGGCAACCAAAGTCTATTCAGGAAACGCTGGAAGGCCTCAAGGATGGCGAAGGTAAAACAATAGTGCCAGGCATCTTTGCGGCGGTGCCATATTGCCTGGACTTGCTGGCGACCCCTGATGCACCCATGCCTTATCTGGAAACAGATGCACGCGTGGTTCAGGCGTTCCGGCCCAAGTCGGCGCTCAAGCCCCAGGCTTGATCTCTTCATCTTCATTCAGGATACTCATGCGTTTTTCTCTGATTGCCAAAATTATCTTTATTGCCTGCTTGGCACTACTGACTTACCTGTTGCTGATAGAAATGGCGCCTGCCGAGCAGCGCTTTCCTTATCTGGACAAGTTACAGCACATCGTCGCGTTTGGCGGTGTCACTTTTTGGGCAGGATTGGCCTATCCCGCCCGGCAACAATGGCTGATGCTCGGCTTGTTGATTTATGGCGGTCTCATGGAGGTGCTACAGGGTCTGCTCACCGTGACCCGTCAGCCCAGCGTCTATGACTGGCTGGCTGATAGCGTGGGTATCTTGCTGGCATGGGGCGTTGTCATCTTGTGTCTGCGCTGGTGGCAGCATCGCCGTGGCTGAATTTGATCTGATTGCCCAATATTTCACCAGGCAAGCAGCGGTTGATCTGGGAGTAGGGGATGACGCTGCGCTGGTTAGCGTGCGTCCAGGCTATCAATTGGCGGTTTCTGCCGATATGTCGGTTTCAGGCACACATTTTTTTGCCGAGGCACAGCCCTTTGCCATTGGCTGGAAGTCGATGGCAGTGAATATCAGTGATATGGCGGCGATGGGGGCTGAGCCTAAATGGGCCACGCTGTCCATCGCATTGCCCGGGGTGGATCATCCGTGGTTACGCCAATTCAGTGACGGCCTGTTTGCCTGTGCGGATGCCTTTGAGGTTGCCTTGATCGGCGGCGATACCACCCGCGGCCCACTCAATATCGCCATTAACATCCTGGGTGAAGTGCCTCGTGGCCAGGCCTTGCAACGTAATGGCGCCAGGGCGGGGGAGGATATCTGGGTCAGTGGTTGTTTAGGGCAGGCGGCACTATGGCTACAAAACCGTTTAGGGCATCTGCCTCTGCATGCCGATGATATTGCGATGCTCGCCACTGCCATGCATCATCCGCAGCCAAGAGTGCGTCTGGGCTTGGCCTTGCGTGGCATGGCAAGCGCTGCACTCGATATTTCGGATGGTTTGCTGGCCGATTTGGACCATATTTTGCAGGCCTCCAGGGTTGGCGCTGAACTGGATTGGCGCGCGTTGCCGTTGCCACGACTGCAAACGCCAATAGAAGAAGAGACAATGCAGAAAGCCGTGCTGGCAGGCGGGGATGATTATGAATTATGTTTTACTGCCGCTCCCCAGCACCGGGAGGCGCTGCTGGCCCTGTCGCAGCAATTGAATCTGCCGCTGAGTCGCATTGGTAAAACCACTGCGAGCCCTGGTTTAACCGTGATGAACGGCAACGTGGCTCTGGATATTGCAAAGAAAGGATATCAGCATTTTGGCTAAGCATAGTCAGTCATCGTTACCGAGTTGGCGGCTGCTGTGGTCACACCCGCTGCATTGTCTGAGTTTGGGTCTGGGCACGGGTTTGTCACCCAAAGCACCTGGTACCGTGGGCACGCTGCTGGGCTTTCCCTTGTACTGGCTGTTGATGCATTTACCTTTAACCCAGCAATGGCTTGCTTTGGCCGCACTTTTCTTGCTGGGCGTCTGGTGCTGCGCGTTTACCGGACGTGCGCTCGGGGTCAGTGACCACGGTGCGATTGTCTGGGATGAAGTTGTGGCTATGGCTGCGGTTTTGGTCACAGTCCCCTCGGGGTTCGGCTGGGGAGCGGCTGCATTTGCACTGTTTCGACTGTTTGATATCTGGAAGCCGTTTCCGATCAGCTGGGTGGATCAGCGCGTGAAAGGCGGCCTGGGGGTCATGCTGGATGATGTGCTGGCCGCGTTCATGGCAATAGTGGTACTGCAATGGTTAAAAGGGATAATGTAATGCCATCCCTGCTGGAACTCAGCGCAAGCCTGGGGCCTGCCTTGCAGGCCAGAGGGTGGCAATTGGCGCTGGCCGAGTCTTGTACTGGTGGCCTGATTGCACAATCGATAACGGCAATTGCCGGAAGCTCAGCCTGGTTTGACCGCGGTTTTGTTACCTACAGCAACGCTGCCAAAACCGACATGTTGGGCGTCCCGGCTGAATTGATAGACGAACATGGTGCTGTCAGCGAAGCGGTGGCACAGGCCATGGCCGTCGGTGCGTTAGAACACAGTTTGGCCAATATCAGTGGTGCGGTAACTGGCATTGCCGGGCCGGGCGGTGGGTCTGCTTACAAGCCGGTGGGGATGGTGTGTTTTGCCTGGGCTATCCGGCAGCCGGGGCCGCCTCATGTGCTGGTGCACACCCAATATTTTACCGGCGATCGCCAGCAGATACGTGAACAGGCCGCCAGTTATTTATTGACGGCCCTGTTACGTAGTGTGACGTCAGAAGTGTGATCAATTAATCGTCGTGGTGGTGATGGTGGTGGTGACCACGTCCCCATCCGCCACCATAGTAGTTGCGCGGGCCATAGTTGTAACCGCCGTAGCCACCATTGCCATAAGAGAACTGAATAAACCCAGGACCTGGTGGCGGTACTGGTGCAGAATAGGTCACTGCAGGGGGGCTATAGTAGTAACGGCTTTGTGGATGTGGGTAAATGACCACTGGCGGCGGTGCATAAACCACGGCAGGCGGCGCGTAGTAAGCGGGTGGGTAAGGGTTGCCTACCACCACGCCCACCGACCAGTTATCTTGTGCTTGCGCGCTGACTGCCGCGATACTTGCCAGCGCCAACGTCAGAATCAGTTTAAAGACTTTCATAAATGCTCCTCTAGCGGAAAACAAATGCATGCTCCCTGATCTATTAACGCAGTTGCCGGGCCGCGGTTGACAGCACCATTCACGCATGCAGCTACGCAATTGCCTCAGGCCAGAATGGCTGGGCATTTATTCATGGCAACGCCATTTCACTGATGGTCGATTTATGAAATAATTAGAGGTTATTGTTTGGATTATATCGCGTTTGTGCAAGCAACGCATTTTATCGCTAAAAGAAGGTAATCAGCATGGATGACAACAAAAGCAAAGCGCTCGCCGCCGCACTCTCTCAAATTGAAAAGCAGTTCGGCAAAGGCTCCATTATGCGCATGGGCGATGCTGATATCGGCGAAGACCTGCAAGTCGTTTCCACCGGTTCATTGGGTCTGGATATCGCACTCGGCGTAGGTGGATTGCCACGCGGCCGAATTGTGGAGATTTATGGCCCGGAGTCTTCCGGTAAAACCACCTTGACCCTGCAAGTGATTGCCGAAATGCAAAAATTAGGTGGCACCGCTGCTTTTATTGATGCGGAGCATGCGCTAGACCCGCAATACGCCTCTAAATTAGGCGTGAATGTCCCTGATTTGTTGATTTCGCAACCCGATACTGGCGAACAAGCCTTGGAAATTGCCGACATGCTGGTGCGTTCCGGCTCAGTGGATATTGTGGTGGTCGACTCGGTTGCAGCGTTGACGCCACGCGCTGAGATTGAAGGGGAAATGGGCGACAGCCACATGGGTTTGCAGGCGCGCTTGATGTCACAAGCCTTGCGTAAACTCACCGGCAATATCAAACGTACCAATACGCTGGTCATCTTCATTAACCAGATTCGGATGAAAATTGGTGTCATGTTTGGCAACCCGGAAACGACCACCGGCGGTAACGCGCTTAAATTCTACGCTTCTGTGCGACTGGATATCCGCCGCACAGGCGCGATCAAGAAAGGTGACGAAGTCATTGGCTCCGAAACCAAAGTCAAAGTGATTAAAAACAAAGTCGCGCCACCATTTAAACAAGCCGAGTTTGACATTATGTATGGCGAAGGCATCTCGCGGTTGGGTGAGATTATTGAGTTGGGCGTGAACCTGAAAATGGTGGAAAAAGCCGGTGCATGGTTTAGCTATAACGGCGAAAAAATCGGCCAAGGCAAAGAAAACGCCAAAGAGTTCTTGCGTGAGCATCCAGAAATCGCAGCGGAAATTGAAGCGAAAATTCGCGCCAATGCCAAAGTGCTGGCAGATATTCTGCCTTCAGCGCGCGGCGAGGATGATTAAGGTTTTTGCGAGCCTGAGTGAGGCGCGCTTTTGACGTTTGGTTTTTCTCTTTGAGCGCTGTACGCACTGTGGCCTAAAATTCAATGGCTAATCTGGAAAAAACCTTACGCCAACGCGCTTTAGAATACTTGGCCAAGCGTGAGTATTCATACACGGAGTTGGGGCAAAAGCTAAAGGCCTATGCCGAAGAAGCGGACGACCTCCCGGCTTTGTTGGATGATTTTAAACAGCGCGGCTGGTTGAGTGACGCCAGATTCACCGAGCAATTGGTCCATGCCCGTAAAGCCAAATTTGGCAGTGCGCATGTCGCCAACGAGCTACGTGAAAAAGGGGTAGACGATACCTTGATAGCAGAAGCCGTTGCAGGCCTGCAGGACAATGAAGTTGCACGCGCCAGCGAAGTCTGGCGCAAAAAATTTAAAGCGGCCCCGATAACACGCGAGGAGTGGGCAAAACAGGCCCGCTTCTTACAGAGTCGGGGTTTTACGTTTGATGTAATTAAACACATTTTGAATAGACACGCAGAAGATGACAGTTAAGTACGGGCAAAAACCTTCCAGCAAACAAATCCGCCAGGCCTTCCTGGATTTCTTTGCTTCAAAAGGCCACCAAGTGGTAGCTTCTAGTTCACTGGTGCCGCATGGTGACCCCACCTTGCTGTTTACCAACGCAGGCATGAACCAGTTTAAAGATGTGTTCCTCGGCTTTGACAAGCGTGCCTATACGCGTGCGGCGACCGCACAAAAATGTGTGCGCGCCGGTGGTAAGCACAACGATCTTGAGAATGTGGGCTATACCGCGCGTCACCATACCTTCTTCGAGATGCTGGGTAACTTCAGTTTTGGGGATTACTTCAAGCGCGATGCCATTACCTTTGCCTGGGAACTGTTGACTGAAGTCTACGCTTTACCCAAAGAACGCTTGATGGTCACCGTGTATGCTGAGGATGATGAAGCCTACGATATCTGGAACAAAGAAGTGGGCGTCCCTGCTGACAAGATTGTTCGTATTGGGGACAACAAGGGCGCGCGTTATGCCTCAGATAACTTCTGGATGATGGGCGATACCGGTCCTTGTGGCCCCTGTACCGAGATTTTCTATGACCACGGTGCGCATATTCCTGGCGGGCCGCCAGGCTCCCCGGATGAAGATGGTGACCGCTTTATTGAAATCTGGAATAACGTGTTCATGCAGTTCAACCGCGACGAAGCGGGGGTGATGCATCCGTTGCCTAAGCCATCGGTCGATACCGGCATGGGCTTGGAGCGTATTTCTGCGGTACTGCAAGGCGTGCATGCCAACTACGAAATTGATCTATTCCAGGCGTTGATTAAAGCCGCCGCGCGCGAAACCAATACAGCTGATCTGGAGAGCCCATCACTCAAGGTGCTGGCGGACCATATCCGCGCCTGTAGCTTCCTGATCGCCGATGGCGTGATCCCAGGCAATGAAGGCCGTGGCTATGTGTTGCGCCGCATTATTCGCCGCGCGATTCGTCATGGATACAAACTGGGTTGTCGTGCTGCTTTCTTCCATAGGCTGGTGCCAGATTTGGTGGCTGAAATGGGTGAGGCTTACCCGGAGTTGACCAGCAACCAGGCGCGAGTGGCCGAGGTGCTCAAGCAGGAGGAAGACCGTTTCTTCGAAACGATAGAGAACGGCATGCAGATTCTGGAAGCCGAACTGGCGACCAAGCCTGCCGTGTTCAACGGCGATCTCGCCTTCAAACTGCACGATACCTTTGGTTTCCCGCTGGACCTCACCGCCGACATCTGCCGCGAACGTGGCGTGACGGTGGATACCGCTGGCTTTGATGCGGCCATGGCGCGCCAAAAAGAACAAGCGCGCGCGGCGGGCAAGTTCAAAATGGCGCTCAATCTTGAATATGATGGCGCTGCGACCACATTCCACGGTTATGACAAGCTGGAAACCGCTGCCAAAGTCCTGGCGTTATATAAAGACGGCAGTGCTGTACAAACGCTGAATGAAGGCGATTTGGGTGTGGTCGTGCTGGACCATACACCGTTCTATGCTGAATCCGGTGGCCAGATTGGCGATAGCGGAGAGCTCAAGTCTGCCAACGGTATTTTTGCCGTAGAAGATACACAAAAAATTCAGGCAGCCGTGTTCGGCCATCATGGCGTACTCAAAACCGGGTCTTTGTCTGTGGGAGATGCGTTGGCGGCTAAAGTCAATCTGCAGGCGCGCGCCAGCACCATGCGTAATCACTCGGCAACGCATCTGATGCATAAGGCCTTGCGTGAAGTGCTGGGTGAGCATGTGCAGCAAAAAGGCAGCCTGGTCGATACGGAAAAAACCCGTTTTGACTTTGTGCATAATGCGCCGATGACTGATGCCGAGATTGCCAGGGTAGAAGCGTTGGTCAATGCTGAGATTTTGGCCAATGCGGCGACAGAAGCACGCTTGATGGATATTGAGTCTGCGCAAAAAACGGGCGCCATGATGCTGTTTGGCGAGAAATATGGCGATGAAGTGCGCGTGCTGGATGTCGGATCTTCGCGCGAGTTGTGTGGCGGTACCCATGTCAGCCGCACTGGCGATATTGGTCTGTTTAAAATTACCTCCGAGAGTGGCGTGGCGGCAGGCGTACGCCGTGTCGAAGCCACCACGGGCGAGGGCGCGTTGAAGCTGGTGCAATCCCAGCAATCGCTGATTAACCAGGTGGCAGGCGAGCTCAAAGCCCCTGCACATGAAGTCCCAGCCAAAATTGCGCAAGTGATGGATCACGTTAAGTCACTCGAAAAAGAGTTGGCGCGTTTGAAATCCAAACTCGCCTCTTCACAAGGCGACGATCTGGCGACGCAAGCCCTGGAAGTCAATGGCGTTAAAGTATTGGCTGCTGCCTTGGACGGTGCAGATGCCAATGCCTTGCGCGAGACCATGGATAAACTCAAGGATAAACTCAAATCTGCCGTCATTGTTTTGGCGAGCGTGGCAGAGAGCAAGGTCAGTCTGGCTGCGGGCGTGACTGCTGACTTGACTGGCAAAGTCAAGGCGGGCGAGCTGGTGAATCATGTTGCAGGCCAGGTGGGTGGCAAGGGTGGTGGCAAGCCAGATATGGCGATGGCTGGCGGCACTGAACCCGCAAATCTGCCGCAGGCACTGGCGAGTGTCCAAGCCTGGGCAGAAGCTAAACTAAATTAACTCAATTGATTAACAGAGCAAAATAATGGCATTAATCGTACAAAAATATGGTGGCACCTCAGTCGCCAATCCCGAGCGTATCCGCAATGTGGCGCGTCGTGTGGCACGTTACAAGGCCATGGGCCATCAAGTGGTGGTCGTGGTGTCAGCCATGTCAGGTGAAACCAATCGCCTGATTTCACTGGCCAAGGAAATCATGCCGGATCCAGATCCGCGTGAGCTGGATGTGATGGTGTCTACCGGTGAGCAGGTCACCATAGGTATGACCGCTCTGGCACTGATGGAGCTTGGCATCAAGGCCAAGAGCTATACCGGCACCCAGGTGAAAATCCTCACGGATGATGCGTTTACCAAAGCGCGTATTCTGGACATTGACCAGCATAACCTGAAACAAGACCTCGATGACGGCTATGTCTGTGTGGTCGCCGGTTTTCAGGGCGTGGATGCCCATGGCAATATCACCACGCTGGGCCGTGGCGGCTCCGATACGACAGGTGTAGCGTTGGCAGCAGCGCTCAAGGCCGATGAATGCCAGATTTATACCGATGTGGATGGTGTGTATACCACTGACCCGCGTGTGGTGCCAGAAGCGCGCCGGCTGGAAAAAATCACCTTTGAAGAAATGCTCGAACTGGCCTCGCAAGGCTCCAAAGTACTGCAAATCCGCTCGGTTGAGTTTGCTGGCAAATACAAGGTTAAGTTACGTGTGCTCTCCAGCTTTGAAGAAGAGGGTGACGGCACGCTGATTACATTCGAAGAAAATGAGGAAAACATGGAAGATCCAATTATCTCCGGCATCGCTTTTAACCGCGATGAGGCGAAAATTACCGTAGCAGGCGTGCCTGACAAGCCAGGGATTGCTTATCAGATTCTTGGTCCTGTCGCCGATGCCAACATTGATGTGGATATGATTATCCAGAACGTGGGCGCAGACGGCACGACAGACTTCACGTTTACCGTACACAAAAACGAAATGAACAAGGCGCTGACAATTCTGCGCGATAAGGTTCAAGGCCATATCCAGGCACGTGAAGTGACTGGCGATGACAAGATTGCAAAAGTGTCTGTAGTCGGTGTGGGCATGCGTTCGCATGTGGGTATCGCCAGCCAGATGTTCCGCACATTGGCCGAAGAGGGCATCAATATTCAAATGATCTCTACCAGTGAAATCAAGATCGCAGTGGTGATCGAAGAGAAGTATATGGAACTGGCTGTGCGCGTGTTACATAAGGCGTTTGGCCTGGAAAACGCATAATCGCAAACGCACGAATAAAGAAATAAAACATTCTTCTTTTTTGCGTTGATTTTTGAAGGGTTTTCACGTAGTATGGCGCCCTTCAATGCAGTAGCAATACTGCAAAGAAAACAGCATCAGCTGTGTTGGTATTATTAAGGCGTCATTGTTTTAATAAGGTGAGCTGGCCGAGTGGTCGAAGGCACTTCCCTGCTAAGGAAGCATACGGGCTTAAACCTGTATCGAGGGTTCGAATCCCTCGCTCACCGCCAAATACCTGGGTTTAACGATTCAAGGGTTTGGTAAATTAGGGTGTCATCGTTACTTGGACCCCTCCACAAAGCTGAAACTTATGTTATAATGCTGTTTTTGTTGCAAAGCAACAAACCTTGGCGCCCGTAGCTCAGTTGGATAGAGTATTTGGCTACGAACCAAAGGGTCGGGCGTTCGAATCGCTCCGGGCGCGCCAAAAATAAAAGCCTTGTTTCTTTCCGAGAAACAGGGCTTTTTTCTTTTAGTGATCCCCGTCCAACATTACATTTCTTAAAGCTCATCAGTGCGTTGATACATCGCTGATACGCGCTGAACATAGCGATGATGTTGGCGGTATGATATGCTTCAGCTTTTCATTTAATTGGTGTTTCAGTGTCTCTTCAGGCTTGTTTGGCGCGGATTACAGGCGATATGCAGCAGGTGGATGCCGTTATTCGCCAGTCTTTGTCATCCCAAGTTCCGCTGATTAATCAAATTTCGGAATACATCATTCATAGTGGTGGCAAACGCTTGCGTCCGACATTGGTGTTGATGGCAGCTGATCTGGCCGGGCGTGTAACACCGGACCACCATGCTCTGGCAGCCATTGTCGAATTTATTCATACAGCCACTTTATTGCATGATGATGTGGTTGATGCTTCTGAACTGCGTCGAGGCAAATCTACCGCCAATCATGTGTATGGCAATCCTGCCAGCGTGCTGGTCGGCGATTTTCTGTATTCACGTTCCTTTCAGATGATGGTCAGGCTGCAAAACATGCGTGTGATGGAAATCCTGGCAGATGCCACCAATGTGATTTCCGAAGGCGAAGTGCTACAGTTGCTCAATGTGCGCAATATTGGTGTTAGCGAGCAGGATTACTTGCAGGTCATTCATTTTAAAACCGCCAAGCTGTTTGAAGCGGCGACCCGCCTGGGAGCGGTGCAGTGTCAGGCCAGCGTCGCGCAAGAAGAGGGACTGGCCAAGTATGGCATGCACTTGGGTACGGCCTTTCAGCTCATAGATGATGTGCTGGATTTAACCGGTGACAGCGAAAAAATTGGCAAAACCCTGGGCAATGACCTGGCCGAGGGAAAAGTGACCTTACCAATGTTGTATGCCATCCAGCAAGCGCCAACCGCGCAAGCGGACTTGGTCAAGCAGGCCTTGTTAGAAGGGCAGGTCACCCAGCTAGATGCCGTGCTGGAGATTTTGCATGCCGTGAAGGCATTTGATTATGTACGCGCCGTGGCGCAAAAAGAAGCAGAACAGGCCTGTGAAGCACTGGCCATTTTTGCACTGACGCCCGCCAAACAGGCTTTGCTGGATTTGGCCCAGTTTTCGGTCAACCGGCAACATTAAGGTGTCGCCTGCTTGTACGCAGGCGACAACACCTAAAAGATACCGGCTGAACCAAACACCGGGTTAATTCAGGGCGATAGGCTCGCCACTCATGTGGTAGTAGCTGAGTCGCGCGCAGTCGTTGGTCGCATGGGTCAATGCACCATCAAACAAGGATTTTCCATTGACATCGACGACGGCATAGCCGTTGTGATACAAGGTCACCTCTGCCTGCAGGTCGCTCTCTGCTGACGCCATCGCTTTTTGCAAACGATGATGATTCGAAGAGCGCATCGCAAAGCTTACGCAGTTTTCCTCTTCTTCTTCACTGTAGACTTCCCAGTGTGATTGTCCGGTCAGTTTGGTGAGCCATCCAGGTAAATCGACTTCTACTCGACAAATCACTGGCTCATCCCAGGCAGGATGCTCAACCTCGTTCAACTCAACTTCGGTTGGCGATGTAAATTTGATTTGATCAGACATAGGCAACTTCCTTCTATAGATAACAGATGCCACTTCACACAGACGCAAACCACTAAAGTTGCTGTGTCATGACCATCTTACACATAAATGGTGACTTGCAAACAGTTTTCAAGCCAGAAGAATGCGCTTTTAAAGCAGTTTTGCACTTTGTCAGCCTTGCCTATGGGCATCAACGATGAGATGATGCAGCAACCTTATCTTTGTTATCGGCATCATGCACGAAATCCTTGAACCTGTTTTAAGTCTGCTGCGCACGCAGCCTCATGCCCTGCAAGCCGCCTGTCTGGTCTTTGGTTTGCTGGTTGGCAGCTTTCTCAATGTAGTGATTCATCGGCTGCCCAAAATGATGGAGCGTGAATGGCAGGCCAGTTGCCTGGATTTACAAGGGCAAGAGGTGCCTGATCAACCCAAATACAATCTTGTGGTGCCGCGTTCGGCCTGCCCGCATTGCGGACACCAGATTACGGCACTCGAGAATATTCCTGTGATCAGCTATCTGTTCTTACGCGGACGGTGTAAAGGCTGTCATGCGCCGATTTCAATGCGTTATCCATTGGTTGAATTGCTGACCGGCGGCCTGTCGGTTGCGGTGGCTGTGCAATATGGCTATAGCCATTTGACCTTGTTTGCACTGGCATTTGTATTTGCGCTGGTCGCATTGACCTTTATTGATTTTGATACACAACTGTTGCCTGATGACATTACCTTGCCGCTGTTGTGGCTGGGGCTGTTGCTTAACCTTAAAGATGGGTTTACCGATCTCTCGTCAGCCGTGATCGGTGCCATGGCCGGTTATCTGGTGTTGTGGGCGGTCTACTGGCTGTTTAAACTGGTGACAGGCAAGGAGGGCATGGGGTACGGTGATTTCAAGCTGCTGGCTGCGATCGGTGCCTGGTTCGGCTGGCAACTGCTGCCAGCGGTCATTTTATTGAGCTCGGTGGTTGGCAGTGTGATCGGCATCGGCTTGATTCTGCTCAAAGGCAAAACCCGCCAAACCGCGATTCCTTTTGGTCCCTTTTTAGCCCTGGGCGGCATCGCCGCCCTGTTTTATGGGCAAACTCTGGCCGCTTATTATTTGGTGCCTTAACGGGAGCAGCACATGGCAAAAGTGGTGGCCGTGACCGGCGGTATCGGCAGTGGTAAAAGCGAGGCGTGTGCAGCATTTTCTGCCTTAGGCGTGCCTGTGGTGGATCTGGACCACATTGCGCACGCAATGAGTGAACCCGGTAGTCCGGCCATGCTAGCGGTGCGGGCGGCTTTTGGTGACCACATGTTTGAGGCAGATGGACGTCTCAGCCGGGCAACACTGCGCGCGCACGTGTTTGAGCACCCAGAAGCCCTCGAACAACTGAATCAGATCATGCACCCGGCGATCCGTGCTGAGGCCGTACAGCAAATTGCCCAGTATGCCAGTCATCCGTATGTGATTCTGGCGATCCCATTACTGGTCGAGAGCCGCGAGGATTGGTCCATGATAGATCATGTGCTGGTGATCGATTGCGATGAGGAGACGCAATTGCAGCGGGTCATGCAACGCAGTCAGCTCTCTGCCGAAATGGCACAAGCCATCATGGCGTCGCAAAGTCCGCGAGAGGCGCGGCTGGCGATTGCGGATACCGTGATAGAAAACCAGCTGACACTCGCCGATTTACAGCAAAAAGTGCTGCAATTTCACAAAAATTTCTCTAAAACTTGCCTCTGAGTTAAAAGGGTTTCATAATCAAACTTTTATTGCATACTTTTCAAGTATCAGCTGACAGAAAAGGCTGCCGTGTCGAGCTACGAATTTCCATTTAACGAGCGCATCAGAACCTATCTTCGTCTTGAAGACCTGTTCAACAAGATGCTGCATCACATTGCCATTGGTCACGAGGTCAGTCATCATGTGGCGCTGATTTCCATGCTGCAAGTGTTGGATGTCATTGATCGTGGTGATCTCAAGGTCGATTTGCTGCAAGAGCTGGACCGTCATAAAGTCCAGCTTTCCCTGCTGCAACATAATCCCAATATCGACCAAGAGGCGCTCGAAAGCACCGTAAACAATCTGGACCGTTGCGCCACCACCCTGCGAGCCGATCATCAAAAGCTCGGCCAAACCTTGCGCGACAATGACTGGCTCATGAGCGTCAAGCAGCGGACCAGTATTCCAGGCGGGGTCTGCGAGTTTGACTTGCCCTCATACCGCCACTGGCTCTACCTGAGTGTAGAGCGCCGCAAACAAGATTTTACGCAGTGGTTATCCCGCTTGATGCCGATGTACGAAGCCATCAGCCTGATTATGCAGTTGTTGCGTGGCAGTGGCCAGGTGTTATCCCTGGTTGCCCACCATGGCGCCTATCAGCAACAGCTTTCCGGACACAAACCTGCCCAGTTATTGCGCATTGAAATTGACCATGAAGAATGCTTCCCGGAAGTCAGTGCCAACAAATATGCGATCAACATCCGCTTTCAAAAGCTGGACTTTGTGCAACGCCCCAAAGGCTGTGAACAGGATATCCCATTCAAGATGATCGTCTGCAACTTTACCGGAGCCAGTCACAATTGACGCAAGCAGTAGTCAAACCGCGCAAGGTGGCCTGTCCCGCCTGCGGAGAAACCACCGAGTATTCCCCTAAAAATCCATTCCGGCCTTTTTGTAGCGAACGCTGCAAACTGATGGACCTGGGCGACTGGGCTTCGGAAAAGTTTCGCATCCCCGATAGCACGCCGCCAGACTTATACGAGCCAGAATAATCTGAGACTGGATTTAAGTATGCAAACAAAATACCTCTGCCTGAAACTGCTCGCGAGCTTGTGCCTGTTAGCCTCCACGGCCTTTGCACATGCAGAAGTCAAACTCACCGATGCCTGGGTACGTGCCTCCAATCCAGGCCAGTCCGTCGGAGCCGCCTACCTCACGCTCACCAGCCCGCAAGACGTCACTCTGGTTTATATTGAAACCGAGCGTGCAGAGAGCGTAGAAATGCACAGCATGACCATGCAAAACGGTGTCATGAAAATGCGCAGTATGGAAGCGTTGCCTGTCCCTGCGGGCAAGCCCGTCAAGCTGGCGCCAGGTGGATTGCATTTGATGCTGTTTGAATTGCCCACGCCATTTAAAGCTGGCGAGCAGGTGAAATTCAGACTGTGCTTTAAAGATAAGCAGGGAAAAATCACTGATCAATTTATTACCATGCCGGTCAAGGCCGTCCCATAATCACTTTCTTGTCGATCATTGAACTACCCGCAACAGTCAGCATCTGCTGGCTGTTTTGTTTTATACGATAGGAAGATGGGCGCGCGCAAATTGCAAATATCTCGGCAGAGCAGTGCCAGATTTAGTTTGAAAACGTCCGCAAAAACAACGCCTCCACCTCAGCCCTTGCCCAAGGCGTTCTGCGCAAAAACTTCAAGCTAGACTTGATGGAAGGGTCATTTTTAAAACAGTTGATATTAACCCTTGTCGCCAGCGCCTCCCAGCCGTAATGCGCCACTAATTGCTCAACCACTTCTGCAAGCGTGATGCCGTGCAATGGATTGTTCGGTTGTTCTGTGTTCATTTGATAAAAGCCATATCAAGGTCATTCGATAGTTCGATGGTAGCACTTTATATGTTTAAAGCCTCAATATCCTTATTTTGAATGCAATGGTTGCATCACAGCTTAACTGCCAGCGTTGATAAGCAGCGGGTTGGACTCGCACCGGGCGTACCTGATTAATTCTAGGGGGAGCAAGATCATCCCGACTAACGAGTGAGGCCTCGACGCGCGTCTTTCATCAGGGTCCGGACCAATCATGCCCAATATGACCGGTTGTCGTACCGCAGTCCTTCACCTTCTCGCTTAACACTGGCTACAGCAAAGGATACTTATGCGCTGAAAAACTTAAAACACACAAAAACATTGCAGATAGCTATTGCTTAAAATGGGGAAGCCCTTGTAGTTTGAATTAAGGGGCGCCGTTGGGCGTCCCGCTTGAATGATGGGTTACGGTTGGATTGCTTTTTATCCCCAGAAGCCAAAATACAAATGAACCAATTAGCCCAGAAGCTAAACCAAAAATGCCATAGCTAAATGGAGAGGCCTCAGTTTCAACTTGTTGAAATGGAAAGAATATTAGCGTCCAAAAGAAAGCAGCCAAAAAAATACCCAACAGTAGAAACGACCATACAGATAGCCATTGTTTACGACGCATGACATATAAAATTGGAAAAGACAAAACTATGACAACGGGGTAAACAATAACTGCACTTAGTAAAGTCAGTGGCCCAACACCCCATGAGTAAATGATGTTGACGAAAATATCACCAAAAAAAAGACCGATGATGGGTGCATATACAACTGCAGCTATTATTCTTCCCATATAACCCTAACGCCCAGGTTAACCGGCAAAAATGCGGAGCATTTTTGTCCGCGTTGAACCTACAGTTATGGTGGGGTGCGGAGTAGAGGGTGTTGAGAACACGGTCGCCGGCCAGTTGGGCGAAATGCATTTCGTTGGAGTGTTTGACTTCGGCATACACGAGCGGAAATTTACGCGACTTCTTCGGCGCAGTTCTTCTTGATGTACTCAGCGATTTCATTGGTGAAGTGAAACCACTCATTCTCGACCTTGAGGTGAGAAAAGCGGGAGTGAATTTCCCTTTCCATCGCTTGATTGCCTGGCATCTTCGCATGGATGCGCAGCGTTACAGGTGAGCCCGTTGTTAGTTGCTTGAGCCGACTTTCTGGTGAGGCTGAATAGCCGATCTTCACGCGAGTGAGGCCAACTGCTTCAATGAAGTAAACATAGGCTTTTCCCGTGGATAGACGCTCAAAAAAGGCGGAACCGTTGATGCGCTTGAATCCAAGTTCTACGGCCTTGTTAAGGACGTAGCTGTTGGCTATTTCGTTACCCCACTCGGGGAACCGCGCTACTTCCTCTTCGTCGCAGATGAGTACGGAGTGCTTATCTATGGTTTGTGCTTGGGCTCTGCTGGCAACGGCGCCTACATATCCTTCACCTGTGTGGATGTAGTAAACGCAGCCACTTCCTGCGGACGCTGTGTTTCGAGCCTTCTTTGTACGAGATGCTTTGCTCATGGTTTTAAAAGCCTAACGAATGAAAGGGACTTCCCCGTCCCGAGGTTGCGGCGGAAGCCGCAAGCAGTTAAAACTGCAATGATTTAGTTTCCACACTTCATCACGCCATTGATAGGGGAAGTCCATGAATATTGTCACACTCGGTATTGATTTAGCCAAGAATATATTCGCTTTGCACGGCGTTGACAACCAAGGTCATGCGGTTTTAATTAAGCCACGCGTGGCAAAAGATCAACTGCTCTCCATTGTCGCCAACTTACCGCCTTGCCTCATTGGTATGGAGGCCTGCACCGGCGCACACCACTGGGCAAGAGTGTTTAGTCAGCATGGGCATACCGTGCGACTCATGGCGCCCAAATTTGTTGCGCCTTATCGCATGTCTGGCAAGCGCGGTAAAAACGATGCTGCAGATGCCGCCGCCATTTGTGAGGCCGTTACCAGACCCAATATGCGCTTTGTGCCAGTCAAAGATACTCATCAGCAAGCACTATTGTCCATCCATAGAACCCGTCAGGGATTTGTGGAGGAGCGTACCGCCTGTTACAACCGTTTACGAGGCCTGATTGCCGAGTTTGGTGTTGTGCTGCCGCAGAAGGTAGAGCGATTGCGCCGGGAGATTGATTTGCATCTTGATACCTTGCCTGACCTGGCTAGATGCTGTGTGCTGGATTTGCTGACACATGCGGATGCGTTCGATGAACGGATTACCGCCTATGACGCCTTGATTCAGCGTGCCGCAAAACAGGATGATCGCAGCCTGCGTTTGATGCAGATTCCAGGTATTGGGTACATCACCGCCAGTGCTTTGGTAGCGAGTCTGGGCAATGGGCATGACTTTGAGAGTGGCCGACAGTTAGCTGCTTGGGTGGGGTTGGTGCCGGGCCAATACAGCAGTGGAGGCAAACCCCGGCTAGGCCGGATTACCAAAGCGGGGGATGCCTATCTGCGCAGCTTGCTGGTGATGGGCGCACGGGCGGTGATGGTGAGTGTGGGGGATAAACAGGACAGGTTCAGCTGTTGGGTGCGCAGCCTGGTGGAACGTAGAGGTTACTGGAAAGCGGCGATTGCCATTGCAGCCAAAAACCTGAGACTGGTTTGGGCTGCGCTTAAATATGGGGATGACTTTAAACTCTATTCAAAGGCTGTTTAAGGCAAAACAGAATGACGTTTAAAAACAGATTGAATAACGATTGAACATTGAATCACAGCTGAACTGCCAGCGTTGATGTGTAGCGGGTTGGACCCGCGCCGGGTGTGCCTGTTTAATTCTAGGGGAGCGTATATTCCCGACTAACGAATGAGGCCCCGGCGCGCGTCTTTCATCAGGGTCCGGGCCAATCATGCCCAATATGACTGGTTGTAGTACCGCAGTCCTTCACCTTCTCGCTTAACACTGGCTACAGCAAAAGGATATTTATGCGCTGAAAAATCAAATACACAAAAATATTGCAGATAACTATTGCTTAAAATGTGGAAGCCCTTGTAGTTTGAATTAAGGGGCTGGCTTTAGCCAGTCCCGCTTGAATGATGGGTTAGCCAAGTGATTTATCAAGGTTGCCCCTTTCTCAACTCTTGATCATGAGCCCATGCATAGGCTGTACCTATTAAGAATAAAAAACCTAGAGCACAAATTAGCATCACAAACCAAAAAGCACCGGGTTCACGTTCAATAGAAAATACTCCTGATCCACTTTTACTCGCCAACCCAACAACACCTGTAAAAACACCACTGAAAAAATTGAAAGTAAGAAATATTGAAACCAACAAACTATTTACTGATTTCAGGGCAAAAAAACTAAAAAGTTTTCTGAAAAAAGTACGTACTCGATATTTGAAAGGTATGAGTTTTGTCATATGGCTAACGTTTGAGATAACCGGCATGACCCGGCTTGCCGGGGCATGTCCGGTTGATTGAAGGGTTAGACACCTCTTTGGGCCAAGAGATCGACATACGCCCCTTCAATGAGTTGCGACGGTTCCACGCCAAGCTGTACCATGAGTGCATGGGCTTCCTTGACACCTTGCTCGGCTGATTCTCCTTCTTGAAGCACGACTTCCAGCTCCAAGAAGTGACCCAAATCTTTGACTTGATCAAGGTGAATGCGAGTGCGGCCAGCGAGAAAGAGGGTGCGGAGCTTCTGGACTCGCCCTACTTGCCCGTATGCCTGCGTGAGTGCTTCTCGCAGAATGTGTGGAGAAGAAGTTGGAGACCGAACGTAGTACGACTCCTTCGGGCCTTGCTGGTTGGAGCGACGATAGAAGATGAGTTCACCTTCTGATTCAGAGAACGTGCGTAGCTTCATTCGTCCGTTTTCGCAGGAGAAGAAGGTGTCGTCTTGGGTGATCTCGATCGGGCCTTCATCGGAGATGGAAGCCGCCTTCGGCAAGAGTGCTTGGACGCTCTCGATGTGAGCCTTGATTTCGATATTGCGCGGCATGAGGCGTCTAACGTAATGTAGACACCGAAATCGGTGTATAACTTAATATTAACATTTGTTTACTTTTGTTGATTATTCAAATAAATTATTGTTTATCTTAGTTTTTTCTTGGTCAATTTACATGACTGGTTCACATCTGCAACAGAAAACACACCCGCCAAAGTTACTAGCGTTAATGCGTGAAAAGATACGTATTAATCATTACAGTATTCGTACGGAAACGCAATATTTACAATGGGCAAAGCGGTACATTTTGTTTCATCACAAGCGGCATCCAAAAGAGATGGGTGGCAAAGAAGTTGAAGCTTTTTTATCTTATTTGGCGGTTGAGGGGAATGTTTCTGCCAGTACACAAAATCAGGCGTTGTCTGCTTTGTTATTTCTTTAATCGGGTTGTGCTGGAGCAGGAGTTACCATGGATGGAGGATGTGATTCGGGTTAAGAAGCCGAAGAAACTGCCTGTTGTGCTTTCCAAGCAAGAGGTGGTTTTGTTACTGGAGGCGATGCCGGAGGGGATTTATCGCTTAGTGGTACGTTTGTTGTATGGCACGGGCCTGAGGATTATGGAGTGCTGTCGATTACGGGTACAGGATATCGATTTTGACCGGGGTGAGATTTTGGTCAGAAATGGCAAGGGCGCAAAAGACAGGGTTACGATATTCGCACGGTACAAGAATTGCTCGGCCACAGCGATGTGGCCACGACCATGATCTATACCCATGTGTTGAATAAGGGCGGGCGCGGGGTGATGAGTCCGCTGGATGCGATGTCACATTGAAGTCCTTATTGTTGCTCCCAGATCGCACGTTGCATGGCAATGCCGCGCGCGCCACAGGATTGCGCATGCGATACATGTTCAAAATGCATCCCACCCAGTGCATACACTGGAATCTCAAGCCCGCTTAACATTTCACCAAATTGCTCCCAGCCTAGTCCAGTTGCTTCAGGGTGACTTTTTGTCGGTAGCACAGGGGAGAGCATTGCAAAGTCTAGTTGTAATGATTGTGCTTGCGCTAACTCTACGCGGTTATGGCAAGAGGCACCTACTAACAAGTTATCCGGTTTTTGTGTGAGCGCCATCAGGCGCTGGCTATTTAAATGCACGCCGTGGTAGCCGAGTTGTAATGCTTGTTCGGGGCTGCCATTGAGCAGGCAGCGGCAGTCATAAGGCGCACATGGCTGTAATACTTCCTCGCTCAATTTGGCGAGGGCTGCGTCATCAAGCTGCGATTCGCGGATTTGCAGCAATTGCAGGCCATGGTCGAGCTGCTGCTTTAACGCTTGCAAGAATGCATGTTCACCCATTTCCTGGATATTGCTGATGGCATACACAGGCGGCAGGCTGAGGGCTTGCATGATCGGTGCATTGGCAGGCAGCACGGGGCTGACGTTGAGTGTGCGTGGGTGCTGCCAGGCAAACTGTTGGCCTTCGCGCGCTTGTAATTCGCCTTGCCAGGCATGCACAAAGAAAAAGTGCAGCAACACGGTTTTGGCTTCGGCGTCATGCGTGGCCGGGTAGTCGTAGCGGCGTTTGATCCAGGGTTGAATCTGGGTGGGGGTAATGCCGAGTTCCTCTTGCGATTCTCGGATCAAGGCATTTTCTGGTGTTTCGCCAGATTCGATTTTGCCGCCTGGGAATTCCCACCAGCCAGCCCAGCCTTTGCCGTTGGGACGGCTGGCGAGCAGGTATTCGCAATTGGGGCGGATCAGAATAGCGACGGCGACTTGGACGAGTTTTGTCATGGCTCAGGATTTCAGTTGCAGTTGGCCGGCATAGTCTTTGGCAAACTGGTAGGCGACACGGCCGCTGCGGGCGCCACGCGTATGGTAAAACTGCAGGGCGGCATGACGGGCTGTCTCATCCATCGTGATGCCAAAAGTCTGCAGCCAGTGGGCGGCAATATTGAGATATTCGTCCTGGTCAAAACTGTAAAACGAGAGCCATAAACCAAAGCGCTCTGCCAGCGAGGTTTTTTCGTCTATGGTGTCGTTCTGGCGGATTTCGCCGCTATCTACAATCGGTTGATTGTCAGACATATATTCCGGCATCAGGTTTTTGCGGTTAGATGTAGCGTAGACCAGCAGGTTGGACGAGGCGTTTTCAATCGAGCCATCGAGGATGACTTTAAGGGCTTTATAGCCGATGTCGTTGGCTTCAAAGGTGAGGTCATCACAAAAAATAATAAACTTTTCCGGGCGGTTGCGTATCAATTGAGTGATTTGCGGCAAGTCTGTGAGGTCTTGTTTTTCGACTTCTATCAGACGCAAGCCCTCACTGGCGTAAGCGTTGAGCACGGCCTTTACTAGCGAGGATTTACCGGTGCCGCGTGCGCCTGTCAGCAACACGTGGTTGGCGGGCAGGCCTTGAAGAAACTGGCGCGTATTGCGCACCACCTCATTTTTTTGCCGGTCTATAAAGCGGATATCGTCGAGCAGAATCTGGTGTGGATGCCCGACGGCCTGCAACTGGCCTTGTCCGTTGTGCTTGACCCAGCGCCAGGCCACGGCTTGCCAGTTTGGCTCAGCAGGTGGGGTGGGCAACAGGTGCTCAAGTCTTGTAATCAGTTGGTCGGCGCGCTGTATCAGCTGTTCGATGGCATTCATGGCGAGGCTGCAAGTGTGAAACGAGGGGGTATTGTACACAAAGCGGCCGGGGCTAGCGAAACTTGCAAAGTCTCGCTAAACCAGGGTTGGAATAAGCCATAATACCGTTTTAATAATTGTGGTACCCAGCACTGGATGTCGTGCATTTGATAAAGATACAGAATGATGAACAATCGCAAGATTATTTTGGCCTCGCGTAGCCCACGCCGCGTCGAGTTACTGGCGCAATTGGGCATAAGCTGCGACATCATGCCCGCGGATATTGATGAGTCATGTTGGCCGGGTGAAGATCCTGCCCGTTATGTGCAACGCCTGGCGCTAGCCAAGGCACAAGCGATCCATGCAGAGCATGGTCAGCGCGGATTGCCGATTCTGGCGGCAGATACCACGGTCGCGCTAGGCAACGAGATATTGGGCAAGCCGGCGGATGCGGCGGAAGCACTGGCCATGCTGACGCGGCTAAGTGGCAGCTTGCATGAGGTGCACACGGCGGTGGCGGTGATGCACGAGGGTAAAGCGCAGTGCTTGTTGAGTACCACGCGGGTGCATATGATGCCTGTGCCATTGGCGGTGCTACAAGACTATGTGGCTTCGGGGGAGCCCATGGACAAGGCCGGGGCGTATGGCATTCAGGGCCGTGCCGGGGCCTGGATTGCGCGCATTGAGGGCAGTTATAGCGGGGTGATGGGTTTGCCGCTGCATGAAACGGCGCAGCTGCTGAACGCATGGTAAACTGCTATCAAAAAAACAGATTCGGGATTGGATAAGCACTATGTCGTTGGCACAGGAAGTATTGATTAACGTCACGCCGCAGGAAACGCGCGTGGCAATTCTGGAGCAGGGCATCGTCCAGGAGTTGCACATTGAACGCGCCTCTTCGCTGGGGATTGTCGGTAATATTTATCGTGGCACTGTTGTGCGCGTGTTGCCTGGCATGCAATCTGCCTTTGTCGAGATCGGCCTGCCGCGTGCGGCCTTTTTGCATGCGGCCGATATCATGGAATGTCATACCGAGGAGGGCGCGGTAAAGACTGACCGCCCGATTCAGGAGGTATTGCATGAAGGCCAGTCGATTATCGTCCAGGTGATTAAAGAGGCGATAGGCACCAAAGGCGCACGCCTGACCACTGAAATCAGCATTGCCGGCCGTTTTTTGGTCTATCTGCCTTACCAGAAGCATATCGGCGTATCGCAGCGCATTGATCACGAAGAAGAACGCGAGTTTTTGCGTAATCGTTTGCTCGGCTTGTTGCCTGAAGCACGCGAAGGTGGCTATATCATCCGCACCATGTCAGAAAATGCCACCGATCAGGAATTGTTGGCCGACATCGAGTATTTGCGCAAAGTGTGGCAAAAAATCCAGACCGAGAGCACCAAGGTCGGTGAACGCTCGCTGATTTTTTATGACCTGAGTTTGCCGCGACGCATTTTGCGTGATGTGGTGTGTACCGAAACCACAAGCATCCGTGTCGATTCGCGCGAGATGTTTGAGCGGCTAAAAGAGTTTGCCGAACTCTACGTCTCGCATGCGGTAAAACCGCTGACGCACTACAAAGGCGAACGCTCGCTGTTTGAGTTTTACGATATTGAAAACGAAATCGAAAAGGCGTTGGCGCGCAAGGTGGAGCTCAAATCAGGCGGTTACCTGATTTTTGACCAGACTGAGGCACTGACCACGGTGGATGTGAACACCGGCAGTTTTGTCAGTGGTAAAAACCTGTCTGATACCATTTTCAAAACCAATCTGGAGGCGGCGCAAGCGATTGCCCGTCAGCTACGCCTGCGTAACCTGGGCGGCATCATTATCATCGACTTTATTGATATGGATGAAGATGCGCAGCGTGCGGCGGTGCTCGAAGAACTGCGCAGTGCTGTGACGCTGGACCGTGCGCGGATTAATGTGAACGGGTTTTCTGCCCTCGGGCTGGTGGAGCTCACGCGCAAACGCACGCGCGAAAGTCTGGCCCATTTACTGTGTGAATCGTGTCAGGTTTGCCAGGGACGTGGTGAGCTCAAGACCGCCCAGACCATTTGCTATGAAATCATGCGTGAGTTATTGCGTGAGTCCAAGCAGTTTAAAAATGCCAAAGAGTTCAAGATTCTGGCCTCGCCCGAGGTGATCAATATGCTGGGCGATGAGGAGTCACAAAGCCTGGCCAATTTATCAGACTTTATCAAACGGCCGGTGTCGCTGCACCCGGATACGCAATACGGCCGCGAAGAGTTTGATATCGTTTGGGTCTAGAAAATTGTTGTTCTGGAGAGGACGGCCAGAGGTAAGGCCGTCCGCGAGATGCGCAGCACTGCGTATGCGTGTTACAGCATGCCGCCCGCCAACCCTGGCAGCACGATACGGCTGATCATTTGCAACAACAGCAAGGCAACCAGCGCGGAAAAATCGAATCCCTGAATCGAAGGCAAGACATTACGCAACGGATTGAGGATAGGCGCTGATAACTGGTTCAGCACGCCATAAATCGGGCTGTATGGATTGATCCAGCTTAAAATGGCCATGAGCAAAATGGCGTAAAAAAACACATCCAGCATTTGCCCCAGGACGGCGACAAAGGCCTGCCAGAACCAAAACACCGGGGACACTGGGGCGGCTACAAGCAAGGTCAGCAAGGCGAACAGAATTACTTGTACCAGCCAGGCCAGCAACAGGGTTGATAAATCCAGCTGTCGGGCAGGGGGAATCAGTTTGCGGGCAGGCTTGACCATAAAGTCAGTCAGCGCCATGGCCATTTGCCCCAGCGGATTCTGGAACGAGGTCCTTGTCCACTGCATTAAAAAACGCAATACCAGTAAAAAAGTCAGAATACCAAATACTGCATTCAGTAAAAAAGTTGTCATGTTTTGCAACATTATTGTGCTCCCAATTGATCGCCGAGTTCCTTGGCGCGGCGTGCTGCTTGTGCCGCGGCATGTTGCATCATGCCATGAATATCGTGCTCGCGCATACTGAGCAGGCCTTGTTCGGTAGTGCCGCCCTTGGAGGTCACTTGCTCACGCAGCGTCGCCACTGGGGTAGGGCTCGAGGCTGCGAGCAAGCTGGCGCCTTTGAATGTGGCCAGGCTGAGTTGTTGTGACTGGGCTTCGCTGAGTCCTAAAGCGACCCCTGCCGCGGTGAGTGCTTCTATCATCAAAAAGACATAAGCCGGGCCACTGCCTGAAATCGCGGTCACCGCATCCAGCTGGTCTTCAGCTTCTAGCCAAACCACTTCACCCGCCGCTTGCAACAACTGGTCGGCAACGTCACGCTGGCCCGCTGAGACGGCTGGCAGGGCATAAGCGCCAGTAATGCCCGCCTGAATTTGCGCAGGCGTATTGGGCATGGTGCGAATCAGCGTCTGGTAGCCGCCTAACCAGCGGCACAAGTCGCCAGTGCGGATGCCGGCGGCAACTGAGATCACCAATTGTGATTGTAAGTAGGGAGCCAGCGAGTGTGCCACCGCCTGCAATTGCTGTGGTTTGACCGCCAGCACCACAACCTCAGCCGCCAGCGAGGGTGCCGACAGCGCCTCGCTGGTTTGCACGCCTAATTTGGCTTGTAGCGCGGCATGTTTGCTGGTGTCCGGGTCAATCACGGTAATGTGCGACATGGCAAAGCCTCGTTGTTGCAGGCCTATCATCAGGGCTTGTGCCATATTGCCGCCGCCAATAAAGGCGATGCGGGTGGCTGACAGTGATTGCATGGTATTCAAGTTCCTTCTTTAACTGAGTCGTTATCGGGTTTGCGCGGGCGGGCGCCAAAAATGGCTGTGCCGATGCGCACCAGCGTCGCGCCTTCGGCAATGGCTGCGGCAAAGTCACCGCTCATGCCAATGGAGAGGGTATCCAGCTGCAAGCCATGCGCATTCAGGTGATCAAACAGGGCCCGTACCTGCCGAAATTGGTCACGTTGCTGGTCGAAATCTTCCACGGGGGCCGGAATCGCCATCAGGCCGCGCAAATGCAAGCGCGGTAACTGCCTGATATTTAAAGCCAGATCCAGCACCTCTTGAGCGCTGGCACCACTTTTGCTTGATTCCTGGCTAATATTGACTTGCAGGCAAATATTCAAAGGCGCCATGTCTGCAGGGCGCGCGTCAGACAAGCGTTGTGCAATTTTAAGGCGGTCCACCGAATGCACCCAATCGAAATGACAGGCAATTGGCTGTGTTTTGTTGCTTTGAATCGGGCCAATAAAATGCCATGCTATCGCACAGTCCTGCAGTTGCTGTTGTTTGGCGAGCGCTTCTTGCAGGTAGTTTTCACCAAACACCGTTTGACCGGCCTGATAGGCCTCCCTGAGAGCTGAGGCCGGTTGTGCTTTACTCACCGCACATAAAGTGACCGTTTGTGTGGCCAGGTAGCTTGCACGTGCCTGGGCCAGTTGTTGGCGGATGAGTGCCAGATTGTCAGCGATATCAGTCATGGGAAGCAACACGGTGCCGGGTAGCGGTAAAAATAACATTATATAAATAATCACTGGAGTGGATTGTGGATATTTCAGATTTATTAGCGTTTTCAGTTAAAAACAAAGCCTCAGACTTGCATTTGTCAGCCGGGTTGCCACCGATGATACGCGTGCATGGCGATGTGCGTAAAATCAACTTACCCGCCATGGATCATGCTGAAGTACATAGCATGCTGTACGACATCATGAATGACAGCCAGCGCAAAGTGTATGAAGAAAAGCTGGAATGCGATTTTTCATTCGAGATCCCTGACCTGGCGCGTTTCCGGGTCAATGCATTTAACCACCAGCGCGGCGCCGGTGCGGTATTCCGTACCATTCCGAGCAAGGTGTTGACGCTGGAAGAGCTTAACGCCCCACGCGTGTTCAAGGACCTGGCCGATACGCCGCGTGGCATTGTGCTGGTGACCGGGCCGACCGGTTCCGGTAAATCGACCACACTGGCGGCGATGATTGATTACATTAATGAATCCCAGATGTCGCATATCCTGACCGTGGAAGACCCGATCGAATTTGTGCATACCTCGAAAAAGTCATTGATTAACCAGCGTGAAGTCGGGCCGCATACCATGTCGTTTGAAAATGCGCTGCGTTCAGCCTTGCGTGAAGACCCGGATGTGATTCTGGTGGGTGAAATGCGTGACCTGGAAACCATCCGCCTGGCGCTGACGGCGGCCGAAACCGGTCACCTGGTATTTGGGACCCTGCATACCAGCTCTGCGGCCAAGACCATAGACCGGGTGGTCGATGTGTTCCCGGCGGCAGAAAAAGAAATGGTGCGCTCCATGCTCTCAGAGTCTTTACGCGCTGTGATCTCGCAAACCCTGTGTAAAACCAAAGACGAGCAGGGCCGGGTGGCTGCCCATGAAATCATGATCGGAACCCCCGCCATCCGTAACCTGATTCGCGAAAACAAGATCGCGCAGATGTATTCGGCAATTCAGACGGGCCAAAGTGTGGGCATGCAAACGCTGGACCAGAATCTGCAAGATCTGGTGCGACGCAACGTCATCAGCGCCGATGAGGCGCGTACCAAAGCGGCTAACCGTGATGGCATTATCGGATAAATATTAAAGATGGATAGCAGCATGCAGACCGGTGCCGATCACGCGCAAACCGAGAAATTTATTAATGACCTGTTGAAGCTCATGGTCACGCGTAAAGCCTCGGATTTGTTTATTACCGCAGGCTTTCCGCCGGCCATGAAGATTGATGGCAAGCTCACACCGATTACCTCACAAACTTTGAGTACCCAGCAAACGGCCGAAATTGCGCGTACTGTCATGAATGACAAGCAAGCGCAAGAGTTTAAAGAAACCATGGAGTGCAATTTTGCGATCAGCATGCCATCGGTGGGCCGTTTCCGCGTCAATGCCTTTGTGCAGCGCAGTGCCGTAGGTTTGGTGATTCGGGTGATCAATACCAATATCCCCAAATTTGATGATTTGAACTTGCCGCCCGTACTCAAGGATGTGGTGATGGCAAAGCGCGGCCTGATTATTTTTGTTGGCGGCACGGGATCAGGTAAGTCGACCTCAATGGCCGCCATGCTGGGGCACCGCAATGAAAGCAGTTATGGCCACATTATCACCATTGAAGACCCGGTAGAGTTTGTGCATAGCCACCGCAACTGCATTGTCACCCAGCGCGAAGTGGGCGTGGATACGGACAACTGGCATGCCGCGCTCAAGAACACGCTACGCCAGGCGCCGGATGTGATCATGATCGGCGAAATCCGCGACCGTGAAACCATGGATTACGCGATTGCCTTTTCTGAAACCGGCCACTTGTGTCTGGCCACCTTGCACGCCAACAGCACCAACCAGGCGCTGGACCGCATTATCAACTTTTTTCCCGAAGAACGCCGGCAGCAATTGCTGATGGACTTGTCACTCAACCTGCGCTGTATTGCCTCACAACGGTTGATTCCTAAAGTGGATGGTTCTGGCCGGGTGGCTGCAGTGGAAGTGTTACTGCATTCCCCCCTGCTTTCAGACCTGATTTACAAAGGCGATGTCCATGGCATTAAAGAAGTCATGGCCAAATCCCGTGAGTTAGGGATGCAAACCTTTGACCAGGCTTTGTTTGACCTGTTTGAAACCGGTCAGATCAGTTACGAAGACGCCTTGCGCAACGCCGACTCGGTCAATGACCTGCGCCTCAAATTTAAACTCAACAGCAAAGTTGCCAACCCGGAAAATCAGGAACGCAGCAAGATTTCGGATCTGGATATTTTGTAGGCACTCACGCTTTCTACAAATGCGCCCAAGTGCATTACCGCTGCGTTGCATGGCATGCTAGTGGTTTAAATAATCTATCTTGGCCGCTGGTAGCGTTAATAATAATTTAATGAGCTGCGACTGATTACTCGTGTTGGTTTTTTTATAAATGCCGTGCAGATTTTTTCTAATGGTGTCGTGCTTGATGCCTAACTTGAACGCGATCTCTTTTTGCGACAGGCCTTCAGAGAGATAGCTGGTTATCTGTTGTTCTGTCCGTGTTAGCTCATACTTTTCCGTCAGGATCCCACTATGCTGGATAGAGGAGGAGAGGGGCGGATGTTGAACTTTAAACATAAACCCTTGCAATCCTAACGGTTGCTGATGCTCGTCTCGAATGACGTGTACAACATCCCTGATCCACAGGTAGTGTCCATCAGCAGTGAGTGCTCTGTAGGTCGCTTCATGATCCAATCCCGCCAGGATTTGAGACACACAAAAATCCGTAATTAACTGCCGGTCATCCGGGTGGATTTTTTTTACCCAATCCTCCACCGTTTGCCAATCTTCTCGAGCCCATCCCAATAATGGTTCAATTTGGGGTCCAATGTAAACAAAACGTTGGGATGCCCAGTCAATTTTCCACGGAATGGCCAAGGTGGTTTCTAGTAGTGACTTATATAAGTCATCATCATTTGCCATGTTTGATATCACATTTACTGATCTGTGAATCATCATATAACGGTCAAGTTATGACATCAAAGTGTAAATCGTCAGTCGGCTAAAAAATAAAAAAAATCCACATTTGTGTAGTATTTTAAAAAAAAGCACTCATGTAAGATTTTTTAATTCGCTTTAATCTTTTGAAATCCTGACCCTAATGTTGAATACATCAAGCGCAATCGAAGAGCTGGTTGATCTGATTTATGAAACTTTGGAGCGCCCTGCGCTATGGGACGCTGTATTTGATCGTATATCGAACTGTTTTGGCTTGAATGTCATTGCGAGTTCTTCAATACTTTCCACCATCGGGAATGATATGACCTCGTCTGAACGCTTTTCGCTAAGCAGTCATCAACCTTTGTTCAATATAGAGGGAAGCAGTTCCAGCGATCACGCTCTCCTACAAAATCTAGATGCGCATATCCGTCGCGTTGTTTATTTAAAGCAATTAATCACTAAACGCAAACAGCAAGCAGAAACGAGTGTCCGTATGCTTGATCTAGTCAGGCCTTGTGTGGTGATGTTGCGGGAGGAGGGTGAAATTGTACATATCAATCCTGCTGCACGCGGGCTGCTTAGAGCCAACAATTTACTGTCGATACGCGCGAACCGTATTTGGTCACCCAATCCAAAAAAATACCAGCAACTCAAATCGACAATCAACAGAATGATTGCGTTAAAAGATGCCACTCACTCAGGGAAAACTGATAGCCATCTGGTCATCCGTCATCATAAAGATGCACTTTATATGTATCTCTCTATCATTTCAAATCAGTCCAATACGGTGCCATCAATCCAGAAATTACTGGAAGCCCAAGCCATTGTGATGATGCAGATTACAGACCTCAATCAAGGGCTTTCAAGCCATGCCAAGGAGCAATTGTTGTCTGCTTACCAGTTGAGCAAGGCGGAGCTGAATATTGCAGGATTGGTCGCAGAGGGGCTGCAAGTAAATGAAATCGCGGACCTGTTGCAATTGAGTGCCAATACCATCCGCGCCCAACTCAAAGCTATTTATAAAAAAACCAACACCAGCAGGCAAGCCGAGTTAATGCAATTGCTGTTGCGCTTTGATTAATCCGTTTTGTATATCCTTATGAAAGTAATTTATGCAAACAACCACAGATGCGCATTATCTCGAACTTGTAGGCGAGATTTATGACGCTGCTTTGAATCCTGAAAAATGGCCTGATATTCTGCAAAAAGTTGGTCAGTTCACGCAATCAAGTAAAGTCGTCTTATTTACGAATCTACATCTGCCTTCGCAAGGTGGATTTTATTTTACCTGGGGTATCCCGCAAGCAGTGACGCAGCAATATGTAGATCACTACCAGCCCTATGATGTCTGGACACAAGTGGGTATACAAAAAGGCATTTTTTGTGAAGGCGTTGTCACCCTCGGGACTGAGTTGGTGCCGCATCAACAGTTTCTGGAGTCAAAAATCTGGCGAGAGCTGTTGGTGCAGGCAGATATGGCAAGGCTATGCACAGGCATAGTATTTGGCATGGATAATCAATATGCAATGCCGGTAGGGGTATCATTATTTCGTGGAGTAGATGAACCACCCTTTGATGAACAAGACCGGCAAAAGCTACAGCGCTTGCTCAGGCATTTTTCGCGAGCACTGGGGGTGATGTTCCAATTGCGGGATGCAGATCTTCAAATCGCAGCCTCACGCACCGCGCTGGATGGTCTGCGGAGTGGCGTGTTATTACTCAATGCACAGGCTGAAATTCTTTTAGCTAATCGGACTGCACAGCGTATTTTGCAAAGTCAGGACGGACTGACCGCCAGCGAAAATAATACGCTCATCACCCAATGTGCAGAGACTCAATTTGCGCTTCAACAGATTCTGCAAACCTGTCTTCAACATGACCTGATGGAGGTCCCGCATTTTTCGCAATCTATCGCCATTGACAGGCCTTCTGGCAAAGCTGCCTACAAGTTGTTCTTTTCCAGGCTACCTGAGCACAATGACTTTGTTGCACAGCCTAGTTCTGCACATGCCATGCTGTTTATCACCGATACCGAGCAGCCACTTAAAGTTTCTGCCGAGTTATTGAAAACCACCTATGGTCTGACAGAGGCCGAAGTCAAACTTGCCCAGCAATGCCTCGTCAACGACAGCATGCCCGCCATCACCACTGCACTCAACCTCAGCGAAAACACCATCAAAACCCAGCTCGCCAGCATCTACCAAAAATGCGGCATCCACCATCGGGCAGAGCTGATGAAGGTTCTCATGGCATTAGCCACGGACTAGTTCCAATCATGCCCCATCCCTGCTTTAAGCGATGGGGCATTTCATCAAGCTCACATACTGCAGTTCCCCCCATTACTCAGGCGCAAGATAGTAAGAGCCATCTTTGTCTATTTCGTTACCACGCACATTATTTTTATCCAATAAGTTGGTTTTTAACCCATTTGGGTGATGTGTGATGTTTTAACCCTCACTACCATAGCTCACATAACACGCGACCAGTCACTGCTGCCGTGAAAACTAAATAAAAACGACTGGCGCCCGCTTTACAGGCTTCTTATCCTAAGGGTACACACCATGCAATTGATTACAACAACCAAACCGCTACTTGCGGGCGTGATGTTGCTGGTCGCCACACATGCACACGCCACGCTCACTAACTATACCGCCAGTGGTCAAGAGGTCGTCTACAGCTCGGTGAGTAATGTCACTTGGACCAAAGATGCAAATTTATTAGGCAGTATGTTCGCCAGCCAAGGCTTTAATGCAGTGGTGAACGCCATTATTGCTGCTAATCCGACCATCAATACACCACATTATGCTAACCCCAGCGGCATCTATACTCTTAGCGATAATGACTTTGTTGACAATGGCAGGGTTACTTGGTTTGGTGCTCTGGCATTTGTAAATTACCTCAACAAAATAAGCTATGCAGGTAACAATCAATGGCGTTTACCATCGGTCATCGTTGAGACTGAAGGTGTAATCCGTGGAAATAATATTGCATTCGGCAATGAGTATTTTGAACTTTTTTATGAAGAGTTAAATGGTGCCACTGGCAATAATATTCCAGACTCCGTGTTTTTTGACAATGAGCAAATGCGAGGTTACTGGACAGGAAAAGAGCATAACTTAAATCCAAACACTGCGTGGATGTTTTATTCACAGTTGGGTGAGCAGAATAACCGTGGTAAACAGCTCCAAGGTTTTGTGTGGGCAATAACTCAAGGACAAATCACGTCAGTGCCTGAGCCTGATTCGTTGGCAATGCTGTTGTTGGGTTTAGGTGTGATGGGTAACGTCGTGCGCCGCCGTCGCGGTTGATATCTTGGTTGTTTGAGTCATTAGATATTGATAGGTGGGGACACTCATGTTGTGCGCATATAGCCCTTGCACAAACCAATAATTAAAGCCCATTAACTTATCGATCGTCTGCGTAAGCAAAAGAACAAAAAGAGGCGCAGACAAGTTTTAATCAATCGTTTTTTAAAGACTTTTCTATTTTAAATCCTCTGAAAGGGAAAACATATGAAGCAGACCAAGCAATACCAGCCATTAGCGGCCAGTATGCTGTTTTTAGCATGCTCGCAGGCACACGCGATTGCAGTGACAAATGTGGTGGTGTCAACGCCAATTGCATCCAATTTGACTAATCTTAGCCTGTGGTCTGAGAGCAAAACACCTTTTGCGACGGATGCCTACAGCGATTTGTACACGTATGATACTGGTAAACCTTATTTAAAAATCACTGATGACAAAAAAGGGACGATTAAGTCTGAAATCTTGCAAAATCAGTTAACAAGAACAACTAGTTATAAAACCGACGATGCAAGCGGTATATTTTATATGAATGCCACTGCGCCTGGCTCAAGCGTATTTAGACTAAACACCACGGTCACTTTTGATCCAGCACTTGCCAAGCTAAATGAGTATGGTTATTCAACGGGTAGTTTTTCGATGAGTATTGGGGGCAGCGTGGTTGGGGCTGGATCGTCACTGAGTGAAGTACCTGGTTTAACTTCTTATCAAGCACCCGTTTGGGCGTTTTCTATTAATGGCGGGGCTTATCAACAATTAGCTACCTCGTTAAGTCTCAGTGCTAATTCCTTCAGTTCGGGGGCTAGCATCGATTTATATTCTCTGGTTGGCAATTTATTACCTGACTCAACGGCAAATGTTTCGTTTTTGGTTTATACAAACCAGGACTTTCAAATGAGTCGATTTGACTACTCATACACCTCATACGCTTACGATCGCAAGTCTGAAATAACCCCCGCTGCGCCTAAAGTGTTAGACAGTGTCATCACTACCTATGAGGTTACACCCGTGCCAGAGGCTGATAGCTACGCCATGTTAATCGCTGGCTTGGGCTTGCTAGGCGCTGTGATTCGTCGTCGTCAAACAGCCGTTTAAATGTTTGTTTCACGGGGATGGTCATCATTCCCCTCACTTTTATCAATCGAGGAGAATTTTATGCAAATCACAAAAACGTTACGTGCATTGCTTGCCATTGCCAGCTTGTCAGTATGCAGTGTATTCGCCATGAGTGCACAAGCGGCAACCTATCAAGTTGAGCAAAGCTACAGCGGTACATTAGTGCAAACCGAAACGCTGATACCCAATGGGCAGGGCGGTAACAATATTTTCTATCAAAGCACAGTTGATTTCACGCCTACAAATCTCATCAGTGGTGATGCCAGCTTGTTTTCAAGCTCGCTAAGTACGATCACTGAGATTTTATACAATGTAGCGACAGATAAAGCGAGTTGTGCTGGTGAGTGCACATTTGTTGAGACCCTGAAAAATGGTGATACTTTTTTTGGCACATTAATATCCAACGGGGCCAGTTTTCTTGTCCCGAGCACAGATCCATCATCTAGAGCATTTGACCAAATAGGGTTTACTGGAAGTTTTTTGATTAAAGGCGGTACTGGCTTGTTTGCAGGTGCAACTGGTTTTGGCACTTATAGCGGCGTAGATGATTACACCACCATGACGGAAACCTTGACTTCTAAATTTACGGTCACCACGGTGCCGGAACCAAAGAGTGCCGCTTTGTTGCTGGTTGGCTTGGGCTTGATGGGCGTAATAACGCGTCGTAAACCTGCTGCTTAATATTTGTCTCCCAAGGCAGTGCAGAAAAAGTTTAATTGTGCTGCCTCGGATCTGTGCTCACAAATTGGAGATGATGTTGAAAAGCTTTAAAAGTGTATGCAGTGTTTTTCTGTGGTTGGTGATTTCGATTGCAAATGCGGGCACGAATGGTGTGTATGTTTTACAGGGTAGTAGTTATTCGCTCAAGGTTGAGTTTGGTGAGAATACTTTGACCACCATAGAGCCAAACCGAACCAGTGTTTATCGGCAAGTGAAGCCAGACACTTATGAGTTTATCAATCAAAATAATCGCAATATTCGTTACTGGATGACGGTGATTGATGACCGTACCTTGGAAGCCTCGAAGCCCGATACCGATGCTGCGCCAACGCGCTTGGTTTTGCAACAGGGTAGGGCGCTGGAGCGGGTGGTTGATATCAACAAACAATGGGCAGGATTGGCGGATAAGTATATGCATCTCGCTGAGAGTGATCCTGCCAATACGCAGGCATGGACAATGTGTGCAACCACCGCGTATTCACGCAGCACCATGAGTCAGGCTGACGGCGATGCGTATGCGGCTAAAACTGCGGCTTTACTCAAGCAAATGGGCGTGTCAAACGCCTCGCCTTGTCCGGATGTGCTGCCGTTTTAAAGGGATTTGTTTGAAATGCAGAGGCTTATAACAAGAATGGCACAGGCAATCATCCCTGATGTATTGATCATCGCGCTCTCACTGATGTTATGCAGTTGTGCACAAATGCCGCAAGTCATCCCGAATCACCAGGATCAGGTCGGTGATTCTGTAAAGTCCATGCAGGATGATGATCCGGTCGCTGCCCTGGCGCAACTGGAGCAAAAAGAGGCAACACAGAATTTCAAGCCGGATGTTTTATTTTTGCTGGAAAAAGGTGAATTAAATTTCATCAATAGTAAGTATGAAGCCGCGATACAAAGTATAGAAGCGGCTGATGCCTTGATTCGAAATAATGAAGACAGTCAGCAAACGAAAAATAAAATCAAGAGTATGGCCGCTGCCACTTTAATCAGCGAAAAACTCAAGGATTATCCCGTTAAGGATTACGAAAAGGTGATGACCAATGTCAGGCTGGCACAAGCCAAGATAGCCCTGCAACAGGTCGATGAGGCGCGAGTGGATATCAAGCGCTCTCATGAGCGGGAAGCATTGATTGAAGCAGGCATTTCCAAGAAAGAAGAAGAACTTCAGGCACTCAAAAAAGAAGCAAAAACAGAGGAGTCACCTAAGGTCTTGGATGGTTATCCTGTCGATACGATCAATTCACCAGAGGTGCTTGCCCTAAAAAACGGTTATCAAAACGCCTTTAGTCATTATTTGTCCGGGTATTTGTATGAGGCGATGGGTGAGCCAGGGTTGGCCGCTGCGGGATACAGAAAGTCAATTGAGTTGGGCGGTCTCAAAAATGATCTGGACGATGCCCTGGCTGGGTTGGATCGCCGGATGGCGAATCGCGGGCGGGCGGATACCACCGATGTACTCATTGTTTTTGAGTCAGGAAATGCGCCGCAAATCAATGATAAAACTTTCACTGTGCCTGTACCCACGCCAACCGGCTTGAACACGATCACCATTTCTTACCCTGTTATTTATCCTTCAGAGCCTGGACAAATGCCAAAAGTGAAGTTGGCTGGTACTGAGGCAATGCTGGTTCCTCTCACCAATTTTAATGCCATGGCCAGACGCACACTTAAGGATGAAATGCCTGGCGTCATCACCAGAATCATCACGCGCGGCGCCGTGAAGGGGTTGGTGCAAGATCAGCTAGCCAGTCAGCTTGGCATTGCTGGATCATTGGTAGGCGCAGCCGGTGCCATGCTGAGCGAGGGGGTGGATGACCGCAGTTGGCAAACGTTACCTGAGCAGATTTCCATTGCCAGGCTGCGTCTGCCACCTGGGGGGTATGACCTATTGATTGACGGCAACCTCGCGCAGAAAGGACCTGAAAAAGTGGAGGTGAAGGGTGCTTACATGATTCTTCCTGTTCGATTGCTAAAAAACAGTTTTCGCGTTGGCAACGTCACCTATATTGGCCAGCTTCTCCTTAAGCCGAGTGAGCAGAAGACTAAACCAGGCAAGAAAAACAGCCAGCCTAGAAAGCCCGCTAAGAAAAAGAAACCGTTAAATGACTGATAAGGATTTTGAATGAGCAAAAAGACTTTTTTATTGGGCGCCTTGATCTTGATGGGATGCCAAAAAGAAATGATTAAAGAGGTGACCGTGCCTGTGGAGAATCAACGCTTTATTTACCAAAGCCCACGTCATGGCGTCGTGTTGAATGGCCTCAGAAGCCAAACGAGAAATGGGCTGTTACATGTGCAGGCCGAGGTCCAGAATAAGCTCAATCAAAACGCGAATGTGTTCTGGCGCGTACGTTGGCTCAATGACGGCGGGTTTCAGATTGGTGACGGTGAGGTATGGAAGCCAGTGAACGTTGGCCCCGGACAATTAAAGTTGCTTGAGTCAGTCGCTACCAGCCCGCAGGCGGTCGATTTCAAGTATGAAATTAAAGTGACCCCAGAATAACAGGATTAAATACATGAACAGGTTATTGATAGGTGTTTTTTTACTGGTGTTGAGTTCGAGCTGGTGTTTTGCAGAGAAGATTAATTATGAGGATAGCAAAGACATTGAAGTGGTGACCATTGATTTTGGTTCAACAGATTTGTTGATGATTACCGAGAAAATGGTTTCTTCTTTACTCACTGAGCAGGAGTTGTTAGCCAATAAACCGGTGATCAAGCTGGGATATATCAAAAACAAAACTAGCGAGTATATAGATACCAACAACATTTTAAGCTCGATTTCCACGCATCTGACTAAGAGTAAAAAAGTCCGGATTGCCGCCTCTAATGAAGATAACCAGCAGATTGTTGAAGAGCTGGCACACCAAAACCAGAATGGTTTGTATAAAAAGAATACTGCGCCCAAGATTGGCGGCATGTTGGGCGCCAAATATCTGTTGGATGGTGAATTAACCTCTATCGTTAAAAAGAACAGCAGTGAAAAAGATGTTTACTACAAATTCACGCTTAAATTGCGCGACCTGGAGCAAAACATCATTGAATGGCAAGAAGAAAAAGACATCCGTAAAACTGCCAAGAGGTAATCATGAAAAAACACATACCCATATTGCTGCTGAGCCTTGCAGTGATGCTGTTTACTTCTGCAGTTTTCAGTATGGACGGTGAACCTAGACTGCCAAAAATAGCAGTTTCAAATCTCGCTTACAAAAGAGAAGTGAAGGATTATTTCTTTGAGAGCCAAAGTGACTTTCAGGCTAAAACACAAGCTAGAAAGAATGCAAATCGTTTGCGGCAGTCAGAGAGCTATAAAAATGAAGTGGAGTTTTCTACAAGATCAAAAAGCAGCATCAAAACCAAAACCGAGTTTAAAGAACTCAAGCAGTTCATGGCTGACATCAAGGGCGAGTTAATCAAGTCAGGCAATTTTACTGTCATCGAATCACCGCCTTATACCGCCAATAACGAGAAAATTTATGATGTGATTCAACGCATCAAAATGAAAAACTTTAAAGGTGCAGATTATGTATTATTTGGTGTGTTGAATAGCGTGCAGGCCGATGAAAATGTGGTTGAAATAAAAAGTACGACGACCAATAGTCTCCAGTATTTTGTCAATTTGCAAGCGGATTTTTCTTTGATTGACACCAGGACATTCAAAGTGATTGCCGCATTTTCATCGGTGGGCAATGCCCAGCAGACCATTTTGTCTGACGAAGAAAAGCATGATGTTGTGCGGGTTAATCATGCAAGATTAATTTCTGATTTATCCAAGGATTTTGCAGCAGATGTCATCCGGCAAATCCATCAGCAACTTGGCCCCGTTGAGCCTGGCAAGCGTTCAGATGAGGACTCAAAAGCCAAACCAAGCAAAAACAGCGAGGTTACTGTTTATTATTAATGATCAGGCTTACCACTTGATACGGGCGAAACTTTAATGCAAGTCGGTAAGCAATTTAATACTCGCGTTATGCTAGTGCCAAGGTTTCCTGCTGAAACACCAGATTGCCCTGCGTAATGGTGGCAGTGACCTTGCCGGTCAGGCTGTGATTCACAAATGGCGTATTCTTGCCCTGGCTGAGCAGGGCGCGACCATCTACGCGCCATTCCATTTCCGGGTCGTAAATCACCACGTCGGCCGTGGCACCCGTTTGCAAAGTGCCTGCATTAACACCTAGAATCCGCGCGGGGATTTGCGTGACTTTGGCCAGGGCTTGCAAGGGGGCCAGTTTGGCCTGCGCAGACCATTTCAAGGTCAGTGGCAGCAAGAGCTCAAGCGCTGAGGCACCAGGGTGCGACTCGGCAAACGGTAATGCTTTGGCGTCATCATCGACTGGCGTATGATCCGAACAAATTGCATCTAGCGTACCGTCCAGCAAGCCAGCACGTAGTGCGTCACGGTCGCGTTGGGTGCGTACAGGCGGTTTCAGATGCACCATGCTGTCAAAAAAGCCGATATCCATATCGGTCAGGTGCAGGTGCTGGATGCTGACATCAGCTGTCACTGCCATGCCAGTCTGTTTGGCTTGCCTGATCAATTCAACCGATTCAGCCGTGGAGACCCGGGCGATATGCAATTTGGCGCCTGTGGCCTGGGCGATCCGCAGCATGGTTTGCAGCGCAATGCTTTCTGCCGCCGCCGGGATGCCTTTGAGCCCCAGTCTGGAGGCGACTTCGCCATCATGGGCGACCCCGTTTTTTGCCAGGTACGGATCTTCGGCACGCATGAACAGTGTATAGCCGAAGGTTGCGGCATATTCAAATGCCCGCCACAAAACCTGGGTATCAACAATCGCTGTATCCGCCTGTGAAAAGCCCACACAACCGGCAGCGGTCAGGGCGAACATTTCTGTGAGTAAATGGCCTTCAAGTTGCCGTGTGACTGCGCCCAGTGGATAGACATGGGCGAGGGCATGCGATTTCGCTCGGTGCTTGAGCATCTCGACCAGGCCAGGCTCGTCCAGTACCGGGTCAGTGTCTGGCGGGCAGGCCAGACTGGTGACGCCACCCGCCATGGCGGCGCGTAACTCACTTAGTAAGGTTGCTTTGTATTCGCTGCCCGGTTCCCGCAGGCGCGCACACAAATCCACCAGGCCAGGTAACACCCATTTGCCTTCGGCATCCAATGTCTGGTCTGGTTGGAAACCTTGGGGCGCTGCACCCATGCCAACAATCTTACCTGCGCTGATATAAAGATCTTGCACCTGATCCAGCTGCTGGCTGGCATCCATCAAGCGGCCCTGTGTAATCAGGATATTCATGCGGCGTTGCCTCCTCCAAGAATTGCCATCACCGCCATGCGTACTGCAATTCCATACGTAACCTGTGGCAGGATCACGGATTGTTTGCCGTCCGCCACTGCCGAATCAATTTCCACACCCCGGTTCATCGGGCCTGGGTGCATGACAATGGCATCCGGCTTGGCCAGTGCCAGGCGCTCAGGGGTCAAACCAAAGGTCTGGAAAAACTCCTGTGAGCTGGGTAACAAGGCGCCGGACATGCGCTCGTTTTGCAGGCGCAGCATCATGACGACGTCTACGTCTTTGAGGCCTTGCTCCATATTGTGGAACACTTGCACGCCCAGCTTTTCCACATCGGCAGGCAACAGGGTGCGCGGTGCGATCACCCGGATTTCTGGGACGCCCAGCGTGGTCAGCGCATGGATTTCACTGCGGGCGACGCGTGAATGCAAGACGTCACCCACAATCGCCACGCGCAGGTTGTGCATCTCTGGCTTGTATTTGCGGATGGTGAATACATCCAGCAAGCCTTGGGTCGGGTGCGCATGGCGGCCATCGCCGGCATTGATCACGCTGATGTGTGGCGGCACGTGTTGCGCAATGAAATGCGCGGCACCGCTTTGCTGGTGACGGACCACAAACATATCCGCATGCATGGCAATCAGGTTGTTCACCGTATCAAGAATGGTCTCGCCTTTGGATTGTGACGAGGTGCTGACATTGAGGTTGAGCACATCGGCCGACAGGCGTTTGGCGGCGATTTCAAACGTGGTGCGCGTACGCGTACTATTTTCAAAAAAGATATTGCAGACGGTTTTGCCACGCAGCAGCGGCACTTTTTTCACTTCGCGTTCAGCAACGCCGACAAAGTTTTCGGCGGTGTCCAGAATATCGGTCAGAATGCGCTTGGGCAGACCTTCGATGCTTAGCAAGTGTTGCAGCTGGCCCTGGGCGTTGAGTTGCGGGTTATACATTGGCATCCACTCCATTCGCTGCCGAGGTGGCAATGCTCAGGTGCAGTTTGCCCTGAGTATTGATTGCCAGTTCAAACGATTGATTGGCCTGCAATGGCAGATCGGCGCCAGTCATATCGGGGCGGATCGGTAGTTGGGCGCCACCACGGTTAATCAGTACCGCCAATTGCACCGAAGCCGGACGGCCATAATCAAATAATTCATTCATGACGGCACGTGTGGTGCGGCCGGTATAAAAAATGTCATCAATCAGGATGATGTGCTTGCCGTTTACATCAAACGGAATTTGCGCGGGCTGCGCAGCGGTTTTGAGGCCACGTTGCGCATAATCATCGCGATACATGGCTGCATCCAGCTTGCCATGCACAATGTCTTGCCCCAGCTCGGCCTGCAAGCGCTGCAACAGTTTTTGCATGAGCCAGACGCCGCCCGTATAAATGCCAACCAGAGCCGTTTCCGCCTGAATACGCGGTTTGAGTTGAGCGTACAGATGATCAAGTAATTGTTCGGGATCAGGTAAAGTCATGAGTATCCTGTGCTACTTACGTCCATGATAAGCATCAAAATAAGATTGTAATATAGTTTGGGCGGCAACTTGATCCAGCATCTGCTTTTGCGCGCGGCCACGAATGCCTGCTTCGCGCAGGGATTGTGAGGCCTCCGCCGACGACAGGCGTTCATCCACCATCACCACAGGCAAGTTAAAGCGGCCCTCCAGACGCTGGGCAAACTTTTGCGCCAAGGCCGTCATGGCATGGGCCTCGCCATCCAGGGACATGGGTAGCCCAACCACCAGCAGCGCCGGTTGCCATTCTTTTAGCAAGGATTCAATTTGCGCAAACTTGGCGGCGTTTTCTTCAGCCTCTATGGTCAGCAGTGGGTGTGCCAGTTTGAGCAGGGTGTCACCGACGGCGACACCGATGCGTTTTTCCCCAAAATCAAACGCCAGCAGGGTGCCGGTGATATCGGGATAGCGACGCTGGGTGATCGGTAAATGGCTTTGGTTAAGTGGCTGTTTGCCAAGCCTGGTTGCATCAGGCATGCCCGGCAACCTCGGACAAGGTGGCAAAGTCCACCCCTAATTGTTGCATGGCCCAGAACAGCTTGTCATCACTGGGTAATTTAAAAATCAACTTGTGCAGCTGGTGGTGATCTGCCAATGGCAAGGTTAGCCAGGCGTTGGCCTGGATTTCCTGTTCCAGCTGACCGGCTGCCCAGCCGGTGTAGCCGAGCGCAATAAACATGTCTTGTGGCGCTTCATCACGGGCGGCGGCTTCGAGGATATCCTTGGATGAGGTCATGGCCAGCCTATCGGACAAGCCCATGGTAGTATTAAATTCAGTGGCTGGCGCATGCAGGACAAAGCCACGCTCTACTTGAACCGGCCCGCCAAAATGCACCGGGCGCACCTGTTGTTGCGCAACATGGCACTCCATCTCCAGCTGTTCAAACAGGTCACCCACATTCAGTTGCAAGGGGTGGTTGAGGATCATGCCCATGGCGCCATCTTCGTCATGATTGCAGATCAGAATCACGCTTTTGCTGAAGTAGGGGTCCTGCATGGCTGGCATGGCAATCAGGATTTGGCCGGTCAGGTCCAGACGGCTTGTCTGGTCATTCAAAGTCAGTTGCTCACTCATTGGGGATAGGCTTTATGGCTGCGTTTCATGCATGCGCTTCCTCAGCGCTCAAATATCCGGTAATTTCAAAACCAAAGCCATCCATGCTCGGCATTTTGCGCGGGGCAGCCATCAGGCGCATTTTTTTCACGCCAAGGTCGAGCAAGATTTGTGAGCCGATACCGTAATTACGTAATTCCTGATTGAGGACCAGTTTTTGGTCTGCCCGCAAAATACGGTCAGTCAGGCCGAGGCCATCTTCATCATGGTTGATGAGTACGATGACGCCGCACGCGGCCGTGCTGATGGTACGCATGGCCTGGAGCAGATTCCAGCTATGTGATTGGTGGCTGCTATCAAGCAGGTCTATCATCGACAGCGGCTCATGGACCCGCACCAGCACTTCATCACTTTGCTCAGGCTGGCCCTTGATCAGCACTAGATGGGTTTCCTGGGCAATGTGGTCGCGATAGGCGATGAGTCGCATAGTGCCAAACACGGTTTCTATTTCGCGTTCTGCGCTACGTTCTATCAGTCTTTCGTGTGCAGCACGATAGTGGATCAAGTCGGCAATGGTGCCGATTTTGATATTGTGCTCGGCGGCGACCTGCATCAGGTCAGGTAACCTTGCCATCTCGCCATCGTCTTTGAGGATTTCGCAGATGACGCTGGCGGGCTCACAGCCTGCCAGTTGCGCCAGGTCGCAGCCTGCCTCGGTATGGCCTGCGCGCACCAGTACACCGCCATTCATCGCCGATAACGGGAAAATATGCCCGGGACTAACAATGCTGCTTGCATTGGCCTGCTTGGCAATGGCGGCACGGATGGTGGTGGCGCGGTCTGCGGCCGAAATACCCGTGGTGACGCCCTCAGCAGCCTCAATCGAGACGGTAAAGTTGGTGCCCAGGCGCGTGCCATTTTTTTGCACCATAGGGGGCAGGTTTAATTGACGACAACGCTGTTCGGTCAACGTCAGGCAGATCAGGCCACGGCCATATTTGGCCATAAAATTGATATGCTCAGCGGTGACAAATTCCGCGGCGATGACAAAGTCACCTTCGTTTTCACGGTGTTCATCATCGACCAGAATCACCATTTTGCCAGCACGGATATCGGCAATAATGGCCTCGATAGGACTGATTTGCGCCGACATTATTCCTGCTCCCAAACTTGCATCCGCTCGACATAGCGCGCAATTACGTCAATTTCAAGGTTCACCGGGTCGCCCGCTTTGGCATGCTGCATCATGGTGTGTTGCATGGTATGCGGGATCAAATTGATACTGACCTCATCCTGCTGAATCTCATTGACGGTGAGGCTGATGCCATTCACGCAGAGTGAGCCTTTTTTGGCAATGTATTTGCTGATGGCATGAGGCGCGCGCACTTTGAGTAGCCAGCATTCGCCGACGGACTCCAGTGCCGTGATGCTGCCTATACCATCCACATGCCCGGTCACCAGATGGCCGCCCAGACGATCAGCCAGTCGCATGGCTTTTTCCAGGTTGACAGGCCCAGGTTGGCTTAGGCCGGTGGTGACCTCTAGCGTGACTTTGGATACCATGACCTGAAAGCTGCGTGAATTAAAGTCAGTGACGGTGAGGCAGACACCGTTGACGGCGATGCTGTCTCCCAACTGCACATCTTCCATGCCCAAAGACGGCGCTTCTATGCGTAATGCACAATCTTCGCCATGTGGAACGACTTCGGCAATCCTGCCGACGGTTTGAATAATCCCAGTAAACATGGTGTGATTTTATCAGTGCTGCATGCTAAAGTAATCACATTCCCGCAACATTTTTCATTCATACGGATAGAGGATTTCTGTGCGCCTGGACGATTTGGAAGAAAGTCAGCATGTTGAAGACCGCCGCGGTGGCGGCTTTGGTGGGCGCAGTATCGGCATAGGCACCATTGCACTGGTGCTGGTCGCCATGTATTTTGGCGTCGATCCCCAGCTGGTGTTAAATCTGGCGCAGCAAGCCCAACCTGTGGCCGAGTCGCCGCAGCTTCCTGAGCAAAGCCAGGACCCCAAGGTGAAGTTTGTTTCTCAGGTGCTGTGGAGTACCGAGAAAATCTGGCAGCAACAGTTCTCCGCCAGTAGACGGCAATATACGGCGCCCAATCTGCAACTGTTTAGTGGCATGACCAGCACTGCGTGTGGTCAGGGGCAGTCGGCCATGGGGCCGTTTTATTGCCCGGCAGACCAAAAAGTCTACATTGATTTGAGTTTTTATCAGGAGCTGCAAGACCGATTTAAAGCGCCTGGAGATTTCGCACAGGCGTATGTGATTGCGCATGAGGTGGGGCACCACGTGCAAAATCTGCTGGGGACTTCAGCCAAGGTACAACAGGCCAGGCAACAGGCCGGGTCTGAGGCCGCATCCAACGCCTATTCGGTCAAACTAGAGCTACAGGCGGATTGCTATGCGGGCGTCTGGGCCTATTATGCTGATCAACAGTATCATGTGCTGGAAGCCGGGGATGTGGAAGAAGCGCTGCAGGCGGCAACGGCTATTGGCGATGATGCCTTGCAAAAGCAGGCGCAAGGCTATGTGGTGCCAGATAGTTTCACCCATGGCAGTTCTGCACAGCGGGTATATTGGTTCAAGCAAGGCTTGCAGTCTGGCGACCTTAATCAGTGCAATACCTTCAACAGTTAAGCATTCAATCAACCTTGAATATAAAAATAGTGTTAATCAGTAAAGAGAAATATGACAGAAGCAACAGTACTCAATGAGGATGCACATTTAATTGAAACAACGGTTTCCAGTGCGGTGATGGCGCAGGGGAAAATGCTCACTGTCCGCTACGACGAAGCACGCTTGCCAAACGGCGTGATCAGCGGTCGTGAGTATGTTGTGCACCCTGGTGCTGTCGTCGTAGTCGCTCTCACCGATGCTGGTGAGGTTGTACTAGAGCGCCAATTCCGCTACCCCCTCAAGCAGGTGTTTATAGAGTTACCCGCTGGCAAGATCGATGCAGGCGAGCCGGTATTGACCACAGGCCAGCGTGAGTTGCTTGAAGAAACCGGTTATGCGGCCAACAACTGGATCAAGCTGGGGATACAGCATCCTTGCATCGGCTATTCCAATGAGGTGATTCATATTTACCTGGCGACAGACCTCTCACTGGGCGATCATGCCAGAGATATCGATGAAGCGATGGATGTGATGGTCTGGCCATTTGAACGTATTATGCAAGCGATTGAAGACGGTGAAATTACCGATAGCAAGACGATGTCCGCCATGCTGATGGCCGAGCGTTACTTGCGCAAGCGTCCTTTGCCTGGCCTGGCGCTGTAAAGGGCCACGATGCGTGTTTTGCAGATAGGCTGTGGTGCATTGGGTAAGCTGATTGCCCAGGCGACCCTGGCCCAAGGTCATGCATTGACAATCGTCAGGCGCTCTCAGCAGTCTGTGCCTGACGGCGCAGCCGCCCTCTACCTGGATGTCGTCTCTGCAAATGGCCTGTCTGCCCTGGCAGACCAGGCCCCGGAAATCCTGCTGTATTGCCTGGCGCCCGTGGCAGGGCAGAGCTACCAGCAAACTTATGTCGATGGCTTGCGGCATGTGCTGGCCAATGTGGATCAGCGCGCGTTAAAGCATGTGTTTTTTATTTCGAGTACCAGTGTGTATGGCGAGCAGCAAGGGCAGTGGGTTGATGATGATACGCCTGCCATGCCGGCTGAAGAAAATGGCCAGACGATCCTGGCCGCCGAGCAATTGCTGGATGATTTGCCTTGCTCGCATACTGCGTTACGCGTATCTGGCATTTACGGCCCGCAACGGCTTTACCTGCTCAAGTTGCTGCAAACCCCTGAGCGCTGGCCACAACATATCCAATGGACCAACCGTATTCATGAGTTGGACGTTGCCGGTGCGGTGGTGCATTTTTACCGCCAAATTGAACACGCACTGCCGTTGCCAGCGCATATTATTTTGACGGATGGTGCGCCAGTGCCACAACATGAGGTGTTGCAATGGCTGGCGCAGCAACTGCAGCGGCCAGGGCCTGTGACCCCGACCGGTGACTTGCAGCGCGGTAAACGGATTCGCAACCCGTTTTTGCAGCAATCTGGTTACCCGTTTTTATTTGCTGATTATCAGGCAGGCTATGCAGCCATACTCTCTAAAATGGATCATGTATAAAAAAAATATTCTCACACTGTTTCTTGGCTTGCTGCTGACAGCGTTTGGCCTGTCTGCACAGGCAGGTACGTCGCAAGAGGCGTCGCCGGAAGGCTTCCAGCCCTGGTTAACGGCATTGCGCGAGGAAGCGTTAACGATGCAGATTGCGCCGGCCGCGGTTGACGCGACGCTAACAGGCGTCGTCTATTTGCCAAGGGTGATTGAGCTTGACCGCAAGCAACCAGAATTCGTCACCAGTTTTTCTGCTTATGTGAACCGTCGCATTAATCCGCGTGTGGTGAGCAAGGGCAAACTCATGATGCAGGACTATGGTGGCGTTCTCTATGTGGTCGAAGAGTTGTATCAGGTGCCCAGGGAGGTGCTGGTGGCCTTCTGGGGGCTGGAAACCAATTTTGGTGGATTTACCGGGGATATCCCGTTAGCGTCTGCCTTGGCGACCCTGTCATTTGAAGGGCGACGCGCTGCGTTCTTTAAAAAAGAACTGCTGAACCTGATGCGTGTGGTCGAGCGTGATCAACGCTATGATAGCCCGGTGGTGGGGTCATGGGCGGGCGCGACCGGGCATATGCAATTTATGCCATCCACTTTGCTCAAATATGGGGTGGATGCAGACGCGGATGGCAAGATTGATATCTGGGACTCTTATCCAGATATCTTCAGTTCTGCCGCCAATTATTTATCGCAGGCGGGCTGGCAGCCTGGCCAGCCGGTGAGCTTTCAGGTCGCCTTGCCTGCGGGCTTTGATTACAGCCAGGCGCAATGGCAACAGACCAAAGCTGTCAGTGAGTGGGTGAAAGCCGGAGTGGCGGGCGTTCCAGCCAGCGCGCTGGCGTTGCCAAAAGCGTCGATTGTATTGCCTCAGGGCTTTGATGGTCCGGTATATATGGTATTCCCCAATTTTGACGTCATCATGCAATGGAACCGTTCCATTAATTATGCGCTGGCCGTGAGTTTGCTCAGCCAGCAGTTGCGTCAGGACAGTTATACCTTACAGCTGCCGCCTGAGCCACCTGCGCTCAGCTATCAGCAAATGTGGCTGTTGCAGGAGTCATTAAACGCGCAAGGGTTTGATTGTGGGGTCCCTGATGGCTTTCCAGGGGCCAAAACCCAGGCCGCGATCCGTCGATATCAAGCGAGCAAAGGGTTGCCACAAGATGGCTATGCAGGCGCCGAATTGTTTAGCCGTTTAACGACACCCGTGCAAACTGCACAGTAATTTAGCGTGTTTTAAACCAGCCCGTCACGCTCACTCTTGGCTGGATGGCGGGCAATACCTGGTGCCAGAATCCGGCGGATAAAAACAGCACGAGTCGGCCGCCTAGCGGCAAGATATCCAGATGTCTGGCATCTTGCTCCGGGGGCTGGTGATGTTCATCCAGATACAGGCGCAAGGCGCCCCCTGCTTGTTCTGGCCAATCCTCATTGAGATAGATAATTGCGGTCAAGCTGCGGACGCCGCTTGGTATTTGGGTGGCGTGTTGGCGGAACTGGTCGATGTGCGTGGCGTAGCCGTTGGAACCGGCAGGGTAGAGGGCAAAATGGGTTTCGTAAGTGGCCAGTCCCATCATCAGGTGACGGTTCGCCATTTGTTGCACCTCAGCCATCAGGCTAAAGTAGGCTTGCAAGGCAGGGTCGGGGTCGTCGGCTTCCAGCCAGGCAATGCGGTCAGCACGAAGATTGGGGTTGGTAATGGCGGCTTTGCTGGTGCCCGCCTGATGCATCTGCCCCTGCTGGTCACGCGCCAGTGCCAGCCTGCACAATGCGGCGATGGTGTCGGACGGCAAGCATTGATCGATCAGGCAATATTGGTGTTCACTGAGAGACTCTACAAGCGTGTCAGTCAATGTGGTGATCGGTGCGCCCATGGGCAACTGAAAAATCTGCATGGCAATATTATAAGCGTGATCCCATTGCCTAAGGACTGGCTTTCGGATAGAATGCGCAACCTTATTGATTGCAGTCCATGTGATCAATCTTAAAATAGTCGCGTAGCTCAGCTGGTTAGAGCACCACCTTGACATGGTGGGGGTCGATGGTTCGAGTCCATTCGCGACTACCAAAATTCAAAAAGCCGTTATAATTAACGGCTTTTGTTGTTTTTATCAAATGCTTTGTATAGGCCTTGTTTCAAGGTTGTTCGCTAAAATTTTGACGGATCTGGCATGCCAAATATTCGATTACCCGATGGTTCTGTAAGACAGTTTGAACACGCTGTAACGGTGGCGGAGGTGGCTGCCAATATCGGCACCGGTTTGGCAAAAGCCGCGCTGGCTGGCAAGGTGACTTATCCCGGTCAGGAAGCAAAGCTGGTAGATACCAGTCATGAGATTGCGCAAGATGTTGAGCTGGCGATTATCACGGACAAGAACGAAGAGGGCCTGGAAATTATCCGCCACTCAACCGCACACTTGTTGGCCTATGCGGTCAAAGAGCTGTTCCCTGATGCACAGGTGACGATAGGTCCTGTCATTGAAAATGGCTTCTATTACGACTTTAGCTATAAGCGCCCATTTACGCCGGATGATCTGGTGGCCATTGAGAAAAAAATGGCTGAATTGGCAAAGAAAGACGAAAAGGTCGAGCGCAAAGTGCTGCCGCGTGATGAAGCGGTGGCTTACTTCAAAAGCATTAACGAGCACTACAAAGCCGAGATCATTGCCAGCATTCCCAGCAATGAGGATGTTTCGCTGTATTCAGAAGGTGCGTTTACCGACTTGTGCCGTGGCCCGCACGTGCCGAATACCGGCAAGCTCAAGGCATTTAAATTGATGAAGCTGGCCGGCGCCTACTGGCGCGGTGACAGCAATAATGAAATGCTGCAACGTGTGTATGGCACTGCCTGGCGCAATAAAGAAGAGTTGGAAGCTTATCTGCATATGCTGGAAGAGGCTGAGAAGCGCGACCACCGCAAGCTCGGCAAGCAGCTCGATTTTTACCATATGCAGGAGGATGCGCCTGGGATGGTGTTCTGGCATCCGCGAGGCTGGGTCATCTGGCAAGAAGTCGAGCAGTACATGCGTGCCAAATTCAGGGAGTACGATTACCAGGAAGTACGTACGCCGACTGTACTGGACAAAACCCTGTGGGAAAAATCCGGCCACTGGCAAAACTACCGTGACAATATGTTTGTCACCCAGTCGGAAAACCGTGATTATGCCGTGAAGCCGATGAACTGCCCCGGTCATATCCAGATTTTCAACAGCAGTTTGCATAGCTACCGCGATTTACCGTTGCGGCTGGCGGAGTTCGGTTCTTGCCACCGCAACGAGCCGTCTGGTTCCTTGCATGGCTTGATGCGCGTGCGTGGCTTCACCCAAGATGATGCCCATATTTTCTGTATGGAATCGCAAGTCGAAGCCGAAGTGGCGGACTTTATCAAAATGTTGTACGAAGTCTATAAAGACTTTGGGTTTGACGATGTGATCGTTAAATTGTCTACCCGCCCAGAAAAGCGTGTGGGTACGGAAGAAGCGTGGGACATGGCAGAAAATGCCTTGGCTAACGCGATTAAGGCGAATGGCCTTGAGTTCGAGTATCAGCCGGGCGAAGGCGCTTTTTACGGCCCGAAAATTGAATTCACCCTCAAAGACTCGCTCGGACGGATGTGGCAATGCGGCACCATCCAGCTCGACCCAAACCTGCCAGAGCGCCTGGGCGCCGAGTATGTGGCTGAAGATAATACGCGCCAACGGCCTATCATGCTGCACCGTGCGATTGTGGGTTCCATGGAGCGTTTTTTAGGCATCTTGATCGAAAACTTTGCGGGTGCCATGCCGGTCTGGCTGTCGCCTGTGCAGGTCATGGTGCTTAATATTTCCGACAATCAAGCCGATTACGTGCGCCAAGTAGTTGAAAAATTGAAGAAAAATGGCATTCGATGCGATTTTGACTTGAGAAACGAGAAGATTACCTATAAAATACGCGAACATAGTTTGCAAAAATTGCCTTATCTGATTGTTGTTGGCGATAAGGAAATGCAAAATGGTCATGTGGCCGTACGTACCAGAAAAGGTGAAGATCTGGGTGCGATGTCGGTAGATGCGTTTGTTGCGCGTGTACAGCAAGACATCCAAAACCGGGTCTAATTTTTTAGGTGCCGTGCGGCTTTGTTTATTGTTAGGGGATTGTTATAGCTCAGGATAAAGATACACGCATTAATGGCGATATTACCGCGCCACAAGTGCGTCTGATTGGTGTAGATGGCGAACCGTTAGGCATTATGAGTCTCAAAGAGGCCTTTGCCAAAGCGGAAGAAGCTGATATTGATATTGTTGAAATTGCACCAAATGCTGCACCGCCCGTGTGCCGTTTGATGGATTATGGCAAATTCAAATACGCCGAGAGCAAGCGTCTACACGAGCAAAAACTCAAACAAAAACAGGTGCAGATCAAAGAGGTCAAATTTAGACCTGGCACCGATGATGGCGATTACAACATCAAGTTGCGTAACATTATTCGCTTTTTGGGCGATGGTGACAAAGCCAAGATTACTTTGCGCTTCCGTGGCCGTGAAATTACGCATCAGGAGTTCGGTTTGGCGCTGTTGAAGCGTCTGGAAGCGGATCTGGCTGAGCATGCAGCGGTGGAGCAATACCCAAAAATGGAAGGCCGTCAAATGGTGATGGTACTGGCGCCCGCTAAAAAGGTGCCACCAAAAAAAGCGGACAAGTCCGCAGAAGAATAAGTTTTTTGGAGTGATATGGCTAAATTGGCTGCCTACTCACTCTTTACTCAACCTCTAAGGAGACCAAAATGCCAAAGATGAAAACAAAGAGCAGCGCCAAAAAGCGCTTCAAGTTCTTGGGTAACGGCAAAGTGAAGCGTACACACTCTCACTTGCGCCACATCCTGACCAAGAAAACAACCAAGCAAAAACGTAAACTGCGCGGTACCGCAATTATTTCTGCGACCGACGTGAAACGCGTTCGCGCAATGATGCCAACACAATAAGGAGACCGACATGCCTAGAGTAAAACGTGGTGTCATCGCACGCGCAAAACACAAAAAAGTATTAAATGCTGCTAAAGGTTACCGTGGTCGTCGTAAGAACGTCTACCGTGTTGCCAAACAGGCGGTCATGAAAGCCGGTCAATATGCATACCGTGACCGTCGTCAGAAAAAACGTCAATTCCGCGCATTGTGGATTGCCCGTATTAACGCGGCAGCCCGTGAAGCTGGTTTGACCTACAGCCGTTTCATGAATGGCTTGAAAAAAGCTGCGGTTGAAGTTGACCGTAAAGTGCTGGCTGATCTGGCCGTGTTCGATAAAGCTGCTTTTGCCAAGTTTGTAGAATTGGCTAAAACAGGTTTAAGCGCCTAATCAGACCTACCAAAAAAAGAGGCTGCGGCCTCTTTTTTTATTTTAATGCTAGTTAAACCCTAAAAGAATACCGACGATGGCTGATCTTAATCACTTAATCGCAGAAGCAGCACAGGACTTTGCCGCTTGTCATGATATCCCTGCACTGGAAAACGCCAAGGCCAAATTTTTGGGCAAGTCAGGCGCTATTACGGAGGCATTGAAGGGCTTGGGCAAGTTGAGTGCCGAAGAACGTCCTGCAGCCGGGGCAGCGATTAATGTGGTCAAGCAGGCGGTCGAGCAAGCCTTGAATGACCGCCGTGACAGTATTTTGGCCGCAGCCCAGGCCAAGCAGCTGGCGAGCGAAACCATTGATGTGACTTTGCCTGCGCGTGCGCAGTCCAAAGGGGGCCTGCATCCTGTGACGCTGACTTTGCGTCGTGTGGAAGAGCTGTTTCACTCTATCGGTTTTAGTGTGGCCGATGGCCCTGAAATTGAAACCGATTTTTATAATTTCACCGCTTTGAATATCCCTGACAACCACCCGGCGCGTGCGATGCACGATACGTTTTATGTGGAAACCGGTGGGGATAACATGGAATACGTGCTGCGCACACATACCTCGCCAGTGCAGGTCCATTACATGCAAGACAATACGCCGCCTTTAAAAATTATTGCGCCAGGGCGTGTGTATCGCGTGGACTCGGATGCGACACACTCACCGATGTTTCATCAGGTGGAAGGCTTGTGGGTAGATGAGCAGATCAGTTTTGCTAACCTAAAAGGCGTTGTGCAGGATTTCCTGCAAAAATTCTTTGAGCGTGACGATTTAACCGTCCGTTTCCGTCCGTCTTTCTTTCCGTTTACCGAGCCGTCAGCCGAGATGGACATGAGCTGGAATGGCGGTTGGCTGGAAATCGGTGGTTGCGGTATGGTGCATCCCGAAGTACTCAAGCACGTCAATATCGATAGCAGCAAATACCGTGGTTTTGCTTTTGGTTTGGGTGTCGAGCGCCTGGCCATGTTGCGTTATGGCGTCAATGATTTACGCCATTTCTTTAATAATGATCTGCGTTTTTTGCAGCAGTTCATCAAGTAATTTCAGCGCCCGCGCACTTTAAACAGCAGAATTAAGACAAGGTAAGACAGATATGCAGTTCTCCGAACAATGGTTACGATCCATGGTGAATCCAGCGATGGATACCGAGCAGCTTGGTCATGCGCTGACGATGGCAGGCCTGGAGGTTGAAGCGCTCACGCCTGTTGCGCCAGCGTTTAGCCGCGTCGTTGTGGCCGAGATTTTGGAGGCGGCCAAACATCCAGACGCTGATCGCCTGCAAGTGTGCAAGGTGAAAGTCGGCGAGGAGACTTTGCAAATTGTCTGTGGTGCCCCTAATGCGCGTGCCGGTTTGAAAGCCCCATGTGCGCTGGTTGGCGCACAGTTACCAGAAAACAATGGGCAACCAGGCATTCAAATCAAGCAAGCCAAAGTACGTGGGGTTGAGTCTTTTGGCATGATGTGTTCTGCCAAAGAACTGGGCATTGCCACAGAAGCCAACGGCATTCTGGAGCTGCCAGCAGACGCGCCGGTTGGTCAGGATATTCGTGAGTATCTGGATTTGAACGACCATACTTACACGTTAAAACTCACGCCTAACCGTGCAGACTGTCTGAGCATTGTCGGCATTGCACGCGATGTGGTCGCCATGACTGGCGCGCCAATGACTGCCCCAGCTGTTGCACCTGCTGCGGTGACAGGGAGCCTGACCAAAAACGTGACGCTGCAAGCCAGTACGGCTTGCCTGGCCTATTATGGCCGGGTGATCGAAGGCGTGAATGCACAAGCTAAAACGCCAGACTGGATGGTCCGTCGCCTTGAGCGTAGTGGTATTCGTAGCATCAGTGCGCTGGTGGATATCACCAATTATATTTTGCTGGAGCAAGGGCAACCGTTGCATGCCTTTGACCTGAACTTGCTGCAAGGCGATATTCAGGTACGTTTTGCCCAGGCAGGTGAAAAACTGGTATTGCTGAATGACACTGAAGTCACCCTCAAAGGCGATGATCTGGTCATTGCCGACAGTAACGGCCCCGTGGCGTTGGCAGGCATCATGGGGGCTAACCCCAGCGCAGTCAGCGATACTACGCAAGCGATCTTTTTAGAAAGCGCATTCTTCACGCCAGATGTGATGGCTGGTAAAGCCCGTCGTTTGGGGTTGAGCACCGACTCCTCTTACCGTTTTGAGCGTGGCGTGGATTTTGGTAACACACTGAATGCGCTTGAACGTGCGACGGCATTGGTGCTCGAAATTTGTGGTGGCCAGGCCGCCGCCGTCACCGCAGTGACTGCCGACTTGCCGGTACGCAAGCAAGTCAGTTTGCGCTATGCCTACCTGCTGTCAGTGTTAGGCATAGAAATCAGCCTGGCGCGTGTAGGGCAGTTGCTCACACAATTAGGTTTCAGCTATACCGAAAGCAATGGTGTGTTCCAGGTCAATGCGCCTAGCTTCCGATTTGATATCGCGCGTGAAGAAGACCTGATTGAAGAAGTTGCCCGTTTGCATGGCTACGAGCATATCCCGGCACTGACCCCTGTGGCACCGCAAGGCATGCTGGCCTCGCCAGAAGCGCAGCGCAGCAAGCATTGGTTGCGCGATGTCATGGTTAATCAAGGCTATCAGGAAGTCGTCACCTACAGCTTTGTGGATGCAAGCTGGGAGCGTGATTTGTATGGGAATGAAGCACCGATTGCACTTAAAAACCCGATTGCCAGCAATCTGAGCGTGATGCGCTCCGGTTTGTGGGGCGGTCTGCTGGATGCTCTGGACTACAACCTCAAGCGTCAGCAAACCCGTGCCATGCTGTTTGAGCTCGGTGCGCGCTATGAACAAGGTAACCAGGGCTTTATCGAAACATTGACATTGTCTGGCCTGATCTATGGCAGCGTCCAGCCAGAACAATGGGCGACAGAAGCCCGCGCTTTTGATTTTTATGATGCCAAGGCCCACGTCGAGTCGCTGTTCGCACAAACCGTGCGTTTTGTGGTTGAGCAGCATCCCGCCTTACATCCAGGCCAGTCAGCACGCATTTATCTGGGCGATCAAGCTGTAGGCTGGCTAGGTAAATTGCATCCGCAATGGCAACAACAGTATGGCCTGACCAGCGCCTGTTATCTGTTTGAGCTTGATGCCGCCGCTGCGCTGGCGACGCAAGTGCCGGCGTATAGCGAGGTAAGCAAGTTCTTACCTGTACGCCGTGACCTTGCCGTGATTGTTGATCAAAATGTGTCAGCACAAACCATGATTGATGCCATTATTGCCGAGCAAATTCCGCAATTACAAACCCTAAAATTGTTTGATGTTTATCAAGGCAAAGGGGTGCCAGAAAACAAAAAAAGCCTTGCATTTCTTGTACTTATGCAAGATACTTGCAAGACAATGGTCGATGAGGAAGTCGATACCATCGTGGCGCGAATCCTCAATAACTGGTCATCCAATTTTGCTGCATCACTAAGATAGTATCACTTAGGGATAACATCATTTAGGTAATTCATCAGGATAATGCCATTTAAATCATCATTGCATTACTCCAAGGATTAACAGTTGATACAACTCAAGCGTCATCTCGCATAATAAGAAGGTTCAGGGGATCGTTAATGACACTCACAAAAGCTGATTTAGCCGATTTGTTGTTCGAACAAGTCGGGCTGAACAAGCGCGAAGCCAAGGATATGGTCGAAGCGTTTTTTGAAGAAGTCCGGAATGCGCTAGAAGAAGGGGACAGCGTCAAACTATCCGGTTTCGGTAATTTTGAACTGCGTACCAAATCCGAGCGCCCAGGTCGTAACCCAAAAACCGGTGAAGAAATCCCGATTTCTGCACGCCGTGTGGTGACCTTTCATGCCAGCCAAAAATTGAAATTACGCGTAGAAGAACACTACGCAGAACATCCATTACAAGCACAAGCCTGATCTGATTACACCCTATGCTAGAAACGCAAAAAGTGTCGTTGCCCCCCATTCCCGCCAAGCGCTACTTCACGATTGGTGAAGTGAGCGAACTATGCGGGGTGAAGCCACACGTCTTGCGTTACTGGGAACAAGAGTTCACTCAGCTCAAGCCTGTCAAACGCCGCGGCAATCGTCGCTATTACCAGCATCACGAAGTCCTGCTGATCCGTAAAATTCGCGAACTCCTATACGAGCAAGGCTTTACCATCAGTGGCGCCCGCAATCGCCTGGATGGTGTGGAAGAAAAAGCAGATAAACCGCGCAGCAACACCGAATCAGCGGTTTCAAGCAGTCCACAATCTCAGGGCTTGATGGCAGAAGAAATATCGCAATCCGCTATTGATGTGGCGGCGCTTAGAGAACAAATTCAACAAGTGCTGCAATTGCTCAAAGTGCCTGCATAAGCGCACAACGTAGCCATAAAAACCGCATATTCTGCTTAGCGAATATGCGGTTTTGCTTTATAATGCCACCTTCTTTTTCAAACGGTTTTATCGTTTGATTTTGAATCTTCGGGGCGTAGCGCAGCCTGGTAGCGCACTTGCATGGGGTGCAAGGGGTCGCGAGTTCGAATCCCGCCGTCCCGACCAAACACATATCCAAGGTGGTTCAATACCATCCAAAGAATAGCCTTGAAACGACCTTTCAAGGCTATTTTTACGTATCAGCCATCCAAAGTAGTTCATTGATATCCACGAGTAAAGTGGGGTAAGTGACGGGGTAACAACACTTGGCCCCAGTGTGAGTTACCTCAACATTAGCAAGTGGTGGCGGCTCTAGTATCGCTTTGCAGCAAAAGAAAAGCTGCTTTCCCTAGGTACTTATCCAGATATCTCCCTATAGCAAGCCAATCAAGAGCGTGAAGAAGCCATAAAGCTAGTGGCTGAGGGCATGGATCCCAGCTTGGAGCAGCAGCGGAGCTGAGGCTTTTTATTGGGTTCAATCCAAGGGTCAGTTTAATTCGACAGTGTTGGTGGGGGAGTACTTTTTAAATAGTGATTCTGATTGCATCCAATCATCATTTGCAGTTCATCCTGGCTTGTTTCTGCATGCCTCAAGTCTTAAGAGTACTGCAGCACCTAATACTGAAGATTTACGTCATTTCAAGCTGTCAACAAGGTTGATCATGTGAGGAGATCAAACTCTCTGAGGCTGCGAAGATTGCGGCTTTAAGTCTGATCCAGATCGTCTTGGTTGTGCAATTAAACTGCGAGATCGGGGGTAATGGTTACGGGTACTTGAAGTTGTTGGCTGATGGTCCCAATATGGCGGGCCAGGGCTTCGTTGAGTGGCATCGGGCGGTTTAAGTAGAAGCCTTGTGCATAGGCGACGCCCATTTCTTTGAGGCAGTCCAAGGTGGCTTGGTCTTCAACATATTCTGCAATGGTCTTGATTTCCATGGATTGGGCAACGCTTTGAATGGCTTTGGCCATGGCTAAGTCTACCTTGTTGCTGGTGATGTCTTTGACATAGGCACCATCCATTTTGAGGAAGTTGACGGGCAGGTGCTTGAGGTAGCTGAACGAGGACATGCCGCTGCCAAAGTCATCCAGCATAAAACGTGTGCCCATTTTTTGTAGTTCTTTGATCAGTTTGATCGTGTTGTCGATATTGATAATTGCCGAGGTTTCAGTAATTTCAAAGCAGACATGGCCGGGCGAAATCTCGTAGGTTTCAAAGCAGTTTTTGATGTAGGGCAGTAGCTGTGGATCTCCAAGAGACATGCCCGAGAGGTTAATGCTGACAATAAACGGTTTGATGCTGGATTGCAGTTTGAACAGGGGTTGTAATGCCATAAAGGCATGTTGAATGACCCAGCGATCAATTTTGGTCATGAGATTGTAACGCTCTGCCGATGGCAGAAACTCGGCAGGCGGGATAATGCCGCCGTTTTCGTCACGCTTGCGGATCAGGATTTCATAGAAGGGGGGCAGTTCTTTTTGCTGTAGCGGAAAAATACCTTGGCAATACAATACAAATTCGTTGTGTTCGATGGCTTCGTTGATGCGCAGTACCCACTCCATTTCTGCATGGCGCTTGAGCATCACGTCATCTTCATTATGGAACAGGTGAATCTGGTTGCGGCCGTTGTCTTTGGCAACGTAGCAGGCGGCATCCGCATGGCGCGTAATCTGGCCAACATCCTTGAGGTCTGCGGTGATTTCAACGATGCCTATGCTAATGCCTGTTTGAAACAGCCGACCTTCGTGCATGAAACGAAAGGCCTCGACCATTTGCCGCAGTTGTGCAGCAATTTCAATGGCTTTTTCAACCTGGCAATAACTCAGTAACAAGCCAAATTCATCGCCACCCAGGCGGGCAAAGGTGTCTTCGGCACGAATGCGTTGGCTCAGTATCATGCTGATCTGCCGTAGCATTTCGTCGCCCGCCAGGTGACCGCAGGTGTCGTTAATGACGCGGAACTGGTCGAGGTCCATGTAGCAGAAGACATGATTGGCACGATGCTGTTTGACGTCTTGCAAGGCTTGCTGCAACCGTCTTTCGAGTTCCTGTCGATTGACCAGCCCGGTTAAGGCGTCGTGCCGCGCCTGATAACGCAATTGCGCCTGTGCATCTTGAATGCGGTGACGCATGTCTGCCTCGACGTGCTGCATCTCACGCGAGATCTGGTTGATTGTACTTTGTAAGGATTTGATCTCTGGCAGGGTGTTTTTAACCTGGCTGACCTGCTGGCTACCGATCACAAAGCGCTTGAGTGCCGCGGTCATATCGCGAATTGGCTGACTGATAGAGCGGCTGACCCAGCTGACAAGGATGGAACACAAGATCAGGGTCAGCGTGATATAGCCGACATTTTTAATAAATGCCTGCCTATGGTCTTCGATGAGGGCGGCTTTGTCTACGGATACAAATACATACCCCAAAAGCTGATGCGCGGGCGTGGTGGAAAACACTTTCACCATGGTGATGTCGTGCGTGGCTTGCTGCATCACCATCGTGTCTTGCTGGAGCAGGCCGTCTTGCATAGTGAAGACTGCACCTACATTGGCGATCGGTTGTTTATTGGCGTCTGCAATGATCAGTGAAAGATAGGGCTCGCGGTTAAGCTGGCTTGCCTTGAGCAAGCGATCAATATAAGGCTTGCCATGTAATTGATCTTGATTATGGATGACCGCAGACAAAAATTTTGCAGTGGTCAAGGCATGCTGACTGAGTTTTTCTTCTTCATGTTGCAGTTGTTCTTTAAAGTCGAACAACAGAAAAATGCAGGAAAGCGCGAAGACGGGGCCGATGACTAGAAGCAGTAGTCTGGACTGTATACTCAGGTTTTGGAAGAATTGCATGGATTCCAGGTCAAATACTAAATAACATCAGCACAAATACAAATGGGTTGCACTGCCGTCGCCGGTGATTCATGACATCCCCCCCAATTTCGTGTATAAGTTTAATGTTTGTCGCTGCAAAAATTGCTTACTCACGCGTGTTCAGCCTAGGTTTGACTCGTTCCGGTGACATCCGCAAGCATTCAAGTTTTCGATTCGTTCTAGTGTATTGGTTTTCTCATGATTCAGCAAATTTATATCACAGATTACTTGTCTGGAGCGGCTGCGCAGCCTGTTGCGCAAGTTGAATCACTCTTGAATCAGTGTCCGTCGTTGCAATATGCAAGCTGGCAAACAGTTGCACAGCCACCCTTAAATGCCTTATTTACGCAGTTGGTCGCGCCTGATTCCCGCGCACCACACGCTCCAGTCAGTCGCGTATTGTCGTCAAGAGTGGAGGAGACTGTCCTGCCGGCCTTTTGTCTGCTGCCTGTCCATTTGGCAATGCGACGTGATACGTTTAGTTTGCAGTCAATTGTGCCCTTGTCGTCAGCGATTTATCAAGCGCTCACAACGCGGCTACAAGCCCATTTTGCAGCAGATTTTGAGCTGCATATTGATGCAGGTCAGCGGTACTGGTGGGTACAACCTTTGCGACAGGTTCAGGCACAGTGCCGCTGGCCACAGGATTGTTTGTTTCAGCAAGCCATGCACTGGCAGCCGCAAGGGCCTGATGCCGGCCTGATCCGGCAATGGGCCAACGAGATGCAAATGCTGCTGCATCAACTGGCCACCGAGCCATCCATGGCTGACTGGCCAGGAGCGCTCAACAGCCTTTGGTTTGCCAGCGTGGGCCCTGTGCCAGATTGGCAGCATGGGTTTGATTTGGTTGCCGGGCAAGGCGAGGTCTTTGCTGGGTTGAGTGCCTTGCAATTACCCAGATGCAAAGCGACCACGCTGGCTGAGGTGATGCAACTGCCGCGTACACAACAGGCGCTGTGGATCACCGATGAACTTGAAACGCTGGATTGGCCTGCGCTCAACCAGGCCTTGCAAGCTGGCACGCTTCAAGCACTTCACATCGTGCTCCCGTTTGCTGAACGCAGTGTACAGATTCATTACCAGAAACGTCCGCGCTGGCAGTTCTGGCGCAAGCCCACCACGTTAAACAAACTATTGCAGCAACTCGAGCAATCGCTATCTTCCGCCACTGAGCAAGCGGGATTCAACCCATGAAGATTCAACAGAGAACTTATGACATCGCTGCGCTGGAAGGCTTGCAAGCGCAGGGCTTGCCGCCATTGATGGCGAGATTGCTCGCAGCGAGAGGCGTGACAAGCGCTGACTGGGGCTTGCAAGACATGCCGCATCTGCTTAAACCGGAGGCCTTGACCGGCGCAGCGGAAATGGCAAGGCAATTGGCTGATGCGATTGCGCAACAACAGCGCATTTTAATCATCGGCGATTATGACGCGGATGGTGCAACAGCGACCAGTGTTGCCATGCGCGGCTTACGCATGATGGGCGCCGAGGTCGACTTTCTGGTGCCTAACCGCTTTGAATATGGTTACGGACTCACGCCGGAAATTGTCGCACTGGCGGCCACGCGGCAGCCGCAGGTGCTGCTGACCGTGGATAATGGCATCGCCAGTATAGGCGGCGTGGCCGCGGCCAAGGCACTGGGCCTACGTGTTCTGATTACCGATCATCATTTGCCCGCCGAGCAAACGCCTGCTGCAGATTGCATCGTGAATCCCAACCAGCGTGGCTGCGGTTTTCCTAGCAAGCATCTGGCTGGCGTCGGCGTGATGTTTTATGTGCTGATTGCCTTGCGTGCTGAGCTCAAGCAGCGCGGCCAGTTGGCTGAAGACCAAGTTCACTTGGGGCGCTTGCTCGATCTGGTCGCGCTGGGCACCGTCGCAGACCTGGTGCGGCTGGATGCCAATAACCGTATTCTGGTTAGGCAAGGCCTCAAGCGTATCCGTCAGGGCCAAGCCTGCCCTGGCATTCAGGCCATTCTTAAGCTCGCCGGGCGTGATCCGCAACAAGTGAGTGCGCAAGATCTGGGCTTTTATGTTGGCCCACGTCTGAATGCTGCTGGTCGCCTGGATGATATGACCATCGGCATTCGCTGTTTGCTCGCCGAGACCCCGCAAGAAGCCATGCAATATGCGCAGCAGTTACATCGCCTCAATGCTGAACGCAAGCAGATTGAAGCCGAGATGCAGTTCGACGCCATGGCTGATTTGAATCAGGACTTTCGTCCAGAGCAGTACACGATTAGCGTATTCCAGCCAGACTGGCATCAGGGGGTCATCGGTATTCTGGCATCACGCATCAAAGAGCGTTTTCACCGCCCCGTCATTGTCTTTGCCGATGCCGGAGACGGCTTGATTAAAGGCTCAGGCCGCTCTATCGCCGGCTTGCATTTGCGCGATGCGCTCGATTTGGTCACCAAACAGCAACCCGATCTCATCGTCAAATTTGGTGGCCATGCCATGGCGGCCGGCTTGAGTGTCCGCGCTGAAGATTTTGCACGCTTTCAGCAGGCATTTGAGCAGGTCGTGCAAAGCCTGATCAGCGCAGAAGTCTTGCAAGAGATGCTGGAAACCGATGGCGGCCTTGCGCCAAATGAGATGTCTTTGCACACGGCAGAATTACTGACCCAGCATGTCTGGGGCCAAGGCTTTCCGCAACCGGTGTTTTATGATCAGTTTGACGTCTTGTCACAAAAGCTGCTGGCAGAAAAACATTTAAAACTGCGCCTGCAAAAACATAACCAGCAATTTGATGCGATTTATTTTCAGCACGCTGAACCGTTGCCAGAACAGGTCGCACTGGCATACTCGCTACAAGTGAATGAGTACAACGGTCACCGCAGCGTGCAATTGCAAGTGGTGCATGCAGTCGTTTGAAGAAACTTGGTGATTCAAATAAGTGAAAGTAACCAATAGCTTATGTGAAATTAAATTTCGAAATATATAGTTTCTTTGCGCCCAAGAAATAAATATGAAATTTAATAGAGATAGAGTTGATTAGTGAATCCTAATGACGAATTTTTCAGTAATCAACTCTGCTTAATCGACTGACTTTACTTATTTCAACGGCAGGTAAATATCTGTGATGAGGTCAGCTTCAGCAATATCCGGCAGTAGATTCAAATAGTGAAAGTAAAGAGGAAAATCACGTAACTCTTCACCACTCTTGGGCAGCCAATCTCTGTATATTGGGTAAATTGATTCCCCGAGACGGGCGTGAGAACCTAAATGTCTAACCACTGCGCAACGACCACCAGGAATCGTTTTAGTGACAATTCCGTAGGAGTTTTCTGGAATGTCACTTTTCACTTCTCCTCCAATATCAAAACGAAACTGCATAGGCTCGGTTGTGTCTGGATTATCGTATGCAATACCGAATGTCCTACTCGTGTTTTTGGGAGATAAGCCGGTTTCTTTGCGCCATTCGATGAATTGACTCACTGCGTTGTTTAACTTTTCTACAGGGCCAATATGTTCTTTGACTGCAATGCGTGTCATTTCAACATTTATAATATCAACCTTCACTTGGTTATTCCTTTCTGGTAACCGAAAATCAAATACCTTGTGCCAACTATCCCAATCTGGATTTTTTCTAAAAGCAGATGGGGATTGTCCAAATGTGTTTTTGAAAGCACGGGTAAATGACTCTGGGGTTTCAAAACCGGCATTCAGTGCGACATCAATAATTGTTACTGAATCTTGAAAAGCGACCTTAAACGAAGCTTGTTTTAATCGAAGCAGTAATACATACCGAGCGACATTAATACCTACATAATCGGCAAATTGCCGATGGAAATGGAATTTAGAGAAGTGAGCAATAGCGCAAAGTTGATCCACATTTAACGGCTTATCAAGATTATGCTCAATGTAATTGAGTACCTCTTGAAATCGTGCAGCGTACAACTTTTCTTTTTGCTTGTTCATGTTTTTTCCTTATCCACGAACAGGAGTATGCTTATTTATATGAAGTAAAGCCTGACGAAAATTGCTAACTTCACAATATTTTTTATAAGCTGATTTCAATCTTGGCGCAGGCTTGTACATGTCAACAACCCAGCAAGCGTAACCTGTACCAAGTAGGGCGACACTTGCACAAGGCGCAGGGCGCTGAATGTTACTTTGCTTTAGTCAACAGTCATTGGAATCTAAGTAAAATGAAGCTTTCTTTATCATTACTCAACGTCAGTTCAATGACCCAAGCATTTGCCCAACTGTCTGTCCTAAGCATAATGCGATACCAGCCGTGTTGCGTCTTAGTTTACGCACTAAGTGCGAAATGCATATGGTGTAAAGCCTCTAATTATCTTGCTAAAGCCGCTGGTATCATTTCTGGGTAGGGGGCTGTGGCTACGTTAAACCAGCTTTAGGCCCTTTACCCTAAATCAGTTAAAATAGAGCCTTCATTCAAGAGGTTGAAGTATGGCCCGTCCGTTTAAAGCTCCCAAAAGTCCGATTCGTCCGCCACGTGCGCCCAAAGTTACTCCGCCCGCAGTAGAGGACGGCGAAGAAGGGGTGCCTGCGCCGCGTGAAGGGCAGCGCTTGCATAAACTGCTGGCGATGGCCGGGTTTGGCTCACGTCGCGACATGGAGGCTTTGATCGAAACTGGCCGCATTACCATTAATGGCCAGGTGGCGCAGGTGGGCGCGGTGGTCGATGAGCATGATGTGGTGCGCATGGATAGCAGGATTCTGCATCTGCCGTTTGAGGCAGAGTTGCCGCAGGTGTTGCTGTATCACAAGCCGGAAGGCGAGATTGTGAGTCAGGATGACCCGGAAGGGCGTGCGACGGTATTTGACAAGCTGCCACGCATCAAACAGGGCAAGTGGATTGCCGTGGGGCGTCTGGATATGAATACCAGCGGTTTGCTGATGTTTACTAACTCCGGCGAGTTGGCCAACCGGTTTATGCATCCACGCTATGAGGTGGAGCGCGAATATGCGGTGCGTATTCTGGGGGAACTGACTGAAGAGCAGATGGCGCAACTCAAACACGGTATTGAGCTCGAAGACGGCCCAGCCAACTTTGAAAGTATTTTCCCTAACGGGGGCGAAGGCGCCAACAAGTGGTATCAGGTGGTGATTAAAGAGGGCCGTAACCGTGAAGTCCGTCGCCTGTTTGAGGCATTTCACCTGCCTGTGAGCCGCCTGATGCGTGTGCGTTTCGGCCCAGTTGCGTTGCCGCCCCGCCTCAAGCGCGGCACCATGCTCAAGCTGGAACAAAAACAGGTGGTGGCTTTGCTGGAGTGGGCAGGCTTGCCTGTGCCGCGCAAACCGCTCAAGCAAATGAGCCCGCATGACCGTGACCGTGCGACGCGCGTGTTTACGCCTAAAGTACGCAAGCAGCGCCGTAGCTTGCTGGATACTGTGAATAATCCCGTTGATACGCAGCAAGAGCGTCCTGCACGCGCGCCAACTGGCAACCGTCGTATTCGTCAGGATTCAGATTTGAAGCAGGCCTCCATGCAAAATGCGCGTATCAATAGCGGTGCTAAAAAACGCACTGACCGTAATCGGGGGCGTGGTTAATCTGCGCGTCGTGTGTTGACGGAAAAGCCGATCGCATGACTGACAGTCGTATGCAAGAATCTCTGGTCACGCATCGATATCCGCGTGTGCTGTCCATCGCTGGCTCTGATAGTAGTGGTGGTGCCGGGATTCAGGCCGACCTCAAAACATTCTCTGCCCTTGGTTGCTATGGCATGACGGCCATTACCGCGCTGACGGCGCAAAATACGCAAGGGGTGCGCGCTATTCATAGCGTGCCGGTCAGCATGTTGCGTGACCAGATTGATGCGGTGGTCGAAGATATCGGTGTCGATGCCGTCAAGATCGGTATGCTGCATTCTCCTGAAGTGGTGGAGGCGGTGGCCCAGGCGCTGGATGCCCATGGTCTCAAGCAAGTGGTGCTGGACCCGGTGATGGTGGCAGCCAATGGTGCCAAACTGATTTCTGATGAGGCGATTGCCGTGCTGGTGTCCGAGTTGTTTCCACGGGCTTTGGTGGTGACCCCGAATCTGGATGAGGCGTCGTTGTTGCTGGGCCGTCCGCTGACGCAAAGCGATGCACTTGCCGAGGCCGCGCAAGCCTTGCTTGCACAAGGCGCACATGCCATCCTGCTCAAAGGGGGGCATCTGCCTGGCCATGAAGTGCTGGATATTCTGGTGCAAGCCCATGCCAATGGGCAGGACAATGTAATCCAGCGCTTGCATTCAGTGCGTATTTCTACCCATAACTTGCATGGCACCGGATGTACGCTTTCATCCGCGATCGCTGCCTATCTTGCCTTGGGCTGTAACCTGTCAGAGGCTGTGTTGGCGGCCAGAACCTATGTGCGCGGTGCCTTATATGCGGGCTCGCATGTGCGCACAGGCGAGGGCGTCGGACCACTCAATCATGGCTTTGCACCCGAAGCAATGAAGGTTTACGGCGAATAGCGTTTAATCGCTACCAAGCCAAGAAGAACAGCGTAGACCTCAGTATTGCTGTGTGCTTGCTCGGATAAAACGTTAGTCAGTGTGCAGCCCGGCTTCCAGCAAGTCCTCTTTAGTGAGCATGAACACAAACTGGTCGCCGCCGCTGGTATCCAGCCAGGTAAAGGGTAAGTCTGGATAGGCTTCATGCAAGGCGTCACGGTTGTGGCCGATTTCTACCACTAGCACGCCGCCATCATTCAAATATTCAGCTGCCTGCGTCAGCAGGACGTGGGTATGGTCCAGCCCGGCAACACCGCTGCCCAAAGCCAGTTGCGGCTCTTTGCGGTACTCTTCTGGTAACTCAGCCATGCTAGGGGCATCTACATAAGGCGGATTGCTGATAATCACGTCATATTTACGGCCCTTGAGCGCGGTAAACATATCCGATTGCACGGCTTGCACCTGATGCTCAAGGCCGTAGCGCTGGATGTTGATATTACAGACCTCAATGGCATCCGGGGAGATATCCACCACATCAATATGCGCATTGGGAAAGGCCTCGGCCAGTAACACGCCCAGGCAGCCCGAGCCGGTACAAATATCCGCCGCGGATTCCACCATTTCCGGAAACTCTACCCAGGGCTGCAAGCCATCTTCAAGCAATTCGGCAATAAATGAGCGTGGCACGATGACCCGCTCATCGACGTAAAACTTGAACCCGCGCAGCCAGGCTTCATTCACCAGGTAGGCGGTTGGCGTATGTTCTGTGACCCGCTTGTCGATCAAGGTTGCCAGGTGCTGGCTTTCCTCTGTGGTTAAACGCGCATCCAGAAAGTTATTCAGGGTGTCATGCGGCAAATGCAGTGCGCTCATGATCAGCCAGACAGCTTCGTCATAGCTGTTATCGGTGCCATGACCATAAAAAATGTCAGAGTTTTCAAAACGGCTGACGGCATAGCGCAGCCAGTCGCGGATGGTGTGTAGGTTAGTTGTCATGGTTTTAATTTACCGCCGATAAACGCAGATAAACGCCGATACGAAGAGGTGTCGATTCAGAACTGATTGACGATTCTCTTGATATCCACTTTTGCTCTGCCAAAATTAATAAGTAGGCATACTTTCAAATGGGTCGCTTTAAGGTAATTCATGCATTGTGACTGGTGTTCTGGTGAGAGTGCATTGCATGCTTTCAATTCTAAAATGATGCATTCATTCACCAAGATGTCGACAAAATACTCACCAACCATAGTATTTTTGTAATAAACCGCGACCGGATATTGAGCTTTTGCAGTCAGGCCTGCACTCCTCAATTCCAATAGCAGAGCATTTTCATACACTTTTTCTAAAAAACCACACCCAAGATAGTTACTGACTGCATATACACAACCGATAACTCTACCGGTGAGTGCGTCAAGTGCCAGTCTTTCTTGATCGGCGTTCATTAGCGTTTATCGGCGGTTAAATCAACCCAGCAACAATAATTCCATGGTGCGCTTATAGGTTTCTTTGAGTGGCTCAATATCGGCCACGGCGACGCATTCGTTCAATTTATGGATGGTGGCATTCAACGGCCCGAATTCAATCACTTCTTTGCAGATATCGGCAATAAAGCGCCCATCGGAGGTACCGCCAGTGGTAGACAGCTCGGGCGTGACCCCGTAACTCTGCACAATCGCGTTGCTGATAGCTTCTACCAGCTTGCCGCGTGGCGTGATATAGGACTGGTTATGTTCCCAGTCCAGGCTGTATTCAAAGCCGTGGCTGTCCAGAATCGCGTGGACGCGCGTACGCAAACTTTGTTCAGAGCTGCCTTGCCCATCGACTTCAGGGCAGTAGCGGAAGTTAAACAATATCTCGACATGCCCAGGCACCACATTGGTCGCGCCGGTGCCGCCGTTGATGTTAGAAATCTGCCAGGAAGTCGGCGGAAAATATTCGTTGCCGTTGTCCCATACGGTTTCAACCATGTCTTTAATGGCCGGAGCTGCCAGATGAATCGGGTTTTTCACCAGATGCGGATAGGCAATATGGCCCTGAATGCCTTTGACGATGAGTTTGCCGGACAGGGAGCCGCGTCTGCCATTTTTAATCATGTCACCGACCACTTTGTTGCTGGTGGGCTCACCCACAATGCAGTAATCAAAGCTTTCGCCGCGGGCTTGCAACGCCTCCACCACTTTGACGGTGCCCTCAATCGCAATACCTTCTTCATCTGAGGTGATCAGCAGGCCAATCGAACCAGGATGGTCAGGATGTTCGGCGATAAATTCTTCGATGCTGGTGATAAACGCAGCGAGCGAGGTTTTCATGTCTGCCGCGCCGCGTGCATACAGCATGCCGTCTTTAATCGTAGGCTCAAACGGTGGCGTATGCCATTGGTCCAACGGGCCAGTGGGGACGACATCGGTATGGCCGGCAAACACGATCAGTGGGCCGGTGGTGCCGCGTCTGGCATAAAAGTTATCGACCTCGCCAAAACGCATGCGCTCAATTTTGAACCCTAGTGGCGCCAGGCGGGCAATCATGGCCTCCTGACAGCCAGCATCTTCTGGCGTCAGCGAGCGGCGTTTAAGCAAATCAATGGCAAGATCCAGTGTTTTTGACATAGTGGTTATTCTTGAGCAAACAGTTGGCGGTAATCGGCTTCATTAAAACCGAGGGCGATGATTTTATCGGCGTTGACCAATACCGGGCGTTTAATCACCGAGGTTTTGGACTGCATCAGGGTAAGTGCAGAGGCAGCATCTACTACGCTATTTTTTTCCGGTTCGGCCAAATTGCGCCAGGTCATCCCGCTGCGGTTCACCAGTTTTTCCCAAGGATATTGTTGCAGCCAGGCTTGGCCGGTGACGCTATCCAGGCCCTGTTTCTTGAAGTCGTGAAATTCGTATGCAATGGCGTGTTGGTCCAGCCAGTCACGCGCTTTTTTGACGGTATTGCAATTGGGGATGCCGTATAGTTTCATGGCTGATCATCAAGCTAAAAAACTTATTTTACCAGCCACGGCAGATGGCGTCGCCATTTATTGCGGTGTTCACATAACCTCAGAACAGGTTTTGGGTTGCTGACTGCGATTGCAGTTTGCTAAATAAATCAAACAGGTATTGTTGCTCTACCGGTTTTGAGAACAGGAAACCCTGCATTTGGTCACAGCCGATGTTGACCAGCGCTTTACGCTGCTCCTCGTCTTCCACGCCTTCGGCGACGACGTTCAGATTGAGGGCATGCGCCAGTTTGACGATAGCCTCAACAATCGAGAGCGAGGTGTGCGAAACCGCCACGTTTTTGGTGAGGGAGCGATCCAGTTTGACTTCGCTGACTTCCAGGTCTTCTAAATGTGTGAGGCTGAACGGATGCAAGCCAAAATCATCCAGCGAGATTTTAAGGCCCTGCTGTTTAAATTGGCGCAATGTGTCCTTGAACTGGCCCTGATGATGAATGGCGTTAGTTTCAGACACTTCCAGAATGAGGTTGCGGGATTCTACGGCATGCGCTTCAAGAATCGATTGAATCAGCGCGCCCAACTGTTTGTTGCGGAACTGCTGGTTGGACATGTTGACTGAAATGCTTAGGTCTATGCCGCGATCGCGCGCCTGGCTAATTGTGCGGCAGGCCTGGGAGATGACCCAGGCATTGATTTCTTCAATCATGCCAAAGCGCTCAGCCGCTTCAATAAAACTGTTGGGGGAGAGCAGTCCGCGCGCCGGATGCTGCCAGCGTAACAGCGCTTCGGCGCCATGGACCATGCGCGTGATGGCATCCACTTTGGGCTGAAACAGTAGCCTGAACTCTTGCTCGCTAATGGCTTGCTTGAGCTCAATACGGGTTTGTTGCATCTCGTCAGAGGCTTGCTCGATCTCGGCATCAAAGAATCGATACTGGTTTTTGCCGTTTTCCTTAGCCTTGTACATGGCGGCGTCTGCATTCAGTTTGAGTTTTTGCAGGTTGCCGTCTTGTGGATACATCGATACGCCCACCGAGCACGAAATCTCAATCACGTGATCTTCAATCACAAAGGTTTCGCGTAACGCATCCACCACACGCTGAATCACGGTGACCACGCTCTGGTGATTTTCAATCTCACTCAATACGGCAATAAACTCGTCGCCACCCGCACGTGCCACATAATCACAATTGCGGATGGCATTGCTGATACGCTTGGAGACTTCAATCAGCAGCAAATCGCCAATATGGTGACCAAACTGGTCATTGACCGGTTTGAAGTGATCCAGGTCGATATAAGCCAGGGCCAGCGATTCCCCGTTACGATCACAGCGCTTGGCACTCAGGATCAGGTGCTGGTTTAAAGCATCCCGGTTGGGCAGGTGTGTGAGCGGATCATAGGCCAGGAATTTTTTATTGACGGTTTGCGTATTGCGGAAGGTCAGTTTGCTTTGCGCTAGATCGATATTGCGCTCATAAAAAATCACCAGAATAAACGAGGTGATAAATAAAAAGACCGGGACCAGAACCAGCAGCAGCATTAAATAATTATCGGCTTGATCGCTGGGCTGCCCAATCAGCATATTGTTATGCACAATACTGAGGTTGATGGCCGTGTGCGAGGCCAAAAAACCCAGTGCAATTTCTATCGAAAACATCCACTTCAAACGTTTTTCGAGTTTGCCGCTATAACCTTTGAGCCAGAGGATGGTGACAATTGCCAGGGCCGCGGTCAGGCAAGCCAGGAACAGGGAAAACAGGGCGGTCCAGCTGTCTATGCGGATATTGATGGCCCCGGCACTGATCTGATAAAAATAAGACAGCAGGTAGCCACTGATGCCGGTGGCCGCAGAAGCGGAGAGCAGATCACGTAAGGGCAGTCTTTTTTTATGGACCGTTTTGAGGATAGCGGCCGCCAACAGATAGCTGCACAGCATGCAGCCAATCAGGTCGATAGGATGTTGGCTAACCTTAGGGATATTATCTGCGAGAAACTGGTAGCCAGCATGCAGGCTGAAGATACCAGCTGCCATGACGACGGCATATTTTTTGAGCATGAAGTCATGCTCTTTGGGAGTGGCAACACGCAAACGATCAACCAGTTTGAACGCAAAAAAGCATCCAACGACGCTGGATGTAAAGAGTGCGACCAATAGCATTTGCGTTGTTATCATAAGTAATTGCACGTTTATTTTGATTGTTTAATGTGTGGCACGACTACTTGTTCTTTGTGCTTGCTCTGTATTGCTCATTGCTTTACTGCTGGGATTGCTCGGACTACTGACTCTCCAACGGGTTAACACTCAACTATTCAAGAATGCTCACGCTGTCTTGCTTGCGGGACATCTTTACGGTAATGAGAGTCACTCCTTTATCGGAACCGGCGCGCAATAACTTGAGCATGCCGGTTGAAGTGACTCTTTATTTTATGTCGCCAGGCGTATTAAATGCCGCGCAACAACTCGTTGATGCCAACTTTACCCAAGGTTTTGGCATCCACTTTTTTCACGATGACGGCGCAATACAGGCTGTACTTGCCATCGCTGGAAGGCAGGTTGCCTGAAACGACCACAGAACCTGCAGGCACGCGACCATAATGCACTTCGCCGGTTTCGCGGTCATAGATTTTAGTGGATTGGCCGATGTAAACGCCCATGGAAATCACGCAGTTGTCTTCAACCACCACGCCTTCAACCACTTCTGAGCGCGCACCGACGAAGCAGTTATCGCCAATGATGGTTGGACCGGCTTGTACAGGTTCCAGTACGCCACCAATGCCAACACCGCCGGATAAGTGCACATTTTTACCGATTTGTGCGCAGGAACCTACGGTTGCCCAGGTGTCTACCATGGTGCCTTCACCAACGTAAGCGCCAATGTTGACGTAAGACGGCATCAAGACAGCATTTTTTGCAATGAAAGAGCCTTTGCGCACAATGGCGTTAGGCACCACGCGGAAGCCACCTGCCTTGAAGTCTTCTTCGGTGTAGTTGGCAAATTTTGGATCCACTTTGTCGAAGTAGCGGGTGACGCCATCATCCATCAAATAGTTGTCTTTGAGGCGGAAGGACAGCAAGACCGCTTTTTTGATCCACTGATGCGTTTCCCATTGCTGGCTATCGCCAATCCGGGTAGCCACACGCAGTTTGCCCGCATCCAGATCATCCAGAATAGAAGCCACGGTGGCTTTGACGTCTGCCGGAGCATTGGCAGGGTTGATGTTGGCGCGGTCTTCAAAAGCCGCTTCAATAATGCTTTGACGTGGATCCATAATCTTCTCTTGTTCGATTGAAAAACAGTAAACCCGAAATTTTAACCTAATTTTGAAAGGGCAGGGGCCGTCGATGAAAGACGGCCCTTTACGCCAGCACTTACTTGCCTTTGGCAGCTAAGTAGAGCGGCATGACCTTGGGCACCAGTGCCTGCAGGTCTTTAATACGGTTTTCACTGGAAGGGTGCGTACTTAAGAATTCCGGGGGCGCTTCCTTGTTGGCCGCCATCATTTTCTTCCATAAGCTGACTGCGGCTTCCGGGTTGTAACCGGCGCGCGCCGCCAGCTCCAGCCCTATGCGATCCGCTTCACGCTCCTGTTCACGGCCATTGGGCAAGGAGAAGAACAGCTGGCTGCCCATACTGGCGCCTTGTGCCGCCATATTGCCCGCGGTGCCGCCTATGTAGGCAGCGAGTGCCTGTAAACCGAACTGCTGAACATAGGCTTGTGACATACGCTCACGGCCATGCTCACGCAAGGCATGCGAGATTTCGTGGCCAATCACCGCGGCTAACTCATCATCGGTGGCATTGAGTTTTTCGGCCAGACCGGAAAACACCATGATCTTGCCGCCAGGCATGCAATAGGCATTGAGCTGGTCATTTTTTTCGACATTGATTTCCCATTTCCATTTGGTGGCATCTGGCCGGAACACGCCGACCTGGGCGATCAGGCGGTGAGAAATGGTAGTCACGCGATTCAGCAAGGCCTTATCTGCGTTAAGGGTATGGTTCTTTTGCGCATCTTGCAGGGTTTGCGTATACGATTGCGCAGACATTTTATCCACGGTCGCTGAGGGCAACAGCAAGAGCTGGCTACGCTGTACGCCCGAGACGCTATTGTTGGTGGTGCTGGCGCAGGCAGACAACAAGGCGCACAGGCAGGCGATTCCCAGGGTTTTAATGGTCGGCATGTGTTTCTCCTCTTGTTTCTAGGTCACGTATTGGCAGTGACCATTCGTTTTTATGAGCATTCCATTCAGTTGCTGCGATCAGTCTACCCATTCAGTGCGGAATGCATGTCTTCGGTGATCGCTGAATGCTTAACTCTTAAGTATCAGGCATTCTGGTTAAATTTTGACTTGCGAGCCTAGCTCTACCACCCGGTTAGGCGGTAATTTGAACTGGTTGGTAATCGACTCTGCCGTTCTAAACAAGCCAATAAAGATTTTTTTACGCCAGAACGCCATGCCGGGTTTATCTGAGGCCAGCAGGATTTCCTTGCCGATAAAGAACGAGGTATCCATGGTGTCCAGCGTGAGGCCGAATGGTTCGGTCAACGGCAGGTCACGTGGCAAGTCTGGTTCGTCCATATAACCATAACGCAAGGTCACGCGGTAAAAACCGTAAGGCAGCACCTCCATCGAGGCGCGCTCTTCCAGCGTGGTGTAGGGGTAATCAACAAAACGCACGGTCAGGATCACCACTTTGTCATGCAGTACCTTGTTGTGTTTGAGATTATGCAGCAGCGCATGTGGCACGCCATCCGGGTTGGGGGTCATAAACACGCCTGCGCCGTTGACGCGGGCGGGCGGGTGCGCCCCAATCGCTTGCACAAAGGGGATCAGCTCCATGGATTCGGACTTGAGAATTTGGTAAAGCAGTCTGCGCCCGGTTTTCCAGGTACGCATCAGCGTGAAGATGATGATGCCGATCAGCAAAGGCACCCAGCCTCCATCCGGGATTTTGAGAATGTTGGCCGCAAAAAACGAGAGGTCAATGACAAGAAATAGCGAAATCAGACAGGCCGTTTTGAGTTTGCTCCAGCCCCACAGGTGGTGGAACACCACGGCTGCCAGCAAGGTCGTGATGACCATATCGCCGGTCACGGCAATACCGTAGGCTGCCGCCAGGTCACCAGAGCTGCCAAAAATCAGCACCAGGCCCATGACTGCGACCATCAGGCCCCAGTTGACACGCGGCATGTAGACCTGGCCCTCTGTTTGCTCTGAGGTGTGCGAAACATGCATGCGCGGAATAAAGCCAAGTTGCAACGCCTGGCGCGAAACAGAGAACGCGCCGGTAATCACGGCCTGGGAGGCAATCACGGTCGCCAGGGTTGCCAGGATAATCAGCGGGAACAAGGCCCAGTCTGGGGCCAGGTGGTAAAACGGGTTTTGAATGGACTCTGGCTCGGCCAGAATAAGTGCGCCTTGCCCAAAGTAGTTGCAAATCAGTGCAGGCAACACGAACAAAAACCAGGCCAGGCGAATCGGTTTACGGCCAAAGTGACCCATGTCGGCATATAAGGCTTCGGCACCGGTCACGGCCAGCACCACCGCACCGAGCGCAATAAACGCAATTTTGGGCTGGGTGGCAAAAAACTGATAAGCGTAGAAGGGGCTTAAAGCCTTGAGAATTTCGGGATGATGACTGATATTGAGGATGCCCAAAATGCCTAATACCGAGAACCAGGTCAGCATGATAGGACCAAAAAAAGCACCGACGACAGCGGTGCCTTTGCTTTGTGCCCAGAACAGTACAAACAGGACGCACAAAGTAATGGGGACGATCCAGCTATCCAGTTGCGGTGCTGCCACCTCCAGGCCCTCAACCGCTGAGAGCACGGAAATGGCGGGGGTGATCATGCCGTCGGCATAAAACATACAGGCCCCGATAATGCCTAGCAGCATGATGCGTTTGCGCTGGTCGGGTTCGCCGCCCGCATAACGGCTGGCCAAAGACAGCATCGCCATGATGCCGCCTTCGCCACGGTTATCTGCCCGCATGATAAAGGCCACATATTTGAACGACACAATCAGCAATAGCGCCCAGGTGATCAGCGACAAGATGCCGTAGACATTAGCTTGTGTCAGTAACAGCGGGTGGTGCCCGACTGCAAAGACTTCTTTCATGGTGTAAAGCGGGCTGGTGCCAATGTCACCGAAAACGACGCCTAGCGCGGCGAGAGCCATGGTATGGAGCGCCGTTTGCTGATTTTTTGTATGGTCCATTGTGTGAACAGCTAAAGACAAACGATTATTATCGGGTAATTTTAGAGCTTCACCAAAGATTTTGACGCAAATTATCTTGAAGACCTAAATGCATGTGGACGATTACACGAAAAGTGGAGCGCTTAGTCGGGGCTGATTTGCGTCACCACTACCTCTGCCTGACCTTGATGCAAGGTCAGTTTCAAGGGCGTCTGCAGGCTGAGTTCACTGGCAGTGGTCACTGCTCGGCCATCGGCTTTTTGCACAATGGCATAGCCCCTGGCCAAGACCTGATGCGGGTTGAGTTGTTGCAGGCTGGCGGACAGGTATTGCAGTTTGCGTTGTTGCGTTTGTAAACCTTGCTGCATGGCCAGTTGCAGTCTGTGTTGCCATTGCTGCAGACCGCGGCGCTGTTGTTGCAGATGCTGGGTGGGGGAGATCAGGCGTCTGGACAAATAGTCCAGGGTCTGGCTTTGCTGGCGCAAGCAAGATTGCATGGCCTGGCCCAGCCTTGATTGTAATTGCCTGAGTTGATCGCGAAGTTGCGCCTGATCCGGGCAGGCCAGTTCGGCTGCCGCTGTCGGTGTGGCCGCGCGCAAGTCAGCGACAAAATCGGCAATGGTGAAATCTGTTTCATGGCCCACCCCGCTAATGGTCGGCAGGCGACAAGCGGCGATTGCGCGTGCAACCACCTCTTCATTAAATGACCATAAGTCTTCTATGCTGCCACCACCGCGGCAAATCAGCAGCGTATCAACCTCTTGCCGCTGATCAGCCAGATGAATGGCTTGCGCAATCAGTTCGGCAGCGCCTTTGCCTTGCACCGGCGTCGGGTAGATGATGACAGACATGGCCGGCGCACGGCGGCGGATGGCGGTTAACACATCGCGTAAGGCGGCGGCATCCGCTGAGGTCACCACGCCTATGCGTTGCGGATTGGCTGGAATGGCTTGTTTACGCTCGGCAGCAAACAGCCCTTCGTTTTGTAAGCGTTGCTTGAGTTGTTCATAAGCTTCATATAATTTGCCCAGGCCAGCGGGCTGCATAAATTCCACCGTCAGTTGTACATCGCCTCTGGCTTCATACAACGTGATCGTGGCACGCGCCTCAATCAGGTCCCCTTCGCGCGGCACCATGCCTAATACGCTATTGCGCCCTTTAAACATCACACAACGGATTTGTGCACGTTCATCCTTGAGCGAAAAATACCAGTGGCCACTGGTGGCACGGGTGAAGTTTGAGAGCTCGCCCGAGATCCAAAAGAGGGGAAAACTGGTTTCCAGCAACTCTTTTGTGAGTCGGGTGAGGTCGCTGACACTCAAGATTTGTTTGAATGATGTCGATAACAAGCTAGCCATAGCTGCACATTATCTCTCAGCCCCGCTGGATTTGGCTATGTCTTTCATCGAATGGCCGGTGTCTGAGCAGAGGCGCTCTGTGAAGGGATGCTGAACACTGATTCAAGATAGGGGGGCACTTTTGCGTAAAAGCGGCGTCTTGATATGAGCAGCATGGGAATGGTTGAGACTATCTGACCTTAAAACAAGGTCATTTCCCTCAGGATTGTATGCGAATGAAAAAATATTTATTTTTTGCGCGATCATTTTTTATGTGTTGTCTGTACACAAGTGCTGTGCATGGCTTGGGACTGGTTGCGCAGGCGCAGGCGGATGAAGCGTCTGACAAATCGCCGCCCGAGACGGAAGTGGCCGCGGTCGAGACCACGAATCCTGTCATGGCCAGCTACAAGCGCGAGCAGGCGGTGATGCAGAATGACGCTTACAAGCAATTCATTAAATTACAGGTGAGTCTGGCGACAGGCACAAAAAATGCGCTAGGGATCAGCAGTTATGCCGAGGCGCACGCCCATTATTGTGCGCTGGCCGCAGAAACCCGTGATCCTGATGCGCAATTTGCCATGGGCTGGTTTTACAGCATGGGCAAAGGCGTGGAGGTAAATCATGATATTGCCGCGCGTTTTTTCAGCCTGGCGGCGATTCAAGGCCATCGCGATGCCCGGATCTGGTTGGATCAGGGCGCTGGTGATGCCTCCGTGGCCAAGCTGCCCGCCTGCATGCAAAACCAGGGGCAGTCAGCGGCTGAAGTGTTGTTCCGTAAACGCGGCCCTATTTACACGCTGGTCAAAAAACATGCGCCAGCTTATGGGGTAGACATTGATTTGGCGATGGCTGTGATTGCGGTGGAGTCCGGCTTTAATCCCAAAGCGACTTCACGCAAAAAGGCCCAGGGCCTGATGCAATTGCTACCCGAGACCCAGGTCAGGTTTCACGTCAAGGATGCTTATGATCCCGAGCAAAATATTAAAGGGGGCTTGTCCTACCTGCGCTGGTTGATCAATTACTTTGATGGCGATGTCGAGCGCGTCGTAGCGGCTTACAATGCCGGGGAACATGCGGTGTCCAGGCATCAGGGCATCCCGCCTTACCCGGAGACACGCGACTATGTGAAGCGCGTGGCGCGTTACTACAAGAAAAAACATCACGAAATCAGGCAAACTGCGGCCATGCGTGACGGGCAGAGCCCGGCGGCCAACTCCTGAATCTATCTGCTGATTGTTTGTGCTGTTTGACCGGGAGATCCCGGCCAACTTAAAAAACCGGGAACCACCCTCACCCAGACTGCCTCTTAGCTGCGTTATCCATTACAATTTGCATTTAATCATTAGGTAGGAGCGGGCAATGGCAGCATGGTTTAAAGGGCGTGGCGGCTATGTATTGGGATTTTTGGCCGGATTTGGCATTGTGGCACTCGCCTTGTATATTCAAGTACAAAACCAGCTTGAACCCTGCCCCTTGTGTATCTCGCAACGCATCATTTTCATGAGCCTGGGCTTGTTGTTTTTGCTGCACGCCTTTGTCTTCCCCAGATCTTGGCTACATGCCGGATTGGCCCTGATCGAGGTGTTGACGGCGCTGGGCGGCGCGGGGGTGGCGATACGCCACTGGTGGCTACAGGCACACAAAGAAGAAATCTTTGCCGATTGTGGTGTCGGCTTTGATTACATGTTTGAAAACTTCCCGCTGAAAAAAGCACTCACCCTGGTATTTCGTGGTACGGGCGATTGTGCCGCCATAGACTGGACGTTTCTGGGATTAACCTTGCCCCAATTGGGCCTGATCAGTTTTATTCTGTTTGCGGTGTATGCTGGCTGGTTATTTCGTAGCCGTCGCGCTGGATAGCAAAAGTCTCGATCTCAACTTCGGGTGTGCTTTCATCCAGCATGGCCGCTTGTTTTTCAATCGCGTCATGCCAGGCTTTAAAATGTGCTTCGCATGACTGCTCGGCTTGTTGCGAGATGCTCTCTGCCGGCACGCTGGCGGCCTTAAGCTTGGCAGTCTCGCGCTTGAGGCAACCCAGATATTTGGCTTTGGCATACACCTCTTCGGTTTGCAGGCTGGCGATTGCCTGATCAGCCTGATTCAGCGATTGGCACAAGGGGACGGGTTCGCTGGGGATAGTCCAGGCCTTGCCCGAGGTCTTTTGCATATGGATCACACTGGCAATATCGCGGCCACGCTGGTTAATCCAGTATTCCAGAATTTCGTTGCCGCAGCGCTCATCCTGACAGCGCATCACGCTTTTTAACAACCAGGCCGCCTGCTTGGTCATGCGTTCGTCAGAAATGCCACAGTTATGGATGACGTCGTGCGAGCGGGATAGATACAATTTGTAATTGGCCCGCCAATTGGGATGGCTGGCACAGGCGACTTTATACAGCGGGTTAGAGACGCTGCACTGGTCTTGCTGCATGCTTTGCAGACGTTCCGGTGCGCGATTGCCCGTCATGCGGCATGCCAGCGAAATGGCCTGGCCGTAGGCTTGCGTCACCCCCCAGAACGACAGTCTGGCAGAGGCATAATCTGGCCGTTGCTTGAGCGTCTGATCGTTTTTCCAGTCCAGCGTCTCTGAGGCAAGCTCGGACTTGTGAAATACCACTTCGCGTTCAACTTCCATCGAAAACTCGCTGCAGGAGGCTTGTACCAATTTGGTCGCAATCGTATCGTCATGATCGTCTGTACGCAGCTTGAAAAGGATAATGTCTTCGTGCTGGCCGACTTGCATGGAGTCTAAATCAACCGACACAGTCAGAAACTTTTCCCGTCCTTGCACCGTATGCCATTGTTCGGCATGCAGGGGTGGGCTGGTAAACAGGCAGCTTGTAAACAGCGTCAGACAGGCGGGAAGTGCGTTTTTAAATAGCATAAAATCAATGGTCATAGATAGAAAGCAGCGGCAAGTGGCCGCCATTGTAATGATTATTCTGCGGCGGAGATAGCGACCTGATTGCGTCCGGCCTGCTTGGCCTCATACAGTGCCTGGTCTGCTCGATGCAGCAATTGTGTCAAGCTGTCCCCCATCCGCAACATTGCCACGCCGCAACTGATGCTGATCTGGCCAATGTCGGGTAAAGATCTGGCATGCACCTGCTGCCGGATTTTTTCGGCCAGCTTTGCCGCCTGAGCAAGGGTGATGCGGGGCGCATAAATCATCATTTCATCGCCTCCCCAGCGCACGGCAATGTCAGACAGGCGCGTATTTTTCTTGATGCATTCGGCGACGGTTTTAATCACTTGGTCACCGATGACATGGCCATGCGTGTCATTGATGGATTTAAAACGGTCTATATCTATCAGAATCAGCGCATCCGAGATTTTCCTGCCGACCGTGTGGGTATGCTCAGCAAACACTGTTTCAAAGTGCTGACGATTGCTCAAACCAGTTAAAAAGTCGGTGCTGGACAGCGTTTTTAAGTTTTCTTTTTCAACTTGCAGGGCCGTATTGGCCGCAGCCAGTTGTTCGGTCCGCTGTTTGACCAGTGCTTCGAGATCGGTATTCAGGGCTTTTAAATGATTGGTCTGGCTTTCACGCAGGCATTCGTAATTGCGGATGATGAAAAACTGTCCAAGCAGGTAGAGGCACAAGCTCAGAATATCCAAATGACCATATTCTGAGGGGAAGAGATGCGTTAAGTGATTGCCCACCACCAGCAACAGTAAAATCGCCAGCATCTGGTAGCCCATCTGCCTGCCTTTGAGGTAAAACGCTCCAGCAAGAATAAGGAGCAATAATCCGCTCCGGGTACTGTTGCCAGTCGCCAGAAAATAGACCGTCAAAAACTGGAGAAAGCATAACCAGAGTGCAATGCCAGAGATCAGTTCGACGCGTTGTTTGTTGCGGCGCAAGGCCCATAGCAAGGCAAACGCAATCAGACCAAACACAATATCCACGATGCCGATGAGCGGATGCACGCGCCAACGGATGATGCCCATGCTAAAAGACACGATGCCAAAGAAGGTGAACACGTTGTTTAGGAAAACCACCTTGTAACGCATGTGGTCCGCATCGCCGGACGCTGGAAAAAGCTTGATGGGATGCAACATCATGACAAGCACTTGGCTAAACCACTTTTTCAACATCCGGTATCCTAAAGAATAATTGTTTTTGTGATGCGATCAGATTATGTAAAATTGAGACTTTGTCGTTAGCTGTACATTACCGCTGAATTTTACATATATTAAGCTGCTGCGTGTCATCGTACGCGCGCATTCACAAATTTTTATGTTTCGGAGTGGTCTTACTTCATCCCCGAAAACAGATTATCGGTCCCTATGAAACCTTACCTGACCCTGGACAATTTTGTTGGAAACACGCCGCTGGTGGCTTTGCAGCGTATGAACCCGAATCCGAGCAATACGATCTTGCTCAAGCTGGAAGGCAATAATCCGGCCGGGTCAGTTAAAGACCGGCCTGCCTACAGCATGATTGTGCGGGCAGAGCAACGCGGGCAAATCAAGCCAGGCGATACGCTGATTGAAGCGACCAGTGGCAATACCGGCATTGCACTGGCCATGGTGGCGGCCATGCGCGGTTACAAAATGGTGTTGGTGATGCCGGAAAACCAGTCCGTTGAACGCCGTCAAAGCATGAAGGCATATGGCGCTGAACTGATCTTGACACCCAAAGACGGCAGTATGGAGTTGGCACGCGATGTGGCACTGAAGTTGCAAGCAGAAGGCGAGGGCATTGTGCTGGATCAGTTTGGCAATCTGGATAATCCGCAAGCGCATTATGAAGGGACCGGGCCGGAAATCTGGCGTGATACCGCCGGAGCGGTGACACACTTTGTATCCAGCATGGGCACCACTGGCACGATTATGGGCACTTCGCGCTTTCTCAAGGAGCAAAATCCTGCAATTCAGATCATCGGCGTGCAGCCGGAGGAGGGGGCGCAAATCCCGGGGATCCGCAAATGGCCAGAAGCCTATCTGCCTAAAATTTATGACCCCAAACGCATAGACGGGTTGCGGTATGTGAGCCAGAAGCATGCAGAAGAGACCACGCGCAAACTGGCAACCAAAGAAGGCGTTTTTGCCGGGATTTCCAGCGGCGGTGCCTTGTATACGGCGATGCAACTCTCCAAAGAAGTGAATAATGCGGTGATTGTCACCATTGTGTGCGATCGTGGCGACCGCTACTTGTCTACAGGCGTGTTTCCCGATTGATGCGCCTGTGGGCACTGCTGCTGTGCTGTTGGTCGATGCCGCTTTGGGCCATGACCGAGCTTAGCCTCAGTGCCGAGAGCGTTCAGGGCGATTTCTTTCAACTCGACCACCCGCATGCGGTGGTCAACTTGCAGCGCAAACAGCATGTACAAATTCATGCCGAGCGCTTGCAGTTGGGCAATGCCAGCATCGATCACCCGGATATGACACTGGAGATCAGTGCGCGCCCCAGCCTACTGATTACCTCAGAGCAGTTAAAAATGCCTGATTACCAGGTACGTCGCCCGCGTATCTATCTGGATTACCGTCTGCAAACCCGGCAACCAGTGGTGACGGTTGATGCTGAAGTCAAAGCGATGCAAGATGAGGTCTGGGGCAAGTTCCACGTGTATTGCCAGTTGCCGACACAAGCCAGTCAGGAGACTTGGCAGTGTAATGATGGCTTGTATCATGATGTCCGTTCACATATCCCGTTTAATCTGACGGTGATGCCGACCTGGCACACTGCATCGAACACCAAGGCCAGCAGAGGGCTTGAGCTGCAATTGGCGGTGAAAGACGCCAAATTCAGTGATGCCGCAGGCTTGCACGCGGCAGAGAGACTGACCGGCGTGATGCATATTGCTGCGCATGAGGTGGCGAATGGCTGGCGCTGGCAAGGCGTATTTGAATGGCAGCAAGGCGAGTTGTTCTGGCAACCATTTTATTTTGCCGAGGGCAACAAGCGATTTGAAATCCGTGGCCTGTATGCATCGCCCATCCTGGAGATTGAAGCAGCGACCTTGTCATTGCAAGGCGTAGGCACGTTACACAGTCAAAGCCGGTTTAATCTGGATAGCCAGCGCTTTGAGTTTTTAAAGCTGGATGCCAAAGACGTCGATTTTAACGGCCTTTACCAGTCGTTTATCCAGCCTTTGCTGCCTGATTCCGTGTTCGGACAGCTCAAGGTGAATGGCAAAGCCGACTGGTCTTTTGAGGCCAAAGGCCTGCAGCCGGTGAAGTTTCAGCTGGATGTTGCGGATGCCACGGTTGAAGATCAACGTGGCAAGTTTGGCTTTGCCCATCTGAATGCGCATATTCCCTGGGATTACGATCAGCCGCAGCAGATCAGCATGGGCTATGCCTCTGGCCATGTGCTTAAGATTCCGCTCGGAAAAACGCAATGGCAGGCAAACGTGAATCGGTTCTCGATTACCAGTCCAACTTTGAGCTTGCCTGTGCTGGATGGCGCCTTGATCTTTGAAGACGTGTCTGCCGCCTGGATACATCAGAGCATGGTCTGGCACCTGAAGATGGACATGCAGCCCATCAGCATGCGCACCTTTAGCCAGGCGCTCGGCTGGCCTGTCATGCGTGGTGAGATCAAAGGCCAGATTCCACTCGTGACTTATGCCAACCATGCCTTGCGCATGGATGGGGAGATGCAGTTGAGCTTGTTTAAAGGGCAAGTCGCGCTCTCTGATCTGGAAGTCGATGATCCGCTGGGGGCTGTCCCCAAGCTGCATGCCAATCTGCGCATGCGAGAGATTGATATGGGTGAGATCACGCGGACGTTTAATTTTGGTTCGATTACCGGCAAACTAGAAGGTGATGTCCAGCATTTGCGCTTACAAAACTGGAAGCCTGTCTCTATGAATGCTGTGATACAGACTGCGGATGGCCCTTTTGAGAAAAAAGTGTCTCAACGCGCGGTTGAAAACATCACTGCCTTGGGTGGTGAGGGCACGGCGGCGGCCCTGCAACGGACGTTTTTGCGTTTTTTCAAACAGTTTGGCTATGAAAAAATGGGCTTAAGCTGCGAGCTGCGTGGGGATGTTTGTAAAATGGGCGGCGTTGAGCAGATTCCGGGCGGATTCGTCATCGTCAAAGGTGAGGGGATTCCCTCAGTCAATGTGAATGGCTATACCGAATATGTCAGCTGGAAAGATATGCTGGCCCGCATGCGGCGGATCACTGATAGCAATAGCAAAATGATCGTCAAATAAGCGCACTCAATGGCGATAGTTTTAAAGAAAGGAATTCGCGTGATGGGTAGGCAACAACAAAACACGGTTCAAAGGCACAGCGTCGTCTTCAAGCGTTTGATACTCAGCCTGGCCATGCTGCTCAGTGCATGTGTCACCATTAATATTTACTTTCCCGCCGCTGCCGCTGAAAAAGCGGCTGACAAGGTGATTGATGAGGTCTGGCAACTGCCAGCCAGCTCGACCGCACCGACCCCGCCTGCGACGACTCAAGACCCTGTGTCACCCTCTGTTCAGGAGATCAAACCATGATCCATGCACTGTTTAATGCGTTGTGCCGTTATCGTCAGTCTGCAATCTCTGTGCTGACTACCATTTTGCTGGTTGCCGCACCGACTGCCGCACTGGCGGCCGCAGATTTGGATATCAACACGCCTGCACTGGCCGCAGTTAAAGCCAGCATGCAAGCGCGCCATCCGCAATTACTGCCTTACTACCAGTCAGGCGCAATCGGCTTTACCGCGGATGGCTATATTGCCATCAAAGAGGCCAGCGGAGTGCCATTATCACAACGTAACATGGTCACCAGCTTGGTCAATCAGGAGAACAACGATCGCACCCAGCTCTACCAGGGCATTGCTGCCGCCAATGGGCATCCAGAGTGGACAGGCGAGATTCAGCGCACCTTTGCCCAACGCTGGATGGATAAAGCGCAAGCGGGCTGGTTTGTGCAGAAGGATGGACAGTGGCTTAAGAAATAAGCGGTCTGAACATGCAAAAGCCGAAATGGAAAGCTCCATTTCGGCTTGATTGTTTTGTGCAGACGATGTTAGCCGCCTGCCAGCAGAAGCTTAAAAGTGATACTGGAAGCCCAGAGACAACAGGTTCAGGTGTGAGTCACTGTCGCCAGCCACTCTGCCATAGTAGGCATAGGTCGCTTTAATATCGACCACTTGATTGATCGGATACTTGTAGCCAAAGCCGGCGACATAGCCCCAGCCTTTATCGTTTACTGAGCTACTTCCTACATTGTTACCCGCCGATGCGCTAATACGTGCATCCAACTCTGAGTAAATGGCACCCGCTTTAACAAAAAAATTGGGGAATTGGCTAGGGCTGAATAAGCCTGATAACTCAACGCCTTTGGCATCGTATTTGATGCTCGCTGATCTGATGTTATCAGAGGCGTCGATTTTTTCTTTAGTGGTCTTGAAGTACGCAAGTTCCAGGGAAAGATTTTCATTGACGCTATAGCCCGCAAATATCCGTCCTGCGCCTGCATTTCTATCCTGTTTTACCGAGGGGGTTGTGCCAAACTCATCAAACCACGCTTCCTTGAAGTCACGTGTTTGATTTTTTTGTCGAAGGTAAGCGACATCCAAACCAAAATAAAACGGTGTTTGTTGCAAGCCATGCTGACTTTCTGGCTCAGCGGCACTCACAGCGCTGGCGGTTGACATCAGCAATAGTCCCAAGAGAGAAGTTGTACGCAATAGTTTCATAGAAGTGCCTTTACGGTCTGATTGAGGAATGATTTGTTTTTTTGTTACTTTAGCAGAAAAGGTTAAATTACGTAACTTTTGGTATGACTATGTTTGTAGGTCTGGGCTGTCACAAATCGGTCATCTAAGACCAAAGAGAGATAAAGTGTCAGGATGGTGCATAAAGCCGCGCTAAATGACTAAAAAGGCAACTTATCTACTGCCATAGATGGTCACAGTGGTGCTGTGGCTGCACAGGCCGGCTCAAAATGACCACGATGCTTATTTTTGGCTTGCCTCCCGGTAAACGGTAGGTATGTCATCAATCAAATCAATTGCTTAAAGCAAATCACCACTGCCAATAGCGACCCCAAAGTGTGCCGCATTGAACAATTCCGGCCGGTTGCTTCTCTCATCTAGATTGAGAACAAACAGGTAAAAGTCATTGATTTCAGTTTCAGGCATGTTCATTGCATACAATCAAAGTGCGTGTCCCAATGAAAGGAGTTTGTTGTGCCAACTAATCTTTTCGTTCTACCCCGTCTGGGTGAAAGCATTCATCAGCAAGACCTGGGGATTTACTACATTCTGAATCATCACACCGGTCGGGTGCGATCATTGATCCAATTGGCGCGCGAAAACGTGCACTGGTATTTGATGCAGCTGCAACCAATTGCGGATGGACTGGATTATCGCTGGTCGGTGCTGTCGCGTGAGCAAGACTGTGCGCTCAAGGCCGCCACCGACAAGCAAATTGCACATTACTTTTCCAAGCCTGAATACACTGAACCCTCTGGTGCATGGCAAGTCATGCGCAATGCGCACTTTGGCTTTGGTAAATTCACGCCGATGGCCGCGCCCCAGGAAGTCAGTTACGCGATTCTGACGTTTGACGGTGAAGAAATGCAAACGCCTATCCGATTGCATAAAGCGCCTGCGGAATGGCTGGAGGAAGATTCTGAGACGGATATTATGCAACTGGAATTTGCCTGACCGCGCTTTAATCAGGGGGCAAGCTTGATTCCAAATTATCGGAATCAAGCGACAACTACCACCATTACAGAGTCGCTCACAGTGGTAGTTGCGGTGGATCTGGGGCCAGATGCTGTTATCTCTAAGCCTCAGTGCTGACGACGTTCCCTGCTGGACCACGATTTTGCATGTTGGAGGATAAGGCCTGCAAAAAGCCACTCAAGCTGGCATTGCTGCTACTGCCACCGAGTGCGCTAACCAATGACTGAAAACTACTCTCCAGCGCACTGTTCTGGTTTGTTGATCCACTGGTGTTCGTGTTACTGGCCGTTGTGTTGCTCGAATCACTACTTGTATTTAAAGCGCTAATCAAGCTTTGTAGTTTTGCTTCCATATCTTGTTTGCCATGGCCGCCGAAATGACGGTGTACGCCTGCTGTTGTGGTGGCATCAATACTCGTCTTGTCTGTACTGTCACTCGTACTTTCTGTATTGGTGTCAGCCGTCCCCTGTGATTGCAGGGCGCCCATCAGGTTTTGTAAAAAACTGCTCAATGCATCACTGGCATCTGTACTCGTGCTTGTTGTGCTACTTGTATCTGTGCTCTCTGTGCTGGTACTTGCACTGTTACTCCCCTGACTGTCGAAGAGGGATTCCAGGCCGCCTGAAATGCCAGCACTTTTCAGCGCTGCGTCTATCGCCCCCAAAAATCCGCCGCCATCCTTGCCTTGTTTGTCGCCATCTGGTGGAGGGGGCGGCGGTTGCATACCATTGCGCTGCCCCACTTGCGAAAGCGATTGAATGTAGTTGTTACTGCCTATTGAACTGATAGATGTCATGATGAGTACTCCGTAAGTTTTTAAAGGTTCAGGGCTGAAGCAATTGCTCCCTGGCAATGCTCTTGTTGACTGAACGGATACAGATTAATACGGCATCTCTCATTTTGATAGACTAAAAAAACATAAAAAACCCTTATAAATCATATATTTAAATGTATCAATTGATACAAAAGTGCACTAATTGTATCTTTTGATACAAACGCAGTCTTTTTTCTACAAGCTGACTGCATAGATTGCTGTCAGCACTGGCGCTGTGCTATTTTAAAAGCGACTCTTTAACAGGAAATCCGATGCTTAGTTTGGTGTTTGATATTGAAACGATTCCCGATGTTGCCGGGATCCGCCAGTTACATGATCTGCCAGCCAGTTTGAGCGACGACGAGGTGGCGAATATCGCTTTTCATCAGCGGCGCCAGCACAATGGCACGGAGTTTCTGCCGCATCATTTGCAGCGCGTGTGTGCGATTTCTTGCGCCTTGCGTGAAGGGAACCAATTTCGCGTCTGGACGCTGGGCGATGAGCAAGCCAGTGAAGCTGAAATTATCCAGCGCTTTTTTGACGGGATTGAAAAATACACCCCTAACCTGGTGAGCTGGAATGGGAGTGGTTTTGATTTGCCGGTGCTGCATTACCGCGCCATGGTGCATGGCATTGCTGCGCCACGCTATTGGGATCTGGGCGAAGACGACAAGGATTTTAAATGGAATAACTACATCAGCCGTTATCACATGCGCCATCTGGATTTAATGGATGTACTGGCCATGTATAGCGGACGTGCCAATGCCCCACTGGATGACATGGCCCAGCTGTGTGGCTTTCCAGGCAAGCTTGGCATGGATGGCAGCAAGGTCTGGCAGGCCTATCTTAACGGTGAAGTCAAGGCGATCCGCGATTATTGCGAAACGGATGTTGCCAATACGCATTTGGTGTACCTGCGCTTTTTAAAAATGCGTGGGCATTTGAATGAGGCCGGTTACCAGTCAGAAATCCAGCTGGTGCGGGATACGCTGGCAGCCTATCCTGGCGAACACTGGCAGCAGTTTATGGCTGCCTGGGACGCAATGGATTCCACTGTTTAAGGCGTCGCTGTCGGTGCGGGTTCCTCAGCGCTTTGATCGTCAGTGACCGGCTCGACAGTATCCTCATCAATCTTGTTTTTCCAATTAAGAATGATGCGTTTAGATTTTTTTGCGTCGTGCACAAAACGGTAGCGCTGCTCGCTACCCAGATAGCTGGCAACCGCCTGATATTTGCCACTCGGCAAGTTGAGCAACAGTCTCGGTGCGGCATGGTCTAGCGTAAATACTTCCTGATTTTTACTGTCCAGAATGGCCAGCTGGATATCATCAATGACGCGACCCGCCTTGCCCTCGGAAAACAGAAAATACAAATTGAATTGTTTTTTAAAGGCTTCCATGGCCTCTACTTCTTCTGAGCCTATGCCGCCAGTGACGTATTGCACCCCATGCACATCCTGCTGGATGGAAATCTCATCGGCATGGCACACCCCGGCCGCGAATAGCGAGAGGCAGATGGCGAGTGAAAGGCAATATTTTTTTAACATGGTGACCTCCTCATTTTGATTAGACCTTGAAACGATTGTATGCCCAAATCAGGTAAAATAACAGGTTATGAGAAATAGCCGTCAACGATCATCCAATTTATCCCCCGCTGCCAAGGCAGCGCAAACTCCGCGCCATGCCAGCATTGAATCACTCGACCAGGAAGGACGGGGCGTTGCCCATGTCGATGGTAAGGTGATTTTTATCGAAGGGGCCCTGCCATTTGAAGAAGTCCTGTTTGTTTCGCACCATGTCAAATCGACTTATGAGCTGGCGACCGCGACTGAGGTGCTGAAAGCTTCGAGTCAGCGCGTAACCCCTGGCTGTGCTTATTTTGGCATTTGCGGTGGCTGTGCCATGCAACATCTGGAGTTTTCGGCACAGGTCGCAGCCAAGCAACGCATGCTGGAAAATGATTTGTGGCATATTGGCCGTGTCAAACCTGCCAAGATTTTACCGCCTATTCAGGGCACGCCTTGGCACTACCGGCACAAAGCCCGTTTACGCGTGCGCTATGTCGAGAAAAAGGGTGGGGTGCTGGTGGGCTTTAATGAAAAGGGCAGCAGCTATGTCACTTTTATGGACAGCTGTGAAGTCCTGACCCAACCGGTGTCGGATTTGATCTTGCCGTTGAAAGCGTTGATTGGACAGCTCTCGGTTAAACAGTCGCTGCCACAGATTGAACTGGCGGTAGGTGAAGATGCTACGGTACTGGTGCTACGCATTCTGGAAGCGCTGACCGAGGCCGATGTGGCCTTGTTGAAAACCTTTGAAGAGGCGCATGGTGTGCAAATGTGGACGCAAACCAAAGGTCCCGACACGGTCAAGCCTTTGTTTGATCATGGCGATAAATTGCACTACAGCCTGCCTGAGTTTGGTTTGGAGTATCCCTTTAATCCGACGGAGTTTACGCAGGTCAACCCTGCCATCAACCGCGTCATGATCCGTCGTGCCATGCAGTTGTTGCAGCCGCAGGCGGGTGAGCGCATTGCCGATTTTTTCTGTGGGCTCGGTAATTTTACCTTGCCGATTGCGCGCAGTGGCGCCACGGTATATGGGGTGGAAGGTGCGCAGGCGCTGGTGAAGCGGGCGATTGAAAACGCAGGCCTCAATGGCGTGACCAATGTCGAGTTTGCCGAGTCTGATCTGTTTGATATGACGCCTGAGTTATTATTGGCCTTGGGCGCGTTTGACAAATGGCTGATTGATCCCCCGCGTGATGGTGCGATTGAACTGATCAAGGCATTGCCCGAGGCTGAAGATCCTAATGACAGTCACGCGCCCTCGCGCATTGTTTATGTCTCTTGTAACCCTTCCACGCTGGCACGCGATGCTGCCATTCTGACTCAGGTCAAGGGTTACCGCTTAGAGGCGGCCGGGGTGATGAATATGTTTCCGCATACGGCGCACGTTGAATCGATTGCTGTGTTTGAGAAGGATTGATGTGCTAGCTGTTCCTCTGCGCTGGCTCAAGCTGGCGCACCTTTTGGCGTTGATCTGTTTAGGGGTAGGGGTGGCCAGCTGTCATTCCTCCAATGCACCGAATACACTGGTGTTTGCAGTGGCGCAGGCGCCACTCAATCTGGATCCGCGCTATGCCACCGATGCGGCTTCAGAGCGGGTCAATCGCCTGGTTTATCAGCGTCTGGTCGAGTTTGATGCCGCTTCACACGAGGTCGCCGGGTTGGCTTCGTGGCAGCAACTGGATGCCCTGCATTACCGTTTTCACTTGCTGCGGGCCCCAGTATTTCATGATGGCCAGCCTTTGACTGCCACCGATGTGAAAGCGACTTACGATAGCCTGCTCACACTCAAAGACTCGCCCCATACTGCCGAATTCAGGCATATTCGTCGCATTAGCACCCCGGATGCTAAGACCATAGACTTTACGTTGGCGCATGCCGATCCCCATTTCGCGGCGCGTATGATTGTCGGCATCCTCCCCGCACGATTAATTGCGGCTGCGCATGACTTTAGCCATGCGCCAGTGGGCAGTGGGCCGTTCAAGTTCGATGGCTGGTCATCTGCGCTGGTGCTGGAGCGATTGGGAGATGGACTCAAGGTGCGCTTTGAAGAAGTCAAAGACCCGAATGTGCGCGTGCTCAAGCTCAAGCGTGGTGAGGCCGATTTGATTCAGGGCGATTTACCGCCTGAGCTGGTCAAGTATCTGCAAACACAGGCGAATATCACGGTGAATACCGGGGTGGGCGCCAATTATTCTTATCTGGGCATTAATGCCCAGGCAGATTTTTTAAAGGATGCGCGCGTGCGGCAAGCGATTGCGTATGCGATTGATCCTCAGGCCATCATCGATAAAGTCATGGTCAGTCAAAGTCGGCAAGCCAGTGCCATCCTGCCGCCCGAGCATTATGCGGGCAATGCGCAATTGCAGCCATATCATTACGATCCTGCTCGCGCCAGGGAGTTATTAGCAGCTGCCGGGGTCAAGCTGCCATTGACGCTGATCTATAAAACCAGCACAGACCCGCAACGGGTGCGGCTGGCGACGATTTTGCAGGCACAGATGCAAGCCGCAGGCATAGACTTGCAAATCAAGAGCCTGGATTGGGGCACTTTTTTTGCCGATGTGCAAAAAGGCAATTTTCAACTTTACGGCTTAACCTGGGTGGGCATTAAAACCCCGGAAATCTACGGCAAAGTCTTTGGCTCCAAGAGTATCCCGCCCACAGGTTTTAACCGAGGGCGGTATCAGGATGCCCAACTGGATGCCTTGCTGGAGAAAGAAGACTGGGCTGCCGTCACGCAACGTGTCCACCAGCAGTTGCCCGTGATTCCACTCTGGTATGAAGGTCAGTTTGCCGCCTATCGAGGATCAATTAAACGCTATACCCCGGCGCCGGATGGCAATTGGGATGGGTTGACCAAAGTGGCTTTTCACGCTGCGCCACATTAAGCTTGCTTAAACCGGGGCCTGAACACCAAACCAGTGGCCAATCAGCGCCGTGGCGACCATGGCCAGCGCGCCCCAGATCACCACGCGGATGACGCTTTTGCTGACACTGGCACCGCCAGTACGTGCTGCCACCATGCCTAGCAAGGCCAAAAATGGCAAGGTGCTGAACATCAGCCACGACTGCACTTGTGCATGCGGGGCGAGTAGCGTGGTCAGCAATGGCAATAGCGCGCCGCTAGAAAAGGCTAATGCCGAGGCAAATGCGGCTTGCAGTGGTTTAGCTTGGTTGATGTCATGCAAGCCTAATTCGTCACGCGCATGTGCCTCTAAAGAATCATGTTGTGACAGCTCTTGCGCGACCTGTTTTGCCAGCGCAGGCGACAAACCGCGCTGGATATAAATGCCAGTGAGTTCGCGCAACTCGCTTTCAGGGTTTTGTGTGAGCTCTTGCGCCTCACGCGCCAGGTCGGCCTGTTCAATATCGGTTTGCGAGCTCACCGAGACATATTCGCCGGCAGCCATGGATAGCGCCCCCGCGACCAGCCCGGCGATGCCCGTCATCATTAATGCCTGTTGCGCAGTCCCTGCCGCTGCCACGCCCATCAGCAAACTGGCGGTAGAGATAATGCCATCATTGGCGCCTAATACGGCTGCACGTAACCAGCCACTGCGCTGTAAAAAATGTTTTTCATGATGTTGCATGGCGCACCTGTAGGATTGAGGGATTGCGATAGAGGGCCGAGTTTAAAAGCATTGGTGCAACGATTGTAATGCAATTTATATTGCCCCAGACGCTCGACTTGCAAATCTGCGGTCAACGGCCATGCAATTGCGATTAAATGCCTTAGAATAATAACTATGTATATTGATATTTCAATTCCGGCGCAAACACTGACCTTGTTTGATGACCAGGGCCAGCCGCGCAAACAGTACGCAGTGTCAACGGCGGCGAATGGGGTAGGCTGTGTCAAAAACAGCGGTTGTACACCGCTAGGTACCCATATTGTTCGCGCCAAAATTGGCGAGGGTGCGCCGGAAAACACCGTATTCGTTGGCCGCCGGCCCACGGGAGAGATTTTTACACCAGCCTTGAAACAGGCGTTTCCTGAACGTGACTGGATTCTAACCCGCATTTTATGGCTCAGTGGTACCGAGCCAGGTAAAAACCGCCTCGGAGAAGTAGACACCATGCAGCGGTATATTTACATTCATGGCACGCCTGACAGCACCGAGCTTGGCAAGCCCGGATCGCACGGCTGTGTACGCATGCGCAATACTGACCTGATTGAGTTATTTGATCTGGTGCCTGTGGGTACCCCAGTCCATCTGCACGAGGCGGATGATTAAGCGTTTATTGACATTGCTGCCTGTGGTGTTGGGGGTGCTCTGCCTGACATTCCTGCTACTACATCTGGTGCCGGGCGATCCGGTGGATGTCATGCTGGGCGAGTCTGCCAGTGCGGCCGACCGCGAGGCACTCAAAGCAGAACTCGGCCTGAATCAGCCAATGTGGCAGCAGTTTTTGCAATATACCGCCCATCTCTTGCATGGTGACTTTGGCGTCTCCATACACAAGCATACCGATATTTCAACCTTGTTGCTGCAAACCTATCCAGCGACCATGCTATTGGCGGTGTCGGCCTTGTGCATAGGCATCAGTATTGGTGTGCCGCTGGGCGTTTGGTCTGCACTCAAGGCAGGACATTGGCAAGACGTGATGATCACCTTGTTCAGTATCCGTGTCGCGGCCATGCCTGCATTCTGGCTCGGGCCCTTGCTCATGCTGGTGTTTGCCGTCTGGCTGGGCTGGTTGCCCGTGAGCGGGATGGAAAGCGCGGCAAGTGTAGTGTTGCCCGCGCTGACTCTGGGCTTGGGCTTAAGTGCCATTCTTACGCGCATGACACGCACCAGCTTGCTCGAGGTCTTGCATGAAGACTATATCCGCACGGCGCGCGCCAAAGGCTTAAGTGAGCAACAAGTGATCCTTAAACATGCCCTGCGGGCGGCCTTGTTGCCGCTGGTGACCATTGTTGGTCTGCAAATGGGCAGTTTGCTGGCCGGGGCGGTGATCACAGAAACCATTTTTGGCTGGAATGGCGTCGGCCGCCTGCTGGTGGATAGCATAGAAAAACGCGACTACCCGGTGACGCAAGCCTGTGTGCTGGTGATTGCCTTGAGCTATGTACTGATTAACCAGGGCACAGATTTGGCCTATCGCTGGCTGGATCCACGCACGCGAGGTCAGGCATGAAGACCTTTTCGCTGCTGACCCTGGCGTTTTGGCTGCTGGCGGTACTGCTTGGTCGCCTGGTCGAGATGAGTCCCAACCAGATTGATCTGGATGCGATTTTGCAGTGGCCAAGTGCACAACACTGGCTGGGGACTGATGATCTGGGCCGTGACATTCTGGCACGCGTGTTACATGGCGTGGAAGTGTCATTCATGGTGACGGTGATTGTGACGACCATGACCATGGCGATAGGGCTGACGATAGGCTTGCTGGCCGGGTATCATGGCGGCAGACTGGATGATGTACTCATGCAAATCACCAGTATTTTTCTGGCGTTTCCCGGGATCTTGCTGGCGATTGCGTTTGCCGCCGTGCTGGGTGCGGGTCTCAATAACCTGATCCTGGCCTTATGTCTGACCGGCTGGGTGACCTACGCCAGACTATCGCGCGGGCAAGCTCTGGCACTACGCCAGCGCCTGCATGTGCTGGCGGCCGAGTCATTGGGCGCTGGTGCATGGCGCATCATGTTGCGCCACATCTTGCCGCTAGTGCTGTCGATTTTAATGGTTGAGGCCGCCTACAGCATGGCCAGTGTCATGATTGCCGAAGCTTCGCTGTCCTTTCTTGGCCTGGGGATTCAGGCCCCGGAGGCCTCATGGGGTGCCATGTTGCGTGATGCGGTGCGCTTTATGCTGGTCGCCCCCCATTATGTGTTGACCGTAGGCGTGTGCATGATGAGTCTGATCCTAGCAATTAACTTGGGGGGGGATGTCCTGCGGGACAAGCTGGATGTGCGTCAGGGAGTGCAAGCATGAAAAAACAATACCGTTATTACGATCTGATCATGGCCGCATTTGCGGTCGTGCTGGTTTGTTCCAACCTGATCGGCCCCGGTAAAATCACTGAAATCCACGCCCCTGTGCTGGGGGCACTCACGTTTGGCGCGGGCATCATGTTTTTCCCCATCAGTTTTATTTTTGGCGATATCCTCACTGAGGTGTATGGCTATGCCGCCTCGCGTCGCGTCATTTGGACCGGCTTTATCTGCCTGGCTTTTGCCAGCCTGATGGCCTGGGTGATTGTGGCCTTGCCGCCCGCACCGGACTGGCATGATCAGGCGGCCTATCAATCTGTGTTTGGCTCGACCGCCCGCATAGCGCTGGCTTCGCTGGTGTCTTTTGTGGCCGGTGAGTTTGTGAATTCATTTGTCCTGGCCAAAATGAAAGTGTTGACCAGTGGCCGCTGGTTATGGAGCCGCACCATAGGCTCGACCATTTTTGGCGAGGCGGTTGATACCATGTTATTTTTTCCGCTGGCCTTTTATGGCTCAGGCGAATTCCCAGATGCCATGATGCCGCAAATTGTGCTGGCGCAATTTACGGCCAAAGTGCTGGTAGAAGTCGCTTTCACGCCAGTCACCTATAAAATCGTCGCTTTTCTCAAACGGGCAGAAAAAGAAGACTATTACGATACCCATACCGACTTTAGCCCGTTTAAGCTTTAAACTGGCTACCTTTGACAACTTCTGATTATCGGAACCCCATTGACCCTGATTAACTGGTACGAAAAAAACAAAACACAAGCCGCTGACTGGCAGTCAGAAGCGGGTAACCCTGCGCCCAAAGCCGTGGTGATTGCAGACGACACCACCAAAGCGGATGAAGCCTACCGTCTGGCGTGTGAGGGCACCGCCTTGCTATATCGCGGTGACTTTCAAAATGCCAAGCAATTGCTGCAAGCGATTACGCGGCGTGTAGACCGAAAACCAGTCAAACCGGCGGCTAGCCTGCTGGAAGCGTTTCACCAGCATCGCGCGCGCCAGATCGGTCGTGCCAATATTACGAATAAAGTATTAATCGAGCTTAAATATGGTGCCTGCGATTTACCGCGTGCGCCAGACGTTAAAGCGGCTGTGCAGGCGGCTTTGATTGTGGATGACAACACAGGCAAACTGCCTGCAAGACTTGTGCTCTCATTGCGTGAGTTGCTAGGCATGGTGGGCGCGCATGAATGGCGTAAAAAAGGCGTGCCGATTCATGCGCTGAATGCCAATATACATGCGCATTACGGGGTGTATTCGCCCATACGTGGTGAGTATCTCGACCTCATTGACCAGGCGCCGCTTAGTAGTCCGCAGGTGGCCTGGGATATTGGTACCGGCACGGGGGTGATTGCCGCCATTTTAGTAGCGCGGGGCGTCAAGCAAGTCGTCGCAACGGACAACCAGCCGCGAGCATTGACGTGTGCCACCGAAAACATCCAGCGGTTGAATATGCAAAGCCATATTCAAGTCATGCAGGCAGACTTGTTTCCAGCGGGTAGTGCGGACCTGATTGTCTGTAATCCTCCCTGGCTACCTGCCAAAGCGAATGCGCCGATTGAGCATGCCGTGTATGACCCCGAAAGCAAGATGCTGAAAGGCTTTTTAAGTGGCTTGAAAGCGCATTTAAATCCTGAGGGCGAGGGGTGGCTGATAATGTCTAATTTGGCTGAGCAGATTGGCTTGCGCCAGCCTGAGGCCTTAAATACATGGATCCATGAAGCAGGGTTGCAGGTGGTCGACAAGCTGGATATTGCGCCAACACATGCCAAGGCCAGCGATCAATCGGATCCGTTATATGCTGCCCGTGCCAAAGAAGTAACCAGTCTTTATCGGTTAAAATGCGTTTGAATTTTGAATAATAGGAATTTGTTATGTCTTTAGGTCCCGTCATGCTGGATGTGGTCGGCAAGGAACTCACCGCCGACGATATCCGCCGCTTGCAACATCCGCTAGTCGGCGGGGTGATTCTGTTTGCGCGTAACTTTGAGAGTTGCGCGCAGCTCAAGGCACTCACAGCCAGTATACATGCGGTGCGTCAGCCGCCGCTGCTGATTGCCGTGGATCATGAAGGCGGTCGCGTGCAGCGCTTCCGAGAAGGCTTTACCAAAATCCCGCCCATGCGCGAGTTTGGCCATATTTGGGACAAAAACCCACGCAAAGCGAAAGAGCTGGCGGTAGAGGCCGGGTATGTGCTGGGCGCAGAGCTAAGGGCGCATGGCGTGGATTTCAGCTTTACGCCAGTGTTGGATATGGACTATGGCGACAGCCTGGTGATTGGGGATCGCGCGTTTCACCGTGATCCGCAGGCGATTAATGAGTTGGCGTTTAGCCTGATGCAAGGCCTTAAAAAGGCTGGCATGGCTGCGGTAGGCAAACATTTCCCCGGGCATGGTTTTGTGGTGGCAGATTCGCATGTGAGCATTCCGGTGGATGATCGCGAGTTTGACCAGATTGCACAAAACGATATGCAGCCGTTTGTACGCATGATAGACGAGGGCTTGCATGCGGTGATGCCCGCACATGTGATTTATCCCAAGGTCGATGATAAACCGGCCGGCTTCTCGTCCCGCTGGCTTCAAAAAGTGCTGCGTGAGCGCTTGGGTTTTAATGGTGTGATTTTCAGTGATGACTTGAGTATGGAGGGCGCCACCGTGGCAGGCGACGTCACTGCACGAACCATGGCTGCTTTGGACGCCGGGTGCGATATGGTGTTGTTATGCAACCGCCCGGACTTGGCCGATGAATTGTTGAACAAGTTAACGTGGAAGATTTCTGCACAAAGTATTGCGCGCCTGGCACGTATGCATGGTGGTCATCATCCGCAGGATATGGTGGCATTACGTGAGTCTGCGGCCTATGTAGAAGCGGTCAAGCGTGTGGCCATGGTCGGTCAAAAAGAGGCGGATTTGTTTGCTTGAAGCCGGACGGTTGCGGTAAGCTAGACAATTATTGATGACAATCTAATCACGGCGTAAACATCGGTATCAATTATGAAATGGATCATTCTTGGCATTTTCTTGGCTTCGGTCAGTTATGTGCACTTCAGGGGCAAGGTTAGGCACCGCTTTTATCGCCAGATATTTGACCATTCCGGCATTGTTTCGCCATTCAATGTATTTTTATACCTGTTCTCCAAAGCGCCGACCACGCCGTATTTGCCGGTGCATGACTTCCCGGAACTGAAAGCGATCACCGACCGCTGGCAAGAGATCCGTGAAGAAGCGTTGTATGTACGCGAACAGGAGCGCATTGCTGCGGCCAAGACCAATAACGATGCCGGGTTTAACTCGTTTTTTAAAACCGGCTGGAAACGTTTTTATCTTAAGTGGTATGACGCACATCATCCCTCTGCCAGCATTTACTGCCCAAAAACAGTCGCCTTACTGCAAAGCATCCCCAGCGTCAAAGCTGCCATGTTTGCCGAGCTGCCGCCGGGCGCGCATCTTCGTCCGCACCGTGATCCCTATGCTGGCTCTTTGCGCTTTCATCTAGGGCTTGCCACCCCTAATGACGATCAGTGTTTTATCCGCGTTGATGGTGAGGATTACAGCTGGCGTGATGGACAGGCCGTCATGTTTGATGAAACCTATATCCATGAAGCCTATAACAAGACCGATGAAACGCGTGTGATTCTGTTTTGCGACATTGAGCGCCCCATGCGCTACCGCTGGGCGCAGACAGTCAATCGGTTTCTGGCCAATACCATCGTTACTGCGGCCAGCTCGCCAAATGAAGCCGGGGACCAGACCGGCGTCATTAACCGCCTGTTTCATTATGCCTGGGTGATCGGTCAGTACCGCCGCCGTTTTAAAAAGTGGAATAAAACCGTTTATCAAATCACGCGCATCGTGCTGATTGCGGTAGTCATTTACGGGCTGTGGAAGCTGTAAACTGAACGATTGTTCACACAAATGTCACGCAAAGCCTTGAAACTTTAGGTGTTTGCCATTATCTTAACTACAGAAGCTGCTTTTAGTTTTAATTGAAAAGAGGAAATACACTATGTCAGATATGCAAGTTTTAGGTCGTGACGGTCAATTATCCGAAACGCAAAATCGCGTACTGCGCAATACATACGCCTTGCTGGGTTTGAGCATGGTGCCAACCGTGATCGGTGCCTATGTTGGCCTGCAGATGAATTTTGGCTGGATGGCGGCACACCCGTTCATGTTCTTTATCGGTTTTATGGCTGTCATGTTTGGTATGTTTAAACTGATTGCGGTTAACCAGAACAGCGGTGTAGGCGTGTGGTTGTTGTTGGCACTGACGTTTGTCTTTGGTGTGATGCTTGGCCCTATCCTGCAATTTGCCCTGCATCTGCGCAACGGCGCTGAAATTGTAGGCTTGGCTGCTGCCGGGACTGGGATCACTTTCTTAAGCTTGGCTGGCATTGGTTCTTCCCCAGCCCGTGACTTCAGCGGTATCGGCAAGTTCCTGATGATAGGTCTGATTCTGGCCATTGTCGCTGGTTTGGCTAATATGTACTTCCAGATTCCAGCCTTGTCATTGGCAATCTCTGGTGTCTCAGTACTGATTTTCTCCGGCTACATTTTGTACGACGTGAACCAGATCGTGCGTGGCGGTCAGACCAACTATGTGATGGCGACCTTGAATCTGTATCTGGATATCTACAACCTGTTTGTGAACCTGTTGAATATTTTGCTGGCAGTATTAGGCAACCGCGACTAAGTTCTGAGTTTTTCCATCTCAAAAAACCCGCCAAGCATTTGGCGGGTTTTTTATTTGCATCAATTTAGTTCATGCGAAAAAAGAGTTTGTGATTGGTTGTTTTTAGCCAGCGTGGTTTATTTCAGCCATATGCATTACTGCTTTTAATGTGAGATATTTTTAAATTATTGATTTTATTAATAAAAAATACACTTAATTAAGTGGTTCGGTTTTTGCAGTATCTCCTCCACATGGAGGGGTGAAGTGCTTAATAAAAAAATAAAATCAGTATTGCTTTTAGGGGTTTATTCTTGTTTTTCAATCGCGGCAGATACCAATGATGCTGTTGTCTCTAGTAAAGAAGTCAAAGCTATTGAGTCAACAAAGGGCATTGAATTAGATGAGGTAGAGGTCAAGGCTAAGCGAAGAACTGTCATTACACCTTTGCCCGGATTAGTCATAGACCGGGAGCAAATGACCACTAATGTTCAAAGTATCAGTGGTAAAGAAATTGCGGATTCTAAATCAGTCAATATTACTGACTTAATGAATAGCACAATGCAATCTGTGACTATTAATGACTACACCGGTAATCCTTTTCAACAAGATCTAAATTTTCGTGGCTTTACAGCTTCACCTCAAATCGGTACGCCGCAGGGTATCTCTGTGTATTTAGATGGTGTAAGGGTTAATGAGGCTTTTGGAGAGGTTGTAAATTGGGATTTCATTCCCATGAATGCTATAGCCAGTCTTGACTTAATCCCTGGCTCTAATCCTTTATTCGGATTGAATACACTTGGCGGTGCTTTAGCAATTACCACGAAAAATGGTTTTACGCATAACCAGTTGCATGCAGAAATAATGGGAGGATCTTGGGGAAGGGAGCAGGCTCAGTTCTCAAATGGCTTCAATAATGGCAAGTTAGGATTATTTGTAGCCTATAACCATTTCAAAGAGGATGGCTGGAGAGATAACTCTCCTTCCAATGTACGTCAATTATTCACCAGCGCTAATTTACGAAGTGACTATGGTGAGGTTAGTTTGACGGCTTTGAATGTTGACACCGCTTTAACGGGTAATGGTGTAGTGCCTTATGAAATGTATGAGCAAGATAGGCGAGCAGTTTTTACATCTCCTGATCAGAACAAGAATGGGCTTGAGCACTACAATCTTACGGGTAGATTTGATCTAAATGATAATCTAACACTTTCTGGGTTGACGTATCGTCGCAGTGTTAAGCAGGGGGCTATTGGTTCAGACTTTTACGATGGCTTCCCGGCGATGTCTAATCGTATCGGCATTTCAACGCCATTGTGTGCTGATGGGAGCTATCCTGATGGCGGCACTAACTCTGATAGTCCAGGTTCTGGTTGTGCAGGTTTATTGCCTAATGGTGTATTAAGTAATTCGAACTTGGATCAGGGCTCAAAAGGGCTTGCATTTCAGTTAAATCACGTCACCGATAAAAATCAATTCACTGCTGGTGTCACTTATGACACGAATGATATTAATTTTAAGCAAAGTGAAATGTTTGCCGATATTGGCCCTGACCGTCGGTTGATTGAAAACTCAAGTTATTACACAGACTATGGCTTGATTGCCGCAGAATTTCCGATAGTCAGAAATCGTCTAACCGGTAGTAGCACTACAAAAAGTATTTTTTTGAGTGATACTTGGTCACCTGTCGAAACTGTTCATTTCACACTTGGAGCAAGGTTCAATCATACTCGAGTTAAGAATTATCTTGAGTCAGAGCGTGGTAAGGCGTTATATCAGTTTGATAATCCAACTAGTTATTTTGATTCTGACAATGACAGGTGTGCAGAGAATGACAGTGACTCTGAAGCGCGTTTCATTTGTACAAAAGGAAATTATTTGTACCGAAGCTTCAATCCCTCTGCAGGCTTTGCATGGGAAGTTAAGCCAAATTTGGTAGCTTATGGCAACGTAAGTAGGGGGGCACGTACCCCTTCGGTCATTGAGCTTGGTTGTGCTATTGACAGAACGCAAATCGTTAACGACGTAAATTTCCAATTTGGTTGCGCGATCCCAACATCACTTACGGCTGACCCTTATCTCAAGCAGGTACGATCTACATCTTACGAGGCAGGAACCAGAGGGGTATTGCAGAGCTTTTTAGGCAATCAACCTCTCAACTGGAATCTGAGTCTTTTTAGAACAGAGCTCTCAAACGATATTCTATTTGTACCCTTAGGTCGTAAGAATCGAGGGGTATTTGATAATTTTGGGGCAACCCTTAGGCAAGGAGTTGAAGCGAGTTTTTCGAGTACTTGGAACGCACACCGCTTCAGCTTTAACTACACCTGGATGAAAGCGACCTTTGAGTCGCCCTCATCAATAATTAACCCCAATAACAGTTCTAACGTTGTTGTTGATTCCCAGAATTATGTATATGTGAAGCCTGGTGATGAGTTGCCAGGAATGCCTAACCATATTATCCAAGCGAGTTGGAATTATACGCCTACTAAAAAGTTTGATATGACATTGAATATGGTGTTGCACTCATCATCTTATGTCCGGGGAAATGAGAATAACGAACACCAGCCACGTGCAGCAACAAACACTGTAGTGTCTGGCACAAACCGTGATCCTTATGACTATATCGGCAAAGGAACCATTCCCGGTTACGCCGTTTTTAATATTCGCGCCAATTACAAGTTTGATAACGGATTTTCCGCATTTGCGCGACTCGATAACTTATTTGACCGTGAATATGCCACAGCGGGAAATCTTGGTCGAACCCCATTTACCCCAGCCAGTGGTGGGGCTGCAACTGATTCTGCAGGATTTAACTACAACTCTGATCAATGGAAGAACACCACGTTTATTGGTCCTGGTGCGCCGCGAGCCATATGGTTTGGATTGAGTTATGACTTGGACTGGAAGTCAAGAAAAACCAAGCTTGATTAGGTGGTTGTTTTTATCAACCAATTGGCTCTCGGAAGTTGGTTTAAAACAACCTAAAAAATAGGCTTTTAGCTCGATATTATTTTTGACTCTATTAAATATATGATTTTAATGATTATTTGTATTTTTTATCTATTTGGCATGGCTTTTGCAAAGTCTCTATTGATAACTGATTAGTACAAAGGTATGTGAGGAGAATTATGAAAACGGTAAATATAACCAGTCTGCTGGCCGCAGTGTTCGGGTCATTTTTGGTGGCATCGGAAGCAAGTGCTGCTTTCGTTGATTTGCCGACTGCAAGAAATACACCTGGCTGTGGCAGGGCCAACTCTGTGTTGATTAGATGTGGCGGTGTTGCCAACTCAACAAACGATCCCTTATACATCCCGACCGGGACTTTGAAGGCGGATGGTACCTATAATTTCCCATCATCCTTGTCTTTAATTAATCAGGTAGATACAAACTTTTTGAGTGGTAGTGGTGCTACCTATTATTCAGGAAAGTTTTCGGATTATGTATTTATTGACTCCACCACAAATTCTGTTGTGATTGGTTCAAGATTGTTTTTCGGAACTCGTCCAGATGGTTTGAGAAATGTTGCAGAAGCGAACGACATTTTTCGTTATGGCTACAGCGGATTTAGCGTACAGGCTGGTTGGACACGTCTATCAGATTCAGATTTAAGACTTTACAGCGTTGCCTCATCCAATAAGGGGCTAGGCCAAGGCGCCGACGTTTATGATCCAAATGTTGTTGATTTTAGATCTGATATTAATGCCTCTGAGGGTAATCCATTATCAGGCTTATATTTAATTCGAACCAACGCCACTGCTTTTAAAGTCATTAACAACGCTATCGAAATTCGCCAGGGTGGTGAAGAGGGTCAATCTGTCCTATCAGTCAAGTTGTCAGGATATGCACCAACTAAACTAGAAGCAGGCATCCTCTCGGGTGAAAAAATTAATACTTATGGTGGAACTTACGCGAATGATATGAATATCAGTGGTGGACTGAACGTAAGTTACGGAAACACTCAGTTCAACGGTGCCGTAGTTGCAAACTCGAGTGCTGTTATCACAACCACACCCCAAACAAAAGTAACGTTCAATGGAGAATTCAATCAGCGTGTTGGCGCTCAGTTGGGTGGTGGTGGAGTTTTTGAATTCAATGGCGGGTACTCAGCAGGGAATAGCCCAGGTGCAGTAACTATTGATGGTGATGTTGTCTTTGGTACCGCTAATGAAACGCTTGTTGAAATCGGCGGATTAATACAGGGCACTGATTATGATCACTTGACTGTTAATGGCAACTTGACATTTGGAGGCATTCTCAAGCTTTCCTTTATCAATGGCTATTCAGGTAATGCCGGTGATTCGTTCGATTTATTTGACTTCACAAGTTCAAGTGGTGCTTTTGCTCAAATTGTTGCGCTTAATCCTTTGCAGAATGGCCTTAGTTGGAATTATGACGCTACCTCAGGTGTGCTCAGTGTGATTTCAGTAACACCGGTTCCAGAACCATCGGAGCTGGGTATGCTGCTTTGCGGTCTTGGTTTGGCAGGACTTATGGCAAGACGCAAAAAATAATTAGCCATTTTGTAAAGCTAAACAGCCATGAATTTATAACGTTTAATTTTGTTGATATAAAAATTGATAGGAGATCAAGCATGAAGCTTAAATTATTAATCTGCTCAACGTTGCTCGCAATGACTGCGATGTCTGCAGAAGCTGGCAACTTTCAAACACTGACCAATGGTAATGGCACTAATGTTTCTGCTGCTTTAGGAGGCTTCGTTCAGGGCTCAAATAACCAAAACGCCGATAAGCTCTATATAGAGACAGTTTCAGCAACTTACTTAACTGGCTACGATGATGTTTCCACCTCATTTGCTGATGGTGGTAGCGGCGATATTGTCGCTAGTTTAATTAATTACCGTACTTTTAGCGCAGGCACTACTTTATCGACTGGGACATTGACTTTGGTGGACTGGAAAGTTACTCGCGGGGTCGATTTGGCACCAGGGTCTGCACAAGCTGACATTTTTGATTTTGTTTATCGTGACAGTGCAGATAACACCTTGGTATTTGGTACTCGTTATTTGAACCGTGAAGACAACAGTGAAGAAGCTAACTATCTCTATCGTTACGGCTTTACTGGCTATAACACAGCAGCAGCGTGGACATACTCTTCTGATTATGATTTGAGAATGTATCAAGCCGCTAAAACAGACTCTACAGCAGGTGGATCAGTGTTTGCACTCTCTGAAGGTACCGTTCGTCAAATGGGTGACTTCAGCTTGACAGAAGAGAATCCATGGTCCGGCCTTTTCCTAGTAAAGACTGATGCAACTGCATACACCCTTGGTGCTAAGGCAATTGGCTTTTATCAGGCTGGTGAAGAGGGTCAAGACCCTGCAGGTGGTTTTATTGGAGGGTTTGTGCCAACTACCGTCACGCCAGTGCCTGAACCAGAAAATTTTGCTTTGATGATGTTAGGTTTAGGCGTGATTGCTGCAGCGCGTCGTCAAAAGAAACAAGCTTAATAACTAAAAAAGCATACTCGCTTTAACTTGAAAAATATTTTTTAAATAAGGGCGGTAACTCCGCCCACTTTTTGAGGGGAATCTCTATGAAAAATGTAATTAAAACTTCTGTACTGGCTGCATTATTGGCTCTGTCAACTCAAGCCTCTGCTAAAACTGCAACCTTTGATTTGAACTTTATTGCTACAAATAACTACGGCACAACTTCAAGCAGTGTAGGGTCTATTACGATGACTGATTTGGCTGACTTGAACTTAGGTGATGGTGCCAGTGGTGTTCGTGTTACTGTAAGCTTGAATAATCTGAGCCAGTTTGCTTCTGGTAATACCGGTGCAGTTTGGATTTCATCTTACGAGATGAACTTTGCAGGTACAGAAAATTTAGGGAATGATAACTACCGTAATGTGGCTGGTTTAGGCACAAACGATATTGAGTGGGAAGAAAACGGTTGCGTCAGTTATGGCGCCAGCTGTGGTACCCCTCAAAAAGGTTGGGGTGGTGCGACGGGTGATGCTGCTTGGGGACAAGAAATCAATTTTGCAACCAGCACTTTTACCAATGGTCAATTCTCAACGATTGATTATCTGAACGGTGGTGTTGCTGGCTACACAGGTTTCTCAGTGGATCAGTTTCTGGCAAATGCTGTAAGCAATAATGGCGACACTAATGCGCCTGATGCATATTTCTGGATTCGTATCCGTGGTAACACCGCTCAAAACGGTGGTGGTATGGCTTCAAGCGGCTACTGGGGTAATAGCTTCACTAATGGCTCAGGTAATGGCTTGAACTACCGTTTGAACGTGTTGGCTACATCTGCAACCGTTGTACCAGAAGCTGAAACATTTGCCATGATGATGGCAGGCTTGGGTCTGATTGGTGGCATCGTTCGCCGTCGCAAAGCTGTTTAATTTTAAGCTGTATCCGTTGTAAAACAAACCCGCCTTTGGCGGGTTTGTTGTTTTATATGGCTGTGATAAGCGCTTGTGATCTGGTCGTTATCCATTTGATTTGGCTAAGCGACGCTGCCTGAAGAAATCACTTAATAACGCGCCACACTCATCAGCCAAGACGCCATGACTCACCACACAGTGATGATTGAGTTTCTGCTCCGCCATCAAATTCACTACACTGCCGCAACAACCCGTTTTGGGGTCGCTGGCACCGTAAACCAGACGCGCAATTCTGGCATGTTGTATGGCGCCGCTACACATGGCACACGGCTCAAGGGTGACGTATAAAGTGCAGCCAACCAGTCTATAGTTACCTAAGTGCTGCGCTGCTTCACGCATGGCCTGGATTTCCGCATGGGCGGTGGGGTCATTAAGGCTGATGGGGGCGTTGCGGCCTTTGCCGATAATCTGCCCCTCTTTGACCACAATCGCGCCGACCGGGACCTCGCCCAGGTTTGCTGCCTCATTTGCCAGCGCGATGGCAATGCGCATAAATGCTTCGTCTTGCATGCTTATCTACTACTATTTTTATCGGCGAGGCGGATCAGTATGTACACCAGCCCCATGACAAATGCGCCGGCCAGCCAGATGGCGATTTCTTCATAAGTCGGTGTGGCATCTTGTACAGGGAGCACAATCAGTTTGCGCAAAAACATGACCAGTACCACCTCGACAAAGGTTTCTACCAGTAATTTGTGGCCGCGCAGGTAGCGAATTTCTGCCGAGATGAGGGCAGAGATGGACCATAACAGCATCAAGGTGCCCAAGGCGCGCAAAAAGCCATGAACCAGATTATGTGCGTAAGCCGCTTCCTTCACGTCGAGGAAAAATAGCCAGGTAAACATCAATACAGAAGTGGCCAGAGCAAGGCCGATAATAATATGCGCGAACCCATTGAGCCAAAGCATGGCCTTGATGGCGATGCGGTTGAGTGGTGCAAATTCTTCAGGTAGTTGTTCTTGCGACATATTGGATCCAATCAATGCGACAGCAAGGATGATAAATCATTTGCTAAGCAATTGCTCCAGTGGAATCTCGCAACAGGCTTTGAGCAGCCATTGCATGGCTTTGCCCATTTCGCTGGGCCGCTGTTGGCGCCAGGCAATAAAAGTGGGTCCCACCGGTTTCGGTTCTGATACCTGTTTTAGCACAAGTTTGCCCTGCGCAGCGGCCGCTTGTGCCATAAATTTGGGTAGATAGCCGATGGCAATTCCTGCCATTTGCGCCTTTAATTTTGTCTGCATGTCAGGCACGGTGAGTACATCCTGGCCGGAAAGAATGCCTGAGGTCCTTGGGGGCAGGTTGCGTGAACTATCTGCGGCCGCTACAACGCGATACTGCACAATATCACTGGCGCTGAGCGGCTCTGGTAATGCAGCAAGCGGATGATGCGGGGCCACAGAAAACACAAATTCCAGTTGTCCGAGCAAATGTGTAGAGAAGCCGCCGCCAGGCGGCGCATCTCCTGGAGCGCCGATAGAGATATCAGCCCGCCCCGTCTGTAATGCATCCCAACTCCCGCCATACACCTCACGGACCAGCTTCACCCGAGTGCCAAAGCCTTGCTGGTAAAAGGCTTGTAGTAGATTGAGTACCGGGTCGAAATCGAATAAATCGCTAATCGCAATGGCAATATCAGTTTCAATACCGGTCGCAACGCGTTGTACGCGGCGCTCCAGCGCATGGGCGGCATCTAGCAAATAACGGCCTTCTTTAAGCAGTTCGGCACCGGCTTCGGTTAGCGTGGCGCGGTGGCCACTGCGGTCAAAAAGCTCCAGCCCCAAATCTTCTTCCAGTCTGCGGATGGTGTAGGTGAGTGCCGAGGGGACACGGTATAGCGACTCAGCCGCGGCGGCAAAACTGCCTTTGCGGTCAATCGCATCAATGACTTCAAGGGCTTCGAGACTCAGTTTAATGGCCATAGCTGAAGGGATAAGGTTGAAAAAGGGCGGGGTGGTTCATCGCAGTTTAAGTGCTAACAGCTTCATCAAAAAATCTGAACAAGTGATGCAAAATGTTTTGCTATCTAAAGATTAAGTGTTTTTTTATCATACATTTAAACTTTCAAATGGAGTGAATAAATGTTGCATGTTCGCCCTTCAAATAGTCGTGGTTATGCTAATCATGGCTGGTTACAAAGCTTTCACAGTTTTTCTTTCGCCAGTTATTACGACCCTGAGCATATGAGCTACTCGGTGTTGCGGGTGATCAATGACGACAAAATCGCCCCTGACACGGGATTTGGTATGCATGGCCATCAGGACATGGAAATTATTACCTACATGTTGGCGGGGGAGTTGCGCCATACTGACAGCATGGGCCACAGCGCAGTGATTCGCGCGGGGGATGTGCAGCGCATGAGTGCGGGCACGGGTATCCGTCATAGTGAGATGAACGCCTCCTCGCAGACCACGGCCCATTTGCTACAAATCTGGATCACACCTGATACGCAAGGCTTGGCACCGGCGTATGAAGATAAAACCATCCCGCTGGCTGACAAGCAAAACCGCTGGGCCTTGATTGCTTCGTCTGATGCCCGCGCCGGGTCATTAAAAGTACATCAGGATCTGTCATTGTATGCCACGGTACTGACAGCAGAGGCTGCTTTGCCGGTTGAGGTCAATGCGGGACGTTGTGCTTACCTCCATATTGCATCCGGCACAGTGGTGATCGGTGGTCAACAGTTGCAGACAGGGGATGCCCTCAAGGTAGATGCCCTGGCTTCTCTCTCGATACTTGCTGCCCAAGACAGCGAAATATTATGGTTTGATCTGCCTGAAATGGTCGAATAATCGTTTTTACATTTTTTAAAGGAGCAATGACATGACTCAAGTTTCAATTGTTTATCACAGTGGGTATGGTCATACCGCTGAGCAAGCCAAAGCCGTGGCCCGTGGCGCGCAAAAGGTTGCGGGTGTGACCGTCAATCTGTTAACTGTGGATGAGGCGCAGCAGCAGTGGGATCTGCTCAAGGCCAGCGACGCCATTATCTTTGGCAGCCCAACCTATATGGGTTCGGCTTCAGGCCAGTTTAAAACCTTTATGGATGCCAGCTCCAAGGCCTGGTATACCCGTGACTGGAAAGACAAGATTGCGGCTGGCTTTACCACTTCTGCCAGCCAGAGTGGTGACAAGCTTAGTACCTTGATCCAGTTGGCTGTGTTTGCCGCACAGCATGGCATGATTTGGGTAGGCCAGGATTTGCTGCCGGGGAACAATAACAGTAATGGTTCGGTCAACGACTTAAACCGTTTGGGCAGCTTTTTAGGTGCCATGGCGCAGGCGAATGCTGACCAGGGCCCGGACTTGGCGCCGATTCAGAGTGACCTGCTCACGGCAGAGCACCTGGGTGAACGTGTGGCCAGTGTTGCGTTACGTTTTGCGAAAGCCGCTTAACTACGGCCTCATTAAAAACCTATCCTAATTCACGATCTAACAAGGAGAACTCAGTGAAAAAGTTAATTTTGACGCTCGGCTTGATGATGGCTACTCAGGCTTGGGCGGTGACCGATACCTACAATATCGATGGCACCCACAGTTTTGCCAATTTCAGTATCCGTCATGTTGTTTCCAAAACTTCAGGGACTTTTAATGATGTCAGTGGCGTCATTACCCTGGATCCTACCAATCTGAATACGGCGACCGTACGTGCTGCGATCAATGTCAGCAGTGTGAATACTGGGTTTGGCAAACGTGATGAACATATCAAGGCGGATAAGTATCTGGATGTGGGCAAATATACCCAGATTTTGTTTGAGAGCACCAAGATCACGGCCAGCAACCAGACGCAGGCAGTGATGCAGGGTAAGCTGACCATGCATGGCGTGACCAAACTGGTGGATATTCCCGTGAAAGTGTTGGGCTATGGCGCCGATCCATGGGGTGGCCAGCGCGCAGGTTTTGAGGGGCATTTGACCATCAAAGCTTCTGATTATGGTTTTGGCTGGGCGACGGGCGCAAATGCGCCGGTCGGTGACGACATTGAAATCACCTTGTTGGTTGAGGGTGTGAAAGCAAAATAATTTTAAATCCATGCGCGGACGTTTTGTTCGCGCAGTGTTTATTGTATGCAGGGAATGAGGAGCGAGTATGACATTGGATTTATTTTACCCGGGCAAACTGGGCAGCATTGAGATCAAAAACCGTATTGCAATGGCCCCACTGACACGTAACCGTGCAGGCGAGGGCGGTGTACCACAAGCAATGAATGTCACCTATTATGAGCAGCGGGCGACTGCCGGGCTGATTATTACCGAAGCGACCCCGATCTCACCGATGGCGCATGGCTATCCTGCTTTGCCAGGCATTTATACTGATGCGCAGGTGGCTGGTTGGAAAAAAGTGACTGATGCTGTGCATGCCAAGGGCGGAAAAATCGTCATTCAGTTGTGGCATGTAGGCCGTATTTCACACCCCAGCCTGTTACCCAATCAGGCATTGCCAGTGGCGCCTTCAGCAATTAAGCCTGCCGGCCAGGCATTTACCTACCAGGGTTTACAAGATTACGTGACCCCGCGCGCACTGGAGGTGTCCGAATTGGCTGGCATCGTGCAGGATTATATTCATGCCACAAAATGTGCCATTGCAGCGGGTTTTGATGGTGTAGAAGTGCATGCGGCCAATGGTTATCTGCTAGACCAGTTTTTGCGCGACGGTAGCAATCAGCGCCAGGATCAATATGGCGGGCCGGTAGAAAACCGTATGCGATTACTGCTCGAGGTGGTGCAGGCGGTGGTGGATACAATAGGCGCAGACAAAGTGGGGGTGCGCTTGTCACCGGTGAACCCATTTAATGATATGCATGATAGCCAGGCGCAGCAAACATTCAATCATGTCACGGATGCCCTGAATCGCTTCAAGCTGGCCTATCTGCATGTGGTGGAAGGGGGCATTCATGGCGGTGGCAAAGCTGAGCCATTTGATTTTGCGGCGATGCGTAAATTGTTTAAGGGCGGTTATATCGCAAACCTGAGTTATGACAAGGCTCGCGGGAATGCGGCGATTGCCAGTGGCCATGCAGATGCAGTCGCTTATGGTGTTCCGTTTATTGCCAACCCGGATCTGGTTGAGCGGTTTGCAAAAAATGCTCCACTCAATGAGGCTGATTCCAAAACGTTTTACGGCGGTACCGAGCATGGCTACACTGACTATCCTTTCTTAAGTGCCTGATCGTACTCGTGTCTACCTTGTGTTGACGGGGTAGACAAGCTTTACTTGGCGACTAATGCTTGCTGCTCAGGGGGCGCGAGCGTAAAATCCGCACAACCGAATATTTGCGGGCCTCTCTGGCTCGTTATATATGCATCCACATCATGCCTCTGCGAGCTTAATTCTGCATGTCTAGCACCAGCACTGTTTCATCTACTTCAACATCCTTGGCCTCAAAAAAACTGGTGGTTGCCAACTGGAAAATGCATGGCAATCTCATGCGTAACCAGCAATTGATTCAGGCCTATCTGCCAGCCTTGGCCGCTTGTACGCGCGCGGAGGTCGTGGTCTGCGTGCCTTATCCCTATCTGGCGCAAATTCAAACCCTGTTGACGGGAACTTCTGTCGCTTGGGGCGCACAAAATGTTGCGAAATATGAGGAAGGTGCCTACACCGGTGAAGTAGGGGCGCAAATGCTGACCGATTTTGGCGCCAGGTATGTGATTATTGGCCACTCGGAGCGCAGCACGGCTTATTGTGAGTCCGATGAAAACATTGCTGAAAAATTCATGATGGCCAAACGGCATGGCTTAACACCTATTTTATGTGTGGGTGAAACGCTGCTGGAGCGTGAAGCAGGCGTTATGGAACGTGTGGTTGGCAAGCAGCTGGAAACCATCATCCGCTTATTTGGCGGAGAGGCCTTTGCGGGCAGCATTGTTTCTTATGAGCCGATCTGGGCGATTGGCACCGGGCTGGCGGCCACTTCGGAGCAGGCAGTCGCCATGCACCAGTTTATTCGAGAGTCGGTTGCCGCCTCCGATAAAACGGCGGCGGACACGCTAAAAATCCTCTACGGGGGCAGCGTAAACCCGCAAAATGCGGTACAATTGTTGAATCAGAAGGAAATTGATGGCGCGCTGGTCGGTCGTTGCTCGCTAGATGCAGAGCAATTTATAAAAATATGTCAGGCCGTCCCTGAAAATAGCGTCATCTAGATAGCGAAAGAGCCAAAAGCCAAATCGTTATTACTTAATGGATTAAAGAAATATGGAAAACGTCATTCTCGTCATTCATGTGCTGGCAGCTGCTGCCGTGATTGGCCTGGTCTTATTGCAGCATGGTAAGGGTGCCGATATGGGCGCCGCTTTTGGCAGTGGAGCCTCCGGCAGTCTATTCGGCGTGTCTGGGTCCTCTAACTTGCTGAGCAAGCTGACATCGATTTTTATTTCAGTGTTTTTTGCAACTAGCTTGACGCTGGCCTTTATGTCCAGCCATAAAGCAAGTTCTGGCAGTGTGGTTAAATCCACAGTGACCCAACAGGCTCCGGCCAAAGGTGAGGCTGCAGAAGTGGCCAAGCCGGTTGAAAACACACCCAAAGATATTCCTAACTAAACATTGGCCGTCGTGGTGAAATTGGTAGACACGCTATCTTGAGGGGGTAGTGACGAAAGTCGTGCGAGTTCGAGTCTCGCCGACGGCACCAGATAGAGTTGCTTGCAACTTTGCTCTGGCAGGGAATAGATGGTTTGGGAGTGTTTTAATGGGCGGCTAGCTGCATTGAAATAACTTGTTAACATGATCGATGAAGGCAAATCAGTGTTAGAAAACTATTTCCCGATTTTGATGTTTATCCTGGTGGGGCTGGGCGTTGGTCTTGGTCCGTTGCTTGCCGGTAAAATTCTCTCTCCGCACAAACCTGATGCGGAAAAAAACTCTCCATACGAATGTGGCTTTGAAGCCTTTGAAGATGCGCGCATGAAGTTTGACGTGCGCTACTATCTTGTCGCCATTCTGTTTATTTTGTTTGATCTCGAAATTGCATTTCTTTTTCCATGGGCGGTGGTGATCCAAGAAATTGGCTCTGCTGGCTTCTGGGCAATGATGGTGTTTTTATTTGTATTGGTGGTCGGCTTCATCTTTGAATGGATGAAGGGCGCCCTTGAATGGGATTAATGCAAAATGAGCATTGAAGGCGTATTAGAAAAAGGCTTTGTTACCACCACGCTGGATACGGTGATTAATTACACCCGTACTGGTTCATTGTGGCCTATGACATTCGGTTTGGCTTGCTGTGCGGTCGAAATGATGCATGCCGGCGCTTCTAGGTATGACTTGGACCGTTTCGGGATTGTGTTCCGCCCGAGTCCGCGTCAGTCTGATGTGATGATTGTGGCAGGTACGCTGGTGAACAAAATGGCGCCTGCGCTACGCAAGGTCTATGACCAAATGGCTGAGCCGCGCTGGGTGATTTCTATGGGCAGCTGTGCCAATGGTGGTGGTTACTACCATTATTCATATGCGGTTGTGCGTGGCTGTGACCGTATTGTGCCAGTGGATGTTTATGTGCCTGGCTGTCCACCCACTGCAGAGGCTTTGCTATACGGCATTATCCAGTTGCAAAAGAAAATCAAGCGTACCAATACGATTGCCAGAACCTGATGGTGACGCGCTCTGACAACATACTAAGCCCTAGAAATTAACTATGTCTGCAAAACTCGAACATTTGTCTGCACAGCTCAAGTTGGCCTTGGGTGAGGGTGTGGTCAGGCTGGAGCAACAGTTGGGTGAACTCACGGTGGAAGTTCATGTGAAACACCTGCTGGCCGTGGCTGAAAAATTGAAAACCCATGCGGAGCTCAAATTTGAGCAACTGATTGACTTGTGTGGGGTGGATTATCTGGAGTATGGCGATGGCCGCTGGGAGGGTCAGCGCTTTGCTGTGGTGCTGCATTTGCTTTCGGTCAGTTTGAATCAGCGTGTGCGTATCCGTGCGTTTGCAGCTGACGATGACTTTCCTGTGTTTCCGACCTTGGTCGATATCTGGCCGGTCGCCAACTGGTTTGAGCGTGAAGCCTTTGACCTCTACGGCATCATGTTTGAAAATCACCCCGATTTGCGTCGTTTGCTGACAGATTACGGTTTTGTCGGTCATCCTTTCCGTAAAGATTTTCCCATGATTGGTAACGTTGAAATGCGTTATGACCCTGTTCAGCAGCGCGTCATCTACCAGCCAGTGTCGGTAGAGTTGCGCAATAATGTGCCAAGGATTATTCGTGATGAAGGTGCTCACCATGGCTGATCACTTGCAAGCTTCAATTCAATGCGGCGTTGTCATTGCTTGCCGTTTTGACTCATACAGTCTGTGCAATTCCGCCTTGTTTTGGGCTGAATCTTGCAAGCTGAGGAATGGTTAGTATGGCTGAAATTAAGAACTATACGATGAACTTCGGCCCGCAGCACCCTGCGGCACACGGTGTGTTGCGTTTGGTGCTGGAGCTGGATGGTGAAGTGATCCAGCGCGCCGATCCACACATTGGCCTGCTGCACCGTGCCACTGAAAAACTGGCTGAGAACCGTACTTATTTGCAAAGCGTGCCTTACATGGACAGGCTAGATTATGTCTCCATGATGGCCAATGAGCACGCCTATGTCATGGCGATTGAAAAAATGCTCGGCATTGAGGTACCAGTGCGCGCGCAGTATATCCGCGTCATGTTCGACGAAATTACCCGTATTCTCAACCACTTGCTGTGGCTGGGCGCACATGCGCTGGACGTCGGCGCCATGACGGTTTTCCTGTACGCGTTCCGCGAGCGTGAAGATTTGTTTGATGTGTATGAGGCCGTGTCTGGCGCCCGTATGCATGCGGCGTATTACCGCCCGGGTGGCGTATATCGTGACCTGCCGGAAAAAATGCCGCAACACGAAACCACCAAATTCCGTAGTGCAGAAGAAATTAACAAGCTCAATGAAAACCGTCAGGGTTCCATGCTGGATTTCATTGAAGACTTTACCAATCGCTTCCCGACCTATGTAGATGAATATGAAACACTGTTAACCGATAACCGTATCTGGAAGCAGCGGACAGTGGGTATTGGCGTGGTGACACCGGAGCGCGCATTGGCATTGGGCATGACCGGTGCCATGTTGCGTGGTTCTGGCATTGCCTGGGATTTACGCAAGAAACAGCCTTATGAAGTCTATGACAAGATGGACTTTGATATCCCGATTGGCGTCAATGGCGACTGTTATGACCGGTATCTGGTGCGTGTGGAAGAAATGCGTCAATCCAACCGTATCATCAAACAATGCATAGACTGGTTACGCAAGAACCCAGGGCCAGTCATTACAGATGACAATAAGATTGCCCCGCCAAACCGCGAAGGCATGAAAACCAATATGGAAGACTTGATCCACCACTTCAAGTTATTTACCGAGGGTTTCCATGTTCCCGCAGGGGAGGCCTATGCTGCGGTTGAGCATCCCAAAGGCGAGTTCGGGATTTATATGGTTTCAGATGGTGCCAATAAACCCTACCGCCTGAAAATCCGTGCGCCGGGCTTTGCCCATTTGGCTGCATTGGATGAGATGACCAGAGGCCACATGATCGCCGACCTGGTAGCCATCATTGGGACACAAGATATTGTGTTCGGTGAGATCGACAGATAATCCGAACAACGTGATAGCGCGGATCGAAAAGATAGTAAGGTAAAAGCATGCTCAGTGCAGAATCGATTGAAAAGATTGAATACGAACTGTCCAAATATCCAGCTGACAGGCGTCAGGCAGCGGTGATGTCTGCATTACGCATCGTCCAGATGGAGCGTGGCTGGTTATCCAAGGAAAGTATTTCCGAAGTAGCCAAGTACTTGCGCATTCCGGAAATCGCGGCGTTAGAAGTCGCTACCTTCTACAATATGTATGATCTCGAGCCAGTCGGAAAATACAAAATTACAGTCTGTACTAATATTTCTTGCATGTTGCGTGGCTCGGATGAGATTGTCGAGCACTTGCAGCACAAGTTGGGTGTGGGCTTCAACGAAGTCACAGCGGATGGTAAATTCTGCCTGAAAGAAGGCGAGTGTATGGGCTGTTGCGGTGGCGCACCGTTACTACATGTGAATAACAGTGAAATGCATGAATTTCTGACCACCGAAAAAGTGGATGCCCTCATTAACGAGCTAAACAAGGGCTAGGATACGGAATATGGCTAAGACTTCAAATGCTTCCTTGAATAGTAAACCAGTGATCAAAACTGATTTGGCCGGCCAGACATTAGTAACTTTGCGCACACTTAGCGAAGACAACTCTGCCGCCCTGGCAACGTATGAGAAATTAGGCGGCTATGCCCAGCTCAAGCGCTTGGTGACCGAAAAAGTGAAGGCCCCGGATATCATCAGCCAGGTCAAGGTATCCAATCTGCGTGGTCGAGGTGGTGCAGGCTTCCCGACTGGCCTCAAATGGAGCTTTATGCCGCGTTATTACGACGGCACCAAATATCTGGTTTGCAACACTGACGAAGGCGAGCCAGGCACATTTAAAGACCGTGACATTATCCGGTATAACCCGCACCAGTTAATCGAAGGCATGGCGATTGCCGCTTATACGCTGGGTGCTCGCGTGGGGTATAACTATATCCACGGTGAAATCTGGCAGGATTATGAGATTTTTGAGGCTGCGTTAGCTGAGGCGCGTGAAGCTGGCTACCTGGGTGAAAACCTGTTCGGCACTGAATTTAGCTTTGATCTCTATGCTGTCCATGGATACGGTGCTTATATCTGCGGTGAAGAAACGGCCCTGATTGAGTCGATTGAAGGCAAAAAAGGCCAGCCTCGTTTCAAACCCCCATTCCCGGCCAGCTACGGTGTATTTGGTAAGCCGACCAACGTCAACAATACCGAGAGCTATGCTTCTATCCCCTGGATCATGCAGCATGGCGGTCAGGCATTTGCAGATTTAGGCGTGCCTAATTCTGGTGGCAGTAAGTTATTCTCGGTGTCTGGTCATGTTGAAAAACCAGGTAACTACGAGATCAAAATGGGGACACCTTTTAAGGACCTGCTGACCATGGCCGGTGGTGTTTGGAAAGGTCGCAAACTCAAAGCGGTGATTCCAGGTGGCCCTTCCACTGCGGTCATGCCAGCGAGCGCCATTGAAAATGCCACCATGGACTATGATGGCTTGAGCAAAGCCGGCTCCAGCCTGGGTGCAGGTTCCATGATTGTGATGGACGAAACCACCTGCATGGTGAAAACACTCAAGCGCTTAAGCTATTTCTTTTATGAAGAAAGCTGTGGGCAATGCACGCCTTGCCGCGAAGGCACCGGTTGGGTGTACCGCATTATCGAGCGTATTGTCGATGGCAAAGGCAAGATGGAAGATCTCGACTTGCTGACTGATTTAAGTAACAACATTTCTGGCCGAACCATCTGTGCTTTGGGCGATGCTGCAGCAACGCCTGTGTTGAGTTTCATCAAGCACTTCCGTCCCGAATTTGAGTATTACATCCAGCATGGCAAATCCATGGTAGATGGTAAATAAACGGTTTTAAGCTTAACGGTAATCACATGCTAAACATCGAAATTGACGGCAAACCTCTAGAAGTCGAACATGGCAGCACCATTATTGATGCGGCCGATGCGGCAGGGATCGCCATCCCGCGTTTTTGTTACCACAAAAAGCTGTCGGTGGCCGCCAACTGTCGTATGTGTCTGGTGCAGGTAGAAAAATTCAACAAACCGCTGCCTGCCTGTGCAACCCCGGTGGCGGATGGCATGAAGATTTACACCCGTAGTAAATCTGCCGTGGAAGCTCAGCAAAGCGTGATGGAGTTTTTGCTGATTAACCACCCGCTGGATTGCCCGATTTGCGACCAGGGCGGTGAATGTGATTTGCAGGATATTGCCGTCGCTTATGGCGCGTCTGGCTCACGCTATACCGAAGAAAAACGCGTGGTCTTCAACAAAAACATTGGTCCGCTGGTCAGCACTGACATGACACGTTGTATCCAATGTACCCGCTGTGTGCGCTTCCTGAAAGAGGTAGGCGGCATGCAGGAGCTGGGCTTGGTCAATCGTGGCGAGCATGCCGAGATTACCGCTTATGTTGACCAGTCTGTGAACTCCGAACTCAGTGGCAATATTATTGATTTGTGCCCGGTAGGCGCGCTGACCAGCAAGCCTTTCCGTTACTCTGCACGCAGCTGGGAGCTGGTGCGCAGACCTTCGATTGCGCCGCACGATGGCTTGGGCTCGCACATTGAAGTCCACGTCAAAGATCATAAAGTCATGCGTGTGTTACCGCGTGAAAAAGAGTCGATTAACGAGTGCTGGCTGTCTGACCGTGACCGTTTCTCCTACGAGGGCTTGAACAGTCCAGACCGCCTCAAGGTGCCCATGATCAAGCACAACGGGCAATGGCAGGAAACTGACTGGAAAACAGCCATTGAGTTTGCATCGGGTCAGCTCAAAGACATTACCAAACAATATGGCGGTGATGCCTTGGGCGTGCTGGTTTCTCCGAATAGCACCATGGAAGAAGGCTACCTGATCAAGCAGCTGGCAGATGGCTTGGGCTGTGGCAACGTCGATTACCGCCTGCGCCAGACAGACTTCCGCCTGGATGGCAAACGTACCGGCACCCCATGGATGGGCTGCAATATTCAGGAAATCGAAGAGCTGGATCGCATCCTGCTGATTGGTTCGAATATCCGCAATGAACATCCTTTGCTGGCACAACGTATCCGCAAGGCGGTTTCAAGAGGGGCGGAATTATGTATTGTCAGCCCGCTCGATAACGATCCATTGATGGACATTGCACATAAAGTCATTGTGCGCCCGAACGACATGGTGAATGTGTTGGGCCAGATACTCAAAGCCATGTCCGGGTTGCAAAAACTGTCGCTATGCTTGCCACCCACCCTGAACAAGTTACTCGAAGAAATTCAGGTGCGTCCCAATACGCAAAAAATTGCAGAGTGCCTGGCAGGTATCAGCGACGACTTGATCCTGATTGCACCCAAGGTTGGTATTTTTCTAGGCAATATGGCCTTGAGTGATCCCCGTTTTACCGAGATGTACAGTATGGCTGAAGCCATTGGCGGCATCAGCGGTGCGAAAGGCGGTATTTTACCGCCAGCGGCAAACAGCACCGGCATGCATTTGATGGGTGTCATGCCTACAGCCACTGGCATGCACGCGCGCGCCATGCTGGAAGTCCCACGCAAAGCATATCTATTGCTCAATATCGAGCCTGAGCTGGATTGTCAGCATGCCGCACTGGCAGCCGATGCCATCGCCAAAGCAGAGTGCGTGATTGCCTTGACGGCTTACAAGTCTGCAGCACTCGACAACGCCGATATCCTGTTACCGATCACGCCGTTCACCGAGACCTCAGGCAGCTTTATGAGCATGGAAGGGCGTGTACAGAGCTTCCAGGCCGTGACGCGTCCTCTCGGCGAAGCGCGCCCAGGCTGGAAAGTCCTGCGTGTGCTGGCAAATACGCTGGACTTGCCTGGCTTTGAATACAACAGTTCCGACGAAGTGAAAAATGCCATCTTTAATGGTGAGAAGCCCTCAGCCGTGGTCTGGCGCAGTCTCAACAACAACCTCAAAGAGCTGGTCGAAATTCAGGTGAATATCAAGAAACAAGGCCTGCAGCGAATTGGTGAAGTGCCACAATACGAGTCTGACCCGATCGTGCGCCGTTCTGCGCCCTTGCAAAAAACCAAATACAACATCCGTCCGATGGCACGGATGCATGCTGACCAATTGGCAGAGCTTGGCTTGCAAGATGGCGACATCGTTGTCGCCCGTCAGGATAAAGGCAGTGCCGTGCTTAAAGCGCGTCTGGATAACCACGTTGCCAAAGGCTGTGTGCGTGTGGCTGCAGCGCATCCACTCACTGCGGGTCTGGGTGATTTGATGGGGGATATCACCATTGAAAAAGCGTCTGCCGAGCAAGTGGCAATTTACGAAAAACAACTGACCGAGATGGCATAACATGCATTTCTTTGCTGAATTATTTGGTTCCTACTGGACAGACGTACAACTGGTCGTGTGGACACTGATTAAAATTGTGGCGATTGTGCTGCCATTGATGATAGGCGTTGCCTACCTCACACTGGCCGAGCGTAAAGTGATTGGTTACATGCAGGTGCGTATCGGTCCCAACCGTGTGGGCTACTGGGGCTTGTTACAACCATTGGCAGATGGCCTCAAATTGCTTTTTAAAGAAATTATCCTGCCGACTGCGTCTAATAAAGCATTGTTTTTTATTGGTCCAGTACTGGCAATTGCTCCGGCGTTTGCAGCTTGGGCCGTGGTGCCTTTTGATGCCACTTTGGTATTGGCCAATGTCGATGCAGGCTTACTCTATATACTGGCCATGACCTCAGTTGCTGTCTACGGCGTGATTATCGCCGGGTGGGCGTCCAACTCAAAATATGCGTTTCTGGGGTCCTTGCGTTCCGCAGCACAAATTGTCTCGTATGAGATTGCCATGGGGTTTACACTGGTCGGTGTCTTGATGTGTGCCAACTCACTGAATTTGGGCAAGATCGTGATGGGACAAGAAGGAGGCTTCTGGCACTGGTATTTTCTGCCGTTGTTCCCGCTGTTTGTAGTCTATTTTATTAGTGCGGTGGCTGAAACCAACCGCGCACCGTTTGACGTCGCCGAAGGTGAGTCTGAAATCGTGGCAGGTTTCCATGTAGAGTACTCTGGCATGGCCTTTGCGGTGTTCTTCCTGGCTGAGTATGCCAATATGATGCTGGTGTCCATGCTGGCCGCATTGATGTTCTTGGGCGGTTGGTTATCCCCGGTGCCGTTCTTGCCTGATAGTATTTTATGGTTGCTGGCAAAAGTCGCTTTCCTGTTGTTCCTGTTCTTGTGGTTCCGCGCTACCTTTCCACGTTATCGCTATGACCAGATCATGCGTTTGGGTTGGAAAGTATTTATTCCCATCACGCTGGTCTGGATTATTGTGGTCGGTGGCATGATGCAAACCCAGTGGGCTTATTTATTCCACTAACTGGACAATCGCACGGACAACGTATTTGGAAACCTTACCATGTTGAACGCAATTAAAAATACATTAGGCAGTTTGATGTTATGGGAGATGCTCAAAGGCATGGCCCTGACCGGACGCTATTTCTTCGCCAAGAAAATTACTATTCAATACCCGGAAGAACGTACGCCGCAGTCCAACCGTTTTCGTGGCTTGCACGCGTTGCGCCGCTACCCGAACGGTGAAGAGCGCTGCATTGCCTGCAAGCTGTGTGAAGCCGTCTGTCCGGCGATGGCGATTACGATTGAATCCGAGCAGCGTGATGATGGCACCCGCCGTACCACGCGTTATGACATTGACCTGACCAAGTGCATTTTTTGCGGTTTTTGTGAAGAATCCTGCCCAGTGGATAGCATCGTGGAAACCCGGATTTTTGACTACCACGGCGAGCAGCGCGGCGACTTGCTGTATACAAAAAAAATGTTGCTCGAAGTGGGTGACAAATACGAGGCGCAAATTGCAGCAGACCGCGCCCAGGATAAAGCTTATCGATAAGCGCGGACAGGAATCCTAAATGTTATTTACCGATATTGTTTTTTATGTGCTGGCTGCGATTCTGCTGTTCTCTGGCATCCGCGTGATTACTACGCGTAACCCCGTGCATGCTGCACTGTTTCTGGTGCTGGCGTTTTTTACGGCGGCAGGCATCTGGTTGTTGCTTGAAGCCGAGTTTCTCGCCATTGCCCTGATTCTGGTGTACGTGGGGGCGGTGATGGTGCTGTTCCTGTTTGTGGTGATGATGCTGGACATCAATATCGACAAATTGCGTGAAGGCTTCTGGTCTAACCTGCCATTGGCATTGACCTTTGGCGTGGTCATGATGGCTGAAATGATGATGGTGCTTTCTGCCAAAAACCTCAATCCCAGTCAGGCAGTGTCTGCACCGGCAGGCTTCAGTAATACGGCTGCGTTGGGCAAGGTGTTGTATACCGACTATTTGCTGCCGTTTGAATTGGCTGCGGTCGTGTTGCTGGTGGCGATGATTGCCGCCATTGTGTTGACCTTGCGCGAGCGTAAAGACAACAAATCCATGAATCCGGCCGAGCAGGTCAAAGTGAAGCGTAACGACAGATTGCGTATTATCTCTATGCCTGCTGAAGTTGAAGTGCCAGCACCGTCTGCAGAGGAGAGTAAATAATCATGGTCGGTTTGTCTCACTACCTGATTTTGGGGGCGCTGATGTTTGCCATCAGTGTGATTGGTATTTTCCTCAACCGCAAAAACGTCATTATTTTGCTCATGGCAATTGAGTTGATGCTGTTGGCCGTTAACCTGAATTTTGTGGCTTTTTCGCATTACCTCAATGATATTGGTGGTCAGGTATTCGTCTTTTTCATCTTGACGGTGGCTGCGGCGGAGTCAGCAATTGGTCTCGCGATTCTGGTCGTATTGTTCCGCAACCTGCGTACCATCAACGTCGATGATCTGGATCAATTAAAAGGTTAAGCGTGATGACAATAAAACAAATCCTGATCTTGATTCCGATGTTGCCTTTGCTGGCTGCGGCCGCTGTTGGCCTCTTCAGGAATTACTTACCGCGCTGGGCCGCACATGTGTTGACCATCGCTGGCGTCGGCGCGGCATTCGCCTTGTCTGCCTACATTTTTAACCAAACCCTGAATGGCTTCACGCTCAACGAAGCGGTGTATACCTGGCTCAATTCCGGTGACGTGCATTTTGAAGTGGGCTTCCTGATTGATAACCTGAGTGCGATGATGATGGTCGTGGTGACTTTTGTATCACTTATGGTGCATATTTATACCATCGGCTACATGGAAGAAGATCCAGGCTATAGCCGCTTCTTCAGCTACATTTCGCTGTTTACCTTCTCCATGCTGATGCTGGTCATGAGCAACAACTTCATGCAGTTGTTCTTTGGCTGGGAGGCGGTCGGTCTGGTGTCTTACCTACTGATTGGTTTCTGGTTTACACGTCCCACCGCCATTTACGCCAATTTGAAAGCCTTTCTGGTTAACCGGGTAGGGGACTTCGGCTTCCTGTTGGGTATAGGCATGGTGCTGTATTACTTTGGTAGCCTCGATTACGCCACCGTGTTTCAGCGTGCCCCTGAGTTTGCCAATACACAAGTTAATTTGATTGGTAGTTGCAACTGGTCCCTGATGACAGTCACTTGCCTGTTATTGTTTGTCGGTGCCATGGGTAAATCTGCACAAGTTCCGCTGCATGTCTGGCTGCCAGACTCCATGGAAGGTCCAACGCCAATTTCTGCGCTGATTCACGCTGCCACTATGGTGACTGCGGGTATCTTTATGGTTGCACGTATGTCGCCATTGTATGAGTTGTCTACGACTGCTTTATCAACCGTGATGGTGATCGGTGCGATCACTGCGCTGTTCATGGGCTTCCTGGGTATTATCCAGAACGATATCAAGCGCGTGGTGGCCTATTCGACCTTGTCGCAACTCGGGTATATGACTGTTGCATTGGGTGCATCAGCCTATTCTGTAGCCATTTTCCATCTGATGACCCATGCGTTCTTTAAGGCGTTGTTATTCCTGGGTGCCGGTTCGGTGATTATGGGTATGCACCACGACCAGGATATCCGCAACATGGGTAACCTCAAGAAATACCTGCCGGTCACCTGGATCACCTCTTTGATCGGTTCTCTGGCCTTGATTGGCACGCCGTTCTTTGCCGGGTTTTATTCCAAGGACAGCATCATCGAAGCGGTTGAGTTGTCGCATATCCCTGGCAGTGGTTTTGCCTATTTTGCCGTGATTGTCGGTGTGTTTGTCACCGCATTCTATTCATTCCGTTTGTACTTCCTGGTATTCCACGGTGAGGAAAAGTGGCGCCATGCCAAACATGATGACCATGCACATGTCGCACATGCAGACGCACACCATGACGACGCGCATCATGATGACCATGCACACGACGAAGAACATCATCATGGCCTAGGACCAAACGATGATCCGCATGAGCCAGGCTGGGTCGTTACCTTGCCATTGGCGTTGTTGGCGATCCCCTCACTGGTGATTGGTTACATTGCACTGGAACCGATGCTGTACGGTGATTTCTTCAAAAATGTGATTTTTGTGAATCCTGAAGCGCATCCTGCCATGGAGCACCTCGCCCATCACTACCACGAGTTCATGCATAGTCCGGCTGGCATGGCGATTCATGGCTTTACCAGCCTGCCATTTTTCCTGGCGGCCTCCGGGGTGGCACTATCATGGTTCTTCTATATGAAGCGTCCGGATATCCCTGCTGCAATCAAAGCCCGCTTTATCGTGATTTACAACATCCTCGAAAACAAATACGGTTTTGACAGCTTTAACGAGAAGTTTTTTGCCGGAGGTTCACGCTGTCTAGGCGGCTTGTTGTGGAAGTTTGGTGACATCACGTTGATTGATGGCGCCATGGTCAACGGCACAGCCAATACCATGGGCAAGATTGCTGCCAAGATACGCACGCTGCAATCCGGTTTAATTTATCACTACGCCTTTGCCATGATTATTGGCGTATTCCTTCTTATGACTTTCTTTATCAAAATTAACTAATGATGCAAGCCGACCTCACAAGTATTTCCTGGTTAAGTCTGGCCGTCTGGCTGCCGGTATTGTCTGGCGTGCTGGTGTTGTTGCTAGGCGGTGACCAAAAGGCCACATTGACTCGATGGCTGGCATTGGTAGGTAGCCTGGTCAGTTTTCTGGTGACTGTGCCGCTGTACACGCAGTTTGATATTCACGACGGCTTCTTCCAGTTTGAAGAATTGCTGCCCTGGGTACCGGCCTTCAATATGCATTACCACCTGGGGGTCGACGGCTTCTCAATGCCTTTGGTGCTGTTAACCAGTTTTACCACGGTGATTGTGGTACTGGCAGGTTGGGAAGTGATTACCAAACATGTGGCACAGTACATGGCGGCCTTCCTGATCATGAGCGGGATCATGATTGGTGTGTTCACCGCGCTTGATGCGATTCTGTATTACGTCTTCTGGGAAGCGATGCTGATTCCGATGTTCCTGGTGATTGGCATCTGGGGCGGGCCTAACCGCGTCTACGCTACCATCAAGTTTTTCCTGTATACCTTGCTGGGCTCCTTGTTGATGCTGGTCGCTTTTATTTACCTGTATCACCAGACTGGCAGTTTCGAGTTGGCTGATTACTATTTGTTACCGCTCAGCCTGCAAGCGCAAATCTATATTTTCATTGCCTTCTTCATGGCATTTGCGGTGAAAATCCCGATGTGGCCAGTGCATACCTGGTTGCCGGATGCGCACGTTGAGGCACCTACGGGTGGTTCTGTGGTGCTGGCGGCCATTGCACTGAAACTTGGCGGCTACAGCTTTCTGCGATTTGCCATGCCGATTGCTCCGGATGCAGCCCATTACTTCACTTCAGCCATGGTCGCGCTGTCGCTGATTGCAGTGGTCTACATCGCACTGGTCGCGCTGGTGCAAAAAGACATGAAGAAGCTGATTGCTTATTCTTCGATCTCGCACATGGGCTTTGTCACTTTGGGCTTCTTCATGTTTAGCCAGTTGGCGCTTGAGGGGGCCTTGGTGCAAATGATTTCACATGGCTTTATTTCTTCTGCGATGTTCCTGAGCGTAGGTGTGTTATACGACCGCGTCCATAGCCGTGAAATTTCCGCGTATGGTGGCGTGGTTAACAAGATGCCTGTGTTTGCCGCATTCGCTGTGTTGTTTGCCATGGCCAACAGTGGCTTGCCTGGCACCTCCGGCTTTGTGGGCGAGTTTATGGTGATTCTGGCCGCAGTCAAATTCAATTTCTGGGTGGCTTTCTTTGCCGCGACGACCTTGATATTTGGTGCAGCCTATACGCTGTGGATGACCAAGCGTGTGTTCTTTGGCAATGTGACGAATCATCACGTGGCCGAACTGAGCGACCTCAGCAAACGTGAGTTCCTGATCTTGGGTATTCTGGCCATCTTGGTGATTGGTTTCGGCGTCTATCCACAAGCACTGACCGAAGTGATGCAGGCAACCAGCACAGAGTTCCTGAAACATATGGCGATTTCCAAATTGCCCGTCACAGGCTATTAAAAGCAGGATTTTAAAAAATGGATAATATGCAATTTGACTTGCTCGCCCTGTTGCCGGAAATGGTTGTATTGGGCATGGCCATGTTTATTTTGTTGCTGGATTTGTTCATCCTGCCACAAAACCGCTTCATGATTTATGGATTAAGTCAGCTGACCTTGCTTGCGGCCGCCTTCCTGACTTTTAAAACACATACACCAGCGGTGGGCTTTGCCTTCTCGCATATGTTTATTGACGATACCTTGTCAGACGTCATCAAAATGATGATGTATCTGGGCACCTCGTTGATCCTGGTATATACCCGCAAATACCTGCAAGACCGTAACCTCTATCGTGGTGAGTTTTATGCCATGGTCCTGTTCGGCTTGCTCGGTATGATGATCATGGTGTCAGGCCACAACCTGCTGACCATTTATATGGGCCTGGAATTGCTGTCACTGTGCCTCTACTCTCTGGTAGCCTTTGATCGCGATAATCCAAGAGCGTCCGAGTCGGCCATGAAATATTTTGTGTTAGGTGCACTCGCTTCAGGGATGCTGCTATATGGCATGAGTATGCTGTATGGCATGACTGGCAGCCTGGATGTCAGTGATATTGCCAACAGCATTAGTCAGCAGCCCAAGAGCCCTGTGCTGATCATGGGCTTGGTGTTTCTGGTTGCCGGTATTGCCTTCAAGTTTGGCGCTGTCCCGTTCCAGATGTGGGTGCCCGATGTCTATCAGGGGTCGCCAACTCCGATGACACTGTTAATTGGCTCCGTGCCAAAACTGGCGGCTTATGCGATGACCGTGCGTCTGTTGGTGCAAGGTCTGCATCCGCTGGCCATGGACTGGCAGGATATGCTGATGTTAATGGCGGTGTTGTCCATCATCATCGGTAACTTTAGCGCGATTGTGCAGACCAACCTCAAGCGTATGTTGGCATATTCCACGATTTCGCATGTTGGGTTCATTCTGTTCGGCATGATGAGTGCCAATGCCAATGGCTTTGCTTCCAGCTTCTTTTACATCAGTGCCTATGTCCTGATGTCAATTGCCGGCTTCGGTATCATTCTGTTATTGAGCCGTCAGGGCTTTGAAGCCGAAGAGATCAACGATCTCAAAGGGCTTAACCAGCGCCATCCATGGTTTGCTTTCCTCATGTTGATCATTATGTTCAGCATGGCCGGTATTCCGCCTACCATTGGTTTTTATGCCAAATTCACCGTATTGCAGGCCGCCTGGCAGGCTGGCTTCACCTGGCAGGTGGTGTTTGCCGTGCTGATGGCGACTATTGGTGCGTTCTACTATCTCAACATCGTGCGTAAAATGTATTTTGATGCACCGGAAGACCATACACCGCTGTCCGCACCGATCGATATGCGCTTTATCCTCAGTGTGCATACCCTGGCGTTACTGGGCTTGGGCTTGTTCCCTGAAATTCTATTAGGCGTCTGCGGGCATAGCTTGCTGATGAGTCTGCAATAAGATGGCTACCAAACTCATTTTTTTGTTGCTCATGTTGTTTTTGGCAAACCTGGCCTGGATTTCGGATAAGTGGCTGGGTTTGGTCGGCAATATTCAGCAGCTATGGCAGCGTTTTGCCGCCATGTTGCCTGCCTATTTCATCACGCTGCTGATTGGCTACCTGGTTGAGCGTTATGTGATGGGACAAGTCTGGCCGCAAGGCTGGGAGTTCTACAGTGTCACGCTATGCCTGTTTCTGGTGTTTTCATTCCCGGGCTTTGTCTATCGGGTACTCTGGAAATAAAGCCTGCGTGAATGTACAAGGGCTACTCCTTGGCATGCGCTCATCGCATAAGCACCCGTCATATTTAATTCATCAATCTTTCACGCTAATTTAAAGCATCCGGTTCAGACTAGGCTTACCCAACAAGCATAGTCGGGGGAAGCCCCGGAAAGGACCTGCGATGCTGAAACTACAACAAACACTGGGATGGGTGCAGTCGGTCGATAGTCGACTGTGTGTCAAAGTCAGCCATACCGGACAATATCGCCTGATACGCAACCTGTTTCGCGCCATTTCGCGTATGGGCGATGGCATGTTCTGGTATTTGCTCATGCTGGTGATTGCCATCAGCCAGGGCCAGCACGGTCTTTACGTCTGCCTGCATATGTTGACCGTAGGACTGAGCGGTACACTGGTCTATAAATGGTTGAAACATCGCACCAGTCGTCCACGACCCTTTCAGGTGCGTCAGGATGTCTTGTTGAGTGGCACGCCGCTGGATTACTTCAGTTTTCCTTCAGGGCATACCTTGCACGCGGTGGCGTTTGGCATGGTGGCCGTGCATTATTACCCGCAACTGTTTCCTGTCGTTTATCCGTTTGTCGTGTTAGTTGGCATCTCACGTGTGGTACTGGGTTTGCATTATCCGAGTGATGTCTTGGCAGGAGGATTGATTGGGTACACGCTGGTCGCTTTGTACGCACCGCTGTTTTAATCGTCATACACATGCTTTAGTCTGCGTGAAAACGGATACCTTGGTATCCGTTTTTGTTTGTGGCCGCTCACGCCATCAATGGGTGTCGACCAACTGATTCACCAAATGCATGACAATTGGTCGCACAATCAGCACACAACAGAAAGCGACAGGCATCGCGAGTGTATAAGCGTGGATGACACGCGTCACATAACCGGCTTGCAAGCCACTGTTGGCGGCCACAATGACCATAGACATCAAAAAGGCCATGATGCCTGCCATAAAAAAGGCAAACACATAAGGCGTAAATTGCTTAGGGATCTTGCGGAAAGTCGTTCTGGTTTGATTCATGGTGGTTCTCCTAATGTGTGGTGACACTATAAAAGCTCACACAGTTGCCGGGTAGAGGCTTGAAGATTTAATCACTATAAAGTTAAACTATCGAATCAATCATGCTATTCGATAGTTTATGGATACCTTAAGAAGCATAGAAAGCTTTGTAAAAGCGATACAGGCCGGCAGTATTGCGGCGGGTGCGCGTTTGCAAGGCATTACAGCGGCAGCGGCCAGCCAGAATATCCAGCGGCTGGAAAAGTCATTGGGGACGCGCTTGTTGATGCGAACCACGCGCAAGCTGGCGCTGACAGAAAGTGGTGCGCTTTATTATGCAGAGGTCCAGCATCTGGTAGACGTGCTGGCCAAGGCACAATCGGCCATTACCGAGTTTCACGGGCAACCGCAGGGGCGCTTACGGATTGGTTCATCGGTGGCTTTTGGCCGTCATGTCTTAATGCCGTTGATCCCGGCATTTAGCCGCCGTTTCCCGCAAGTGTCTCTGGAGCTGATTCTGTCTGATCGTAGCCTGGATCATGTGGCAGAGGATATCGATATCAGCATCCGTTTCAAACAGCAGCTAGAGCCAGGACTGATTGCCAGGAAAATCGCGACCGTCCCCGTGCTATTTTGTGCTGCACCGGACTATCTGCAACGCAAAGGCCTGCCTCAGACCCCAGAAGACTTATCGCAACATGATTGCCTGTTGTTCCGCATCCCGGTGGATGGACGCTTGTTGAACTGGAGTTTTAACCGCAATGGCATGTTATACGAGCCTGAAATCATCCCTAGCATCGTTTGCAATGATATCGACTCCATTTTTCAACTTGCTTTGGCGGGGGCGGGAATTGCGCGCCTGGCCGCATTCGTCGTCAATGACGCGATTAAAAAGGGAACGCTGATCCCGCTGTTTCAGCCTTCCGCCCAACAGCCGGAGGCGATGGCAGCCGAGAGCGTCCCCTTAGAGTTTTATGCCTGTTATCGCGACAAGTACGCCATGACCAACAAGGTGCGCGCATTTATGGATTATCTGGTGAGCGCGATCCCGCAGTCTTGGGAATGAGGCCCAATGCGGCACGCCAAGCCTGAGCCTTGATCAAGGCAATATGCTGTTTTTGACGAAGATTGTCGCGGCATCTTTCAATTTGTCAAATACTTGTTGCTAATATTTGATATTACGTGCATAGTACCAACTCACGAAGTTCAAGTAGTGTTGTTGTTCCCCGGTTCTATCTTTTGGTTCTATCGTTACTTCTCGCCATCTTGATCCTCGTTTTAATGGGCAACCGCCCGCATTTTTATTTTTTGTACAAGGATTTATTATGGTGACAGGTTCTGTTAAATGGTTTAACGACTCTAAAGGTTTTGGTTTTATTACTCCGGATAACGGCGGCGAAGATTTGTTCGCGCACTTCTCTGCAATTCAATCTGCTGGCTTCAAAACACTCAAAGAAAACCAACGCGTAAGCTTTGAAGTGGCAACAGGCCCTAAAGGCAAACAAGCGGCAAACATTCAAATCATTGAGTAATTCAATGGTTTTCGGCAAGGCTGTGAATACAGCCTCCGAGAAAAGCCCGGAGTTTCCGGGCTTTTTTATTTTGAAACGACTTACTTTTTAGGGGGATAGCGATGGCTAAAGAAGAATTAATCGAAATGCAGGGTGCAGTGACGGAAATTTTGCCTGATGCCCGTTATCGGGTGAAGCTGGATAATGGTCACGAGTTGATCGCTTATACCGGCGGCAAGATGCGCAAACACAAAATCCGTATTTTGGCTGGCGATAAAATCACCATTGAAATGTCCCCTTATGACATGGACAAAGGCCGGATTATTTTCCGCCACCTTGAGCCGCGTAAACCTTTTTAAGCGCTGTCACCTAGCATACGCGCTACTTAACTGAGTTGACCTATCTGCTGCAAGACGGTCTGTAGCGCTACTCTGTCCTGATATATTGTGCTTTCCAACTTAAGGAAGGCTTCAATACGCGTGCGCAGAATCCGGTAGGCTTGCTCAAAGCTGGCCGCAATCTCAGCCTCGGTGCCAGTCGCCTTGGCTGGATCATCCACCCCCCAATGTGCCCGGAGCACATTGCCTAGATAGGCAGGGCAGGTTTCACCGGCTGCGTTGCTGCAGACGGTGATGACAATGTCAGGTGTTTCCCCAATCTCGTCCCAGGACTTGCTGAAATAGCCTGTTGTGGCAATGCCTTTGGCCTGCAGCAGGGCAATTGAGCGAGGATGCACCTCACCCGTAGGATGGCTGCCGGCACTTTGTGCCCGCATGTCTGCCGGCGCAAGGTGATTAAAGGTGGCTTCGGCAATGATGGAGCGGCAGGAGTTGCCGGTACATAAAAACAGGATGCGCATATTACACACTTTCATACCAATGTTTGGAACGGTTTACGATGGCGACGATAGATAGCATGACTGGCACTTCTATCAACACGCCGACCACTGTTGCAAGTGCGGCGCCCGAGTCAAACCCGAACAAAGCAATCGCTGTCGCCACAGCAAGTTCAAAAAAGTTAGACGCGCCAATCAGTGCAGAGGGGCCCGCCACACAATGGGCGACCTTGAATTGTTTATTCAGCCAGTAGGCCAGCAGGGCGTTGAAATAGACCTGGATCAAAATCGGCACTGCCAGCAAGGCAATCACCAACGGTTGCGACAGGATTTGCCCGCCTTGAAAAGCAAATAGCAACACCAGCGTCAACAATAATGCCGCCATGGAAAAGGGTTGGATGGTTTGCAGGGTGGCTGCGAATCGATGAGGCCCTTTTGCCAGCAGCCAACGCCGTAGCAGTTGGCTCAATATCAGTGGCACAACGATAAACAGGCTCACTGACACCAGCAAGGTTTGCCAGGGGATGATGATGCTGGAGAGGCCCAGCAGGAGTGCGACCAGGGGGGCAAACGCGACCAGCATGATGGCATCATTGATAGCCACCTGCGACAAGGTGAATTTGGGCTCACCCTGGCATAAATTGCTCCAGACAAATACCATCGCTGTACAGGGTGCGGCGGCCAGTAAAATCAGCCCGGCAATATAACTGTCAATCTGCTCGGCGGGTAACCAGTCGGCAAACAGGTGACGAATGAACAGCCAGGCGAGCAAAGCCATGGAAAACGGCTTCACCAGCCAGTTAATCACCAGGGTGACCGTGATGCCTTTGGCATGCCCCAGTACCTCGCGCATGGCGCCAAAATCCACCTTGAGCAGCATGGGGATAATCATGAGCCAGATCAGGGCGGCCACGGGCAAGTTCACCTCTGCCCATTTCAACGCTCCCAATGCCTGAAAAAAATCTGGGGCAAGTTTGCCCAGTGCGATGCCGGTGATAATGCACGCCAGTACCCACCAGGTCAGATGGCGCTCAAAATTTCCAATACCTGAAGCTTGATTTGTCATCGGCTTAAACATCCTTCTTTTTGATTTGAATACTGACTGGCTGTGCCATCGGGGTGCAGCAGGGGGCTGAAGCAGTTGTTTTCCCTGCATCGTTAAACGTAGGTGCACTTTCCAGCGTCAAATAGCTTTCCCAGGCCAGGCCAGAGGGGTCCTGCACCCAATGTTTATCCGATTTGGCATAACAACAAGTGGTGTCGGTTTGTGATAACACCGCCATGTCTGCCGCTTGCAATCGTGCCTGAATCACTTCCAGTTCATCGGCGGTTTCTACTTGTATGCCAACGTGATCCAGCCCAGGTGCCTGGCCGCGGGCACTGATGGCAAAATTCACGCGCGGATCTTCAAGCATCCATTTGGCATAGTCAGCCTTTTCAACGCTAGGACCAATCCCAAATAGCGTCGAATAAAAGCGGATGCTCTGTGGCAGATCGGTCACGCGGACATGCAGGTGCATACGTTTCATCGGGTTTCCTTGGAGGTTGGTAAACATTGCAGCTCAGGGCAACAGGTGCTATCGCCGCCACAGCAGTTTTCGGTGAGATAAGCCAGCAAGCCATTCATCTGTGCATAGTTGGCCGTGTAATAAATAAAACGGCTTTCCTGGCGGGCGCAAATCAGGTTGGCATGGGTCAGCGCCTTCAAATGAAAAGACAGCGTGCTATTCGCAATCTGTAATGCGTCTGACAGCACGCCGGCCGCCAGGCCTTCCGGCCCTGCCTGGACCAGGCATCTAAAAATGTCCAGTCGTGCTGATTGGGCAATGGCAGACAGTGCAATGAGCGCTTGTTCTTTATTCATTTTTCTATATTTCCACAAATATGGAAATATATCAAGTGCTGAGCCTGCTGAAAAAATACAGCAGGGATTGCAGCGAAGAAAAAGCCCTGCAAGGCAGGGCGGGTGTGTTTATTCAGGCGAGGGCAAGACCCATTGGGTTAAGCTTAGCAGACAAGCTGTGAGCAACAAGATGCTGACAGAATTGGCAGTTTTCTAGTGTCAGTTCGAATGACATTGGCTGTAAAAAGAACGGTAGCCAAGGTTTGCGGTAAGGTGGGCAGTTCGGTATCGGCATGTATATATTCTAAGTAGACGCTTTTTTCAGTGTGGCCTCCTGAGTGCTCCCCCTTGCTGGCATCTCTGCCAACATGTTTATGAATATGGCCGTAAGAGTACGCTGATGGAAGCGATGTACCAGAAGGCCGTCGAGCGATACGTGCAGGGGCCTGCCGCCTTTCTGGTAGCGGCGCTGAGCCAGCCGACCGCGGGACAGGTGATATAAGCGCATCCTTACGCAAGCCGCCAATATGCTGGCTAAAACCCACCATCCTGCCGGGTATCTGGTTATACAAAGGCGCACAGGCTTGCAGCACCGAAGCCGAAGCCATGAAAGCCTTTTTGAATGGCTATCGCATGTCCATGGAGCACAAATTAGGCGAGCGCTTTGCGATTGCGGTACAAGCGGGAGAAATTGCGGCTAGTGTAGAGATAGGCTTACTGGCCAAGCTGGTAATGACTGTCCATCAAGGCATGACCATAAAAGCCGTGCATGGCGAGTCAGGAGGCGCTTGCGTCGATAGCCAGCACCATGGGCCGGTGATTGACGCAAGACTTCATGCCGACCCAAACAACGACTGAGCTTCGTTAAATGGCATTACGCACCAAGGTCATGGCCGCCAGTTTGGCACGGTTGGCGGCGCCGGTATTGGGTGTGAGGCGCTCCACCAGGGCGGCGCCTTCAAACAGAATGGTCAATTGCTGGCCGAGGGCTTCCGGGTCTTTGGCGCCTGCGTCGCGGGCAATCTTGCATAAAAAGCCTTGCAACTCCTTGGATAGCACCACTGAGTATTGATTGATCGGATGATCTTGCTCAGGAAACTCGACGGCGGCAATGTGAAAGGGCAGGCCGCGAAACGCGGGCTGGCTGATCCATTGCTCCATCAATTCACACAATAACAGCAATAACTCCAGCGATTCTGCCTTGCGTGAGGTGAGTTGAGCGGTAAGCCAGGCGTAAAATTTGTCCGATTTGTCACGCAAATAGGCGGTAATCAGCAGATTTTTGCTCGGAAAGTGTTTGTATAGCGTCGCCTTGGCAACTCCGGCTTCGAGGATAATGGTATCCACGCCAGAAGCCTGGATGCCGCGGCTGTCAAACAGCGTGCTTGCAATGTTCAGAATTTTATCTCGCATGTTCATCTGGTATATCCCTTTTTCCCGATTCAGGGCTAGAATTTTTATTCTCTTGGTAAACGATCCCGTCCTTGCGGACGCATCAACTCTTGCGGATACAAGCAGCTGACATAGCCCAGGGCTTGTCTTAAATGCTCCACTTGGTCCACATCCACCTTGCCTTCAGTCACAAACATCAAAAAGGCCTGACGCTGGGCTTCTGGTAACATCGCTGCCTGCGGTAACTGGCAACTGCCACTTTGCATTTTCTGGTAGGCCAGGTTGAGTAAACTCAATGTCACCGGGTCCGCCGTGCCGCCGCCAGCATGGCTGACTGCGGTCTCTAATGGGGAGGCCTCCTCTGTGACAGGCTTGTGTGGGGCTGTACTCAAGCTCATCCAGATCACGCAGAGGGTGACCAGTGCGCCAAATGACCAGCTGCGCTGCCATGTTGTGCTGCCCAATTGGCTATGCACAGACTGCTCAAACAATTGCCATGCACGCGCTGACCCAGTTTGTGTATGCACCTGTATCGCGCCAACGGCCAGGAAAAACCACTGGTCGAGCAGGGCGGCTGGCAGGGCTGCACTGGATTGCTGTTGCGCCTGCTCCAGTAATTGCCGTAATGCCGCAATATCCTGCGCATTTAACGCAACCGCCTTGCCGCTGCGTTGAATGCGTTGCTGGTTCCAATCCATCAGTGCATCACGCAACTGGTAAAACGGGGCATGTTTTGCCCATTGCCGCAGCCCCAAGTGCCACAGCGCCTGGCTGGCATAGGTCATGCCCCTGCGCGTCATGGACTGCCTGGTCTGATTCACAATCGCTAAAAAATTCACCCGGTGACCCCTAAAATTCGCTTGCTTTTTTTTTGTTGGCTGAAGTAGACTGGAAAAAAGTGAACAGACCTGTCTGCATATTATCGTGTGACTGGCTAAAATGCAAGCAGGGGTTCATTCATCTTTTCAGCGGCCCGATTGGCATCATAGCCCTGGCTGCATTGCTTAACAAGGGATAGACAATGACATCTGCATCTGTAGCAAGCCAACTGGCGGACTGGCGCGATCATGCGCTGACGCTGGAGCATGAAGTGAAAAAAGTGGTGGTGGGTCAGGACCAGGCCATCCGCGCCATTAATATTGCCATTTTTGCCCGCGGTCATGTCTTGCTCGAAGGCGGCGTGGGGGTGGGTAAAACCACCTTGCTGCAATCGATTGCGCGCGGTCTGGGCGGCGCTTATGAGCGGATTGAGGGCACGGTAGACCTGATGCCCAATGACCTCATTTACCATACTTTTCTCGGTGAAGATGGTCGCCCCAAGGTCGAAGAGGGGCCATTGCTGCGCGCCGGTGAGCAACTGTCGGTCTTTTTCTTCAACGAAATCAACCGTGCCCGCCCGCAAGTCCATGCCTTGATGTTGCGGGTCATGGCCGAGCGTCATGTCACCGCCTTCAAAAAAGAATACCGCTTGCCGCATATGCTGGTGTTTGCGGACCGTAACCAGGTCGAGAAAAATGAAACCTTCGAGATTCCTTCCGCGGCGCGCGACCGGTTCATGATGGAAATCCCGATTGATATTCCAGACGATCGCGATTTGCGCAAGGCTCTGATGTTTGATGTCAAATTCCAGCATGCAGAGCGCCTCACGCAGCAAGTCCAGTCCGGCGTGCTGGCCTATGACCAGCTGAATGCGTTTTCAGATGTGCTGCAAAGCCATATTCAGGCCAGTGACGTGTTACAGGAGTATGCGCTGGATTTATGGCAGGCGACGCAATCCCCGGCAGCGTTTGGCGTGCGTCTGGAGAGTGTGGATGTTAACCGCCTGATTCATACCGGCGCCAGCCCGCGCGGCATGGGGATGCTGCTCAAGGCCGCGCGCGTGCATGCCTGGCTCATGCAGCGCGAGCATTTGTATCCAGAGGATATCCATGCTGTCTTTCATGAAATCATCGCGCACCGCCTGGTATTGAATCCGATGTTCGAGAGCCGCCGTACGCAACTGTCCCGAGAGCTGACCCAGCAGATTCTTGCCACGGTCAGCGTCCCTGAACGGGCCAAAGCCGCATGATGCCAGACCATGATGCCCGATAAAGTACAGTCCTTTTTTTACCAGGTGCCGTGGCGTTCAGCCAGTGTGCATAGCGGAGCGCATCAGGGGGTTCAGCGCGGCATTGGTGATGAGTTCAGCAAGCATGTCTCGCTGGTTGATTATCCAGATGCCAGACGGCTGGATTTGCGGCAAACCTTGCGTGACCCTTATGAACAGATCCAGATCCGGGTTTTCAAGCAAGAGGCTTCCACGCCGCTGTATGCCTTGTGTGATTTGTCCAGTTCCATGCAGTTCAAGGGGCACGTCAGCAAGTATGAAACCTTGCAGGCGATAGCGGCTGCGGTTGCCTGCTCCGCCCATGAAAACAGCGATTTGTTCGGCATGGTCTGCTACCAGCATCGTGTGCTGCCAGAGCTCAGCCTGGCGCCCGGGCACCACGCCCAGCAATCCTTTGACACCATTGCGCAACTGACAGAAGTTGAGGCGGGGCCTCAGGATGGACAAGGGATTGTAGAGGCGACGGCCTGGCTGGGGCAGCAAAAAGGACTGGTGTTCTGGATCTCGGATTTTCATCTGCCCTTGTCGCTGATTGAGCAAAGTCTGAACAGTCTGTCTAACCATCAGGTGATTCCGCTGGTGTTATGGGATCCACAGGAATATGAGCGCTTGCCACGGTTGGGCTTTGGCAATTTGCAAGATCCCGAGACCGGGCAGCAAAAAACTATTTTTTTCCGGCCCGCTTTGCGTGCCCGCTTTGTGGCGCAGTTTGAGCAGCGCAAGCAAGCGCTGGATCAATTATTCGCCAGGTTTGAGATTCGCCCGTTGTATGTCACAGGCGCGTTTGAAGCGGCGATGCTTTCCGATTATTTTGAACAACTTATTCAATAGCGTGTAGCGATGAATCCATTTTTGATAGTTTGCTTAACCGGCTTGATCTGGATAGCACCAGTCAAGGCCGAATCCCTGGCCAAAGAGGATGCGGCTGCCCCTCAAGCGGTCGCCTCCTCTGCAGCCCAGGCCATCCAGGTGTTGCATCTGCAAAATCCTGCGCACTATGCAGGCATTCAGATTGGCGATGTCCTGCAACGGCGCATCACGCTGTCTGTCCCTGAGTCGCTGCAACTGCAGCCAGACAAGCTGCCAATCAAGGGCGTGCAGCGTAACGGTATCGAGTTAAGGCAGGTGCAAGAGACGCATGCCAGACAAGCGGGCAAAACGGTGTATACGTTGACGTTTGAGTATCAGGTGTTTGCCAGCAGCGGCCAGCCCGTGCAATTAGCCTTACCGCCCGAACAGATTGTGTTTACGAGTGGCGCCAGCGTGACGCTACCCGCCTGGCGCTTTTGGCTGATGGCGCAACTGCCTGACCGCATGCAACCGGCCAAACCTACCTTGCTGGGCCAGCACCGCGCAGCCTTACTGGACACACACCCCTTAAGCCTAGGCTTGCTGGTCAGTGGGGGGCTGGCTTTGCTGGGCAGTTTAATTTTGCTATACCGCAATGCCAGCTGGGCCTGGTTGCCCATGCTGAATGGCCCGTTCGCTCAGGCCTATCGTCGCCTGCAACGCTTGCCCGCCACCCAGGAGGGGGCAAGCCGGGCGGCACTGGCGATGCAGCAAGCCTTTAACCAGCATTTTGGCCAGCAGATGCTGGCCAGTCAGGTCCCTATGTTTGTCGCCAAACAGCCTGCATTTGCGGCGTATACCGACCAGATTCAGCAGTTTTATGCGCAATCCAATACGCTGCTTTATGGTAACCAGCTGCCTGCGGCAGCCGATTATCTGCAGCAATGCAAGATGTTGACACGTCAGTTGCGCAGTTGTGAGCGGGGCGTCTGATGCACAGCCTGAGTCCCTGGTTTTTACTCCTGTTGCCGGTGATTGCCGTCCCGTTTTTGCTGACCAGCCGCCATGCGCAAGCTTACTCGTGGCTTGAGATGGTGCCGGACGATCCGTTCTCCGAGCGCATTCATCTGCTGGTCAAGGTCGCAACGAGTCTGATGCTATTGTGTCTGGTGCTGGCCCTGGCCGGATTGCAGGGCGATAGTCATCAGGAAAAGAAAATCGGCAAGGGCGCGCAAAGCGTGTTTGTGATTGACCGCAGCGTCAGTATGGACCATCCGTTTGCCGGGCAAAGCGTGGGCGGGCGCGCCGCTGAAATCAAGTCTGCGGCGGCCAGACGGCTGATTACCGCCTTTATTGACTCACGGCCTGATGACATGATGGGGGTGGTGGGGTTTACCAATTCAGCGTTGTATGGCATGAAAATCACCACCAACCGCGACGGTATTCACGCTGCGATCCAGGCAGCGACGGGGCCCGCCATCAACCAGACCAATATCGGGGCAGGTATTACGCATGCCGTGACCTTGTTCGAGCAGATTCCCAGTACCGGCTCACGCGCCATTGTGCTGCTGTCCGACGGCGCCGGTAAGTTAAGCCCGCGCGTCAAATACCAGATTCGCAAACAGCTGGTGGGTAAAAAGCTCAATTTGTACTGGATTGTGTTGCGTGAGCCGGACGACATCAGCATTTTTACGCAAAACAGCTATGACGATGACCATCTGCCCGAGGCGATTGCGCTGGACCGTTTTTTTCAGTCGCTCAATATCAAATACAAGGCGTTTGAAGCGGATAACGCCACCGCACTTGAATCCGCCTTGCGTGAGATTGACGCCAAGGAAAAGAACCTGATTCAGTACGACATCATGATTCCGGGCCATGATTACGCCAGGGATTTGATCATCGTAGCGTTATTGCTGGGGCTGGCCCTGTTGTTGATTAAACAGATAAAGGTATACGAATGAGCATCTATCGCAAACATGCCAATACACTCTGGCTGGGCCTGACGCTGGCAGGCCTGGCAGGAACACTGTATTTTGGCTGGCAATTACACGCTACACGCGTACTCAACGCCCAGATCGCCGCTGGCGAGGTGATTAAAACGGGCGGCCAGGCTTATCTGCAGAAATTTACTGCGGCGTATGACCAGGGTCAACATGGCGACTATAAACATGCGGTGCAAACCTATGGTCAGGCCCTTGAGGCATCGCCACCTGCCAATGCACTGCCGCATATCCACTTTAATATCGGCAACAACCTGTTTTTGTCCGGCCTCGTACGCACGGTCAACGAAGATGGCTCGTTTCAGGATGAAGCCCGCTATGCGTTTAGCCAGGCCAAAATTGCTTATGAGCAGGCCTTGCGTTTGCAACCGGATGACCAGACGGCAAAATTCAACTTGTCGCTGCTGCATTCGGTCATGGCACGTGGCATGCAAGCCGGTAGCAAGGAGCAATCGCATATGGAACTCAGTAACTTACCGATAGGATTACCCTGATGCGTGGATGGGCATGGTTAAGCAAACATTATGAGCCGGTCTGCTACGGTTTGGCCCTCGGCCTGCTCGGCTTGGCGCTGCTCAAGCCTGAGGTCCAGCTCAAGCAGCAGGTGCAGCATTATTTGATGATTGCCGATGTGTCACAAAGCATGAATGCAGAGGATGAACGGCTGAATCAGCAGACTGTGAGTCGCCTGGCCTATAGCCAGCATTTAATGAAGCAGTTGGTGCAGAGATCGCCTTGCGGCACATACTTTAGCCTGGGCATTTTTGCCTCGGATAATATCGCCATGCTGCAAACACCGCTGGAGGTATGCAAAAACCTGGATGTGATTACCGACGGCATCGACCACCTGGAATGGCGCATGGCCTGGAAAGGCAACAGTCGCCTGAGCTTTGCGGTGCATGCGGCGACCCATGTCTATGATGCGCTCAATCAACCGGCGCAGATGCTGTTTTTTACGGATGGCGATGAAGCGCCGCGCGTCAATGTGACGATCAAACAGGATTTGAGTGGGGTACAGATTGGGGAGTTTTTCACCTTTGTCGGTGTAGGCGGCGCAGAAAAAGTGGCGATTCCACGCTACAACTCTGCCAATAAACGCGTCGGGGACTGGCCGGTGAGCGACAACAATAACGCGGGGGCTGTTGGCGTGACTTATGCCGACCCCAGCCAGGATGAGCCAGACCCTCCTGTGGCTTACGCCGAGTATGACCGCATGCTGTCGCAACTGGAGGAAGACTATTTAAAATCACTGGCGGCCGAGTTTAAAGGCAGTTATGTCAAAGGCGTAGACCAGCCAGCTTTTTACCAGGCATTGGCGGCCAAGCCAGCCACCGCCAGCTTTGTCACCGATTACCCTTTACGCAGCTTTTACCTGCTGTCTGCCCTGGTGCTGATACTGGCGACGTATGTGCCCGATTTGCGCATGCGGCGAACGGCAGGGGCGCGCAGTTAATCCTGTGCAGGCATCAAGGTCAGGCAGGTAATTTCAGAAGGGGAACCAAAGCGGTTGGGGGGTCCCCAATAGCCGGTGCCGCGACTGACATAAATCCATAAGTCTTGCAGGCGGTGCAGCCCGGCAACATAGGGTTGTTGCAAGGGCACAAAGTATTTCCAGGGCCAGAACTGGCCACCATGTGTATGCCCGGATAGCTGCAAATCAAAGCCGGCCGCCTGGGCGGCTTCGGCAGATCGTGGCTGATGCGCGAGCAGGATTTTAGGCGCCGCGGCAGGCGCACCGGCAATGGCGGCCTGAGGGTCGCTGTGGTGATCCTCGTAAAAGCTGCCAGCCGTATAGTCTGTCACACCCGCCACTACCAAGGTGGCTTCTCCGTGCAGCAGTTGTACATGCTCATTGAGCAAAACGCGTATACCAAGACGTTCCAGTTCATGAATCCAGGCCAGGGCGCCGGAGTAATACTCATGATTGCCGGTGACAAAAAAGCTGCCATGGCGCGCTGATAACTGCGCCAGTGGGCGCGTGTGTTCCGCCAGTTCATGCACACGCCCATCCACCAGGTCGCCGGTAATCGCGATCAAATCCGCTTCCAGCGCATTCACCGCTTCAACGATGCGTGACAGATAGGGCTGCTTGATGGTCGGGCCGACATGAATATCACTGATTTGTGCAATCTTGAAGCCATGCAGGGCGGCCGGCAAGTTGCGTAACGGCACGCTGACATGGATGACGCGAGCCAGTTTACGTGCGTGAAAAAACCCAATCAGGCTGATGACGCAGGCAATCAGCAAAGTAGCGAACGCGGTTTGCCGTTCCAGCCATAAAAAGTCAACCTTAACGACTCCTGTCGCATGTAAGCCGGCGACGGCCAACAGCAATCCATCCCGCAGCACAGTGAATACAAGCAAAGACGAAAATAGCCCCATCACCGTCATGGCGATCCAGCTCACTCGGTCTCGGAGGGTTTCGCTACGTAAGCCCCGTGCCAGGAAAGCGACAGGTTGTAGCAAGGCGGAGAGTGCCAGTGCCAGCCATCCCAGCCATAACACTGTGCTTGACCAGTCCAGGCCAGACAACAAGCGGCTGCCAATGTAGTAATGCAGTAACCCGATCAGGGTTGTGGTGATGATTAAAAAACGCAGGGGAGGCATGGTTGAGCTGGAATCTTTTATGAGGAGGTCTTAGCTTAGATGGCGTTTAAACGTTAAGTTTCAAGCCATGCGGTGTGGATGACCGCTTGAGCGGCCTGATTGCGTGGCGTCAGCAATCAGGCTGGTTAAACCATTGGTGCTGATATTGCTCAAAGGCCTGGATCGCCCTCGTAGGCCTTAAGCGGGCATCTTGCAGGCATTTGCGGCGCCAGTCATCCAGCTGCTCCATGCTCAGGTGAATATGTTCAGCATGCAAAGACGGAAAGTGGCCATTGAGCAGCTGCGGCATATCGTGCAGGGCGAGCGAGACCTGGCTGCGGTAATACGCCAGTTTGTGTTCAAACTCGTTATCCAGCCTGCGATAACGTTGTAACAGGTAATTCGGGATGCGAGAAAAACGCAAGGCCTGGTCGGCACTGGCCAGGCGGCTGACGGCGCGCTGCACGATGCTGGCATCACAATGCAGACCCTGGCTCAGGGTGTCGACGATGGTATTGCGATGTATACGCAACAGTTTGCCTGGGGTCGGAATCTCGGGCTGGTGCAAATAGGCATCCATGGCCCACTCGGCCGCGGCGTGCGTGAGCAGGCTGTGGTGTTGCCACTTGGCCTCAAACGTCGGCACAAAGTGCTGGTGGGCCACTACGTCTGTGAGCAGATGCAGGTTATAGCCCACGCCCAATGCACGCTGGCGCTCATTTTTGCTTTGCAGGAGCTGCTGGCCGATGCCCCAGCCATGGCTATGGCTGAATGAGCGTGAAACCACAGCCAGGTCGGGCAGACAGGCACCAGCCATCACCAGTGAAGGGTAACGCTGGATCACGCCCAGCCAGGACAAAGGAAGCAAGGGCAGTGTTTGTAGCGGCAGGCTTTGTAACCACTGGTGAGTGTAAGCCACATGCGAATACAATCCCCATGCATGCGCTTCACCAGGCAGGGCGAATAACAGGCAACAGGTGATCAGTAAGGCTCGCAGTAACATGGGCGCACTTTGCGCCTGCTAAGTGACAGTTGCATGAAGTCTGTATGACATTGATATGAAAGTGATTTTGGTCATAAAATCATCATGAAGCGTTGTTAGACTCTGTAAAGTTTTTAATATGGAATCTGTGCAATACAGCATTTGTCATGAAAATATTAATGATTTCAGATGTCTACTTTCCACGCGTCAATGGCGTATCCACCAGCATCCGCACATTTGCGCAAAGCTTGCGCCAGCAAGGCCATGTGGTGCATCTGATTGCGCCCAAATATCCGGTGGCGATTGAGCAGTCTCAAACAGAAGACGAGCAGTGGATTACGCGCATCGATGCCCGCAAAATCGTGTTTGATCCTGAAGATTATTTGATGAAATGGTCTGCCTTGATGGACTATGCCGGGCATTTGCATACGGGTGACTACGACCTGGTCCATATTCATACGCCGTTTATTGCGCATTATGCGGGGCTTAAAATTGCCAAACAATTGCAGGTGCCTGCGGTAGAAACCTATCACACCTTTTTTGAGGACTACATGCACCACTATTTGCCCTGGGTGCCTCGCAGTCTGGCGGTGCGGATTGCACAATCGGTCTCGCGCAAGCAATGCCAGCAGGTGGATACCGTGGTATCGCCTTCGGCGCAAATGCGTGATGTGTTGCAACAATACGGGGTGACGACACCGATTACCGTGATCCCGACCGGGCTGGATGCCTCACGTTTTATTCCCGGTGATGGTGCCGCTTTCCGTGAGAAGTATGGCATTCCCGCTCAGCGTCCGTTGTTGCTGTTTGTTGGCCGCGTTGCACATGAAAAAAATATCCAGTTCCTGCTTGAAATGCTTTCTCTGGTGATTCAGGACCATCCTGAAGTCTTGCTGGTGATCACGGGTGAAGGCCCGGCAGAAGCCATGCTGAAGAAAATGAGCCGCGACAAGGGCTTGCAACAGCATGTCATGTTCCTGGGCTACCTGGACCGTGCCATTGGGCTCAATGCGGCCTATCAGGCGGCTGATATTTTTGTGTTTGCCTCCAAGAGCGAGACTCAAGGACTGGTGCTGCTTGAAGCCATGGCGCAGGCCACGCCCGTGGTCGCGATTGCCGAGCTGGGCACGGCTTCTATCCTGCGTCAGGAGCAGGGCGCCCTGATTGCCAAAGATGACGAACTGCATTTCGCCGAGCAAGTCCAAACCTTGCTCATTGATCGCCAATTGCGCGAACGCATCGGGAAACAAGGCAAGCGCTATGTGGAGCAAGTCTGGTCCAGCGATGCGCAGGCGACCAAGTTGATTGAGTGCTACCAGCGACTGGTGCTCTCGCATTTGAGTCTGGCCGCTTCCGCAACGGCTTAATACGCGGACGCGCGCCTTTGTCTACGATCGGGAAGATTGACGCTTGACGCTCGGGCATTGCCCAGCCAAGATGTGTGCAAGTTTGTGTTTAACAAACTCAATACAAAACACATCAGGAGAATCAAACATGTTTACAACCGATCAATGCTGTACGCTGGTGCCTTATTTTGAGGTACAAGCCGAACATCTGGCAGCATTCAAAGCACTGGGCGCAACATTCGTGGAAAAAACACGACAGGAACCGGGTTGCCTGCACTATGCTTTTTCGTTCAATGGTAATATCGCGCATTGCCGCGAAGGCTACCGGGATGCGGAATCACTGCTCGCACATCTTGAGAATGTGGCCGCTCCCTTAGCCGAGGCACTGAAACTGGCCAAAATTATCCGTCTCGAAGTGCACGCGCCTGCCGCCGAGATTGAAAAATTGAAACAGCCGCTGGCAGCGTTGAATCCTGACTTTTTTGTCCTTGAACCAGGGTTGCGTCGTACCGCCTGAATCACGATCATCATCTGATCCTGGTTGAGCGTCTGATCAAAGCGCCACGAGTTTCGTGGCGCTTTTTTATTGGACGGTCTTCACACAGACCAAGCGCGTTGTTTTGACAAGAGTGTTGTTAGGAAAAGGGATGTCGCATGACGTTGCAAGCGATGCAAAATATTAATCTGGTGTCGTTACTCGACTCATTGTTGAGCTTGTCGACGGCTTTTGTTTGCGGGGCTATTATCGGCTTTGAGCGGCAATACCGCCAACGCACCGCCGGTTTGCGCACCAATGTGCTGGTGGCCATTGGCGCCGCCATTTTTGTGGATATGGCCAATCGGCTCATGTCGCATGATGGCGCGGTGCATGTGGTGGCCTATGTGGTCTCCGGTATCGGGTTTCTGGGCGCGGGCGTGATCATGCGTGAAGAGGGCAATGTGCGAGGCTTGAATACGGCGGCTACGCTATGGGGTTCTGCGGCCGTGGGGGCGTGTGCCGGTGCTGACCTGTTGCTGGAAGCCTTCTTGGGTACCTTGTTTGTGCTGGCGACCAATACCTTGTTACGCCCGGTCGTCAATCAGATCAACCGCAAACCCATCAATACCTTGCATGTGGAGGCGACAACGACGGTGTATGTGATTGCTGCGCGCCGTTATCAGAAAGAGGCGATGAGCTTGCTTGAAAGCACGCTGGAGCAAGCCAAATATCCGACCAAGCATTTGCAGATGCATGCATTTGGCAACGATTGTGTTGAAATTGAGGCCATGTTGCTGGCCAGTGCCATCCGTGAAGCCGAGCTGGAAGCGGTGATTCAGCAATTGTTGACCTCACCCTATGTATCACAAGCGTTCTGGAGCCCAAGCATGCTGGATTAGCTATTGGGCTGAAGGCGGCTCAATGCGCATCACGTGTTGTGAAAGCGCATGATTAACGCGCATAAAAAACGCCGCAATCTGCGGCGTTTTTTATAGCACGGGCAATTAACCAAACTTGCCGGTGATGTAGTCTTCGGTTTCCTTGCGGCTGGGGTTGGTGAAGATCTTGTCAGTGTCATCGTACTCGATCAACTCACCCAGATACATGTAAGCGGTGTAGTCGGACACACGTGCTGCCTGCTGCATGTTGTGCGTCACCACCAGAATAGTCAGTTTGCTGCGCAGTTCGACCATCAGTTCTTCAATGTTGGCTGTTGCGATCGGGTCCAGCGCAGAGGTGGGCTCGTCAAACAGCATGATTTCTGGATCAGTGGCCAAGGCACGGGCGATACATAACCGTTGTTGCTGACCACCAGACAGGTTAAAAGCGAGGTCATGCAAGCGGTCTTTGACTTCGTTCCACAACGCTGCGCCTTTCAAAGCTTCTTCAACCTTGTCATCCATAATGCGTTTGTTGTTTTCACCACGCACACGCAGGCCATAAGCCACGTTTTCATAGATGGATTTTGGGAAGGGGTTAGGCTTCTGAAACACCATGCTGATGCGCATACGCACTTCAATGGGGTCTACGCCTGAATCCAGCACATTGGTGTTGTCTGGATGCATCACGATCTGGCCCTGGTATTTGTTGCCAGGATACAAATCATGCATACGGTTGAAGCAGCGCAGAAAAGTGGACTTTCCGCAGCCTGAAGGGCCAATCAGCGCGGTGATTTTGTTCTCGTACAAAGGCATGGAGATGCCTTTGAGTGCGCGTGCGCCGTTGCTATAAAAAAAGTTTAAATCGCGTGCTTCGGCTTTAATTGCAGTAGTGACAGTGGCCATGAAGTTTCCTAATTCTTGTGTGGCATTACCATTTAATATTTTTACGGATTTTATAGCGCAACCAGATGGCTGTACCATTCATTAACAGTGTGACGATGATGATCAGCGCCCCGGTGGCTGCCGCATTGACATGGAACGCATGGTCAGGGCGGGACAACCAGTTAAACATTTGAATCGGCATCACAGTAAAGCCTGAAGATAACCATTCGAAATTCAGGAAAGGCGGCTCCAGCGTGATCGGGCTGGGTGGCAGGAAGGCAATAAAGGTCAGCGCACCAATAGTAATGATGGGGGCTGTTTCACCCAGTGCACGTGCCATGCCAATAATAATACCGGTCAGGATACCGCCATAAGAGTATTTAAATACGTGGTCATATACGACTTGCCATTTGGTTGCGCCAACGCCGTAGGCCGCCTCACGGATAGACAGCGGGATAGAGCGGATCGCTTCTCGGGTTGAGACAATGACAATCGGTAAAATCAGCAACCCCAGGGTGAGACCTGCGGTCAGGATGCTTTGACCAAAGTCCAGCATGTAGACAAACAGACCCAGCGCCAGCAGGCCATAGATAATCGAAGGCACACCGGCCAGGTTGGACACGTTAATTTCAATCAGGTCGGTAAACCAGTTTTTCGGCGCATATTCTTCGAGATAAAGGCCAGCAGCAACTCCGACAGGGACTGCGGTCAGGAAAGTGACGGACATGACCAGCAAAGAACCTACCCAGGCAGACAGCAGGCCGGCTCTGGCCGCACGGCGTGATGGGAACTCAGTCAAAAAGTCCAGATTGAATTTTGGATAGCCATCCGCAATCAGTTGCCAGAACAGCAGCATCAGCGTAATCAGGCCCAGCATGAGGCAGATCAGGCCGATGGCGGCAAACAGAGCGTCATTACGCTTATGACGTTTAATCATGGCGCGGACTTCGGCCAGATTTTCGAGGACTGAGGCTTTATGTTCCATTTGGTATAACTTCCGCAAGTGCCGGTAAGCAAGGGTTACCGGCAGTGTATGGTGGTGATATTTCAGTAATAAGACAACGGGCAGACTTTACGAGTCTTTGTTTAGTAATTCTCGCGGTATTTCTTGCGTACCCAGTGACCCACGATATTGAAAGACAGTGTCATGATCATGAGTACCAGGCCGGCGGCAAAAATACTCTGGTAGCCTATGCTGCCATGCGGCAAGTCACCCATGGCCACTTGTACGATGTAGGCGGTAATCGTGGCAGCGCTGTCTAGCGGATTAAAGGTCAGGTTAGGCTGTTGGCCTGCTGCAATGGCAACCACCATGGTTTCACCCACTGCACGAGAAATCGCCAGAATATAGGCCGCCACAATACCTGAGACTGCGGCGGGTGTGACCACTTTAATCGCGGTCTGGAAACGGGTTGCACCCATGGCATAAGAACCTTCACGCATGCTCATGGGCACGGCGCGCATGGCATCTTCGGACATGGAAGCAATGTAAGGAATAATCATGACGCCCATGACAATCCCGGCGCCCAGCATGTTAAAGCTGGGTAGCTGAGGGTAAATGGCTTGCAGCATGGGAGTGACAAAAAACAAGGCAAAGTAACCAAAGACAACGGTAGGGACCCCCACCAGCAATTCCAGAATCGGCTTGATGGTTTCACGGGTTTTATGTGAAGCAAATTCTGACAGGAAAATTGCCGAAACGGTGCCAATTGGCACAGCCACGGCCAGCGCAATCGCGGAGGTGGTCAAAGTGCCGGAAACCAGCGGCATGATGCCGTAGTGCGCATCTTCAAACAGTGGCGTCCATTGGCTATCGGTTAAAAAATCGACGACAGACACTGTTTTAAAGAAACTCAATGATTCAAACAGCAAAACCCCCACAATTGCAAACGTGGTTGCCACTGCGACCAGCGCGGCGGTCATCAGGATGAATTCAATAATACGTTCTTTGACGTTACGACGAATATTCTTCGCCAGTCGTGGGCTGATAGTCAGTTGCGCAGGTACTTGCATTGCTTGAGTCGCCATAGTGTGATCTGTCAGGGGTGGATTTTAGCGGATAATCGGTTGTTCAGGCCGGCTTGTCAGTAAAAAAGGGGCATTTAAGCCCCTTTGTCATCATTACTTGATTCGGGACAACAAATCAGTAATTTTGATACCGACTTCTGCTGTGCCGTTAAACCCTGTGCCTGGTTTCATGGCTTTGAAGTGTGTTTTCACTGCTTCGTAATCTTCTTTTGGCAGTGGCACGTATTTGACTTCTTTCACCAGTAGTGGCGCATTTTCCAGGTAGTAATTCACAAAGGCTTTCACTTCTGGTTTAAACGCAGCAGCTGTCGCGTTCACGTAAATGAACAGTGGACGTGACAATGGCTGATAAGTCCCGTCCATCACAGTCGTTTCAGAAGGCAACACTGGTTTAGCCCCTTCTTTGGCAACCACTGGCACCGCTTTCAGCTTGTCAGTGTTTTCCTGATAGTAGGCCATGCCGAAGTAGGCCATGCCACCCACGTTACCGGCAACGCCTTGCACCAGTACGTTGTCGTCTTCTGACGGTGTGTAATCTGTGCGGCTAGCTTTTGCCTTGCCGTTAACTGCTTCGGTAAAGTAGTCAAACGTACCGGAAGCCGTGCCTGGACCGTACAGGTTGATGGCTTTGTCTGGGTAAGTGGCGTTCACTTCTTTCCAGTTTTTCACTTTGGAACCTGGTTCCCAGATTTTTTTCAGTTCGGCGACGGTGATTTGTTTCACCCAGTCGTTTTTGCTGTTCACAACCACAGTCAGTGCATCATAAGCGATAGGCAGTTCGATGAATTGAACGCCACCTTCTTTACAGGCGTCGATTTCTTTTTGTGAGATCGGGCGGGAAGCATCGGAAATATCGGTTTCGCCGCGGCAGAATTTTTTGAAGCCGCCACCAGTGCCAGATTCGCCAACAGTGACTTTCACGCCTTTGCTGCGTTGAAACTCTTCGGCAACGGCTTCGGTGATTGGGTAAACCGTGCTGGAACCATCAATTTTGATGATTTTGTCCGCAGCCGCTGCGGTGTGCGCGAAGGTAAAGGCCTGTGCGACCAGTGCGGCTATCATGGTATTGCGGAACAAACGGGTTTTCATCTAAGGACTCCTGTATTTGAGTGTGGTTTGTATGTGATGACGGAATCATAAAAACTTAATATGACAGAAATGTGACAAAAGCCAAAAAAGACCTTGGGCAGGTCCTTTTTAGCTTACGTCCGGCTTACAGCACATTTTCGCCAATATGGTAGGCGATGGCTGCCATGATGGCGGCACAAGGAATCGTCAGCACCCACGCCCAGACAATGCGTGACGCCAGGCCCCAGCGCACCGCGGTCATGCGGCGCGAGAGACCGACGCCGACAATGGCGCCGGTAATGGTGTGCGTGGTCGACACCGGGATGCCCAGGCTGGTGGCCAGGAACAGCGCAATCGAGCCTGAGGTCTGGGCCGCAAAGCCGCCAGTGGGGCGGATTTTGGTAATGCCCATGCCCATGGTGCGCACTATGCGCCAGCCCCCAAACAGAGTGCCCAGCCCCATGGCCAGCTGACAGGCAATCACCACCCAGAAGGGCACATGAAAGTCACCTTGCAGATAGCCATTGGCAAACAGCAGCACGGTAATGATGCCCATGGTTTTTTGCGCATCGTTGGCGCCATGGCCAAGGCTGAATAAAGAAGAGGAGATAAATTGCAGCTTGTTAAAGCGGCTTTCGATTTTATAGGGCGAGGATTTCTGGAACGCCCACATGATGCCGATAGAGAGCAACAGCGCCAGCAACATGCCAAATAACGGCGACAAGATAATGGCAATGCCAGTGCTGATGAGCTTACTGCCGAAAATGACGCCTTGGGTGCCGGAGTGGGCCATGCCTGCGCCAATCAGGCCGCCGATCAGCGCGTGCGAGGACGAGGAGGGGATGCCGAACCACCAGGTAATGACATTCCAGGCAATCGCCCCGAACAAGGCACCAAACACTACGGTATTGTTGACGATGTTAGGGTCTATGATGCCTTTGCCAACCGTGTCGGCCACATGCAGCCCAAAAAACAGAAAGGCTACAAAATTAAAGAACGCGGCCCAGATGACGGCCGCCTGTGGCGTCAGTAAACGGGTAGACACCATGAGCGCAATCGAATTGGCGGCATCGTGAAAGCCGTTCATAAAATCAAAGATCAGCGCCACGATGACCAGCACTGCCATGACCACAATCACATGATCCATGGTCGTGTCCTAGATGCGTTCTAGCACGACACCGTGAATCACGTCAGCGACGTCTTCGCAGCTGTCGACCGCTTCTTCAAACAGGTCGTACAGTTTTTGTGAGCGGATCAGACTGCGCGCGTCACTGTCTTCGGCAAACAGCCTGTGCATGCCTGAGCGCATGATGTGATCGGCTTCGCCTTCGATCTGGCTGATCTCTTCACAGGTGCGCAGAATGCGTTCGGCATTTTTCATGTCTGACAGCATATGCACCGCATCCCTTACCTTTTCTGCTGCCCTTAATAAGATCTGTGCCAGGGCGACCATTTCGGGGGTGAACTTGCTGTGACCATAAATCTCGGCGCTTTGCGGAATGGCTTCCATAAAGTCAATGATGTCATCCAGCGCCATTGCCAGTTCACGGATTTCGCGGCGGTCAAACGGGGTAATAAAGGTTTTATGCAGTGAAAGCAAAATTTCCTTGGTGTATTCATCTGCCTCGGATTCGATTTTGCGGATTTCGGCAAAATGCGTTTCAAAGCCTGCCTGATCAACAACGGCCGCCATCAGCGCAAGGACTTTGGAGCCACGGACTGCACAATCAGCCAAACGGTTAAACAGGACAAAATAGTTATCGTTTCTGGGGCTGATCGCGGCCATGATGCGGCCGAAAGTGGCATTCGCCATTGAGGACTCCCTATACGTTCAAAAGTTTTGTGACAGTAATTTTACTATTTTGTGACAATGATTGTGACAAAAATATGGGGCCGTCTGAGTGTGGGCAGCGTAAGTTACGCCTGAACCAAGGGCATAGCTGCGTTATAATGCTGGTTTTTACATTTTTATACGCACAGAAAATGGAAGCCGAACACCTTAATAGTATTGCCAATGCACTGAGCGACCTGACCCAACGCCACGAAGCGCTTCGGGGGTATCTTTGACTACGAGAACAAGCAGCAACGCTTAGCCGAAGTTAACGGCCTGCTCGAGGATCCTAAAGTCTGGGATAACGCAGAAAAAGCGCAAAATCTGGGCAAGGAAAAACGCATGCTTGAAAGCGTGGTCATGACGCTGGATGATGTGTCTCAGTCATTGTCCGATAGCCGTGAATTGTTTGACATGGCGCGTGAAGAAGGGGATGACGACACATTGCTGAGTGTGGAGGCTGATGCCCAGAAGATAGAAAAAATCGTTGCCGAGATGGAATTCAAGCGCATGTTCTCGCAGCCGATGGACGCCAACAATTGCTTTATTGAGTTTCAGTCCGGCAGCGGTGGCACTGAAGCACAAGACTGGGCCGGCATGTTACTGCGCATGTACTTGCGTTACGTAGAGCGCAAAGGTTTCAAAGTCGAGGTGCTTGAGGAGTCTGAAGGCGACATTGCCGGGATTAAAGGCGCCTCGATTAAAGTGACTGGGGATTATGCCTTTGGCACCTTGCGCACCGAAAGCGGCGTGCATCGCCTGGTCCGTAAGTCGCCATTCGATGCCAACTCCAAGCGACATACCAGCTTTGCCAGCGTGCAAATCTTCCCGGAAGTGGACGATTCGATTGAAATTGAAATCAATCCTGCAGATTTGCGCATTGATACTTATCGCGCCAGTGGTGCCGGTGGTCAGCATATTAACAAGACTGATTCTGCCGTGCGGATTACCCACTTGCCAACGGGGGTGGTCGTGCAATGCCAGAATGACCGTTCACAGCATAGAAACAAAGAAGAAGCGATGAATATGCTGAAAGGCGCCTTGTATAACCTGGAACTCAGCAAACGTAATGAAGAAAAGCAGGCGCTGGAAGATGCCAAAACCGATATTGGTTGGGGTCACCAGATTCGTAGCTATGTGCTGGATCAAGGACGGATCAAAGACTTGCGTACCAATGTTGAAATCGGCAATACGCAAGGCGTGCTCGATGGTGATCTCGATCCGTTTATCATGGAAAGCTTGAAGCAGGGCCTGTAATAGATGTCAGAAGTCAGTGATGTAAACGCGTTTGAGGAGTTCCTCAAACCGGGAGTCTATGTTCAGGATATTGATGCATTGTTTCCCTTGTTGCAGTCCTCACACATCATCGATGTGCTGATCGGGCTGTTCCGCGGCGGCCGTGATGAAGTCATGATTCGCCTCGCCGTGATGCGTGAAATTGCAGCGCGGGCAGAGTTGCCCGAGTGGACGCCAGCCCAGTTGCAAAATCACCTTTCTTTTATTGATGCCACCAAGCTGGAAACCGTGTTGCACCGCTTGCGCAGCCACGACTTGCTGCAATGGGACGCAGACCGCCGCGTGTACCAGATTTCTGCCGCGGGCCGCATGGTGTTGTCTGCCATCAGTGGCTTGTTGCGGTTTGGCGAGGCCGATGACGAGTTGGGCTACCTGATGTCGCAGGCGGCGGGCGGCAGTGCCGTCGGTGAACTCAGTGCCGAGCACTTGAGTCATGTGCTGGCCAAACTCACCGAATACGAACATTTTTTCCAGGAAGCGATTGCCTCAGGCTCCGAGTTCAGGCTCAAGTCGGCGCAGGCCAGATTGAGCAAGGCGCAACCCTGGATTGAAAAAGCCACGGCACTGATCAATACCATTTCAGAAAACGGCATGGATGATGCCGGTTGGCAAATTGTGCATAAAATTGCCAGCCAGCAGTCGCGTTTACTCAATATGGCCTCGGTCTTTCAGCGTGAACTGGCCAAAGTGGCCAGGCAGCGGGTCATGCTGTCGCAAGGCGGCCTGAGCTCCACTGAGTTATCCGCCTGGTTGCAGCAACGCAGCGTTGAGTCGCTGGCGCAAATGGGCGCGCGGATGGCGGTGACACCAGAACCGCTGTTTGTACTGCCCGACGTGATGCTGGATATTGCCGATGACGTGCTAGAACGTGAAGTGGCAGTGCCTAAAGTCTCTGTCATGCCCCCGGATGTGGAAGTCACCCCTGCGCAAACCGAAGCCTTTTCTTACCCGCCACAACTCACCGACCTTACGCGTGTGCTGGCACAACTCGAGGACGATAGCGCATTGCCAGACGTGGTCGTTGGTGGTGGCTTTGCTCAAGCGTCTTACCGGTACTCTCTGCTGACCTTTTTAGGTGAAAAACATGAGGATGCCGACTTGAATGCGCTGGCAGAACAACCGTTCCGCCTAACGCACGCACTGGATGCGCCACTGCAAGCCGTACATCGAAACGAGGTGGCCGCCATGACCGCCGGTCAATTAATTAAACATACGCCAGCCAAGGAGGGTTAACCGCATGCAACAAACAAGCGAACAACTGGCCGCCAGACTGATTGCTCATCGTTATTTACCGCGTTCTGATGAAGTCATCAGGCGCGTGCTGTTCGACCTGGACTTTCGGGTCTCGCTCGAAAACAACCTCAAGGCCTGCGGTTTGCGCTTGCTGGATAATCCTTACGCCAGCCACGTGGCGGTGGGGCTGCACCAGGACGCAGAACGTGCTGTGATGGATGATGGTCAGCAATGGCTGAGTAATAATATTGGGTTGCCCAAAGATACACTGGCCCTGACCGTGGTGCTGTGGGCCTTGATTATCCTGCCCAAGCGCGAACGCCAGTTGGGGCGGGAAGCCGCACTGGAGTCACAAGGCGAGTTATTTGGCACGCTAGTCAAAGCCGAGCCGTCAGAGGAGTTGTCACGCGGCATCCCCGAAAACGTGTTGCTTGAGGATTTTGGCAAGTTGCTAGGCGGCAAAGGCCGTATCAGTAATTTTGCCTTGCCACAGTTATCGCGCCTGGGACTCATCGAACGCCGTAACAAGATTATTTACGAAGGTCCTTTACTCGACCTGGTGTTTGACTATGCCGAAATGGCCCCGCGCATCATCCAGGGCGCCCTGGGTGATCTGATCCGCGAACAGTCGCAGAGCGCTGGCGCGGGTCAGGCAACTTCTTAAATCAATGAACACACAGAAAGACGATCAATAAGATGTTCAGGCTAAATCGACTGGAAGTCGTACATTGGGATTACTGGCAACGTTTTGTGGTGCCGCTGGATGCTTCCATTATTACCATTGTCGGGCCCAATGGCTCGGGCAAAACCACGCTGCTGGATGCCATGCGGACCTTGCTGGCGCTGGAATGCTCAGGCTCTGGTTCAGGGAAACGGGATTACAAGCGCTATGTGCGTCGCAACGGCGAAGATTTTTGCTGGTTGCTGGGCGTGGTAGACAACAGTCGCCCTGTCGGGAGCAGCAAGCGCCCATTCGGCATTCCGTTCATGCAGGACAAAATCACACTGGCTTGCCATATAGAGAAAAAAGGCGGTGACTGGGTACGGCATTACTGGGTGGCCGATGGTGAAGTGGCACTCAAGGACATGGCGCAACAGGGCCAGGAATTTGGGGTACGTGACTATCAGCGTCTGCTGCATGAGGCCGGATTGTCGCCCGCCATTGCCCGTGTGCTGTCACTGGAGCAAGGCCAGACCGACAAGTTATGCGAATACAAGCCGCGCGAGTTGCTAGACCTGGTGTTTGATGTGTTTGGTGACAAAGAGATTCTGACCCGCTATCAGGAGGCCAGGCAGCATCAGCGGGCCACCGAACAGGAGTTGCAATACACACAAAATAACCTGAAGGCGTTGGAACACAGCCTGCAAACCCAGGAGCAGCGTGTGAACCGCTATCTGGAATGGCAGCAGCTGACCCAGGAGCAGGCCTTGCTGGTGGATGAGGTGAAACCCCGGCTGGAGTTTTACCAGTTGCAGGAAGAAGCGGAGCGTGCAGCCCGCAGTCTGGATGCCAACCGTAAAGAGCGTGAAGGTCTGCAGGCAGACCTGTCGGCCAAGACCAGTGAACTGGACTATCACAAAACCCAGGCCGAGCATTTGCAGAGCCAGCAGCAAGCCACGCGTCTGCATGAAGCCGACTTGAGCCAGCAGGTTAACCAGCTCAACAAGGAAGAGGGCAAGCTGGAAGCGGTCCTCGAGCAGAAGAAGCAGCTTGAAGCACAAGCGGCATTGAGTGCCGACGTGGTGCAAGCAACGACCGAGCTGGGGCAGCTTGAGCAGCAGCGTAGTGCCTTGCAAAACCGGTTATGGGCCAAACAGCAGCAGCAGCAGCAATGGCAACATACCCTGGAAAACCTGAGCAGCGGGCGCCGGGCAGATCCACACGAAGTGACGGAGTTCAGGCAGGCGCTGAGTAAGGCTAATATTGCGCATGACACACTGGCCGATATTCTGGAAGTGACGGATGCCGGTTGGCAAACAGCCGTTGAGGCGGTATTGGCACCGTTTGCGCATGTCATCATGCTGCACAGTGAAAAACAGGCCGAGACGGCCTTTGCGCTGGGTGAAAGTCTGAAGTATCGTCACCTGATTGTGCCGGAAAGACAGTTGGCCGGTTTGCCGCCCAAAGGCTCCTTGCTGGAAGTGATTAAACTCAAACAACCGGTGGCGCCCTGGATGCTGGCGATGCTGGAACGCACGCAACGGGTGGAGGATACTGCCGCCGGCGTTGCCTTGCCACGCGGTGAGGACTGGGTGACACGTCAGGGCTACTTGCGTGAGCGTCGTGGTGGCCGGCATGCGGCCCCGAATGAACCCAGGTTTGGTAAAGCCAGGCTGGACAGCTTGCGCCATAACCTGCAACAGATCGAAACCGAGATCAATGCCTTGCAGGATGAACTGCATCCGTTGCGGCAGCAGATTCAAACCCTCAAAAATGCGCTGGCCGGGGTCGATGCAGCCGCACAACTGGCGGCACGTGCCGAGCAGTTTGCCAGCGTTGAGCGGCAGTATGCGGACGTCAAGGCACAACGGCAGGCGGTCGGCGAGAAGTTGTATGAAGTGTCGCAACTGAATACACAGCTGGAGGAACGTATCCGCGAGTCTATCCGTGCTCAGGAAAGCATACGCAACAAGATTGCCCAGTTGCAAAAAGACATTGTCGATAAAGAAAACCGGGAAGGCTGGGCTGAACAAGAGCGTCGGTTGGAGCGTATCCGTCACGACCAGCAGAAATTGCCCGCAGATTGGCAGGAAACTGCGGCCAACAAGCAGTTGCTCGAAAAGTGGGAGAGCCCACGCTTGGTGGATATTCAAATTGAACAGATAGCCAAGCGACTGGAAACGCAAAGTTGGGAGACCGACCCTTATGTAATCGCCATGCGCGACAAGATGCAGGCGGATTACCTGACGCAAAAAGAGGATGTTGAAAGCCGCGAACGTGACAACCGCGCTGCACAAACGCAAACCGAACATGCCCGTGAAGCCTATATTGGCCGCTTGCGTTACTCGGTGAGCAAGTACAGCAAAAACCTTAAAGAGCTGGCCAAAATGGCCGATGTCGACGTCGATTGTGCGCCGGTCGCGCTGGAGGCAGATGATCTGACCTTGTCACAAGCTGGGCTCGAAGTGCGGTTTGGCTTTGACGACAAAGGCTTGTCTGGCATGAATGATGGGGATGCTTCTGGCGGTCAGCAGGTCATGAAGTCACTGATTTTGCTGGTGGCGCTGATGATGGAAGAAACCCGGCCAGGTGGGTTTGTCTTTATTGACGAGCCGTTTGCACACCTGGATATTTTCAACATCAAGCGCGTGGCCAGGTTCCTGCAGGCGACCAAGGCACAATACCTGCTCACGACGCCGGTGACCCATAACGTCGATGTGTATGACCCTTCGATGTTGACGCTGGTCACCGCCAAGAAGCAGGCGAATGCCGGCTGGGCGCCGCGGGTTGGCGTGCTGGTGCGCGAGCATTAGTCTCCGATTGTCCGGTCATGCCCGGGCCGGACAATCGCCATTCGATACAAACCGCTACATTACGATACACCGTTGCCGTTATGCCGCGCTTACAATGGCCTGGTGATGATGACATCAAGCAGGAGGTGGCGACATGGCGAGTATTCTTTGTACTGTGAGTGCGCAAATCACACAAAACATCTTTTCGCGCATCGATTTGGAACACTGCGGCTTTTTGGATCAGCGTGCCTTGCAGCGCGCGTTGAAAGACCTCAGTCAAGCAGAGGTGCGCAGTCTGCTCCACAGGTTAGACCAGGATGGGGATGACCGCATTTCCCCTTATGAACTCAATCTGGCGATTATCGACTGGTTGAGTCAGACGCAACTGCAGTCCAGGCAGGCACCGGTCAGTCCCCTGTTTGCCCGATTGGTCAGTGATTACGGTCCTGCGCACTAATCTGTTTGCAGCAGGCGCATAGCAGCCGTTTTTAAGCCTCTACCTGGCCGCAATACAGCCAGCGCCCGTCTAGATATTCAAAACGGCTGTGTTCAGTCATGGTCGTCTTCTTTTGCTGACCACTTTGATAAGTCGCCACAAAAGTGACTTCAGCATGGGTGGCATCCTGTTGGTGATGTGCAAGCACCTCGAGTTTTAACCATTTAATTCCCTGCAAATCTGCTTGTGTCAGGCTATTCGGCCGTGTCTCAGTGTGCCAGGTTTGTAAAATATAGTCAGGCAATCTGAGGGCATAAGCGCTGTAGCGAGAGCGCATCAGGCGCTCGGCATCGGGGGCGGGTAAGCCTTGGTGTAAAGGCTGGCAGCAGGCTGCATAAGCATTTCCGCTGTAACAAGGGCAGGCATGTTTCAAATTTGGGTATCCTGGTAAGTAAAATACATTCAGCCGTGATCAGCACTGAATGCTGTTTTAAAATGTTTAAATCTGTTTACTCGTTTGAGAGAAGATTCTAAACTATCGCCCACTCAGGTGTCCTATGCATATTTTTAATTTTCTCCCCGCAAACCGCCGACCATGTTTATGTCGCTGCAATCCTCTGCATGGACACGCTTTCAATCTATCCCCGCTGGTTGCCCCTGTTCTTCAGCATCCTTGAACATCCCTTTGGTTATTTATGCACAAAAAACGGATTGATTGGATGAAGCACGTGAGGTATACGCGGCTTGGCTCTGTCTGGTTATCCTTGAGGGTTGTTGTGTAATGGGGCTGGATATACTGATGCACAGCGTGCGTTTGATCCGTCAGTCAGCTCGACTGGTGCGACTTCTGGCACGCTGGCAGATGGCCAGGGCGGGTACAGTCTCAACGCTAGTCTCAGGCATGCGCACGACGATGGTGAGTGTGCTGGTGGCGGTCAGCTTGAGTGCGTGCCTTCATACAGAGATGCCTGCACTGGATACGCCAGCACCGGCTCAGTGGCGTCAGGCGCACACTACATCGGCCACGCAACTGTCAGCGGCCGAAACAGCGTGGTGGCTTGCATTCAAGGATCCACTGCTAAACCAGCTCATGCAAACCGCCCTCAAGCAAAATCTAACGCTACAGCAAGCCAGTGAGCGGATTAGCTATGCCCGTTCTTTGCAGGCACATGAGCTGGCGACCGAAAAACCGCAGCTCAGTTTATATGCCGGTCCGAATAGCCTTTCGCGCATGCTTGCAGTGGGGAATAGCTCCTCCGGTCAATCGCGCCATGCCGCTTCCGGGGCATTTCTGGCTGGCTTTGACCTGATTTGGGAGCTGCCTATCTTTGGCCAGGGCGCCGGTCAGCGGCAAATTACGCAGGCTGATTTACAAATTGCAGAGGCAGACGTCTCCAGCAGGCAATTGTCATTAGCGGCTGAATTGGTCCGCGTTTACGCTGAGCTGGATGCAGCTGTCCAGCGTGAAAAACAGCTGGCACTCGCCGAAGCGGGATATGCCAACTTGCGGACACTGTCGAATAAAGGCGTGAGCGGTGGGTTTACTTCTCCAGAAACTGCTGAGTCGTTTATGACGGAAGTTCAGGGTGCCCAGCGCATGCGCAGGCAAAACCGCCTTAACCAGGAAATGGCCTTGCAAAGACTGGCTGTGCTCTGTGGCCAGGCGGAACCAGCTGAGGCTTGGTTGACAGAATTACAGTCACGTCCGGCTGGCAAGCTTGCCGAGGATGTGCAATCCATCTCGTTACCAATGCGCGTCCCTGCAGAAATTATCCGCCAGCGTCCAGATATCAAGATGGCAGAGTCACAGGTATTGAAAGCAACCGGGGCGTTGGGTATCGCCAAATCTGACCTGTATCCAAAATTATCTATTGAGGGCGCTCTGATGGTTGCAGGGCGGGTGACGGGTGAAAGCTTGAGGCACACTGGATCATTGACCTATATTGCCCCTTCTATCAATATCCCCCTGCTGGATTGGGGGTTAAGACGGGAAGTGGTAAATCAGCGTGAGTCGCAACTGCGGGAGGCATTGCTGGCTTACAAGGAGGCTGTATTACTGGCAATTGAAGAAACTGAAAATGCGCTGGTGAATTTTAATGAAAGCCGAGCACAGCTACTGGCGGAAGAGCAAGCTTTGAGCCGGTGGCAGGCACAGTCTGCCAAGTTACAACGTGCGGTGGATGTCGGCTATCTGAGCAAGATGGATGTATTCAAGCAGGATATGCGAAACCAGCAGACCTTATTACAATATATAGACGCCAAACAGGCCTGGATGAGGGGGTATGCTTTTGCAAATAAAGCGCTCTCCGGGACTGTCAGTCTGAATCCTGATCAACAGGCTACGGAAAATACACAATAAGGTACGAATGAACAATCGGCTCATCGATCAATTGCCCCTGTTTTTGCGCACACGCATGGCCTTAGCCATTGTGGTGCTGACCTCGATCTTGATGGTCTGGCACTTTAGCACGCACTCAGAATCTGCCAGACCCAGCAATGCAGGACTGACGGTGACAGCTATCACCGTGGAAAACAAACCGCTCAATTCGACATTGGAGTTGTTTGGTAAAGTGGTTGCGCAGGAGCAGGTACCGGTGTACGCGGACATGATGCAAGGCCGGATTACCAAAGTGTTAGTTGACGAGGGCGATCACGTCAAGGCCGGTCAGCAACTGGCGGTGGTGGATACCCAATTGGCCAAAGTGCAACGGGTACAATCGCTTGCCAGCAAGCAGCGGGCGATTGTGGCGTTTAGTGAAGCGGAAGCGGCGCTCGATGATGCCAAGAAAACGCTTGACCAGGCGCGGACTGAACGCGTCCGCGGTGAAAAAGTCGCAGAGGATGGGCTGATTTCAAAAGAATTACTGGAGCAACGTATCCAAACCGAACAGGCCGCAGAGAGCAAGCTTAACACGGCCCGCAACCGTTTAAGGATGGCCTTATCCGATCTGTTGTCAGCCAATGCGCAGGTGGATGAAGCGGATCTCAAAATCAAACAGGCAGAGTTGGTGGCCCCGGTGTCAGGGCTGGTGATTCAAAGAAATGCGGTCGTTGGCCAATTGCTCAGTCAAACCAATCAATCCCAGTTTTTACTGGCCAAAGATGGCACGCTCGAGGTCGACATCGAAACCAGCGTTGAGGTGGCTGCGTCCTTAACGCATGGCATGCCAGTGCAGGTGAAAATCAAGGATGCAGAACGAAGCTATGCTGGCCATATCCGTAAAAAAGGCATCATGGTGCACGATGAAAACCAGATGTTGCATCTCAAAGTTGCTTTTTCCAAAGCCCCGGCGCTGAGCCCAGGACAAGCCGCCACCGTGCTGGTCACCCTGCCGCAACGCAATGCCATCCGTGTGCCAGATAGCGCCATTGCCGTAGAAGGCGACCAGTATTATGTCTACAGCGTCGAGCAAGGACATGCCAAGCGCATTGCCGTTACTATCGGGCAGCGTTTGGATGGGGAAGTGGAGATACTGTCCGGGGTCAGCCCTGGCATGCGCCTCATTGATAAATTTGCCGGGTTTATCCGCGAAGGTGAACCAGTCAACGTCATTGCGGCAGTACACTAAGTGAAATTAAAGCTTTCTTCCTGGGCGATCGCCAACCCTTTGCTGATTGCCTTGGCGACCTTCATCCTGCTTGTTTGGGGCGCGGATTGTTTCCATCGTTTGCCGGTAAACGGCATGCCCACGGTCAGAATTCCAGTGGTCTCGGTATCGATTGCGTTGCCGGGCGCCTCCTCCTCAACCATTGAGCGGCAGGTGACCATCCCGGTAGAAAATGCCGTGGCCAATATCCCGAATATCAAGCATGTCACGTCCTATATCGAAAACGGCGTCTCGGTCACGCAGATTGAGTTTCGATATGGCACCAATATCCGTACTGTGTTGTCACTGGTGCGCGAGAAAGTTGCCAGCCTACGCCGTCAATGGTCCAGCGATGTTGGAGAACCCCTGATCCAGCAGTCCGAAGATGACAATACGCCATTAATGACCTATGCCTTTCAATCCGGCACGCTTTCACTGCCCTCGCTGACACAACAGGTAGACAAAGGCCTGGTCAGCGCTTTAATGGCGGTGGAGGGCGTGGAGAAAATTGAACGCCAGGGCGGCTATGACCGTGAAATTCACATTGAGCTGTTACCGGAGAAGCTATATGCACTGGGTGTCAGTGCCGCCACGGTGAATAAGCAAATACAGGCCTATATTGCGCAGGCTCCGGCTGGGCAGTTTAGCCTGGGCAGCAAACAGACATCGCTACGCGTGCAAGGTGATCCGCAGTCCGTGGATGCCCTGGCGCATCTGGAAATTGCTGTGGGAGAGCATCGCTATGTCACCTTGTCCAGCCTCGGCAATCTGCTTGATACCTTCAAACCTGCCCAGCAATTAACGCGGCTTAATCGTCAGCCAGCCATTGGTATTGCGATTTATAGAACGGCGAAAGCAGATGAATTAAAAGTCGCAGAGGCGATTGAGCAGGCCATACAGCGCTGGCAACAGACGCAGCCGCATATCCAGGCCGATCGGGTGCAGACGCAGATCGACTTTACCAAAAAAACGTATTTTTCTGCCATGATGTCCTTTTTGGAAGGCGTGTTGTTGGCAGGTTTGGTGGTGTACGCCTTTTTGCGCTCCACCCGTGCCACCCTGATTGCCGCCATTGCCATTCCCCTCTCTGTGATCCCGACGTTTATTGTCATGCACTGGCTGGGGTTTTCCTTGAACTTGGTCAGCATGCTCGCCCTGTCACTGGTGTCGGGGGTCTTGGTGGATGATGCGATTGTCGAGATTGAAAACATTATCCGCCATATGGAAACCGGCCAAGCGCCTTATCCAGCCGCCATGCGCGCGGCGGATGAAATTGGCCTGGCCGTGATTGCCACCAGCTTTGCCATTATTGCCGTCTTTGTCCCGGTCAGTTTTATGGGCGGGCTGGTAGGCCAGTATTTCATTCAATTTGGCATCACGGTCGCAACGGCGACTTTTTTCTCCTTATTGGTCGCACGTTTCATCACACCGGTGATGGCCGCCTACTTTCTAAAGTCGACTCCGCCAGTGGCACAGCAAGGCCGCTGGTATCACTTTTATCAAGGATGGTTGGAACAGTCGCTCAAGCATAGACGGATCAGCCTGTTGCTGGTGGGGCTGTTACTGCTGCTTTCGGCCAGTCTGTTATTGATCTTGCCAGCAGACTTTATGCCGCAAGAAGATAAAGCCTTTTTCATGTTGCAGGTGGAGCTGCCTGCGGAAGCACAGTTAAAACAAACCGATGCTGCGATTGAGCAGGTGACTGAAGCCTTGCTAAGCAAGCCTGAGGTTAGCAGCGTGTATTCCTGGATTGGTGGACGTGACGCCGAGACCATGGTTGCAGGACAAGTCAATCGCGCGACCATGATAGTCAAGCTGGTGGCGCGGTCACAGCGCAACATCGGTGTCGATCAGTTCAAGCTGCAAGCGTTATATGAGTTGCGCCGCGTACCCAATGTGAGATTGAGTGCCTTAAATGAAAATGGCAGCAAGGCTTTTGGTCTGGTATTAACCGGGCATGACTCGCAACGTTTGTACCGCACTGCGTTGGCACTGGAACATGACATGCGCAAACTGCCGGCGTTTTCTAACGTGTTGTCCACGGTGCCGGCCATGAAAAGCAATCTGGTGGTGACGCCCAAGCCGCATGAAGCAGCGCGCCTGGGCGTCACCACCAGTGCGATTGCCGAGGAGCTGCAGATCGCCTTGAAAGGCGGCAGTGAAGAGCAACTGGCACATGTGTTGCTGGATAATCAGTCCGTCCCGGTCCGCTGTGCTGTCAGAGTGCCTGAACAGTCTGCGCTGGCATTCTTGCGTCAGCTGCCGGTGACGACCAATACCCAGCAGATTGTCGCGCTGGATGCTGTGGCCAATTTGTCATTGATGCATGACTATGCCAGCATCACGCGCTATGACCGTATGCCGCAAATCGTCATTTCTGCTGATCTGAATGGCATTTCCTTGGGCGATGCGATGCAGACGGTACTGCAATTGCCGACCCTGCAGCAGTTGCCTGCGGGCATCAGCCTCAGTGAAACTGGCGATTCCGAAATGCTGAGTGAAATGTTCAGTACCTTTAGCATGGCCATGCTGAGCGGCTTGTTCCTGGTATGGATGGTGTTGGTACTGCTGTTCAGAAAGCTCTTGCAGCCCTTTACCATCATGATGGCCTTGCCCTTATCCATCTGTGGCGCGCTATTGGCGCTGGCGCTCACCCATCAGGCGCTTTCTCTGCCTGCAGTGATCGGCATCCTCATGTTGATGGGCATCGTCGGCAAAAATGGCATCCTTATTGTCGACGCCATCATTGAATGCCGCTCCGCAGGCTTGTCCAGAGTTGAGGCGATCATTGCCGCCTGCCAGCAGCGTAGCCGACCGATTATCATGACCACGATTGCCATGATTGCGGGCATGCTGCCAGTGATCATCGGCGCCGGGGCGGGGACTGGATTCCGTACGCCCATGGCTTATGCGCTGATAGGGGGGCTGGTGACCTCCACCTTGTTAAGCCTGATTGTCGTACCGCTGATTTATACGCTGATGGATGACCTTGAGCAACGGGTCAAAAGTCGTCTAAACACTGCGCACGAGTAAAAGAAACGCCCCGTAAGCGGTGCTTAACGGGGCGAGGACAGAGGCTATACGGATAATAAAGCGATTCGCTAGGCGATTTCGCGCGTTTCCATAAACTGGATATCCGGGTAGCGTTCCTGCGCCATTTGCAGGTTGACGCGGTTGGGTGCCAGGTAGACATAATCATCCGCGCTATCCAGGCCAACGTTAAAGCCATATTTATCTGCAATGGCTTTCAAATCCGCATCCGAGCCTTTGAGCCAGCGCGCGGTATAGCAGTCATAGGGCTCAAATACCATATCGACGCCGTATTCATGCTCCAGACGGTGTGCTACCACGTCAAACTGCAGCATCCCCACTGCGCCCAAAATCAGGTCATTCGACAGCAGCGGGCGGAATAATTGCGCCGCGCCTTCTTCGGATAACTGTTTGAGGCCGATTTGTAACTGCTTCATTTTCATCGGATTTTTAATCCGTGCACGCCGGAAAAATTCAGGCGCAAATGACGGAATGCCAATGAACTTGAGAGCCTCATTTTCGGTAAAGGTATCGCCAAGTTTGATGGTGCCGTGGTTGGGAATACCAATAATGTCACCAGAATAGGCTTCATCCATGATGGTGCGGTCTTGCGCCATAAAGGTGATGGCGTTGTTAACGTTGAGCATCTTGCCAGTGGCGACTTGCTTGATTTTCATACCACGTTCAAAGCGGCCAGAGCACACGCGCAAGAAGGCAATGCGGTCACGGTGTTTGGGATCCATATTGGCCTGAATTTTGAAGACAAAGCCGGCAAACTTGTCTTCGTTGGCGGCGACTGCGCGTGTCGCCGTGTTGCGTGCCTGTGGCGGTGGCGATAAATCTACTACTGCATCCAGCAAGGATTGCACGCCAAAGTTGTTCACCGCGGAGCCAAAAAACACAGGCGTTTGCTTGCCGCTCAGATAGCGCTCTTTGTTGAATTCGTTGGAAGCACCGCGGACCAGCTCAATATCAACGCGCAATTCTTGCGCCTGGTAGCCAATCAGCTCGTCCAGACGTGGATTATCCAGGCCTTGAATCGTTTCAGAAGTCCCTTTTTCAGCACGGGGATCAAAGAACAGGATGCTGTCATTCACCAGGCTGTAGACGCCGCGGAAGGTCTTGCCCATGCCAATCGGCCAGGTCATGGGCGCGCATTCCATCCCCAAGGTGGTCTCGATTTCATCAAGTAACTCTATCGGTGCGCGGCTTTCACGGTCCAGCTTGTTGATAAAAGTGATGATGGGCGTGTCGCGCATGCGGCAGACATTGAGCAGCTTGATGGTTTGCGCTTCGACGCCGTTGACCGAGTCAATGACCATGACGGCCGAGTCCACGGCGGTCAGGGTGCGGTAAGTATCTTCGGAGAAGTCATCGTGGCCGGGGGTATCCAGCAAATTCACCATGTGTTCACGATAGGGAAACTGCATCACAGATGAGGTAACGGAAATGCCGCGCTGCTTTTCCAGTTCCATCCAGTCCGAGGTGGCATGACGGGCGGCTTTACGACCACGCACTTCACCCGCGACCTGAATCGCGCCACCAAACCACAGCAGTTTTTCGGTGAGGGTGGTTTTACCCGCATCCGGGTGCGAAATAATGGCAAAGGTACGGCGGCGTTCAACTTCTTGCTGCAAACTGGACATGAAAAAATAGCGCTTTGGAAAAAAGTGCTATTTTAACCCAGATTTTATATTGGGACTTGAAAAGGCAACGACGTGCAGTTTGATGGGTTTTTGTGCAATTTTTTTGGCAATAGTCATTCTATTGCCAAAAAAATTAAGCAGAAAAGACGCGAACTGCGCAAGTTGACATTCAAGTAGGTCTGCCGCCCAGATATAAAATCTGGGTTGGCTAATCAAACACTTAGCCGGATTATTTTCGCATGAGGAAGATCGCCACCGCTGCGAAAATAATCAGAATAATTAACCCTTCCATCGGCAGCAGAGGGTTAATTGACGGCCTGTTTCAACTGTTCTAGGATGGCCGGGTTATCCAGGGTCGAAATGTCAGAGGTAATCTCTTCCCCCTTGGCCAGGCTACGCAACAAACGGCGCATGATTTTGCCCGAGCGAGTCTTGGGCAGGTTGTCGCCAAAGCGGATTTCATCCGGCTTGGCAATCGGGCCAATTTCTTTTCCTACCCAGTCACGCAATTCGGCCACGATCTTCTTGGCTTCTTCGCCTTCTGGGCGCTTGCCTTTCAGCACGACGTAAGCCACCACAGACTCACCTTTGATCGGATGCGGTTTGCCGACCACCGCAGACTCGGCCACCAAATGGTTGGCGACCAGCGCAGACTCGATTTCCATGGTGCCCAGGCGGTGGCCGGACACGTTCAATACGTCATCAATGCGGCCCATGATGGTGAAATTACCAGTGTCAGCATCACGCACGGCGCCATCCCCCGCCAGGTACAGGTTGCCACCCAGTTCAGCCGGGAAATAGCTGGCTTTGTAACGTTCGGGATCGTTGTAAATGGTGCGGATCATGGAGGGCCACGGCTTTTTAATCACCAGTAGACCGCCATTGCCCCAGGCAATGGCTTTACCGGTTTCATCTACGACGTCGATATCAATGCCAGGGAAGGGCAGGGTGCAGGAGCCTGGCACCAAGGGAGTCGCACCTGGTAGCGGGGTTATCACATGGCCGCCGGTTTCAGTTTGCCAGAAGGTATCGACAATCGGGCAGCGATTGCCGCCCACTTGTTCGTAGTACCACATCCAAGCTTCGGGGTTGATAGGCTCGCCGACGGTGCCCAGCAAACGCAGGCTGGCTAAATCGAAGTGGTTGGGGTGCGTGGTAAAGTCGGTTTCACCGGCTTTGATCAGGGAGCGGATCGCGGTGGGCGCGGTGTAGAACACGCTGACTTTGTGGCGCTGAATCATTTCCCAGAAACGCCCTGCATTCGGATAGGTCGGAATACCTTCAAACACAATCTGGGTCGCCCCCATGGCAAGCGGGCCGTAAGCGACATAGCTGTGACCGGTGATCCAGCCCACATCGGCCGTACACCAGTAAATATCGTTGGGCTTAATATCGAAGGTCCAGCGCATGGTGTTCATGGCGTGCAGCAGATAGCCCGCCGAGCTATGTTGCACGCCTTTGGGTTTACCGGTCGAACCTGAGGTGTAGAGCAGGAACAACGGATGTTCTGCGTCTACCATCACCGGCTCACAGGTGTCGGCTTGGCCTGCAATCAGGTCATGCCACCAGACACAGGTGCTATCCCAGGCGACGTCCATGCCGGTTTTCTTGAACACCACCATATGGCGGATGCTGTCACAGCCGCCCATGGCAATGCCTTCGTCGACTGCTTGTTTGAGCGGCAGCGTTTTACCGCCACGGTATTGGCCGTCTGAGGTAATCACCGCCACCGCGCCAGCATCGATAATCCGCTCATTCAGGCTTTTGGCAGAAAAGCCGCCAAACACCACCGAGTGAATAATGCCCAGACGGGCACAGGCCTGCATGGCGACCACGGCTTCAATGCCCATGGGCAGATAGATAATGACGCGGTCACCCTTGACCAGCTTGAGTGACTTGAGGCCATTCGCAAACTGGCAGACCTGGTGGTAGAGTTCTTTGTAGCTCACACTGCGCACATCGCCGTTATCCGCCTCAAAAATAATGGCGGTTTTGTTGGGGATGGTTTGCAGGTGCTTGTCCAGGCAGTTGGCGGACACATTTAACTCGCCATCTTCAAACCATTTGTAGAAGGGGGCATGGTCCTGATTGAGTGTCTTGGTAAACGGTTTGTGCCAGATTAATAGCTCGCGAGCCAGTTTGGCCCAGAATCCTTCGTAATCCTGTGCCGCTTCCTGGCACAGGCGTTGGTATTCCTCCATGCTGCCGATCGCGGCCTGGCTTGAAAACTCTTTGCCCGGCGCGAATACGCGGTGTTCATGAAGTACAGATTCGATAGACATAGCGTCCCCCCAAAAATCAATGTCAAAAAATGAAAGTGTGAGCGAACCTCAGGTGTTATTATTTTGGTTCTGATTGACAAACTCTCCGAGCACACATCCCGTTACTAGAGCCACAGCCCATGCAACAGCTTGCCCAAATTCTAACAGAAAAGCAGGTCGCGTCTACAGAGGCCGCCTATTTGCTGCATGCGGCTGCTTGTAGCCCCTTTTTTGCCAGATTCGTTACAAAACATCCAGATTTTGTAACTGATCTGTTAGATAACTTATATAAGACATATAAGACTCAAGATGTCAAAGATCTGTTTTTAATTGAAAAAAATAGTGAAGAATCTGTTTTTCTGCAACAAATCCGCTTGATCAGGCAGCGCTTGATGGCACATTTGATCGTGCGTGACCTGAATGGTCTGGCGGATTTTGCCGAGGTGGTGGAAACCACAAGCGCGCTTGCCGAGTCGGCAATTGCTGCGGCTATCACCTTCTACCACGCCCGCCTGGCTGATATCTATGGGCAGCCTTGCTCAGCCAAGGGCGCGCCGCAGCAACTGATCGTGGTCGGCATGGGCAAGCTGGGCGGGCGTGAATTGAATGTCTCCTCTGATATAGACCTGATTTTTGCCTATGAAGAAGAAGGTAACACCAATGGAGAAAAGTCCATCAGTAACCAGGACTTTTTTACGCGACTGGGTAAAAAGGTCATTGTGGCGCTGGATGAAGTCAGGGCGGAAGGCTTTGTCTTTCGCGTGGATATGCGCTTGCGCCCGTTTGGCTCGGAAGGCGCACTGGTTTGCAACCTCGATGCGCTGGAGGATTACTACCAGAATTATGGGCGGGAGTGGGAGCGTTACGCCTGGATTAAAGGCCGGGTTGTCCATGGGCCAGACGCTGCACTGACCAGGCTGATCAAGCCGTTTGTGTTCCGCAAATATCTGGATTTTAACGCTTACGCCTCCATGCGCGACCTCAAGCTGCAAATTCAGCGCGATGTGCTGCAGCGCAAGCTCTCGGACAATATCAAGCTGGGGCGGGGCGGCATCCGCGAGGTCGAGTTTATCGCGCAGTTGTTCCAGCTGATCCGTGGTGGTCAAGTGCCGGATTTGCAAATCAAGCCGACGCTGGCGGTGCTCGACTGCTTGGCGATGCGCGGCATGTTGCCCGCAGACGAAGTCTCTGCCCTCAAGCAAAGTTATGTCTATCTGCGCAACCTAGAGCATAGACTCATGTACATCGACGATCAGCAAACCCAGGATTTGCCTGAGTCTGAGACCTACCGTGGTTACTTGCTGCAGATGCTCAAGCAGCCGGACTGGTCCAGTTTTATAGTCGAACTCAATCTGCATAGAGACCGCATACAACGTTTTTTTGATGAAACCTTTAAGGACGAACAGCAACAGGATTTACAACAGGAAACGGCTGTTTGGCAAGGGACGCTGAGTGCCGCTGACAGTGAGCAATGGCTGGCTGCGCAAGGCTATACGCGTGGCAGCGATATCGTGCATTTGTTGCAGCAGACGCGGGCGAGCCAACGCATCCAGCAATTGCCCGAGCAAAGCCGTCGCCGGCTGGATCAACTGATGCCATTACTGTTGCGGGAAGCTGCACAGCAACAGAGCACCACGCCGGATACCGCGCTGATTCGCACGCTGGACTTGCTGGAAAGTATTTGCCGCCGCGCCAGCTATCTGGCTTTGTTGGCAGAGTTTCCTGATGCCCTGTCGCTGATCGTCAAACTGTGTGCCGCCAGCCCGTGGATTGCACAGTATGTCTCTGCCCACCCCATTTTGCTGGATGAGTTGCTCAATAAGCAGACCTTGTTCAAGCGACTGGATGCAGCCCAATTGAAAACCGAGCTGCTAAGCCAGATGCAAGCCTTGCACGGCGATGTGGAAGCGCAAATGGATGCGATGCGACATTTCAAGCATGCCAGCGTGCTTAAAATTGCGGCGCAGGATGTGATGACAGCGTTGTCGCTGGAGGCGATTTCGGACGACTTAAGCGCACTGGCCGACGTGATCTTGCAGGTCAGTGTACAGACCGTGTGGCAAAACCTGGCGATCAAACACCGCGATACGCCCCAGTTCGCCGTGATCGGCTACGGCAAGCTGGGCGGCAAAGAATTAGGCTATCTCTCGGATCTGGATATTATTTTTCTATATGAAGATGACGCGGAGCAGGCCCCGGAGGTCTATGCGCGCTTTGCTCAGCGCCTGAATACCTGGTTTAACACGCTGACCAATGCCGGCTTGCTGTATGAGACCGACTTGCAGTTACGCCCAGATGGCAATAGTGGTTTGCTGGTCAGTACGGTGGCCGCGTTCAGGGAGTATCAGCATCATAAAGCCTGGGTATGGGAGCATCAGGCACTGACGCGTGCACGTTTTGTGGCGGGCTTGGAACACATCGGCGCGGCCTTTGAACAGATCCGCCGTGAGATCATCGTGCAGCCACGAGATGCAACTGCGCTCAAGCAAGATATTGTGCACATGCGCGAGAAAATGCGCGAAGCCCACAAGTCCAAGCTTGGCCGCTTTGATCTCAAGCAAGGGCCAGGCGGCATTATTGATGTCGAGTTTATGGTGCAATATCTGGTGTTATTGCACGGGGCTAAGCATCCCGGCCTGGCCGAAAATATTGGCAATATCGGCTTGCTGGAGCGCTGTGCCGAATTGGGGCTGATTGACTCTGCAACCATGGCAGAAGCGGTTGCGGCAGCCTACCGTGAATACCGGAGACTGATCCATCACACCAAGTTGCAAGGGCAAGATGCCATTGTTGAAGATGCGGAATTACTGCCGCAGAGAACCGTGGTCAAGGCGCTTTGGCAGAAGTTACTGGGGCAGCAGTTCCTGGGCCAAGTCTGACTGAGAAACGCGTTATTCGCCTGCATTCCAGGCTTGCGCATCTGTGACGGGTGGTTGCCATTGGCTGTTGTAGCAAATTACCCGGTTACGTCCGGTTTGCTTGGCCTGATAAAGGGCCAGGTCGGCATGCTTATAAAGCAATTCATAGGCATAAATCGTTTCATTCGCGCACGAAATGCCTATGCTGATCGTCGTGCTGAATTCATGGCCGCCCTGTGGGGTAAAAAAGCGTAACTCTGCGATCGAGGTACGGATGCGTTCAGCAATCACGCGCGCTTCTTCGGCTGTTGTGGCGGGTAAGACCACGGCAAACTCCTCACCGCCCAGTCTACCCAGCAAGTCCTTGTCGCGGATGGCATTTTCAATCGTCCGTGAACAGGCAATCAGCACCTGGTCGCCTTGCGGATGGCCGTAAGAGTCATTGATCACTTTGAAGAAATCAATATCCAGCATCAGGAAGCACAGTGGTGCACCGGTATGGTCTGCCTGTTGCAGTATGGCTTTGGCTCGGTTATAAAAAGAGTGGCGGTTGGGGATTTGCGTCAGGCTGTCTATGGTAGCCTCTTTTTCCGCTTTGTCTTTTGCCTGCTGCAACGCCCGGGTTCTGATTTTTACTTGATCTTCCAGCGAATGGTTCAGGCGTTGCATCTCATTGCGGTATTGTTGCAAGCTGCCAGACATGCTTTTGAACATCCTCGCCAGCTTGCCAATCTCGTTTTGCAACTTAAAGGGCAAGGGTAGGGTATGGTTGGTGATTTTTTCATACTGCTGCGCTTCAATGGCGCTGGAAGCTGCCATAAACGTCTCCAGCGGTTGAATGACTTTTTTCTTCATCACCAGATACAGCATGATCAGCTCTATCACCAATGCCAGTACACTGACAATCAGGATAAACCTGGCGGCACTCATGGACGGTGCAGACAATAAAGATTTTGGGTAGACCGTGACAAACCACCAGCCAGGGCCTTCTATTTGTGTGGCTGCCAGAAATGCGTCATCATCCTCAACAATAAAATAAGCCTGCTGCCTGTTTTTGATGGATTGAGTCAGCACCTGAAACTGCTGGCTCAAATGCCCGTCTTTGAGGTCAGGGATCATCAGCATGCCCCGTGTACGGTTCATTTCTGTCTCTTTGGCCGGGTGCGCAATCAAGCGCCCATCTTCGCGGAAGATAAAATTGTAGGTCCCTGACAGATGGTCATTAAACACGCGGTCAAACAGGGCATTGAGCAAAATGTCATGCCCCACATTCAGCGTGTTTGTCTCAGTGATATCAATAGGGGTCTCCAGTGACACCATCCATTCATTGGCGGTCGGGTCAAAGTAGAGGCCAGTCCAGACACTCTTGCGCTCAGGATTGCGCTGCCGGGTGGTGATGTAAACCCACTCTTCAGTGAGAACATCCAGTTTGCTACTGGCGTTGTCAGCCCAACGCATGCCTGGCCAGTACACAATATTGACATTTTCTGGCATGGAGACATACAGGTTGGCAAACTGCTTGGTCCACGACGTGCCAAAGTGATCGACCATGACATACGACAGAAGTAATTTCTTCCTGAAATCCTTATTGGCAATCGGGGCCTTGGCGCCGATATATGCGGTGACGTCTTTGCTGATCAGGCCGGATTGATTATAAAAGCCATCGTAGGCTTTTTTTTGCAGGTGTATGGTGTGGTCTGGCATGCGCTGGAAGACTTGCCAGAAGAAGCGGTCATTGTAGAAAAAATCTTGTTGCCAGTGCGCGAGAAAGGTGGCCCTGAAAATCTGGTGATTGGACTCGGCCAACTTGAAAATGGCACTTTCACGCTGGCCGCGTTCATTGATGTAATGTTCGAGGCCATCAATGGTGGAGGCCACCAGCGTTTTGTAGATGTGCCAGTAAGTGAGCGCACTGACCGCGACGATGACGATGCTGACCCTGATCGCCATTTGCAACATGACATCCAGCGTCAGCGATTGTTTGTGGTTGAGCAGGCGCTTCATCAGGCGGTCCAGTCTGATTTGCTGAAAAATGAAGCCGAGACTGAATCTGAATTCAGGAAGTCCGCCACAGGTTTGTTGCTGACATGCATCATCACTCAAATATACTGCTTTTGTTTATTGTTATGTCCACACTGATATGAACAGTGGATTTGCATCCCTTGGATTAACATACACCTGCCGCAAGCAGGAAGCAATCATAATGTGCGAGAAAATGGCGATTTAAAATAAATTAATGCAGTTGCCTTTGCTGCCTGTGAGCGGACTGACTAGGGTCAGCGTTTAAAGTAGCTAATCGCGTTAGCAGCCCCAGCGCAAGCCAGCAGTATGCACTGGGCTATCCCAGTGCTTTAGGATTTCCTGATCCAGCAGGCAGACCGTGATCGAGGCGCCTGCCATGTCAATGGCGGTGGTGTAGTTGCCAACCAGACTGCGGGTGACTTGATAACCTTTGGCGGTCAGCTGTTCTGCGGCTGCGTGATAAATCAGGTATAACTCCATTAGCGGTGTCGCGCCCAGGCCATTCACCAAAAGCAGGATATCGCCCGCACCAGGCAGTTGCTTGGCTTCAATATCATGCACAATCGCGGCGACCATGTCCGTGACGATGGCGTCTGCTGCACGCATGGCTTCACGGCGGCGACCTGGTTCACCATGGATGCCTACCCCCATTTCAATTTCAGCTTCAGTGATATCGAAAGTGGGTCTCCCTGCCGCAGGAACCGTGCAGCTGGTCAGGGCGACGCCTATGCTGGAAGTGCGTAGATTGATTTTATCGCCAAGCGCCTTGCAGGCGGCGAGGTCAGCGCCGCTTTCCGCCAGGCTGCCGACGCATTTTTCGACAATGACGGTGCCTGCAACGCCGCGGCGACCTGAGGTATAGGTGCTATTGACGACGGCACAGTCATCCGAGGTCAGCACCGTGGCATGCTCAAACGGCAGCATTTCAGCCGCCATTTCAAAATTCATGACATCCCCGGCGTAGTTTTTCACGATAAACAGCACGCCTTTATCCGTATGCACCGCTTCGGCTGCCGCCAGCATCTGATCTGGGGTAGGCGAGGTGAATACCTGGCCGGGGCAAGCGGCATCCAGCATGCCTTTGCCCACATAGCCCGCGTGCAAAGGTTCATGGCCTGAACCGCCACCGGAAATCAGTACGACCTTGTTTTGTGCTTTTTGTTTGCGGCTGACAAAGGTCGGCTCAAATTGCACTTGCACCAGCTCGCGATGTGCAGTGGCAAAGCCAGCCAGACTTTCAGTCAGCATCTGGTCAACCTGATTTAAAAATTTTTTCATTTTTCGCTCCGTGATTAAAACCGTGCACAGCTGGCTAAGCTAAGCCTGATACCCAGTGCGCCGCGTAGAGGGGTGAGTGGGGCAAACTTGATCTGCAATGCCCTTAACCGGCAAGCACGAGATCGCATACTGCATGAATCATGACCTGGCAGCTTTTTGCCCCCGCATCGAGATGACCAATGGCGCGCTCACCCAATCCAGCCGCGCGACCTTTGGTGGCCAGCATATTACGCGTGGACTCAAGACCTTCACTGGCTGTCTTTTTCAGGGCGGCTGCAATTTCCGGGCGGGTGTGGCCTTGTTCTGCCATGTGTTTAAAGGTCTGGGCGACGGGGACCAGCACATCCAGCATGGTTTTTTCACCGGTCTGGGCTTTGCCCCGTTGCATAATGGCTTGTACACCAGCGTCAAATGCGGCGGCAAGGTGGTTGATGCTGATTGCTTCACTGGTTTTAAGCGATTTGCCCATGGCCATAAAAAAGCTTGCAAATAACGGCCCAGATGCCCCGCCTATGGTGCTCAGTAATTTCATGCCAATTTTATTCAGGGCATCAGATGCGTCTAGGCCATTGAGTTCGTTTGCCAGTCCTGCAATCGCTTCACAGCCACGCTTCATATTAATGTAGTGGTCGCCATCGCCTATTTCGCGGTCCAGGCATTCGATATCCGCTTCATGCGCAACAATTGCCTCGCGTATCGCCGAGGCATAACGATTGATAGAGTTAGTATCCATATCTCTGTCTGTCAGTTAGAAAGTTTGTAGGTGCATGTTACTCACAGCCATCGGGCTCGGCAAGCTGGCTGAGGGAGGCGTCAGCGATTTTGAATAACAGGGTGGTCGTTTTGCAGACAAGCGTTTAAAATAGCGCCGCTGTCCTCGTGGTGAAACAGGATATCACCAGCCCCTCCTAAGGGCTAGTTTCAGGTTCGAGTCCTGACGGGGACGCCAGCTTAGCTGAAAATGCTTAAGTGCTTGATAGTATTCGGATTAAGCGCTATAATTTTGGATTGACTTTTTTGTCAAACACTTGCTTGCAATCACATTGGGTGCCGTTAAATGCGGTGTTTTTGATTGCAAGTTTATGAATAACCCTTTGAATGGAAAGATAAAATCATGTCCGTGACTATGCGTCAAATGTTGGAGGCCGGTGTTCACTTTGGTCACCAAACTCGTTACTGGAACCCGAAAATGGCAGAGTTCATTTTTGGCGATCGTAACAAAATTCATATTGTTAACCTGGAAAAAACCCTGCCACTGTTTGAAGAAGCACAGAAATATGTGCGCACTTTGGCAGCAAACAAGGGCCGTATTCTGTTTGTGGGCACCAAGCGTCAAGCCCGCGATATCGTGAAAGAAGAAGCACAGCGTGCTGGTTGTTCATACGTGAACCATCGCTGGTTGGGTGGTATGCTGACCAACTTCAAAACCGTGAAGCAATCTATCAAGCGTTTGCAAGACTTTGAAGCCATGATGATTGATGGCAGCATCGACAAGTTCGGTAAAAAAGAAGCTTTGGGCATCAAGCGTGAAATCGAAAAGCTGGAGCGTTCCATCGGTGGTATTAAAGAGATGGGTGGCTTGCCAGATGCGATTTTCGTGATCGACGTTGGTCATGAAAGCGGCGCGATTACTGAAGCACGTAAACTGGGTATTCCAGTGATTGGTATCGTGGATACCAACAACTCACCAGATGGCATCACTTATGTCATCCCTGGTAACGATGACTCTTCACGCGCAATCCGCTTGTACGCACGTGGCATGGCTGATGCCGTGTTGGAAGGTCGTGCAAACGCGATTTCTGAAATCGTGAAGGCTGCACAGGAAGAAGCTGCACCTGCTGAGGCAGTGGCTGAGTAATTCCCGGTGGCATGAAAAGGGGCGCATCGCCCCTTTTTCTATTGTGTCTTCTGTTGCATAGGCTGACAGAATGGGCACGTAAATGCGCTGGTGTCTGGCGCAATCTGGCTGTCACACAGTCTCTGTATAGTGAAAAGAATATTGATGGCGGCCGCTCAGGTCGTTGAATAAAAGGAGCAAATAAATGGCTGAAATTACCGCAAGCATGGTGAAAGACTTACGTGAGCGCACCGATGCCCCAATGATGGACTGTAAAAAGGCTTTGACAGAAGCTGAAGGCGATATGGCTCGTGCGGAAGAAATTCTGCGTGTACGCTTTGGTAACAAGGCAAGCAAAGCGGCTGGTCGTGTGGCTGCAGAAGGCACCGTAGGCATCAGCATTACCGCTGATGGCAAACTGGGTACACTGATCGAAGTGAACTCTGAAACTGACTTCTGCGCCAAGAACGAAGAATTCCTCAAGTTTGTAAGCGACTTGGCACAAACTGTGAACGAAAACAATCCTGCTGACATTGACGCGGTAGGGGCTTTACCATTGCGTGGCGAAACAGCGGAGTCTGTGCGTGCGCAACTGGTTGGTAAAATTGGCGAAAACATCACCCCACGTCGTTTTGTGCGTACACAAGCACAAGGCCAATTGTTCAGCTATGTGCATGGTAGCAAAATTGGTGTGCTGGTTGATCTGGTGGGTGGCGACGAAGCGCTGGGTAAAGACATTGCAATGCATATTGCTGCAGCCAAACCAAAATCGCTGGATGCCAGTGGTGTGGATGCTGCGCTGATTGAAGCCGAGCGTCGTGTGGCTATCGAAAAAGCCAAAGAAGCTGGCAAGCCAGAAGCCATGCTGGAAAAAATTGCAGAAGGTACGGTGCAGAAGTTCTTGAAAGAAGTGACTTTGCTGAGCCAGGCCTTTGTGAAAGATGACAAGCTGAGCATTGAGCAATTGCTGAAATCCAAAGGGGCAAGCGTGGCTTCTTTCAGCATGTACATCGTGGGTGAAGGCATTGAAAAAGCCGTAGTCGATTACGCGGCTGAAGTGGCTGCTGCTGCAAAAGTCTAATTGACTGGCTAGTCGCGTCTCACAAAAAGTGGAATCTTAGGATTCCACTTTTTTTATGGCTGAATTTTGTTTTATGGCTGAATTTTGGTTTTTATGGATCAGCCTTGTAGTTTTACCGCGAATCACTAGTTTTATTTCTAATTGCGCCTGCAACATCCAAAAAATGACGTTTTTGTGATTAAATAGGCACATTTTTGAGTTTGGGAAAATAATTATGGCACAACCTGTTTTCAAGCGCATATTACTCAAGTTATCAGGTGAAGCGCTGATGGGCGATGACGCATATGGCATTAATCGCGAAACAGTGACGGCTATTGTTGCGCAAGTCAAAGAAATCGTCAGTATGGGCGTACAGGTCGGCATAGTCATCGGCGGTGGCAATATTTTTCGCGGTGTTGCCCCTGCCGCAGAGGGCATGGACCGGGCGACTGCGGATTACATGGGTATGCTGGCCACGGTGATGAACGCGATGGCCTTGCAGGATGCCATGAAGCACGCAGGCTTGCCGGCACGTGTGCAGAGTGCATTGAATATTGAGGCGGTGGCTGAGCCTTATATCCGCGGTAAAGCCATTCGTTACCTGGAAGAAGGTAAAGTGGTGATTTTTGGCGCGGGTACTGGTAACCCGTTTTTTACCACGGACACGGCAGCTGCTTTGCGCGGCGTTGAGATTGATGCCGAAATTGTATTGAAGGCGACCAAGGTCGATGGCATTTACACGGCAGATCCGAAAAAAGATCCGACAGCGACCCGTTATGATATGGTGACCTACGACGAGGCGATCAATAAAAACCTCAAAGTGATGGATGCAACTGCATTTACGCTGTGCCGAGATCAGAAAATGCCGATTGCGGTATTCAGTATCTTTAAAGAAGGCGCGTTGAAGCGTGTCATTCTGGGTGAAAATGAAGGTACACGCGTGATGGCTTAAGCCCCGCGTGTCGATTGGAGAATCAAATGGTTGAAGACATTAAAAAATCTGCCGAGCAGAAAATGCATAAATCGCTGGAATCCCTGAAAGTGGATCTGGCAAAAATCCGTACTGGCCGTGCACACACCGGCTTGCTGGATCATGTGATGGTGGAGTATTACGGCTCTGTGGTGGCAGTCAATCAAGTTGCGAATGTCAATTTGGGCGATGCACGTACCTTGAATGTGCAGCCCTATGAGAAAAACATGATTGCCAAAATAGAAAAAGCGATCCGAGACTGTGATTTAGGGCTTAACCCTGCTACCAATGGTGATTTGATTCGCGTACCTATGCCTATGTTGACCGAAGAGCGTCGCCGCGACCTCGCCAAAATTGTGCGTCAGGAAGGCGAGGGCGCCAAAGTGGCGATCCGTAATGTGCGCCGTGATGCAAACGATGCTCTGAAAAAACTGATTAAAGACAAAGCTATTTCTGAAGATGATGAGCGCCGCGCACAAGATGAAGTGCAAAAAATGACAGACAAAGCTGTGGCGGAAGTCGATAAAATTCTGCAACAAAAAGAAGCGGACCTGATGGCTGTTTAACAGCCATTTGCGCGAACGGAAACTGTTTTGGGTTTTTTCTCCAGCTCTACCAAAGAAGTCCCGCCTGTTCAGGAAGTGCCCCAGCACGTCGCCGTCATTATGGATGGCAATGGGCGCTGGGCCAAAAAACGTTTTTTGCCCCGTGTCGCCGGGCATCAACGTGGCCTGGAATCTGTGCGCGCCATGGTCAAGGCCTGTGTCCGGCTGCAAATCAACTACCTCACCCTCTTTGCGTTTAGCAGTGAAAACTGGCGCCGCCCGCAGGAGGAAGTGACTTTTTTGATGAGCCTGTTTCTGGAGGCCCTGGACCGCGAAGTCAAGAAACTGCATGACGCCAACGTGATCCTGAAATTGATTGGTGATCGTAGTGCCTTTAACGCGGCATTACAGCAAAAAATGATCGAGGCCGAAGCGAAAACGGCTGCCAATACCGGATTGGTGTTGACGATTGCTGTCAATTACGGTGGGCGCTGGGATGTGGTCAATGCCATGAACCAGTTAATGCAGGCACGGCCCGACCTCAAGCAGATCGAGGAGTGTGATCTGCTGCCTTACCTTTCCATGCCATATGCGCCAGAGCCGGATTTGTTTATCCGCACTGGTGGTGAAACCCGCATCAGTAATTTTTTACTCTGGCAGTTGGCTTACACGGAATTGTACTTTACGCCCACCTTGTGGCCCGATTTTGATGATGACGCCTTTGAAGCCGCACTCTCTTCATACCGTCAACGTGAACGCCGCTTTGGCCGCACCAGTGAGCAACTGGTTGATGGTAGCGACGCCTAGAGAGACTAAAAGCAAGGATATGCTAAAAACAAGAATTGTGACTGCGGTTATCTTGCTGGGATTGTTTTTGCCAGCCTTATTTTTGCTGCCATTGCTGGCTTGGGCCCTGATTATGTTGGGGTTGTCGCTAGTCTGCCTGCGTGAATGGTCTGGCTTTTTGCAGTTTAATCGTGTGCAAACCACGGTGTATCTGGCAATTTCTAGTCTGGCAGGCGTAATCCTGTTGTTTGGCCTGCTTAACTTGGGCTTTCACTGGTTTTTTTATCAATCGTTACAGGTCTTTGCACTTGCCAGCCTATTCTGGCTATTGATTGTGCCAGTGGCCTTGTACTTCAATATTTTTTTTAACAGTGCCTTTGTGAATGCATGGGTGGGTGCCGGACTGATGCTGTCGTTATGGATGGCGCTGGTTGTCGCAAAAGCGGTGAATCCCTATGTGCTGCTGGTGATTATTTCCACCATTTGGCTGGCTGACAGTGCGGCTTATTTTGCGGGTAAACAATTCGGCCGTCATAAACTGGCGCCAGCGATTAGTCCAGGCAAAACCTGGGAGGGCGTGCTTGGGGCGTTAATCGCCGTCACAGGCTATGCGGGGATTGTGTATGGCAGCGGCTGGGTGGCTACAGGCTGGATTTTCCCAGGCTTGTGGCTGGTGACGGTGGTGGGTATTTATGGCGATTTGTTTGAGTCATTTTTCAAGCGCCGAGCCAACCTCAAGGATAGTGGACAGTTTTTGCCTGGGCATGGCGGCTTGCTGGATCGGGTCGATGGCGTTGTGCCAGCGTTGCCGGTCGGGCTGTGCCTGCTGTTCTGGTTTCACTTCTGCGCGCAAGCTCATTCATTTTAAGAGGTTGATTTGCAATACGTCACCATACTAGGCAGCACTGGCACCATCGGTCAGCAGACGTTGGATGTGATTGCCCAGCATCCTGAGCGCTATGGTGTGTTCGCGCTGGCAGCACACAGTCGAGTTGACCTCATGTTGCAACAGTGTGCCCAATACCAGCCAAGATTTGCTGTGATGCAGGATGCGGAAGCCGCGCGACAACTAAAACAATGCCTGGCTGCCGAGCAACTGCCAGTGGAGGTATTGTCTGGCGTAGATGGCTTGAGTGAAGTCGCTGCGCATGAAGACGTTAGCATCGTGATGGCGGCCGTAGTTGGGGCTGCCGGATTGTTGCCTGCCTTGGCCGCGGCCCGTGCGGGTAAGAAAATCCTGCTGGCTAATAAAGAAACTCTGGTGATGGCTGGCCAATTGTTTATGGATGCCGTCAAGCAGGGTCAGGCCACCCTGCTGCCGATTGACAGCGAGCATAACGCGATCTTTCAGGCCATGCCGCGTCAGAGCTATCAAGCGCTGGCAGATGTCGGTGTGAATCAGATTATTCTCACCGCGTCAGGCGGCCCGTTCCGCGGGTATACACAGACACAATTGCAGGAAGTGACGCCTGCCTTGGCGCTCAAGCACCCGAACTGGGTGATGGGTGCAAAAATTACGATAGACTCCTCCACCTTGATGAACAAGGGGCTGGAAGTGATTGAGGCGCGCTGGTTGTTTGATGCGCGTCCAGATCAGATAGAAGTCGTTGTGCATCCACAAAGTGTGATTCACTCTATGGTCTCTTATGTGGATGGCAGCATTCTGGCGCAACTGGGTAATCCAGACATGCGTACGCCGATTGCCTATGGCTTGGGCTATCCAGACCGAATTGCCTCTGGGGTCAAACCCTTGAGTTTGATTGACGTCGCCAAGCTGGAGTTCGAGGCGCCTGATACGCAACGTTTCCCCTGTTTGCGTCTGGCTTATGAGGCCTTGGCCGCAGGGGGCACGGCGCCAGCAATCCTGAATGCCGCCAACGAGGTGGCGGTCGCTGCCTTTTTGCAGGAAAAAATCCATTATCTGGATATTCCATGCCTGATAGAACGTACCTTGCAATCGCTGCCGGTCGAAACAGTCAGCTCGATTGAGCAATTGCTGGCGGTTGATCAGCAGGCCAGACAGTTTGTTGAGCATGCGCTGGCTGCGCAGGCGGTCAGCCCCTTGCGCAAGGTGGCGAGTGTATGACTTCGGTCTGGGCTTTTATTGTCGCCATAGGCGTGCTGGTGACTATCCATGAGTTTGGCCACTATTTGGCCGCCCGCAGTTGTGGCGTGCGTGTCCTGAAATTTTCCATCGGCTTCGGTCGGCCGATTTTCAAGTTTCAAGCCCATCCCCAGGCCACAGAATGGGTGCTTTCCTGGATCCCGCTCGGCGGCTACGTCAAAATGCTGGATAGCCGTGAAGCGACTGAAATGCCTTCTCGTCCCGATGTGGATTGGTCGCAGGCCTTTGATCGTCAGTCCATTGCGGCCAAAATGTGGATCGTATTTGCCGGCCCGCTGGCCAATCTGCTCCTGGCATTCGTGTGTTATTGGGGATTGATTGCGCAAGGCGAGACTGGCCTGAAACCCTTGATTGGTCCGGTCGAGCCTGGCTCATTGGCTGCGGCCGCCAAACTGCGCCAAGGCGATCTGATTGTATCGCTGGATGGTCAAGCGGTGGCGACATGGCAAGAGGTGCAGTGGCAAATGCTGGATCAATGGATGGCACACCGTAGCCTGCGTGTCGTGACTAAAACCCCGCAAGGCGAGCTGCATCAGCATCAGTTGCCGCTGCAACAGTTAGCGGGCGAGCCAGATGGCGAAGTGATGCAAAAAGTGGGTTTGGCCGTCTTGATGCCGACGGTGCCAGCAGTGATTGGGGAGGTCTTGCCTGGCTCGGTGGCTGAGAAAAGTGGCTTGCAGCCTGGGGATCGTATCCTCAAGGTGAATCAAAAGCCGATTGCAGACTGGCAGCAATTCGTCAAACTGGTCCGTGCGAGTCCAGAGCAAGCGCTAAAGCTGGAATACCAGCGGGCTGAAAGGTCCTATGAAGTCAAACTGTTGCCAGAACTGACTCTGCAAGGTGGTCAGAAAATTGGCCGTCTGGGGGCGGCTGTGGATATGGCAGCAGTGGATTTGACGCCTTATCAAGTGGTCAGGCACTTTAGTCTGATGCAGGCGGCGGGCCGGGCGTTGGAAAAAATGCAGGAGACCATTGCCTTCACCCTCAAAATGCTGGGAAAAATGGTCACGGGTCAGGCATCACTCAAGGCGATCAGTGGCCCGGTCAGTATTGCCGATGCGGCTGGTGAATCGGCCGATATGGGCATTAAACCCTACATCGGCTTTATTGCTTTGCTCAGTATCAGTATTGCCGTCATGAATCTGCTACCGATTCCAGTATTGGATGGCGGTCATTTGTTGTATCATATGGCGGAGTTGATACGAGGAGAACCGTTACCTGAACGTGTGCTGGCGATTGGTCAGCGACTGGGTTTGGGTATATTGGGCGCGTTAATGTTAATTGCTTTTTTTAACGACATTAATCGCTACCTGATTGGTTGAAAGCATAGTTAATGAGAATAAAATCAAGTTCCAAATTGTGGTTGGGTTTGTTAGCTGGAGTGATGCATTTCAGCGCTTACGCCACAGAACCGTTTGTCATTTCAGATATCCGCGTTGAAGGTTTGCAACGCACCGAGGCTGGGACTGTATTTAACTACTTGCCCATGCAGGTGGGCGATGTCATGAGTGATGAAAAAGCTGCGCAAGCGATTAAATCCCTCTATGCCACCGGATTTTTCAAGGATGTGCGTATTGAAAATGAAGGCGATGTGCTGGTTGTCACCGTTCAGGAACGCCCCTCTATCTCACAAATTGATTTTAGCGGAAACAAATCGTTTCAAACGGACAAAATCAAAGAGGGCCTGAAGCAGATCGGCATTGCCGAAGGGCAGATTTTTGATAAAGCCCAGTTAGATCGCGCCGAACAGGAAATCAAGCGCCAGTATCTGTCACAAGGCAAGTACAGCGCAGAGGTTAAAGCCACGGCAAGTCCGCTGGAGCGTAACCGCGTCGCTATCCGCTTTGAGATTACCGAAGGCCCTGCAGCCAAAATCCGCGATATCAATATCGTGGGTAATCATTTGTTTACCACGCAGGATTTGCGTGCAAACTTTCAACTGACGACTCCAAACTGGATGAGCTGGTGGAACAAGGATGACCAGTATTCCAAGCAAAAGCTGACTGCGGACCTGGAAGCCTTACGTTCGTTTTACATGAACCAGGGCTATCTGGAGTTTGCGATTGATTCCACGCAAGTTTCCATTTCGCCAGACAAGCGGGACGTGTATATCACCATCAATATCACCGAGGGTGATAAATACAATATCAGCAAAACCAAGCTGGCTGGCGAGACATTGCTGCCAGAAGACGATCTGCGCAAACTGATTAATATTCAGGATGGCGAAGTATTCAATCGCCAAAAAGTCACCGACGCCAGCAAAAACATTAATGACAAGCTGGGCGAAGAAGGCTATGCCTTTGCCAATGTCAACGCGGTGCCCGAGATCAATAAGCAAGAGCATACTGTTGCATTTACCTTCTTTGTTGATCCTGGCCGTAAAGTCTATGTCAGACGGATTAACGTACAAGGGAACACACGTACGCGTGATGCGGTGGTCAGACGCGAGATGCGTCAACTAGAGTCTGCCTGGTATGCAGGCGATAAAATCAAGCGTTCAAAAGAGCGTATCCAGCGCTTGAACTTCTTTGACACGGTCGAGCTGGAGACGCCTTCTGTCCCTGGCATCAATGATCAGGTCGATATGAACGTGACGGTTGCAGAAAAGGCCACCGGTAGTGTCCAGTTCGGTGCTGGTTTGTCCAGTAGCAGTGGCGTGATTCTGGGCTTCAACGTCAACCAGCCGAACTTCCTCGGCACCGGTAACCGTGTCGCGTTGGTGGTTAATACCAGTAACTACAATAAAACCTACTCGTTATCCTATACCAACCCATACTTCACCCCAGACGGGATCAGTCGTGGTTTTGATATTTACCGGCGTGATGTCAACACTGGTAATACCAATAGTAGTTTGTTAAATGTGGGTACCTATAGCAGCCGTTCTTATGGCGTGGGTGTTAACTTTGGTATGCCGCTGTCAGAAAGGGACTTTGTCAATGCCGGGCTGACGCTAGACTTTACCAATGTCAGCTTGAGTAGCAGCAGTCCGATCCAATACATTAACTTCTGCGGTAATACCAGTGGCTGTGACAGCAACTCCTTAGTGGCCAATGCCAGCTGGACCTTTGACTCCAGGGACAGCATTCTTTTCCCGCATCGCGGTGTGTTACAAAGACTCTCTGGCGAGGTCAGTGTGCCGGGGCTCAATCTGCAGTATTACAAAACCACTTACCAGCATGCCTGGTATAAAGAGTTAAATGATAACTTTACCTTCATGCTAAACGGGCAAGTTGGCTATGCGAACAGTTATGGTGGTAAAAACTATCCTTTCTTTAAAAACTTTTATCTGGGTGGTGTAAACAGTGTCCGCGGTTTTGTGAACTCTTCATTAGGCCCTAGAGGTATAAACCCAACGTCAGGTTCAACGTATGCGCTGGGCGGCACCAAAGAGGTTTTAGGCAATGCGGAATTGTTTATGCCAGTGCCGTTTGTCACCCAGTCTAGTCAGTTCCGACTGAGCGTGTTCTTGGATGCGGGGGGAGTTTACGGGCAAGATGATCCGATTAACTCGGAATATTTGCGGTTCTCAACCGGTGCAGGCGTGACCTGGGTGTCGCCATTTGGACCGTTGAAATTGGTACTGGCCAAGCCTTTGAATAGTAAAAGTTATGACAACACACAAGTGCTGCAATTCCAGTTTGGACAGCAGTTCTAACGCATGCTGTGTCAAATCACTCATCATGCTGGCGCGGAAAGGAGGACTCTCATGAGAAGCATCTGGTTTAGCGTGCTAGCGATTGTATTGTGTTGTGCTCATGCACAAGCCGCCGATTATTACAAAGTCGGGTATGTACAGGTGGACAAGCTTCTGCAAGAGGCACCGCAAACCGCCGAGACGGGTAAAAAGCTTGAAAAAGAGTTTAGTCCGCGCTCACTCGAGCTTGATAAGCTGCAAAAACAGATTCGTGAGTTGGAAACGCAGCTCGATCATGATCGTTCAAATTTGACTGAGTCAGATCGCCGCCTGAAAGAGCGTCAATTGAACAATTCACGCCTTGAATTTCAGAGCAAGCAGCGTGAATTGCGTGAAGATATTAATTTGCGCAAAAATGAAGAGCTGGCCTTGTTGCAAGAACGTATCAATAAAGCGGTTCAGACCGTGGCTGAGAACGAAGGCTATGATCTAGTCGCCTACAGTGGAGTTGCTTATGCCAGCAAGCGTATTGATATCACGGATAAAGTGCTGAAATTGCTAGGTAAAAAATAGAGATTTTGCCTGGCTTTGGGTTGTCCGCTGCTTAGTCATGTTGTTTTCGAGTTATTTTTCTAAAGTTGTTTTCTAGGGTTGTTTTTTTATGGCGCAACACTATACATTACAAGAGATTGTTGCGTCTCTGGGCGGTGAGCTATGGCTAGGCGAGCAGTCACAACATGCGAGCGCCCTGACCGTGTCTCGCATGGCTTCCTTGTCGCAGGCGCAGCCAGGCAGCATTGCTTTTTTTAACGATACCAAATATACACAATCCTTACAGGCCACTCAGGCATCTGCCATCATTTTACGGCCTGAGCATCAGCATTTAACGGCACTGCCGTGTATTCTGACGGATAATCCTTATGCCTACTTCGCAAGGCTGTCCGCGCTATTGAATCCGCCGCGTACTTACCAGAACCAGATTCATGCAACCGCCGTGCTTGGGCAAGCGGTACAGCATGAGTCCGAGTTAACCGTTGAGGCGCAGGTTTATATTGGTGACCGCGTTGTGCTGGGCGAAGGGGTCAGAATTGGTGCCGGTTGCGTGATCGAAGACGATGTAAGCATTGGTGCGCATACCGTGCTGGAACCGCGTGTGGTGGTCAAGCATGGCAGCCAGATTGGCAGCCATTGCCATTTGTTTTCTGGCTGTATTATTGGAAATGATGGCTTTGGTTACGCAGAAGCGCAGGGCGAATGGGTTAAAATACCGCAGATAGGCCGGGTAGTGATCGGAAATCACGTGGATATCGGTGCAAATACCACAGTCGATCGCGGCGCTTTGGATGACACGGTCATTGCAGACGGTGTGAAGTTGGACAATTTAATACAGGTCGCCCATAATGTCCGCATTGGCGCGCATACGGTGATTGCTGGCTGCGTGGGCATCGCAGGAAGTGCAGTGATCGGTGAACATTGCAAAATCGGTGGCGCGGCCATGATTTTGGGCCATCTGCAGATTGCAGATGGTGTCACCATCTCGCCTGGTTCCATGATTATGCGCTCTATCCAGCAGGCAGGCACTTATACGGCGCTCATGCCATTCCAAAAACATGCAGACTGGTTGCGGACCGCGGCCAATATCCGGCATCTGGAACAATATCAGCTCAAGCTCAAGCAGCTTGAGCAAGCAATTAGCAATATACAGAGACATTCAAAAGATTGAGAGAGACTATGGCTGAGAACCCAATGAATAGCATGGATATTCATGAGATACTAGAACATTTACCGCACCGTTATCCGTTTGTGCTGGTTGACCGCGTACTGTCTATGGAGTTGGGTAAAGAGATCACCGCCGTCAAAAACGTTTCGGTCAACGAGCCTTATTTTCCAGGCCATTTTCCATACCACCCTGTGATGCCGGGCGTCTTGATTGTTGAGGCCATGGCACAGGCGGCAGCCATCCTGTCATTTAAAACGATGGGTACCAAGCCGACCAATGACTCCGTATATTATTTTGCTGGCATAGACAATGTGCGCTTTAAAAAGCCGGTGTCCCCAGGTGATCAGATCGTGCTCAATGTCAAAATTGACCGTATCCTGAAGGGTATATGGAAATATGTCGCCGTGGCCAAAGTAGGAGACGAAGTGGTGGCCGAGGCCAACATGATGTGTATCCTGAAAGCCATTGAAAAATAACGATATGATACTGCGCTCATGAGGGCGTAGCAGGCGAAACATGCAAAGTTTGATTCATCCTACCGCAATTATTGATCCCAAAGCCGAGCTGGATAGCTCGGTCGAAGTGGGCGCGTATAGCACCATAGGTGCGGGTGTCCGTATTGATGCGGGTACCAAAATCGCCTCACATGTGGTGATTGAAGGCCCCACCACCATTGGTAAGCATAACGAGATTTTTCAATTCTCATCGCTAGGGGCAAAGCCACAAGACAAAAAATTCAAGGATGAGCCTACGCTGCTGGAAATCGGTGATCACAATGTCATCCGTGAGTTTTGTACCTTTAATCGTGGCACGGTTCAGGATAAAGGCACGACCAAAATCGGCAGTCATAACTGGATTATGGCTTATGTACATATTGCCCATGATTGCATCGTTGGCAACCATACCATCATGGCGAATAACTCCTCGCTGGCAGGGCATGTCACTATTTATGATCATGCCATTCTTGGCGGCTTTACCTTAATCCACCAATATTGCCAGATCGGTGAGCATATTATTACCGCGGTTGGGTCTGTGGTGTTCAAGGATATTCCGCCCTATGTGACGGCAGCGGGGTATGACGCGCAGCCGCATGGGATTAATGCCGAGGGCCTCAAGCGTAGAGGCTTTAGTGCTGAGACCATACAGCAAATCAAGCGCGCCTATAAAGTGCTTTATCGTCAAGGCTTGTCGTTAGAAGAAGCAAAAGCGGCCTTGGCTGACATGGAAACATCCTGCCCGGAAATTGGCTTGATGACCCGTTTTCTCGCGCAGACCACGCGCGGCATTGTCCGTTAATTCACACACATTATGGCTAAGATTGCAATGGTGGCGGGAGAGGCCTCCGGAGACTTGCTGGGCTATCACTTGATTCAGGAGCTGAAAGCAGCGCAACCTGACGTCGAGATTTTTGGCATTGCGGGTCCTAAAATGATGAGCCTGGGTGCCAAATCCTTATTCCCGATCGAACGTTTATCGGTACGTGGCTATCTTGAAGTGCTCAAGCATCTATGGGGCCTGCTCAAGTTACGCCGCCAGTTGTACAAGCAGATTCTCACTGAAAAGCCCGATGTATTCATCGGTATTGATGCCCCAGACTTTAACTTTTGGCTGGAGCGTAAGCTCAAAGCCAAGGGCATCGCGACTGTGCATTATGTCAGCCCCTCTATCTGGGCGTGGCGTAAAAACCGGATTCACAAAATCAAGCGGGCGGTTTCACATATGCTGGCCTTGTTTCCGTTTGAACCTGCGCTTTACCAGCAGGTCGGCGTGCCTGTCACCTATATCGGCCATCCTCTGGCGGATGCGCTACCGATGGAGCCGCCTGTTGAGCAAGCCCGCGAGAAACTCAAACTCAAAAAAGACACAGTGGTGATTGCGATGCTGCCTGGTAGCCGCCAGTCAGAGGTGACGTTTCATGCAGAACTTGTTCTGGAAACAGCGATTGTATTTGATCGCCTGATGCGTGAAAACGGCCAGCAAGCGCAGTTTCTGGTGCCATTGGTGACGCGAGAAACCCGTGATATTTTTACCAGTGCCTGGCACCAGTTATTAACGCAAAAACCTGAGACCAGCATAGACCTGCAAATCATGTTCGGCCACGCACATGATGCGATGACAGCCGCAGATGCGGTGCTGGTCGCCTCAGGCACAGCAACCTTGGAAGCCGCGTTGCTCAAGAAGCCGATGGTCATTACCTACAAGATGTCCAATATGAGCTGGCAATTGCTTAAACGTATGCGTCTGCAGCCTTATGTTGGCTTGCCTAACATCCTGGCTGGTGAGTTTATTGTGCCTGAATTGTTACAGGATGACGCGACTCCGGAGCGCATTGCGCAAACACTCTACAATCTGCTGGCTGATAAAGTTGGCTTGAGTGCGCTACAAGAAAAGTATCGCCATATTCACGCGCAGCTCAAGCAAAACAGCGCGCAAAAAGCGGCGGCTGTGATTAGACAGTTTCTTCAGGCTTAACGCGATGCAAATGCTGTGTGGTATTGATGAAGCAGGTAGGGGACCTTTGGCTGGCGCAGTGTATGCCGCCGCAGTCATTCTGGATCCGTCCAGACCTATCGCAGGCCTGGCAGACTCGAAAAAGTTATCTGAAGCCAAGCGTGACGCACTGGCGATCACCATCAAACAACAGGCTTTGGCCTGGGGCATTGCCAGCGTCAGTGCGCAAGATATTGATCGGATCAATATCTTGCAGGCCAGCCTGCTCGCCATGCAGCGTGCTTACCAGGCCATGTGCGACCAGTTTGATGTACAGGCCACACTGATCCAGGTGGACGGTAATCGTAAACCTGCATTCCAGATCCCTTGTGAAGCCATTGTCAAAGGCGATAGCAAAGTGGCTGAAATTTCGGCAGCCTCTATTTTGGCCAAGACCGCCAGAGATGCTTCATTGCTGGAATTAGACGCGCAATATCCCGACTATGGCTTTGCCCAGCATAAAGGCTATCCCACCGCGTTGCATCTTGAGCGCCTGGCCTTACATGGCGTCACGCCTGAGCACAGGCGCAGTTATGCACCAGTTAAAAAACTGCTCATAGCCATGGACAGTTAAGCACTTGGATGCCAGTCGCAATAAAAAAGCCGCTTTTTAAAAGCGGCTTTTTTGTGACCTCAAGGCCAGAAAAACTTATTCGACCAGCAGTTCAGTCTTGCCGGATTTGCCATTCATTTCATCGGCATTCGGCAAGGGTTCCTTGCGTGCGGTAATGGTCGGCCAGACTTTTGCCAAACGGGCATTGAGTTCGATAAAGTGCTGCTGGTTGGCTGGCACATCATCTTCAGAGAAAATGGCTTCTGCCGGGCATTCGGCCACACACAGCGTGCAGTCAATGCACTCATCCGGGTTGATTGCCAGAAAGTTAGGGCCTTCAACAAAGCAGTCTACCGGGCACACATCTACGCAGTCGGTATATTTGCACTGAATACAATTTTCGGTTACTACATAAGTCATGTTTTAAATCCTTTGTGGGCTTTTAGGGCCAAAACGATATTTTATTGCAATTTAGCCAAATTGACGATGGATGGCTTTGTGTGACATCCGCTTGCGCTGGTTTAGACAATCATGCCTGCGCCAACCGTGTTGTTGGTGCTCTCGTCAATAACGATAAACGCGCCGGTGGCACGGTTTTTATCATAGCTGTCTACCATTAGCGGTTGCGCCAGCTTAAAGCTTACGCGGGCGATATCATTCATTTTGAGATCAGTAGTCGCCTGTTGCTCCAGCGTATTGACGTCTACCTTGTATTGAATGCTGCCGATTTTGGCTTTGGATTCGCGCGTGGTGTGACGCACTATGTAAGTCCGTGCCGGCGACAATGGGGTTTCTGACAGCCAGCAGACATGTGCTTCAATGTGTTTGACGGCTTCAGGCGCTTGACTGGTTTTCACGATCATATCGCCGCGTGAGGTATCAATTTCATCTTCAAGCAGCAGGGTTACGCTTTGCTCCGTTTGCGCACGTTGCAGTTGCTCGGCGCCCAGTTGAATCGCCTTGACTTTAGACTGGTAACCGTTCGGCAATACTGTGACCGCATCACCGACGGCGATTTCGCCGGACTCAACGCGCCCCATAAAGCCACGGAAATCATGCAGGTCGGGATTGGCTGAATCATGTGGGCGGCAGACAAACTGTACCGGGAAGCGGAAGGCTTCTGATGCCTCGCTATTTGAAGCCGGGGCCGCTTCCAGCAGCTCCAGCAAGGTTTCGCCCTGGTACCAGTTCAGATTCTCCAGACGGTCTACCAGCATGTCACCATTGAGTGCAGACATGGGAATGAATTTGATGTCACGCGCTTGCGCCAGACCGATCTCGGTGGCGAATGCCGTGTAATCCGCCTTGATTTTGTCAAAGACGGCTTGGTCATAATTGACCAGATCCATCTTGTTCACTGCCACGACAATATGGGGAATGCCGACCAGATGCGCCAGATAACTGTGGCGGCGGGTTTGGGTCAGTACGCCTTTACGCGCATCGATCAGGATAATCGCCAGGTTAGCCGTTGATGCGGCGGTCACCATGTTGCGGGTGTATTGCTCGTGACCAGGGGCATCGGCGATGATGTATTTGCGGGTACCGGTGCTGAAATAGCGGTAAGCCACATCAATGGTAATGCCTTGTTCGCGCTCGGCTTGCAAACCATCGGTCAGCAAGGAGAGATCCACGGCTTCCATACCGCGTTTTTTCGAAGTACGTTCAATGTTGTTGAGCGTATCTGCCAGGATGGTTTTAGTGTCATACAGCAAGCGGCCAATCAGCGTGCTTTTGCCATCATCCACGCTGCCGCAGGTCATGAAGCGCAGCAAAGAGTCGTTGTGTTGTGTTGTCATATTAGAAATAACCTTCTTTCTTACGCTGCTCCATCGAAGCCTCGGAAGTTTGATCGTCCAGACGCGTTGCGCCACGCTCGGTAATGGTGGTGGTGGCGGTTTCTACCACGATTTTGCTCACATCATCGGCATCAGAAATGACGGGCGCTGTACAGGTGACGTCACCGACGGTACGGAAACGTACCTGCATGTTGATGACTTCTTCACCGGCCTTGGGCTGGTTGATCAATTCGCCAGAAGTCAGCGGCACGTTGACCGGGAAAATCGCACCATGACGCATCACCACATCGCGCTGGTGGGCAAAGTAGATGCTAGGCAGCTCCAGTTTTTCACGCTCGATATATTGCCAGACATCCATTTCCGTCCAGTTTGAGATCGGGAAGGCGCGGATGTTTTCCCCTTTGTGCACACGGGCGTTGTACAGGTTCCATAATTCCGGCCGCTGGTTTTTCGGATCCCATTGGCCAAACTCGTCACGGAAACTCATGATCCGTTCCTTGGCGCGCGCTTTTTCTTCATCACGGCGGGCGCCGCCGATGCAGCAGTCAAAACCGAACTCTTCAATGGCTTCCAGCAGGGTCACCGACTGATGTTTGTTGCGTGGCTCATCCGGCGTTTTCAGCACCACAGTGCCACGCTTCATGGAGTCTTCCACTGAACGCACAATCAGGCGCTCGCCTAGCTCGGCAGCGCGCTGGTCACGGAAATTGACCACTTCCTGATAGTTGTGACCGGTGTCGATATGCATGAGCGGGAAAGGGAAGCGACCTGGGCGGAAGGCTTTTTCTGCCAGACGCAAAATGCACAACGAATCCTTGCCGCCGGAGAACAGCAACACAGGGTTGGCGCACTGACCAGCCACTTCACGCAGGATATGAATGGCTTCAGCTTCGAGCCAGTCGAGATGTGATAAAGGTTGTTTCGTTGTCATCTTAATTTATTACCAATCAAATTTTTACCGCCGATCAACGTAGATACACGCTCATTACTGCTTTAACGTTTTACCGGCAGTTAACTATTTCTTTACGTGCAAACCGCACTCTTTGCTGGTCGGATCTTCCCACCACCAGCGACCGGCACGGATATCTTCACCCATGGCGACGGCACGCGTACAAGGTGCACAGCCAATGCTGGGGTAAAACTGGTCATGCAGGGCGTTGTAAGGCACTTCATGCAACCGGATATAGGCCCAGACTTCTTTTTCTGTCCAGTCACTAAGCGGGTTGAATTTTTCCAGTTTGTTGCCTGCGTCAAATTCACGGACAGGCAAATTGCTGCGGGTGGTGGCTTGTTCAGCACGCATGCCGGTGATCCAGGCTTGTTTGCCAGCCAGTGCACGTTGCAGCGGCTCCACTTTGCGCATATGGCAGCAGGCCTTACGCAGTTCTATGCTGTCATAGAAGGCATTGATGCCCTGGCTACGCACATACTGCTCTACGGCTTCATGCTTGGGGAAAAACACCACCGGTTTGGTGGCGTAGGTGTGCTCAACTTCCCCCATCAGGGTGTAGGTTTCTGCGGGCAGTCGACCCGTGTCCAGTGAGAAAATCTCGATGGGCAGGGCCTCTTTGGCGATCAAGTCAGTCAACACCATGTCTTCAGCGCCATAGCTATTGGCAAAAGTGATGGCCGGAAACTCTGCCGCCGCAGACTGAAGCAGGGCTACTACTTGGGCGCGCTTGGCCTGGACAGAAGCAACCAGGGCTTCTGTCAGCTCAGGGCGTGTCGCAGGATTGCTGGCTGCCGGTTTGAGCATGCTGACGCCGAAACTCATGCGCGCTGTATCCTTCTCCACACTGGCACATCACCTACCGCGCCCTGATAGGGCTGGCTGAAGTCATTCAGGCTGGCCAGTGCATCTTCGGCCGAGCGGTCAGCACGAATTAAAAAGCTGGTGAAGCCTGCGCGCTTGTGAAAGAACAATTGATCACGCAATACATCGCCAATCGCGCGCAATTCGTTTTTAAACCCGTAACGCGTGCGTAGCCAGTTGCCCAAGGTGAAAATGCGGCCATCGGCAAAGCGTTCCACATAAATCGCAATGATTGGCAAGGTATTCAAATCTGCAAATTCGGCTTGCAGTGTCTCGGCGGTTTCGTTGGTGGCCAGCACAATGCCGAGCTCGCCAGCCGCCAGGCGCACTTGCAACTCTGCCTTGCGGGCCTGCCAGACAGCGAGCGGCACCAGAATTTTGCCGGTGGCTGGTATCTGCGTATTCGCAATTTGTTCTGGACTATAGGTTTGCTCGCCAGTCAGTTTGAACAGCACGACTTTCCCAGCCTGCTTGCGGACAGACTCTTCAGCCGGGGCCGGTGGGACCACGCGGGTCCAAGTATCTGCCACAATGCTGGCCTGGCCGTTGCTGCCCAGTTGAATTAATTGACTCATTATGCAGACTCCTTCTCAGCGTAGACGTGGGCCTTGAACGGCGCTACGCCCAAACGACGTACCGTGTCGATAAAACGCTCTTCGTCGCTACGCTCACGCACATAGACCTCAATCAGGCGTTTGACTACGCCTGGCATTTCTTCTGCCGAGAATGAAGGGCCGATCACGGTACCGATGCTGGCATCATTACCTTGCTTGCCACCAATGGTGACCTGGTACCACTCCGAACCATCCTTATCCACACCCAGAATGCCGATATGGCCGACATGGTGATGGCCGCAGGCATTCATGCAACCAGAGATATTGAGCTCAAGGTCACCGATTTCATACAGGTAGTCCAGATTGTCGAACTGCATCTGAATGGCTTCAGCAATCGGAATCGATTTGGCATTGGCCAGGCTGCAGAAGTCACCGCCAGGGCAGCAGATAATGTCCGTCAGCAAGCCGATGTTAGGCGTGGCCAGTCCGGCTGCGCGGGCTTTTTCCCACACGGCAAACAGGTCAGACAATTGCACGTCGGCCAGAATCAGGTTTTGCTCGTGAGAGGAGCGCAGCTCGCCAAAACTGTAGGCATCGGCCAAGTCAGCCACCACGTGCATTTGCTCGCTGGTGATATCCCCAGGCGCTTTGCCGTGTGGTTTCAGTGACAAGGTCACCGCGCGATAGCCTGCAACACGGTGCGCATGGACACAACGTTTGACCCAGGCAGCAAATGCCGGATTGCTGGCTACGGCAGCATCAAAAGAGGCATCATGCGCTGGTAATGTTTTGTATGGCATGGGCTCAAAGTAATGCGCCACGCGGTCTAGTTCGGCTTGAGTGATGGTGAGTGGACCGTCTTTGAGGTGGGCCCATTCCTCATCTACCTGGCGTCTGAATTCATCAATGCCCAGCGCCTTCACCAGAATCTTGATGCGGGCTTTGTAGATGTTGTCACGACGGCCGTGAATGTTATAGACACGGATCACCGCTTCGCAGTAAGACAACACATGTTGCCATTCCAGATGTTCGCGAATCACAGTGCCCAGGATCGGTGTACGGCCCAAGCCACCACCCACCCAGACTTTGATCGCCATCTGGCCTTGTGCGTCTTTGTAAAATTCGAGGCCAATGTCATGCGCCTGCACAATCGCACGGTCTTGTTCAGTGCCTGAGACGGCAATCTTGAACTTACGTGGCAACAGGGCGAATTCAGGATGGAAGGTACTCCACTGGCGCATGATTTCAGCAATGGCGCGCGGATCAATGATCTCGTCGGGCGCAATGCCGGCAAACTGGTCGGTCGTGATATTACGGATGCAGTTGCCTGAGGTTTGAATGGCGTGCATTTCTACGGTCGCCAGCTCAGCCAGAATCTCCGGGGTGTCTTCCAGTTTGGGCCAATTGAGCTGCAAGTTCTGACGGGTACTAAAGTGACCATAGCCACGGTCATAGCGCTTGGCAATGTCTGCCAGTTTGCGTAATTGTTTGCTGGACATGAGTCCGTAAGGTACGGCAATCCGCAGCATCGGTGCATGGCGCTGAATATACAGGCCGTTTTGCAGACGCAGCGGGCGGAACTCTTCATCCGTGAGTTCGCCTGCCAAATAGCGGCGGGTCTGGTCGCGGTACTGGGCGACACGTTCATTGACAATTTGTTGGTCTATAGGATCGTATTTGTACATGCTTGAGTCACTTTGTTCGCAAAAAGCGAAGAGGCAGTATTTTAATGGAAAACTAGCTTAAAGCCTACATAAATCAATATCATAGCCAAGGCAATACGTACCCAGTGTTCTGCAACACGTGAGCTCATATGGCTACCCAGGTAAATGCCCGGTATGGAACCGATCAGCAAGGTGCCGAGTAACTGGTAGTCTATGGTGCCCAGGGAGGCATGGCCTAGACCGGCCACCAGCGTCAGCGGGACGGCATGCGCAATATCACTGCCGACAATCGTGGTGATTTTCTCCTTGGGATATAGCAGAATCAGCGCTGTTACCCCCAGCGCGCCCGCACCGACCGAGGTCAGCGTGACCAGCGCGCCCAGTACAACCCCGAGTAATACGGTGGCCGGAGGTACGTAATGGGCTGGAATCCATTCGTCTTTGGAGACTAAGGCGATTAATTTGTTGCGTAACAGCACGGCCGCTGAGGTCACCATCAAGGCAATGCCTAACCAGAATTTGATTGTGGATACCACTTCGCCTGACTGTAAATCCATGCTGTGCAAGGCCCACAGCGTTAACAGAGACGCTGGAACGCTACCCATGGCCAAGCGTTTGACGATACGCCAGTCAATATTGCCCAGTTTGCCATGCGCAAAAATCCCCACAGATTTTGTGATCGAGGCATAGAGCAGGTCTGTCCCTACGGCGACGGCGGGCTTGATGTTATAAATAAGCAACAGAATTGGCGTCATTAATGAGCCGCCGCCAACGCCCGTCAGACCAACCAAAAAGCCCACGACAAAGCCTGCCAATATGTATCCGAATTCCATGAGGAGTATCTTGAAAAGTTAAGCGCGGCATCATAACAAGTTTTTAAGTGTTGATTTAATAATAAATTCTTCTATGATATAGCTTTTGGTTATAAAGGGTGATCTATGAAGTTTCACCAGTTACGGTATGTGCATGAGGTGGTGCGGCAGCATTTGAATATTTCTGCTGCCTCTGAGGCATTGCATACCTCCCAACCTGGGGTTAGCAAGCAAATCCAGCTGTTAGAGGAAGAGTTGGGATTGCAGATTTTTCAGCGTAATGGCAAACGCCTCATCGGCGTGACTGAGCCTGGCCGTAAAATTGTCGAGCTGGCCGCGCGTGTCATGCTGGACATGCAGAATATCAAACGGGTGGGCGACGAATACAGCCGCGAAGACAGTGGTGAACTGACCATTGCCACTACCCATACGCAAGCGCGTTATCGCCTGCCTGCTGCGGTCAAGCAGTTCATGGCGCAGTATCCCAATGTGAAATTGACGATTCATCAGGGCAACCCGTCGCAAGTCACCGAACAGGTTGCTGCCGGAGAAGCCGATATCGGCATTGCGACCGAGAACATCAGCAAGGATGACCGTTTGTCGTGCTTGCCATGCTACAGCTGGAACCGGTGCCTGGTCGTGCCGTCGCAACATCCCTTGCTGGAAAAGAAAACCATCAGCCTGAAAGATCTGGTCAACTATCCGCTGATCACCTATGACTTTGCCTTTACTGGCGGCACACTGGTGTCTAAAGTCTTTCACGATGCCGGTCTGCAGCCCAATGTGGTGTTTACGGCGATTGATGCAGACGTGATCAAAACCTATGTCAATCTGGGGCTGGGTATTGGGTTGATTGCCAATATGGCTTATGAGGAAACCCGCGATGCACCGCTAAAAAGTCTGGACTGCAGCCATCTATTTCCTGACAGCACCACTTATCTGGGTGTGCGCAGGGATGCTTTTTTGCGTGATTACATGCTTAACTTTATTACCATGCTGTCACCGCAATATGACAAGCGCAGTGTGCAACGGGCCTTGCATCAGGACTTGTGATGCGCGTCACATTGGTCTGCGTAGCGGCATGCTGTAATGCTGCATAGTCTTCACAGATAGAGAGGTCTTTCATGCGTTTAAGTCACCTCAAGGGATGGTGTTGCCTCTGTTTTTTTATCCATTGCTCGGTTTGGGCCGCGCCGGCGCATGTCCGTGTCATTGGTCATGGCATGCCAGATGTGGATCTCGATAACGCCATTTATGAAGTGCCGGTGCAGCCTGGCGTGAGTTATCAGGATCTGGTAGATAGCCTTAAATCGCTCTCTGAGGGCATGAATTTTGTAAACCCTGCCAACTTCCCGATTGGTGACCATATGAAACAGCGCGGCCAGGATCCGCAAGGCATCAAAGAAGTCCGCACCTTTTGTAACCTGAGCATGGGCACCGAAATTATCCTCGATCACCCCGAATTTCTGGTGTTTGCGCCTTGCCGCCTGGCCATTTATGAAAAGCCGGATGCGCACGGCAAGCGGCAACTTTATCTGGGGCTGGACAGACCCACGCATGACTTGAAAAATATCAAGCATCCCACCGCCAGGGCGCAAGCCTCGGCACAACAGCTTGAAAATGCCTTGATTGAGTTGATGGAAAAAGCCCGACGTGGGGATTTTTGATAGTTCTTACAAAAACATTTTTTAACCACAGAGAACACATAGGCCACAGAGGGAACAACATCAATCCGCTATGTTCTGATTTACTGTGGTGCACACTCATCGCTTTTCTCGGTGTTTCTGTGGTTAAAAGTTTTTTAAACGATTTCTCATTTAAGGCAAAACAACAATCTTCCCCTTTTTAGAGCCATCCCCTATACTCAACTTAACTTTAATTGTTAAGAGTGCATTCCATGGTTCAACCTATGCTCATCGCAAAAAATAATGACATCGAAAGTGTGATGCTGCCCAAAATGGCCAACCGTCATGGCCTGATCGCCGGGGCTACCGGGACAGGTAAAACGGTCACTTTACAAAGCCTGGCGGAGCAGTTTTCGCGTATTGGTGTGCCGGTATTTATGGCTGATGTGAAGGGCGATTTGTCTGGCATGAGTCAGGTTGGCGGTGGCAACGCCAAGGTCGAGGCGCGTGTGCAGCAGCTGGCGCTGACTGGCTATGCGAATAAAGCCTATCCAGTCATGTTCTGGGATATGTTTGGTGAAAAAGGCCATCCGGTGCGCACCACCTTGAGTGAGATGGGGCCGTTGCTGCTGGCACGCATGCTGAACCTTAATGAGGTGCAGGGCGGTGTCTTGAATGCGATTTTCAAAATCGCCGATGACAATGGCATGCTACTGCTGGATTTAAAGGATTTGCGCGCCATGGCGCAACATTGTGCCGAAAATGCCGCCACCTATCAGACCCAGTACGGCAATATTTCTACCGCCAGTGTTGGTGCCATTCAGCGAGCCTTGTTGCAACTGGAGACAGAAGGTGGCGATGTGCTGTTTGGTGAGCCGGCCTTGAATCTCGAAGACATGATGCAAACCGATGGCAAAGGATTGGGATTTATCAATATTCTGGCTGCGGACAAGTTGCTGAATTCGCCGCGTGTGTATGCGACGCTTTTGCTGTGGTTGCTCTCCGAGTTGTTTGAAAAACTGCCTGAAGTCGGTGACCTGGATAAGCCAAAACTGGTGTTTTTCTTTGATGAGGCGCATTTGCTGTTTAATGATGCGCCGACCATTCTGATGCAAAAAATCGAGCAGGTAGTGCGCCTGGTGCGCTCCAAAGGCGTGGGCGTCTACTTTGTGTCGCAAAACCCGCTGGATATTCCGGATGTGGTGTTGGGTCAATTGGGTAATCGGGTGCAGCATGCCTTGCGCGCGTTTACCCCGCGCGACCAGAAAGCGGTACAAGTGGCGGCTCAAACCTTTCGTGCCAATCCCAAGCTGGATGTTGCCACAGCGATTACCGAGTTAGGCGTGGGCGAGGCGCTGGTGTCATTTTTGGATGAAAAAGGCGCGCCGACGCCGGTTGAGCGCGTGTTTGTCTGTCCACCCGAGAGCCGGATCGGACCGGCGACCGATGTGGAGCGCAAGCAGGTGATGGCGCAGTCTCTAGTTGTGGGCGTATACGACAAGCTGGTGGATCGTGAATCTGCGTATGAGATTCTCAAGCAGCGGGCGGAGCAGGCCAGTGCTGCGACGCAGGCACAACAACAGGAAGAAAGTTCAGGCTTTGATTTGGGCGGCATTCTAGGCGGTAAAACCAGCCGCTCAGACTCGGTGCTGGAGTCTGCGGCCAAATCAGCCGCGCGCGCCATCGGCTCACAACTGGGGCGGGCGATTATCCGTGGCGTGCTAGGCTCCATCATGGGGAATGGCAAAAGCAAGCGTTAACCGTGAAGTCAGTCAGGAAGAGACATGCTCAGTGATATCGCGATCGCCCAGGCCGCCACGCTAACGCCCATCGTTAACATAGCCAGCAAACTTGGGCTGGTGGCGGACGATGTGCATGCCTATGGTCAGCATATGGCCAAACTGACGCAGGCCACCGTCAACCGCTTGCAGGCGCAACCTGCCAAAGCCAAATTGATCCTGGTCACGGCGATCAATCCGACCCCGGCAGGCGAAGGCAAAACCACGACCACGATAGGATTGACCGATGCCTTGAATCAGGCGGGGTATCAGGCAATGGCCTGTTTGCGTGAACCCTCTCTGGGTCCGGTGTTTGGGATGAAAGGCGGGGCGACCGGCGGCGGCTATGCGCAGGTGGTGCCGATGGAAAATATCAACCTGCATTTTACCGGTGATTTTCATGCCATCAGTGCCGCCAATAATTTGCTGGCTGCCCTTGTAGATAACCATATATATCAGGGCAATGCGCTGCAGTTTGACACCGTCAGCTGGCGCCGCTGTATAGATATGAATGATCGCGCCTTAAGACGGCTCACGCTGGAAAATAATACCCATACCGGCTTTGATATCACCGTCGCCAGTGAGGTGATGGCCATTTTTTGCCTGGCGACCGATCTGGCCGATTTGACGTCTAGACTGGGAAGGATTCAGGTCGGCTTGAGTACAGCAGGCAGCCCGATTCTGGCGAGTGACTTGCAGGCTGAAGGCGCCATGGCCGCCTTGCTTAAAGATGCTTTTCAACCCAATCTGGTACAGACCCTGGAAGGGTCGCCGGCGCTGGTACATGGGGGGCCGTTTGCCAATATTGCTCATGGCTGCAACTCTCTGGTAGCGACACAAACCGCCTTGCGTCTGGCGGATTATGTGGTGACTGAAGCTGGCTTCGGTGCCGACCTCGGTGCAGAAAAATTCATGGATATCAAATGCCGCCAGTCTGGCCTGCGGCCGGATGTGGCGGTGATCGTTGCTACAGTGCGCGCCTTGAAATATCACGGTGGGGTGGATGTGGCGGACTTGAACCGCGAAAACCTCGCCGCTTTACAGGTAGGCGTGGCCAACCTTCGCAAGCATGTGACGAATTTACGCCAGCATTTCAATTTGCCGGTGGTGGTGGCGCTGAATCACTTTACCGCGGATACCGAGGCCGAAATCGCGTTAGTACAGGCAGCCGTACAAGCCTTGGGCGCCAGTCTGCATGTCTGCCATCACTGGGCACAGGGCGGCGCCGGGGCGATTGCGCTGGCGCACGCGGTGGCTGACCAGGCCCAACAAGCATCGACGCCTTGGTTACTGTATGCAGACGATTTGTCCCTGACTGAAAAGCTAGACACCATTGCGCAAAAACTCTATGGGGCCAGCGGGGTGACCTTTAGTGCGCTGGCACAACAGCAACTTGCCCGTCTGGCAGAAGTCAGCCAGGGCTTGCCGGTGTGTGTCGCCAAAACGCAGTATTCGTTCTCGTGTGATCCCAAGTTGCGCAATGTGCCCGCGGATCATGCATTGCATGTGCGAGAGCTGCGTTTGTCGCGTGGTGCAGGCTTTGTAGTCGCTATCTGTGGAGACGTGATGACCATGCCCGGCTTGCCCAAACAGCCCGCCAGCAGCCGGATTAGCGTCGATGCAGATGGTAGAATACAGGGGTTATCCTGAAGTCTGTGTCATGCAAACGTTTAGCCAACTCGGTCAAGCCGATCAAACCATCAATAAATCCCGCTTTATCGCCCGCGCCAAGCGCTGTGAAAACGAGCGCGAACTGGCCCTGTTTTTACGTCAGTTTGCCAGCGAGCATCAAACTGCCGGCCACTTGGCGTATGCGTTTCGCATGAAAACTCCAGAGGGCATCGTCGCGCGGTTTTCAGATGCCGGTGAGCCGGCAGGCACGGCGGGTAAACCCATCATGCAAATGCTGGATGGGCAGAATTATGTCAATTGCTGTGTGGCGGTGGTGCGCTATTATGGTGGCATCAATTTAGGCACTGGCGGCTTGGTGCGGGCGTATGGCGGCACGGCCAAGCAGGCCATGGATCAAGCCGGAAGCATGCCTTTCGTCGAGATGGTGCAACTGAAGATCTCAACCAGTTATAAACGGGTAGATGAACTGACCCGCGAAGTACAAAAGTGCCAGGGCGAAATTCTGGACAAGCAGTTTGATGAGGCTGTGCATTTTCTGCTCAAGCTGCCCCTGGATGCCGCCCAACAAATACGCGCCAAGTTTTAGTCGCGCAATAGACTGAACAACTGAGGAACCGGAGTTCGACGTGAACCAAACCCAACGACTGGATACTGCCACCTGTTTGCTCATGGTAGGGTTAATGTGGCTGGTATTGCAGGTGCAATTATTGCCCGCGTTACTGGTCGGCATGCTGGTGTTTGAGCTGATTCATGTCATTTCGCCGCTGATTGCACGCAAATTGCCGGGTAAATATGCCAAATGGCTGGCAGTCATGCTGATTGCCACGCTGGTGATCGGCCTGCTGGTTGCCTTGGGCATGGGGATTGTGACGCTGATCCGCAGTGACAGCGGCGGTTTGGCCATGTTGTTTGATCAACTGGCTAGAATCATTGAAGACTCGCGCAAAGTGTTGCCGCCCTGGCTCAACGAGCGTTTGCCAGATGATGCGATTACCTTGCAGCAAACCGTGATTGAGTGGTTACGTTCACATTCGGCAGATTGGCAATTGCTGGGCAAGGAGGCCGGGCATCATCTGGCGCATATTCTGATCGGCATGGTGATCGGGGCCATGGTCGCCTTGCATGATGTGCAAACACACGGTAACCATAAACCGCTTGCGCAAAGCCTGCTCAATCGCATCACGCTGTTTGCGCTGGCGTTTAAAAATATCGTGTTTGCGCAGGTGAAAATTTCCGCGGTCAACGCCAGCCTGACCGCGATTTACCTGATCGTGATTTTGCCGTTGTGCGGCGTACATCTGCCATTCACCAAGACCATGATTGCGATTACCTTTCTGGTTGGCTTGCTGCCCGTGGTGGGCAACCTGATGTCCAATACCGTGATTGTCATAGTCAGTACCAGCCATTCCTTTGTGATCGCCATGGGCTCGCTAGCCTTTTTAATTGTTATTCATAAGCTGGAATACTTTTTAAACGCACGTATTGTTGGCGGGCAAATCCGCGCGCATGCCTGGGAGTTGCTGGTCGCCATGTTACTGATGGAGGCCACTTTTGGGCTGCCAGGCATCGTCGCTGCGCCGGTTTACTATGCCTACCTTAAAAGCGAGTGCCGGGCACGGGAGTGGGTTTAAGGACTGCAATGTCTGGATATTCGGTAAAAACATTAATCAGCCATGGTGGTCATGCTCACATTTGCCAGTCTGGCCTGGCGTGGTCGGAGGTTGAAACAGATGACCCGAACGGGCCATTGTGGCGGCTTAACCAGGCAAGTATTCTACACACATCGCAAGGACACAAGAAATGACAGGGTTTAATCTAAAAGTATTATGGTTTGGATTGCTCATCCTGCTCATTGTCAGCATTTTGGATGCTTTTGTGTAATTGTGGCGTGTTTTTCAAGTTTAAAGTCTCTTTGGCCCCGACCCGTCGGGGCTTTTTCTTTTTGGGGATAGCGCGCTGCGATTATGGTGCTCTGGCCAGGCGGCTGCCAGTGCGCGCTTCATCGTTGAGCGTTTTTAAAAAGGCCACAATCGCGTCGATCTCCTTTGCATCCAGCGGGGCGGGGTCACCAGGCTGTTGGCCAAACGGGGCTTTCATCTCGATATTGTCTTGATACTTTTCTGGCAGGTCATTGAATTTGAGGCGCTTGCCGGTACGGTCATGCGGATACCATTTTTCTGGTGCCGTATCGCGTTCAGCATAAAAGCGCACGGCATCTCTGAGGGTGTGTACCACGCCATTATGGAAAAAGCTTTTTTTGCGCGCCACATTGCGCAGCGTCGGCACCTTAAACAAGCCACAGTACTCTGCATTCAAATCCTGTCTGGCCGGGCCGCACAAGCCGAGGTCGTAATAGTGCCGGTCATGATTTTGCGCGATGTGTGGATTGCGTGGCAGACCCAGTGCAGCATAGCCATGATCGGTAAATTGCGGCAGGGCACCATGGACGACTGCTGCCTGGTGACAACTGGCACAGTTGCCTTTGTTGGGGTCCATAAATAGCCGCAGGCCTTTTTCCTCCAACGCGGTAAAGCGGGCCTGGCCTTGCATGACGTGATCAAACTTGCTGGAGTAGGGCGCAAATTCTGTCGCATCTTGCTGGTAGGTTTGCAGCGCCAATAAAACCGCATCCGTGATGGCGGCGTCGGCTTGCAAGCTGGCCGTGCCAAACAACTGGCTGAACGCCTGGGGATAAGCCTGGCGTATTCTTTTGGCCAGCAGGCTCGGTGTCGAGGCCATTTCATTGCTTGAAAATAATGGGATTTTTGCTTGCTCGGCCAGCGTGTTGACGCGGCCATCCCAGGTGAATCCGCCTGCCGGACCATTATCCAGGCCAGGCTGTAAGCCCTCATCTTCGGTGTAGTGTTCTGTGAAAGGCGGGGTGGATTGCAAGTACATCAGGGTAGGCACTGCCCGTGTTCCCATTAACTGCATATGGTCGCCACCCTTTTGAACCGGCTGCGGGTTGCCTGGCGTAAACGCGTGCTGGGCCTGATGGCAGCTGGCGCAGGATAATTTGCCCGAAGCCGATAGTTGCGGATCATGAAACAGACGTTTGCCCAGCGCCGTCAATGCCTGGGTGCGTGAGGCGGGTGACAGCGTACTGGCCGCCTGGGGTTCTTGTACCAGCGGCGGGACTAAGGCTTCATCTTCCTGAGCTGACAATTGCAAAGAAGAGAAGCAAAGCACGGTCAGCAATAATGTTTTCAAGTTGAGCATGGTTGTGAATGAGGTGAGTAAAAAAGCGGATAAACAGGCTGCTCATCCGCTTTGTTGGGCACAAAATGTGATTATTTGGACTGGCGTCTGCGCAGCATCAGGCCAGTCAAGCCCAGGCCGGCCAGCATCATCGCAGTGTTGCTGGCTTCTGGCACTGCGGCGGCGGTTACGCGTACAGCCGTGCCGGACAGCGCGCTGATGGTCACGCCTGCGTCGGTACTTTGGAACATATTGCTGGTGCTGGCAGCATCTTGTGTGTCAACCAGTGCACTGTAGCCAGTCGCGCCAAATTGACCGGAACCAAAGATGATGTCATAGCTGCCTGCGGCCAGATGAACGGTGCTGCCCAGTGAAGCGAGTTGATCGCCACCGGTCGCTGCAAAGACGGTATGTGCCAGGCTGTTGGCGCCCAGGGTGCTGCTATTCCAGTCACCGGCTCTGACGATCGCCCCAAAGATATTGCCATCGGAGAATTGGCTGAAGTTACCGCCAATGTAGGAAATATCCATGCTGCTGCTCAAGGTGAGGCGTACACCCAGATAATCCGTGTTATCGATGATGTAACTACCGAAAGCGGCAGATTCGCTCACATAGTCAGCACTTGAAAACACGATGGTAGGGGTGGCCGCAACACTGCTGTTGGATGCGAAGGTGAAGGCCAGCAGGGTGGCAAAGCCCAAAGATTTGATCATGATTCTTCTCCAGAAGTTAAGATTCATTCAGCGCAATTGGGGATACCCAACTGCGCCGTATGTTGTAATGATTAGAATGCCAGGGCGTTGGTCAGGTCGCCCATGATGTTGGCACCATGGCTTTGCAAGCTTTCATCACGCTTTTTCAGGCCGTCCAATGGTGGCAGTGAGTAGCGGTGTGTGATAAAACGCAAGGCAGAACCGGTGTCATACTGGGTATGATCGACTGCGCCTTTTTTGGCAAAAGGTGAAATGATCAAGGCCGGAATACGTGTGCCTGGCCCGATCAAATCGCCTTTTGGGGGCACGGCATGGTCAAACTGGCCGCCAAATTCATCATAGGTAATCAATACCAGGGTGTTATTCCATTGCGGGCTGTTTTGCAACTGGCTGATGATGGTCATCACTTCATCATCCGCATTGGTGACGTTGGTATAGCCTGGGTGCTGGTTCAGGTTGCCAATCGGTTTATAGAACGACACGGCTGGCAAGGTGCCTTGTGTAATGTCATTCAACAAATCTGCACGGTCTTGCAGGTGGCTGTTACGGTAGGTGCCATGGGCCACTGGGTCAAAATTTGCATAGTAGTTAAATGGCTGGTGATGGGCCTGAAAGTCGCCATGGGTCGCATCTGCCACGCCAAAGCTGTTTGACTTGTAGACATTGCTGCGATCATTGACCGCGTCGCTCCAGCCGCCTGAGTACCATTTCCAGCTGATTTGCTTGCTATCCAGCAGGTCTGCAATGGTGGTGATGGTTTGTGCTGGCAAGGTGGTCGAAGCTGATGGGTTGGCGTACAGCAACTGGTTACCTGAGGCGCTGGTCACCGGCGCATTGCCACTGGGTTGGAATGGTGGCTGCATGGTGTTCACGGCGCGATAGCCGTCACCCGCACCAAAGTAGTCCAATGGGGCAATATTGCCGCTCTTGAATGAGGTGTTGGTGGCGTTGGTGCCAATCGCAGAGGCGCTCATGGAGCTGTTGCGGGCCAATTGTGGCACGCCGTTGACTGGGGTAGTCAAGACGTTGAGAGAAGCTTTGTTATTGGCGACGGTATCGGCGGAAATTGCCGGTGCGCAAGCGCAGACCAGATACTGGTGGTTCAAGAATGAACCGCCGTATGCGGCCTGGTAAAAGTTATCTGCCAGGGTGTACTTTTTCGCCAGCCCCCACAGTTGCATTTTGCTACCATCAAAATAACCCATGGATAAACCACCGGCATCACTAAAGGCCGCATAAAGGTTATTCAGGCCGCCATTGATTTGCATGGCGTTCTCAAAAAAGCGGTGATACAGATCGCGGGTGATGTTGTTACCAGTCACCAGGCCATAGCCAAACTGGTCACTCGTGGCATCGACCTGAAAGGGCGCATTGGGCCACACCCCAGTGGTTTGTGCCTGGGTGATGGTCTGGCCAGCGGTGTTTTTCTGGCCATTGGCCAGCATGCCACCCCAAGCCGGTGGCAAGGTGGTCAGCGTCGTGGTGTAGTCTCGGTCTACCTGTTTGATCGCTTTAGCTTGCGGTGTATTCAGGCCGTTGGCGCCTGGATATTTGCCAAACAGATTGTCAAAACTGCGGTTTTCGAGGTAGATCACGACAAAATGCTCGATTTTGTCCAGATTTAGACGGTTGCTCAGCGCTTTATTCAGATTGCCTTTGCTGCCAGCCTCACGCACCGCTTCGGCAAGGCGATTTTGCAGCTCATCGTTTTCGGTCATCAGGCTGTCAAGGTCGGCGCCAGTGCTCGTTTGTGTGAAGTCAGCTTCGAGCTGTGATCCGCTGACGTGTAGTCTGGCGGCCAGACGATCGCGTGCGGTCATGTAATCAAGATTGCTGCCTTCCATGAGCGCCAGGATTTCGGTGCTCAACGCACTGACAACGGTCGTGTTTTCGGCAGCTGCGCGGTACACAGACTTCCCTGCTTGCGCCACCAGAGCACCATGGCCTGCCAGGTTAAACTCGCCGTTGGCATTGGTCTGTGTGCTGACTTCACCGCTGTCACAGCGAGCATTCAGGTTGGCGTCAATGCAAACCAGGGTATTGGCAAGCTTGGCGCCATGCAAGCCGATCACAACACCAGAGGTGCTGGCCGCGGCGAAAGCTGGTCCGCTTAAGGCCATCCATACTGCAGCAGAAATTGGTAACAAACGAAAAAAATTCATAAATCATCCCCATATCAAGAGCACAAGAACAATTCTTGAGCCCGGAAATCGTAACCTGGCTGTGTAACAGGCATTCAGTGGTCCTGCGCCCGAAACGTAGCTCATCATGACTAGTGGGCGTGATGGTTTTATGAAGGTTGCGTGAACCCAACACTGGCTTACATTTTTTAATGTTTTAGGGGGTGTTGAACAGCTTAAAACTAGTCAGGCATGTCACATAAATTTCATGTTTCCGTAACCTGTCTGACACAGAGTTTTTCAAGAATGCATGGGCTAACACAAGCAAATGACTTGTGACATGACAAGCACTTAACCGTGTACAAAAACGTAATATAACCATCTGCGAGAGGATGAATGATGACATTGAAACCTTGGCTCATGGCTGGGTTGATGGGAGCGACTTTGCTCTCTCAAGCACACGCCGCTGAATTAATCCAAAATGGTGGCTTCGAGCTGCAGGGCGTAGACGCCTATGACATCGTCGGCTGGCAAGTGGCTGAAGCTGGCATCCTTGGTAGCGTACTGGCACAGCAAGGCACCACGACTGAAGTCACCGGAAACACCACCGTTGGCGCTTATCAGGGCACACATTACGGTTTGCTCGATAATAACGGCCTGGCCAGCAACATCTTGTATCAAAACTTTACGACGTCGGCGGTCAGCCAGGCGACCTTGACCTTCCAAATGTTTGTCAACAATCAGTCAGCCAGCAGTGCTGTCGATGCAGGTGGCCTTGATTACACCGTTGACGCAACCGATCATCCAAACCAGCATGTCCGTGTGGATATCTTAAAGGCGGGCAGTGATCCTTTTTCTACCAGCCAGGGCGATGTCCTGCAGAGCCTGTATCTGGGCGGTGCCAATGGCACGCTGGCTGCCAACAACTACCTGAGCTACCAGTTTGACCTGACCTCCATCCTGTCTGGCGGTGGCCAATTCATGTTGCGCTTCGCCAGTGTCGCCAACCAGGGTTCTCTTCAACTCGGCGTAGACAATATTAGCTTGCAAACGGCTTCTGCAGTCCCTGAAGCGGATACCAATGCCTTGATGCTGGTGGGGCTTGGTTTGATTGCCGCCATTATGCGTAGACGCGCACAATAACTTATAACGAATATCTTTGAGGAAACAATCATGCAACTGTTTAACTTAAAACGTACTGCTCTGTTGGCCATGCTGCTGGGGACACAAGTCTCCCTGACACAACCTTTGATGGCTGAGGAAAACGCCCAGTTCTGGCTCAACGATGGCGCAGCAAGCCTGAGCGACAGTAAAAAACTGGTACCGAATGCACGCAAAGCCAAAAACGTGATTTTGTTTGTCGGCGACGGTATGGGGATTTCGACGGTCACTGGCGCGCGTATTTTTGAAGGTCAGCTCAAAGGCAAGGATGGTGAGCGCAACAAACTGTCTTTTGAAGAGTTCCCTTATGTGGCCCTGTCCAAAACTTATTCGACCAACCAGCAGACCTCTGACTCTGCACCGACCATGACCGCCATCATTTCTGGCGTGAAAACCAATGACGGCATCATTTCATTGAACCAGTCTGTTCCGCGCAATGAGGCTAACCCTGCCGTGATCAATGCGAATAAAGTAACCACCCTGCTGGAACAGGCCGAGCAAGCTGGCAAAGCCACTGGTGTGGTGTCGACTGCCCGTATCACGCATGCCACCCCGGCAGCCACCTATGCACATATTTCCAACCGTGACTGGGAAGCCAACGCTAACCTGTCAGCGGCGGCGGCTAGCAATGGCGTCAAGGATATTGCCGCACAACTGATTGATAACTTTGGCAATGGCAAGCTTGGCGATGGCGTTGATGTCGTCTTTGGCGGTGGCCGTAGCTACTTTTTGCCTAACAGTATTAAAGATATCGAAGGCGCCAAAGGCCGCCGTACCGATGGCCGTAACCTGACGCAAGAATATGTGAACAAGTTTGGTGGCGTCTATATCGAAAATCAATCGGCATTCAATGCCTTGAATCCAGCCACGACCAATAAAGTCTTGGGCTTGTTCAACCCCTCCCACATGGAATACGAGCAAGACCGTCCTAACGATATCGCTGGTGAGCCTTCTTTGGCAGAGATGACGGGCAAGGCCATCGACATTTTGAAGAAAAACCAGAATGGCTTTTTCCTGATGGTGGAAGGTGGCCGGATTGACCATGCTTCTCATGCAGGCAATGCTTACCGTACCTTTAAAGATGCGGTGGCGCTGTCAGATGCGGTGCGTGAAGCGGCTTCCAAAGTGAATCTGAACGACACCTTGATTATTGTCACAGCTGACCATAGCCACACCCTGACCATAGGCGGCTATCCAAAACGTGGTAACCCGATTTTGGGTAAAGTGGTTGAGCCAGGTAAAACCACGCCAACGCTGGCGGCTGATGGCAAGCCTTACACCACCGTGAGCTTTGCCAACGGCCCAGGCTATCACACTAACTCACCAGGTGATGCGGTTTACAATGAGGCGATTGCTGCAGGCCGCGTGGTCGACATGTCAGGCGTGGATACTGAGGACCCAGATTTCCACCAGGAGGCACTGGTGCCACTGAGCTCTGAAACGCATGCTGGTGAAGAGGTTGCGATTTATGCCGTCGGCCCTAAAGCCTATCTGGTCCATGGGGTACAAGAGCAAAGCTACATTTATCAAGTCATGAAAGATGCATTCGGTTTTTAATCGACTGTCTTTAGAATAGACCTGAACATCAATTGGTTTAACAGTGGGGCAGCGCAAGCTGCCCTCTGCCTTTAGTAAGAAATGGAATCATCATGAGATTGAAACAAACCGCTGGCTGTTTTGCGCTGGTGATGGCGATGATAAGCGCTGGTGCGCAGGCCGAAGAAATCGTCACTGCACGCTATGACACCGTGCAGTGCGCCTTGCCATGCCAGGCCGATGCCGCCAAGCACTTGCAATGGTGGCTGATGCGTGACCAGGATGAGGTGGAAATTCGTCAGTTGTATCAAAATGGCGAGCCAGCACACCACAGCAGCTTGTGGCAGAAAAAACCGGGTGGGCAATTCAGCTATATTTACCTGATGCATGACGAGCAGCGCACCATCGATTACAGCGATGTGGATTTGAAGCTGCTGGCGATCAAAATGGATGAAGCCACATGGCAACTGAAGACGCAATTGGTCACCGATAGCGAGTTGGCCAGCCTGCAAAAAGTGGCAGACGAAGCCAGCGAACAGTATGGCTATGCTATTGAGAAGTATAGTGGTACCTTGGGCAATGGTATTCGTAGTCAGGTCTGGTGGATTCCGGCCTTAAAATTGCCCTACAAGGTCGAATATACCTATCCACAACACACGGTCAGCATACAGTTGCAGGCGCTGCAACCGGCAGCCAAGCCTGGTCAGCCCGTCGAAGTCGCGCCCAAAACCTCTTTGACGGCGTTGAGCCAGTACCAGCATGTGGATTATGCCGATTTGGGCGATATGGAACACAACCCTTCCGAAATGCAATGGCTGGCCAAAGCGCACGATGCGCCTGGCTTGCAGTCGCATCATCATTAGTCGCGTCGGCCTGATCGCTTGCGATGTCTGGACTGCATGCCCAGGCATCGCAAAGAATACGTGTTGATTGCTCTGATCGCATGGCGCATGCGATGGGCCTGCCGCCCGGCGGCCGAATTTGCAGCCGGGCAGTGTGGCCCTCCCAGTCATCGGCTATAATGCCTGCATGACGTTTCAAATTATTCAGCTTCTTTTATTAGTGGTGATTATTGCCATGCTAGTGTGGCAATCTCGCAGGCAACAACAGGCTGCGCAGCAGGCGCTGGCACAGTTACTGGCGCAGCAGCTTGAAGAAAAGCACCGCATGATGATGCAGGAGATGCACCAGTCACTCAATCATCTGGCTGATCGCTTGCAAAGCCTGAATACCGACCAGCAAGACCGTTTGCGGGCGCAATTGTCGCAAGAGCTGACCGCGACGCGTGAAGCGATGCAGGCGTTACAGGTTGCCCAGCGCGACCACTTGAGCCAGAGCACTGAACAACTCAGCCTGAGCTTGCGTAATGGCTTGTCCGAGCAGGGCATTGCCCAGCAAAACTTGCTTAAAACCGCCTTGCAAACGACGACTCAAAGCCTGACGCAAAGCATTGAAGCACTGACCAAAGTCGTCGATGGCCGCCTGGAGGAGATGAGTGGCAAGGTGTCTATCCGCCTGGAAGAAGGGTTCAAAAAAACCAATGAGACCTTTGTGAGTGTGATGGAGCGACTGGCCACCATTGATGAAGCCCAAAAGAAAATTGATGGTCTCAGTGTGAATGTGGTCAGTTTGCAGGAACTGTTGGGGGATAAGCGCAGCCGCGGTGCTTATGGGGAAGTGCAACTGGAAGGGCTGATCCGCAATGTGTTGCCCAATAGCAGTTTTGCCATGCAACATACGCTGAGTAACGGTGCACGCGTGGACTGTGCTTTATTTTTGCCCGAGCCAACTGGCACAGTGGCCGTTGACAGTAAATTTCCGCTGGAAAACTACCATCGCATGATAGATAGCAGCCAGGGCGATCTGGTGCAGGCGCAAGCCGCCAAGCTGTTCAAGGCCGACATCAGAAAACACATTGATGATATCAGCAGCAAATACATCATCGCCAACGAGACCTCCGATGGCGCGGTCATGTTTATCCCGGCTGAAGCGGTGTTTGCCGAGATTCATGCCTATCATAGGGATGTGGTCGATTACGCGATGCAGAAACGTGTGTGGCTGGTGTCGCCGACCACCCTGATGGCGGTGCTCAATACGGCACGCGCAGTGCTCAAAGATGTGGAGATGCGCAAACAGGTGCATATCATCAAAGACGAGCTGGGCAAATTAAGTAAAGATTTTGACCGCTTTGATACCCGCATGAAAAAACTGGCTGATAATATCCGGCAGGCGCATGAAAATGCGCAAGACGTGCATATCAGCAGCCAGAAGATTTCCAGACGCTTCGCCCAGATTGAAAAAGTCGAGCTGGCAGAGGCTGGTCTGGAAACGCTGGAGTTGCTGGATGAATTAGACGAGGTTGGAAAGAGCACCCCTACATGAAGATCACCATTTTATATTTTGCACGCATCAAAGAGGTGGTGAATTACTCCTCTGAAGACGTTGAGCTGCCGGATGAGATAGAAACCATCGTCGCACTTAAGTCCTGGTTGTCTGGCCGCGGCGAGACCTGGCAAAAACTGTTTAACGGCAGCGGGGTAGTGCGTGCGGCCATCAATCATGAACTGGTCGACGATATGGCAACCTTTGATGAAGGTGATGAGGTGGCGTTTTTTCCACCTGTGACCGGAGGCTGATTTGAGCAAGCCACCATTTCTGGATATTTCTGTTCAGCCTGAGGATTTTGACCTGGCCAGCGAGTTGCAGCGCTTGCGTCTAGCCTCGCCAGAGGCCGGTGCGCTGGTGAATTTTGTCGGCTGGGTAAGAGAGCACGCCAGTGAAGGTCAGTTAATAAGCCAGATGTTAATCGAACATTATCCTGGCATGACCGAAAAGGCCTTGCAGGGTATTGCGCAACAGGCGGCCAGTCGCTGGCCATTGCTTGGGGTGCGTATCATCCACCGTGTCGGCCTATTGGCTGCTCAGGCGCAGATTGTGCTGGTGGCTGCTACCAGCTTGCACCGCCAGGCAGCCTTTGAAGCCTGTGCTTTTATGATGGACTATTTAAAGACCGATGCGCCGTTCTGGAAAAAAGAAATCGGCGCGTTTGGCGAACACTGGGTAGAAGCCCGTGCCTCTGATGAACAAGCAAAACAACAATGGAAACAGCCCTAAATGATGCAAGTCCTCAGTCCTGAAGAAATGACCGTTTCCTACAAACTGTCACCCATGTCATTTGAGTCCACCGCCGACCTGCTGGATGCGAGTGAGCTTAGCCTGACCGACTACGGCTGGAAACTACAGCCAGAAGCACAGAAAACACTGATGATGGGCCTGTCGCTGCAACAGGATGGCTGTAATGTGCTGGTGCTGGGCACGCCTGGTTCCGGTCGTGCTGGGCTCACACTGGCGGCGATGAAAGCCTCTGCCATGACCGGGATTGATACCACGCTGACCGACCTGGTGGCGCTGTATGATTTTAGCCAGCAATCCTGCGCCAACTACATCAAGCTGCCGGCCGGGCTGGGCGCCCAATTGCGGACTGTGATGGAGTCGTTTATCAAGTCGCTGGTGGCAGAGATGCAGCAATGGGTGGATGCCAATGGCCAGGTCAATTTTTCGCAGGCCGAAACCTGGCTTGAGGAGCGCGTGGATGGTTTGCGCTCGCAATTAAGCAGCGCCAAGTTATCGCCATTTTTTAATCTGATCAAACCCGAGGTGCTGGGGTATCTGCAAGCCTGGCAGCAAGTCGGCAGTGAGGGCGACAGCGGCACTGACGGCTTGGTCAATGACGGCTTCTTATCGCGTTTTCGGGTAAATCTGCTGGTCGATCAGCGCGCTAACCTCACCTCCGGCATCAAGCAGCCTGTGGTTGAGGACAAAGACCCCGGCTTTGCCGCCTTGTTTGGCATGCTGGAAACCGCTGCAGGAGAGTCGGCGCAATGGCCGGAGTTCTTACGCTTGCGTGCCGGCAGTGTGCACCAGGCCGATGGAGGCATGTTGCTGCTGCATTTGCGTGATCTGATGCAAGACGAAGGCAACGGCAGTGCCTTGCTCGAAAAGCTTTACCGTCTCATGCGTAACCGCGAGGTGCAGATTGAAGACTGGGCCAACCATGCACAGCAAGGGGCTGGCGGCAATCGCCATGGCGCCTTGCCGGTCCATGTCAAAATTGTCATGATTGCCAGCCGCGAAGATTATTACGACTGCCTTGAAGCGCAGCCCGATTTCTTTGACTTCTTTCCGGTAAAAGTCGAGTTTGAAGACCGCGTTGCCGCGACGCTGGACAATTATGCCTGGGTGGCCGGCTATATTGCGCGTAAATGCCAGCAACAGGTGATGCCACATTTTACGAGCGCGGCGGTGAATGTGCTGTTGCAGTTCATGCACAGGCTAGAAGAGGACCAAGGCCGTATCAGTACGCGCTTTGTGCATTTGGATCAGCTCATGCATGAGAGTGCTGCAGTGGCTGCTGAAGCACGTCTGGTGACCGATGCGCATGTCAAGCAGGCCCTGTCTGCGCGCTTGTTGCGTCAGCAGTTTTTTGAAACACAGATTCGTGACTCGATTATTGATAATGAGTTATTGATACAGGTGCATGGCAGTGTGGTCGGGCAGGTGAATGGCCTCACGCATATCGAGTTGGGCGACGCCAGTTTTGGTTCGCCTATCCGGATTACCGCCCGTTGTTATCCAGGCCGCAGTGGCGTGATCAATATTGACCGCGAAGTGAATATGAGCGGCCCTACGCATGACAAAGGCATTTATATTCTGCAAAACTGGCTCAGTGCCAGTTTTTGGGCGTTGGCACCGTTGAGCCTGAACGCTTCGCTGGTGTTTGAGCAAGAATATAATGGCGTAGAAGGCGACTCTGCCTCCTGTGCCGAATTGTTTGCGCTGTTATCTGCGCTGACTGGCTTGCCGATCAAGCAAGGCATGGCCGTCACCGGCGCCCTCAACCAGTTTGGCGAAGTGATGCCGATTGGTGGCGTCAATGAAAAAATCGAGGGCTATTTCCGCGTCTGCCAGGCCTTGGGCTTAAACGGCGAGCAGGGTGTTATTATCCCCAAACGTAACCAGCGTCACCTGCTGCTGGATGAGACCGTCGTCACGGCCGTGAATAATGGCATGTTCAAAATTATTGCTATTGACCATGTGCTGGAAGGCATTGCCCATCTGACCGACTGCGAAGCCGGCGTGCAAGAGGCGGATGGCACCTATCAGGGTGATACGCTCATGGCACGCGCGCAAGCTGCACTCGCCAGCTACCGGCAAACGCTGGAACGTAATCAGGCACGTATGGCCTATATCCAGCAACAACAAGACCATCAACATTTCTGATTTATGCCACGCACGCATCACCGCAAGCAAGAGGCACCGCCAGAAAAAGACGACGGTTGCCGTCTAGACAAATGGCTATGGGCCGCCCGTTTTTTTAAAACACGCAGTTTGGCGGCCGACGCCGTCGATGCCGGCAAGGTGCGCATTGATGGCGACCGCGCCAAAAATGCACGCGAAATGAAGCCCGGCATGCGCGTGAGTATTAAAAACAAGGATATGCAGATAGAAGTGGAAGTGCTGGCGCTCAGCAATGTGCGGCGCGGCGCGCCCGAAGCCGCCTTGCTATACCGCGAGACTGAAGAAAGCCAACGAATACGCCAGCAGATGAAAGAGAGCGGGGCGGAGCATTTTGCCGAGCGCGACCGTGGCATGGGGCGTCCGACCAAGCGTCAAATGCGCGAGATTCAGCGCTTTACTGGACGCGGTTAGTCTAGCTTGGCCTGCGGGCGCCATTGCTCAGCCCGGTTTTGGCTACCGCTTGTGCCCGGCAAGAAACATCCAGTTTCTGGAAAATGCGTTTGAGATGGTTTTTGACCGTATTGGCACTGATATTCAGAATCATGCCTATCTCCAGATTGGTTTTGCCACTGCGCACCCAATGCAGAATCTCCTGCTCTCGGTCTGATAACCCGCCTTGCGCCATGCTGTCCAGCAGGTCCTCGTCTTTAATCACCGGTTTCAGGTGTCCAATACGGCGGATCGCCGCATCCAGGTGCGGCATGATCATGCCCAGCATCTGGTCTGGGACATGAAATTCTTTGGTACGGTCAAAAAACACATAAATACAGTCTGACTTGCCACGGGTATCGCGTACGCCGTATACCATGAGCGAATGCATTTTTATCAACTGTTGCGTGAACGGGTTGGGTGACTGTGCATGAATGCCCGTGGCATCAAAACGGTTAATCACAAACCATTTTTCATCGTTTTCTACCCAGCGTTTGTACAGGTTGCACATCAGGTAGTTCACAATGGCAGAGTCTTCCAGCAAGCGTTGGGTGGACATTTCCGGGAGGGCAGAAGAGACATCAAAATGCAGTTCACCGGTGCTGAAGTCGCCCCACGCTGCCAATAGTGCATCATGTCGCATCAGCGGATGAATATCTTGTTTCAGCCATTGAAAGAATTCAATATGCCGTTTAATCGCATATGATTTCTGTATGGCTTGCAAAATGCCTTCCCAGTGGGTTTGTTTTTTTTGTACCAGCATGCAATGACCTCAAACGGTAATGAGCAGGGCAGCATTGCCCGATGTTTCATGGTTTAAGGGTTTTACGGCATAGGCTGGCAATTCTTTAACCATGCATGGGGGAATCCTTGCAAAGTGCGCACTTGATATGGCGCAAGGGTTGAACGATTTGGCCACATCGCTTTCCTACTACTTGGGGCCTTAAGGTAAAATAAGGCTGGTGTGATGAGATGGCTTTAAGGTCCAGACATTCATGGGTATTCTGAAAAAACTTCCTGGTGGCGTGCGTTACCCTAGCTATAAAGAATGGCAGCTGCTCAAGAAACTGCCTAAATGGTGGCTATTGGGGAGCGTGGTGTTTGCTGCCCCCATTGCTTATGACTGGTGGCAGTCAGGTGATTTGCTGGCTCATGACCTGGAACGCAACTCCATGTTTTTGGGCTTGCTGTTTACCTTCTGGTTCTTTATCGGTGCCGCCATGATAGGCCTGATCGTGATCATTATCATGAAGGGGCCTGGCTACGTCGCTGACCCTTATTACCTGCCAAAAGAAGACAAATCCCTAGAGAATCCGCCTAAAACATAATCGGTTCTTGATCAATCCTTCAAAAAGGGTTTATAATCGCGTGCTTTGCAACCTTGCCACACTTTGATCAGGCATTCTTAAGTTTGATCCGAAGGTGGCTTTAACCATAAGGAAATCTCATGCGACACTATGAAATCGTGTTTATTGTTCACCCTGACCAGAGTGAACAAGTGCCTGCGATGATTGAGCGTTACCGCGCACAAATCACAGGTAATGGCGGCAACATCCACCGTCTGGAAGACTGGGGCCGTCGTCAACTTGCCTATCCAATCCAAAAAGTACACAAAGCACACTACGTGTTGATGAACATCGAGTGCAGCCAAGAAGTGCTGGAAGAGTTGGAGCATGGCTTCAAATTTAATGATGCTGTATTACGTCACCTGACCATCGCGACGAAAACAGCGGTCACCGCACCAAGCCCAATGATGAAAGAGGAAAAATCCAAAACCATCGTTGGTGACGCACCTGCTGCTAGCACAGAGGCGGCTGCTTAAGTGTTGTGAATACGCTGGTGATTGCAGCGACGGTTCAAGCAGTTGAAACGTTGCGATACACACCGGCGGGCTTGCCCTTGTTGCGATTGCAATTGCAACATGATTCAGAGCAGCTAGAGGCTGGGATGAATCGGAAGGTACAGTGTCAGTTACCCGCAGTGATTATTGGTGAAAAAGCCAATCTGCCATTGCAAAGCGGCGATCAGATCAAAGTGAAGGGTTTTCTGGCACAGCGCAGTGCAAAAAGCACACAAGTGGTACTGCACATACAAGAGTTACAGCGAATACAGTATTAAAGAATTTAAGGAGTTTCACATGGCAAGAGATATGTACAAACGTCGCCGTTACTGCCGTTTTAGCGCAGAAGGCATCAAAGAAGTTGACTACAAAGACGTAGATCTGTTGAAAGATTTCGTTTCTGAAAACTTCAAAATCATCCCAGCCCGTATGACTGGTACCAAGGCTAAATACCAACGTCAATTGACAACCGCGGTAAAACGCGCACGTTTCCTGGCGCTGATGCCTTACACAGACAAACACCCAGGTTAATCGGCGGCTTAGGAGAACAACATGCAAGTAATCTTATTGGAAAAAGTAGCAAACCTGGGTTCCCTGGGTGACGTGGTTAAAGTGAAAGACGGTTACGGCCGCAACTTTCTGATCCCACAAGGTAAAGCAAAACGCGCGACCGAAGCGAACAAGGCAGTGTTTGCTGCTCAGCGTGCCGAGTTAGAAAAACAACAGGCAGACCTGTTGGCCGCAGCGCAAGCGCGTGGCGAAAAACTGGCTGGTTTTGTACTGACAGTCGCTCAAAAAGCGGGTGTGGATGGCCGTCTGTTCGGTTCCGTGACTAACATGGACATCGCTGAAGGCTTGCAAGCACAAGGCCACGAAGTGAAAAAAGCTGAAGTGCGCCTGCCAAACGGCCCACTTAAGACCATTGGTGATTTCGCTGTGAGCGTGGCATTGCACCACGACGTAGTGGTAGATATCACTGTGACTGTGACGCCAGAAGCCTAATCAGGCATCTGCATGCATGACAAGAAAAGGCTACTTCGGTAGCCTTTTTGCTTTTTTGCCACAAAGCGTTATTTGATAACGTACCAATAAAGTACATGAGGTTTTTCTCTATCTCCTCTGCGATCTCTGTGGCTAAAGTATTTTTAATCTTTCATCTGTTCTGAAACCCAAAAATGCCAGTCAGCTTTTCGGTATAATCGCCAGATGGCTGATGAACAACTCGAATTCTTAAAACTCCCTCCACATTCCATTGAAGCTGAGCAGTCCGTGCTGGGCGGCCTGTTGCTGGATAACGAAGCGCTGGACAAGATTGCCGATATTCTGGCCCCTCAGGATTTCTACCAGCATGACCATAAATTGATTTATGAACATATCGCACGGCTGATTGAGCGCAACCAGCCAGCCGATATTGTGACGGTTGCTGAATCGCTTGAAAACAGTGGTGAGTTGACCACGGTTGGTGGTGTGGCTTATCTGGGTGCGCTGGCGCAAAATACGCCCACTGCTGCCAATATCCGCCGCTATGCAGAAATTGTGCATGAGCGCTTTGTCATGCGCCAACTGGTTGCAGTGGGCACTGATATTGCCGAAAGTGCTTACCAACCGAATGGTCGCGATGCACAGCAGTTACTGGATGAAGCCGAAGCCAAGATTTTCCAGATTGCCGAAGGCGGTAACCGCAAGAGCCAGGGCTTTTTGGGCATGCAAGTGCTTTTGCCACAAGTGGCTGACCGCATTGACTACCTGTACTCACGCGAAAATCATTCTGATGTGACGGGGATCCCCACCGGCTTTACCGATCTTGACTCGATGACTTCAGGCCTGCAAGGCGGTGACATGGTGATTATTGCCGGTCGTCCGTCCATGGGTAAAACCGCGTTTGCAATTAATATTGCTGAGAATGTCGCGCTTGAGACCAATAAAGCGGTCGCTATTTTCTCGATGGAGATGGGGGCAACACAGCTGACCACGCGTATGATCGGCTCAATTGGCCGCCTCGACCAGCACAAGATGCGTAACGGTAACCTTGAGGATGAGGACTGGGAAAAGCTCACCACCGCGCTGGGTAAATTGAACGAGGCGCCGATTTATATTGATGAAGGGGCCGGTTTAAGCAGCTTTGACGTGCGGGCGCGTGCCCGTCGCTTGCATCGGCAAACAGGCGAACTTGGTCTGATTGTGATCGACTATTTGCAATTGATGAGCTCGCCAGCCGGCCGTCAGGGCGAAAACCGTGCAACTGAGATTTCAGAAATTTCACGTTCGCTGAAGGCGCTGGCCAAAGAACTCAATGTGCCGCTGATTGCGATTTCGCAGCTTAACCGTAGCGTGGACCAACGGCCAGACAAACGCCCGGTGATGAGTGACTTGCGCGAATCCGGCGCGATTGAACAGGATGCTGACTTGATCATGTTCGTGTATCGCGATGAGTATTACAACCCGGACAGTGCTGAAAAAGGCACGGCCGAGATTATTATCGCCAAACAGCGTAACGGCCCGATTGGCCGGGTGCGCTTGACCTTTATGGGTGCGCATACGCGTTTTGCCGACTATGCGAACGCGGCCTACATGCCGGACGAGTATTAATGCGTCCGATTGTTGCTCATCTGTCTTTAGCTGCGCTTAGACACAATCTGGCGCAGGTCAAACGTTACGCGCCAGCGGCCAAGATCATCTCCGTTGTCAAAGCCAATGCTTATGGTCACGGTTTGCTGAATGCGGCACAAGGGCTCAGCGAAACAGATGCTTTCGCTGTGCTCAATCCTAGTGAAGCCATCGCTTTGCGTGAAGCGGGTTATACGCAGCCCATATTGTTACTTGAAGGGGTGTTTGCGCCCGAGCAATTGCTTGAAGTCGACAGATACCGGCTGGATATTGTCGTGCACCAGGTGCAGCAGATTGCCTGGTTGCAGCAGGCCGCGTTGAGTGCCCCCATTCGAGTGTTTCTCAAGCTGGATAGCGGCATGCACAGGCTTGGCTTGTCGCCAGTAGAGTATCCGCAGGCGTTAGCTGCTCTTGCTGCATGCGCCAATGTGCGCGAGATCGTCATGATGACGCATTTTGCCAATGCGGATATTGTAGATGGCGTTGAGCAGGCCATGACCACCGTGGAGGCGGTCATGGCCAATCAGCCTTATGCGCGCTCCCTGGCGAATTCGGCTGCCGTGATTCAGCAGCCGCAAACCCATGCCGATTGGGTGCGCCCAGGGATCATGTTGTATGGTGCCTCGCCGATTGCCGACCAGCATGCTTCCATGCTGGGCCTGAAACCTGTCATGACCTTGCAGTCCGCTATTATCGCCTTGCAGTCAATTCAGGCCGGGGAGAGTGTTGGTTATGGCAGCTTGTTTACTGCAGATCAGCCGACCAAGGTCGGCATTGTCGCTTGTGGTTACGCCGACGGCTATCCCCGACATGCGCCAACAGGGACGCCGATTGCCGTTAATGGTCAATTGACTCGTACGCTGGGGCGCGTGTCTATGGATATGCTGGCGGTAGATGTCACTGATATCCCTGACGCAACCGTTGGCAGCATTGTGGAGTTATGGGGTGAGCAAGTCCCTGTAGATGAGGTTGCGCAAGCAGCGGGGACCATAGGCTATGAATTATTGTGTGCGGTCACCGCCAGGGTCCCGTTCAAGCACTATGGCTAAAGCAAAAACGCAATACAGCTGTACCGAGTGTGGGGCGGTCGAACCTAAATGGCAAGGCCAGTGCCCGAGCTGCCATGCCTGGAACACGCTGGTAGAGACGGTGCCGGAAGCGGCAACGACAACGACAAGCCGGTTTGCCAGTCTGGCGCCAACGGCCCAATTACAAAAACTGGCTGATGTTGAAGCGCAGGATGTGTCCCGTCAGGCGACCGGCATTACCGAGTTTGATCGGGTGCTGGGTGGCGGGCTGGTGGCGGGCGGTGTGGTGCTCATCGGTGGCGATCCTGGCATTGGTAAATCGACCTTGTTGCTGCAAACCGTGTGCAAGGTTTCGCAATCGCTCAAAGCGTTTTATATCAGCGGTGAGGAGTCTGCGCAGCAAATTGCCATGCGGGCACATCGCCTGGGGCTGGATGCGAGCCAGGTCGATGTGCTGGCGGAAATCAATCTCGAAAAAATCAGCCAGGTATTGCAGCAGCATCAGCCGGACGTGGTGGTGATAGACTCGATTCAGACCGTGTATTCCGAGGCTTTGCAGTCTGCACCAGGCTCGGTGGCGCAAGTGCGTGAATGTTCTGCGCAACTCACTCGGGTGGCCAAGCAGCTTGGGATCAGCATGATTCTGGTCGGCCATGTGACCAAAGAAGGCTCGCTGGCGGGCCCGCGCGTGCTGGAGCACATTGTCGACAGCGTGCTGTACTTTGAGGGCGACCAGAATTCGAGTTTCAGGCTGATTCGCGCGTTTAAAAACCGGTTTGGTGCGGTCAATGAACTCGGTGTGTTTGCCATGACCGAAAAGGGGCTGCGCGAAGTCAGCAATCCTTCCGCCTTGTTTTTATCGCACCATGAATCGCCGGTGCCTGGCTCTTGTATCACGGTCACGCAAGAAGGTACACGGCCTTTGCTGGTCGAAATCCAGGCGTTGGTGGATACGGCACATGCGCCCAATCCCAAGCGCTTGTGTGTGGGTCTGGAGCAGAACCGGCTGGCTATGTTGCTGGCAGTGTTGCATCGACATGCAGGCGTGGCCTGTTATGACCAGGATGTGTTTATCAATGCCGTCGGTGGTGTCAAAATCAGTGAACCTGCGGTGGATCTGGCAGTGTTACTGGCGATTGTTTCATCGTTGAAAAACAAACCGTTGCCAAACAAGCTGATTGTCTTTGGTGAAGTGGGCTTGGCTGGCGAAGTGCGGCCCGTGCAGCGGGGCCAGGAACGTCTTAAGGAAGCTGCCAAACTGGGCTTTACCCATGCCATTATCCCCAAAGCAAATGCGCCCAAAGGCGGCATTGCCGGTATGCAGGTTGAGGCCGTGGATAGGCTGGAACAGGCCATAGACGTCATGCGTGCATAAAAAAATGGCAACGATAGATGGGAGTCCTATCGTTGCCTAAGGATGAGGTTGCCCAGAAGAGGGTAGGCAACCACAGGGAAGTCGGTTCACTCAAGCGGCTTGATGGCCGTGTCAAAAAAACTCGTTTTGATTCGGGTTATCTGTCTTTAATTTTTCTATATTTCTGGCTGTTCTTTGTTTTACAGACGGGTCACGCGCGAGTGGATCCTGGGTGAGTTGGTGTTGGCTCAGTTTCTCCTGGCAATCGCGCAAAGCCTGCTCGTTATCAGCCAAACGGATGCACTCTGCATGTTCGCCCAGTTGTTTGAGGATGCGTACTTTTTCCCCTGTCAGGTTTGCGTAATCTTCTGTCGGTAATATATCTGAAGCGAAGATTGACATGTGGACGAATAAGCCGGTGGCCATGACGGTCGCATATTTCATGCTTAACTCCTTTCAATCAATGACATTGAAAACAGTATAAAAAACCCACTGGGTTATGTCAGTTACAAAGGCCGCGCATTTTGTAGGCATTTGTAGCGAGTTCGATACAGAGCAGAGATCGCGTGCATCACCAATAATTTTAATTTATATAAACCAATAATTTTAATTTATATAAAAGTAATTGTCATAAAAATTTAATGCAACTATTCCTACAAAATGTAGGCCGAAATAAAGTCAGATTCACAAAAATATGACAATAAGATGACGATATGTATTAAAGGAGAAAAAATAATGAAAAAAATCATTTTTCTTTTGCCACTGTTAATGACGGCTTGTGCCAGTGTCAGCCCGCAGCAATATACAGGCAACAATGGTAAAACGGGCTATACCTTGACATGCAGTGAATTCAACACGACCTGGGAGCAATGCCAGCGCAAGGCGGGTGAACAGTGTGCCGGGGGGTATGAGCTAGACAAACGTTTGTCTTACACCGAAACCTTCCCTGATAGCGGTGATGGGATTTACAGACCAGCGAATAATCACCTGGCGGTGGTGTGTAAAGGCTAATCGCCTGTCTTGGCGCTGCTAGCCCAGTAATCGCGCAATTGCTTGCGCAGCGGCCTCGCCGCTACGGATCGCACTTTCTATGGTGGCCGGATAAGGGCTCGCGACATAGTCTCCGGCTAAAAAGATGCGGGCATGTGCGGTTTGAGGGCCAGGCCGCTTTAAAGCCGGGCTGCAACTGAAGGTGGCGCGTTTTTCTGTGATGATTTTTGTCCACAGAGGCGTTTGCTGCAATGCCATGTCGTAGTTGCCGAGCGCAGCATTAATCTCATTAAGGCAATGTGTGACCAGGACGGCCTTGTCCATCTCAAAGGGCGCATGCGCACTGATGACTACGGCGAGCAATCCGGCCTGGTCACAACACTGCCCGCGGTCAAACACCCATTGTGCCCAGCCGCCGCATAAGCCCATGATGGGGTGCGGCAAGCGCATCTGCTCGCTGAATTGCAGGTAAATGGTGGTAATGGGTTGATACTCGCGCCAGGGCAACGTAGGTGCGCCTGCGATGGTTTTCAGTTGGTGTGGTCCGACCGCAAGCACCACCGCATCAAACACTTCTTGTTGCTGATGTGTCAGTTTGCAACCATGTTCAAAAGCCTCGATGGCGGTGACAGTGGTCCCTAGCCTGACTGTAACCCCCCGTGTTTGTAGCTGCGTTAACAGCGGCTGAATGAGGGCGGTGGACAAATCAGATCTAGCCACTAGAAAGTCACTGTCCTGACGACGATGCTGAAAACTATCCCTGAGTACATTTAAAAATACCTGTGCACTGGCAAGCGCTAGCGGCGTGTTCAGTGCAGCCAGGCATAAGGGCTCCCACAAGTACTTGATCGCCAGTGGCGTTTGTTGTGCTTGAGCCAGTAAGCCGGATACCGGCATATCCTGCGCAAGCGTAAAAGCGGTTTTTTGTAACTGCCGCATCCAGCAGATGGCGCGCCATTTACTTTGCCAGTCCAGTCCCGTCGCGGTGATTAAGCCCCACAGCAGATGCAGCGGGGCGGGTAGCCATTCTGGGGTGACCAGCGAAATACGATGCTGGCCATCGTGCATGTGCAATGCCAGCGCCAAGCGCTTGAACACATGCCTGTGATCCAGGCCGGCATCGCGTAGCAAGGCCAGCGTGGCATGATAGGCGCCCAGGCAGAGATGTTGGCCGTTATCCAGCGTGGTTGAAGAGTGCAATACCCCACGTGCACGGCCACCTGCCTGCGGGGCGGCCTCAAAGACGCATACTTGATAGCCTTGCTGACCTAAGCGCAACGCCGTAGACAACCCGGCCAGACCGGCGCCAATCACCGCTACTCTGCGAAGCTTCGCGGTGGCGCTAACGGTTTGGGATGTTTTCTGATTAGCCCTGGATAACACTGCACTCATGAACGGCGGGATTTAAACCAGGCGCCCAGCGCCAAGGTGAGCTTTCTAAATGGCGGCAACGCAATTTTATGGTTAAGTACCAGGTTGGGATCTTGTTTGATTTCCTGCAGCAGTGTTCGGTAAATGGCCGCCATCATCAATCCTGGTAATTGGGCTTTCCGATCTTCTGGCGGGAGCTGCTGCAGGGCTTTGTCATAAAACAGTTCCGCGCGGGCAATCTGCTTGAGCAGCAAGGCCTGCGTTTGCGGCGTGGCTTCGCTATTAAGCAGTTGTTGCTCGGTGACACTGTCACGCTCCAGCTCATCCAGTGGAATATAAATGCGTCCGCGCCGCGCATCTTCGCCGACATCGCGGATGATATTGGTCAGTTGAAACGCCATGCCCAAGTCATGCGCGTATTGCAAGGTTGCCGGATTTTTATAGCCAAAAATTTGCGCTGACAGCAAGCCGACCACACTTGCCACACGGTAACAGTACAGGCCCAGCTGTTCAAAATCCGCATAGCGATTGTATTGCGTATCCATTTGCATGCCATCGATGATTTCAATGAAATGGCTTTCTTGCAAACCATAGGTTTTGATGACGGGCTCTAAGGCTTTCGTCACCGGATGTTGCGGCGTGGCATGAAACAGCCGCTCAACTTCCTGTTTCCACCAGCCAAGCTTGGTTTGGGCGATCTGGTAGTCGGTACACTCATCCACCACATCATCCACTTCGCGGCAAAAGGCATACAGCGCCGTCATCGCCTCGCGCTTGGCTTTGGGTAAAAAAGCAAAACTCAGCGTGAAGCTGGAACCGCTTTCACGGGTTTTTTGCAGGCAATATTGTTGCGGCGTCATCGTTTAAACAGGGCTTTCAGCAAAATCAGTGGCCAATCATAGGCTTTCAAGGTCGGGCGGTGATGGTAAATATCGCCACGACAGGATTTTAATTTATGCACGATACGTTCGCCACCGGCAATCATCATGCGCAACTCAAAACCGATCCGTCCAGGTAGGGCGCGACCTAACGGTTTGCCAGCCTTTAACATGGCCTCAGCACGCCCCACTTGTGACAAAAAGAACTGTTGCCAGTGTCTGTCCAGCCGTTGAGCTCGCAAATCCTGCTCACTGATGCCTGCCGCCAGCATGTCCTCCTGACTCAGGTAAATCCGTCCGACGGCCCCATGCTTTTGCAGGTCTAGCGCAATGTCCTGATAAAAGTTAATCAGTTGCAGCGCGCTGCATATTTGATCGGACCACAGCCGATGTTGCGTGCTGTCACTGCCATACAGTTGCAGCATCAGGCGGCCAACCGGATTTGCCGAGCGGCGGCAATAATCCAGTACTTCCTCAAAGTTAGCATAACGGGTTTTCACCACATCCTGTTTGAAAGCATCGATGAGGTCGATTAACAGTTGAACATCGAGAGTGTGAGTCCGGATCACCGCTTGCAACGATTGAAACAATGGCTGTGAGGGCTGTATATAGGCCTGGATCAATAATAACTCATCTTCATAAGCCTGCAGGGCTTGCAGGCGCTCGATTTCGCTCGCGTTGCCTTCGTCTGCAATATCGTCTGCCTCGCGCGCAAACTGGTAAATGACCGTCACTGCATGACGTAAATGGGCCGGTAACAGCAAGGATGCAACCGGAAAGTTTTCGTAATGCGTGTGCGCCAGTGTCAGGCTAGGTTGGGGCTGGGCGGGCTTGGAAAAGGCATGCATGGCTTAAGTATGCCATAAATCCATGATACGCTTACGCCTTGCAGATGAACAATCATAAAGAGAACTTATGTTAGGCATTATTGGGGGCACTGGGCTCACCGCACTGGATAATTTGAACATTTCTAAGCGCTTGATCGTGCGCACGCCATATGGGGAACCTTCGCAGCCCTTAGTCTTTGGCGAAATCAATGGCAAAGAGGTGGTGTTTTTAGCCCGTCATGGTGGTGGGCATACGATTCCGCCACATGCGATCAATTACCGGGCCAATGTCTGGGCCCTGCATTCGGTCGGCGTCTGTGATTTGCTGGCAGTGGCCACGGTGGGCGGCATTACGCGTAATCTGATCCCGGGAGATATCGTCTTGCCTAACCAGATACTCGATTACACTTATGGCCGCAATAACACCTATCACGATGGCATAGAGCTGCCTGTGCGGCATGTAGACTTCACACAACCTTATTCACAAGCCATGCGTGAACGCTGTCTCAAAGCCGCTGCCGATGTGGGCTGCAGCGTGGTGGATGGTGGTGTGTATGCTTGCGTGCAAGGGCCGCGGCTGGAGACCGCCGCAGAGATAGACCGCTATGAGCGGGATGGTGCCACCCTTGTCGGCATGACCGGCATGCCGGAAGCGGTATTGGCGCGTGAATTGGGCGTGTCTTATGCGGCCATCTGCCCGGTAGCCAATTTTGCGGCTGGTCGCGGCGATAGTACACAATCTATCCAGTTTGAGCAGGTCATGCCTTTGCTGCAGCAAACCATGGATAAAGTCCGTGCCGTCATTGCGCAATACCTGTCAGATAATGATTGTTCTGTGGCTTAAACGGCAGTCAGAGGAGCAGAAATGGCAGTCAAACCTGTGCTGAGAATGGGCGAGCCTTTACTTTATCGGGTAGCAGACAAGATCACCGAGTTTGATACGCCCGAGTTGCATGCCTTGATTCAGGATATGCACGACACGATGACGCATATGCAGGGCGCAGGCATTGCCGCGCCACAAATTGGTGTCAGTTTGCAGGTGGTGATGTTCGGCGTCGGTGCCAATCCGCGTTATCCGGATGCCGAAGCCGTGCCTTTTACGATTTTGATCAACCCCGAACTCACACCTGTGGATGAGGCAGAAGAAGAGGGTTGGGAAGGGTGTCTGTCTGTGCCTGGCATGCGCGGCCTGGTGCCACGTTATCAGCACCTGCATTACCGTGGCTTTGACCCGCAAGGCAACGTGATTGACCGCACGGTGAGCGGCTTTCATGCGCGGGTGGTCCAGCATGAATGTGACCACTTATTTGGCGTGCTTTACCCCATGCGTATCCGTGATCTGACAAAATTTGGCTTTAATGATGTACTTTTTCCTGGAATAACGCTTCCAGATGACTGATTGTTTGCTATAATGCGCGCTTTCGGGAAGAGTGGCAGAGCGGTTTAATGCAACAGTCTTGAAAACTGTCGAGGGTTCACGCCCTCCGTGAGTTCGAATCTCACCTCTTCCGCCAGACATGAAATGCCGCAGTTTTGCGGCATTTCTATTTGCAGTTTTTTATATTTACATGAAGGAACCGTCATGGCTCAAATCATTATCGATAGCAACCCATCCCAAGAGAAATTGAACGAGCTGGGCGTGTCCAGCTGGAACATTTGGGATTGCCCTCCATCAAAATTCCCACTCGACTTCACCATGACTGAAAAAGCCTATGTGTTGGAAGGTGAATTCAAAGTGACGCCAGCTGGTGGCGAAACTGTTACCATCAAAGCGGGTGACTACGTAGAGTTTCCAAAAGGCCTGAAATCCCAGTGGGAAGTGGTCAAGCAATTGAAAAAACACTACAAACACTTTTAATTGAAGTGGGCGTATGATGAAAACCCTGTCAATCCGGCAGGGTTTTTTGTTGATGGGCCTCCGTTATCCTAAGCAAGAAAGGAATACACATGAGTCATCATCCTGTGAATCAAATTAAGGTCGAGCGTCCCAGCGCCGAGACACTCGCCGCACTTGGTGTGGATCAGTGGCCAACCTGGTCAAAAGAAGTCTCTATTTTCCCATGGCAATATAGCAATAGCGAGATTGCTTACATCTTGCAAGGGGAGGTGACCGTGACACCTAAAGATGGCGAGCCGGTAAGTTTTGGGGCGGGTGACTTAGTCACCTTTGCCAGTGGGCTGGATTGTGTGTGGGAAGTCAAACAGCCGTTGAAAAAGCATTACCATTTTGAGTGAGCCGGCTATATTTGATGGAGTGCTTGCGTCAAGTTGGTGATGGATGTTGCATCAAGCAGGCCGTTATTACACGCAGAGATCAAGAAACTATCTTCTACCCGGTTGCCCAAGGTGTTGATCTTGGCATTATGTAATGCAATGCCATGTTGCTGAAAAATCAGCGCCATACTGGCCAATAATCCTGGGCGGTCATTGGCGATGATATCCAGCTGTTGAAAAGGCTGGTCTGCGTCCTGTGGATTGGGCACGGCTTTAAAACTCACTTGCGTGCTAATCGGCATATGTTTGACTTGCCTGCTGACCCGGCCGCGAATTGGCGCGGGAATCGCCTCATGGCTGATCAATTGCGTATTCAACCCTTGTTCAATATGCTTCAATAAGCCGTTATAGCTGATCTGCCGTGTTTCAGGTTCCAGCACAATAAAGTTATCCAGGGCATAGCCGTGAGCGGTGGTGTAAATCTTGGCCTGTACAATGTTGTATTGCATGCTGTCAAAAAAATGGCAGATACGGGCAAAAATCTCTTTTTGATCTCGGCTGTAGATCATCACCTGAATGCCGTCGCCTTTAGGGCTGAGCCGGGCACGCACAATGGCTTGTTCGGTATTGAGATGCGGAATCAGTAATCGGCTTTGCCAGGCGATTTCATCACTGTCAAAACGACTGAAATAGCCATTGCCAAAGGCTTGCCACAGGGCTGCCACGGAAGACTCTTTAAGGTTGAAACTGCTAAGTTTCTGCAACACTTCCTGCTTGCGTAAGCTGAGCTGGGCTTCGGTATTCAGTGATTGTTGCAGCACTCGCCGCGTTTGCAAAAACAGGCTCTCGAGCAGTTTGGCCTTCCACGCATTCCACACATTCGGGCTGGTGCCGCGAATGTCGGCCACCGTCAGTAAGTACAACGCTGTCAGGCGATATTCTGTCCCCACCAGATGCGCAAAGGCTTCAATCACATCGGGGTCGGATAAATCACTTTTTTGTGCCGTGCTGGACAGTTTTAGATGTGCCTCAACCAGCCAAGCGACTAGCTCTGTATCCGTTTTGCTTAAGCCATGTTGTTTGCAGAATCGGCGCGCGTCCAGGGTGCCCAGCAGCGAATGATCGCCGCCACGGCCTTTGGCAATGTCGTGAAAAATGGCCGCCAGATAGAGCAAATGTGGCTGGCTGAATGCATTAAATAGTTGGCTGCACAGCGGAAATTCGTGTCTTAAATCGGGTTTGGCAAAGCGTCTGAGGTTGCGTAAGACATTCAGCGTGTGCTCATCTACCGTATAGACATGAAACAGATCATGCTGCATTTGTGCGATGACGCGGCCAAATACCGGGATATAGCGGCCGAGGATGCCATACCGGTTCATGCGTCGCAGGCTGCGGTGTACACCTTCGCGGCTGTGCAAAATCTGCAGGAATAAGGCTTTGTGATTGGCGCGTTGTCTGAATTGATGGTTGATCAGCGGCTGTGCCGCCTGCAATGCACGTACGAGCGGCGCACTAAAGCCGGTAATTTCCGGGTATTGCTGCAGGAGTTGAAAACATTGCAAGATGGTTTCGGGCTTGCGTTGAAACAGGTCTGGCGCATTTGCACTCAGCAAGCCCTGAGACAGGCTAAAGTCTTCAGTTAATGCTTGCGGCGGCTTGGTCTCTGGCTGAATGCGTGCATGCAGTAATTTAAGCAGGACTTCATTTTCTATGATGACCGCTTTGGCACTCCGGTAAAAGCCTTGCATTAACTGTTCGCTGGCACGTTTTTGCGGATTGGTCTGATAGCCCATCTGCTCCGCCAGCGTGTTTTGAAAGTCGAATACCAGGCGGTCTTCCCGGCGCTTGGCCATCAGGTGCAGGCGGATGCGCAGATTTTGCAGCAAACGTTCGTGTTTTTTGAGTTGAATGGCTTCATGCCGGCTTAATAACCCCGCCTGGGCAAGCGCGTTCCAATCACTGCCCAAGCCCTGGCTTTGCGCGACCCAAAGAACCATATGCAAATCCCTGAGGCCGCCTGGACTCTCTTTGACATTGGGTTCTAGGTTGTAAGCCGTGTCATGAAATTTGGCATGACGGATTTGTTGCTCACGCAGTTTTTCAGCAAAAAAACGGGCTTGGTCCAGCTGTGCATGCAGTAACTGCGTCAAGGACTGGAAAGTTTTTTTGTCTCCGCTCAGCCAGCGGGCTTCCAGCAGGTTGGTCATGATGGTGACATCCAGCTGCGCTTCGTCCAGGCACTCTTTGAGGCTGCGCACGCTATGACCGATATTGAGACCAATATCCCACAAGGTGCCAATCAGCGATTCAACCAGCGTCTGTAGCGCAGCATCGCTGTTTTCCGGCATCAGGATCAGCAAATCAATGTCCGAGTAGGGAAACATATCGCCACGGCCATAGCCGCCGACCGCAACCAGGCAAGCACTGTCTGGCAGGGCATAAGCCTGCCAAATCTGTTTAAGCAGTAGATCGAGTGAGCGCGTATGTTGTTGTAGCAGGCGTTTGGCTTGCGGCTTGGCCAGATAAGCATCGGCCAGTTGTTGACGTGTCAGTTGTACTGACGCTCGCCAATGCTTGAGATGTTCCTTGCCAATGACTGTCATGCGGGACTGACCATCGACATGCGTGCCTTAGAGCGTGGGCCGGGCTGGCGTACCCGCTGAGACGGTCATGATTTCAAAGCCCTCTTCAGTGACGAGTACGGTATGCTCCCATTGTGCCGACAGGCTACGGTCCTTGGTGACCACGGTCCAGCCATCCGGCATGAATTTGATGTCGCGGCGTCCAGCATTGATCATGGGTTCGATGGTAAAAATCATGCCAGGCTTGAGCGTCAAGCCTGCCCCGGGTTTGCCATAATGCAACACCTGGGGTTCGCAATGAAATTTTTTGCCGATGCCATGGCCGCAGAACTCACGCACAATGCTGTAACCATTTTTTTCGGCAAATGACTGAATCGCATAGCCAATATCGCCCAACGTGTTACCAGGCTTGACCTTTTCAATGCCGCGCCACATGGCTTGGTAGGTGAGGTCGCACAGCCGCTTGGCCTGTGGTGAGACACTGCCGACCATAAACATGCGTGACGTATCGCCATGATAGCCGTCTTTGATGACTGTGATGTCCAGGTTGACGATATCACCATTTTTAAGCTCTTTTTCGCTAGGGACCCCATGGCAGATTTGCTGGTTAATCGAGGTGCAAATAGACTTGGGGTAGGGTGCATGGCCATCTGGTGCATAGTTTAATGGGGCCGGGATCGCTTGCTGTTCATTGACGATGTAATCATGGCAAAGCTGGTCCAGTTTGTTGGTGGTCACCCCCGCCACGACAAACGGTGTGATGTAATCCAGCACTTCTGAGGCCAGACGACCTGCGATGCGCATTTTTTCAATTTCTTCGGGGGTATGCAGAACAATTGCCATAAACGAGTGACCGCTCTTACGTTAATCCGTTTCCCAGACAGGCTTTCGGAATCATTAACTAAAACAACATTCTAACATAGACACATAGCAGTCATGATGTTTGGCCTACTTCGCTCAAGGAATGCGCAAGAACGCCGTTAATAGAGTTGAGTCATAAAAGAAACTGACTGGCATTAGTGTAATTGATCCCGACATGGCACTTGATGGCAATGATTTATACTCGGGCATGATTTTAGCTGGAGCACACTTATGGTGACACTCACCGAAGCAAGAGCCAACCGCACCGTTAAAGATTGGGTGGCTTTTTTTAAGGCGGCAGAGATTCCGGTCTTGCGGCAGACGGCCAGAGAGATCGCTCAATTACAGGCGCGTGAAGATGAAACGGGCGCCCGTGACATTACACGTGTGGTCATTAATGATCCGCTCATGATGTTCAAGGTGTTGGCGTACGCCAATAATCATCGCAGCCGTCATCAGTTACAGGACCTGGTACAGGTCGAGCAGGCAATTATCATGATGGGCACTGGCACGTTTTTCGCGCAGATTCCTACCGTTCCGCATGTGGAGGATGTGTTGCATGAGCATATGTCCGCCTTGATCGATTTGCTCAAGCTCATGATACGGGCTCACCGTGCCGGTTATTTTTCCGCAGAGTTTGCCTCGCATTTGATGGATTTGCACGCAGAAGAGGTGAGGGTGGCAGCCTCGCTGCATGATTTTGCCGAAATGCTCATGTGGTGCTTTAACCCGGATGCGATGGGCGAAATCAGCCAGCGCCAGGACGCAGATAAAACGTTGCGTAGCCGGGTTGTTCAACAAGAGGTGCTGGGTTTCAGATTGCTGGAGTTACAGGCCGAGCTGGTGCAGGTCTTTAACTTGCCGCCATTGCTCAGTGACCTGATGGACGAAGCGCGCGCAGACCTGCCCAGGGTGCGCAATGTGCAGTTAGCCGTGAATCTGGCCAGACATTCTGCCGACGGCTGGGATAATGCTGCCTTGCCCGATGACTACAAAGATATTGCCGAGTTGCTGCATGTTGATGTTGAGCGCGTCAAACATATCGTCGGCGTGCCACAACATTAGTCTTGTGCGGCTTGTTCGCTTGCGATCAGGCGCTCATGACGCTGGGCCAGCACATCGGTGACGGCCTGATGTATCCGGTCAATCACTTGCTCCCAAGCTTCGTCATCCCCCTGTCTGAACAGGCGCATGCCTGGATACCACGGACTGTCTTCGCGCTGTTGTAACCAGCGGAAATGCGCATGTTGCGGCAGTAATAACCAGACCTCTTTGCCTAAGGCCGCAGCCAAATGCGCGACGGCGGTGTCAACTGATATCACCAGATCCATTTGCATGATCAGCCCCGCAGTGGCGGTAAAGTTTATTAATTCCGGGTGATGACATTCCAGCATGGGAAACCGTTTGAGCATGATATGGTCTTCGCGCCTGAACTCTTTTTGCAAGCTGTGCCATTCGACTTCCATATTCAGCAGAGGCGCCATCAGAAAGAGCGGAATACTGCGCCACTGATCATATTTGTTCGTCGCCTCGCCACACCAGTTGAGCCCGATGCGCAACCGACGGCCAGGCCCCAGTAATTGTTGCCAGGGTTCACTGTGGCGTGCCTCTACCCCCAGATAAGGCAAGCCGGCCGGTATCGTATCCAGTTGCGTGTTAAACACCGCTGGCAAGCTCAGCATGGGGCAGAATACGTCAAAATGCGGCAGGCTACGTCCATCCTGGCAAACGACCAGAATCGTTGCATCATGCGCCCAATACTCATTAAACAGGTCAAATAAAGCCTCAGGGACGGCTAATACCAGATGGTTAGGTTTGCAGGCTTGAACCATAGGCAGATAACGGCAATATTGCAGAGTGTCGCTCAACGTCTGCTCGGCCCAGATCAGAATGGTTTTGCCGACCAGAGCGCCTGCCGATGACCATAACAAGTTTAAATCTGGCCGGTGTTTGTCCGCAAGCACTTGAAAACGCGCCGCATACAGCGGCCAGCCGTTTTCGAATTCTCCGCGTGCCAATCGCAGCATACTCATGGTATATCTGGCTTGTGCATGATTCGGCGCCAATTTAAGCGCCGTCTCCAGGCAGGCGTAAGCCTCATCGTGCTGCCTGTTTTCATACAGCGCCAAGCCCAGGTGGCATTGGGCAGCTGCATACCCAGGGTTCAACTGCAAAGCCAGGCGGAAATCGGCAATCGCTTCAGTGTACTTCCCCAGTTGGCATAACACTACGCCACGGTTGTTGTACGGTAAATGCAAATTTGGTTGATAGCGGATAGCTTCATCAAAACTTAGCACGGCCTCTTGTGGCTTGCCCTGTGATTGCAGAATCAAGGCGCGCTGATGATAGGCATCGGCAAAGTCAGGCTGTATGCGGATCGCCTCATTCATACATAGTAGCGCATCGCCTGTCTGTTGCAGTTGCATGCATAACACCCCCAGACGATAGTGAAAATGGGCATGCTCCGGATGTGCCGCCACTGCCTGTCGTAAAACATTGGCTGCCTGGTCGACTTGCTGCAGTTGCAGCATCAGGTCAGTACATTCGGTAAAAGCGGGTAGTCGTTGCGGGTCAAGCTTGATGGCGGTACGCAGGCGCAAAATGGCTTCTTGCGTTCTGCCCAGGTTTTTCAGTGCGCGTGCATCCAGGTAATAAAGCTGTGCCTGTTTGGCATCCAGGGCAATGGCTTGTTTGTAGCACTCATGCGCCGCCTTGAACTGTTGCGTGCGCATATGCAGGTTGCCTAGCTGCACCCGCAGTTCCAGCAGGTCAGGCCGCAGACTGATCGCTTGCAGCAAATATTGCTCAGCCGCATGAAACTCCTGGTTTTGCAGCATTAGGCCTGCCAGCTTTTGATAGGCATCCCACTTCTGCGGATCGGCAGCAATCAGTTTCAGCAGTTTTGCAATGGCTTCATTGTTCATGGGATAACTGGCAACACTTCAAGCGATTGCGGGCGACCTTAAATGGATGGATGGCGGATTAAGGTACAATAAGCAGCTGTCAGCGTCAACGACCTGAATGTCATTTACCCAAAGAAAGGAAACTCAATGCTGATCAAACTGATCATGTACGGCCTGTTGTTCTGGTTAGCCGTCTGGGGCTATCGCCAATATCAGCAGCCTTCTACACGTGTCAGCGTCGGCATGAAAGCACCCGCATTCAGTCTGCCCGATGCCCAAGGAAACCTGAGGCAACTCTCCGAATGGCAGGGTAAATGGCTGGTGCTTTATTTTTATCCCAAAGATGATACGCCTGGTTGTACACGCGAAGCCTGCCAGTTTAGGGATGATATCCAGCAGATCCATGCCCTGGGTGCCGAGGTGGTAGGTATCAGTGTCGATACCGTTGCCAGCCATGCCGCATTTGCGCAAAAACACCGCTTGTCTTTTCCGTTGCTGGCGGACAGCAATGGTCAGGTGGCTGATGCCTATGGCGCCTTGTTTAACCTTGTCGTCTTCCAGGCCGCCAAGCGCATGACCTTTATTGTTGACCCGCAAGGCGTCGTTGCCGAGTCCTACAGCAACGTCAACCCTGACGGGCATAGCGAGGCCATCATTCGTGACCTCAAGCGCCTGTCGGCTTTTTAGTGAGTATCACCATGCAAGCCCTTTCCCTGATCGTCGCCCATGCAGACAACCGTGTCATTGGTCACAATAATCAGTTGCCCTGGCACCTGCCCGAAGACCTCAAGCGCTTCAAACAACTGACCATGGGCCATCACATTATTATGGGCCGCAAAACCTATGAGTCGCTGGGTCGCTTGTTGCCCGGACGCACCACGGTAGTCGTCACTCGCGATACTGAATACGCGGTTGAAGGGGCCAAGGTTGTACATTCACTGCCACAAGCGCTTGCAGCCTGTGCCGGTGATGAAGAACCCTTTCTGATTGGCGGCGCGGAGTTGTATGCACAGGGCCTGCCTTATGTCACGCGGCTATACATTACGCGGGTATATGCTCATGTCGGCGGGGATGCATTTTTCCCGGAAATCGAGATGCATGAGTGGGAATTGGTGAGTGAGGAAGGGAATACCTCGGAGAATGGCTTGCATTATAGTGATATGGTTTATCAGCGGCGATGATAGAAGCCTTTGGCTTGATGCATCGAAAAAAGAATAAGGTTATTGTTTTTTCGATGCTTAATCTCAATCCAAGTTAGTCCAGTTTTTCGTCATTCCGGCGTAGGCCGAATTCATGCAAGGTTAATACTAATCTGATTAAAATTGAAGAGCGCGTATTGAATTTGCTGCAAGTCTTCTTAGATATTTACGGAATTCCACCTTTCTTTTTCGCCTCTAGGCGAGTTACTTTCTGTTGCTTGCCCCACAGAAAGTAACCACAACTAACGGAGTGTTGCGGCGTAGGCTAACCTTTAGGTTAAGCCACAAAGTGGCGGCCGTAGCCAAAGAAGAGGGCACCCAGCCATCACGGCCTTCGGCTTCCTGGCGTTGTTGGCTACGGCCGCTACGCTTAACATTGCTGCGCAAGTTAGCCTACGCCGTAACAGACTGCGCTGCAGTCTTAGTTATCAACAAAGTAAGCGGTCACGAAACTCGCCCTAGCGGCTTGCACAAAACGCAAGCCACCGCGGAACTCGAACAGCCGATGGCCGACATCCCCCACTTCGTCTGCGCTACTCAGCGTGATGCGATGGGATTTATCTCATCAAAATCACACTGTTGAAATTTGGACCGTTCAAAAACTCAAATTCTTTTCTTTTTAGCCCACAAACGGTGGCGCTCATGGGTTTTCGGGCCCCTATCTGCCGCGCCGAGTAGCGCAGCCAAAACAAGGAAGAAGGGAGCGACTGTTCGAGTCCCGCAGCAGCTCACGTATTTTGTGAGCTGCCAGGTCGAGTTTCGTGACCGCTTGTTTTGGCGAGCAACGCAGGAAACAAGCGGAAGCTAGGGTGTCTTGTTCTTTGCCTTCTTTCTTCTGGACAAGCATAAGAAAGAACGGTCGCCTAAAAGGCGAAATAAATCATTCACCCATCCTGTTAATGCCTAATACAACCTTGTTCAATGTACGCAAAGAAAGGTGACTCGCTCACAGGCGAAACAGAGGTCTCGGTAAAATAGCAAAGGCAACCATTAAGTTGCCTTTGCTGAAGCTCACAAAAAAGAAAGCTCAGTAAAAAATAGCTGAGTGAAGCTAAAGAGCTAATCTTCCTGCTGCACACAATCCACGTAATACACGGCTTTACCATCCACGACTTGCTTCACCAAACCATGGTTATCGGTCTCAAAGCCGGGGAATTTCTCGTTGAATTCGCGTGCAAATTTGAGGTAGTTCACAATGACCTTGTTAAAGCGTTCACCTGGAATCAGCAGTGGAATACCTGGCGGGTATGGGGTTAAGAGCACAGCTGTCACGCGGCCTTCGAGCTCATCAATGGCCACGCGCTCAATTTTGCGGTGGGCCATTTTTGAGAAGGCGTCAGTTGGTTTCATGGCTGGCACCATGTCAGACAGATACATTTCTGTAGTCAGGCGGGCGACGTCATTAGCTTTGTAGACTTCGTGAATTTGTGTACACAAATCTTTGAGGCCGACGCGTTCGTAGCGTGGATGCTTCTGCACAAATTCCGGCAGCACTTTCCATAATGGCTGGTTTTTGTCGTAGTCGTCTTTAAACTGTTGTAATGCGGCGACCATGGTGTTCCAGCGGCCTTTGGTAATGCCGATGGTAAACATGATAAAGAACGAGTAGAGACCGGTTTTTTCGACGATCACGCCGTGTTCAGCCAGGTACTTGGTCACAATCGCTGCCGGGATGCCGAATTCTTCTGAGAATTCACCATCTACATCCAGCCCGGGGGTGATGATGGTGGCTTTGATCGGGTCCAGCATGTTAAAGCCTTCGGCCAGGTTGCCAAAGCCGTGCCAGCGCTCATTGGCTTTCAGCATCCAGGCATCTCGTTCTTCCAGGCCGTCTTCGGACAAATCTGTTGGGCCCCAGACTTTAAACCACCAGTCGGTACCCCACTCTTCATCCACCTTACGCATGGCACGGCGGAAGTCCAGGGCTTCTTTGAGGGATTCTTCTACCAGGGCGGTGCCGCCTGGGGCTTCCATCATGGCGGCAGCCACGTCACAGCTGGCAATAATAGAGTATTGCGGGCTGGTAGAGGTGTGCATGAGATAAGCTTCGTTGAACACATCGCGGTCCAGGCGGTTCTGGTCAGCATCCTGTACCAGAATCTGCGAGGCCTGGCTTAGGCCAGCCAGCAGTTTATGTGTGGACTGGGTAGAGAACACCATGGACTCTTTACACCGTGGGCGGTCTGCGCCAATCGCGTGGTAGTCACCATAAAAGTCATGGAAGGTCGCATGTGGCAGCCAGGCTTCATCAAAGTGCAGGGTGTCGATCTTGCCATCCAGCATTTCCTTGATTTCTTCAACGTTGTATAGCACGCCGTCATAGGTGGATTGCGTGATGGTCAGTACGCGTGGCTTGGCGTTTTTGTCGGTGGCAAACGGGTTGCGTTCGATTTTCTTCTGGATATTTTCCCAGGCAAACTCGCTTTTCGGAATCGGGCCGATAATGCCAAAGTGGTTACGCGTTGGCATCAGGAATACCGGCACCGCCCCGGTCATGATGATGGAGTGCAATACGGATTTATGGCAGTTACGGTCAACCACCACGATGTCACCAGGCGCGACGGTGGAGTTCCAGACGATCTTGTTCGAGGTCGAGGTGCCGTTAGTGACAAAATAGAGGTGATCGCAGTTGTAAATACGTGCGGCATTGCGCTCGGAAGCGGCGACCGGGCCGGTATGGTCCAGCAATTGGCCGAGTTCATCTACCGCGTTACACACGTCTGCCCGCAGCATGTTCTCGCCAAAAAACTGGTGGAACATCTGGCCGACCGGTGATTTCAGAAACGCGACGCCACCGGAGTGACCGGGGCAGTGCCAGGAGTAGGAACCATCAGCCGCGTAATGCGTCAGCGCCTTGAAGAAGGGCGGTGGCAGGCTGTCCAGGTAGGCCTTGGCTTCGCGGATAATCAGGCGTGCCACAAACTCTGGCGTATCCTCGTTCATATGGATAAAGCCATGCAACTCACGCAGCACATCATTTGGAATGTGGCGGCTGGTGCGGGTCTCGCCATGCAAAAAGATCGGAATCTCTTCGTTACGGTAACGGATTTCCTGTACAAAATTACGCAGCTGCTCGATGGCTTCTGGTTTCTCTTCAACGATCTCCTCATCGTCAATCGACAGGATAAACGCCGAGGCACGGCTTTGCTGCTGCGCGAAAGAGGTGAGGTCGCCGTAGCTGGTCACACCAAGCACCTCCAGACCTTCCTCTTCAATCGCTTTGGCCAACACCCGGATGCCCAGGCCAGACGAGTTTTCTGAGCGAAAATCTTCGTCAATAATCACAATGGGAAATCTAAATTTCATAAAGGAATCCTTTTACCGCTTAAGACACAGAGGCACAGGGAAAGTCAGCGCTTAACCCTGTGCCTCTGTGGTGAAATGTTCTGATTGTGTTCAAGAGTGTGATTATATCTTTGGTAATGTGACACCAATTTGACCTTGGTATTTGCCACCACGGTCTTTATAACTGGTTTCACAGACTTCATCAGACTCCAGGAACAGCACTTGTGCACAGCCTTCACCCGCATAAATCTTGGCTGGCAACGGTGTTGTGTTACTAAACTCCAGCGTTACATAGCCTTCCCACTCAGGTTCAAACGGTGTTACGTTGACAATAATGCCGCAGCGCGCGTAAGTAGACTTGCCAAGGCAAATCGTTAACACGGAACGCGGGATACGGAAATATTCGACCGTACGTGCCAGTGCAAACGAGTTGGGAGGAATGACGCAATAACCTTTGCCTGAGACCTCGACAAAAGACTGTGGGTCAAATGCCTTGGGGTCGACTATGGTGCTATTGATGTTGGTGAACACGCGGAATTCGTCCGCACAACGGATATCGTAGCCGTAAGAGGAGGTGCCGTAAGACACAATTTTTTGACCATTCACCTCGCGGACCAGCGTGGGCTCGAACGGCTCGATCATGCCGTGTTGTTCAGCCATCCTGCGTATCCATTTATCAGACTTAATGCTCATTACGATATCCAGTCATTTGCGTCATCAACGCATGCAATAAAGAGAAAAAAGCGGAGTTTAAACTCCGCTTTTAGTGAGTGCAAATAATAACAACAATTAGAGTTAAATTTGCAAATTTTTTTGGCTTTGAGGCGAATTAATCTACCGAGGAGGCATGAGCCCCCAAGGTTTACTTATCGCCGCCCAATTCAATGCTGTAGCGCCAGAATTGATCTTCCGCTTCAAAAATCACTTTGGACTCGATTGGATCGCGGCTACCGGCAGGGTACTGATGGACCGGACGCTTGTCTTCTGCCCAGGCTTTCACCACTGGATCCACCAGGCGCCATTGTGCTTCGGCTTCAGAAATATGCAGGTAGTTGGAGTTGTCACCTTGCATCAGGTTCAGCAGCAAGGCCTCGTAAGCATCTACGGAGTCGTCTGCGTCCCAACGGTTGGCTGCATCCAGCTGGATGGTACGGGTTTGTACATCCAGGCCAGGAATCTTGGACTGGATTTCGAGCTTGATGCACTCACGTGGCTGGATGCCGATGATGAGCCAGTTTTGGTCCTGGTCATTGATTTGCAATGGCGCTTTTTTGAAACGGATAGCAATACGGGTATCGGCTTCGTGCAGGCGCTTGGCGGTGCGGATGTAGAAAGGCACCCCTTTCCAGCGTGGGTTGTCAATAAACAGTTTCAAGGCAGCATAGGTTTCTACCACGCTGTCATTGTTGCCCAGTTCTTCGAGGTAGCCTGGCACTTTTTCGCCATTGATTTCACCGGCACTGTATTGCGCGCGGAAAGCATGCTTCTCGAGCTCGTTAACCGGAATCGGACGAATCTGTTCAAGCAACTTGATTTTAGCGTCGCGCACGCCTTCCGGTGACAGGTCTTTTGGCAGCTCCATGGCTGTCAGTGCCAAGGTTTGCAGAATATGGCTTTGCAACATGTCGCGCAGAGCACCTGTGCTGTCGTAGAACTGCGTACGGTCGCCTACACCCAGCATTTCGGTGTTGGTGATTTGCACGTGGTCAATGTACTGGTTGTTCCAGATCGGCTCTAACACGGTATTGGTAAAGCGTTGCAGCAAGATGTTTTGCAGCGCGGATTTGCCCAGGTAGTGGTCGATACGGTAAATCTGGCTTTCTTTCAGGTGCTTGGTGATGGCAGCCTGCAGTTCTTTGGCAGATGGCAGATCGGTACCGAATGGTTTTTCGATCACCACGCGGCGCCAGTATTTGTCTTCCTGAGTCAGGCCTACATTGGCCAGTGATTCAACGACTGGTGCAAAGTCTACCGGACGTACTGAGAGGAAGTAAGCCAGGTTCTGCGGAAATACTTTTTCGTCGCTCAGCGTGGCTTTCAGTTTGTTGAACGCGTCTGGGTCAGTCGGTGGGTTGGCATGGTAGAAGTTACGGGCGATAAAGCGCTCGAAGACTTTCTGGTCATACCCTTTTTTGAATTTGGAATCCAGCATGGATTTGATGTCTGCACGCCAGGCATCCAGATCAACCACTTGACGGCCAACGCCGATAATTTTCATGTCATCAGGCAGGCGGCCCAGCAGGTCTAGCCTGAACAAACCAGGATACAATTTTACGCGGGCAAGGTTGCCACTCGCGCCAAATAATACCAGGGTGCATGGATCAATTTTATTCGTCATTTCTAACCTTAAGATAAAAATGTAAACGGGAAAGGGCAGGCCTTTCCCATATGTTTATGACTAGCGTTAATAAGTTCTTAAACTTAGTCGTGTCAGCATGTGGCTATGAACAAATAAGCAAAAGCCTCTCATGATGAGAGGCTTATATCACTTACTTGGTTTTCACTGAGTGGCCACCGAATGCATTACGCATCAGTGACAGCAGCTTGTAGCTGTAGCCTTCTGAGTCTTGGCTTCTGAAACGTGCTTGCAATGCAGTGGTCAACACTGGCGCTGCCACACCTTGCTCAACCGCTTCAACCACGGTCCAGCGGCCTTCACCGGAGTCAGCAACGTATGGTGCAATTTCTTGCAGGCTTTGGTCTTGTTTGAGTGCTTCAGCCGTCAAGTCGAGCAACCAGCTGCGCACCACGGAACCATGACGCCACAGTTCAGTGATTTGTGCCAAGTCCAGGTTGAACTCTTCTTTACCTTTGATCAGGTCCAAACCTTCAGCAAAGGCTTGCATCATGCCGTATTCGATCCCGTTGTGGATCATTTTGGTGAAGTGACCAGAACCGACAGGACCAACGTGTGCCCAGCCGCGATCCGCGTGGGTCAATGCCTGTGCATATGGAGCCAATACATCAGCATATTGTTTTTCACCGCCGTACATCAGGCAGTAGCCGTTATCCAGGCCCCAAACGCCGCCGGAAGTACCACAGTCGATAAAGCCGATACCATGCTCGGCCAACATTGCGCCACGGCGCTGACTATGTTTGTAGTTTGAGTTGCCGCCATCGACGATGATGTCGCCTTTGTTCAGCATCGGGATCAAATCTTTGATTTGATTTTCGGTGATTTCGCCAGCGGGCAACATCAACCAAACAATTTTTTGGCCTTCGAGTTTGCTAACTGCATCCGCAACGGAGGTCGCTGCTTCCAGGCCTTCTTCTTTAACCAGTCTGTTAACGAATTCGGTGTTAAAGTCAAAACCAACCACGTTAATTTTGTGACGCAGCAAGCGAGCAGCCATGTTACCGCCCATTTTGCCCAAGCCAATCATTGCTAATTTCATTCGGATTTTCCTATGGTGTGAGGATAGTTTAAGAGACACCCATCTTTTGGATGGCATGAACCCGATCAGTGCTTCGGATAATTTTGCAGAATTATCATGTCGAGTCAGCTATAATTATAACAAATGCAGTCACGGTCTAAAAGGCTGCGCAAGCTTTTTTGTATTGTTTTTTACAGGTTTTCTATGTCTTTGAATGCTCAAACCCGTTGGCACACGTTTCAATCCCAGGAAGAAATCAACCAGGCAGCACTTAACAGAATTCTGGCTGCTGCTGACGCCGCCATTGCCAAACATGGCAGTTTTCTGATTGTACTGGCAGGCGGCAGTACACCCAAGGCGGTATATCAGTTGTTGGCAAAAGCTGATGCCGACTGGTCAAAATGGCATGTCTATCATAATGATGACCGTTGTTTGCCAGTCGATCATGTGGAGCGCAACAGCAAAATGGCGCGCGATGCCTGGTTAAGCCATGTGGCGATTCCTGAAAGTCAGATTCATGATATTCCGGCCGAGCTTGGCAATGTGGCTGGCGCGCTGGCTTATAGCGAGATCCTTAAAGGCGTGCGCACCTTTGATCTGGTGATTTTGGGGCTGGGTGAAGATGGGCATACTGCTAGTTTATTCCCAGGCCAGGCGGTTGATAACAGTGCTGATGCCGTGCCGGTGTTTAACTCGCCCAAACCGCCCGCGGATCGTATTACGATTAGCCAAAAGCGGCTGAACGATACGCATGAGGTCATGTTTCTGGTGACGGGTGCGGGCAAGCAGGAGGCGGTGGATAACTGGCGTAAAGGTGTAGCGATTCCGGCGACATTAATCCAGTCACCGAATGGCGTGGATGTGTATTGCTTTGGTGTGGTTTTGAGCTAAATCGTTTTAAGCTCCCGAGAACATAAAGGCCACGCAGAGAACGCTTTGTGGCTTTTTTTATCACCCTGTGCGTGCTGTCGCTAAGATGGTTTTTTATTTTGCTCGGCCAGTAACTGCTCGAGCAAGCCAATCTGCTGTTGCTGCAAGTCTATGAGTTCCTGCCACTGTTGCTCGCGCAAGCCATCCATTTTTTCATGCAGCAGCAAAATCTCCAATTCTGCTTTCAAATTCACTTCATAGTCATGCTCTGCATGTTTGCGGTCTATTTCTGCTTGCCGGTTCTGCGACATCAGGATGATGGGGGCTTGTATCGAGGCCAGCATAGACAAAAACAGATTGAGCAGAATATAAGGATAGGGGTCAAACGCACGGTCATATTTGAGCAAAATGACCGAGTTCAGCACGACCCAGGCGATCAGCACCAGAGCAAACACAAAAATAAACGTCCAGGAGCCGCCAAAACGAGCTACTGCATCGGCGGCCCGTTGAGCGGTGGTCATGCTACCGTCACTCTCATCTGCCGTATTGCGAGACACATGCCTGCGCTCGGTCAGGTGCCGGGCGACGCGCTGGGTGTGCGCGTCCATGGCGTCATAATCCTTGCCGATCAGCGTTTCTGCAATCTCATGTTCACTGGCGGTCATTGCAGTCTGTCGGCTTGATTGATTATGTATTTTGAATGACGATGTTGGGGAACTTGGCACTGTGGTCCAGGCTGGCAATGGCGATTTTGCTTGCTGCTTTGCGTGCAATTTCTTTATACGTTTTTGCAATGGCGCCATCCGGCATGGCGACTACGGTAGGCTGGCCACCGTCTGCTTGCATGCGGATATTGATATCCAGCGGCAAACTGCCGAGCAACTCCACGTTGTAGTCTTTAGCCATCAAGGCGCCGCCGCCTGCGCCAAAAATATGCTCTTCATGGCCGCAGTTGGAGCAGATATGCGTACTCATGTTCTCTACAATGCCTAAAATCGGGATGCCGACTTTTTCGAACATTTTCAGGCCCTTGCGCGCGTCGAGCAGGGCGATGTCTTGTGGGGTGGTGACGATAATCGCGCCGGTGACCGGAATTTTTTGTGCCAGAGTCAGCTGGATGTCCCCGGTGCCAGGAGGCAGGTCAATCACCAAATAATCCAGATCCTGCCAACGTGTATCGCGCAGCAATTGCTCCAGAGCGCCGGTCACCATCGGACCGCGCCACACCATGGGCGTGTCGGTATCGACCAGAAAGCCGATGCTCATGGCCTGGATGCCATGCGCACGCATCGGTTCTATGCTCTTGCCATCGGCGCTATCCGGGCGGCCGGAAATGCCTAGCATCTGTGGCTGGCTAGGCCCGTAAATATCCGCATCGAGCAAGCCGACGGTGGCGCCTTCAGCAGCCAAGGCCAGTGCCAGATTGACTGACGTGGTGGATTTGCCCACGCCGCCTTTACCAGACGCCACGGCAATCACGTTTTTCACGTTAGGCAGTAAGTTGACGCCGCGTTGCACGCTATGCGCCACAATGCGGCTGCCAACATTGACGGTGATTTTGCCAATGTCGGCAATGCTTTTTAATGCCTCGGTAATTTGTGCACGAATCAGGTCCAGTTGTGTCGCTGCAGGGTAGCCTAGCACCACATCCAGGCTGACATCATTGCCATTGACTTGTATATTTTTGATTGATTTGCTGCTGACAAAATCCTTGCCAGTATTAGGGTCTATGCTCAACTTGAGCGTGCTTTGAATCACAATATCGCTGATGGCCATGCCTTGAATTCCCGCAGAAATGCCTGACTAATTAAATCAGGAATTCTACTCCATCCCCCCTGATTCGTCATGCAATCTCTGCGTTGGTCGTGGCGGGCTGTGAGCGCGCACAGGAGCTATGGTCAGGATAGTGTTTTTGAAACGTCTCAAAGCAATGCGCCCAGCTCCACTGGCTGCGGGCCTGCTCGCGTATGGCCTCTTTATCCAGCGATGAACACTGCACAATAGCTTGCGCAAGATCTTGCGTAAAATCTTCGGCCAACATGCCTGAAAAGCCATGTTTGATCACATCTCTGGGGCCCGTCACATCAAATGCTGCGACGGGCAGGCCGTTGCACATGGCCTCTATCATCACAATGCCAAATGTATCGGTGCGGGAGGGGAAGGCAAACACATCATGCTGTGCATACAACGCCGCCAGTGCCTTGCCATATTGATAGCCGACAAAATTGACGCGCGGGTATTTTTGCTTAAGCTGGCTTAAATAAGGACCATCGCCAGCGATAGTAATATCAAACTGATCCTGATGCTCACATAGCGCATCCAGGTTTTTTTCACGGCTCACCCGGCCGACGTTCAACACGCGCAATTTTTGTCCGGCCACTGGCGGCTGCGCAACGCTCAATAACTGTTCTGAGACGCCCCGCGACCAAATCACCAGATGCTTGAATCCATGCGTCTGCAAGGTCTGGCGCATACTTTCGGTGGTGACAAAGGTGGCATGTGCACCCTGGTGAAACCAGCGTAAATAAGCATAGGTCCAGCGTGCGGGGATCCGCCACATTAATTCGAGGTACTCAGGAAAGCGCGTGTGATAGGAGGTCGTAAACGCAATCCCGCGCGATTTGCACCAGTGGCGCGCCACCAGGCCCATGACGCCCTCGGTGGCAATATGCAATTGTTTGGGCTGGATACGGTTAAGCGTACGCCATAAGCGAAAAGGTTGAATGTTTAGCTGAATTTCTGGATAAAACGGTAAAGGAATCCAGCGGTAAAGACTGGGATGCAATACCCGAAACCGCAAGTTGCGTGATTTGGCCACCCGCCGCAGGTTTTTATAGGTCGTAGACACGCCATTGGTTTGCTGAAAAGTGTCCGTCACAATCAACATCGTCATCACACAAGCTCCGCAACAAGGTGCCATGATCATGCCAAGCCTGCATGACGGGTTTATGAACATCTCGCTTTAAAGCTGCGATAACCATTGTCCAACTGATCATCCCTGCACACATGCTTCATGGGTGTTAAGCTCGCTGTAAGTTTTGACCATGCCCCGGTAAGTTAAGCGTAAGGCTGGCTTGCTAAGGTAAGCACATCGACGACAGCCGCACACCAGCCGCTAAAAGTCTCGGTAATAAAAGCTTTTGATTCAGTTAAACAATAATTCTGGAGAACACGCATGAACAAACTACTTGCACTCACTTTGCTGGCTATCAGCTACACCCACCACGCTAATGCAGACACTTTGCTACAAACTGTGGATCAAGAAGGCGACTTCAAAACCTTTTTGCAAGCCGTGAAGACCGCTGGCCTGGAAAGTACGCTGAACGAAAAAGGCCCGATCACCCTGTTTGCCCCTAACGATGCTGCCTTTGCCAAGTTGCCTAAAGCAAAACTTAAAGCGTTAATGGCTAACCCAGCCGAGCTCAAAAAAGTGCTCAGCTACCATATCTATCCAGGCAAAATTACCTCGGCAGACGTGAGCGCTGGCAAGGTTAAATCGCTAGAAGGCGCAGATTTGAAACTCACAGTGGGTGATGGCGTGAAAGTGGAAAACGTCAAAGTCATTGGTGATGAAATCAATGCTGATAACGGTGTGATCCATACCATGAGTGCGGTGCTGATTCCAAAAGGTTAAACCGATTTCATGCAAGGCACCCTGTCTTCAAGCAGCCTCGGGTTAAGCTAAAGGCAGGGTTTTCAATCAGGCTGTTATATGTCACCCTATAGACCAGATTAATGCATATTGGATCGCAATAATTGGTCTTGTCGTCTGCAACATGAGCATGTGATGACATGCCTCATGTTGCATTGCTTTATCTTATATCAAAGCATGCACCTCAAATCGAATTAGAATCTTACCGAGAGTTTGCCCATCACAGCGGCAACTTTTCTCATTGCTTGCGTGTTTCGCGGTTACTTGCTCTATCTTGCCAAGGTGCTAAGGAGACATGGTTTGATCAATATTCAAGACAGTCCGTCGCATGCCCTGCCATTACCAGCAGTACTAGATACCTTTGATACCCAAAAAACAGGCTTATCCAGCGCTGTTGCCATGGCACGTTTGCGCATGGTTGGTGAGAATCGATTGCCCCAGCCCAGCGCAAAGTCAATGTGGCTCCGGTTAGCCTTGCAATTTCATAATCCACTTATTTACGTTTTGATGGTGGCGGGCATTGCTACTTTTACGCTGCATGATTATGTGGATGCAGGGGTGATTGCGGCGGTGATCATAATTAATGCACTGATCGGCTTTGTGCAGGAGGGAAAGGCTGAGGAAGCGCTAAAAGCAGTGCGCTCGTTAATGGCAACGCGGGCAAAAGTGTTGCGTGATGGGCAGCAAGCAGACATAGACGCCAGTCTATTGGTGCCTGGAGATGTGGTGATATTGGAGCCCGGTGATCTCGTGCCTGCAGACTTGCGACTGATGCAGGTGAAAAATTGCTTTGTCATGGAAGCCGCGCTAACAGGTGAGTCTGTCCCTGTTGAAAAAAATATAGACATTGTTGCGGTGGAGGCGCCTGTTGCAGACCGCCTTTGTATGGCCTATTCCAGTACATTGGTCACCGCGGGGTATGCGCATGGCGTTGTGGTAGCCACGGGCAAACAGACCGAAATCGGCAAAATCGGCACCATGGTCAGCGATGAGCAAAGCTTAGAGACGCCATTAACCCGTCGCCTGGGCCTGTTTGCAAAACAAGTGACGCTGCTTATTTTAATCATCGGCGTCTTCTCTTTTGCCTTTGGTTATTGGGTGAGACAGATGCCATTGCTGGACTTATTTGTAGCCGTGGTGGGCTTGGTGGTGGCAGCCATTCCAGAGGGCTTGCCTGCGATTGTGGCTATCGTGCTTGCCATTGGAACGCGGGTAATGGCGAAAAACAAGGCAATTGTCCGTCGACTGGCCGCAGTAGAAACACTGGGTTCCGTGACCGTGATCTGTTCTGATAAAACGGGGACGCTCACCTGTAATCAAATGACTGCGGAGACGGTCATCTTGCCAGAGCAAACGCTCAACGTATCTGGCCTGGGCTACGCCCCTAAAGGCGACTTTTTTAAAAATGGCGAGTGGCTTGATGTGACTCTTGCCCATGACCTACAGAGTTTGCTCATGTGCGCCACGCTGTGTAACGATGCGGGGGTTGAGCAAAACGAGGAGGGCGCCTGGGAGCTGATAGGCGACCCTACAGAAGGCGCACTGCAAACGCTCGCCGCTAAAGCCGGCGTAGACAAACTGAACTTGCATCAACGCTACCCCAGGCTGGATTGCATACCGTTTGAGTCTGAGCATCAATACATGGCGACTTTGCATCACAGTCAGAAGGGTGAAGGTGTGGTGTTGCTCAAAGGCGCACCAGAAACTGTACTGGCGCATTGTCAGCGCGATCTGTCAGGTCCGCTGGATCTTGAGCGTTGGGAAGCACGCATGGCAGAAGCTGCCAAACGCGGAGAACGCGTGCTGGCGTTAGCCAGACGCATCCTGCCCACGAATAGCACCACATTGTCGATGGCTGCGATGGATGACAATTTTGAACTGCTTGGCATGGTGTGCATGCTGGATCCTCCGCGTGCGGAAGCGATGGCAGCCGTCGCAGAGTGCCAGGCCGCCGGGTTGCGTGTGGTGATGATCACGGGCGACCATGCCATCACTGCCAGTGCCATCGCCAAACAGATAGGTTTGAATGCCAGTGCCATCCTTTCTGGCGAACAGATAGAAAAAATGGATGATGCTGAGCTTCGCGAACAGATGAAAACGGTGGATGTGATTTCCAGAGCATCGCCGCAACACAAATTGCGCCTGGTGAAAGCGTTGCAATCGCTTGGCGAGTTGGTTGCCATGACCGGCGATGGGGTCAATGACGCGCCTGCGATCAAGGTCGCTGATATTGGGGTGGCGATGGGTAATAAAGGCACTGCCGCTGCCCGCGAAGCGGCTGATCTGGTGTTAACCGACGACAACTTTGCCACCATCAGCAACGCAGTCAAAGAAGGGAGAGTGGTACTCGATAATATCAAAAAGTCGATGTTGTTTATTTTGCCGACCGATGTTGCGGAAGCCGGGGTCATTCTACTTGCCATCCTTGGCGGATTATCATTGCCCATCACAGCTAGTCAGATTTTATGGATCAATACTGTCACAGCCGTGACGTTTTCGCTTGCCATTGCCTTTGAGCGGCCTGAACGCGGTGTGATGCAAAGGCCGCCCAGATTGCCCACAGAACCCCTGATTACCAAGCTGTTTGCAACAAGAATTATTATTGTCAGCGCCCTGCTCATGGCATTCACTTTTACAGCCTTTGAGTGGGAGTTATTGCGTGGGCACAGTTTGGCGATGTCTAGAACAACTGCCGTCAATATGCTGATCCTGTGCCAGATGGCTTATTTATTCAATGTTAAATACTTTACGCATTCATCCATGCGGATTTCAGCCTTCATCGAGAATCGAATCACTTTAGTCGTTTGTGGCGTGATGATCGTCTTGCAAGCTTTATTTACTTATTCGCCGTGGATGCAATCGGTGTTCAGTACTGAACCTATTGATGTTGCTAGCTGGTTATTTATTCTGGCCTTCGCCATCTTGATGTTTTTAGTGATTGAGCTGGAAAAAGCGGTGTTGCGTACTTTTAAGGTGCAAGTCATATAGCAAGTGCAAGGCAGAAGGAGGGAATAAATCAGTTTTTAGGGGTGACCTCGGCAGCCATTTCAGCTTCTTCATCAGCAGGAATGACCAGAATAGGTTTGGAGGAGTGGTCACTGATCCAGGTTTGATGGGTTTGGTTGGCGCTTGCGGACAAGCTAAAACCTAAAAATGAGAGCGGGTCACAAATCAATGCTCTTATTTTGCTGGCGTGTTCGCCTATGCCTCCTGTAAACACCAATGCATCAATGCCGCCTGCTTTCGCGGCATAACTTCCTATCATGGCACGCACGCTACAGGCAAAGTAATCCAGCGCAAATTTTGCAGCAGGGCTATCGCTGTCCAGCAGCGTTTGCATGTCGCTGCTTTCGCCATTGGAGAGGGCGTGCAGGCCACTTTGGTGAAAAATCAAATCCTCCAGTTGCCCGCTGTTCAACTGATTTGCGAGTGCCAGCATCACGCCGGGATCAAGGTCGCCACTACGCGTCGCCATCGGGATGCCGCCCGCTGTGCTATAGCCCATACTGGTATCCACTGATTGCAGGTTTTCAAGGAGGCAGACACTGCATCCGCTGCCAAGATGGGCCACAACGATACGGCCTTGCGTGATCGTATGGTCCAGCAATCCAGGTAGCTGCTTGGCGATATGCGCATAATTCAAGCCATGAAAGCCAAATCGACGTAGCTGCGCTGATTCGGGGATGGCGTAGCGGTATGCCAATGCAGGCAGGTTGTAATGAAAACCGTTGTCAAAACATGCCCACTGCGACAGTCGGGGGTGGGCAGAATAGTGAGTTGCACAAAGCCTGACCCCCAACAAGTTGAGTGGGAGATGTAAGGGTGCGAACGAAATCAGTTTTTCAAGACGATCTTGTTCTTCCACTGTCAGTAAACGCGCCGTGTCCTCAATATGGCCGCCAAACACAAAACGGTGCGCGATACGGGTTGGGCGGGCAGCCCCCAACTCTGCAAAAAGCTGTTTAAATGCAGACTCAAAGCCCTCTATGACGGGAAGGTTTGGGTCGATACGATAATGGTAATTCTGGCGGGCTTTGTCGGATGCAAAGTAGGCCGCTTTGAGGCTGGACGAGCCACAGTTGATCACCAGTAAAGACTGGTCATCATTCAACATGTTTTGTGTGTTTACTTCTGCCATTGCCACTCATCCTCTTCAGGCATATCCACGCCATGCTCATAGGCGTATTCACAGCAGGCGAGCTGGCGGTTCAGGAGTTCCTCTTGCACATGGGCACCGATATTGCGTAGGCCGGGGATACGGTAAATGGCCTCAATCGCCAGGCTGAAACGGTCAATCTTATTCTGGATGGCCAGTTCCAGCGGTGTGTTGATACTGCCTTTTTCGCGATAGCCCCTCACGTGCAGGTTGGCGTGATTGGCGCGCCGGTAAGTGAGCCTGTGAATCAGGTAGGGGTAGCCGTGGAAATTGAACAAGATGGGTTTGTCCGTGGTAAACAGGCGGTCAAACTCCTTATCGGATAAGCCATGCGGATGCTCGCTATCCGGTGTCAATTTATATAAATCGACGACATTGATAAAACGGATTTTGAGCGCAGGGAAGTGGTGCATGAGCAGCTGGGTGGCCGCAAGCGCTTCCTTGGTAGGAATGTCACCCGCACATGCCATAATCAAGTCGGGTTCGCTGCCCGCGTCGCTGCTGGCCCAGTCCCAAATCCCCAGCCCTTTTGTACAATGGATAGTCGCACTTTCAATATCCAGATACTGAAGGTGTTTTTGTTTGTCGCAGACAATCACATTAATGTAATCTGTGCTGCGCAAACAGTGGTCAGCCACAGAGAGCAGGCAGTTGGCATCGGGGGGTAAATAAATACGGGTAATTTCCGGACTTTTGTTAACCACAAGGTCTAGAAAGCCTGGGTCTTGATGCGTGAAACCATTATGATCTTGTCGCCAGACAGTAGAAGTAATCAATAAATTCAAAGAAGAAACCGGCACACGCCAACTGACTTTTTTTGACATATCCAGCCATTTGGCATGCTGATTGAACATAGAGTCGATCACATGTACGAATGACTCATAAGTGGATAAGAAACCATGCCTGCCTGTTAGCAGGTAACCTTCCAGCCAACCTTCTAGCGTGTGCTCAGACAAATACTCCATGACTTTGCCATCTGCCGCCAGCTCGCCACCATCGTCATCCTCAGGCAATCTATCAGCCAGCCAGGTCTTTTTACTGGCGGTGTACACGTCTTGCAGCTTGTTCGAGCTGGTTTCATCAGGCCCAAATACGCGAAAATTGTTGGGGTTGGCCGATAGCACGTCGCGCAGCATGCAACCCAGCGGTTGCGTATTGGAGTGGAGGGCACCTTCTGCCCGTGATGCCATGACCGCATACTGGCGGTAGTCTGGTAAAGCCAGCGGTTGGCGTAACAGTCCGCCATTGGCATGCGGATTGGCACTCATGCGACTGGTGCCGCGAGGGGCTAACTCAGCCAGCTCAGGCAATAGGCGCCCCTCTGCATCAAATAAGCTTTCAGGTTGATAGCTGCGCAACCACGATTCCAATTGCGCAAGATGCTCAGGGTTCTCTGCAGGTTTGCTGATTGGCACTTGATGCGCGCGCCAGCTGTTTTCCACTTGATGCCCATCCACCGTTTTGGGGCCAGTCCAGCCTTTGGGGCTGCGTAACACAATCATTGGCCAGCGAGGGCGGCTGGTATCATTTTTGGTTCTCGCGTTTTGCTGGATATCCTTAATTGACTTAATAGAGGTTTCAAGGGCTTGCGCCATCTCCTGATGCATGCGCTCGGGATCATTCCCCTCCACAAAAATAGGTGTCCAGCCATAGCCCTTGAGCAACTCTTCCAGTTCCTGGTGTGATATCCGCGCCAATACGGTGGGATTGTTAATTTTGTAGCCATTGAGATGCAATACCGGTAACACCGCCCCATCTCGAATAGGGTTTAGGAACTTGTTTGAATGCCATGCGGTGGCTAAGGGGCCAGTCTCCGCCTCACCATCACCGACCATCACAGCGACCAATAAATCCGGATGATCGAACGCAGCCCCAAAGGCATGCGAAAGGCTATACCCCAGTTCACCGCCTTCATGAATGGAACCCGGCAATTCAGGCGTGCAATGGCTGCCAAATCCACCCGGGAAAGAAAAGTCTTTAAACAAATTGCGCATACCGAGTTCAGTTTGCGCTTTGTCGGGATAAATTTCGCTGCAAGTGCCTTCCAAATAGACGGGCGCCAGTACACCGGGTGCGCCGTGCCCGGGACCGGCGATAAAAATCGCATTCAAATCATATTTTTTGATCATGCGATTGATGTGGATATAAGTAAAACTCAATCCTGGACTGGAACCCCAATGGCCTAATGGACGTTGCTTGATATGACAAGCTTCCAGCGGTTTTTTTAACAGCGGGTTTTCCTGCAAGTAAATCATCCCCGCAGCCAAATAATTACACGCCGACCAATAACGATTGATGCATTTCAGCTCATGCTCGTCCATTAAAACCATGTGTTTAGACATATGCGCAACCCTCTCGTTTTCACTGATCATTTGAGTAGTATGTCACTCACCATGGCAAATGGTTTGGTATAAATCAAAAGAAAGTATTTTGGAGTAGGAATGCAGGCGCTTATGTTGCGCCGCAGGTGCGAAGATTAACGGCGTGCAGCGGGGTCAGAGTAAAAGTGAGATTTTTCTACTTTTACTTTGCCCAATTATTCTAAGATTTATCTGTTCGTCGCTCACGTAACGAGGAGGTGGAACTTTATGAAGGCTAAAGATTTTGAACAGCAGTTTGATGACGGGGTTGATATCACTGCTGCGCTGGATTTATCAAAAGCAACACGCGTCATGCAAGCGCAAAAAAGGGTGAATGTCGATTTTCCTACATGGATGATTGAGTCGCTTGACCGAGAGGCGTTACGGCTGGGCGTGACCAGGCTCAATTATTAAAGTATGGCTTGCTGAGCGTCTTGAAAAGTCATGCTAAACACTTTCAAACGAGTCTGCCCCCTTGCTCGAGTCTATCCCTCTGAGATTTGTTTGATCAAGGCTTATGCAAGTGAATAGTCATTTTATTCATTCAACCCCTCCAGTTTTTTAGGCTGAAATTCATAACTCAACGTCACGAAAGCCGATCGCGGCGCACCTGTTCCTAGAAAGCTTGCTCCTTGCCAATCAGCACTGTTGTAGTTAAAACCACTTTCCCCAATGACCCCGCGAATAGATGGTGAGAAAGCGTTGAGTCCCAAACGCCCTGCGCTCGCATACTGTTCGTTAAATAAATTATTGACACGCAAACCTAGCGTCCATTCAGGGCTGATTTTGTAGGTGGTGTTGAGATTAAATACCGCATAACCATCTGTCTTACCTTCACCAAAGTCAGCACGCTGGACCGTACAGACGGTATTACCGTTATTACAAAATGGCCCGGTGATGGGTGATGCAGGTCCGGCGCGGTGTTTATTATTTTCATTACCACGAATAAATGCCTCAGAATGCACAACCGCATTCAGGCCTACGCGCCAGTTACTGGTAATGTCGTAAGCGAAATTTGCGTTAAGGTTATGTAATGCAACACCTGGCATGCGATCGCCAGGACTCACAGTGATTTGTTGATAAGTCCCTACACCTGTCTGGCTATTAATATCGTAAACATTGCCAGCACTACTGTTATGCGCACTTGCAAGCTTAAATCTAGACTGAAAGGTTGCATCTGTCAGCGCATAGTTCACCCCCCAAGTGGCCTTACCCCATTTACCCTTGAGGCCCATTTCAAGACCTTGCCGGCGGGTATCGCCAATATTCTGGAAATAACTGGCGGTCGCATTCACCGCAACAAAATAAATATCATCTGTGAGGTCGGTACGATAAAGCGCAGCGTTCCATTCAATATTGTCAGTTAATTGACCACGGGCACCAATTTCGAAACTGGTTGATCGAACCTGCTTGAGATAAGGGTCGCCAGAGAGGGCTCCAGGTAGATTACATACCCGCTGTTCGGCCAAAGAACGTGGGCGACCATCTGAGAGAGGTGTGGGGTCATAAGCACAACCCAATTCGATGACGGTAGGTGTGCGGGCACCGCGCCCCATGTTGGCATAAACATTCAAATCATCGCGCGCTTGCCATGTCGCACCGATTGAAGGGTTAAAAGAACGATATTTAAACTTCTCTACTTCTGGCGGACGCAATGCAGCAGTATTTTGTCCAAATTGATCTATATTTGCCAATGATTCATTGAATAAAACAATATAGTCATCCAACCCGTTGGGGCATTCATTTGCATCTACAATGCCATCATTGTCAGTATCTGGGCAAAGCGCTGGAAGATTTAGGATATTAAGAATACGGTTGATATCACCGAACGAACTTAATCGATTAACCGCTAAGGCATTATTCACATAGGTACGGTTGTAACGTGCAGAGAAAGTGAAGTTAAGTTTTTCTGTAGGGGACCATGTTTCACTTAAATACAAACTTTTAGTGAGCGAATCGCCCGTAAAATCATTGAGCGGAAAACCACGTTCTGGACTATTCGCAAAATACTCCCAACCCAATAAATTAGGTGCCACATAGCCACGCCGATTTGCATCTAGCAGCCCCAAATACTGCTTGCTGTAGTAATCACTATCAGATTTATCTAGAGAAGCACCCACCATAAACTTATGCTTGTCTAGATTCCAGTTAAACTGTAATGAAGCCCCTTTACCCAGCTGCTCTACTTCTGTATCAGTAAAAATGGCGGTAGGGGTGCCCTCAATGTACCCGGTTTCGGTTCCGCCTCCAGCGCCGAATTTGCCATCACGAGCAATACCCTGCCCATTGGCACCTACTACAACAGGGGAGAATGTTGGAAATTGCCCCACTCCAGTAATACCATCGATAGGTGTCCCTGCTACGTTAGCAGTATTAACTGTAGTTAACTCCCAATAATCATGATAAAAGCCATCTGCATCCGTGTAGGCACCCAATATTATCCCGCCCACATCCCTGTTTACTCCAGTGTATTGGAATGAAGGGCTCCCGGTACCAGCATGCACACCGCTTGAGACTGTCCCCGTTGAGTTATTTGTAGCAACAATCACACCTCTATTTTCAAATTGCTCTCTAACTAGCGCGGCATACTCTGGTGTCACGGCAGCATTAAAAGCATCTGGAACGTTTGACTTTTCACCAAAGTTATCCGAGTCTTTTCGGGGGTCATAAATCCAGTTCCATACTTTTGTTCCAGAACCATCCAAAGCGTCCACTTGCTTCTGATCGGTTACGAATTGTTTATTACCGTTAGCATCCACATAACTGGCTTGTTCTGCAAAACTTGTTCCGCGGACAAGGTCATCAGCACATCCTGTAGATAAATCAGTACATTCTGCTGTACCAATAATATTGTTTGAACCATCCCTAACATAAGCCAATGCTATGTTATTAGCACTTGCTGCGATGTTATAGGCATAGTTATTGTAATCAGGCAGACCATCATTATTCACGTCAGGAAGACCCGGAAGTATTTGCCGGTTGTTGTCACGAACAGTTGCTTTTGCCGGCCCCTGAGAAGCGCCGCCAAAGTTCTCGTTAATGTCCGACATGTGACTAATACGTTTACTTTTGCGGTTATAAATTTGGGCAGAAATATTGAATGTGTCGGTGACATCCCAAATACCACTTAACTGGAACTGGAAGAGATCATTTTTACTTTCATCGGGCGAGGTATACACCTGCTTAGGATTTTGATCGACCATTTGTTGCGGCAAAAGACCATTACCGGTTAATTTATTACCCGCGTATAGCCCAGAAAAACTTATTTTTGCCCGCTCACTTTGCCATTCAGCCTTACCAAACACCTGATTAACCTTACTTGGTGAATTATCTCGCCAGCCATCTTCGAGAAAGAAGTTACCAGAAACAAAGCCAGCGACTACGCCATTATTATTACCTGCTGAAATCTGTAATTGTTTGCGACCAAATGACCCTGCCAGCACTTCGGCGTCCAGCGTTTTGCCATCAAACCCGCTCTTTGTACGCATCGTTAATGCGCCACCTAGTGTCCCCAATCCATAAATTGGGTTTGAGCCTGGAATCATTTCCAAAGATGACAAAGCATTCATGGGAATCATGTCCCAGTTCACCACATCTCCAAACGGCTCGTTGACACGGATGCCATCCAAAAATACTGAAATCCCTTGAGCAGTGCCTATTTGCGGTGAGGCCGTAAAACCACGGTACTGCAAGTCCATCTGAAATGGATTGCTTTGATAGTCATTGACTGTGACGGATTGCAGCTTTTGGTTCATCAAGTCAGTGATTGTTAGGGTATGCGCCTCTTTAATATCTTTGGCTGTCAGAGATTGCACATTGCCAGGAATCTCTTCTTTCGTCAGTGCCAAACCAGGCATGGGGCCCACCTCGTAAAACTTCTTGGCGCGCACTTCGACTTTATCCAAATCAAGGCTGGTTTTTTCGTCTTTTAGCTCTTTGGCTGTTTTAGCTGAGGGTTGAATATAAAGGGTTGATTGGTTAAATTTGGCTTCAAGATTGCTGTTTGCCAACAATTTTTTAAATAGCTCTTTTGTCAGCATGGTACCGCTGATGGCGGGCGCTTTTTTGCCATCGACTAAAGCGTCATTGAATGTGATGTTGATACCAAGTTTTGTGCTGATGGCTTTTAAAGAGGCTGCTAGCGGCTGGCTAGGCAGATCGATTGAGATTGTGCGTGTAAAGAGTATTTCTTCTTCGGGTTGTGGCAGTTTGGTATTAAGTTCTGCTGCCCATAAAGGGTTGATCCAGGCAGGCTGGCTGCTAAAGCAGGCGGCGATGGCTGCGCCCAGAATCAATTTTTTTGGTGTATGCATCTGACTTCCCCGTTACTTTTTGGCTTGTTATTGCCTTAATGCATGGGGAGTCAAAACCCTGATATGTTGATTGCAAAAAAATGTAATGATGTACGCTTGGTTTATTTGGCTACGGGGTACGTTTCTAGTTGAATACCTTCTGGGCTGCGGTGCACGCGGACATTTGCGATACGGGGCAGGGTGGCGATAAAGCTGTTGCTGTCTTTAATGGCGACCACGGCGCTGATTTTTTCGCTGGAACGATCATCGCTGGTGACTGGTTGTTGCTGGTAGCGCGAGAGGGTTTCGGCGATTTCTGACAGCGATGCCTGATTAAATACCAAGGTGCCGCTAATAAAGCGGAAATAGTCCTGGGCGCTCACTTGTGGGCGAGCTTGTAGGCCGTGCTGGTTAATTTCAGCGACCTGGTTATTTTGCAGAATCAGCCCTTGCTGGTCTTGCTTGTCGAGCACTTGTACCTTGCCGTGATCGACACTCACACGCTCAAGTTGTTTGAGCTTGTTAACGGCAAAGCGCGTGCCCAGCACGGTGACTTTCAGGCGCTGGGTTTCTACCACAAAGGGGCGGTCGCGGTCTGGTTGCACTTCAAACACGGCTTCGCCTTGCAGCAGGTCAATGTGGCGCTGGTTGCGGTAGTACTTGATCTCGATGCGTGAGTTGGCGTTGAGTGTGACGAGGCTGCCATCGTCCAGCGTTTGCGTGGTGAGTTGGGCGGTAGTGGTCTGCGCGGCGAGTTGTAGCGTGGGCGTGCTTTGCCAAACCTGATACTGGTGTAGGCCTGCCCAGCCTATGCACAGCGCCGCGACCACGCCGGCCACCGTGCCTGCCAGTTTTTGCCTCGATTTTCTGCGCTCGCTTTGTTTGAAAAAAACATCGGCCTGTTTGGCCTGCGCCATGGTTTGCAGGTCGCCTATGGAGTCTATGCCTTGCCAGGCGTCGCTGATGCTTGCATATTCCTGCTGGTGTAATGGGTGTTGCATCAGCCAGGCCTCAAACTGGCTACGCTCAGGCGCATCGGGCGCTGCCTCTTGCATGCGGATAAACCAACGGGCAGCGGTTTCCGATATTTTTTTGTGAGCTGACATGCGCTTATTTGAGAAACTGCTCACGGGCCGCGCGCAGGTCTAGCAAAGCGCGGATCAGATGCCGTTCGACCATATTCAGGCTGATGTGCATCTGCTCGGCGATGTCTTTTTGCGCGTAGCCTTCAATGCGGTACATGATAAACACCTGGCGGCATTTGGGCGGCAGGTCCTGAATGATTTGGGTCACGAGTTCCAAGCGCTGTTTGATATCAGCCAGGTGCTCAGCTGACACCGTGACAGGCTCTTCAAGCTCTGCCTGTTGCTGATAGTTAGCAAAGTAGCTGTCTTTGCGGTATTGCTCCAGAATCAGGTTTTGCACGATGGTCCGCAGGTAGGCATGTGGTTCCTGGTTGCGGTGTGGGCTAGTGGTCAGGGCGAAACGTAAAAAGCCATCATGCAAAATATCTTTTGCATGATGCGGGCAAAGCGTTTTGCGACGGATGCCAGGAAGCAACGTCGTATATGCCCAATGTAGATTGATACCATGCCAGAACATGCGATACGCGATAAGGGGTTTTATAAACGGCAAAACACACGCAAAGATTGTTCCTGAATAAATATTGGGTAGGCTGGTGGCGGTAAATACTTGTTTCGCCTGCAAATTTAATGATAGTAGTCAGAAGATGGTTATGATTTTAATTTGGTTGTAATCAGCCAGGTTGGCTTTAATAAACCAATCTGGTGCGGGCGCGGTGTTGGCTTGTATCAAATATCTGGCCAGGAATCGCTGAAGTGTCTTATGGTTTGCTAAAATAGCGCTTTTACTTGAAACCCTGTTGTCATGACACGCAAAATTCTGGTCACTTCTGCACTCCCTTATGCCAATGGCAGTATTCATTTAGGTCATTTGGTAGAGTATATCCAAACCGATATCTGGGTGCGTTTCCAGAAGATGCAGGGGCACACTGTGCATTACGTGTGTGCGGACGACACCCATGGCACGCCTATCATGCTGCGTGCGGAAAAAGAAGGCATCACACCCGAAGCGCTCATTGAGAAAGTGCATGCCGAGCACAGCCAGGACTTTGCGGATTTTCTGGTGCAGTTTGATAACTACTATTCCACCAACTCGCAAGAAAACCGCGAACTGGCCTCTGGCATTTACAAAGCGCTCAAGGCCAACGGCAAAATCGCCAGCAAAACCATAGAGCAATATTTTGACCCGGTGAAAAGCATGTTTTTGCCGGATCGCTTTATCAAAGGCGAGTGCCCCAAGTGCCACGCCAAAGACCAGTATGGCGATAACTGTGAAGTGTGCGGCGCAACTTACAGCCCGACTGACCTGATTAATCCATTCTCGGCAGTGTCCGGGGCAACGCCAGTGCGTAAGGAAACCGAGCATTACTTTTTCAAACTGAGCGAGTGCGCTGACTTTTTGCGTGACTGGACCCGATCCGGCACCTTGCAAGCCGAAGCGGCCAATAAGATGAGTGAGTGGGTGGGCGAGGTGGGGGAGAACAAACTCTCTGACTGGGATATTTCGCGCGATGCGCCTTATTTTGGCTTTGAAATCCCGGATGCGCCAGGCAAGTATTTTTATGTCTGGCTGGATGCGCCAATTGGCTACATGGCCAGCTTCAAAAATCTGTGTGCCAAAGCTGGTTTGGACTTTGATGAGTACTGGAAAAAGGATTCTTCGACCGAGCTGTATCACTTTATCGGCAAGGATATCCTGTATTTTCATGCCTTGTTCTGGCCAGCCACGCTGGAATATTCCGGTCACCGCACGCCTACGCAGGTGTTTGCGCATGGCTTTTTGACTGTGAACGGCGAAAAAATGTCCAAGTCGCGCGGCACGTTTATCACGGCGCGTAGCTACTTGGAACATGTCAAAAATCCTGAATACTTGCGCTACTACTATGCCGCTAAACTGAATGGCAGCATGGAGGATATCGATCTCAACCTGGAAGATTTTGTTGCCCGGGTGAATAGTGATCTGGTGGGTAAATATATCAATATCGCCAGCCGTACGGCAGGGTTTATCGCCAAGAAGTTTAATAATCAGGTCATTCCGGCGCAGCATGCTGTGATTGATGAAATGCGCGCCGCCGCGCCTGTGATTGCCGAAGCCTATGCTGCGCGTGATTTTGCGCGTGCTTTGCGTGAAATCATGAAGCTGACCGATGCGGCGAATGGCTATGTCGCCGAAGCGGCGCCGTGGGTGGTGGCTAAAGACGAAAGCAAGGCGGCTGAGCTGCATACCATTTGCAGTAATGCGCTGGAAATGTTCCGTCTGTTGACCATTTATCTGAAGCCGGTGTTACCAAATATCGCCAGTGCGGTGGAGGCTTTCTTGAACGTGCCAGCCTTGCAGTGGTCACATGTGAACCAAGGTCTGGCTGCGCAAACGATCCAGGCATATAGTCATATGGTGACGCGTTTGGAGGCCAAGCAAATCGAAGCCATGGTCGAAGCAAATAAAGAAAGCCTGCAAGCGGCAGCGACTGCCAAACCTGAAGTAAAGGTAGAAGCGAAAGTCGAAGCCAAGGCGGCAGAAGAGGGGGCGTATATTTCGATTGATGACTTTGGCAAGGTGGATTTGCGGATTGCCAAAATTGTCAGCGCCGAGCACGTAGAGGGTGCAGAGAAGTTACTCAAGCTGCAACTCGATATTGGCGAAGAGAAGCCGCGTCAGGTGTTTGCCGGTATCAAGTCCGCTTATGACCCGGCGACGCTGGTGGGGCGGCTGACTGTGATGGTGGCTAACCTGGCACCACGCAAAATGAAGTTTGGCATGAGTGAGGGCATGGTGTTGGCCGCCAGCGATGAGCGTGGTGGGCCTTATATCCTCTCACCTGACAGTGGTGCGCAAGCGGGGATGCGTGTGAAATAATGGTTGCATGCGCATCAGGCGGTTTTCTTGGGCTGTCATGGACGCGATGTTTGCGCCAAATCAACAAAGAGAAGATCGTTTGCTGCTTTAATGACAGCTTGAAAAGTTCGCTAACACATTGATTTATATTATATTCAATCATATAATATAAAGTTATAGATTGTTTCACGGATGCTCCATCACCCAATGGCAACCCCTTTAGCAGTGAGCAGTGCAAATCCCTGGCAGGGGCTGGATGTCCAGTCCGAGTGGGAGCGGTTTAGTCAGCGTGATGCTTCTGCCAACGAGGTGTGGACCTCGCATGTCTGGGTTGATAGCATGCATTGTGCCGCCTGCAGTGGTCGCATTGAGCAGGCATTGAAACAAATGCGTGGTGTGCTGGCTGTGCATGCCAGTGCCGCTTCCAAGCGCGTCCGTGTGGTATGGGATGCGCATCAAACCTCCCCCTCGCAATGGTTTGCCGGTCTTAACGAGATTGGCTACCCAGCGCTTCCGCTTAACGAATACAACGCCATCAGCGACAGAACTGTGCAGCAGCGCAAGATGCTGTGGCGCCTGGTGGTCGCCGTCTTCTGCATGATGCAGGTCATGATGTATGCCTATCCGACTTATTGGACCGGCAGTAATGACATGGCCCCTGATATGGTGCAGTTGATGAAGTGGGCGTCATGGGTGCTGACACTGCCCGTGATGCTGTTTTCTGCGACGCCGTTTCTCTCCCAGGCCTGGAACAGTCTCAAACAACGCCAGTTAGGCATGGATGTGCCGGTGTCACTGGGCATACTGGCTGCCTTTATCATGAGTACGCTGGCCACGTTTGTGCCGGGTGGCTGGTGGGGCGATGTGGTCTATTACGATTCTCTGACCATGTTTGTCAGCTTTTTGCTGGTTGGCCGCTGGCTGGATGTGAAGCTGCGCAACCGCACGGCAGGCGCGCTGGAAAACATGATGCGTCGCTTGCCACATGCGGTTCTCAAGAAGAATGAAGCAGGCGAGTGGGTGCAAATCGCCGCCAGCAATATCAATTTAGGTGATGTGCTATATGTGCGCCCTGGCGAAGTGTTTGCCGCCGACGGCAAGGTGCTGGTCGGCAATACCAGTGCCGATGAATCCATGCTGACAGGTGAGTCGGACCCGGTGTTGAAACCTGCCGGCGCGACTGTGATTGCCGGTTCGGGTAACCTGACTTCGGCGATTGAAATGCAGGTGGAGCAAGTGGGTGAGGGTACGCAGTATCATGCGCTGGTGAACCTGATGGCCTCTGCTTCAACCGAGAAACCTGGCATCGCCTTGCTGGCTGATAAAGTGGCGCAACCCTTCTTGTGGGGCGTGCTGCTGGCCGCGCTGTATGCCCTGGTTTTCTGGTGGACCACCGATCCGGCCAAAGCGATTATGTCAGCAGTGGCGGTGCTGGTGGTGACTTGCCCTTGTGCCTTGTCGCTGGCAACGCCTGCCGCCATGCTGGCCAGTGCGGGTACCTTTGCCAAAGGCGGGGTGCTGATCCGCCGTCTGCAGGCGATTCAGGCCCTCAGCGAAATTGACACCATTGTATTTGATAAAACCGGAACCCTGACCGAGAGCTTGCAAGAGGTCAGCGCGGTCGAAATGGCCGCCGGGCAAGATCATCAGTGGCTGCTGGATGTGATTGCCAGCATGAGCCGTGATTCCCTGCATCCGGTGGCGCAGGCCTTGCATGGATTTGCTACCCGGCAAGACGCGAGTGACCAGCTGGAGATGCAGGACTGGCAAGAAATTGTGGGGGGTGGCATGTCTGCGACCTTGATCACACAGTCTGGTGATTCCATGCCATTAAAATTGGGCAATGCTGAATTTTGCGGGATCACGGTCAAGCCGGAACACGAGGCGTTGCGAGTGGTCTATCTGGCTAGCAATGGCCAAATGTTGGCAACATTGGCGTTGTCTGAGCAAGTGAAGCCACACGCCAAGGCGGCTGTTTCACAATTAATTGCATCCGGGCTTGATATTCAACTGTTATCTGGTGATAGAATAGCGGCCGTTAAAAACCTTGCATCACAACTGGGTATCCAGCGAGCAGCAGGGTTACAAAAAGCAGAAGATAAGCTGCAGCATGTCAAGCAGCTGCAACAACAGGGGCGGAAAGTGTTGATGGTAGGTGATGGTTTGAATGACGGCCCTGTCATTGCAGCAGCGCATACTTCTATTGCAATGGGTTCCGGCGTCCCTTTGACGCAGGCACAGGCCGATATGGTAGTGTTGGGCAATGATATCGGCGTGCTGGTTTCGCTCATTTCACACTGCAAAAAAACCATCCTCATCGTAAAACAGAATTTGTTGTGGGCGGCGTTGTATAACGCGGCCGGGGTGCCTTTGGCGATTATGGGGCTGTTGCCTGCCTGGTTAGCCGGGTTGGGGATGGCGGCCAGTTCGTTGCTGGTACTGTTAAATGCATTGCGATTGACCGACTGGGATAAGTCGGCCTGGCAGAAAGGTTAGGCATCGCTCAATGGAAATTGCATACTTACTGATCCCACTGGCAGTGTTGCTGGTGTTTGTGATTTTGGGTGGCTTGTGGTGGGCCATTCAAACCGGGCAATTTGAAGACCTTGAGGAAGAGGGGTCCAGAATTCTCGAGCAGGATTAGGAATTCTCAAGCAGGAACGGGGATTCTTAAGCAGTATTGATGTGAGTCAAATCAAATTTGTGACATCTCTGAGAATATCAGGGTGAACAACTAGAAGTTTTTTTAGTGTTGGGTGTTTGTTTTAATCATTGGGAGAAATCCATGCAAAATGCAACCGTGAAGGCTGCGACCTACAACGATAGTGTAGTCCGCCAGTTCGCAATCATGGCAGTGGTTTGGGGTGTTGTGGGTACACTGATGGGCGTGATTATTGCGTCCCAGCTGGTGTGGCCAGAGCTGAACCTGGGCCTGCCGTTTACCTCTTTTGGCCGTTTGAGACCACTGCATACCAATGCAGTGATTTTCGCGTTTGGTGGCTGTGCTTTATTTGCTACCTCGTACTATGTTGTTCAGCGTACCTGTCAGACACGTTTGTTCAGCGACAAGTTGTCCAGCTTCACCTTCTGGGGCTGGCAGGCTGTTATCGTGGCTGCTGCCATTTCTCTGCCTTTGGGTTATACCCAGGGTAAGGAGTACGGCGAGCTGGAGTGGCCAATCGATATCCTGATTGCCTTGGTATGGATTGCTTATGCAGTCAACTTCTTCGGTACTATCGGTATCCGTAAAGTAAAGCATATCTATGTAGCTAACTGGTTCTACGGTGCATTTATTCTGGCGGTGGCTTTGTTGCACATCGTTGAAAGTGCTGCGATTCCTGCTGGTTTCATGAAGTCCTACTCTGCTTACGCCGGGGTACAGGATGCGATGGTGCAGTGGTGGTATGGTCACAACGCGGTAGGTTTCTTCCTGACTGCGGGCTTCCTGGGCATGATGTACTACTTTGTGCCTAAACAAGCTGAGCGTCCTGTCTACTCTTACAGCTTGTCTATCGTTCACTTCTGGGCACTGATCTTCACTTACATGTGGGCGGGTCCTCACCACCTGCATTACACCGCTTTGCCTGACTGGACACAGTCCTTGGGTATGGTGTTGTCTCTGATCCTGTTTGCACCAAGCTGGGGTGGCATGATCAACGGTATCATGACCTTGTCTGGCGCATGGCACAAACTGCGCACAGACCCTATCTTGCGCTTCCTGATCGTTTCATTGTCTTTCTACGGTATGAGTACCTTTGAAGGTCCGATGATGGCGATCAAGACTGTGAACGCCTTGTCTCACTACACTGACTGGACCGTGGGTCACGTGCACTCTGGTGCGCTGGGCTGGGTTGGTTTCGTGTCTATCGGTTCCCTGTACTTCCTGATTCCACGTTTGTTTGGTCAAAAACAAATGTACAGCGTGAAAGCGATTGAAGTGCACTTCTGGATGGCAACCATCGGCGTGGTGTTGTATATCGCTGCGTTGTGGATTTCCGGCGTGATGGAAGGCTTGATGTGGCGTGCCATGAACGCTGACGGCACATTGGCGTACACCTTCGTTGAAAGTGTGAAAGCCAAGTTCCCATACTACTTCACACGTGCATTGGGTGGTTTCCTGTACATGAGCGGTTTGATCATCATGTTGTGGAATACATATAAAACAGCAACTAACGGCAAAGCAGTCACTGTAGAAGTGCCAGCTGTGGTTGCTCACGCTTAAGGAATTCACTATGGCTACGCATCAAAACAATAGTGGCAATTTTCACGAAAAGATTGAAACCAGCAACTTCCTGCTGATCGTGCTGACCTTCATCACGATCTCGTTTGGTGGTCTGGTCGAAATCGTGCCTTTGTTCTTCCAGAAGTCAACCACCGAGCCTATCCGTGGTCTGGAGCCTTACAACGCGTTGCAACTGGCTGGCCGTGACATTTATCTGCGTGAAGGTTGCTACAACTGCCACTCACAGATGATTCGTCCTTTCCACGCTGAAACGCTGCGTTATGGCCACTACTCGGTTGCTGGTGAGTATGTTTATGATCACCCGTTCCAGTGGGGCAGTAAGCGTACGGGTCCTGACTTGCACCGTGTAGGGGGCAAGTACAGTGATGACTGGCACCGTGTGCACCTGCACAACCCACGTGATGTCGTGCCTGAGTCCATCATGCCAGCCTATCCATGGTTGGAAGAAAACCTGGTTGACGACAAAACCATTGGTGACCATATGGCTGCGCTGCGTAAAGTTGGCGTGCCTTACACCGACGCGCAGATCAAGGCTGCAGGGGATGAAATCAAAGGCAAAACCGAGCAGGACGCACTGGTGGCTTACCTGCAAGTGTTGGGTACACACCTGAAATAAGGAGACGCGCCATGGATATCAACATACTACGCATATTTTTTACAGTACTGAGTTTCGTCCTGTTTGTGGCAATTTTGATTTGGGCATGGCGCAATCGCAACTCCGCGCAATTCAAGGACGCGCAAAATCTGCCGTTCGACCAAGACTAAACACTGCGCGGAAAGGTTAAGGAAAACATCATGAATGATTTTGTAAATGGTTTTTGGCCGATCTGGATTTCGACCATTACCTTGGGCGGGATTGCTTTCTGTGTCGGTTTGCTGATTTTCGCAAGCCGCGTCAAAGTGCCTTTGGATAGCGATAACACCAATGGTCACGAATGGGATGGCATCAAGGAGATGAACAATCCGCTGCCAATGTGGTGGGTAGGGTTGTTTATCATTACCGTAATTTTTGGCCTGACCTATCTGTACCTGTTTCCTGGCCTGGGGACTTACAATGGCAAGTTCGGCTGGTCGGAAGTCAAGCAGTACGAAGCTGAAGTGGCAAAGAACAATGCCAAGATCGCCCCGCTGTATGCCAAATATGCAGCCATGCCGGTAGAAGAAGTGGCCAAGATTCCTGAAGCCCGCGACATCGGTAAGCGTATTTTCTTGAACAACTGTGCTGCTTGTCATGGTTCTGACGCCAAAGGGAGCCGTGGCTTTCCTAACCTGACCGACAATGACTGGTTGTATGGTGGTTCACCTGATACGATCAAGCTGACTATCAACAATGGTCGTAATGGCATCATGCCTCCCATGGCTGCTGCTGTTGGTTCTGAAGAAGATGTGAAAAACGTCGCCAACTACGTATTGAGCTTGTCTGGCAGTATTCATGACTCTGGTCGTGCCAATGCCGGTAAAGACAAATTTGTGGTGTGTGCTGCTTGCCATGGCCCAGAAGGTAAGGGCAATCAGGCGATTGGTGCACCTAACCTGACAGACAACATCTGGTTGCATGGTCAAGGTGAAGCCGCGATTATCAAGCGTATTCATGAAGGTAAAAACAACGTGATGCCAGCCTGGAAAGAAAAATTCAGCCCAGAGCAAATTCATCTGCTGACTGCTTATGTTTGGGGTCTTTCCAACAAATAGGCGAATGCAGATAACCCATGAGCGATATTAAACAAAACGCTGTGAACAAAACCACCATCCCTGAACAGGAGGTGGTTTTGTCACTTTATAAATCCGCAGATAAGATCTATGCCCGTAGCGTCTCCGGTATGTTCAACAACTGGCGCTGGGTCATGGTGTGGGCTACGCAACTGTTTTTTTATGGCGTACCCTGGTTACAATGGGATGGTCGTCAGGCCATGCTGTTTGACCTTGATGCCAAACGCTTTTATATCTTCGGCCTGATTTTTCATCCGCAGGACTTGATCTATCTGTCGTTTTTGCTGATTGTGTCTGCGCTGTCGCTGTTTCTGTTTACGGCCATTGCCGGTCGCTTGTGGTGTGGCTACACCTGTCCGCAAACGGTGTATACCGAGATTTACATGTGGATGGAAAATAAAATCGAAGGCGATCGTATCGCACGTATGCGCCTCGATGATAGCAAATGGAATCTGAACAAGCTCACGCGCAAATCGCTCAAGCAGTTTGCCTGGATCGCCTTTGGCTTGTGGACAGGCGTGACGTTTGTCGGTTACTTCTCCTCCATTCGCGAGCTGGTGCCCAATATTGTGAACTGGCAATTGGGTGGCTGGGAAACGTTCTGGATTTGTTTTTACGGCTTTGCCACCTATGGCAATGCAGGCTATATGCGTGAGCAAGTCTGCAAATATATGTGCCCTTATGCCCGCTTTCAGAGTGCCATGTTTGATGATGACACCATGATTGTGACCTATGACGAGGCACGCGGTGAACCGCGTGGTGCACGCTCTAAAAAAGCTGGCGAGAATGCCAATGGCCTGGGCAGTTGTATTGATTGCAGTATTTGTGTGCAAGTGTGTCCGACCGGAATTGATATCCGTAAAGGCTTGCAGTACGAGTGTATTGGTTGCGGTGCCTGTATTGATGCATGCGACGATGTGATGGACAAAATGGGCTATGCCAAGGGCTTGATCAAATACTCCACGCAGAACGGCATCACCAACCGTTGGAGCCGTCAGCAAATGCTGCAACGTTTGCTACGCCCACGCGTGATTATTTATACAACGATTTTATTGGCGCTCACCATCGGTATGGTAGTCAGTCTCTACTTCAAGCCTGATTTCAGGCTGGATGTGTTACGTGATCGTGCAGTCATGTCTCGCTACACTGATGAAGGCATGATTGAGAACGTGTATAACCTCAAGCTTGAAAATGATACCGAAGCCGTGCATGACTACGCATTGAAGGTCACGGGGCTCGAAGGCTTGGCGGTGCATTTTGCTGACGAGAATAGCCAGGACTTCAAAGGCTTGCGGCCGTTTGAGACACGCAATGTGGTGATTGAGCTGGAGTTGCCTGATGGGGTCACCAGAGCTGGTTCGCATAAAATCTTTTTCGAAATGACGGATTTACAAACCAGCGAAGCGGTCAAAGAAAAGTCGGTCTTTATTGTGCCGAGCAACTAATGGAGCAAAGATTGTCACAACACCAAGCACAGCAGAAACCGGCCGCTAAAGCGGTTGACCAGAAAAAATGGTATCACAACCCTTATGTCTGGATGATTATAGGCGGCCCTTCTGCCGTGATTGTGGCTTCTTTCATCACCTTGTATCTGGCGATTACGCATCCTGATCCAGCGATTGATGATTACTACCGCAAGGGCATAGAAATCAACAAAACGCTGGATGCGCAAGCGCAAGACGGCCAGACAGATGCCATGGCGCCCGCCATCCAGGCGCGTAACCATGCGCAGACCGGTCTGAAACCTGCTGAACAGTAAACTGTCTGCCTATCTCTCAGCGCTGACGAGCACTAATCCCTGATTCAGGCGCGAGCATTGCGGGTAGGGGATCAGCGTTTAGGCAAATAGGCGCACGTTGAAACCTTGCGTGCGCAAAGCCTGAGCATACTGCTGTAATAGCCGGATGTCTGGTGCTTGAATGCTGGCCAGCGTGTCTTGCTGGCTAGGTCTGGCGATGCCATACAACAAAATGCCTTCAATGTTCTCTTTAAGAGGTAGCAACGCCTGCACATAGCCGGCCAATGCGGGGGTGGTGACCAGTTGGTCCGCGATACGTCGCTGCATCACAGCGGTTTGCACCCAGGTCCGGCAAGCCATGCTGCAAGCCTGCAGCCGTTGCAGATGCAGGCTAAGTGGCAAACGCGCATCATTCACTGCCAGCATTTCCGGATCGTTGCCTGCGTCCAGCTTAAACCAGACTTCTCCCCCCATCTGTTGCAGTACCTTTAAGGCTTGCTGTGTCGTGGTCAGATGCATTTGGCTGCCATTGGTAATGAGCCTGACCCGTGCCGGACGGTCTGTTGGTGATGTCTGGCTCAACAATCGCTCAACCAGTGCCAAGGCTTCAGGAAATTGCGGCGAGGTGGTCGGTTCGCCATCTCCGGCAAAAGCGATATCCTGCACATCTTCCGAAAATATACGCTTTGCTGCGTGTAAGTGCTGTCTTAGCCAGTGCAAGCAGGCGCTTAATTCTTCTTGCAGGTGGTCCAAGTCAATGACAGGGGAGGGGCCGCGATGCAGCCCCGGCACCTGGCAATAAATGCAATGCCAGTTACAGCATTGATTCGGGTGCAGGTTGATGCCGATGGAAAGGCCCTGCGCACGGCGGGACCACACGGGATAAACATATTGCCAGGCTTGTTGCGCGGCCATGCGCTGTAAGGCCTCAAATAGAGACGAAGGCAGTGGCATCCCTCAGTGCTTACAACAGTCAGCTGCCGCCTAGCAGGTGCTGGCGTTGAAGATGGTTTTAAGCTTTTCGTGGTCCAGAATACGGATATTCTTTTGCTTGACCTCAATAATGCCTTCATCACTAAATTTGGAGAAAGTACGGCTGACTGTTTCCAGTTTCATGCCCAGGTAGCTGCCGATTTCTTCACGCGTCATGCGTAAAATCAATTCGCTTTTGGAGTAGCCGCGTGCATGCAGGCGTTGCAGCAAGTTGAGCAGAAACGCCGCCAGGCGTTCTTCGGCGCGCATATTGGCCAACAACATCATGACGCCGTTTTCGCGCACGATCTCGCGGCTCATGATTTTGTGCACATGGCGTTGCAAGACAGGAATCTCACGCGACAGGTCTTCGACATGATTGAAGGGCATGACACAGACTTCGGCGTCTTCGAGGGCAATGGCGTTGCAGTTGTGTTTGTCACTGACAATGCCATCCAAGCCCATGATTTCACCGGCCATCTGAAAGCCGGTGACTTGTTCACGGCCATCTTCCGAGACGACGCAGGTCTTGAAAAACCCAGTGCGGATCGCATAAAGCGTGGTGAAAGCATCGCCACTGCTATACAAGTGACCGCCTTGCTTGATTTTTTTGCGGGTGGCAACCATGCCATCCAGTTTAGTCATTTCATCTGTGCTCAAGCCTACCGGCAGGCACAGTTCACGCAAGTTACAATTGGAGCAGGCAACCTTGAAACTGGATTCTGCTTGCATGGAGGGCGTCCTTGACTGACGTTGAACATGCGGCAAATTATACGCCTCTTCGGTTGCGATTTCATTGAACATGGTGTGACCTCTTCCTTTTGTATTTAGGCGCATTATGCAGCAGGCGACGCAAGCTGCATTTGACGTGTGTCAAAAAGCCCTGCATTGGTTTATGGCACAGTAGCGCCAGATGAACCCGTAAAGTCCAGTTTCGGGATACTGATAGGAAAGAATTTGCCAGAAACCATGAACTCCCCGTTGCTGATTACTCAAGAGCATATTGAGCGCTATGATGTCTCCGGGCCTCGTTATACCTCTTATCCGACAGCAGACCGCTTTGTTGAGGCGTTTGACGCCGCTGCTTATCTCAAGGCGGCCGAGCAGCGCAATATCAGCAACTGGACGCAGCCGCTCTCGTTGTATGTGCATATCCCGTTTTGTGCCTCGCTGTGTTTTTATTGTGCATGCAACAAGATAGTCACCAAGCGCTATGAGCAAGGCGCGGTTTACCTCAACTACCTGCAACGCGAGCTTGATTTGCACTTGGACAAGTTTGCCAAAAAGCAAACCGTCAACCAGTTGCATCTGGGCGGGGGCACGCCGACGTTTCTCAATGATGCCGAGTTGACCCAACTCATGCAGATGTTCAAGCAGGCGTTTGCCTTTGCCAAAGACGGTGAATACTCGATTGAAATTGATCCACGTACCGTCAATCAGCAACGCTTGCAACACTTGCGCGAGCTGGGCTTTAACCGCCTGAGTTTTGGCGTGCAAGACTTTGATGCCGAGGTACAGCAGGCCGTGCACCGGGTGCAGTCTTATGCGCAAGTTGAAAGCCTGATGCAACATGCGCGCGACCTGGAGTTTGCCTCTATCAATACCGACTTGATTTACGGCTTGCCCAAGCAAACCCCGGCGACCTTCCGCCAGACCATCGCCCAGATCATTCAATTGCGGCCAGACCGTATCGCGTTATATGGCTACGCGCACTTGCCGTCACGTTTCAAGCCGCAACGCCGGATTTTGCAAGCGGACTTGCCACATGCCGTAGATAAAATCCAAATGCTGTCAGAAGCGATTCAGCAGCTGATGCTGGCAGGCTATGTCTTTATCGGCATGGATCATTTTGCTTTGCCTGATGACCCGCTGGCGATTGCCAAACAACAGGGCAGGTTACACCGCAACTTTCAGGGCTATAGCACCATGGCTGATCAGGATATTCTGGCTTTGGGTGTCTCCGCGATTGGCAAGATCGGTGCTACTTACAGCCAGAATGCCAAAACCCTCGAAGAGTATTACGACTTTCTTGACCAAGGCCAGTTACCGATTGTGCGAGGGCTGGCATTAAGCCGCGATGACCTGATCCGCCGTGCCGTGATCATGGCGGTCATGTGCCATGGTGAACTGAGTTACGAATCCATTGAGTTGTCTTACATGGTCAATTTCAAGCAATATTTTCAGGCAGAAATTGCGCAATTGGCCGAGAAAGAGAAACAAGGCCTGGTCGTACTCGAAGACGATGGCCTCAAAGTCACCGAAATGGGCTGGTATTTTGTGCGCGCCATTGCCATGGTGTTTGACCGTTATTTGCAGCACGATGCCAACCGTGCAAGGTTTTCCAAAATCCTTTAAACTGCTGGCATGTTAGCCAGTTTACTCTTGACTGCTTTTGTCATGGGGCTGGCAGGCGGCCCGCACTGTGTGCTGATGTGTGGCGCTGCTTGCGGCGCCATGCAAACGCCGCCGAATCTTTCTAGTCCCCCGCGTTCCATCCCTCTGCGTGTCGTACAGACCATCCCATGGAGTTTTTACCTGGGCCGTATGCTCGGCTATGGCTTGCTCGGCGCGATTGCTGCCGAAACCTTGCGCGGTTTGGCCTGGTTATCCAATCAGAGCCATCTGTTTCAACCATTGTGGACGTTCTCGCATACGCTGATCTTCGCCTGGGGCGTGTTGCTGCTTATCCTCGGCCGACAGCCACAATGGGCGGTGCAGCGGGCCCAATTGGTCTGGGCATGGATCAAGCAACATACCGCGCATGCCAGGTCGGGCTATTTTGTGACCGGCATCGTCTGGGCCTTGCTACCTTGCGGCTTGCTGTACTCGGCGGTAATGCTGGCCTCCCTCCAGTCGCAATGGCTGCAAGGCGCACTGGTCATGATTGCCTTCGCGACCGGTTCCGCCACCATCCTCGCCTTGGCCCCCTTTTTCTGGCGCGCGGGCCAGCAAAGCCTGCCGCGCTGGTTCAGTGAAGCGGCAGGCATGCGCCTGAGTGGCGGCTTGCTGGTCGCCCTCAGCCTGGTGGCGCTGTGGATGGACGTCATGCATCACGACAAACTGTGGTGCCAGTTGTTATAGCCGTGTCTGATTGTTTGCACCAGCAGCCTCCAGGATGCTCGTTTTCGCCATCCGTGTATTGCCTACCTAGTTAAATTCCGCTAACTTACGGTTGTTAAATTAAATTAACAATTGGGGCGGTGATGATGATATGGATGCGCATCTGTTTTTTACTGTGGCTGATCAGTCAGCCTGGCATGCCAGCCTATGCGCAGGTACCAGAAATCCTGCTGGCACAGGTCTACCACGAAGGCATCGCTGTCAACGACTACTTGGTCAGCGAAAAGCTAGACGGCATACGCGCCGTGTGGGATGGCAAACAACTGATCAGTCGACAGGGCCATCCCATCCACGCGCCGGCCTGGTTTGTGCAAAAATTCCCCCAACAGCCCCTGGATGGTGAACTGTGGATCGCCCGCGCACAATTTGAACGACTCTCTGCCACCGTGCGCCGCGCCCAGCCTGATGAAGCAGAGTGGCGGCATGTGGCCTATTATGTGTTTGAACTGCCAATGGCCCCAGGCACTTTCACTCAACGTGCCCAGCACATCGAGCAACTGGTCAAGCGTCAGCAGAGCCCGTATCTCAAAGCCATCAAACAGTTTCGCGTGGCAGATGCCGCTGCCCTCAAACGCACGCTGGACTGGGTGGTGGCCCGCAAAGGCGAGGGCCTCATGTTGCATCAAGCCGATGCACCTTATCTGACCGGCCGTAGCCATGTGCTACTCAAACTCAAGCCACAGCTGGATGCCGAAGCCAAAGTCATTGCCTACGTGCCCGGCAAAGGTAAATACCAAGGTAAAATGGGCGCGTTACTGGTAGAAACCGCGCAAGGGATACGTTTTAAACTTGGCACCGGCTTTAAAGATAGCGATCGCGCAAACCCGCCGCCGATCGGCAGCCAGGTGACCTATTCCTACCGCGACCTCACCAAAAACGGCAAACCCAAATTTGCGCGCTTTGTACGGGTACGGCCACCGGAATAATTGACACAGAAAGGATCACACAATGAAATGGATGCTTGGATTGGTCGGCGTTTTTGTTGCAATCAACGCCTATGCGATGGATTTAAGCGGTGTTTACAGCTGTACCGGTGACGATGCACATGAAGGCAAATACACCGGCACAGTTACCATGAAATTGCGCCCGGAACATAGTAAAGGCGCGGATGCCAGCTATGATTTTGAACTGGCTGTGCCGGACTATGGCACCTATAAAGGCCACGCTGCCGTGCACGGCATGCATGCGGCGATGCATTTTGCCTTGCCGATGGAAAATGGCGAATATGGCGGCAAGACGCATGATTATGGAACCGGGATTGCCGAGTTTAAGAAAAATGCCAAGGGGCAGTTGAGTTTTAGGAAGTTTTATTTTGAGCCTGGGTTTAAAGGTGGCAATACGGGAGTGGAGGAGTGTGTGAGGAAGTAATTTTTAGAATTTTAATTAGAGGTTTATGAATGTTGGATAGGTCATTTTCCTCTGTCGGCGAGTTAATTTCTTTGCCCTGCATCCCGTTCAATCTTAGGTGAAAAGTAGAAGTTGTAGGGTGGGCATGAATGCCCACGCGGATTGGTGTGTGTTGTATGTGATGTTCTGTTTCGCCTGTAGGCGAGTTACTTTTCTTTGCTTGCACAAAGATAAAGTAACCAAAAGAAAGTGCACCCCAACTTCCGCTTGTTTCCTGCGTTGCTCGGTTTAGGACTATCGTCCGTTGCTTTGCCGGACTTAGGCATAAGCGCTCGCAGAACTCATCCTAGCGGCCTGCACAAAACGCAGGCCACCGCGGGATTCGGACAGCCGCTCGCTCCATCTTATTTTGCCTGCGCTACTCGGCGCGGCAGATAGGGGCCCGAAAACCCATGAGCACCATCGATTGTGCATTGAATAAAAAGAATTTTGTTTTTGTACCCTCCAAATTTCTACTATGTGAGTTTGGCGAGTCAAATCCCATTCATCACGCTGAGTAGCGGAGACAAAGTAAGAAATAAGGGAGCGACTGTCTGAGCTCCGCGGCAGCTTGCGGTGTGTGCAAGCTGCTAGGGCGAGTTTCGTGACCGCTTACTTTGTTGATAACTAAGACTGCTAAGCAGTCTGTTACGGCGTAGGCTAACTCGCGTAGCGATGTTAAGCGTAGCGGCCGTAGCCAACAACGCAAGGCAGCCGAAGGCCGGGATGGCTGGGTGCCCTCTTTTTGGTTACTTTTTTGGGGCAAGCAAAAAAAGTAACTCGCCATTAAGGCGAAAAAACATACATTAAACTAGAGAAACTTAAGTTATATGTAAGCAGCTAGGCTGCATGCCAATTCGCATGCCATGATAAAATCACCTCCCTATGACTGCCGTCTCTCCCATCCAACTCATCAGCCAACTCGAAAAACAACTCCCCCAGTGCATGCTGGCTGATCGCTTTCCGCTCAAGCGTCGTTTGCAGCAGCTACGTGATGCTTTAAAACAAAATAAACCCGTGGATAAAGCGCTGGTGGAACTTGCACACAAGGTGCAGGCTTCCCAGCAGCGTTTGCAGGCACGTCAGGCGGCGTTACCCCGGCCTGATTACCCGCCAGAGTTGCCAGTGAGTGGCAAAAAGGATGAGATTGCGGCGGCGATTGCCAAGCATCAGGTGGTGATCGTTTGTGGTGAAACCGGTTCGGGTAAGACCACACAATTACCCAAAATCTGCCTCGAGCTCGGTCGCGGGGTGAGTGGCTTGATTGGCCATACCCAGCCACGCCGGATTGCTGCGCGCTCGGTGGCGTCGCGCATTGCGCAGGAGCTGCAAAGTCCGCTCGGTGAGGTGGTCGGTTACAAGGTGCGCTTTAACGACAAGTTGTCCGAGCGCAGTTACGTCAAGTTGATGACGGACGGGATTTTGCTGGCGGAGACGCAGAGCGATAAATTCCTTAACGGCTATGACACCATCATTATCGACGAGGCGCACGAGCGCAGCCTGAATATTGATTTTCTGTTGGGCTATCTCAAACAGTTACTCCCCAAGCGGCCAGATTTGAAAATCATCGTCACCTCGGCGACGATTGATGCAGACCGCTTCTCGAACCACTTTGATGGCGCGCCAGTGATTGAAGTGTCTGGCCGGACTTATCCGGTGGAAATCCGTTACCGGCCGCTGGGCAACAAAACCACCATGGTGGCCGTGGAAGTGCCGATTGATGACGGGCTGGATGACATAGACCGTTTTGCGCAGGACCTGATGGGCATCAAGCGCAAGCCGCCGCGTACCGAGACGCGCTGGCTGGAAGAGGATGACGAAGAGGAAGTCATGGAAGATGCCATCCTCGATACCGCCGAGGATTTGTTGCGTCTGGGGGATGGCGATATTCTGGTGTTTTTGCCGGGTGAGCGTGAAATCCGTGATACCGCCGAGCATCTGCGTAAATACCAGGGCCGCTCGCCCAAGCTGAAGTCGATTGAGATTTTGCCGCTATTCGCGCGCTTGAGCATAGAGGACCAGCAAAAGATTTTCCGGCCCAGCGGCCAGCGCCGCATTGTGCTGGCGACCAACGTGGCGGAAACCTCGCTAACCGTGCCTGGTATCAAGTATGTGATTGATACCGGACTGGCCCGAGTCAACCGCTATAGCCCACGCGCCAAGGTCGAGCAATTGCAGATTGAAAAAATTTCGCAAGCGGCGGCCAAGCAGCGGGCAGGGCGCTGCGGGCGTGTGTCTAACGGCATTTGCGTGCGCTTGTACGGCGAGGATGATTTTAACCAGCGTCCGGCGTTTACCGATCCCGAGATTCTGCGTAGCTCGCTGGCCAGTGTAATTTTGCGCATGGCGGATTTACGGCTGGGGGATGTCGGTGAATTCCCGTTTATTGAGGCGCCTTCTTCACGCCTGATCAGCGATGGCTATCAGTTGCTGCAGGAGCTGGGGGCGGTGACCGAGCGTCGGGAGATTACCGAGCTGGGTCGGCAGATGGCGCGCTTGCCGCTGGATCCGCGTGTGGCGCGCATGATTCTGACCGCAAAAAAAGAAGGCTGTGTGCGTGAGATTCTGATTATTGCCAGCGTACTCAGCATCCAGGATCCGCGTGAGCGGCCCATGGATAAACGCGAGGCCGCCGACAATGCGCATGCCAAATTCAAGGCGGATGATTCTGATTTTATGAGTTATCTCAAGCTATGGGACTGGTATGAGCAGGCGCTCAAAAGCAAAAAGTCCAACCGTGATTTGCTCAATCAGTGCCATCAGAACTTTCTCTCCTTTTTGCGCCTGAAGGAATGGCGTGAGCTGCATGCGCAGTTGCTGGAAATGGTGGATGAGCTTGATATCAAGCCCAATCAGCAAGAAGCGAATTATGCGCAAATCCATCGTGCGTTACTGTCCGGCTTGCTTGGCAATATCGGCTTTAAAGATGGCGATAGCGAGACCTATGCCGGCGCGCGCGGGATCCGCTTTACCGTTGCACCGGGCTCGGTGCTCAAGAAAAACCGCCCCAAGTGGGTGATGGCCGCCGAGTTAGTCGACACCACCAAGCTGTATGCCCGTTGCGTTGCAAAAATTGACCCGGACTGGATAGAACCAATTGCGCATGAAGGCGGCGGCCGTGGCATTACACAAAGCCATTACAGCGACCCGCGCTGGGACCGCAAAACCGCGCAAGTGGTGGCTTGGGAGCGCGTGAGCTTGTACGGGCTGACCATTGTGCCCAAACGCCGCGTACATTATGGGCCGATTGCGCCGACCGAAGCGCGTGAAATTTTTATCCGTGAAGCCCTGGCCAATATGGAGTTTGACACGCGGGCCCCGTTTTTTGAAGCTAACCGTCGCCTGATCGCCGAAGTGGAGGCGCTGGAACATAAAGCCAGACGTCAGGACGTGCTGGTCGACGAACACCAGTTGTTTGTATTTTATGACCAGGTGGTGCCGTCGATTGCAGACCCTTACCGTGTCTATAATGGCGCTGCGTTTGAAAAGTGGCGGCAGGACGCTGAAAAAGCCAATCCCAAGGTGTTGTACCTGACGCGCGAATCGCTGATGCGCCATGGCGCCAGTGCCATTACCGAGATACAGTTTCCCGAGACCATGGTGGTAGACGGCGAAGTCGTGCCACTTAAATACCGCTTTGAACCCGGGCATGTGCTGGATGGGGTGACGGCGACGATACCGCTGGCCTTGCTCAATCAGCTTGATGCCACCGTCACTGAATGGCTGGTGCCGGGCATGGTACGTGACAAGGTGACGGCACTGATTAAAGCCTTGCCCAAAACCCTGCGCCGCGTCTGTGTCCCGGTGCCGGAGTTCGTGACCGGCTTCCTCGAATCCAAGCAGACTGCGCAGCCATTATTGCCCGCTCTGGCTGAGTTTATCCAGCAAAAAACCGGGCTTAAGCTCAAGCCGGAAGAGTTTGACCTGGCGGGCCTGGAACCACATCACCGCATGAACTTTAGCGTGGTCGACGAAAAAGGCCGTGAGCTAGGCATGGGCCGCGACTGGAATCAGCTCAAAAAACAACTGGGCTCGGCCGCGCAACTGACGTTTAGAACCGGCTCGCCCGGCATTGAAAAATCCGGGCTCAAGCAGTGGGATTTTGGCGACTTGCCAGCCACCCTTACCTTTAGCAAAGATGGCCGCCAACTGACCGGCTATCCGGGCCTCGAAGACAATGGTGACAGCGTGGCCATCAAGCTGTTTGATACGCCAGAAGCCGCCTTGGCCGCTCACCGTAAAGGCGTCTGCCGCCTGATGCGTTTTGAGCTCAAGGAGCAGGTCAAACAACTGGAAAAAGGCCTGCCAGGCTTTAACCAGTATGCCTTGCTGTTGCGCGCCATCATGAATCCTGACCAGTTGCGTGAAGACATGCTGCAATGTATTGCTGACCGCGCCTTTATTGCCGAGGACGACTTGCCGCGCAGCAATGCCGAGTTTATGCAACTGAAAACACGGGCGCGGACCCGCTTGCCAGCGGTGACCGAGGCGCTGACCCGGCAGGCGCAACTGATTGCCAATGAGTATCAGGTGCTGGTTGCCCAGTTACAGAAAATGACGCCGGTGACGCAGAAAATCAAACGCGACTGCGAGCAACAATTACAGGGTTTGTTGTATCACGGTTTTTTTAGCCGGACCCCGTGGGAGCAATTGCCGCATCTGCCGCGTTATCTCAAGGCGATCAAGCTGCGCATAGACAAATATCCGACCAGCATAGAGCGTGATGGCCGCCATACGCAGGCGCTGGTACAACTGGAGCAGCGCTGGCAGCAAAAAATTGAGCAATTGCGCAAGGCGCATCTGCCTGTAACCAACCAGTTACAAGACTTTGCGTGGCAATTACAGGAGTTGCGTGTATCATTATTTGCGCAGGAATTAAGGACGCCTTATCCTGTCTCAATCAAACGTCTTGAAAAACTCTGGCAAGAAATGCAATAGTATCGCGTGACCACTGCTAACCTGTGACCAACCCTGTTCATGCAGCCTTCTCCCTTTGAACCATTTAGTACGCCTAACTGGCTAAAGCCCAAGCAACGCGAGCGCGTGTTGCGCATCCCGGCACGCCTGATGTGGGCGATTTTGGTGTCGCTGCTGATACACGCCATCCTGTTCTGGGGCTTTTTACTCGATTTGCTCAAGCCGCTTGAGGAGCCCGCGCAAGCGCCGCTGAATATTGTGCTCGACTTGGGCGTGCCGGCGCCGACCAAACCCAAAGTGGTGTCGCCGCCGCCTGAGATTCCGCCCACTCCGCAACCGCGGCCTGAACCCAAACCGAAGCCACCGCCCAAATCTGAGCTCAAGCTGCCTAAAAAGATTATTCAGTCACAGCGGCCGGATAGCGCCTTTAAATTGCCCGAGCCCAAGCCGCAACCCAGGCCAGAGCCTACGCCAAACTTGCCGCCACCGCCGGTGGAAGACTTTTCAAGTTTTATCAAGCGCAAGCAGACCGACCGTTATGCGGATGAGATCTCGGCCAAACAGGCCAATGATGCTGCTGCAGCGGCCGAGCGTGGTCCTTCCGAGGATGAGCGCCGCACCAAAAACATCATGAACAATCTCAAGTTCGGTACCAACGGCTTGTTCCAGATCCGCCGCATGGATCCCTTGAATGCAACCTTCAGCTTCAAGGGCTGGGTCAATGATTACACCTCGGCCAATACGCAGTACTACGAGGTGGAAGCGCGCAGTGGTGAAGATATCCGCCTGGTGATGGTCAGACGAATGATCAGTATCATCCGTGAGCACTATAACGGTGATTTTGACTGGATATCCAACCGCCTGGGCCGTACTGTCACGCTTTCAGCGCGGCCTGCTGACAGCGCGGGTCTCGAAGACTTTTTGATGAAAGAGTTCTTTGGGCCCAATTATAAAAATCAGGATATTTACGGCCGCTAGCGCCCGGAGCAGCAGATGGCAGACGGCTTTGTTAACCCCACAACGTCGCATCGGCCAGACTGGCAATATCAGCTAGTACTGTGGTCGGGCATGGCCCTCACCACCTGGGTGGGTGTCTGGCATTTTGCCAGCCTGGGTGTCACGCTGCTCACCTTGCTGTATATGCTATGGGTGTTGTGGGCGGCCTATTTCCTGCACTTTGCCACCGCCATGCTGACGGCGATTGCCGCTGTCCTGCTGATCAATTACTGTTTTATTGAACCGCTGTACACCTTGCGCGTGGCTAGCCTGCAATCGTGGGTGATGCTCATAGTGTTTGCCGTGCTGGCATTGACGGTGAGCCGAGCCATGCAACAGCTCAAGCGGCAAAGGCAACAGGCACAATTGGCCGCACAACAATCCCGTTTTTTTCAATCACTGGCCGAAGTGTTATCCAGCCACTTGAGCGTTGCAGCGTTATTGCAGGCCGCTTGCCAGCATGTGCAACAGGGATTGGGCTGGCAGGTTTGTGTGGTGCAATTGGCGCCCGACATGCAATTGCAGCGACTGGCCGGTGAGTCCACGCTGCTTGTACAGCCTTCCAGTGTGCAATGGGCACTCGATTACCAGCGTGCCATCGGCGCAGGCACTCAGGATTGGCCAGCGCTGGGCCAATGTTTACTACCGTTTGGTTTCCCGCAGCACGAAGTGCTGGTGGTGGCTGTGCCTGTCGGTCACGCGCCAGACCTGCATTTTTTACAGCGGTTGGTACAACAATGTGCTGACGCCACGCTCAAGCTCAGGCAGCAGATTGCCCTGGCAGACGCCGCCCGCGAGACCACTGAGGCCCAGTTCAAAAAATCGCTGCTGACCGCCTTGTCGCATGATATGCGTACGCCACTGACGGCAATTTTAGGCGCGGCCAATGTGCTGGCTGACCAGCAGATTACGCTGGCACCCGCACAGTCCACACAGTTACTGCAAAGCATCCTGGCAGAAGCCGGTTATTTAAGCCAGGCCACAGAAAATATCCTGACTCTGGTCAAGCTGGAAGCGGGCGAGCGCGCCTTGCATCGCGAATGGCAATCGTTGCAAGAGGTGGTACAACATGTGATGCACCGCTACTTGCAGCGCACGCCCCCCGTATCACTGGCGTTTGCCGCTGTTGCAGAGGGCGAAGAATGGCTGGTGCATATGGATGCGGTGCTGGTGGCGCATGCGCTCTCTAATCTGGTGGATAACGCCTTGCAATGGCGCAGCACTGAGACGCCCGTGGCATTGCAGCTGGCAAGGGAAGCGGATTGGCTGGTACTGTCGGTGATCAACGAAGGTCCCGGCTTTGCACCAGATTTTGAGATTGCCTCGTTTCACTCGCGCCGTCCTGCGGGCAGTGGTAGCCGTGGCTTTGGCCTTGGCCTGAGTATCGTCAATACCATCATGCAGTTGCATCAAGGGCAATTGCAACTGACGCAGCAGTCAGATCAGCCCCCATTAAATGCAGGCCCGTTAGATAAAACGGCAGTCGCCCGGCGTACCTGTGTGCGTATGTTGTTTCCATTTGTGCCCGCTACCAGCTTGAGTGCAGGGGAAGCCGGATGAGCCAACCAGTCGATCATTCTACGCACCCACATCTGTTGCTGGTCGAAGATGATCCGGGTGTTTACCAGTTTCTGCTGCCCGCGCTGTCTGCGCATGGCTATCACGTGCAGCATGCACGTGACCTGGCTCAGGCCAGGCAGGCCAGCGGCTTTGCCATGGTGATACTCGACCTTGGCTTGCCAGACGGGCAGGGCGAACAACTGATTCCGCATCTGCGCAGTTATTCCGATGTGCCGATACTGGTGCTGTCCGCACGGCAGGATGAGGCAGACAAAGTGCAATGTCTTAATCTGGGCGCAGATGACTATTTGATGAAGCCATTTGGCTTGCAGGAATTGCTGGCCAGATTACAGGCGGCCCTTAGGCGTTCTGCCATGATGCAAATGCGCGACCATGTGTATCAGTACGCCGGTATCAGCGTTAACCGTGCCACCGGAATTGTGACCAAGGCTGGTGCGCCCTTGCACCTGACGCCCATCGAGCACGCCTTGCTCATGCAACTGGCCAGTAAACCTGGCAGCATTTTTACCCATGCTCAATTGCTGCAAGCGGTGTGGGGGCCAGAATATCTCAACGATACGCAATACCTGCGTATTCACATCGGCCGTTTACGCGCCAAGCTCGAAGATCAGCCCGCTGAGCCTAAAGTCGTCTTAACTGAGCTGGGGATCGGCTACCGGCTGGCTTAATCATTGTCGCCATGACCATAGGCGTTGTAAACATTGCATCATGTATATGCGATTGATATACGCCTGATTGCACACTTGCGCCATCAATCAACCATAAGGGGATGTGATGGAAACGTTTTCCACCAAAAAAAGCAGTCTGGCCGCCTTGGCCTTAGGGGCGATCGGTGTCGTCTATGGCGATATCGGAACCAGTCCGCTCTATACCGTACAGGTCATTTTTAGCGAGAGCACCGGTGTGCCGCTCAACCAGCCCAATATCCTTGGCGCGATTTCGTCTATTTTCTGGTTACTCATGTTTGTGGTGACGTTTAAATACGTCCTGCTCGTGCTGCGGGCTCATAACAAAGGCGAGGGCGGCGTCATGGCCTTGCTGTCGCTGGCGGTCTCCAGCTTGCGTCCACAAGACAAGCGTAGCACTGTGCTGTTATTACTCGGCGTCCTCGGGGCGGCGCTGTTTTATGGCGACAGTGTCCTGACGCCGGCCATTTCGGTGCTGTCTGCCGTAGAAGGCCTGCAAGTGGCGTCGCCCACCCTGGCTGCGCAGGTGCTGCCGATCTCAATCGGCATCCTGATCGGCTTGTTCTGGGTTCAGCGCCATGGCACGCATGCCGTCGGGCGTTTTTTTGGCCCGGTGGTCATTAGCTGGTTTCTGGCGCTGGCCTGTATCGGTGTCTGGCAAATTAGCCAGGCGCCAGAAGTATTGCAGGCCATTCATCCGCAGTATGCCTGGCAGTTTCTGCAATCACGCGGGGCTGGTGTGTTTATCGCGATTGGCGCCATCTTGCTGGCCGTGACCGGGGCCGAGGCCTTGTATGCAGACATGGGTCACTTTGGCCGTCCGGCCATTCAGTTGGCCTGGCTGGGCTTGGTATTTCCGTGCCTGATTTTAAATTATCTGGGCCAGGGCGCCTTGCTGCTGCATCATCCTGAAGCCGTCAACAATCCGTTTTACCTGTCGTTTCCCGAGCCCTTGCTGATTCCCGCCGTGATTTTGGCCACTCTGGCCACCATTATTGCCTCGCAAGCAGTGATTTCTGGCGCTTTCTCCATGACACGTCAGGCGATTCAATTAGGGTTTTTGCCTCGTATGCGCATTATTCACACTTCAGCCAGCGAGTCCGGCCAAATCTACATGCCCTCCGTCAACTGGGCGCTGCTGATCGCCGTCATCATTGTCTGTCTGGCTTTCCAAAGCTCATCGGCACTGGCCTCGGCCTATGGCATTGCCGTGACGGGCACCATGCTGATTACCACCATCCTGATGTTTATCGTTATGTGCAAGCGCTGGCAGTTTCCGCTGTGGCTGGCAGGCTTGTTGACGGCCGTATTGGCGAGCGTAGATGGTATTTTGCTCAGTTCTGCCTCCATGAAGTTTATGCAAGGTGGCTGGTTTCCGGTTGCGCTCAGTGTGGTGTTGATCCTGTTCATGACCACCTGGAAAAAAGGCCGTTTTAGCCTGCTCAACGGCATTGCGCAGTCTGACCCCAAATTGCTGCCTTTTATCGAGTCACTGGCACACTGTACGCTGCCCCGCGTCCAGCGCACGGCCGTTTACATGGTCTCCAATCTTGAGACTGTGCCGCAAGCGCTGTTACACAACCTCAAGCATAACCAGGTGCTGCATCAGCATAACCTGTTTGTAAATGTCACGTTTGAGGAGGTGCCGTTTATGAGCGCAGAAGAGCGTGTGAGGGTGACGCGGCTGGCAGAAGGCTTCTGGCAAATCCAGTTACGGTATGGCTTTATGCAACATCCTGATATTCCGCAAGCCTTGCGCTCGGTGGCGCTGGATGGCAAGACGCTGGATCCGTTCACCAATTCTTATTTCTTGAGCCGCGAGATTATCGTGCCGGATGTAGGTGGTGCCATGCCACGCTGGCGTGACCAGTTATTCTCGGTGATGTCGCGCAATGCCAGCAGTGCGGTCGAGTTTTTCAATATCCCGGCCAATAGCGTGATTGAGCTGGGTAGCCGCGTGCAATTGTAGGGTGAGCCCCCTTGATCGCCAGCCAGAACAGGGCATCAAGGGGAAGCCAGCCGTTTATGCCTAAAAAGGATGCCCATACGCTCCGGGCATCCGTTTCATGACGGGTAGTGGCACTGATATGAGCCGCTACGCCCGTCTTTTTTGCGTGTTTTGTAGCGTGAACTGGTTTTGTTGTCCGGCAGTATTGCCACTGTGATTCAATTTGTAGTGACTGACTTTCTCGTTTAATTGCTCGGCCTGGTCTACCAGTGACATGGCCGCCGCGGCCGCTTCTTCGACCAGGGCGGCATTTTGTTGCGTGACTTCGTCCAGTTGCGTCACTGCAGTATTCACCTGTTCGATGCCTATGCTTTGCTCACGCGAAGCAGAAGTGATTTCAGTGATTAAGTCCGAAATTTGACGTATCGCGCCTATCATCTCGTCCATCGTACTGCCTGCCTGATTGACATACTGAGAGCCGCTCGAGACTTTTTCAGAAGAATCTACAATCAGTTGTTTAATCTCTTTGGCCGCACTGGCTGAGCGTTGGGCCAGGTTACGCACCTCACTGGCGACGACGGCAAAGCCACGGCCTTGCTCCCCCGCACGGGCGGCTTCCACGGCTGCATTCAAGGCCAGAATATTGGTCTGAAAAGCAATGCCATCAATCACTGAAATAATTTCCTCAATCCGTGACGAGCTCTCGGTAATTTCGGACATGGTGATGACCACCTTGCCAAATACCTCGCCACCGCGTGCAGCAATTTCGCTGGCTTGCGCGCTCATGCTGTTAGCCTGTTTGGCATTTTCAGCATTCTGTTTTACCGTAGAGGCAATCTGTTCCATACTGGCCGCGGTTTCTTCCAGCGAGCTGGCTTGCTCTTCTGTACGTTGAGACAAATCATTATTACCCACAGAAATCTCGCTGGCGGCGGTCTTGATGGTCTCTCCGGCAATTTTGATGGCAGCGAGGATCTCAGCCATGGTGTCGACAATACTGTTGACCCCCAGGCACAATTCCCTGATCTCTCCTTGTTTGTCATCTGTCTTGATGCGCTTGGTCAAGTCACCCGCTTTAGCTAATGCCACCACCTCTCCGGTTTCATCGACCGCCTGTTTCATGGCTTGTGCTTCTAGCATTTTGTCGGTGATGTCAGTCGCGTATTTCACCACCTTCAAGGGTTTGCCTTCCATATCCAATATCGGGTTATAACTCGCTTGTAGCCAGACCTGCTTACCCCCTTTGCCTACACGCAGATATTGGCCGTTATCAGGTTCACCACGTGCCAGTTTTTGCCAGAACTGTTTATATTCGTGACTATTTTTATAAGCTGACTCCACAAACATACTGTGGTGGTTGCCGATGATTTCCTGCGGGCGGTAGCCAGTGACGGCTGCAAAGTTGTCATTGACATGGGTGATCGTGCCTTTTAAATCAAATTCAATCACCCCCATCACTTTGCTAATGGCCGCAATTTGTCCGGCAGAGTCTGCATTTTTAACGATTTCTGCCGTGATGTCGGTGGCGTATTTAATCACCTTCACCGGCTTACCAGCGGCATCCAGAATCGGGTTGTAGTTGGCTTGCAACCAGATCTCTTTGCCGCCTTTGCCCAAGCGCTTGCATTGGCCGCTCATGGCTTCGCCGCGCGCCAGTTTTTCCCAGAACTGTTTATATTCCTGACTGTTTTTATAAGCCGGTTCGACAAACATACTGTGGTGATTGCCGATGATTTCCTGCGCGCTGTAACCGGTGACTGCGGCAAAAATGGGGTTTACATGTGTGATATTCCCTTTGAGGTCAAATTCAATCACGCCCATCACCTTGTTGATGGCCGCAATTTGTCCTTCAAACTGCGCATTTTTTCTTTTTTCAGCGGTGATGTCGGTGGCATATTTGACGACTTTGAACGGTTTGCCTGTCGCATCAAAAATGGGGTTGTAACTGGCTTGTAGCCAAACCTCTCGGCCGCCTTTGCCGATGCGTTTGTATTGCGCGTTATCGGCCTCACCCTTGGCCAGTTTGTCCCAAAACTGTTTATATTCCGCACTGTTTTTATAAGCGGTTTCAACAAACATGCTGTGGTGATTGCCGATGATTTCCTGCTTGCTATAGCCAGTGGCTGCGGCAAAGTTGTCATTCACGGCAATGATTCTCCCGTCAAGGTCAAATTCAATCACTCCCATCACCTTGTCGATCGCAGAAATCTGGCCTGCAAAGTCAGCGTTCTTGCGTTTTTCTGCCGAGATATCAGTGGCGTATTTAACAACCTTGAATGGTTTGCCCTGTTTATCGAGAATCGGGTTATAACTGGCCTGCAGCCAGATTTGTTTGCCGTCTTTGCCCTTGCGCAAATATAGGCCTTGATCTGGCTCGCCGCGCACAAGCTTTTGCCAGAGTGCCTGATATTCCGGGCTTGCCTGATACGCGGCATCCACCAGCAGCCGATGGTGCTGGCCGACCAGCTCCTGCCTGCTATAACCCGTCACCGCCGCAAAGTTGTCGTTGACCGCAAGGATGTTTCCCTCCAGGTCAAACTCAATCACGCCCATGACTTTATCAATCGCGCGCAGTTGTCCTTCTTGATCCAGCTGCCTGAGCAGTGTTTCCTGAGAAGGTTGTTTGCTAAGCTTTTTAAAAATATTCCAGTCCATTTTTCACCCTCATTGATATAAATTTATCTTGTAATTATTATCGCGATACCAATAGGATTAGAGACTAATCAGGTGTAAAGGCATGCTGGGATATGAGACGGGTTAGTGTCTGTATTCAATAGATCAAACAAACACGCTATAGACGCTGATCCGCTGGCAGGAAGAATGCTTGAGATGGACTATCGTCGATGTATGAATCGCAACCAAGCCTGTGCTTAGTCTGATCAGGGGATTAGGCTTAAATGTTACTTTAAAGTATAATTGTTATCGTAGTAACTATATAAACAAATTGGGGATATAAATATGTTTTGGAAACTGACTTGTGCAGGGGTCATGTTTGCAGCTTTAAATGCAAATGCAGCTACGATTACAATCACAAATGGCTACGATGAGCCAGGAGCAGCTTCGGGTAAAACTGAAATCATTGACTTTGCTCCACAGAATACCGCTTTTAATCTGCTGGGCTCACTCGACCTAGACGGTGCCCTGCAGAAAAATGGTAACCAGGACTTTGTGTTTGGTCTTTACAAAAACAATACGCTGATTAAAGGCCTGGCAGATTTTACTGCTGCCAGCGGTGATGTCTATAGATTCAATTTTAGCAACCTGGCCTCAGGTACTTACAGCCTGAGATTCAACATCAATGGTGGTGGTAACTATAGCTTCAATGCTAACTTGACGCCATTTTCCTCAGTTGTCACCCCAGTGCCAGAGCCAGAAAGCATGGCTTTGATGCTCGTGGGTTTGGGCGCGATTGTCGCCCGCCGTTTTAAAAAGGCTTAATCAGCCGCATGTAAAAAAAAGCCCCAGTGATGGGGCTTTTTTATTGGCTCAGGTTTTGTGGCTGCTCGCTGCACGCTTCTCATGCATGAGCTGATACACCTGCTCGATTTCTTTTTGCTCCGCAACATCCAGCACACCATCATGATTGACATCCATATGCTCAAACATTTTTTTCTGATGCGTCGGGTCGCCTTGCAAATACTCCTGCAAAGAAATCATGCCATCGGTGTTTTCATCCAGATAATTCATGCTGTAATTAGGCGACAGTTTATTGCAATCTGGCGTTGTCGCATGTTCGTCGGCATGCGTGTTTTGGTACAGCGATGGAATTAAAAAAACAATAAAAGTGAAAACAGGAATTTTCATATTTAACCACCCCAATAAAGTTGTCAATATGATTAACGCGATAGCTAACAGGTTCCTTAAACGCTGTTATTTTTGCAAGATTTAATAGGTTTCTAAGGCAACAAAAAACCCGCCGCAGCGGGTTTTGTAGTTTAGCCTTTTAAAGACAAGCAACGCTGTTCAGTCAAGCCGGGCAGGGCTTAGTGGTCATCCCCATGCCCGGCAATTTTATCCATCCAGGCAAACAAAACGCCGGTGATGATAAAGGTCAGGTGAATGCCCACCAGCCAAGCCATTTGCTCGGTGCTAAACGTGGCGGTACCAGAGCTTTGGTGCACAAAAGCCTTAAGCAGGTCTATGGCAGAAATCGCCACAATCGAGCCAATCAGTTTGAGTTTCAGGCCGGAGTAATCGACTTTACCCATCCATTCAGGGCGGTCTTCGCTATCAGCCGTATCAATGCGTGAGACAAAGTTTTCATAGCCGCTAAAAATCACCATAATCAGCAAGTTACCCACCAAGGTGATATCCACCAGCGCCAATAGCGAGAGCACGGTTTCTTGCTCGGTGAGCGAGCCCAGATGCCCGGCAATATGCATAAACTCCTGGCCAAATTTCACCAGTAAAATGACCAGCCCGCCGACCAGGCCGAGGTACATCGGCGCCATCAGCCAACGGCTCTTAAAAATCAAACTCTCTAAAATTTTTTCCAAAAACTTCGCCATGAAAACTCCAAACGTAAATAGCGATTAATAAACTCTTTAAATGCCCAACGGTTTCAAACACAAACCGCTAGAATTGCGTCAACATTTCACGCACTGCTTCCTCATCAATCCCCTTGCCAATAATCACCACGCGGCTAATCGGCTCCTCTTCATCCCATCCCTCAAGCAAGGTGGGCGGGTAGGGCGTAAAGTGCACGGCGTGGATCGCCAGCGGCGCAGGCGCATCTTCCACATGCAAAATGCCTTTCATGCGCAGCAGCTTTTCACCATGCGTCTGGCACAGCTTTAAAATCACACTTTTAAAATCCGCATAAGCCATCGGCTTGGGTAAATACACGGTAAACGTGCTCACCCCATCATGCGCAGGCGCTTTGGGCAAGGTGCCTTTTTTCGCCGCACTAAACCCACTGGCCGGGGCACGCAACCAACGCTGCGGGCTCGCCTGCTTGCTGGCAAAGTCGAATAAGCCTACATCAATAATCTGCATCGGGTCTATCTCGCCATGCAACACAAATTGCTGCGTCGCATTCGGGTTGATCTCGCTCAGCTTGGCCTGCAAGGCCTCAATTTGCTCTGGCGTAGCCGTGTCACGCTTGGTAATCAGCAACACATCCGCCACGGCAGCTTGTTTGAGTGCTTCTTTCTGCTCGGCAATCTGCTGCAAGCCATAAGCCGCATCAATCGTCACTACCACCGCGTCCAGACGATAGACTGATTCAATCACAGGCTCATTCATCAGGTTGGCTAAAATCGGGCCAGGGTCTGCCATGCCCGTGGTTTCAATCACCAGGCGATTGAACTCAGGCACTGCCTGCAAACTGCGCTTAAAAAACAAATCGCGCATGGTGTCGGCCAGCTCGTTTTTGAGCGAGCAGCACAAACAGCCAGAACTCAACAACACCGTGTTATCGGCAATATGCTCGCTCTCTATGGTTTGCGAAATCTGGCTATTGGCAAAAATCTGGTCCAAGCCTGCTTCACCGAGTTCGTTAATTATGACTGCGGTGTCTTTCATCGCGGAGTTATGCAGAAGCTTGTTGAGCAGGGTGGTTTTGCCGCTACCCAAAAAACCAGTGAGCAGCGTGACGGGGATACGTTTATCCATATTAATTCTAATAAAACGAGTGTGGCGGTATTTTAACGCGGATGATTGTTGGTGATACTAAGTGTTTCGACTTATATGGTGATGTAGCCATAAATCACAAGAGGTTTAAAAACTATTGTCTTCTATTGGATTGGTACTCGACGAATAGTGCGAGCTCTGGCTGTGACAGGTTGCAGCATTTTTAAACGCCATTCAGTATCTGAAATAAGTGAAGATACCTTCTCGTCCGTCAGTAATCTTCTATAGTTGTTTAATGTCGTTATCTTCGTCAGTTCTTTACGTATTGTTTTTAAATGTCCTATCCTAATGCCATGAGGGTCTTTTGCGAATGACTCCAATGCTTTTTCAATAAGATCGCCAGGAATTTCTCGACAAGCAAGAATTTCCAAAGCAACGTCAGCTAGTGGGTCAGGCGGAAATAATTTCTCACCTCCAGAAAACATCTCAAGAAAGTATTCGCCGATATGTTTTTCATGATTAAAGTTCATCATTCTCACATTAGGCCAATCATCAAAAGCGTGGCAAAACGGAAGCTCTGTAACCCAAGCACATTGTTCTGTTGGTCTTGGTAAAGCCTGAGGGCCTAAAGGAAAGTAATTGCTAATCTCTAAGGGGTTTACTCTATAGATGACTCCCATTCCTGAAGTGACTGGTTGCCAGCCACTTTTAGTTTCATAGCAAGTGGCGAAAAAAGCGCTGACATTGAAGTCATCTGTAAGATCAAGGTATCCAGTTGGAATCCCATAATGTTGTGCAAGTGCAATTCGATCAAGTTTTAGTTTTTGATTAGCCGCATGGGATGTAATTGGATGATGATTAAGCTCTCGGGAAAACCACCACGATTGAGCAAGTCTAAGTACAATTCTAGCTTGATCAGAAATAGCGTATTTCCATAATTCTCCAGTGTTTTGAGAGATCATTCCCCGGGCAATAGAAGGTAACATTGGCAAGTAACGTTTATTTTGCCCACGATACAAGCTTTGTACAGCAAATGGGATTGCTCCTCCGTGATCCTCTTCCGAGTACCAGTACCAGCTTTGTTCTCGTCTGGACCTATGATCAACAAAGTCTTTTGAGATTTCAAGGAGTGTTGTAGCAGGCACTATTTGCATGAATTATTCCGATTTTAAAAAATAAAAACATTACCTACTTACAGCCCTTTGAATAATTGTGGGCAGAGTGGCCGAGCACGTATTTAAATCAACTCAGAATACTGCTTAAGCAATGAAACGGTTTGCGGTAATTGTTGTTTTTGCAAGCAGGTTAAAAACTCTTCAACAGCCATCGGTGGCTTTTTCAACGCGTTTCGTTGGTCTCTAAATGCCTTGCAGCAAATGGCGGGTGCCATGTCTATCTGGTAGTAAATAAAATCATCCGGATGAATGATTTCTATCTGAAAAGCTTTTAAGTCTTCTGCAGGAAAGTCTTTTTGGTTAAAGGTTACGATCGCATCGGCTTTGCATTTGATGGCTGCGGCCAGCACGTGGCGGTCATCTGGATCAGGCAGCGTTAAGCCTTCAATCAAGCATTCATAGCCTTCTACTTTTGCATCTGGCACGTGGCCATCCATCAGGTCGCGCACGCGCTCAAGGGTTTCACGTGGGTACTTTCCATCGCGCACAAGCGCATTTATCCACTCTTCGTGGATTGCATCTGTCCAATAGGCTTTAAATAAATCACAGTTTGCCAGACGCATTAAACTATCGCGTAGTGGCGCTGGGTAGAGCACGCAAGCGTCAAACAAGACGGCAAAGCGTGCCATCTGTTTAGTATCCCATCCCTAATTCTTGAGAGAGCTCGGTAAGTCCATCTAATGCTGTATTCCGTTGGGCAAGTAATGCTTCTTTATAAGCCAACACATCACTGGCTAATACTCTTCTGTGTGCGCCGACTTTGCGATGCGGCAGGGCACCTTTTTCTAGCAGGGTGACTAAATGCGGGCGGCTGACATTGAGCAGATTGGCTGCTTCTTGTGTGCTGAGTTCATGATGAATTGGCACTAGGCTGATGGCGTTGCCTTTGGCCATTTCAGAGACGATATCCAGCAACATCTGCATGACCTGGCCAGGTAATACAATGTCCTCTGCCACACCATTGTTAGCGCGCAAAGTCAGTTGCACACGGTCAGCATCAGCGTATTTGCTGAGCATGCGGCTGGAGTGCTTGGCGGCTTCAATTTCTGGCTTAGAGGGTAAATGCACCACATTTTGTAGTGTGTTCATTTTGAATGTCTCTTAATCAAATTTGATATAGTATTAGATTAAACGAAATAAACGAAAAAGACAATCAACCTAATGTGGGCACTATCGATACCATTTAAAAAATAAACCCCATGTAAAAAACATGGGGCGAGTTGGCACGCTGAATACTCCTTTTAAGGGGGGTATTATCAGCACATGAGGGTTAACGCTGCGTCCGTTTGCGTCGACTGATCATTGCACAGACCAATAGGCCCAAGCCAAGCATGGCATAAGTTTCAGGCTCTGGCACAGGTGTTGCTGTGATGTTAGCCAGTTGAAAATTCACACGTTGCGAGCCAAAGCCACTGCCCCCTTCATTGTAAAACACCGAGAAATTGACGGTTGTATTGCCATCAAATGGGTCTATGACTTTTTGCCGTGCAAACACGAATAAATCTTGCCCGCTGGTATTAATAAAAAAGCTGAGGGTTCCATTCAGGCCGAGTGCAGCGGTGCTGTGCAGTTGGCTGCTGATGAGTTGTGTATCAAAGTTGGCGTTAAATCCGTCTTTGGTTGAGGTGACACGGCAGTCAATGTCAAGAGTAAGGCACGGGTTGTTGCTCAGGGCAAGGCTGGTGTTGCCGATGACTGCGGTGGAGGTCACTGCGTTGCGCAGTTCGATTTGATTTACGGCAGGGTTGGTGTCTGCCACTGTGGTATCAACATCGACGGTAAACCCGGCATACTGGTTGGTGAGTGCGTCGCGGATGGTTTGACCCGTCAGCAGGCTGACGTTTGATCCGTTTGCGACAAAGTTAATATTGCCAAATACCGAGTATACGACTGCCTTGGCTGGCATAGCGATGGTGAATAAAGATAATACTAAGCCCTGACAGAGTAGTTTGAATATGCCTTTTTGATGCATGCCTGACTCCTCTCAAATGGTATTTAAATGATTTTTAATCTTTTTGAGACTATGCTGGTCAGTGAGGCTGGTCAATCCCGAGTTCGGGGGGGCTTGCAACGGTTAGCATGCGTTAGAAATCTCTCTAAATAGTGGATAAATTGTTGGATTTACGTTGTCACACGATCATGCAAACAAAACCATTGCGGCTTAATCCTAAAAAGCTGTTACATTCTAAGTGGACAGCGGTAAAGCCCGTGAATAAAGAAAAACACTTTATGGTGACCAAGCTCATCGTAAGCGATGAGAAGATGGGTGACGAGGAGACGCAAGTGATTGAAACCGTTGAGTTAGAAGCGGTCATGACTGGGCGCGTGCAGGTGATTGACTGGCATGCGTTGCAAGACCGCGCAGTGTGGAAACAGGGGTGGGTGGCGTGAAAAATATTGCGGTGATTGGTGCGGGGATGGCAGGCTTGTCTTGCAGCCAGGCGTTGCAGCAGGCCGGTTATCTGGTGACGGTGTTTGAAAAGAGCCGTGGGCCTTCGGGGCGCGTGTCTACGCGATTGGGCGAGGGCTGGCAGTGTGACCATGGCGCACAGTATTTTACGGTGAGCCAGCAGCCGTTTGTGACACAGGTGCAAAAGTGGTTGCAGGCGGGCGTGGTGGCTGAATGGCAAGGGCGCATTTACGAGGCGAATGAGACCGGTTTACGCGCCAAGCTGTCTGAAAAACAGCGTTATGTTGGCGTGCCGCGCAATACGCGCCCGGCGCGGCAGATGGCGCAGTCTTTAACCGTGGAGCTGGAGCAGACGGTGCAGCAGATTACCTTTGCCGAGGGGAAATGGCGCGTGCACAGCAAAGAGCACGGCGCGTATCCGCAGGTGTTTGATAAGGTTGTGCTGGCGATTCCGGCACCGCAGGCACAGGCGCTGCTAGGCTTTAATCTGGAGATGCAGGCGCTGGCGGCCAGTGTAAACATGCGTGGCTGCTGGGCCTTGATGGGGCGCTATACACATACGCTCGATTTGCCGTTTGATGGCTTGTTTGTGAATGCGGGCCCGCTGAGTTGGGTGGCAAGAGACAGTAGCAAGCCGGGGCGTTTGCCTGAGGGCAGTGCGGTCAAGGAGGTCTGGGTATTGCATGCCAGCGCTGAATGGTCCGAGGCCAATATTGAGCGTGCACCAGAGGAGGTTGCGCTGGCGTTGCTGGCGGCATTCCAGGCCTTGGGCGGTGAAGCGCCCATGGAACACAGTGTGCACCGCTGGCGCTATGCGGATTGTGCCAATTATCTGCACCAGGGCTTTGCCTGGGATGCCGCCCAGCAACTAGGTATGTGTGGCGACTGGCTCAATGGCGGCAAGGTAGAAGGCGCATGGATGAGCGGCTACCAGCTCGCGCAGGCGATGATAAAAACCTGCGAGCCTTGTTATTGATTAAGGATTACTTGTATTCGTTGTCTTGGGGAGTTTTGGCATCACCCATTTGCGGAACATGAGCGGCGTGATCATTGTTGTCACTACGCCCATCAACACTAGCACTGAGAACAAGTCCTGCCCGATAAAGCCGCGTTCGTAGGCGATGCTGGCGATGACCAGCTCCATCACGCCGCGGCCGTTGAGGATAAAGCCGATGCCCAGTGCATCGCTTTTGCTCAGGCCTATGAGGCGACCCCCTAGCCAGCCGGCCAGGATTTTAGTCACTATCGACACCACCAGCACCACAGCGACAAACCAGACTGAATCTATGACCTGGATTTTGAATTCCAGCCCGAGATAGGCAAAAAATACCGGGGCTAGAAAGCCACCGGTGATGGAGCTTAAGGTGAGCTCTAGTTCTTTGTAGCGTTCGGGTGAAAAAAAGGTGCGGTCTATGAGCAGGGCACCAAAGAAGGCGCCGATGATAAAGTGAAACCCGAGCGCGGCACTGACTGAACCAAATACGAGTACCAATAGGAGCAGCAAGCCGAACAGGGCCTCGTTGCCGATGATGGTGACCAGCTTTTCTGACAGTTGGTCGATAAGAATGCCTCTTTGAATGACCTGCTTGATCAGCACACTAATGCTGACAATCAGCGTCATGAGCAAAATCAGCTTCCAGCTCGCGTTAAACGTGGCAGCGGCCACGGCCTGATAGGATTTTTGTTCGGGCAAGTTGAGAATCACCCCTAACACCAGCAGCGCGGCGATATCGTTAAAGATCGCCGTGGCGACTGAATAGCGTGCGATGGTGGAGTCCAGCAGTTTGAAGCTTTGCAGAATGCTGACGGTGACCGGTAGCGCTGTAATCGAGACACACAGGCCCAGAAACACTGTACGGCTGACATCCAGACCAAAGCCGACCCCGACCAGAATGCCGCCTGTGAGTGGCAATAAAAAGCCCAGCAGCGCAATGACTGCACCTTTGCCGCGCATGGAATCTATGACCTCCTTGAAGTTCATCTCCAGCCCGGCCGACAGCACGATTAAGAACACGGCAAACTCAGAGATGCCAGACAGCGCTGGGCTGGGCGTGATCAGGTTGAGCAGGCTGGGCCCAAGCAATACCCCGGCTAACATTTCGCCAATAATAGCGGGTTGGCTAAAGCGACTGAACACTTGCCCGAGCAGGCGGGCGGTGACGATCAGAATCAGTAGCGATGTCAGTAATGGCATTGGTTTCTCTTATGGTTGGGCAGCGCGCCATAAGGCAAGATCAATGGGGTCGTTGCGCGAGGACTTCTTTTGGTTTTAACCATCAAGATTAAAGTCACGGACGGTGCAGGCTTAGCATAGCGCGCGTGCAGAATAGAGTGTAACGGATTTAGGCGCGGATGGCATGTATCAGGGCGCGCATTGGCGTTCAGGGCTGCATCTGTGTCAATGACGTCGCAAAAAACCAACGGCGCTTTGTTGCGCAGGCTTAGTGCGTAAAGACCTGTACCATTTCTTTGCGATTTTTGCGTGCGCGCTTATCGGCATACATGCGTTTGTCAGCGATGCGCATCAGCGATTCGGTGTCTGTGGCTTCGTGGGCAAACACGATGCCTACGCTGGTGCCCGCGCCAACGATGCCTTCTTTTTGCAGGTGCAAGTGCGTGTATTCCAACTGGTGCTGGCACCATTCCACATCATCCTCATGGCAGACGATGGCAAATTCATCGCCCCCCAGGCGGTAAAGCTTGCCATGCGTATCCAGCTTGTTCGTCAGGATGCGGCTAAAACTCTTGAGCAGTTGATCCCCGGCCTCGTGGCCATATTGGTCGTTGACATGCTTGAGGTTGTCGATATCGAGGAACATCAGGCAACCATGCTCGGGGAAATGCAGCATTTGATTCTCTAACGCATGTCGGTTGGGCACGCCAGTCAGGCGGTCTGTCATGGCCAGCGAGCGCGTGGATTCGAGCTCGGCCAGCATGTGTTCTTTTTCTTTGTGCAGACGGTTGATCTGGTATGCCACCAGCAGTGACAGCGCGACGGCTTCCACGGTCACTGCGATGAGGCCGAGTTGCTCTACGGTCCAGGCGTTTGAGCTGAGGCGATCTGCGGTAATCGTCAAACCACCTAGCACGCCAAAAATGGAAATGGCCAGCAGGTATAACTGCGCCACGCGCTGACCTTGCAAGCTCAAACGGATGCCACACACCAGGCCAAAGACCAGAAAAATGGCCACGCCTAGCCTGTCCATTTCCAGCATCCAGTTGGGGTAGATCATGGCGAACACCATGAGCCCCAGTAGCGTCAGCCTGGCCGCAATCGAAACCTGATAAAGCCGGCTATGGCGAAACGGGCTGATGCCGAGTAAATGACAGACAAAGCTGATATAAGCGAGATTAGAAAACAGGATAGGCAGGCTGGTCAGGTAGAACCAGTGCCAGTCAAACAATTGCTTGAACAGGCCGAGCACCGCGCTTTGAAAAATCAGGTTGCCCAGAATAAACAAGGCATACATGCGCTCGGTGACGTGGCCGGGCATGATGCCGATGGCCATGTAGTAACTGAAAATCCCCAGCAAAATGCCGAGCAGCAACAGGCTCACGGCAGTGCTGACATTGGTTTGTTGCTGGTGGCTGGCGAGGTCAGTCACAAACACTTCTGGTTGCGCCAGATAATAAGGGGATTGCAGCCAGGTAATGAGCCGGTAGGTCCCCGGCTGCAGTGCTACGAGGCGGCCATGCCTGAGCAGAAGCTGGTCGGTATGCTCGCTACTGAGTCCGCCTGACAGCACATGCATGGTGTGGTGACCATCAGAAATTTCGTGCTGGAACTGGGCCAGGGTAGAGGTGTTTTTAAAGTCAATCACATACTGACCGGCCTGCGTGATCTTGAGCACGCCCTGACACACAAAGCGGCCGCCTTGCAGCGGAATATTACCTACGATTTCGCCCTCGCTGCTCATGCAGGTTGTGCCCGACAATTGCGCGTCAGCCTGGGCTTGCGTGGGCAGCCAGGTCAAGAGCAGCATCAGGGCACAGAGGAGAAAGCGTTGCAAGACTGTTATCCATCAAGAGTAAATCTAACAAGTCAGTTTACCTGAAAAGTTCCTGTCTCTCTTGTGGGGAAATGGATTAAGAAACGCAAAGAATTACTAACGAAGGTGTGGTTGCGGGTGATGCGTTATAGGCCAAACAGCGCCCTTGTCTGGGACGCTGTTTGAGTGAAAGGGGGTGGTGTACTAAATCATGTTTCAGGGTTGGCTTGGCATTGCTTTGATCTGGCTGGCGATCTGGTCAGATAATTTGTCCAAGTCTTGCCCCAGTGCGCGGACCAGTGCCGGGTAACCGTTTTCTGTGAGCGGGGTGGTAAATTGAAACGGCTGGATTTTGAGCGGGCGTTGATCGGCGGACAGCCATTGCCATTGGCCGCTCATGATCGCTTCGCCACGCATATGTCCTTGAAACTGATCTATGCGCAATTGCAAGCGGCTGGCTTGCAGCTTGGTGCCGGGCAAGGCATCGGTGACCAGGGTGTCAGGCAGGCGTTGGGCGAGCCGGCTGCGCAGGCCTTGCCGTAATTCTTCAGACAGCGAAGCGCTCCATAAATGGTCACGCGCGGGCTGAATGGTAATGTCATCGAGCTGGATCAGAATACGGTCGCTGTCCAGCGCATCGGCCAGCACCAGATTGCCCAGAATAAGGATGCGCGTAGGGGGTGTGGTGGTATTTGGCAGACTGACTTCTGGCAGGCTGTAGCGCTGGGTATTGACCGGCGGGCGGTTGCCCAGACAAGCGGTCAGCGACAGGCTGCAGAGCAGGCAAATTGTCGTACGCAAGAAAGAAAAAGGCATATGCATGAAAACTGTCCTTATGGAGTTGCCGGTGCCAGTGGCAGCGGGTCGTTACCGGGTTTGCGGTCAAACAGGATGGCATTGGGCTGCTCATTCAGCGTACGCACCAGCGGCTGGACTTCGCGCAAGACCTTTTCCAGCCGTTGCAGGGTGCTGCTCAGCTCCTGGTAAGCCGGTGAGTCGGGCGACAGGCCTTTGATGGTGGTGCGCAACTCTTGCATGGTCTGGTTCAGGTTGGCCGGCATTTGCTGGAACTCTGGTTGTGCCACAAACTGGTTCACTTGCTGGCTCAGCGCACGAATCTCCCGCAAGGTTTGCTCGGATTGTTGCAGGTTTTTATCGAGGCCGCTTAATACTGGCTCGACATTGAGCTTATTCAGTTTATCCAGCAGATCAGACAGTTTCTCTTCGATCTGTGCCAGGCTGGTCGCGCTTGTGGGCAATACTGGCAAGCCTTCAAAGGTTTTGGCTTTGTAGTTGACTTTGCGTGCGTGCTTGTCCATGTTCAAGTCGACAAACAATGAGCCTGTCAGCAGGTTGCCAGATTTGAGCGTGGCATGTAGGCCGTTTTTGAGCATAATGCCGAGGCGCGATTTCCACTCGTTGAGGTCCGCCTTGCCACTGTCTGCCAGACGGCCAGGTTCGAGATGAATCAGCACCGGAATCGCATAGTTAAAGTCCTGTTTGCGTGCGGGCGAGTTGAATTTCCACGGCACTTGCATCACCGTGCCTACGCGCAAGCCGCGGAACTCGACCGGCGCGCCACTGGAGAGTCCGCGCACCGTATCATCCACCAGAAGCACATATTCCAGATATTGGTCGTAGGTTTGCTGGCGGGCAGCTTCTTCATTGGCATACAGCTCAAAGGTGGTTTCGGACGGCACCGGTTTACCCATGGGCCGGTTGTCGGCATGGCCAAAGCTAACCCCGCCTGCAATCAGCGACTCCACGGTGGGGATGCTGGCCTTGAAGCCTTCGGAATCCAACTTGAGGTCTATGCCAACGGTGGTCCAGAAGCGCGTGTTTTCAGTGATCAACACGTCGTAGGGCTGCTCGATAAACAACTCATGCTGCATTTTGCGTTGCTTGGGGTCAAAGGTGGCGCTCGCCACCCGGCCCACGCGCAGGCCCTGATAGGTGACCGGGTCACCAATGCGCAAGGCGTTGCCGACGGTGCCGATCAAATTAATATGTACGCCGCCGGCGCCATTCAATGAAATGGGGGGCTGGTCGAGCACGGTAAATTCGTCTGTTTCTTCATGACCCTTGCCCGGTTGCAACTGGATGTAGGCGCCTGAGATCACGGTATTGAGGCCGCTGATGCCCTCAAGGCCGATCCGGGGTTTGACTACCCATAATTGCGTATCTTTGACCAGCAGCGGTTGCGCATCTGGCGCGATGCGGGCGATGACCTGGATGTGCCCAAGGTCTTCGGACAGTTTGACTTGCTCGACCAGACCGATATCGACGCTATGTACCTTGATTTTGGTTTTGCCGGCTTCTATGCCTTCGGCGTTGGACATTGAGAGCGTGATTTGCTTGCCAGCACGCGTATAGTTGTCATAGATGAGCCAGCAGCCTATCAGCAACGCAACAATGGGTACGATCCAGATCGGTGAAACTCGGGCCTGCTTGCCTACCCGGGCCAATAAATTGTCATCAGACGTATCAGTCATATTGTTTTCCTTGAGTATCCCATAACAGGCGCGGATCAAACGCCATTGCGGCCAGCATGGTGGTAATCACCACGGCGCAAAAGGCCAGCGCGGCGGGGCCGGGCAACACCGACATCAGGTTGCCGGACTGGATCAGTGCCACCATGATGGCGACCACAAACACATCCACCATGGACCAGCGGCCGACAAACTCGGTTAGATGATAGAGCCGTGTTTTTTGCAGGGCATTGAGTGGCCCCGGGTGTTTGACCAGCCACGATAACAGGATTAACACCAGCATTTTGAGGATGGGCACCAGTACACTGGCGACAAAAATCACGACCGCAATCGGTTGCGAGCCATGCTGCCAGAGCTCCATCATGCCGCCGATAATGGTGGCTGCATGGCTTTGCCCCAGCGCGGTGGTAATCATCATCGGGTAGGCATTGGCCGGGATATATAAAATGATGGCGGTGAGCAACAGCGCCCAGGTGAACTGCAGGCTGTGCGGCTTGCGCGCATGCAAGAGCGTGCCACAACGGATACAGCTGGCATGATGGCCTTCGTTATCAGGATGACTAGCCAGGTGGTTGATCAGCCCACAAGTCGGGCAGCCGGTGACATGCTGCTCGGCGGCGGTGATGCCGCAACGGATATCTTCCGGGGTTTCCGGTTCGCCTGCCAGCCGGTACCACAGCCAGTCTATATCCACCGAGCGTGTCGTCATCAGCAAGAGTAGCGCAAACACGCAATACGCCCAGAACGAGGCGCCCAGATGCACATCGGCCATGCCGGTCAGCTTCACCAGGCTGATCAGCGCGGCGACGATAAAAACATCCGCCATCATCCATGGGTGCAGTTGTGAAAACAGGCGCGCAATCACATCGCTGTAGGCTTTGGGTACCGTGCGTAATACATTGGCCTGCATGGCAATCACCCCGGTCAGGTACAAGCCGGGCAGCACAATTGCCGTGCACGCTACAATAAAGGCCACAATGGGTTGATGCGATTGCAACAAGGTGGAGGCAGTTTGCGACAGCGCGATCTGGTTATCCAGCCCGCCGGCATCGACACGGATAAACGGGAACGCCACCGCAATCAACAGCGTGATGAGCGCGCTTGCCGCCAGCGCAATGCTGCGTTGCACCGGATGCAGGTAGCGGCGTGCCAGCACATGACCACAGCGCGGGCAACTGGCGTGCTGACCCGGCCGCAGTACCGGAATGGCACTGACCATGTCACAGGCTGGGCAGGCACGCAAGCGTCGCCATTTTGTCGGTTGCTGGGTCGTCATACAGGGGGTTGCAGGCAGCGGATTGTCAGTTTTTCAACAGGCTGGATACAAGCATAGTAATGGGATTGGATTTGATCAGGCAAGAAAAATTCCGTGCCCTAGACACTCATAAGAGGGACTGATGACAGGAATTGTCTCTAAGGGCGGTTTGATGCACACAATTTGTCACCGCATACGCGCTTTGAAATCCCTGTTGTCTCATCCTTTTTGCCATGGTGAAAGGAGTAGGGATGGGGCAAGAAGGATTTTCTGAGCGATGCGCTGCCGGGTGTGCGCAAGCCGACGTATTCAGCAGAGGAGGCGCGCCTGTTTTGATGAGATTCTTAAGTATGCAGGCCTGCCAGGCGCATGCAAAAGCGCAGCAATAAACTGACTACGCCCAATGCCGCAATGCTGGCGAGCCAGATCAGGCATAGCCAGCCTACACGCTTGCGCCAGTTGGGGCGTGGGGTGTCTGCCTGAACAGACTTTGTCCCTGTTGTGTGCTTAATGGTAGTGCTCATCTCTATTCACCTTGCCCCTGAATATATAGTAGCCCCAGGCGGTGTAAATTAAAATAATCGGGATGATCACCAGTGCGCCTATCAATGCAAACATCTGGCTGATATGCGGCGCTGCGGCAGCTTGTATCGGCAAGTCGGGCGGAATGATGTTAGGCCAGATGCTGATGCCCAGCCCGGCATAGCCCAGCAGAACCAGTGCCAGTGTGTAAAGGAATGGGCGGGTTTCAGCTTGCTGGCTCAGCGCACGCTGCAAGCGGTAAAAACACAACCCTACCAGCAACGGCACGGGCGACAGCCATAACAGATTCGGCATGCTGAACCATCGCTCAGCAATGCGGCTATCCATCCATGGCGTCCACACGCTGATGATGAAAATGATGGCAAACAAGGCGGTGGCGATGTGTTTTGACAGGCGGTAACAGCTGGCCTGTAGCGCGCCATCGGTTTTCATGATCAGCCAGGTGCTGCCGAGCAGGGCATAGGTGACCAGCAGCCCAAGGCCGGTAAACAGCGAAAACGGTGAAATCCAGTCCAGTGAGCCACCCGCATAGGCCTGGTTTGACATGGGGATTCCTTGCAGGTAAGCGCCTAGCGTCATGCCCTGAAAGAAGGTCGCCGCAACCGATCCGCCGGTAAATGCCTTGTCCCAGAAGTGCCTTTCGCTGTCCTTGGCGCGAAACCTGAATTCAAACGCTACGCCTCTAAAGATCAGTGCCATCAGCATCAGCAGCAAAGGCAGCGCAAACGCACTCAAAATCACTGAATAGGCTAAGGGGAAGGCGGCGAGCAAGCCGGCGCCGCCCAACACCAGCCAGGTTTCATTACCATCCCACACCGGGGCCACCGTGTTCATCATGAGGTCACGGTCGCTTTTGTCTTTAAAAAAGGGATAAAGAATGCCTATACCAAGATCAAAGCCATCCATGATGATGTACATCATGATGCCAAACAGAATGATCGCAGCCCATATCAGAGACAAGTCCATTTATTGATCCTTTGATTGATCGTCAGCCTGAGTGCCAGCCTGGTGCTTTGCTGACTGCGCCGAAGCGGGTGTCTTCGTCTCCGGGTGAAACTCAGGGGCCAGCGTAAATGCAGTGGCGTGGTCAAGCTGCGGTGAAATGGCGTCGCCGTGCAGTGCCTCCCCGGTACTAGGGCCTGCTTTGAGCAGCCGGAGCATGAAGCGCGTGCCCATGCCAAACACTAACAGGTAAATGATGACAAACAGGCCCAAGGTCAGTGCCACCTCGCTGGCAGGGTGCGGCGTCACCGCCTCTGCAGTACGCAACACGCCATACACTACCCAGGGCTGGCGGCCGATTTCGGTGGTGAACCAGCCTGCCAGGATGGCAATAATGCCTGCGGGCCCCATGGCCACTGCAAACTTGAGGAACAGCGGCTGTTGATACAGTTGTTGTTTCAAGCGTAGCCACACGGAGGAGAATGCCAGCAAGATCATGAGCAAGCCCAGCGCCACCATCACGCGGAAGGTCCAGAAAATAATGGTGGCATTGGGCCGATCTTGAGGGGCGAATTGCTTGAGTGCAGGAATCTGCTCGGTCAATGAGTGACGCAAAATCAGGCTGCCAAGCACCGGGATTTCGAGGACAAAATGATTCTTTTCCTGTTGCATGTCTGGCCAGGCAAACAGAATCAGCGGCGTCGGTTCATTGCCTTTGTTCTCCCAGTGCGCTTCAATCGCGGCGATTTTGGCGGGTTGGTATTTGAGGGTATTCAAGCCATGCATATCGCCAATAAATGCTTGCAAGGGCGCAATCAGCAGAATCAGCCATAACCCCATGGACAACATTTTACGGATGCTGGCGTGATCCCGCTGCTTGAGCAAGTGCCAGGCAGCTGTCGCCACCACCAGCAAGGCTGTGGCCAGATAGGCACCGATGACCATGTGCATGAGCCGGTAAGGGAATGAGGGATTGAATATGATCTGCCACCAGTCCACCGGCACTACTTTACCGGCGATTAACTCAAAGCCCTGTGGCGTTTGCATCCAGCTATTCGAAGCCAGAATCCAGGTGGCAGAGATCAAGGTGCCAACCGCGACCATCAAGGTTGACAGAAAGTGCAGGCCTGGCCCGACCTTGTTCCAGCCAAACAGCATCACGCCGAGAAAACCCGCCTCAAGGAAGAAGGCGGTAAGCACTTCATAAGCCAGTAAAGGACCGGTCACGCCGCCGGCGACATTGGAGAAGCCAGCCCAGTTAGTGCCAAACTGGTAGGCCATCACCAGGCCAGATACCACGCCCATGCCAAAACATAGCGAGAACACTTTAATCCAGAAGTGGTAGAGATCCAGATACACGCTTTGTTTGGTCATGAGCCAGCGTGCTTCGAGGACTGCCAGGTAACTGGCCAAACCTATGGTGATGGCCGGGAAGATGATGTGAAACGAAATCGTAAAACCAAACTGGATACGCGCCAGCGTCAGTGCCAAATCAGACATATTGATCTTTCTACCACCTTACCTTCCCGCCGCCGGAGAGGGATATCGCCTGCTGTTGCGGAAATCAACAATATAGACCGTGTCTACGCCCATTAAGTTTGCCACAGGGCCGTCTGCAAGTAAAAAAATCTATCCTCGGCGTTTGCCTGACAAAGAGACGCCGTTTGATGACTTGTTGGTAAGAGCGCAGGCCCGCATAAGTAAAAAGCCTTGCAACAATGCAAGGCTTTTAGCAGACATCACTCACAAGATTAGTGCTGATCCAGGTCTTTTAATAGTTGCTGCTGCAGCGCGATCTCGCTAGGCAATGCGGTGGCAACCATCAACGCGACACTATCGTTAGGCGCTAAACTGGATGGACCATGTTCAGCGGCGGCTTGTTCAGGGATCAAGTCAGCGATATGCAAGGCATCCGCTTGTGGCGGATGATCCGCTGGGGCCGCAAAAGCGGCAAACTCCAGCGGTGATTGTAAGAGGGTAGAAATATCCAGTTCGGTATCGCCCGCCTGTAATGAGGAGAGGACATGTTGCAACAATTGTGCATCAATCGCATCATCACTGGCATGCGGCAGATAATCCGCCGTCAATTGCGCGCTCAGTGTCATGGTTTGCAGACCTTGCACCTGCAAGCGTTCACCAGTCGCAGTCTCCAGCGAAACCTGAGCGCCATCCTGCGCCACAATACGCTCACCCTCACGTAACCAGTCCCCAGCGCTCAGTGGCCGGTGCTGGCCCATTGCGTTGACCGCCTCGACCTGACCATCCAGGTGTGAAATTTTTGCCACCATGCTATGCATCTTTATTCTCCTGGAAATATTATATCCTCATAACCTTACATGCCTAAGTCTGTCAAGCTTGGACAAGCTGAATATTACAAAAATTTGCCGAAAATTTGCAGCGTGAGTGGCATTTTGCAGATGGCTGGCCTGTGGCCAAAAAAATATAAAATATTTCGCAAAAAGTGGTTGACCAAGGGGCGTGGTCTCAGTAATATAGCGCCTTCAAACGACGTACCGATTCCTCAATAGCTCAGTCGGTAGAGCGCCGGACTGTTAATCCGTAGGTCCCTGGTTCGAGCCCAGGTTGAGGAGCCAAATAGAAAAAGGCCTTGCAGAGATGCGAGGCCTTTTTGCTTTTCTGCAGCATTGCCTAGCGCTTCGCAATATCGGATCACCTTATCCTGATGCATTCTTTATCTCTCTCTTTGTTTATTTTGCAAACGCCTGATCATTGCTGTTTGCTTCCAAAGGCTTTCCTGCGCATGTCAAACAAGAATAACCTGTGTGAGGAGGAATCACTTGGAGCGTTGGTCGCTTGCTTGGTATGATGTGGTTTTTATATTTGCATAAATGTAATTGTGAATGTCTGTGCTGTTGTTTGTGCTTATGTGTGGCTGTTAACCAGCGCCTTTGTTTCGGAGGCTTCTGAAGAAGCGCTGTTTCTTGAGTCGGATGCTGCACATAGTGACCGTGTGTTGAGAGTGCCTGAGCCTATGGTCTATGATCTGGTGCGACCGTTGGGGGTGAAGCAGGGCGATCTGGAGGTGAATGCGCTGGTGGATGTGAGTGCGGCGACCGGGGATGTCAGCTGGGCGCCTGAGCTTGAATATGGCCTGGCGGACGACATTGGGGTGGAGTTGGAATTGCCTATCGAGAATACGCGGCACGAACGCTATAAATTGGCCATTCAGCAGACGCTGCAGGTTTCCTCTGCGCGAGGCATGGCCACCGGTTGGCAGGCTTTTGTTGATATGCATAAACATAGTAAAGCTGTTTCTGTCGATGCAACCTATATTGTCGCCAAGCGATGGAATGAGCCATGGTCGTCGCTGAGTATGCTGGGACTGCGTGTACAGGATGTCAATCGGCGTGCCAGGGCTGGCTATTTGCTTAATCACTCGGTGTTTTATGATGCATCGACGCGCGTGACCTTGGGCATGGAAATAAATCAGGAAATCAGCCGGGGCGGTACTTGGCGTTATCGATTGACGCCACAAGTACATTACGATGCGAGTGAGCGTTATACCTTGCAGATGGGCATGGCAGTCTCGACCTTGAACCCTGCGCAAAGCGCAGAAAAACTATGGAGCTTTAGGCTGATACGCTTGTTTTGAGCTTTAAACTGGTTTTGTGACAGGTGTTGCGATGCAAAAGCAAAAAGCGCCCGCAGGCGCTTTTTGGTGAGTCTATTTGGGGCTATCTTGTTAAACCTTAAGTGCGTGCTCGATGCGGTCTAACGCTTCGCGTAAGTTTTCCATGCTGGTGGCAAACGAGATGCGGAAGTAGCCTTCTGCGCCAAACGCAGAGCCTGGGACCACGGCGACATTGTGCTCTTCAAGCAGGTATTCTGCCAGCGCCATATCGGTGGTTTCCTTGATTTTGCCAGCCTGGTGCAGGTTGGCAATGGCCTGGCGTGCATCCGGGAAGGCATAGAATGCGCCGCCTGCCATCAGGCAGCTCAAGCCTGGCATGGCGTTAAAACGATCCACCACATATTTGTGGCGCTCGCGGAAGGCGGCAACCATGGGCTTGATGCAGTCTTGCGAACCGCTGAGGGCTGCCTCGGCCGCATATTGCGAAATTGAGGTCGGGTTGCTGGTGGATTGGCTTTGCAGGATTTCCATCGCCTTGATGATGTAGGCCGGGCCTGCGGCATAACCGATACGCCAGCCGGTCATGGAGTAAGCTTTTGACACCCCATTGAGCACAATGCAGCGGTCTTTGAGGCCTGGTGCGGCATTGAGGATGTTGTGGAATTTTTCGCCGGTCAGGTTGACGTGTTCATACATGTCATCAGTTGCGACCAGCACATGGGGATGTTTGAGCAGCACCTCGCCCAGCGCCTTGAGCTCGTCCAGGCTATAGACTGCGCCGGTTGGGTTGGAAGGTGAGTTAAACATCACCAGTTTGGTTTTGCTGTTGATTGCTGCTTCGAGTTGCGCGGGCAGTAGTTTAAAGCCTTGCTCAATCCCGCATTCGATAATCACCGGTTTTGCCTCTGCGACCATGGCAATGTCGGCATAGCTCACCCAGTAGGGGGCAGGCACGATGACTTCGTCGCCTGGGTTTAACACCGCCAGACACAGGTTGAAAATGGTTTGTTTGCCGCCGACGCCAACAATCACTTCATTGGCTGCGTAATCAAAGCCATTTTCGTTTTTGAATTTGTTGACGATGGCTTTTTTGAGGGCGGGAATCCCGCTCACAGGGGTATATTTGGTGTACCCGGCGTCAATCGCTGCCTTAGCTGCATCTTTAATATGTTGTGGCGTGTCAAAATCAGGTTCGCCTGCCGCCAGGCCTATGATAGGGCGGCCCTCAGACTTGTATTTGGCCGCTTTGGCTGTAATGGCCAGGGTGGGCGATTCTTTAATGGATAACACGCGTGCGGACAGCACGTTGGCAGCAGCTTGGTTCAAGATCACTTCCTTGTTGGGTCGTATGCTTAATAAGCAGGCTGCGTATGCAGCCTGCAAAAAAATGAAAAACGCAATATTTTACGCAAAAACAAGCGGATAGGGAAGTGAAAGGCGCGCGCGAGGCGCGCCAGTTGTTTTAAGCTGGTCGCCCCGGGCGGGGCGGTGAGGCGAAAATGATGACAGGAAGATTTAACATTGTTTGCCGCAGCCGAGATAAGCCTGGTAGACAGGCACCAGGGTGGGATCTATTTGTTGTAACTGGCCCTCAATCTCATGCACGGTGTGTTGGTCGCCCAGTTTCTGGGCCATTTCACCACGTCTAAACCAGGCCTCAACAAACTGTTTGTCCAGTTTGACGGCTTGGCTAAAGGCGGAGGCGGCGACATCAAAGTGCTTGAGTGACATTTCTGCCAGCCCCAGACTAAACCAGGCATCTGGACTACTTGTTTCTTGCTGGGTCCAAAGCTGGCTGACTTGCGCCAGTGCGGGCCAATCTTGACGGGATTCGGGCACGGCAGCACGCATATAGTAGGGTTTTTTGTCTTCGTCTTCCTCCCACAATGCTTTGCCTGACACTGGAAAGATGTTACTGGCTGGCATTTTCTCCAGGGTCTCCAGCCACTCGACGGGCAATGCAAAGTGAATGCTGCCACCATTGCCTGCCGTTTTAAAGGTATTGATGCCCACCAGTTTGCCATCCATGTCAAACAAGCCGCTGCCGCTGGCTCCCATGAGGAACTTGGCGCTGCTGCGGATCATATTGCCGGCAGGCGTGGGATACAAGCCCTGAATTTCACCAATAGAGGTGATCGGTGCAGGCACACCATTTGAGTGTCCAATCGCGGTGATTTCCTGGCCGCGACTCAAGGCCAGGCTGTTGCCGCGCGGGACTGGCTTGAAGGGCATATGGCTAGTGGTCACCAGACACAAATCATGCCAGGCATCTGCGCGTACGCTGGTGATTGGGTAGCTGTCTTCGCCACGCGAGACCCAGGGCTGTTTGGTTGCGCGCAAGACATGGCAATTTGTGACCACTGAATTGTCGCTGACGACCACGCCGGAACCATAGGCCATGCCACCTTCCTGGTTGTAGCCGCGGATCATGACCACGCCAAAGTAAGCTTCCATCAGGGCTTGCTGATTGTAGGCTTGCGCCGCTGGTGTACCGAGTGCCAGAATGGCTATTAAAAGGAATTTCACGCGACCCCCAAAAAAATATGATTCATTGTGGTTTAACTGACTGGTGCTTGCGATAAAAGTTCAGGCGCAAAGTAGTTGAGAAAATTGTAAATCATATGCCTGCCTGCGCAAAAGCAGTTAAAATAGAATCTATATTATTTATCCCATGCACAGACTGTTGTTGTGATCGTCACTTTCCCCGGTAGTAAATATGAGTTACACCAGCCCTTTCCGCCGGCTGGGGATCAACCACAGGCAATTGAAAAATTGACGCAGGGGATTCATGACGGCCTCAAGTTTCAAACCTTGCTGGGGGTGACAGGCTCTGGCAAGACCTACACCATGGCGAACGTGATTGCGCGCACCGGCAAACCGGCGATTGTCATGGCACCGAATAAAACCTTGGCGGCACAGCTTTATAGCGAGTTCCGCGAGTTTTTTCCCAATAATGCCGTCGAGTATTTCGTCAGCTATTACGATTATTACCAACCTGAAGCCTACGTGCCTTCGCGCGACTTGTTTATCGAAAAAGACTCCAGCATCAACGAACACATTGAGCAGATGCGTTTGTCCGCGACCAAAGCCTTGCTCGAGCGCGAAGATGCCGTGATTGTGGCTACTGTTTCGGCCATTTACGGTATTGGCGATCCGGGTGAGTACCATGGCATGGTGTTGCATATTCATCAGGGCAAAAAGATTGCACAAAAAGACATTGTTGCGCACCTGATTGCCATGCAGTATGACCGCAACGACTTTGACTTTAGCCGGGGCTGCTTCCGTGTCCGGGGCGACATTATTGACGTGTTCCCTTCAGAGAACAGTGAAACGGCGGTCAGAATCAATCTGTTTGATGACGAGATTGATACCATTCAGTTGTTTGATCCGCTGACGGGCCAGATTTTTAACAAGATACACAATTTCCGTATTTTCCCGTCCAGCCATTATGTGACCGCGCGTGAAGCGACGGTAAGGGCCATGGAAACCATCAAGGAAGAACTGCGTCAGCGCGTCAGTTTTTTTCTGAGTGAAAACAAGCTGGTAGAAGCGCAGCGCATCGAACAGCGCACGCGTTTTGACCTCGAAATGCTTAACGAAATCGGCTTTTGCAAAGGCATTGAAAATTACAGCCGTCATTTGACGGGCCGCAACCCCGGCGACCCGCCGCCGACGCTGATTGATTACCTGCCCGCTGAAGCGCTGATGATCATAGACGAGAGCCATGTGACCGTGCCGCAAATTGGGGGCATGTATCTGGGTGATCGCTCACGCAAGGCTAACCTGGTGGATTATGGCTGGCGCCTGCCCTCGGCCATGGATAATCGTCCGCTCAAGTTTGAAGAGTTTGAGCGTATTATGCGGCAATGCGTATTTGTCTCGGCCACGCCTGCCAATTACGAAAAAGAGCATCAGCAGCAAGTGGTGGAAATGATTGCTCGGCCAACCGGACTGGTAGACCCTGAAATTACCGTCAAACCTGCCGATACTCAGGTAGATGATCTGCTCGGCGAGATCAAACGCTGTGTCGCCGTGGGCGAACGCGTGCTAGCAACAACCCTGACCAAGCGCATGGCTGAAGACCTGACGGATTACCTGAGCGAACATGGCGTCAAGGTCCGCTATTTGCATAGCGATATTGATACGGTGGAACGCGTGGAGATCATCCGTGACTTGCGCCTGGGTGAGTTTGATGTGCTGGTCGGCATTAACCTGCTACGTGAAGGCCTGGACATCCCCGAGGTGTCGCTGGTGGCCGTGCTGGATGCCGATAAAGAGGGCTTTTTGCGCTCTGAGCGGTCATTGATTCAAACGGCGGGCCGTGCGGCGCGTAATTTGAATGGGCGCGTCATTTTTTATGCCAATAGCATCACACGCAGCATGAAGCTGGCGATGGATGAAGGGGACCGCCGCCGCAAGATTCAATTGGCGTTTAACGCCGAGCATGGCATTACGCCCAAAGGCGTCACCAAGCGCATTAAAGACATCATTGATGGCGTCTATGACAAGGATGAGGCCCAGCGTGAACGCAAGGCTGCGCAGGAACAGGCCAGCTATGAAAGCATGAGCGAAAAAATGCTGACTAAGGAAATCAAGCGCATTGAAAAAGCCATGCACGACGCGGCCAAAAACCTTGAGTTCGAAAAGGCGGCCCAATTCAGGGATCAACTCAAAAAACTCAAGTTACAGGCCTTTGGTGCCGAAGTAGAAGATTTGAAATGAGCATAGTAAACACCTGTATTGGATCAATCGCTGCCGTGTGCACCACGTTAGCCTTTATCCCACAAGTTTTGCAATCATGGCGTACCAGGGATTTAAGCGGCATCTCGTTGCCGATGTACACCATTTTCACTTCTGGCGTGGTGTTATGGCTGATTTATGGTCTCTTGATCGGAGATTGGCCGGTGATTATCGCCAATGCGGTGACGGCATTGCTGGCAGGGACTGTTCTTTGCTTAAAGTTGAAATCTATATTAAAAATTTGAGTCACACCTTTATTCTTTTGTTATAACTATTTTTATTTATTTAGGATACGACCATGAAAAAAATTACAAAAGCAGTCTTCCCGGTGGCAGGGCTAGGGACCCGATTTTTGCCAGCGACCAAGGCTAGCCCTAAGGAAATGCTGCCTGTCGTCGATAAGCCGCTGATTCAATATGCAGCCGAAGAGGCGATTGCCGCTGGCGCAACCGAGTTAATTTTTATCACTGGTCGCAATAAACGTTCGATTGCGGATCATTTTGACAAGGCCTATGAACTGGAAGCCGAACTCGAGGCGGCTGGCAAGCAAAAACTGCTGGATATTGTGCACAGCATTCTGCCCAAAGGCGTCAGCTGCGTGTTTATCCGCCAGTCACAAGCATTGGGCCTGGGCCATGCCGTGCTTTGCGCCAAGCCTGTGGTCGGGGATGAGCCATTTTCAGTCTTACTTGCGGACGATTTGCTGGTTGGTGATGTATCCATCACCAAACAAATGGTAGACATGTATGAAGAGCAGCAATGCTCCATTTTGGGCATTGAAACGGTTGCACCAGAAGAAACCAGCAGCTATGGCGTGGTGGATGCCGTGGCAAAAACCGATGACTTGCTCGAAGTGAAAGGCATGGTAGAAAAACCAAAACCGGAAGAAGCGCCTTCCAACCTGGCCGTGGTCGGTCGTTATGTATTGAGCCCACGCATTTTTGAGTGCCTGGAGCACGTCAAGCCAGGCAAAGGCGGCGAAATTCAACTGACAGACGGTATTTCTGCCTTGATGCAGTACGAGAAAGTCATGGCGTACCGCTACAAGGGCAAACGCTATGATTGCGGCAGCAAACTCGGCTTTATGCAGGCCAACGTTGAGTTGGGTCTCAAACATCCCGAAATCGCCGACAGCTTCAGAGCGTATCTGAAAACCCTGAGCCTCTAACGCGCATGGTTGCACCGCAGGATCAACCGCCGGCGCAGTGGCTGGCGCAGTCGCAGGTGGTATTTACCGCACAAGCGGTCAACGCCGCCATCGAGCGCGTTGCGTTACAGTTGCAGCAGCGCATGCAAGACCTTGCTAGCGAAAGCATCGTGTTGCTTTGCGTGATGCGTGGCGGCCTTTATCTGGCCGGTCAATTAATGGCGCGACTCAATCTGCCTGCACGGATTGACTACTTGCAGGCCAATCGCTATCACGGCACGGCTGGCCATGAAATTGTCTGGAGCAAGCAGCCCGAGTTAGACCTGCGTGACCAAACTGTGGTGATTGTGGACGATATTCTGGATGAGGGGATTACCTTGGCAGAAGTGGTGCGCTTTTGCCATGCGGCAGGTGCGCGCCACGTGCTCACCGCGGTGCTGACTGAAAAAGACAATGGCTTGCAAAAGCCATTGCAAGCCGATGTGGTCGGGTTGGTGGTGCCAAACCGCTACGTATTTGGCTGCGGCATGGACGTGTATGGCTGGTGGCGCAATTTGCCCGAGATTCGTGCTTTAATCTAGTCACCGCATGCATTGCACGCTGCTCTGCTCAATCCTGTTTTTTCTTAGAACGCATCCTTCTTCTTAAATAGATTTGCTAACGGAGAGGCGCGTTGCCTTTCCATTAGCAATTTATCAGGCTGATGCTCTGGCGCATGATCAATTTTTGCGCGGCGGGAAAATGCTTTTTTTCACCAACGCATGCACGCCCCAGTTGCCATCCACCACCTGCGTAATGCCAAAGTCAACCGCAATTGACATCAGTGAGATCGCCTCGTCTTCACTCAATCCTTGGGTAGTCATCAAGAAATCGCGCATTTTGCGGTAGGCATCGCGCAAGGCTAAATCGACCGAGGATTTGGCAAAAATACTATTCTGCGCATCTGGCCCCAAGTCCGCCAGGTAGTTTGGATAACTGAATCCATGAAGCAGCCATTCATCTTGCGTTTCCAGCAGTGGATATTTCAGGCTTTCCAGTGCCGTGCCGGGCAGGCTGGCTTTTTTATGCAAAATCAGCTGAAAAGTGCCGGTCAGAGAACACTCGATGGCCGTGCCACACAGCTCGGAATCGCCTTGTGACGCATGCGGATCGCCGACCGAAAATAAGCCGCCTGACACCGATACCGGGTAGTAGAGCGTGGCGCCTTTACCAATGCGCCAGTTATCTATGTTGCCGCCGGTGTAGTTGGGAGGAATCGAGTTGACCATGTCAGCTTCACTTGGCGCGACCCCCATAGTACCGAAGTGCGGACGGATAGGGATACGGACGTTTTTCAGTACATTATGATTTTCTTTGATGGTTTTATGGTCGACCGGGACGCCTGGGTAGTCAATGATGGGGTGCACAATTCCGAATGGATCGGTTTGTGGCGTCCAGCGAAAGTTATACACTGCGGACGCATAGTTTCTTTCGCCGGTCGCATCGACTTCATAAATGGTGATCACTTCACGTTTTTTCGGCTCCTCTATCGTGTCACCGTAATGAAATCCCCACCAGGCGGCAGCATTACTGCCAAAGGCCTTGCCCTTGTACAAGGGGTTAGCGCTAGGTCTGGGAGTGACATCCACAATGCGGACTTCCAGAATATCACCCGGCTCAGCGCCCTTAACTGCAATCGGCCCGGTACAAATATGGACACCTAAGCCACCCCCTGCGCCCACTTTGGCATTCATGGCGCCTATCCCGCGACGGTCTACTCCTTTGCGTTTGCTATCCCAGTAAAACACACTTTCTGCGCCCGCATCGCCTCTCACCATCCGTTCGGCATCATCATTGGCATGGTGGGTCAGGGTTTCCAGGGTCACATAGTCCCCAGACTCGACCTCAATTAACGGTTTGAGGGATTTACTGAAAAATCCCCAATGGACCGTTTTGTCATTGGCAGGGACATAAAAATGATTGGCGCGGCCCGTACCGACCTTGGGACTCTGGGCAAAGGCGTTTGACGACATGGTAATCCCCATCGCGCCAAGCGCGGCAGTGGTGCTGCCGACGGCAAAGGCATCTTTTAAAAAAGACCTCCTTGCCTCGTGAAACTCTTCTTTGATGTGTGCTTCATTACCTGGGGTAACGCCATGCTGACAACCGGGACTACAAGTATGCTCTGACATATTGAAAGACTCCACTGGGTTAAGAATGTGCAAGTGAGCTCGTTAACATGGCGCTGCTAGGCGTGATAGTCGTTGGCTCAAGGAACAAGGCTTGAGAGCGGCTGAATGACGGATAAGAGGTGTGCATGCCGCCTATGGGGGGCTGGCTGAATATGGGGAAGTTGCGCTCTATGACCTGTTACTCTTTTGCGCTGACCACCGATCTCGCGGGCCTGAAGAAAAGAGAAACAGAAGGGCTGATCACCATTGCACGGTTTACTGCCAAGCTTGTTTGTTACTATGCTCGCACCGAAGTCATCGTTGATTAATACGTTAAACAACGTAGTCGAGCTTGATGCAGGACCAGGCAGTTATTGATGCCACGGGGTTGTCGGATCAGTCAGGACGGGGCTTGCGCGCTTGCTAGAACTGTTGCGACGATCAGACGAGATCAAACATGACGCTTTAAATATATATTGATCAATTATTTATCGTATATCATTAAGTATCTCAAAACATGAGCACAGCCATGAAATTTGTTCTGTATACAAGCGTATTAAACCAAGAGCACTACGACGTATTGGTGGTGCCTGAGATCGTTAAAACTGCGCGTGCTGCAAACAGCCGTGATGGAATTACCGGTGTATTACTGTTTGATGGCTTAAATTTCACGCAATATTTTGAAGGAGAAGCGTCCAGTGTCGATGCGCTGCTAGCGAATATCCTGCGTGATCGGCGACACAAAAATATCGTGATGATCCTCAGCGGTGATCTGCCAGGGAGGCTATATGCTGACTGGGGAATGGGCTATATTGATATCAGCGACAATCAATTTGATATGGCCGCATGTCTTGCCGCGGCTGACTTTTCTGTAAACAGCTTCAAGCAAAAAATGAGTCGACTCGATGTCGAGTAGTGTGGTTGTTCTAAGCAAATAGAATGAATGGGTGAACATTAAACAGGCGTGACTAAAATGTCATCAGAATCCAGCTACGGATTTCTCATGCCTGAGATGACTGGCGGAGAAGGGGGGATTCGAACCCCCGATACGCTTTCACGTATGCCTGATTTCGAGTCAGGTACATTCAACCAGCTCTGCCACTTCTCCGGGAGGTCTTGCGTAATCATTGCGACCAGCAAGCTTTGATAAGGGCGCTAGTCTACACTGTGGTGGCCTCGCGCTTCAACAAAAATATGCAAGCAGTGTTACGCAACGGCTGATTTAGTTCAGTGGTAGCACAATCTGCACGACCAGGCCGGTTTCAGGGGCTGTCTTGTTGTTCAATGTCATTTTTCCACCGTGTTTTTCAACAATCATTCGTGCAATGGCCAGGCCGAGGCCGGTGCCACCGGTCTGGCGGGAGCGGGAGTCCTCCAGGCGCCGGAACGGTTCCAGCACGCTGGTTAGGGCAGATTCAGGAATGCCTGGGCCATTGTCCGAGACGGTACAGATGACTTGTTTACCTTTGACTTGAATGGATAAGGCAGGCGTTTTTGCATAGGCAATGGTATTGTTGAGCAGGTTGGTGAGACAGCGTGTGAGCAGATGGGCTGAGCCCATGACGGTGATTGCCTGTTCGGGTAGTGTTTTTTGAATGGCTTGGCCTGCGTCTTCAAAGTCGTCGCAAACAGCCGTTGCCAGGGCGGTGAGATCCACTTTGTTTTTGTGGATGTTTTCACCGCAGAGGCGCGCAAAATCCAGTCCTTCCCGGACCATTTCCTGGGTGGCGGTCAGATCTTTGATCAGTCCCTGCTTGAGTTCTGGGTCTTTGACTTTTTCGAGGCGCAAGCGCAGACGGGTCAACGGTGTTTGCAGGTCATGCGCGATGGCCCCCAGAATAAAGCCACGCTCCTGAATATGCTTGAGGATGCTCCGTTGCATTTCATTAAAGGCTTTGGCGGCATGGCGGACCTCTGTAGAGCCTTTATTTTCTGGCAGTGGCGGGTGCTCGATATTATGGGCGAGCTGCAAGGCCGCATCGGCCAGTTTACGCAGGGGTCTGGTGGCTACGGAGGCGACGGTCCAAATGATCAGCAATAAGCCGAGGAAGGCCAGTAAAATGGCTAAAGGGTTGCGTTCGTGCGGTGGCGGTGGTCTATGGCCGCCATAGTGCAGAGTGATCACTATCGGTGTCTGGTCTTCAAGGTGGGTGTAAATGGCCAGACATTGCCCATGCGGACGAGGCGGCGGCGAGAAACCCATGGCAGACGGCGGCGGCAGTGTCATGCGGCGTGGAGCACAATTACTGAGGGGAACCAGGTCAATCATGTCTGCCACTTCTGGCACCAGCAAGGTATTCAAGTGCGCCAGTTCTGCGGGTAAGGCGGGCACCTGTGAAGGTTTGTTGGCGCCAATGGTGACGTGGCTGCCCATACGCTTAAACACGTCTTGAATTTCGACGCGTTTTTCGGGGACGGTGGCTTCAAGTATGCGCACCATGCTCTCAATGCGGTCAAAGGCAAATTGGTCGCGCATGCGAGATTCATTTTCTTTAAAGTCCCGCTGTCCCAGCATCCTGACCGTGGTGGCGGTCAATAGAATACCGATCACCGTGATCAGGAAAATACGAACCGACATGGTGCCTAGCCATTTTTTCATCATCTTGTGTATCCGGTCATTGAATGTCACACATTATTTAATGTAACGCACTTCGGCGGTGAGTAAATAGCCTTCGTTGCGTAGCGTTTTGATCATGGATGGATTCTTAGTATCCACTTCAAGTTTCTGTCTTAATCTACTGATTTGTAAGTCTATTGACCGGTCAAATGGACCCGCCTCCCGTCCATGCATTTCTTCCATGAGCTGATCACGGCTCAAGGTGCGGTTGGCATGCAGGAGCATGAAACGCAAGAACTTGAATTCGGCATTGGAGAGGGGAATGCGCGTATGCTGGCTGTCGACCAGGGTACGGTTTTGAATATCCAGAGTCCATTCGTTAAACTCAATGAAACGCAAAAGAGCGTGATCGGTCTGCCATTCGTGATCGGGTTTGCCTGCGCTCTCCAGCATCATGCGCGACCGTCTGACCACGCTACGGATACGCGACAGCAGTTCCAGCGGCTCAAACGGTTTGGCCACGTAGTCATCTGCCCCGGTTTCCAGGCCCATGATGGTATCCAGAGAGCTGGTTCTGGCTGTGAGCATGATGATGGGCAGGAGATGATATTTGCCGGACTCGCGCAGTTCACGGCAGAGCTCAATACCACTCCGCTGCGGCATGTTGATGTCGAGGATAATGACATCAGGCATGCGCTGCTGCAACGCTTGCCACATTTGTGCATGATTGCTGGCTTGTTGTGTGCTGAGTTGATTATCCTGCAAAAAGTCGCACAATAAATCACGGATGGCATCGTCGTCATCAACGACAAGCACATGGGTATCAGGATGGCCGTCAGTCATAAAAGTGTCTCGGACTTGCAAGGGGAGTATTTGAGCACAAAAACCGGCCATTGTGGCCGGTGAGTCTGTGAAACGCGTTGAGATTATTCACGCACAGGTTTTTCGTGATGCGCATTGGCATGATGCGGATGTTGCGGTAAGGCATTTTCATCAAATGCTTTCTTCTGTGCATCATTCAGCTGGGCGTAAAATGTACGGATGGCTTTGGCACGTTCAGCCTGACGTGCGTCACGCGCTTTATCCCAGGCTTCCATTTTGTCCAGGCGTTGCAAGGTATTCAGTTTGCTTAACTCTGCAAAGTCCGGATGTTCCTTGTCTTGCGGTTTGATCTGTGCCTGATAGGTTTTCCAGGCATTTTCCTGTGCGCTTGTCAGTTGCAAAATGGTATGCAATTTTTCCTGATGCTGTTCAAAGTGCTCCAGGCGCTGTGCTTGCCAGTTGGCAGGGTCAAATTTGCCTTTACCGCAATCATGGCCATGCTCGGCAAAGGCAGTTCCGCACACCAACACCAAAAGCCCCGCGAATACCAGTTTGTTCAGTTTCATGATGGTTCCTTTCAATCACCATTGCGAATTTGCAATGATGATATTAAAACACCCGATTGTATCGGGTGTTTGTCAGGGGTGGTCAGCTGTGTAACGGAATGTATCGTCAGTTTTTAGGCAATCCCCTGGCTGGCTAAATAGTCTTCATAGTTGCCGGTAAAGTCGACAATGCCATCCGTCTTGATTTCGATAATACGGGTGGCAATCGAGCTGACAAATTCACGGTCATGGCTGACAAAAAATAAGGTGCCCTTGTATTTGTCCAGTGCCGTATTCAGCGCTTCAATCGACTCCATGTCCATATGGTTAGTCGGTTCGTCCATCAGCAAAACATTGGTTTTCGCCAGCATTAGTTTGCCGTAAAGCATGCGGCCTTTTTCACCCCCGGACAGCACTTTGACTGATTTTTTAGTGGCTTCGGTCGGGAACAGCAAACGGCCCAGCATGCTGCGCACGGTGTTGTCATCATCGCCTTGCTGGCGTTGCTTGGTCATCCATTCAAACAAGTCTTCACCTTCTGCAAACTCGTATTCATGGTCTTGCGCAAAATAGCCCAGCTTGGCTTTTTCTGCCCATTTGACTTCGCCATGCTTGGGCTGCAAATCCCCGGCCAGGCAACGCAAAAAGGTGGTTTTACCAATGCCGTTTTCACCAATGATGGCGACTTTTTCACCTGCTTCGAAGATCAATTCCACGTTGTTAAACAAGGGTTTGTCAAAGCCATGGCCGAGTTTCTTGAGCTCGACGGCATTGCGGTGCAGCTTCTCTTTGTCGTCAAATTCAAAGCGAATAAACGGATACTGGCGGCTAGAGGGTTTAAACTCTTCGACCTTGATTTTATCAATCTGTTTGGCGCGGCTGGTTGCCTGCTTGGCTTTAGACGCATTAGCAGAGAAGCGACGGACAAAGTCCTGCAAGTCTGCAATCTGCTGTTTGGCCTTGGCATTGTCCTTGGCTTGCTGATTACGTGCGGCAATGCTGGCTTCCATGTAATCATCATAGTTACCTGGATAAGAGGTAATCTTGCCGTAATCCATATCACAGGTATGGGTACAGACCTGATTTAAAAAGTGGCGGTCGTGCGAAATAATGACCATGGTGCAGTCACGATTATTGACCACATCTTCCAGCCAGCGGATGGTGTTGATGTCCAGGTTGTTGGTCGGTTCGTCCAGCAATAACACATCTGGATTTGCAAACAGGGCTTGTACCAGCAGCACACGCAACTTCCAGCCTGGGGCTACGGCGCTCATCGGGCCATTATGTTGCTCCAGGGGAATGCCTACGCCTAACAGCAATTCGCCAGCACGTGCTTCGGCAGTATAGCCGTCATACTCTGCAAATACGCCTTCCAGTTCGGCGGCACGCATGTAGTCGTCCTCGGTCGCTTCGAGGTTGGCGTAAATCGCGTCACGCTCTTGCATGGCTTTCCACATTTGCTCGTGACCCATCATGACCACGTCCAGCACGCGCTGGTCTTCATAGGCAAATTGGTCCTGCTTCAAAAAGGCCATGCGTTCGTTCGGGTCCAGGCTGACGTTGCCACTGGTAGGCTCCAGCACCCCGGCCAGGATCTTCATAAACGTGGATTTACCACAGCCATTGGCGCCAATCAGACCATAACGGTTGCCATCACCAAATTTGACGGAAACATTTTCAAACAGTGGCTTGGAGCCAAACTGCATGGTGATATTGTTCGCAACTAACATGCAAGAACTCTCAATCAATAATTAAAAAGGTGCGCCTGCTTTCAGGCATCGTAATAGAGCTAAAAACGGTTATAAATGACGACTTCATCCATGGCCAATTGGCCGCCACGTGGCTTGGCTGCTTCGAGGGCTTTCCCTACCACGACAAACATCACGGGGACATGATCTTCAGGCAAGTTGATTAATTTGGACACAGCCTCAAAATCAAAACCATCCATCGGGCAGGTGTCATAGCCCATTTCTTTGGCGGCCAGCATCAAGGTCATGGCTGCCATGCCGCAAGAACGCATGCCTTCATCGCGTTGTGCCAGAGGTTGATCAGTGTAATAGCCGTGAATGGCCTTGACCAGATAGTCACTGACTGGCTGCGGCGCGTTCACCCAGTAGCGGGCAGGGTCTTTTTCCCAGGCCTTTAAATCCGCAGTCAGGATAATCAGCAATGAGGCATCGGTGACTTGTGCCTGGTTCCAGCTCACCGCGCGGATCTGATGACGTAACACCGGGTCAGTCACGACCACAAAACGCCAGTGCTGGATGTTAAAAGCGGTCGGGGAGAGCATGGCCAGCGACAAGAGTTGCTGGATTTCTGCCTCGGTCATGCGGTGTGCAGGGTCGTAGGCTTTAATAGAGCGGCGTTGTTCAATTGCTTGGGAAACGTTCATCGTGTTTTCAGTATTTAATGTCTAAAATATCCAGTGACAAGGGACCCGCAGGCCGTTGCCAGACCGTGGTGTCACCGACTTTACGGCCGAGCAGGGCTTTGGCCACGGGCGAAACATAGCTGACTTTGTGCTGCGCAATGTCTGCCTCGTCTTCTCCAACAATCTGGTAAGCCTGTTGCGCCCCCAGTTCGTCTTCTACGGTCACGGTCGCGCCGAAGAGCACCGTATGTTGCGGCTGTTGGACGGGATCCACAAGTTGTGCGGTTTCCAGCCGTGCGACAAAGTAGCGCAGGTCGCGGTCTATCTCGGCCAGCTTCTGTTGCGCGTTGGGATCTTCCTTGCGCGCACTAAAGTGCAAGCGGTCAGCTTCCAGCGCTTTCACTGCCTGCTGCAATTGTTGCAAGCCTGCAGGCGTGACGTAATTGACATGCGCACTGATGGGGCGTTCCGGTAAATCGGTGCCCGCCAGTTCCAGATCGTCTTCTTTGACAAAGCCCCGGCTCATAGGTGAGGTGTGGATGCCTGCGCCATTTAAAAGTAATTCAGGCCTAGCGCCGCGCGCACTTCGCTCATGGTTTGAGCGGCGACTTCACGCGCTTGCTCGGTACCTTCGCGCAGCAACTGCAAAATGTAGCCTTTGTCATTGGCCAGTTCGGCCCGGCGGCTACGAATGGGTTCCAGCATTTCCTGCAATACGGCTTCCAGGCGTTTTTTTACAATGCTGTCTGCCAGTCCACCGCGTGTGTAGTGTGCTTTTAACTCGGCGACCGCTGCTTTATCCGGGTCAAACGCATCTAGATAGGTAAAGGCAATATTGCCCTCTACATGGCCAGGATCTTCAATCTTCAAATGCAAGGGATCGGTGTAGACGCGCTTGACGGCTTTGGTGACTTCGTCTGCGCTTGCACCCAGATTTATCACATTACCCAGGGATTTGCTCATCTTGGCTTTACCGTCAATGCCAGGCAAGCGGCCGAGTTCAGGCACCAGAGCCTTGGTTTCAACCAGAATCTCTTGCTTGGTTTGAATGTTTTTATAGGTGCGGTTAAAGCGGCGCACGATTTCATTGGTTTGCTCAATCATGGGAATCTGGTCTTCGCCCACTGGCACCAGCGTTGCTTTAAAGGCCGTAATATCGGCTGCCTGACTGACTGGGTAGGTGAGGAAACCGGCCGGAATGTCGCGCTCAAAATCACGCAGGCGTATCTCTTCTTTCACCGTCGGATTGCGCTCCAAACGCGCCACAGTGACCAGGTTGAGGTAGTAAAAGGCCAGCTCAGTCAGTTCAGGCACTTGCGACTGGATAAATATGGTCGACAGCTTGGGGTCTATACCGACTGCCAGATAATCCAGCGCGACTTCCACCACGTTGCGATGCACCTTGTCGATATCATCCATATTGTCGGTCAGCGCTTGCGCGTCGGCCAGCATGACATACTGTTTGTATTCATGTTGGTATTTGACGCGGTTGCGCAAACTGCCGACAAAATGACCCAAATGCAGCGGGCCAGTCGGGCGATCACCAGTAAGGATGATGGATTTAGTGCTCATTTTTTGTTCTCAGTGTAGGCCGTCAGAATAATGTTTAAAGCTTATTCCCACTCAATGGTTGCGGGAGGTTTGCCGGAAATATCATAAACCACGCGGTTAATGCCGCGCACTTCATTAATAATGCGGTTAGACACTTTGCTCAGCAGGCTATAGGGTAATTCCGCCCAATGTGCAGTCATAAAGTCGCTGGTGATCACGGCGCGCAATGCAACCACATAATCGTAAGTGCGGCCATCGCCCATCACGCCGACAGACTTGACCGGCAGGAACACAGTAAAGGCCTGGCTGGTGAGGTCGTACCAGGTTTTGCCGCTGGCGGCATCCACGGTATTACGTAACTCTTCAATGAAGATGGCATCTGCACGTTGCAGTAACAAGGCATATTCCTGTTTGACCTCACCCAGAATGCGCACGCCCAAGCCCGGGCCAGGGAAGGGGTGGCGATAAACCATGTCGCGGGGCAAGCCCAGCGCGACGCCCAGTTCACGCACTTCATCCTTAAACAGGTCACGCAATGGCTCCAGCAGCTTGAGGCCTAATTGTTCTGGCAAGCCACCGACATTGTGGTGGCTCTTGATGGTGACCGCTTTTTTGGACTTGGCGCCGCCCGATTCAATCACATCCGGGTAAATGGTGCCCTGTGCCAGGAAGGTGGCGCCTTTGTGACCGGCACCGCTGGCCTTGAGCTTGGCGGCTTCGGCCTTAAACACTTCAACGAATTCTGCGCCTATGATCTTGCGCTTGGCCTCCGGGTCACTGACGCCAGCCAGTTTACCCATGAATTGTGCAGAGGCATCCACGCGGATGACTTTGGCGTGCAGACGACCAGCAAACATGTCCATCACCATATCGCCTTCATTCAGACGCAGCAGGCCGTGATCGACAAAGACGCAGGTGAGTTGGTCACCAATGGCACGGTGTATCAGTGCGGCTGCCACGGAGGAGTCTACGCCTCCTGATAAGCCGAGAATGACTTCTTCATCGCCAACTTGTGCCTTGATTTTTGCAACGGCTTCGGCGATATAGTCACCCATGATCCAGTCTGCCTTGGCCGCGCAGATATCCAGTACAAAGCGCTCAAGCATGGCCTGGCCTTGCTTGGTGTGGGTGACTTCAGGGTGAAATTGCACCGCGTAAAACTTGCGGCTTTCGTCAGCCATGGCGGCGATGGGCGTGGTGTCGTTGCTGGCGATCACTTTGAAACCGTCAGGCAGTTCGGTGACCTTGTCGCCGTGGCTCATCCAGACGTCGATGAGGCCGTGGCCTTCAGCGTTGGTGGCATCCTGAATGTCGCGAAACAGGGCAGAGTGGCCACGTGCACGCACTTGGGCGTAGCCAAATTCGCGTTTTGCACCTGCCTCAACCTTGCCGCCTAACTGCTGCGCCATGGTTTGCATGCCGTAGCAAATGCCCAGCACAGGTACGCCTTGTTCAAACACGGCTTGTGGGGCCTTGTCAGTTTCTTCTTCGTAAACGCTGGCGTGGCTGCCAGACAAAATGATGCCGTCAGCACCGAAATTGCGGACAAATTCATCGGACACATCACAAGGATGAATTTCGCAGTAGACATGCGCTTCGCGTACACGGCGTGCAATCAGTTGGGTGACCTGGGAGCCGAAATCTAGAATCAGGATTTTTGAATGAGACATGTGTTTAGCCACAGAGTGCACAGAGGACACAGAGTCTTAGAGAAGTCATTTCTCTGTGATCTCTGTGTCCTCTGTGGCTTTGATTAAATGGATGAATTCGCGTTTATCAATAAGGGTTAATCAATACGGTAATTCGGTGCTTCTTTGGTAATCTGCACATCATGCACATGCGACTCGCGCATACCGGCACTGGTGATTTGCACAAACTCTGCCTTGTTACGCATTTCTTCAATAGAAGCGCAGCCCACATAACCCATGGAGGCACGCAAGCCGCCCATCAACTGATGGATCACGGCAACGACACTGCCTTTATAAGGGACGCGGCCTTCGATGCCTTCAGGCACCAGCTTGTCGGCGTTGGCCGTGCTGTCCTGGAAGTAGCGGTCAGAAGAGCCTTTTTGCATGGCGCCTATGGAGCCCATGCCGCGGTAGGATTTGTAAGAGCGACCTTGGTACAACTCTACTTCGCCAGGCGCTTCTTCAGTGCCTGCAAACATCCCACCCAGCATGACGTTGTACGCGCCTGCAGCAATGGCTTTGGAAATGTCGCCAGAGAAGCGAATCCCGCCGTCTGCAATAAATGGCACGCCTGATTTTTCGAGGGCTTTGGCCACATTGCTGATGGCTGTGATTTGCGGCACGCCGACGCCAGCCACGATACGGGTGGTGCAGATAGAGCCAGGGCCGATGCCCACTTTGACACAGTCAGCGCCATGATCCACCAAGGCCAGCGCGGCTTCTGCCGTGGCAATGTTGCCACCAATCACTTGCAGTTTTGGATAGTGGGTTTTAGCCCATTTGACGCGATCCAGTACGCCTTGTGAGTGACCATGCGCGGTATCTACCACAATGGCATCGACACCGGCTTCAACCAGTGCGGCAATGCGTTCTTCAGTGCCGTCACCCACGCCCACTGCCGCGCCGACGCGCAAGCGGCCTTTTTCATCTTTACAGGCCAGGGGGTGATCTGACGATTTTTGAATGTCTTTAACGGTAATCAAGCCTTTGAGCTCGTAGTTTTCACCAATAACCAGCAAGCGCTCAAGACGGTGTTTATGCAGCAAGCCCATGATTTCTTCGCGACTGGCGCCTTCACGCACGGTGACCAGACGGTCTTGCGGGGTCATCACATTGCTGACGGCTTGATCGAGATTGGTTTCAAAGCGCAGGTCACGGTTGGTAACAATGCCGACCACCTTGCCATCTTGCAACACAGGCAAGCCTGAAATTTTTTGCTGTTGGGTGATATTCATCACCTCGCGCACACTCATGGCCGGGTGGATGGTGACCGGGTCAATGACGACGCCGGACTCGAAGCGTTTTACGCGGGAGACGCGAGAAGCTTGCATCTCTACCGACATATTTTTGTGTATGATGCCCATGCCGCCCAGTTGCGCCAATGCAATGGCCATGCGTGCTTCAGTGACCGTGTCCATCGCAGCAGATAGCAGGGGAATATTTAAGGTGATGCTCTTGGTAAGCTTGGTGCTGAGATTGACCTCGCGCGGCATCACATTCGAATGTGCGGGAACGAGTAAAACGTCATCAAAGGTAAGAGCTTGTTGCAACAAACGCATGTGAATTCCTTATCTCCAAAATATAATTATACCGATTTCACTTTGCCTTGACAAAGCGTTTTGCGTTTTTGCAGTTCTGTTTGCTGATGTCTGGCATGGTTTGTGCATGAGGCCTTTACTTAACCTTTTTCTAAGCAAGTGTGGGTTTATCAAATGAGAATGACGTTGAGATGGATGTTGATGCTGGGCTTGTGCTGGGCCATGCAGGCTGCGGCCGAGATTTATAAATGGCGCGATGAAAAAGGCATTATGAATTATTCGGATACGCCTCCTGTCGCCGGTCCATCCACGCAAAAAATCAAGGCGACGACGGTGCCAGCGGATACGCCACTGACGCGATCCGACGCCTATTCGCGCGAGCAAATGAATCCGGCCAAACAGAAAATGCCCGAGAACTCAGCCGGGCAGAATGCGTCCCCAGAAGCTGAAGCGCTCAAGGCGATGGAAGCGCGTCAAAAAGCCCAAAATTGTGCAGCAGCCAGAAGCAACTATCGCAACTATGCCGTGGGCGGCCGCATGCAGAATGTGAACGAGAATGGTCAGCGCGAATATCTGTCAGATGAGCAAATTCGTCAGGGGCTGGCAGCCGCGCAGCAAGAAATCGACGAAAATTGTCCACCCGAGTAATGCATCTTGATGGTGTTGATCAGAAAGCCTGTAGTTTTGTCAGTGCGCTGAATGGTGCAATACGTAATTAACGGGAATTGGCCCGCTTGGCCGTGGCTGTTTTCTGTTTAGTGGCACGCTGACGGCGCATTTCTTTGGCGTTCGCAATCAGCGGGCGATAAATTTCTACCCTGTCCATCGCTTTTAGTGGCCTGTCGTGGCTGACTTTTTTGCCAAAAATGCCTAAGGGTAATTCTTTGCTTGCGGTCATCTGGTGTTGTTCCAGAATGCCCGACTGTCGCACGGCCGCGATTGCCGTGGTGCCTGGCGGCACCACGAGTGTGATCAGCGTTTGCGACGTTGGCAGCGCATAGACCACTTCTATATTGAGCATCCCGGTGAGTTCTTCAGGCATGGCTGGCGTGACCGGTTTGGTCATTACTTGAGTTGGAGCTTGCCAGCCTGTTTGACGAAGCTGTCGACGAAGGTGTTGGCAATATGGCTGAACACCGGCGCAATCATGCGTTCAATCAGGCCGTTGGCAAAGACATATTCAAGCTTGAATTCAATTTTGCAGGCATCTTCACGCAGTCTTATAAAGTGCCAGTGTCCACTCAGTTGTTTGAACGGGCCATCCACCAGCGTGATTTCCATGCGGTGAGGGAACTGTTTGTGGTTGCGTGTTGTAAAGTGCTGCTGTATGCCGTGGTAACGGATGTGAATGGTGGCCTGGGTCACGGTATCCGTGCGCTCGATGACTTGGCTACCGCCACACCAGGGTAAAAAGTCAGCATAGGTTTCAACGGCATCAACCAATTGAAACATCGCTTCACACGAATGCATGACCAGCACGGTTTTTTCTACTTGAGCCATTGCGTCAGAACGAAAGTCGGTTTTGAGTTAAAATGCTATTTTAAGTGATTTAAGCCCGCACAGCAGCGTTATGACTATCGCGCAAAACAAAAAAGCGTTTTTTGACTATTTTATTGAAGAAAAGTACGAAGCCGGCCTCGTGCTCGAGGGCTGGGAAGTCAAGGCGATACGCGATAACCGTACCAACCTCAAGGAATCCTACGTGGTGGTCATGCGTGGGGAGTTGTACCTGATCGGTTGCCACATTACGCCGCTAGGCTCGGCATCCACCCATGTGCGTCCCGATGCGATCCGTACACGCAAATTGCTGCTGCACCGCGAAGAGATCGACAAATTGATCGGTAAGGTCGAGCGTGCAGGTTACACCTTGGTGCCGCTGGACATGCATTTCACCCGCGGACGGGTAAAAGTGCAAATTGGGTTGGCTAAAGGTAAAAAACAACACGATAAGCGTGATGCTGAAAAAGAGCGCGACTGGAAGCGCGAGCAAAATGCGCTGATGAAAAACAAGATGAAGCGTTAAAAGTGACGCGAAATCAAGTGCGCTTAGCAAAAGGCGAATCTTTAGAAAAGGGTTAAGTTTTTAAAAGCGCCTGCAACACGGCCGGAATCATCCCTGGCAAATCTTCTGCAATCAATCCCACTCCAAATAAACGCGCGGCTTGCGCATGCATCCAGGTGGCCGCCGCACATGCTTCGAATGCGGGCATGCCTTGTGCCAACAGACTGGCAATCATGCCCGCCAGCACATCGCCAGCGCCTGCAGTCGCCAAGGTCGATGGTGCTTGTTCGTTGATCAACACCCGGCCTTCCGGCGTGGCAATAATGGTGTGGGCACCTTTGAGTAAAACAATAGCCCCGCAGGCTTGTGCCGCCGTCATTACTTGTGTGATACGGGTGGGTCTATCATGCGCCGCACTTATTCCAAAAACGCTTTTGAACTCGCCTTCATGCGGGGTGATTACGCAACTTGCACCTATTGCTTGCTTGAGGGTATCCGTCTGACCGGCAAAGGTTGTCAGGGCATCGGCATCGATGACCACCGGTTTGCCTGTGGCTAACATGGCCAGGGTGGTGAGTCTGGTGTCTTGTGAGATGCCTGCGCCGGGGCCAATTAAATAGCTACTCACGCGGGTGTCTTCAAGCAGTGTCTGTAATTCTGCGGCATGAGCATAGGGTTTCACCATCACGCTCAATAGCGCGCTGGCATAAATAGGCAGTGCGACTTCTGGGGCTGCAATCGCCGTCATGCCTGCCCCGCATCTGGCCGCCGCCATTGCCGCGAGGCGGGCTGCGCCAGTGACCGGGTAGCCACCCTGGATCAGCACATAGCCGCGGCTATATTTATGGCTTTGCGCATGCGGTTGCGGCAATAATGGTTGCCACAGGGCTGGAGCGTTTGTTTGAGTGTCATACATGATGGAATTGTATGCGTAAGCGCAGGCCTTGGCGAGTCGCTGCCAGATTTAATGCCTGACTTTCATTGTGGGAGAGGGGGCTTTACGGTAAAATGTTCTCCCGTCTGTAACAATCTCAAAGTACCTGATCCATGACCAAATATGTATTCGTAACCGGCGGTGTTGTTTCTTCTCTTGGAAAAGGTATCGCGGCCGCCAGCCTCGGCGCCATTCTCGAATCGCGTGGCATTAAAGTAACCATGCTGAAACTTGATCCCTATATCAACGTTGACCCCGGCACCATGTCGCCATTTCAGCACGGCGAAGTGTTTGTGACCGATGACGGCGCGGAAACCGATCTCGATCTTGGTCATTATGAGCGTTTTATTAGCAGCAAGATGTCCAAGCGTAACAACTTCACCACAGGCCAGATTTACGAAACGGTGATCAAGAAAGAACGCCGTGGCGAATATCTGGGTAAAACCGTACAGGTCATTCCGCACATTACCGATGAAATCAAGGCACACGTGAAACGTGGTGCTGAAGGCGCGGATGTGGCGATTGTCGAAGTGGGCGGTACGGTCGGCGATATTGAGTCCTTGCCGTTTCTGGAAGCGATTCGTCAGATGGGGATTGAAGAAGGCAGAAACAACGCCTGTTATATCCATCTGACCCTGTTGCCATGGATTCCAACCGCAGGCGAGCTGAAAACCAAACCCACCCAGCACTCGGTGAAAGAATTGCGCGAAATCGGTATTCAGCCTGATATTTTGATGTGCCGTGCTGAACGCGAAATCCCTGAAGACGAAAAACGCAAGATTGCCTTGTTCACCAATGTGGCTTTTGAGGCGGTGATTAGTGCCATTGATAGCGATTCGATTTACAAAATCCCCGGCCTGTTGCACGCGCAAATGCTAGATGAGATTGTTTGCCACAAACTGAATATTCTGGCCAAAGCAGCGGATTTGTCTGCCTGGCAAAAAATTACTCACGCGCAAGCCAATCCCAAAGAGATTGTCGATATCGCATTTGTCGGTAAGTATGTCGATTTGACCGAGTCATACAAGTCGCTGACCGAAGCGCTGATACACGCTGGTATTCATACCGAGTCCAAGGTCAAGATTCACTACATCGATAGCGAAGACATTGAGAAAAGTGGCACCGATAGTCTTAAGGGCATGGATGCGATCCTGATTCCTGGCGGCTTTGGCGTACGTGGTACCGAAGGCAAGATTGCGGCTATTCGGTATGCGCGTGAAAACAAAGTGCCTTACCTGGGTATCTGCCTGGGCATGCAATTGGCCGTGATTGAGTATGCGCGTAATGTCGCAGGGCTTAAGGATGCGAACAGCACTGAATTTAACCCTGGCACCGAGCATAAATTGATTGGTCTGATTGACGAGTGGCAAGATGCTTCCGGCAAGATCGAGAAGCGTGATGAACACTCCGATCTCGGTGGCACCATGCGTCTGGGTGCGCAAAGCTGTCCGATTGTGCCGAACACGTTGGCCGCCAGCATTTACGGCAGCGAAGTTAATGAGCGTCACCGTCACCGCTATGAAGTCAACAACCACTATGTGGACCAGTTGAAAGACGCCGGTCTGGTCATTTCTGCACGCACGCCGCGTGAAGAATTGTGTGAAATGATTGAGTTGCCACAGTCTGTGCATCCGTGGTTTGTCGCGTGCCAGTTCCACCCCGAGTTTACGTCTAACCCGCGTGCGGGTCATCCATTGTTTAAAGCCTATGTGCAGGCTGCGCTGGCACAAAAAGCATCCAAAAAATAAGGAATGTTGAATGAAATTATGTGGTTTTGACGTTGGTCTCGAACATCCTCTGTTTCTGATCGCGGGCCCCTGCGTCATAGAATCCAAACAAATGGCAATTGATACGGCTGGCCAGTTAAAAGAGATGGCTGCCCGCGTGGGGGTGCCATTTATTTATAAATCTTCTTACGACAAAGCAAACCGTAGTTCGACTAAGACTTTTCGTGGTTTTGGCATGGAAGAGGGCCTGAAAATTCTGGATGAAGTGCGTGCCCAGATCGGTGTGCCGATCTTGACCGACGTGCATACCGAAGAACAGGTGCCTCACGTGGCCGCGGTGGTGGATGTGTTGCAAACCCCGGCTTTTCTGTGCCGTCAGACTGACTTTATCGTGGCTTGTGCCCAGTCTGGCAAGCCGGTCAATATCAAAAAAGGCCAGTTTTTAGCCCCTGGTGACATGAAACAAGTGGTCAACAAGGCTAAAGAAGCCAACGGTGGTGCCGACAATATTATGGTTTGCGAACGCGGTGCTTCGTTTGGCTATAACACGCTGGTTTCTGACATGCGTGGTTTGGCGATTATGCGTGAAACACAGTGTCCAGTGGTATTTGATGCCACCCATTCTGTCCAGCAACCAGGCGGGCAGGGCGAGAAGAGTGGCGGTCAGCGTGAGTTTGTGCCGGTGTTGGCACGTGCAGCAGTGGCAAGTGGTATTGCCGGCGTCTTTATGGAAACGCATCCTGACCCGAGCCAAGCTTTGTCTGATGGCCCGAACGCCTGGCCCTTGGGCAAAATGGAGGACTTGCTGCACTTGCTGGTCGATCTCGACAAGCTGGTCAAAAAAGCCGGTTTCGCAGAACAAACCCTATAATTTTTTTCATCTTAGATAAGGATAAATCATGAGCGCTATTGTAGATATTATCGCCCGCGAGATTATGGATTCCCGTGGCAACCCGACGGTTGAAGTCGACGTTTTGCTGGAAAGCGGGGTGATTGGTCGTGCGGCAGTGCCTTCAGGCGCATCTACCGGTACCAAAGAAGCCGTGGAACTGCGGGATGGCGATAAAAGCCGTTACCTGGGCAAAGGCGTATTGAACGCGATTGAGAACGTCAACACGGAAATTACCGAAGCGATCATTGGCCTGGATGCTGAAGAGCAAAGTTTTATCGACAAGACGCTGATTGAGCTGGATGGTACCGAGAACAAAGACCGTCTGGGTGCAAATGCGATTTTGGGCGTGTCCATGGCCTGTGCACGTGCGGCGGCTGAAGAAAGCGGTTTGCCACTGTATCGTTACCTGGGTGGTTCTGCGTTCATGCAATTGCCAACGCCTATGATGAACATCATCAACGGTGGTGCACACGCAGATAACTCTGTGGATATTCAGGAATTCATGATTGTGCCAGCGGGCTTGCCAAGTTTCCGTGAAGCCTTGCGTGCGGGTGCAGAAGTGTTCCATGCACTGAAGAAAACCCTGCATGCCAAAGGCTTGGCGACAACCGTGGGTGATGAAGGTGGTTTTGCACCTAACTTGCCCTCCAACGAGTCTGCCTTGCAGCTGATCATGGAATCCATCGAAGCGGCTGGCTATGAGCCAGGCAAAGATATTTACCTGGGCCTGGATTGCGCCAGTACCGAATTCTACCGTGATGGTAAATACCATCTTGAGTCTGAAGGCGCTGCGCTGACCTCTGCCCAGTTCTGTGACTACCTGGCTACCTTGGCTGACAAGTATCCTATCATCACCATTGAAGATGGTATGAGCGAGTTTGACTGGGAGGGCTGGGACCTGTTGACACAACGCTTGGGTAAATCCACACAGTTGGTCGGCGATGACCTGTTTGTGACCAACCCCAAAATCCTGCGTGAAGGCATCCAGAAAGGCGTGGCCAACTCTGTGCTGATCAAAGTCAACCAGATTGGTACCTTGACTGAAACTTTCCAGACCATCGAGATGGCAAAACGTGCCAACTACACGGCCGTAGTGTCACACCGCTCTGGCGAAACCGAAGATACGACGATTGCCGACATCTCTGTGGCGACCAATGCCTTGCAAATCAAGACGGGTTCCCTGTGCCGTTCAGAGCGCGTTGCCAAGTACAACCAGTTGCTTCGTATTGAAGAAGAGTTGGGCGATGCTACCAGCTACGCTGGCTTGTCTGCTTTCTATCAGTTGTTCAAATAACTGATTTTGGGCCACGGTGCGTAAACTGACAGTTGTATTAGTGGTCCTGATTGCCCTGCTACAATATCCGTTGTGGCTGGGCAAGGGCAGTTGGTTGCGCGTATGGCAATATTCACAGCAGATTGAGGCGCACCAAAAGCGTAACGATTATTATCGGCAACGCAATGAAACCCTGCGCGCTGAAGTGCGCGATCTCAAGCAGGGTCAATCTGCGATTGAAGAGCGGGCACGCAGTGAGCTGGGCCTGGTGAAGCAGGACGAAGTATTTTTTCAGGTGATTCAGAACAAGTCTTCAGCCAGCAAGAGCCAGACCGACGCTGCGGCCAAGCCCGCTGATGCAGTGCCTGTGATCCCGGCGCAGCCGTCCCAATAAAAAGGCGCTTCTAGCGCCTTTTTTATTTTTATTGACCTAGTCGATTAGGGCAAGGCATACGGTAATTCTTTAAACAGCAAGGGCTGACCTTGCCAGAGAATCTCTCCGGCCTCTTTGGCTTCCAGTCGGCATTCTGCCAATACCCACCAGCCGCCACTTAAGGCATCGGGCGCAACGCGCACCAGTTGACCCGCGTCTTGTGTCTGGGCATCCTGCAACGTGTCGCCTGCCAGTGGTACTTGGGCGGTTTTAGGCAGCTGTGCCAGCAATGTGCGGCGCTTGACCTTGCCCAGATAGTGCGTGCGGGCAACGATCTCCTGGCCGGTATAGCAGCCTTTCTTAAAGTTGATGCCATTTAATGCATCCAGATTGACCATTTGTGGGACAAACTGTTCTTTAGTGGCTGGGTAAACTTGCGGAATCCCCGCCTGAATTTCAAGCGCTTCCCAGTGAGCCGTGCTGCTTGGGGTGAAGGTCGCGCGCAGCGATTGCCAAACGGTTTCAGCCTGGTCGGCAGCGACAATCAGCTGGGCGCGTTGTTGTGTGTCAGCGTCAGCGAGGCGGATCAGCGTCCCCAGCTCGGTTTGCGCCAGTTGATGCGGATCCGCGGGCAGGCCAGTCAATGTGCTCGCAAGTGCATCACTCGTCAAACCCAGGCTGTACAGGCGCTCACTGGCATCCTCTACCACCACCTTGCTGCGTAACACATACATGCGCAAGCGTTTCACCAGGTCTGGCACCAAGGCGCGCGGGCATTGCAAGTAAATGACGTCCTCAACAGTAAAGGTGTAAAACAGCGCCAGCAAGCGGCCTTTGGGCGTGCAATAACCATTGAATTGCGCACCTTGAGCGAGCAGTTTAATATCATTGGTGACCTGGCCCTGCAAAAAGGTCTGGCTATCTGCACCGCTGATGGCGATCAGGCCATTGCCCGACAGGTCAAATAGTTGCGCAGAGGCCTTTCCTATGGGGAAGCTGGCTTCACCTTGTGGATTAAACTGCGCCCCTTGCGAGATTAAAAACGTTTGCCATGCGGTGGCTGGATTGGACATAACTCGGTTTTCCTTTTTGGGCCAGAGTCGCTTGCGCGGCTTTGCCCTGGTTCATGCAATGAAAAAAGCTATTTTATCAACTGAAATTGATCTGCGCTTACGACCATCATATCTTTTATGGGGCTGGTGGTACTTATTTTCAATGCTGGTGATGGCCTGCCTGTGGTGGAAATTAGCGTTTGTCTGGGCGTTGAGTGCAACGGCTGTCTATGGACTGGCAAGTGGCTGGCACTGGACGCAACTGGCGGCAACTTTTTGGAAACACAGTATCCAGAGGCTGCGTGTGGATGTGTATGGGCATATGACTGTCGTGAACCGCACGGGACAGGTCTATCAGGTCAGCGTGCTCCCTGATAGCGTTGTGCATCCGTGGTGCCTGGTCTTGCATATGCAGCTGCAACCACTGCATGAGGCAGCAACTGAACCCATCTTGCGCACGCAGCGTATGCTAGTGCTCCCGGACCAGGCCGACAGGGCAAGCTTAACGGCTTTGCGCGTTTGGTTGCGTTGGGGACAGGCTTGAATGGCCCATGCTTAAAAGTGATTGTCGTGTGCGACATCGTGTCTAGCTTTAAACAAGCGCGTCTGCCTCAACTTGGTAAATCGTTTGCGTAGTGTATGCGTGAGCTGTCGTTTAGAGTCCTGGTTGATATAGGCGCTGACGATGCATACCGCAGACAGGGTGGCGAGTATCCAGTCTATCGGGTATGCCACAATTTCATAACGTGGCGAGCTGTGTTTTTGGATGTGTTGCAATACATGGTGGGGGTCATCGCCATCCAGGTATTGCGCGCCAATTTCTTCAGACAGTTTTTTCAAATACGCCGACGCCCGCCTGGAAATATAGCGGTCATAGTCCGAGACAGCCACGCTGTCATCACGTCCACTGCTTTTACTGGCGGTGACCTGCGCGATATTAGGCTGGACGGCGAAGCTTTCATTCGACCAGTAGCCTATCATCTGATTGTTTTCTGTCAGCTTGGGAATGCCAGCCCCTTGGTCTGTCCCGACGCCGACAAAGTAAAAGTCGTCCGAGCCCTGAAAGTCTTTGAGGTTACGCGTGTTAAAGGCATGCAACAGGGGCGCTTCATCGCCATCAGTAAAAATGACGGCTTTGGTTGCCTCAGGCATTTGCCGCAATAGTTTTGCTGCCATCGGCACGCTTTGGCGTAACTGACTGTTGCCGGTCCAGGCCATGCGCCAATCGAGATGGTCTATGGTCTGCTGTATAGCTGAAAAGTGTTTGCAGACATGCAGGGGCGTATAAAGGGCGGCTACCGCATCGCCTGCAAACAGGCCGATACTGATGCGGGTCTGACAGGGCAGTTGGGCGATGATGTCATGCATCATGCGTTTGGTGTAATCGAGACGGCTGGCAGGGGCATGATCGAGCGACATATCGATCACATTCATACTTTGCGTGATATCTGCTATCAGCAGGTAAGTATGGATATTGCGCTTAATCGGTATTGAAGGCCGCAAGGCCGCCCCGAGTAAAAGCATCAGGGCAATGCCTAGCAGTAGGGTGTCGCGATGTTTCAGGCAAAAGGGTAGCCATTTTTTGTGCATGGTCAGGTCTTCTGTTTGCCTGCATCGCTGGCCTAGGATGTCAGAGGGGCGAGGCGTTAACGGTTATTGAAAATGGTTGTCGTGGGCGACGGCCTCGCTTTTTACAAAAAATCTGGATTGAATCTCACGACGGTAAAGATGCAGGTTCTGCTTGATTTGCCGCCAAGGGTGATGGCTCGCATAGGTGGCGAGTATACATAAGCCTGCTAGGCTGGCCAGTAGCCAATCCAATGGTAAGGGAGCAATATCGCGGCGGGCCGGTTTTTGCTCCTTCATGGCTTTGAGGACGGTATAGGTGCTGTCACCTTTGATGAATTTTGCGCCAATTTCTTTGGTCAGGTTTTCCAGATATTCGCTGGCCAGTTTGGAGACATAGCGGTCATGGTCACCAAATGCGACGTTATCGTCGCGCACGCCCAAAGTGCTTTCGGAGATCTGTGCGATACCAGGCTGCATGGCAAAACTTTCATTAGACCAGTAGCCAATGACCTGATTATCCTGGCTCAGCTTGGGAATCGCCACGCCTTCATCGGTACCGATGCCAACAAACAGCCAGTCATCACCGCCTTGAAATTCATCGAGGTTTTTGGTGTTGAAGGCGTGCAGTTTAGGGGCTTCTTCGCCATCGGTAAAATACAGCACTTGCGCCGGCTCAGGCATGGCACGCACCACTTTCGCGGTCACAAACAGGCTTTCACGCACCCGGCTGTTACCTGACCACGCCATACGCCAGTCCAGATGGGCAATGGTGTCCTGGATTGCGGCAAAATTACGGCATACCTCAATCGGTGCATACATGGCGGCGACCGAGTTACCTGCAAACATGCCGATGCTGACTTTGGTGCCACATGGCAATGAAGCCACCACTTCATGCATCATGTTTTGCATATAGGCCATGCGCGTGACTTTTTTGCCATGCAGCATCATGTCCTCTGCATTCATGCTTTGCGAAATATCTGCAACCAGAAAATAGGCATAGATATTATGTTTAAACGGGATGCTGGGTCGTAAAATTGCTCCCAGCAGAAAGAGCAGTGCCAAGGCGAGCAGCGCCGTGTCGCGATGTTTGATAAAGTGTCTTAGCCAGATTTTCATGCCATGCCAGTCAATATGTTCAGATCCAGAGCCAGAGAAAATCGCCGCCTGTTATGGCAATCCGTTGGGAATGTTGCCCATGATCAACCCGGGATTGTCAGATTCGCCTACACCTGGCGTGGGTTTTTCTGGCAGCAAGCCAAGAACGCGGTCATAGTTGCGGCGTGTGCCCCAGTTGCTGTTATCTGCTTTGAGCGCTGATTTATAAGAGGTGGCCGCTTGCGACAACAGGTATTCAATCTCATCACGTGTGCTGTTGTCATTGCCGCCCGTCATTTGGATTGCACGCATGAAAAACATATTACCCACATTGTGCAGAATGGCCGCGCGCTGACTGGCATTGGCTTGTTCGATGAGCTTGGTAAACAAAAGTGTGGACTCCTTGTAACGCTCATTTTTGCCTAACCAGTAGGCGACTGCATACTTGGCTTCGAAACTTTGCTGGTCCGTTTGTGGACTTTTAGCTGTCGCCACGGCCTGATTAAAGGCTTCGACTTGCTTGATACGTTGCCAGCTGTAGGCGATGGTGCCCGCGGCCAAGACCGCAACAACGACCAGTCCAATCACAAGTTTATTTACGCTGAGCGCCATGTATGAATCTCCAAATATTTAACCGCCAGCAAGAGTGCAATCATGACGAAAGCCACCCAGTAACACACATTGGTGTAATCATGGCCGGGGATTTTTTCCAGATATTGAATCGGTTTTTTTTCTTTGCTGTTGATATCGGCAATCGCCGCTTCCAGTGACTTGGGATCTGCGGCTTCATAGGCGCTAAACGGGGTACGCAGCGTCTGGAAGAACTGATACAGCAATACTTCGGTTGGCATGGGGCCGTCGTAGCCACTGGCCGTATATTTGGGATCGAAGATGGTAATGCCACCTGGCTGGCGCAATACAATCCAGTACAAGCCGATGTTATAGCGTTGCAGCCAGTCACGCAGCTTCTGTTGCACCATGTCACTGACGCGTCCTGCACCGTCAGAAATCAGGATAATCACGCGAGAGCCGGAGTCCGGCATATCCTTGAACAATTCAACCGCACTGGTCAAACCGCCGCCAATATTGGTTTGAAACAGCGAGTTGCCGGCAGTCGCCTGAATGGCAGACAAAATCGCTTCTTTATTTTCAGTCAGGGGTAACACATACATGGCTGAGTTACTAAAGGTAATCAGACCCATCATGTCGTTCTGGCGGCTTTCCACAAATTTGGTCATGATACGTGCGGCTGCGACCGATTTGGTTTCACCGACATTGCCATCTTTGTCTCCGGCAAACGGGTCGTCCATACTCGCGCTGCGGTCCAGCACCAGGCCGATCTGCGCACCTATGCCGGTCCGCTCCACCTGTTGCTCCAGACTATGTGGGCCGGCCAGGCCCAAAATAATGAAGACGATGCTAATGACGGCCAAGACCTTGAGTAAAAAACCGATGGTTCTGGACAGCGGGTCCGGTGGCAACAAGCTCACCCAGGAGTAATGTTTACTATGGGAACGATCTAGCAATAATGGTAACAGCGCCAAGGGGAGTGCCCACAACAGCCAGGGATGGGTAAAAGCCATTATGCATGTACCTCTGGCTTCAAGCCGCGTTCGCAGTCGCGCATGTGCCTACAGAATTTTTTCAGCCATTCACGTGGTGGGATGCCCAGTTCTAGCGGAGTGCTGGCGTCAAAAAATACTTGGCGAGACAAGGCAAAAAAACGTTCAATTTCTGGCCTGGCAGGGGTAAAACCAGGTTTTTGCTGCAAAAAATGCTCGATACCATTACCAAATACGCTGTGCCCCGCCACCTGATGCAAGGCTTCATGTACCGTGGAAATGGCCTGTTGCAGACCTTGCGCGTCGTCCGGCAGTTTGCCAAGCTTGCGGTAGGCTTTGGCAAAAGCACCGCCCATGCGCGGTAACCAGGTATTGGCCGCCAAAATGTAGACTAAGCCCAGCAAACAGACGGCCAGCACACCAGTCGCCACCTTTAGCGCCAGCCATTCTTTGTCGGCATGCAGTTTCAAGGGGGCGACAAACGGGCTCATTTCATTCTTCAGGTTGACTTCGCCATACACGGACAGTGGTGAGGTCCTGAAGTTAAACGAGGGCATGCGGAATTGCTTGATGTCCTGACTGCCTTGCTGGCGTAGCTTGACGATTTCGCCTCTGAGGATGGCGGGCTTGACCACGCGACCAGATTTGAAGACCTGATATTCGAGATGTATCGTATACACGGTCTGTTGTCGCTCATGGGCTTCCTCCATGTCAATTGCCGTCAATTCAATGCCAGAAACCTGGCCACGATAACGGTGCTCATAACCGACAATCGGTAGCGACTCCTTGATCAATTCGTAAGGTTGCTTGACGGTCAGGATCATGGTCCGTTGCAGCTTGTCACCGACGAAAAAGCCGGCATCGCGGGTCGGGTTGATTTCCTGGACACTGACAAATTTATTGTCAACGGATGGCAAAATCACATCGGCAACGCTGCTAAGTGAGGCAGACAACAGGCTGGCTGCTAACACTAAAGATAAAAGATGGTGGCGCGCTTTCATGGGTCGCTTTCCTCAGGCAGGCACGTATTGATGGAAGTATTCGGTCAGTAAATCGGCATCGAATTGGTCTTCCACAAAAAAGGGTTGCATATCAAATCTCATAAAAATATCTTCAATGGCCTGGCGACGGGCCGCGAACGCTTCCAGGATGCGTTGACGGTAGGAGGCGCGTAAAAACAGCGTGCGCCGCTCGCCGGTTTCAGGGTCATTGATACTGGTGATGCCAAATTCCGGCAACTGCTTGTATTCAGTGCTATTCCATAACACCACTGGCACAATATGATGACGCAGCATGAGCACCAGCGCGGCTTCCAGTTGTTCCAGCGGCATATGGAAATCGGACACCATGAAAATCAGGGATCGCTCGCGTGGCAACAACCTGACGCTTTCCAGCAGGGCGGCGGCCCCGACCTCATTGGGTAAATGGTTTTCAAGGCGGTCAGCCAGGTCAAACATGCTGTGTGGCCGTGAAGACAACGTAGACAGCCACGCGTCATGCAAATCATCATCAAAGCCGATAAAGCCAACAGGATCCGTATTGCGGCAAGCCGATTGGGCGACCGAGCGGGTGATTTCAGCCGCAGTCACCAGTTTGGTATGCGGTGTGCCGTATTGCATGGAGCCAGACATATCACACAGGACAAACACAGGCGTGGCGCTTTTCTGGTTAAAGATACGCACATACACCTGCTCCATGGGGTCACGTATGGTTTGGCGGATGTCAATCCGGCGCGGGTCAGGATAGGACAGCAGCGTGGTATGACCGCGAAACTCCATCCCCATGCCACGCTGATTGCTCTTGTGGCGGCCAGGGCGACGTGCGCGCGAGCGCCAGCCGATGTGGTAGCTGAATTCCTTAATTGTCTGCATCACTTTTCAGTACTCGTTATTTGTGAATTCGTACATCATCCATTAAGGGGCAGCAATCGCGTGAACGATACCGGACAGCAATTCGCGGGCAATTTCAGTCCGGCGCATTTCGTAGACCGGGCTAAAGACCAGGCGGTGTGCAATGGTTTCATGGAACACGGCATGGATATCTTCCGGTACCACTGCAGCGCGGTTATTGAGCCAGGCATTGACGCGGGCGGCACGCAGCAGCATACCCATCCCGCGCGGGCTGGCGCCACTCAGTACCAGGCGCTTCATGTCTACGTTGGAGACCTTGACGCCATAGGCAACCGGATCTTTGGTGGCCAGCCACAGGTCAAGTGCATATTTGCGCAGGGCAGGGCTGGCCTGAATGTTTTCCTGGATTACCTTGGCAAAACTGTTTAGCTGGTCAAACTGAAGGATGTCGGCTGGCACATTTGAAATCAGTTGGTCTACATCATGAAAGCGCGTATCAAAAATCAGGGATTCCATAATGTCGTGTGCAGGCGGCACCACGATTGGAATTTCCATCATGAAACGGTCGCGCGCTGCTGAAGGAATATCAAAGGTTTCTTCGCGCTCCACCTGGTTGCGGTCAGCAAACACCAGCATGTGCGGGAAATAATGTTCCTTGTTAAACGCGGTCAGTGTCCGCTCCGCCATCACACGCAGCATGAGGGAGTGCACTTGTGGCCGCGCGCGGTTGATCTCGTTAAAGAAGAAGATCGACAAGTCCTGGCCTGACATCAGCAGCGGACCGGGGCTGACATGAGGTTTGCCATCTTCGCCCAAATAAGTGTGATACACCAAATCATTCGGCATCAGGTCTATGGTGCCTTCAATTCGCTGGTAGCCACCGCCAATGCCACGGGTGAATGCGCGCAGCAAGGTGGTTTTGCCAACGCCCACATCACCTTCCAGCAGCACATGGCCGCGCGCAAACACGGCCGTGGTAATCAGGCGTACCGGGGTTTCCTGACCGACGACCACTTTGTTGACTTCTGACTCGAGTGTGAGCGCATGGGTACGCCAATCGTTGAGTTGTTGTTCTTGCATGCCTGATTTCCTGATGATTTGAATGTATTAAGTGATTCTGATTGTAACTAAATTGTAACTTTAACGGGGTGAAAAATTCACGAATCCTTTTTTAAACCCCGTCAGACAGCCGGTTTTTAATATGTAAAATTCAGTAACAATTTTGGGAATGTTACCTGTGTTTTGAAGAAAAGTATACAGGTCTGTATAGTCTTTGCGTGACAAAAAGCTTTCACTAAACGCAATTTCCGGCGAAAATATTGTTTTATACTAAAAATCTAAAAATACATGACTAGAAAAAGTAGTTTCAGTAAAGAGGAGTTGCTGTCTTGCGGTCGCGGCGAAATGTTTGGTGAAGGCAACGCGCAATTGCCACTGCCTCCTATGCTGATGTTTGACCGGATCGTAAAGATTTCTGATGAAGGTGGAAAATATGGCCAGGGCGAAATTATTGCTGAGCTGGATATCCGTCCTGACCTGTGGTTTTTTGAATGCCACTTCACCGGAGACCCTGTGATGCCAGGCTGTTTGGGTCTGGATGCGATGTGGCAGCTGGTAGGCTTTTTTCTGGGTTGGAAAGGTGGGCCAGGACGTGGCCGCGCGCTGGGTTCAGGCGAGGTGAAGTTTACCGGTCAAGTCCTGCCCAAGGCCAAGTTGGTGCGTTATCACATTGATTTAAAACGCGTGATCATGCGCAAACTGGTGATGGGGATTGCGGATGCACGGATGGAGGTGGATGGTCGTGAGATTTATTCTGCCAGCGATTTGCGTGTTGGGCTGTTTACCACCACAGACAATTTTTAGTACGGATCATTTTTAGTATTCGTGACCGTTTTTTGAAGTTTAAGGGAGGCGCAATGCGTCGCGTAGTGATTACAGGATTTGGTATCGTATCAAGTCTCGGTAATAACAAACAAGAAGTGCTGGAGAGCCTGAAAGCCGGGCGCTCTGGCATAAGCTATCAGCCGGAGTATGCCGAGCGCGGTTTGCGCTCGCACGTGGCGGGTTCGATTAAAAATTTGGATATCGAAGCCCTGATTGACCGTAAGTTGTTGCGTTTTATGGCCAAAGGCCATGCTTATGCCTGGTTGGCCATGCAGGAAGCGATTGCTGATGCGCAACTGCCAGCGGAACTGGTGTCCAATGTGCGTACCGGCCTTATTGTCGGTGCGGGGGGGACCTCCACCGAGAGTATGCTGGAAGGCACCAATACACTGGCTGAAAAAGGGATTCGTCGTGTGGGACCTTACATGGTCACCAAAACCATGAGCAGTGGGATTGCTGCCTGCTTGGCGACCGGGGCGAAAATCAAGGGCGTCAATTACGGCATCAGTTCTGCCTGTTCAACCAGTGCCCACTGTATCGGGTCCGGTGTAGAGCAAATTCAATTGGGTAAACAGGATATTGTGTTTGCTGGCGGTGGCGAAGAAGAGCACTGGACCATGAGTTATCTGTTTGATGCCATGGGCGCCTTGTCGAGCAAGTATAACGAGACGCCTGAAAAAGCTTCCCGTACTTACGATGTGGATAGAGATGGGTTTGTCATCTCCGGTGGAGGCGGCATTGTCGTGCTTGAAGAGTACGAACATGCCAAAGCCCGCGGTGCGCAGATTTATGCTGAAGTGATCGGTTACGGAGCAACCTCTGACGGCTACGACATGGTCGCCCCTAGTGGCGAAGGGGCGGTGCGCTGTATGCAGCAAGCCCTGCAAGGGATTAGTCCAGACGATATTGATTACATCAATACGCATGGGACCAGTACCCCGGTTGGTGATACCAAAGAGCTTGAAGCCATTCGCGCTGTTTTTGGCACGCAAAGTCGGGCAGCGATTGCTTCGACCAAATCACTGTCTGGTCATGCGCTTGGGGCCGCCGGTGTCAATGAAGCCATTTATACCTTGCTGATGATGCAGCACGGATTTATTGCGGCCTCTGCCAATATTGATCATCTGGACCCGGCGGCTGAGGGCTTGAATATTGTGCGTCAGGCCATTCCATCTGCCAAGGTGCAAACCGCACTTTCAAACAGCTTTGGTTTTGGTGGCACCAACGCCACATTGACCTTGTCAACCAAACATCTTTAAGCTTGGGTTGAGCTGTGAATAGCCGTGTGTGATTTCAACACACGGCTTTTTTATTTTTGGCGCTTGTTGGAGGTGTTATTAGCAACCGCTGCTGTCTGTCTGGATCGTCAGGGGCTGAGTGCTGTTTGCACCAGAGGTCAGGATATATTCCAGCTTGCAGTGCGCGCTGTTTCTGGCCCCTTGCAAATAATAGGTGGCATGCTCACGATCTGACAGGGATGGCTGGATAGAAAATTTCCCGGTGTCTAGTAACTGGTTGAGGGTGCCTGCGCCATCACTATTGCCCAGCCATCCGACAGGATAGCTTTGGCTGAAGTAAATAACATTGCCCTCTATCGTGGTTGACGGTGCCACTTGCTGGCTGTCACATTGCGGATCGGACATGCATACGCCTTTAGCCATGATGGCAGTCGCTTGTACGTTAGCTTTGAAGGCTGACAAGCTGGCTTGTCTGGCCTGTGAGTCGACCTGAGAAATACGTGCATAGGCAGTCACAGCCAGCGCTGATAGAATCAGCATGACCACAATCATTTCTACCAATGTAAATCCAGGCTGGAGGCGATGTTTAATTTCCATAGCGCACGATCTTATCGTATCCTCTGTGAAGTGTTTTCGATTTTTGTTGAATGTTACAAGTGTTAAATAGGGCTTACAAATGCGTCAATTAATCGGGCTTTGCCTCAGTGTTTTGCTAGCGTTACTCCTCTCGCACTGTGTGAGTCTGGGCGAACGCACCTTGCATATTAATACGGCACAATTACAGCAAAAGTTGAATCGAAAACTGGAAAAACCGATCACACTCATGCGTGTATTTCATCTTCAGCTTTCTAATGCACTCGTTTCGGTCGAGCCTGGCTCTGGCCGCATACATGCCTTGATGGATGCGAATGTTCGTAGCGATTTGCTGGCCAACTCTGCGACCGGTAAACTCGGTCTCTCTGGTTTGTTGAGGTTTGATCAGGCGCAACAGACGGTGGTGTTGGATCAGCCTGAGGTGGATTCATTACAGCTGGATGGTGCTGGCAGTGAGTGGAGCAACCTCGCCCAGCAGTTGGCTAAAGACATAGGTCGGCAATGGTTTAAGCAGGTCGTCCTATATGAAGTGAAGCCGGAAGATTTGAGTTATGCCGGTAGAAAGTATCAACCCGATCAACTCAAAGTCACCCCGGAGGGGCTAAGCGTGACGCTCAAGCCGCAGTAAGCGGTTAACTTGCGTCCGAGAGGTGTTTTTCAAGTAGCAGGGCAGCCACGACTTTTCTGTTTTCTGCGCTCAAAATGTTGAAGGTACGGCAAGCGGCTGCAGTGGTCATGCATTCCACAGCGATCAGTTCAGATAAAAAGGGCTGCAGATGTTTGGGGTGAATAAACCGCTGTTTGTCTCCCGTCCCCAATAACACGACTTCTGGTTTGAACTCCAGAATGACTGATAAAGCTTGAGCGTCCAGCTTTTCCCAAGGACCATGAAACCAGTCAGTGCGCAGTGCCTGATCGCTGACAATGACTGGTTGTGGATAGCGCTGCTGATTGATGGTCACCGCATCGCTATCGACGCCATGAATCTGGTATTGCTGTTCACCGGTATGCAGATGTAGTTTCATAAGTTTGAAGCTCGATTGTGAGGTGGCTGAATGTGCAAGGACTATCCAATCCAGACCCGATGCCACGTACTAGGTTCATTGATGTAGCAAGGGTTTGCAGGTAGAATGAAAGTTTTACTTTAAGAGCTTAACACACGCCAGATGTGTTTGTTAATCCGCTATGCAGCCAGTCAATAAATCCAGCAAACTCAGTAATGTCTGTTACGACATCCGTGGCCCTGTATTACAGCGCGCACGCCAGATGGAGGAAGACGGGCAGCGCATTATCAAACTGAATATCGGTAACCCGATGCCATTCGGTTTCAATGCGCCAGAAGAAATCGTTCAGGACGTGATTCATAATATGGATCAGGCCTCTGGCTATACGGATTCCAAAGGCTTGTTTGCCGCGCGCAAAGCCATCATGCATTACACCCAGCAAAAAAATGTTACTGGTGTGACCATAGACGACATTATTATTGGCAACGGCGTGTCCGAGCTGATTGTCATGGCAATGCAAGGCTTGCTCAATAATGGTGACCAGATTCTGGTGCCCATGCCCGACTATCCACTGTGGACGGCAGCCGTTAATCTGGCGGGCGGCACGGCAAGGCATTATGTGTGTGATGAACAGTCTGGCTGGTTGCCCGACCTTGAGGATATTGAGAACAAAATCAATGCCAATACCAAAGGCATTGTGATTATCAACCCTAATAACCCCACCGGCGCCTTATATCCTAAAGAGACGCTGGAAGGCATTATTGAGATCGCCCGTCATCATGGTCTGGTGATTTTTGCCGATGAAATTTACGACAAAGTGTTGTACGACGGCAATACACATACTTCGATTGCCTCTTTGGCCGATGATGTATTGTTTGTGACCTTCAATGGCTTGTCCAAGAACTACCGGGCTTGTGGTTACCGGTCTGGCTGGATGGTTATTTCAGGCGACAAAAAAGACGCCAAAGACTACATCGAAGGCCTGAATATGCTGGCCTCTATGCGCTTATGTGCCAATGTGCCCGGCCAACTGGCGATCCAGACTGCGTTGGGAGGATACCAAAGTATCAACGATCTGGTGGCCCCTGGTGGTCGTCTGTGCAAACAGCGCGATCTGGCCTATGACATGTTGACCGCGATGCCAGGGGTGACCTGTGTCAAACCTCAGGCCGCCATGTATTTGTTCCCCAAGCTGGATGCCAACATGTATCCGATTGCGGATGACCAGCAATTTATTCTGGACTTGCTGCTCGAAGAAAAAGTGCTGTTGGTACAGGGGACCGGTTTTAACTGGAAGTCGCCAGACCACTTCCGTGTAGTCTTCCTGCCTAATGTGGATGACCTGACCGAGGCCATGACACGTATAGGGCGTTACCTCGATGGGTATCGAAAGAAACATTCAAAATAAAAGGTGTGCCAGTGGGCATGCCATCAATGGTGAGTATTAAGTATGAAAGAATTAAAAGTTGGATTGTTGGGCATAGGCACAGTAGGCGGTGGTACTTACACCGTGCTCACCCGTAACCAGGCGGAAATCGCACGCCGGATTGGGGGCAATATCCGTATTGTGCAAGTGGCTGACCGCAACCTGGAGCTCGCCAAACAGGTCACGAATGGGCAGGTTGCCTTGACTGACGACGCCTTTGCCGTGGTCAATAACCCGGAGATTGATGTGGTTGTCGAGTTGATCGGCGGCTACACCATTGCCAAGGAGTTGGTGCTACAAGCCATTGCCAATGGCAAGCACGTGGTCACGGCCAACAAGGCCTTGCTGGCCGTGCATGGTAACGAAATTTTTAAAGCTGCGTCTGATAAAGGCGTGATCGTAGCATTTGAGGCGGCGGTCGCAGGTGGTATCCCCATCATCAAGGCTTTACGTGAAGGCTTGAGTGCCAACAAAATCGAATGGGTGGCTGGCATTATCAACGGCACCACCAACTTTATCCTGAGCGAAATGCGTGACAAAGGCCTCGCCTTCGCAGATGTGCTCAAAGAAGCGCAGCGTCTGGGATATGCCGAGGCTGATCCGACGTTTGACGTCGAAGGCATTGATGCCGCACACAAGCTGACCATCATGGCCAGTATTGCGTTTGGCATGCCCATGCAGTTTGAACAAGCTTACACTGAGGGCATCACTCAACTCAGCATTCAAGATATTAGCTATGCGGCAGAGTTGGGCTACCGCGTTAAATTGCTGGGCATCAGCAAGAAAACCAGTGAGGGCGTCGAGTTGCGTGTGCATCCGACTTTGATCCCGGAAAAACGCCTGATTGCCAATGTCGATGGCGCCATGAATGCCGTTGTGGTGAAAGGCGATGCCGTTGGGCCTACCTTGTACTACGGCGCCGGTGCGGGCGCTGAGCCTACCGCGAGTGCTGTGGTGGCTGATTTAGTCGATATCGCTCGCTTGCAGGGCACGCAGGCCGAACAACGCGTGGCCTATTTGGGCTACCAGTTAGATCAGCAGCAAGCTTTGCCCGTGTTGCCGATTGCAGAAGTGTATTCTGATTACTACTTGCGTTTGCGTGCATCGGATAAACCCGGTGTCATGGCCGATTTGACCAAGATTCTGGCTGATCTGCAAATTTCGATTGATGCCATGCTGCAGAAAGAGCCGGCAGATGGGGAGTCAGAAGCGGATATCGTCATTCTGACCCATACCACCCAGGAAAAAACCATGGATACCGCGATCGCCCGTATCGAGGCCTTGCCCGCCTTGACTGGTAAAGTGACAAAAATCCGTGTCGAATCCTTGTCGCGCTAAGTCAGTCTAATGTTGACCCGGCCAAATTCAGTGAGTGTCATACAATGAAATATATCAGTACCCGCGGGCAATCGCCTGCTTTGAGTTTTAGTGAGATTTTGCTGGGTGGCCTGGCTCCAGACGGCGGCTTGTATCTGCCTGAGCAGTATCCGCAATTCAGCGATGCTGACCTCAATGCCATGCGTGGCATGAGTTACCGTGAGCTGGCGTTTGCGGTTTTGTCACGCTTGGTTGATGACAGTGATATTCCACACGCAGATCTCAAAGCCATTATTGATAAAACCTATCGGGCTGAAGTCTATCAATATGCGCGTGCTGGCCAAAATGCCGAAGACATTACACCTACACTCAAGCTCGAGGATAATCTCTACCTGCTGAGTCTCTCAAATGGGCCAACGCTGGCGTTTAAAGACATGGCGATGCAGCTGCTGGGCAACCTGTTTGAATACGTGCTGGAAAAAACTGGCCAGACCACCAATATTTTGGGCGCAACGTCCGGTGATACAGGCTCAGCGGCCGAATACGCCATGCGTGGCAAAAAAGGCGTGCGTGTCTTCATGCTGTCGCCTTACCAGAAAATGAGCCGCTTCCAGACGGCGCAGATGTTCAGCCTGCAAGATAAAAACATCTTCAATATTGCGGTTAAAGGGGTATTTGATGATGCACAGGATATGGTCAAAGCCGTCTCAAATGATCATGCATTCAAGGCGCAATACAAAATCGGCGCAGTCAATTCCATTAACTGGGGGCGCATTGCAGCCCAAATTGTGTATTACTTCAAAGGCTATTTGGCTGTGACCACAAACAACAGCCAGAAGGTCAGCTTCACCGTGCCAAGTGGCAACTTCGGCAATGTCTGTGCAGGGCATATTGCGCGCATGATGGGCTTGCCTATTGATCAATTGATCGTTGCTACCAACGAAAATGATGTGCTGGACGAATTTTTCAATACCGGCGTTTATGCGCCGCGTGGTTCAGCCAAGACTTATCATACCTCCAGCCCGTCCATGGATATCAGCAAAGCCTCCAACTTTGAGCGCTTTGTCTATGACTTGGTGGGGCAAGACAGCGCAAGGGTACGCGAGCTGTGGACCGCTGTGGATCATGGGGGCAAGTTTGACCTGAATGCAGATGGTTATTTTGAGAAAGTGGCTGACTTTGGGTTTGTTTCAGGCCATAGTAACCATGCCAACCGGATGCAAGTCATACGCACTACCAAAGAAAAATATGGCGTGACTATTGATACGCATACTGCCGATGGCTTGAAAGTCGCTCTGGAACACCGTAAGCCAAATGTGCCCATGCTAGTATTGGAAACGGCATTGCCGGCCAAGTTTGAAGATGCCATCGTGGAAGCTCTAGGAGAAAAACCTGAGCGGCCAGCCAGCCTGCAAGGTCTGGAAGAGTTGCCGCAAACCTCGACCGTCATGGACGTCAGTGTCGATGCGATTAAAGCATTTATCGTCGCCAATACCTAAATTAGCGGGAGCCTGTCTATGCAACAGTATCATGATTTACTGAACCACGTACTTGCGCATGGTCATGTCAAAACTGACCGCACCGGTACAGGCACGATCTCGGTGTTTGGCTATCAGATGCGCTTTAACCTGGCAGAAGGTTTTCCATTATTAACGACCAAAAAGGTACACCTGAAGTCGATTATTCATGAGCTCCTCTGGTTTTTGCAAGGCAGTACCAATATTGCCTATCTCAAGGAACAAGGCGTCACCATTTGGGATGAGTGGGCAGACGAACAAGGCAATCTCGGCCCGGTCTATGGTTATCAATGGCGCAATTGGCCCAAGCCGGATGGCAGTCATATTGACCAGATTTCGCAGGTTATAGAGCAGATCAAAAAGACCCCTGACTCTCGTCGCTTAATTGTGTCTGCCTGGAATGTGGCCGATGTTGAGCGGATGAAGTTGCCGCCATGCCATGCTTTTTTCCAGTTTTATGTGGCAGATGGCAAACTGTCCTGCCAGCTCTATCAGCGAAGTGCGGATATTTTTCTATTTATCTACCGTAATGCTTTTGTACATTACATAAGTCTATTGAGATTTAAAGTATCAAAAATAAACACATTATTCTCGCTTACAGTTATTCCAAATTTAATCTGATCAATTTAAATCTGCTTTCTTTTCCATAGATATTCAAGCAGATGTCACTTCAAATCCCTGTATTTAATAGGGCCAGAATCTTCAAGTAGTTGCCTCATTCTTATGCTTCTCGTTCAAATCTTCCTTATCGCTTGAGGTCTCGGAGCACTTGACCTTTGCGGATACTGGATAGCGTATTTGAATCTACTTTTACCCGCGAACTGTTAAATGGCATAACACATGCCTGTAACGTTTAATTGAGTGAGACCTGTAAGAATAATTCTTCACAAGTCCTTCAAATAAACCAATTTAAACTTTAATTATGGTTTACAAGTTTTTTTTGTTGATATATTATTTTCTTATAATGTTGTCGCGATAAATAATAGTTAGCTATTTGATTTTGTAATACATAATCAATGTGTAGCAAAAGTAGAGGTGCAAATTGATACTCCATACTGCGGATTCCGTTTGCGAGAATGAATACCTGTTCTTTGATAATTTAGAGCGTGTAGTAGAGCTTCCTACAAATTTTCTGAATTCAATGGTGGGGTCTCCAAAATCAAGAAGTAGATGCACGTTAGACTTATATTCAAAACGGTTGAAAGACTTTTGTAGTTTTCTCGAGTCGCATAGAGTCTTTGGGCAGGTAACAGTGGACCAAGCAATCGTTGGATTAAATTTGACTATCATCGACGATTTTTATAAGCATTTAATAAATAAAGGGCTGGCAGCAAGCACTGTTAGAGGTTATGAATCTCTTATTAAGTCTTTTACAAATTGGCTGGCTAGCGAGAGCTCAGGGAAAGTACACAAGAAATCACTATATTGTAATTCTGGTTTTCGAACCTCAAATCCGTCAAAAGGAATACCTAGATATTTATTACCCAACGAAGTTATTCAATTATCAAAAGGAATGCGTTGGGAGATCCAAAGGCTTATCACACATTTTATTTTCGACACTGGAGTTCGCGTATCAGAAGTTCTTAGAGTCACTCAAGATGATATTCCAAATATGGAAAACTATCCTGAGACTGATGATTATTTTCCATTAAGGATAAAGGGTAGCAAGGGGCGAAATGGTGCGTACAAAATGAGAGATACAATCATTTCTAGACCACTCTTGGTCAGATTGAATCGCTACTTTAATTCAAAATCATACATGTTTGCTAATTATGTCCCAAATCCAAAACAAGCAAGACCAGCTTTTTTTAATGTATATGGAGAGGAGCTAACCATTAAAGCAATACAAAAATTTATGGATGATGCTGCTCACAGGGCAGGTCTAGGTAAGAAAGTGTCACCTCATAGACTAAGACACGGTACCGCAATATCTATACTGAAAGCAAAAGAAAGTGGAAGCTTTCTAGATAACCTTTTATATCTTCAGAAAATGCTCGGACACGCTAGCATTAAAACAACCGAAATCTATACTCAGATTCCAGTAGCCTTGCTACAAAAGCTAAGAGAAGCATCAAATAACCCTCTTATGATTAAAAGGATAGAAGAGTCGGAAAAAATCTTTAAGGAAACGTACATTAGAGCACGTGAATTACCACCCATAAAAAAAATTGGAGTGAAAGTTGAATAATAGCTCGAACATAACTCCTTTAGATATTGAAAAATTTGGGAAGCCACCTGCGGCTACTTCAGGTAATCCATATGCACAGATCATTTGGTTATTCGATAAAAGGGCAAGCAGAGCTGCTACAAAAGAAACCAGATCAACCTATATGGGAGCAAAAAGAAAATTATTGATTTACTTGAAGGAGCAGCATGGAAATAGGCCTTTCATTTTAAAAGAACATATTGATGAATTCTTTTTTGTCCGATTGAAAAAAGTTACTGACTTACATGGAAATGTAAAAAGTGACCTACCAAAGCTCGCGTCTCATACCTTAGTAAGTTTTCTGAGCGCGGTACGGCAAACTTTAAAGGAAGCATTTGCACAAGATTTGCTTTCATGTCATTCGATACTGAATGCAAATACAAAATCCGGCTTTAGAGAAACTAATGCTCATAAAGACTATTCGGATAAAGAGCTAGAACAAATATTGACAGCCGTAAATTCAGAAATGAGAGTTGTCCTACGAATCCTTGCCGGCTACACCTCCCTAAAGCCAGGCGAAGGGAAAGACCCGCGAATTAAGTCTGAAACTAACCCAAATGCGAGACTTAATGATCCTGGTCATGGCTGGAAAATTAAAGCCAATCTTCAATGGTATTTTGAAAATGTTATGAAGGGTAATGCCAGCTTTTTAAATCAGTCAGAGGATAGTTCAAAACACAAGAATTTTTACTTTCATGCCAGTAATACCCACGGAGGTATTCAGAATGTCTACCACAGCTGGGGCGTAACTCCATTTATAGGGAGAAATTTGATTATGCCTACGGTTGTGAATTTGATATACCTCACTGGATTAAATCCAGACTCTTTACTCAACCTGAGTCTAGATTCGTATGTTGATGAGCATCCATTAACAAACATGCCTTACATAAAGTTTGAAAAAAAACGCTCTGGAGGGGAAAAGGAGCTGCACCTCTCATTGTTAGATAGTTTGGATGAGCAACCTCTTAAAAGAAAGCAAGCTATTAATGTTAAGAAAGCTTTTGACACATTAGTTGCTTTAACACAAACCATGCGAGATGGATTGCAAGATGAATGCGAACTTAAAAATAGATTGATAATTTATGAGGCAGGGAGTCGAAAAAAGTATGGTGAGGTAATTGGGCTGAGTTCCGCACAAACTTCAAATTGGTGTAGAGAAATAGTTAATAAATATGATTTAAGAAATGATGATGGAGAACCGTTGGAGTTTAATTTGGTGAGATTTCGCTCAACTAAATTAACCAATATGGCTCTTTCGGGTCGTGACCTTTTTGAAATTCAGCAGGTTGCTCGCCACAAAAGTATTACAACTACTCTTATGTATATAAATAAGAACAGACTTGACATTCCAATTCGTAAAGTTGTGAGTGAGGCTTTGCAGAGAATTAGGGAGAATAGAGCTGACTATACAAACGAGTGCTCCACAAAGATAAGTACGGCTCCCGAATATCAACCAATCAAGATTTATAAGGGATTGGTTGCAGATTGTAAAAACACCTACGATCCACCTGACTCTGTAAAAAGATTGCAAGGGTATGTTCAAGGTTCCGCATGTACTAGATTCAATATGTGTCTTTTTTGTAAAAACGTGATCTTATTAAAAGAGCACCTCCCAGTGTTAGCAGCCTACCGAAGTCAACTCTTGGACTTACAGAACAACAATATTCAAAATCTACCAAATGCAGATCATTACGATAAAACTCTCGAGTTATTAGAGCAACTTTTCGATCCAGACGAAAGCGAGTTCGATTCTGATGTTCTTGAATGGGCTGTCGAAATGTCCGAGACGCTAGACGTTGTAATTGACCCTCTAATCTATCATGGAGTAACCCGTGATTGATAAAGCGAAGAAAATTGATATTAAATCCGTAATAGAGAATGACTTCAACTTTGACGAGGAGTTTTATGTTTCCAAGAAGTCTAAATTTCAGGACGACTTTTGGGATTTTTTTGATGAAAGCTTAACTAGACAAACATCAGTACCAATTTCTCGGCTTCAGATAAATTGGGAAAACTATAGATGTCATGTTTCTGGTGATTCAAATGAAGCCCGGTCAATTCCAGACCAGCTAATATATGAGTTGAAAATACTTACAGCGATAAGTTATCTTGTTGACAGTAGTCTAAAGGGAAAAGGATGGGTAAAGCCACAAACAGTTATTGTAATGGTCAAGATTCTGGCACGCTTTTTCTCAGCAGTTTATAAAGAAAGTTTAATTTCATTACGTTCTCAATCAGGAAGTCTGAGTCATATTTCATCAATAACGGATATTAGGCTTCATGACATTGCGGAGACTCTTAAATCATATTCCTTCAAAGATGGTAAGGCTTTAAAAAAGGGTTTAAAAGACCTTACAAGCCCAATCGTAACCAGATATTTGGGTAAAGGGGTGCTCTGGACTAATACTGATATTGAGGCGCTAGCTTTTAAGTATGAAACGCAGCGGACGGACTACAATCCGGTAATGCCAAATGATTTATTTAAATTCTTATCTAACCGTGCCTGTGGAGAGGTTAAAGGCTTTTTAAATTGGCTCAATATTGAAGCGGCTGATAATGGCCATGCTGAAATACCAAAACATAAAGTTCTTGAATGTTCTTCGGGTGGGAATTTGGTCTTTGAAGACTATACAAATATAAGGAAAATTGACCGAGAAATTTCAGCGGCTTTAAGCAAGAAGCGTCATTTTGGAACTATCAAATTGAGAGCAAAATTCAAAGAGGATCACGGAATATTACTTAGTGATGTATTAGATTACATTTACAAGGTCCAGCGGGCAGCTTATACCATAATCGGAATGTATACAGGGGCCAGGTATTCGGATTTGACCACCTTTCAAGTAGGCTGTATCAAGAAACATCATGGTATTTATGTGTTGCTGGGCACATTAGTTAAAAGCCAGGATGACCTGTCACCAGAAGAAAATGACATATGGCCAGCGATACCAATAATGCGAGATGCATTGCGATGTCTCGAAGAAATTTCAAGAGTGACATTCAATCCATATTTGATTTCTAGCAGAGAAACTGTACCAATTGGAGTAAAGCCAACACCTCTAAGCATTACCGGATTTGTTGGAAGTATGAATAATTATTTGCGGGAAATCGATACCACAGAAAGATGGCGAAGTTGGGTTATCAGTTCTCACCAACTTCGTCATAGTCTTGCGAACCAACTTGCTAGAGCTGATTTGGGTTTAATGTTTATTGCCCATCAATTGAAACATTTATATTCTGCATTGAATGCAATACCCCCGTCAGTTACTTTGATGTATGGGAATATTGCTGATATTTCTGCTCAAAGAGCGAGGCAGACGACTAACGCATACACCGAGATTGCTTCAAGCCTTTATGATCCCGATACGCCAGTTGCTGGAGGTGGGGCTGAGGAATTCAAACAAAGAAGAAGGGTATATTTTCAAGGCATGGCCGCTCAAGGCTGGTCCAAAGAAATGCTAATGGCTCAGCTTTCAAAACAAGGTATTCCTTTTGCTAGTGTCGGCACTGGCTATTGCGGAGGTCGTAGGGATCGTTTACTGAAAGACGGGACAAAAGAGACAAGTCCCTGCATTGGTTCGCTTCAATGTAATCCAGGAAAGTGTAGCCAAGCAATTATTACATCAACGCATGTGCCTCAGTGGAAGCGAATTTATGAGCAAAATATACAGATGGCTCATGATGATGCTTTCGCTCACGCTAAAGACGTTCATTTAACTGCTGCTTTAGAAGCTAAGATGGTTCTAGAAAGTCTCGGAGAAAAAGTTGAAAATAGTTAACAAATCAAGTCTTCCTCAGGCTCTTGAAGAAAAAAATCAAGCTGACTTTATTACGGTTACAAATAGGATTTCTGATGCTTTACAGAAAATATCCTCTAATCCTAAACTCAAACCTACACAGTCAGTGCTTGCTAGATTGTCCAAGGTTAGCAGAGGTACTCTAAATAATAGAGTTTGGCCTTTAGAAAAGCTTGAAGAGATCAAAAGCCAAAGAAAAGATTTAGTAAAACTCGTTGAGAGTGAGAAAGAAAGTACAATCCCACCTCTGCCGAGCCTAAGCTTAGAAGAGCGCCTGAATTGTAGCCGTGAGGAAGTTCGCGTTTGGAAAACAAAAGCAGATCAGTATGCCAAAGACAATGAGCACTTAAGACATCTTCTTGAAGTTCAGACTAGAAGAGTCAACTTATTGCAGTCTAACCTAGAGAATTCAAACGATCCTCTTTTAAAGAATGTAATTGAGTTTAATACAATAAAACCAATTTAGATTACTTGAATTTTATAATCGGTTTAAAAGTTAATTCGCTTTCAACTTTTAATCCTAAAGAGTCAACTAAAAAAGTATCTTCGTTAGCTAATTCATAGCGATATACTATATTTTCAATTCCTTCATGAAAATATTGTGCAAGTGATACTCCTCTTAATCTTGCCAAACTCCAATCGCTTGTATTATTCAAACAGTAAGGAATAACGACGTATGCTTTGTTTATCTCATTTCCTGAAGCAAAGTCAGTTAGCTTTATAAAATCTGCGATTAAATGAGTTTTAGAAAAACTGATATCTCCAGAAACACCTTCCTCCTCTCTCACCTCACAAAGAAACCAAGGGGAATAGTCAACAAGTTCAATACTGTTTTTTTGATAAAAAGAAAAAAACATAAATGCTATCCAAATAGTAAGTCATAGATCTGAATGGTATTTAGCTAGGTCCTCTTTAACTATGGAAATCAGATATTCAAACGAATGATTCACATCCATGTTTAGATAAGTCTGGACAATCAAACTGATAGGATGGACACCTACAACTTTGGCTATATCATCAATTTTCTCTAAAGTTGGAGAAACATGACCTTTCTCAATAGAACCTATATATGTACGACTAGTACCAAAGTCTCTATGTGTAATCCCGTTTGACTTTCTAAATCCCTTCAAAGTAATTCCGAACGCAATTTTGGTATCCATATGTACTCCAGGCTGATGCTGGGAGTATAGGATATTGCGAGTTTCTCAAAAGTAGCATTACACTATATATAGTGTCAACAAATAAAATAAATTTTCGAGGTATGAAGATGACGAATTTGAATGAAGAGAGTTTTGGAATTGATTTAATCCCTAAGAGTTTAGATGACGTAATCAGAAGAAATCGAGATCAGCTTAAATTGGAGAGAGTGTCACTAAATGATTTGGTACACTTAAACTCAAATCTGAAATTTACCTGTATTAATGGCGTTATCCAAGATGCCTTTTTTTACAAACGAGTGATATCGGCACATCCAATTGAACACGTTTTTTTAGTAGGATTTATTCAAAATGATGAAGGTAAAAATGCTTATCATACCTCTCCGATAAAGTATTTCGATAAGCAAAATAATGCAGTTCTGACGGCATCAGGATCGTATTATCTTATAGAGAGTTATCTAATAGGAGAGCCAAAATTAGATTTCCTTTTGCATATTTGCAGTGTGGCTCATCGAGATAACTGGGGAGCATTTTTTGGTGTGCTTGAAGTGTTCTATTAGAAGAGAATAAGCAAACTTATAAAATGCTTGAAAAGAACTACGTGGCCGTTCTATTATATCCTAGCCCGATATAAACAGTATTCGTATGCTCATGGGGCAAGGTGCATGTAGATCTACCTTTTGCTGGCAACTTCTCAAAGCCATCTTTGGGTTCAATTAGTAAATCTGACACTCTTTAATATTAAGCCTCAACCTTGGTTACACACCATACACATCAGCTGGATTGTTTGGCACTTCGTTTTCCGCGAGAAAATTGAGGTTACTGTTTAGGAAAACGGCAAACCAAACTTGAATGGAGTGGGTGTTGGCCCTAATTAACTGGGACCAATAACTCAAACTGTTTTTAGCTTGAAGCGCCCTTATCATCTACTGCAATTGCATCATGGTCTAATGAGTCATGCAGATGTCTAGCTGCTTCCACGTACGGCGTACACATACTTGAACGGAAGTCATACGCCACCAACAAAGAGCAAAATACATCATCATGGCTTAGCGCCAAGCTTTTATGTTGCCTTAAGTGACTTTCCGGGAAAGCAGATGAGTTTCCTGTCCAAACTATCAATGGCACTCTGGTTTGCTCTTTTGGCGCAATCATCACTGGAGCCGCGTGCAGATACATTCCATATTCACCAAGAGACTCTCCATGGTCTGCGATATACAACATTCCAACATCATAATTTTCTTCATAGGGTTTCAAGAATTTGATAACCTCTGACAAGAAATAATCCGTATAAAGAATTGCATTGTCGTAGGAGTTGTCTATCTCTTGTTTCGTACAGTCTTTAAGCTCTTTGGATTTACAAACCGGGCTAAATTTTTCAAAGCTAGCTGGGTATCTCCTGAAGTATTCTGGACCATGATTGCCCATTTGATGCAATACGATGAGGACGTCTTTATCGCCTTTGGATTGGATGTGCTTATCAAGACCGTCCAACATGCCAACGTCCCGACATTCTGGATCGCAAATTGGATTCAATGTGGTTGACTGGAAGTTTTGGTATTTAACTCTCAAAGCAACGCCTTTGGAGTCTGAGTTGTTGTCTCTCCACAAAACGTCAATGCCATTTCTGGCGAGCACATCAATGACATTCTCTTGATTTAATGCTGCCTGTTTATCGTAATTCTTCTTACCAAGAGAAGAAAACATACACGGCACTGAAACACTTGTAGAAGTCCCGCAAGAGGAAACGTTATCAAAACTGATCACATTGGCGTTTGCGAGGTTGGGATTGGTAATACGTTGATAACCATTCAGCGAGAACCTGTCAAACCGAGCTGTTTCGCCAACCACCATAATAATCAGCTTATGTTTATTACTGGTAGAGGTAGTCTTTACTGCGTCTCCAGCAATGGTTTTGAGCACTGTATTGCGTGCCTCATAGACCTTGGCTTCTTGACTCAAGTAGTTGTAGGCAGAGTAAATTGAGTAAGTCGGGTTTGCATAAAATCTGACAATTTTATGCTCTCTAATGAATGACGCGTAACCAGCAGTGAATGGTAAAACAACCATGATGGCTGTTAATCCAAGTGCGGAAATCGCTTTTAGTCTACCTTTAAGTTCTTGTTTGAGTGATGCACTCTTTGGAAAGAACTTTATGACCAAGTAGGCTGGAATCAAGCCAAGCGCAACGAATCTGAACAATAGCTCGAAGCTGAGCAATCCCTGCATTTCTTTGAGGTCAGTTTGCGCTACGTTATCCATCATTGTGTGATCAATAACCACACCAAAGCTATCCATAAAGTAAGCGTTAGTGGAAGCGACGATGATCAATGCGGCTAAAACCCATCTTGCTGGTCTGCCTATGCTTAGAATCTGAAAGACGATAGCGATTGTAGCAAAGAAGAAAATTACCAGAGAAACTAAGAATGGTAGGTTATGGAAACTTAACGGATAAGTTTTCAGCAGGTTTTGACAAAAGGAAAGGTTGCCAGTGACCATGATGAATAATGAAATCGCAAATATCCACCTGGTTTGTGTTTCTGGTACAGAAAAGTATTTTCCAATCCCTGTTTTGAAAGTACTTATGAGCATTGTATGTATCTTCTAATGATTATCGTTCCCAATAAGCAATTCGGATGCCATTTTTTAACCCATTGATTTTAAGTATTTATTCCATTTTTTATATTGCATATTATGCATTTTTTGCAGAAGGACGATCCTGAGACTGCAAACTCTGCAGATTTAACATCATTGAGGTAGAGACTCCACGCATTACCCCTCAATTGGATTCTCGTACATTTGGTTACACTGAAAAAATTGACTAATCAATAAGTTATTGTTAGATTTAAAAAAGCATGTATCAAATTTTCAGAAAGTTTATGGTTTTTCTTGCGCTGATCTCAGTGATGAGTTCATCAGTGTGGGCTTTTTCGCCAGAAGTTTTGTTTGATGATGCAACGACGTCTCAAGCCGTGATGCAAGATGTGCACTTGATTAATAAGTCGCATGTTAATTCCATTTCGGATAATGAGAATGTGCCAATGCCGGAGCAGTTCTGTAATCATGCTTGCCATATCTCTGCACATATGACGGCCATTGAAACCAGTGAAATTATTAATTCACTACCAGAATTAGATACAACGATTTTCAAAATCGAATCTAAAGATCAATTCACCAATCCTGTTCTGAAAAGTCTCTACCGACCTCCTGCGCTCGCTTAATCAATTTTTCTAAGATGCCGATTTATTCGGCGTCTTGATCATTGATCTAACGAGAGAGGTCTTACCGTGTTTGAATCATCTTTTAGAAGATGGCTATTGGTTTCAATAGCTTTCTTGTCAGCCCCATCTATACAGGCTGAACCATTAACACTGGACGCAGCTTGGAATATCGCTGCCCAGAACAACCCAGATCTGAAGCGCTTGATCGCCAACCAGAGTATTCCTGCCGGCGAATTCCAGGACGCATCCGGTCCACTTTATTACAACCCAACACTGAGTTTGGAAGCCAGAACGCGCCGAATTGCGCAAACAGGTGGTTCAGACCCATATCGCGGCGAGTATGGTATTGGTGTTTCACAAACCTTTGAGATTGCAGGCCAACAAGGCTTCCGTAGACAAGCGGCCGAAGAAAGCAAAACGGCCATTAGTCAGGATATCGCTGAAGAGTACCGGCTCTTGCATGCACAATTAGAAGAGCAGTTCATTAACGTGCTTGCCGTACAAAAGCGTATAGACGTTGAAAAGCGCATTCTCAAACTCATCGAGCAGAACACCTCACTCTCACGTAAGCGAGTTAGTGCCGGCGAGGATAGTTTGCTTGATGGCAATCTGGCCATCGTGGACGCAGAACGTGCAAGAAATCAGCTAATCTCCCTCAATGAGCAACTATTGCGTGCCAGAACTCAACTGGCTGCAACACTACAGCTTAATGCAAATGACTTTCCTGAAGTCATGGGCGAGTTAACGCCAAATCAAACGCAATATACGCTGCAAGATCTTTTCAATAAGCTAGATACACGGCCAGGCATCCAGGCACTTACCAGTAAAGAGGCTTCTGCACGTTCTCGTTTAGAACTGCAAAAGAGCATGCGTTACCCAGACTTAACAGTCAGTCTGATCAATACGACCGAGGCCAGCCTGGCAGGTAGCGACAATATCTCTTCCATTGGTGTATCTATGCCTTTGCCTATTTTCCGCCGAAATGCAGCAGGTATTGGTCGGGCGTCGGCTGAACTCACTCAATCTGAAATCAATCGTGCCTCTGGCACTCGTAATGCAAAAGCGACTGTAGAGGCGGCATGGCTGCGGCGTGAAAACATCAAAGACCGTGTCAGACGTTTGGATAGCGAGGTATATCCAAAGCTCGAAGAGAATCTGAATCTATCTAAATTAGCGTTTGAAAACGGTGAAATTGGTCTGCCTCAGTTGTTAATTGTTCAAAGACAAGTTGTTGATGCACAGCGGGACATTATTGACGCTCAGAGGGAGCTTCGTCTTGTGCAGATTGAACTGGAATATATCTCTGGCTGGTTATCCCCTATCGCTGCGGCCAATCAAAACTAGGAAATAAAAATGCTAAAGTTCTTCAAAAATTTATACGTCGTAGCGCTGGCATGCTCAGTCATCATTTTCTTTATACTTTTAAGCGGGTGCAGCTCGAAAAGCAACCAAGCTGAAGGAGCAAAAACAGAACCTTCAACAGTTGCCACAGAGGCCAAGACTGACGAAGACTTAATCAAACTGAGCAACTCAGAGATTCAGCAAAGCGGTGTCACTATTGCTAAAGTCACCAAACAACCCATACAGGATCAACTCAGTTTTACGGCTAATATTCTGGCCAATCAGAACAAGCTGGCGCACGTGACGCCCCGTATTGAAGGCAAGCTGTCTAAAGTCATTGCCAATCTTGGGGATCATGTCAAAACAGGCCAGACTCTGGCTGAAATTGACAGTATCCAGATGGGTGAAGCGCGTGCCCAATTCAGAAGCTCTAAAACTGATCTAGCGCTCGCCCAAGCAAACTTCGACCGTATATCCAAGCTGTATGAGGATAAGGTTGTTCCACAAAAGCAATTTATCGAATCACAGTCAGCATTGGAGCGAGCTAAATCGGCACTTTATGCAGATTCCGAAAGATTGAGAATGTATGGCGGGCTGGGGCAGCCGAGTGGTTCTACTTACGTCTTGAAAGCACCATTCAACGGCATTGTGATTGAGAAAAATGCGGTCATTGGTGAGTTGGCTAATCCAGCAGATACTATCTTCACGATTGCCGATATGTCCACTGTCTGGATTGATGCTGATGTCCCCGAGCGAGACTTGCAATATCTTGAGGTTGGCAAAACAGCGAGTGTAACCGTGACCGCTTATCCTGATGAGGTCTTTACCGGTAAAGTAAGTTATCTATCCAGTGTCGTAGACAAAACCACGCGTACGGTGAAGGCACGTATCGAGCTCCCAAATGCAGATCAAAAACTCCGCATTGATATGTTCGCCAAAGTTGTTCTGAATCATTCTGGTACCAAGGAAGTTCTGGTCGCGCCTAATACTTCCGTTGTGATGGTCCAGGGCATACCCAATGTTTACGTTAGCGTGGAAGGTGGTTTCAAAGCAAGGGCGGTCGAACTTGGTGCTCGATATAACGAGTACGTCGAAATTAAGACAGGGCTGACTGAGGATGAAAGTATCGTTCAGACCGGTGTATACGCACTTAAAGCTCGGCAACTCAAATCACAAATCAGTGATGAGCACTAGGAGAACAGCATGTTGAATTGGATATTAGATGCTGCTCTTAAATACAAGCTGCTGGTCATTCTGGCATTTGTGGTCGTGGTTTTTTTCGGTGCAAAGGCATGGCAGGAAGTCCCTTTAGATGCTTTCCCGGATGTGACCCCTGTACAGGTAAACGTATATACAGAATCTCCCGGTCTTGCTTCTGAAGATGTTGAAAAACTCATTACCTTCCCGGTAGAGAGTTCACTGGCAGGCCTCAAAGGCATTGAGGAAATTCGTTCAGTGTCATTGTTTGGATTGTCGTATGTCAGTGTGTATTTTTCTGACACCACAGATATCCAACAGGCACGTTTCTTGGTGGGTGAGAAACTTGCTGACGCCCGCTCCAGAATGCCGGCAGGATATGGCGAACCAACGCTAGGACCTAACACTTCTGGGCTAGGCCAGGTACTTTGGTACACCTTGAAGTCTGACAAGCAATCCACCATGGATCTGCGCACATTGCATGACTGGAATGTGCGTATGGTGATGCGGACCGTCCCTGGCGTAGATGACATCACTTCCTGGGGTGGTAATGAAAAGCAATTTCAGGTGCAAATTGATCCGCAAAAGCTATTCAAATATGGCCTGACATTTTCTGAAGTCATTGAGCGCTTAGTCGCTAATAACCATCAAGTCGGAGGACAGTATGTCAACATAGGCCAAGAGCAGTTCTTGGTTCGAGGTTTAGGGCTCGTGAAGAATAGCCGTGACATTCAGCGTATTGTTGTCTCTGAAAATCAAGGGACCCCAGTCTATGTAGAAAATATTGCCAAAGTCGTTGAAGGCGCAGGCCCTCGTTTCGGTGCTGTCACGCAAGATGGCAAAGAGGTCGTGATGGGAATGGTGCTTGCCAGGATTGGTGAGAATGCTCAACAAGTTGTTGACGCCGCTAAAGAGAAGCTGAATCTGGTTAAGGCCACCTTGCCTAAAGGCGTGACGCTGGAAACGGTTTATGATCGCACCGCGATTATCGACAAAGCCATTCGTATGGCAGACCGTGCCATGATTGAAGGCGCATTACTAGTGATTGCCGTGTTATTCATGCTGCTTGGCGAAGTCCGCTCCGCTCTGGTCGTGGTTGTCGCCATTCCTATGGGTCGTCTGATTGCTTTTATCTTTATGGAGAAATATGGCATCTCAGCAAATTTGATGTCATTAGGCGGCCTCATCATTGGCTTGGGTATGACCATTGATGGGCCGTTAGTACTTGTTGAGAATTGCTTCAGGCGCCTGGCGCACTTCGCTGGTCAGAAGGTGGATAGATCCAGAATCGTACTGGATGCTTCACGTGAGGTGATCAATCCCATCACTTTCGGTGTACTGATCATTACCGTTGTTTTCCTGCCTATATTTTCCTTGACTGGCTTGGAAGGGAAGCTGTTTAAGCCGCTCGCCATCAATATGACTTTCGCCATGATTGGCTCAATGATTCTGACGCTTACACTGATCCCGGTGTTGTGCTCTCTGGCATTGAAACCAAAAGAGGAGAGAGACCCTTGGCTGATACGCTTGATAAAGCCGAAGTATGTCTCACTGTTAAAGTGGTGTTTGTCACATAAAAAATTAGTCGTCGGCTCAACTGGTATTGCCTTCATAGCCGCGTTAGCGATGTTTCCATTCTTGGGTAAAGAGTTTATGCCTAACCTACAGGAGCAAGACATCCTTTTTAGAGTGACAGGTATTCCTTCCACATCGCTTGAGCAGTCTATTTCGGTCTCTGACCGTGTGGCCAAAAGCCTGAAGAAAATGCCTCAGGTGCAAAGCAGCCTGGCGATGATTGGGCGTGCCGAGAAAGGTGAAACCGCTGATGTGAACTACATGGAAATTCTGGTGCATTTAAAACCTGTAGACGCATGGCCAGAACAAATCACTTATGGCGATCTCGCACAGCAGCTCCAGGAGCAAGTTGAGAAAGATGTACCTGAAGCTGTCATTTCAGCATCACAACCTATCCAGTCGCGTGTAGAAGAGCTGATTTCAGGGGTAAGGGCGACATTATCAGCTAAAGTCTATGGCGAAGATCTTGCAACCATTGATCGCATCGCTAACCAAGTAAGAGCAGTGGTCTCCAAGGTTAACGGCGTCACTGATTTGGCTTTGGAGGCCAATATAGGCAAACCTCAACTCATTATTAATGTTGATCGTGAGGCCATTGCTCGTTATGGCATCAATGCTGATGACGTACTCCAGGTCGTGCAATCCGGGATTGGTGGCAAGCCAGTCTCTACCTTGATTGATGGTGTTAAACGATTTGCCATACAAGTATGGCTGCAGCCTGAGTATCGCAGCGATATCAGAGCGATTAACGATATTCCTATCTCTACAGCTCAAGGTGCATTGATTCCGCTGTCGCAAGTAGCAAGTGTCGATGTGGAGGAAGGCTACTCATTCGTCAGGCGTGAGCAATTGCAACGTTACGCCGTCATCCAAATGGATGTTCAAGGGCGTGATATTGATGGTTTCGTTAAAGAAGCCCAGGTCGCGATCGAACAGCAAGTAAAACTGCCAAGTGGATACTGGATTCAATGGGGCGGTGCATTTGAGAACCAGCAAAGAGCCATGACTAAGCTGGCAATTATTGTGCCGCTCACGATTGGCTTGATATTCGTGCTGCTATATACAGCCTTCCATTCACTCCGTTATGCCGGGCTGATTATTGCCAACGTACCTTTTGCAGCTATCGGCGGAATTTTCTCGCTGGCGATTGCCGGGCAGTACCTTTCAGTGCCTGCGGCGATTGGATTCATCGCCGTATTCGGGGTTGCCATGCTGAACGGTATTGTTTTGGTGGAGTTTATCAACGGGTTGCGTGAAGAAGGTAAAACCGTAGATGAAGCTGTACTGGAAGGTACAACCCTCCGACTAAGGCCGGTGATGATGACAGCGATGGTTGAGATTTTCGGTCTAATTCCATTCCTACTGGCAACCGGTGTGGGCTCAGAAATCCTCAGACCACTTGCTGTTGTAGTCATCGGAGGTCTGTTAACAGCCACTGCATTAACTCTGGTTTTCCTGCCAGTTGCATACGACTGGATGGAAACAAGAAGGGAGCTCAACGAAGCCAAAATCACCAATTGATTTGGAGTTTTGGTTAATCAATCGCTTGTGCCAGGTTGCCGTTTGGGCAGCCTGGTAATCTTAAACACATGTTTCATGATTCCATCTAGGAGAACATCGTGAATAGTTCTAAAAATCATAAAAATGAAAATGTGCCGTGCCCGGACTGCATGGATAAAGGATCAACAAAGGTAGCTGGAATCTCAGAGGACTCATCACTCCACTCAGTTTCTGCAGACGATAATGCCGCAAGATTTCGTATACCTTCCATGGACTGTGCCTCAGAGGAGTCTGAAATCAGGCGTGCACTCGCTAAGATTGATGGAATTAAAAGCTTAAGATTTAATCTGGGGGCGCGGGAGTTAATCATTAATGCCGACGCTGACAGCATCCAACTTGCCGTCGAGGCAATCAAAAAGGCAGGTTTCAATTCAGAGTTAATTTCTGATGCAGAGAGTTTTGAAAGCGGTTCAGAGCTATCAAAAGGATTCTGGAATACATGGGGCAGGCCAATCAGCGGTCTAATCTTGGCTGTGATTGCTGAAGTCCTTGAGTTTGCATATCCGGATATTCAAGAAATTAAATATCTTGGAATGGCTTTAGCCAGCATATCCATCATACTCGCTGGACTGGATGTCTACGTAAAAGGCCTAAAAGCCTTCGGTGATGGCCGCTTAAACATCAATGCATTAATGACAGTTGCTGTCACAGGCGCCTTCCTCATTGGTCAATGGCCAGAGGCCGCAATGGTCATGGCGCTATATGCCATTGCAGAAGCAATTGAAGCCAAGGCCGTGGATAGAGCCAGGAATGCGATTAAGAGTTTGATGGAATTAACGCCAGAGGATGCCGAAGTTTTGCAACCGGATGGGGCTTGGAAGCGTGAATTAGTCAAAGACATCCCTATCGATGCAAAGGTACGCATTCGACCGGGGGAGCGTATTCCACTGGATGGCATCGTTATCTCTGGTCAAAGTGCAATAGATCAGTCGCCTGTTACTGGTGAAAGCTTACCGGTTGATAAATCTCCCAATGACGAGGTATTTGCAGGGACAATCAACCAGGCCGCAGAACTAGAGATTCGAATCACTTCACTTGCTTCGAATAGCACAATCTCCAGAATCATCAATGCGGTCGAGGAAGCCCAAGGGGCCCGTGCACCTACACAAAGATTTGTAGATGCATTCGCGGCATTCTATACCCCGGCGGTCTTTGTGCTTGCACTCATCGTAGCCCTCTGGATGCCATTCTTGCTGGAATGGACATGGATGAAGTCAATCTACAAAGCCTTGGTCTTACTGGTGATCGCTTGCCCATGTGCATTAGTGATATCCACCCCAGTGACTGTAGTGAGTGGTCTTGCTGCGGCAGCGAGGAGAGGAATACTCATCAAAGGTGGCGTGTATCTTGAAGAGGCACGCAAGATCAAAGCAGTCGCACTGGACAAGACCGGCACAATTACCGAAGGGAAGCCTAAGTTATCTAATTTCGAAGTATTCGATTTGCAGGCTGACTCAGCCGAATTGAAGGGCATTGCAAAAAGCTTGGCAAGCAGGTCTGACCATCCGGTCTCCAAAGCGATTGCAGAAGGTTTATCTGCGCAGGCAAAGGAGGTAAAAAACTTCAAAGCTATTGCAGGACGCGGCGTCCAAGGCCGAATAGCAGATACTACTTACTTCCTGGGTAATCATCGATGGATTGAAGAGCTTGAACTCTGCACTCCAGAAATTGAAGCTCAATTATCAATATTGGAAAACACTGGTCGTACAGTCAGTTTGTTAGCTACTACCGAAAAGGTGCTGGCAGTTTGTGCGGTTGCCGATACGATCAAAGCCTCCTCCAAAGCAGCAGTTTCAGAACTAATATTACTTGGTGTCACGCCAATTATGTTGACCGGGGATAATGCGGCCACAGCAAAAACGGTCGGTGTCCAGGCGGGTATTACTGAGGTAAAAGGTAATCTTTTACCAGAAGATAAATTGAAGGAAATTGAATCTCTTCAGAAACAATTCGGTGTGACCGCCATGACCGGTGATGGAATCAATGACGCCCCATCTTTAGCAAGGGCAGACATCGGTTTTGCAATGGGCGCTGCTGGCACGCACACCGCGATGGAAGCAGCGGATATTTTAGTTATGAATGATGATTTACGTAGGCTACCTGAAACTATTCGACTCTCAAAACAAACGCACGCCATTCTTTGGCAGAACATCGTACTCGCCTTAGGCATCAAGTTTGTATTTTTGTTTTTAGCTTTATTTGAAAATGCATCCATGTGGATGGCCGTATTTGCGGATATGGGAGCAAGTTTGATAGTGGTGTTTAATGGCTTGCGACTGATTACTTTCAAACCTAAGTCAAAAAGCTGATTTCGGAAATAATTGCTAATGATATTCACAGCTAATCATTTGTCGAAGCATTTTAGGGAGAGAAAAGATGTTGCTCAAAAAGTTGGATGAAGAATTGAATTTGCAGCAGGCTGCTTTACGGATACGTAGTCAGCGCCAAGAGTTACTTGCTTCTAACATTGCAAATGCCGATACACCACAATATAAAGCGAAAGACATAGATTTTAAAGCGGCAATGCAATCTGCGATGCAGCAAATGTCAGGTAAAAATCCAATAGGCCAACATGCAGGCCTGTTGCAGCAGACTAATGAATCACATTTAAACGCGGTGAAAACCAATTCGGGAGATACCCTATACCGTTCTTTAGTACAAGGCTCTGTAGATGGTAATACGGTAGACATGGATGTTGAACGAAATGCCTATGTGGACAATGGAATTCGCTATGAAGCCGGGTTAACTTTTGTGACGGACAAACTTAAAGAAGTGATGGCTGCAATTAATGGCAATGGCTCGTAAGTTTGCCGCTAACCATAAGATAAAGGGATAACATAAATGGCTAATGTGCCCTCTCTCAAAATACATCCGGAAGCAATATTTGCCATACTAGCTGCCATTTTATTTGGTTTGGCGACGCCTGTCGCCAAGCTTCTAATTGGTGATGTTTCACCACAAATGTTGGCTGGATTATTGTATTCAGGGAGTGGGATTGGCCTATTACTCCTATATGCGCTAATTCGCTTGTTTAAACAAAATAATAGTGAACACCTCTCTATACAGGCATCAGATCTATCCTGGCTATCAGGGGGTATTTTATTTGGTGGCGTACTTGCACCTTTGTTGCTTATGCAGGGTTTGCGCGCTACACCCGCCTCTATGGCGTCACTATTACTTAATCTGGAAAGTGTTTTCACTGCGCTGATGGCCTGGCTCATATTCAAGGAGCACTTTGATCGGCGAATTTTGATTGGGATGACTTGCATTTTGGTGGGCAGCCTATTGTTATCATGGCCTAAACAGCTCAGTTCAGCTTTTCCATTTGACACCTTGGCCATCGTGGGTGCCTGCGCTTGCTGGGCGATTGATAATAACCTTACCAGGAAGATTGCAGCAAATGATGCCCTTCTAATTGCTTGTATCAAAGGGTTAGTGGCTGGTTTGATTAATCTGGGAATTGCATTAAGCCTTGGTAATGCTTTACCTGTCTTTACCGTAGGTATGAGTGCCGCCGCGATAGGCTTTCTCAGCTATGGGGTTAGTCTCGTATTATTTGTTATGTCTTTGCGGCTCATTGGCACTGCCAGAACAGGAGCATATTTTTCTGTTGCTCCATTTGTTGGTGTAGCTTGCTCTTTTCTATTGCTTCATGAGCAACCTGATACCTTGTTCTGGTTGGCTACCTGTTTAATGCTGATTGGAGTTTGGCTCCATTTAACCGAGCATCATGCTCATCTGCATCATCACGAAGAATTACTACATCAACATAGTCATTTTCACGATGAACACCATCATCACACTCATGAGTTCGATTGGGATGGAGGCGAACCACATGTGCACCCACATGAGCATAAGAACTTAAGTCATAGTCACCCGCATTTTCCAGATATGCATCATCAACATAAGCACTAATTTCTAGATCAAATAGTACGATAATGTGAAATGCTACCCTGAACTCAATCCAAATATTGGACTTCACCGCTTTAATAGGCGATTATGATATTCAATTTCAAGCCAACTTGACTGAACGAAGTAAACCCAATATTTTTCTGATAACAACTGACCCATAGTATATAGTGGCTTGACCACTCTGACCTTTGGGGGAAAGCCAGCGAACGCTAGTTTTTTCATTTTTAGCTGCCTGCCTTGGCTAAGATTATAATTTTTCAAATAGGAGATCTCATTCCATTGTGCACTTCTTGTCACCATGCGGCCCACAACGGAGGCGTTGTTTGATCTAGCTTAAAGCCTAAACTGACCTGATTCTTTAATTTAGAATAAAATCAGTTGACCTTCCAATTGTTGGAAGCTTTAGACTGATTTATATCTAATACAAGTTTCGGATTATGAGCATGCCTAAAAAGACTTTAAGTGATGCCATTCAAAATATCTCCCTACCCATCGAAGGGATGACATGTGCCAGTTGCGTGGGGCGTGTTGAAGCCGCCTTAACAAAAGTTCCTGGGGTAAAAAATGTCTCAGTTAACCTCACAACCGAGCGAGCGACGATTCAAGCTACCGAAGGTGTTGATCCCACTGCCTTGATCGAAGCTGTTCATAAAACTGGTTATGAAGTTCCAACATCCAAGATAGAACTCAATGTGATTGGCATGACCTGTGCGTCATGTGTTGGTCGTGTTGAGAAAGCCCTCAGATCTGTACCGGGAGTTTTTGAAGCAACAGTTAACTTGGCCACTGAGCGTGCATCAATTATTGGTTCTGTCGGCCCCGCAGAATTGATTTCCGCGATTGAGCGTATTGGTTACGAAGCTAAGATCATTGACTCTCTATCCTCCTTACAAGGTGTAGCCGAGAGTCAAAAAGAAGTTGAACTGCTCAAATTGAAGCGAGACCTCATACTGGCAGCAGCACTGTCGTTACCAGTATTTCTCATGGAAATGGGTGCGCATTTGATACCAGGTGTGCACGAGTTAATTATGGACACTATCGGCATGAAACCTAGTTGGTACATGCAGTTTGTGTTGACTGCTCTGGTACTGGCTTTCCCTGGTAGACGCTTTTACCAGAAAGGCTTTCCTGCGCTACTTAGGCTTGCCCCTGACATGAACTCACTCGTCGCGGTAGGTACTGCTGCGGCCTTTGGATATTCCATCGTCGCGACCTTCGCCTCCGGACTGTTACCGGAAGGAACTGTCAATGTCTATTATGAGGCGGCTGCAGTCATCGTCGTTTTGATATTACTTGGCCGTTTTTTGGAGGCACGTGCCAAGGGGCGTACTTCCGAAGCAATCAAGCGCCTAGCAAAAATGCAGGTCAAAGAAGCGCATGTCATGCGTAATCATCGCTTTTGGGATGTTCCGATCAATGAAGTGGTCCTTAATGATGTACTCGAAGTACGACCTGGTGAAAGAGTGCCGGTAGACGGGGTCGTCACCAATGGTAAAAGCTTCGTTGATGAATCGATGATCACTGGAGAACCCATCCCTGTTGAGAAAATTCTAGGTAGTTCCGTAGTAGGTGGTACGGTCAATCAGAACGGGATGTTGGAGATGCGTGCCACAGCAGTTGGCAATCAAACCATGCTGGCTCAAATCATACGTATGGTGGAACAGGCACAAGGGTCTAAACTACCAATACAGGCGCTCGTAGATAAAGTGACCATGTGGTTTGTACCTGCTGTCATGGGCGCAGCATTGCTCACATTTATCAGCTGGATGATCTTTGGTCCATCTCCTGCGTTGACCTTCGCACTAGTAAATGCAGTCTCCGTGTTGATCATTGCGTGTCCGTGTGCCATGGGGCTAGCCACACCAACTTCAATCATGGTTGGAACGGGGCGAGGTGCCGAGCTAGGCGTATTGTTTAGAAGAGGCGAAGCATTACAGTTACTCAAGGATGCCAAGGTCGTTGCAGTTGACAAGACCGGTACGCTAACAGAGGGACGGCCAGTGCTGACCGACCTTGACGTTGCGGAGGGCTTTGAGCGTGACAGCCTTTTAGCAAAAGTCGGGGCGGTTGAATCTAAATCTGAGCATCCGATTGCCCGCGCTATTGTGGCCGCTGCTACTGAAAATGGACAATCGCTACCGTCTTTAACAGACTTTGAGTCTGTGACCGGCATGGGCGTAAGGGCACTTGTGGAGGGGAGTCTCGTTGAAGTGGGCGCTGATCGATTCATGCGACAACTGGGGTTAGATTTGAAAGTCTTTGCGCAAACTGCTGAGCGATTAGGTCAAGAAGGTAAGTCACCCTTATACGCCGCTATTAATGGTCAGCTAGCTGGCATTATTGCAGTCGCCGACCCTATAAAAACTTCGACACCGGGAGCGATTGCCGCACTGCATCAGTTAGGTCTCAAAGTGGCTATGATTACTGGGGATAATGCCAAGACCGCGCACGCAATCGCCCGCCAGCTTGGCATTGATGAAGTGATTGCTGAGGTCATGCCAGAGGGAAAAGTTAACGCTGTACGCCGCTTGAAAGCGACTTACGGGCAGATCGCTTTTGTAGGGGATGGCATCAATGATGCCCCCGCTTTGGCAGAAGCAGATGTAGGCCTGGCAATCGGGACCGGTACAGATATCGCTGTAGAGTCAGCAGATGTCGTCTTGATGTCTGGCAATCTGCAAGGCGTGCCAGATGCGATTGCTTTATCCAAAGCTACAATAGGCAATATTCATCAAAACCTGTTCTGGGCATTTGCCTATAACACGGTTTTGATTCCGGTAGCTGCAGGTGCGCTTTATCCTGCCTGGGGTTTATTACTTTCACCAGTATTTTCTGCAGCAGCAATGGCCTTGTCGAGCGTGTTCGTTTTAGGTAACGCCTTGCGCTTACGCACATTCAAGCCATCATTCGTCGAATTAAACAGCCGTTAAAATTAATGGCTAAATAATGCTTGACCTTACCATTATTGGAACCTTTAAGCTTGTATCACTACCAATTACTCTTTAAGGAGTTGATGATGGAGTTTCATATTGAAAACATGACCTGCGGTGGATGTGCAAGAGGTGTCACAAGCGCAATCAAAGCAATCGATCCAGAAGCAAGCATTACAACGGATCCCCCAACCAGGACAGTCAAGGTTGAAACCAGCGTCGCAAAAGATGAGATCGTTGCAGCGCTTGTTGATGCAGGGTTTCCACCTGCGAGTGAATAACGCTCTTCTGCCTGCTGAGCTAGATCAGCAGGCTTTTTTGTTTATCATTTGGGTATGAACGATGAGTTTATTTAACATTGGACAAGCCGCTAAGGCGTCAGGCATATCGACCAAAATGATCCGACATTATGAAAGCGTTGGTTTATTGCCTGCTGCTTCAAGAACCTTTTCTGGATATCGTCAATATTCTGAAAAAGAGATCCATACGCTGAGTTTTATTCGACACTCCCGCGACTTAGGCTTTTCTATCAAGCAAATTGAGGAATTATTAAGCTTATGGCAAGACCCGCATCGGCCAAGCAGTAAAGTGAAAGAATTGGCAAATGCCCATGTTGAGGCCTTAGACCAAAAGATTCAAAGCCTGATGTCGATTAAGTCAGAGCTACAAAAGCTTGTACATTGCTGTCATGGAGATGATCGCCCAGAGTGCCCCATCTTGGAGCAACTTGCGCTTAATCAAACATAGGATATTTCATAACAGGAAAATTTCAGTTTGGCACTGAATCATTTTTAATTTAGGGGTATCATAAGCTCATCGTGAGAAAGCTCATTCAAATCTTCGCTATTTGGCTCATCGCAATCATTCTACCGGTGCAGGGAATTGCAGCGGTCAGCATGATGAATTGCGAGAAGCCACAAAGCCAGCACAGTCATGAAGGTGTAAGTGGTCATAGCCATGAACATCACGAAGGTGCTGTGGAGAGTCATGCTCACAAACATCAAGATGATACTAAACACGCTTGTAACCATTGCTCCAAATGTTCAGTCTGTTGCTCAGGTTTCGCCTTTGCAACTTCGAGTGATGGGCTGAAGCATCATTTGATTGTTGCAGGTACAGCCATCGGTTTTATCGTTCCAGATTTCACTAGCCACATATCCTCCGGTCCTGAGCGACCTCCGCGCTTTACCCTCATTAGTATGTTATTGGCTAAAGTCCTATCAGGTCTTTAGCCACTACACTTATGCTTTTGCCTGCTTGCGGCAAGCAAAAGAATGAGTTTCCAATAGATGTTGGGAATTCTAAATGAGAGGTTTATATGAAATTTCCTACCTTAAAGAGAGTCAGGCTTGCCTCCCTCTATCAATACTTATTGTGTCTTGCAATGACATTAGCATTGGGTATTAGCGCATCATTTGCGGAAGAAAGCTCCGCGCCTTACCAGTCCACGTTTGAAGATTACAAGGCGACAAATAGTGACAATCAAACAGATTGGACATCACTAGACTCTTCGATTGCAGACCAAGGACATCAAATGTCGGGGATGCAGCACTCCTCTGATCAACCAATGAATCATGAAGCGATGGGACATAGTATCTCTCATGGCGATACGCATGCTTCACATGACTCAAAGTCTCAGATCCCCCCCATGGATCACGGCAATATGAAAGGCATGGACCATCACAGCATGCCGGGAATGGACCATAGCAAAATGCATGACATGAATAGTCAGGCTGAGGATATGGGCGGCAGTATGGCGAGCATGGATCACAAATCATCTTCCCCTGAAATGTCGGGACACATACACGACCATGCAATGATGAACCATGCGGGTATGGATCATCACGCCATGCAAAATATGAATCATTCAGAAGGTGATAGTGAAGAGGTTGTATCAACGCCCCATGAGCATGGAAATGCGGTGGGTGAACTTGCGGAAGAAGATCACTCAAGCCATATCCATGAGCCTTCAGAAGCTGCTAAACCAGTAGCGCCCTCAGAACACACCGGCTTCCAAATTATTCCAAACCTGCATCCGGCAGTGGTGCATTTCCCAATTGCATTGACTATGGTGGCTTTCATTTTAGGCCTTGCTGCCCGCCTGTTCCGCCAATCTGCATCATCCACGGCATTGGCCGCCGCAGGATATTACGCATTGATGCTAGCCGGTGTAAGTGCTGTGGCTGCCGTTGGTTTTGGTTGGCTGGCATTCAACTCAACCATGAATCACGATGACGCTGGCCATGCTGCCATGTTGTTGCATCGAGCCTGGGCAATCCCTACTGCTGTTGGATTGGTGCTCCTTGCAATCTGGCACTCGTTGAAATCCCGTCAGGACAGCCCGATGTCTATTCCTGTATTAGTTTGCCTGGCGGGTTTATCCCTGTCTGTCGCGGCAACGGCATGGCTGGGTGGTGAAGTAGTTTATCGTCATGGCATTGGTGTTCTATCTTTACCTGCATCTGGTGGCCATCATCATGCGGGACACCATCATGGGGAAGCAATTGACTCAGCAATACCGTCTCAAGACAGTCATTCAGATCATCAACATGAATCATCTGAAGGGAGTGCACATGAGCACTAATATTGTAAATCTCAGAGCACGCAGTGTCATTCTTGTTGCCGTAAGCTTGTTATTAGGTGGGTGCGCGACCTTCTCAAAAGATGGCGGCATGGATGAAGTACAAAAACAAACTCAACCGCACCTGAAGCAAGCGTATGAATGGGCTAAGACAGAGGAGTCTAAAAAGTCCCTGCAGGACAAGACACAGGCATTGCTGGCACAACCTTTGGATGTAGAAGGTGCCGTACAGGTCGCTCTTTATAACAACAAGGGACTACAGGCTTCATTCTACGAGCTGGGAATCTCCGAAGCAGATCTTGTCCAGGCAGGCCGCTTGCCTAATCCGCGCTTCTCTATGCTTTATGCACGGAATGGTGGTGAGTATAAGATTGAGCAGGCATTCACGTTCAACGTCTTCTCATTGATCACGATGCCTAAAGCTGTAGAGGTTGAGAAAAGACGTTTTGCCCAGACACAAGCCTCTACTGCTATTGAGGTCCTGAAGCTTGCCTATCAGACACGTACAGCTTATTTCAATGCGGTTGCCGCGACTGAATTGGCGAGATATAGCGCACAAGTGAAAGAGTCTGCAGAGGCCAGTGCTGTGTTGGCTAAACGTCTGCATGAAACTGGCAACTGGAATCGTTTGGAGCAGTCACGTGAGCAAAGCTTCTATGCAGATGCCGCACTCGAATATGCTAATGCGAAGAATGCTGAGGTTAGGGCATATGAGGCTTTGGCCAGGCAATTAGGTGTGAAAGCTGCACAACTCAAAATCCAATCTCGATTACCTGACCTGCCTAAGTCTCTTTCAGAGTTACAGGCCTTTGAACAGAACGCCTACGAACAACGGTTGGACCTGCTGGTTAAGCGCTCTGAAATGGATGCTTTGGCTAAGCAGCTAGGACTGACCAAAACCACGCGGTTCATCAATGTGATCGAGTTAGGCCCGGCAAGAGTATTGGAAGGCAGAAGAAGCGAGCCATACAAGAAAGGTATCGATATCGCTTTCGAGATCCCGTTGTTTGACTGGGGTCAGGCCAAGGTGCCGCGAGCAGAGTCCATTTATATGCAATCCGTACAGGAAACTGCACAGTTGGTGACTAATGCGCAATCTGAGATACGCGAGCGGTATAACACCTATCGCACCAAACATGATGTCACACGCCACATTCGCGATGAGATTGTGCCATTACGCAAACGCATACTGTACGAAGATCAATTACGCTATAACGGCATGCTCACAAGCCCATTTGAATTATTTGGCGATGCCAGGGCGCAAGTGCAAAGCGTCAAAGGCTATATCGAATCATTACGTGACTTTTGGTTAGCTGATGCTGAATTGCAAGCTACTTTAGTCGCCAGTCCTCGTTTGATGGAAGGTCAATAAGATGACAACTATGGATAGAAGAAACTTTTTTAAATATGCTGGACTAGGCATGGCTGGCGTTGCCGTTAGTGCGGTCAGCAAGGTTGCATTAGCTGCTATTCCGGAAATCATTACCTCTGAGGTGGCTAATACACAAGAGCCACTTTACCCAGATACAGGACGCCCATATCAGCCGGTAGTCACTTTGAATGGCTGGAGCCTTCCCTGGAAGATGAACAATGGTGTCAAAGAATTTCACCTTGTTGCGGAGCCTGTCGTAAGAGAGATTGCACCGGGTATGAAAGCAAATCTCTGGGGCTACAATGGTCAAAGCCCGGGCCCAACCATTGAAGTCGTTGAAGGTGATCGCGTCCGTATCTTTGTGACAAACCGCTTGCCCGAGAAAACCAGTGTTCACTGGCATGGTCAGCGCTTGCCTAATGGTATGGATGGTGTCAGTGGATTAACGCAACCGGCTATTGAGCCTGGCAAAACCTTTGTTTATGAGTTCGAGGCCAAACGACCAGGCACGTTTATGTATCACCCTCACGCGGATGAAATGCTGCAAATGGCTATGGGCATGATGGGCAGTTGGATTACTCACCCCAAGAACCCGAAGTTTATGCCTGTGGATCGTGATTTTGTATTTCTGCTTAATGCCTATGACATCGAGCCTGGCAGCTTCACCCCTAAAGTGAACACCATGCTCGATTTCAACTTATGGACTTGGAACAGTCGCGCATTCCCAGGCATTGATCCTCTCGTTGTTCGTAAAAATGATCGTGTACGCATCCGCGTAGGGAACCTGACCATGACGAATCATCCCATCCATTTACATGGGCATGAGTTCGAAGTCACAGGGACAGATGGTGGTTGGGTGCCAAAAACCGCACGTTGGCCAGAAGTAACGACTGATGTTGCCGTTGGTCAAATGCGTGCCATTGAGTTTGTTGCAAACGAGCCTGGCGATTGGGCATTTCACTGTCACAAAAGCCATCACACCATGAATGCCATGGGGCACAGTTTCCCCACCATGATAGGTGTGAAACAGGGTGATCTGATGAAAAAGATCACCAACCTCGTCCCTGACTACATGCCTATGGGTGAAACGGGCATGTCTGAAATGACTGATATGTCTGAGATGATGGATATGCCATTACCTAAAAATACATTGCCAATGATGATGGGCAACGGACAATTTGGATCACTTGAGATGGGTGGAATGTTCACGACAGTGAAAGTGAGAGACGGACTTGCCCGAAATGACTATAAAAATCCTGGTGATTATAAACATCCAAGCGGCACGGTAGCACATATAGTTGAAGTGGATCTAACTAAGATTGAACGTCAAAAGCCTCACGTTGACGGTGAGTTGGAGGTCAATGTCAGGAAGCCGATTAACCATTCTGGTCATTAGTGAAGTGATCGGCCTCTGGCCTTAACTAAAACAAAAACGGCTTGCACATTTGCAAGTCGTTTTTGTTATTTACTCCAATGGCCTAGTACCCATTCCCATTGGTGCGTTCCATAATTCCAACGCCAATGTGCTTTAACCCATTTTGTTTTACCGAGCGGGCGTACCGTTTGTAAATTTTGTAATCGATCCGGTGGTTTTGGTGGCTTAGGAGGTTTGGGTGCCTTAATTTTAAAAGTAGCCATATACCCTCCAAATTAATGACAGTGATATGTACCCGTTTGGCGATCATGATGACAGCCATTTTTATCTGTACCGCCAGAGTGAGCATGGGCAAGGCTTGAGCAAACAATAATGAGTACAGCAATAATCCCCTTCATAGCAAAACTCCCTTTTTGAACATGTTTAATGTGTTTCAAGTTGAAGAAGCATGAACAGCTAGTTACTTAAGTAGGTTCTATAGAACCTTGCAGCATAATAAAGATTTGAGTCTTTAACTGCAATAAAACATATTTAGCAGGAGTTATATGGGCTGATCATTAGAACTGGAACGACTGCTCAAAATGAATGCAATACACAATGTGGAGTTTACTGGCCAGTTTTGACTTTCATATAAGGATACGAGTCTCTACTGACAACATGCGCTTTACGTACACATACCCTCCCAAACTTGTTTGAATAATAATATCCACCTGGTCTCCATCTTAGGAAACCTGGCCAATTTCGTGGTTTGATATGAACAGCTAGCAGATGTAGTAATGCATGCGTGTGAGCTGGGATGTTCTTTTTATCAACTACAGTGAAAACTTCGTGGTCATTTTCAGTCTTGGTTTTAATAGCATAATGAATTCGGTAACGTTCGACTGGCCTAATATTTCGATTTGTATTTCGTAAATTAGAGAAAATACCGGAATCATCTTTTTCTTTGAAATATAGATTTGCAAAACAATTTAAGTATTGGGTTGCATTAAGCGAGTCTACATCCATAGTTGATTTTATCGATGTCCAGTTGTTTTTACTTTTAATGCTATAAACAGAGTCATCGTAAAACATACAACAGACTTTAGGGGACAGTGGGAGTAAACAAATCAGTCCAGCTGCATTCAAGCCATAACTTCGCTCATCAAATCGCCTACTGTCAGCAAAACGGTTGACCATCACAGCTGGATCATCAGATGTGATAAATGGTGTATCAGTCTTGTTCTCTATTAGCACTATTTTTAGATCATCAAGCGAATACATATAATCTGCAAAGGTCTGCATTGAGATTTGTACTGCCTGCTTAATTTCTATAGCAACAGACATTCCTGGATCCCCAAGCAATCCATTTGCCTCATTAGTCATTTGAGCCATACGAATTGATGCAGCTTCCGTCCTATGATGTTGTAGCAGCCAGAATCTGAAAAGAATGCTGGATGCGTCCGTATTCAAAACGAAGCCAGGTTGAAGTAGGTGCGGCAGTAGACTGGCGTAAAGGCGTTCGACTTGCTGAATGGCTCTTTCTAGGTTGTCATCTTTTCCATAGAAATAATCTCTTGAACATTGGTTTTTCAAAGCGGAATCAAATATCGCTTTGTCTCGGTCAATGTTATATAAGCTTATTGTTTTACCCTCATTCTGGGAAAATGGCCGAAGGTAGCAACGAGGTACAAAATGTTGATTTTTATTGGACGCCATAAGAAAGTCACCTGCAACTAGAGTTTTCTGCTAATGGCAGCATTTGCCGTTTTTGTAGCCAACTCTAAAGTCAGTAATTGTTACTTTTAAACGTAAGCTAGCCCGATCCACTGGTTTTAGCTATAACTACAACTGTGCCAGCCAACTTATCCTGCTAGCCTTGTTTTGCGCCTATCAAATTCAATCCAAAACAACCCTAATCCTAGTGCAGCTCCAGACAAGTAATATGCAAGGTATCGGATGATTGCTTGCCAGATAGTCATTGTGTTGTCACTTTTGGCGTCAATTACTCTTGCTGATATTGCTATTCCGGTGTGGTTTTTTTCAGCCAAAACAGTATGCTGGCCACAGCAGGGCATAAATGAGATATAACTAAATCCATTGGCCCTTTTGGCAAGTCGACTTAATCCAATCAAATATTATAGTAAGGCTTGATTTAAACCTGTAAGGTCATAATCGACTATTGTCATTTACTGAGTGTATTGTCATTGGAAAAGTGTATTCTGAGTTTGAGTCCGCACTCTTTTTACTTTCTTCATAGGTAATCGCAGTGGTTAAGTAGATTAACGCGCTCCTAGCAAGCTTTAATAATCTAATACTTTCTTCAACCAACTCTATATCACTGACAGGGAAACTTAATTCCTTTCCTTTAGTTTTACGTTCTTGAGCGGGATTGTTTAAATAGTGATCATGGACCCGCAAGTACTTATGAGCAATATGATTGCGGATATCAGTTAGAGTCTTGGCTTCAGGGCTAATCAATTGCACATCTTTTGATCGGTAATATAAATCTTTGCTCAACCAAAATAAGCCCTGCAGAGGCTTATTTTCTGAAATCAAAAATTGCTCCCGGATTTTAGTTAAACCTCTGTCCTCAAACCATACTGACTGAAAGCTTAAGTTTCTAACGGGTATCTCAAGTTTCCAGTAATCATTCACCAAGTATGCAATTTTGTCGAAAATAGCAAAGATTGAAAGGAACGACATTTTTAGTCTTTCAACCCATAATCTGTAATACCTGTAATCAAGAGCGTCATACAGTTTTACACATCTATCTGAAAAATGTAGCGGTTTATCTTTTTCTTGTATTGCTTCGAAAATTAAAAACCTTGCAGAAACGTACTCTTGCTTGAGCTGATTGAAAATAGCATATGGGGCAGGTAAATAAACATCCTCTTCCAAGATGTCTTGAACCATATTGGGCAAGGTTAGAGTATCTTCTAATGAGGTCCAGTCTCTAGAAACGTCATTCAAGAAATCAAGATAGAGTTGATTCTCAACGCACCACTTTCTATATGTTTTTTCTTTCTTGGTACGCCCTTTACGATAGGCTGGCAGGGGAATTTCAACTTTGTTCCAATCCCAGTCTCCAAAGGTGTTTATGTGGTCAGCTAAAGCAGACATCTCATTTCTCGCCTGTTTCTCTACACCAATTTCCAAAGCTGATTTGAGCAATTTATAGCTTTCTTGGAGAAATATGGCTTGAACGTAACCTTTGCTGGCATATCTTGCATATTCGAACATTGTTGAAGCTTTATTTCCCATTGCCATTGGGAAATATGGATAGCTTATTAATGTTTGATCCCAAAGCTGAATGGCTTCTACGAATCTGCCAATATTGTTTAAAGCATTTGCAAGATTGGTGGTTATCCGAGATTTGAGGTCTGTTCGAATTTCTTCATCAGTAAGTTCGCCTAAGTCAGAAAGCGCTAATCTTAAATGTAGAATTTCCTTTTCTCGGTGGTGTTGATCGCCTAACCAGTTTTGTTTTTGTTTTACAGATCGTCTTATCCCGGAGTGGGCATTGGCGATAAAGTAGTTTAGGGTAGCGCATTCCACTGGAGAGAGAGGCTTTAGATTAATTTTGCCAATCTCATCAAGTGTTTCGTTGAGAGTCTCGTGATCATTTCTATCACAAGCTAAATCAATTTTAGATGCTAACTTTCTAATGTCACTCATATCACTCTCAACGTTAAATTAGGGCTGCCTATTTGAAATACTCCATAAGCAGTTTTATCAGATGAGAAAAAACTAAAAGAAGAAATCCAAATGCATAGATTGGTCCCTTCGATGCCTTAGCCAAACCATAGCAGAATGGGAATCGCAAGAATATATTGATGAGGCTGAGATGGTTTTTTAAGAGTCCCGAAAATTACCAAATAACTTTAGAACATGTTTATCTTAATCAGCACTTTTCTGTTCTGGTAGATAAGCATCAGAAATCAGAAACAGCGCTGAAAATAATTGAAGCAGAGTAATACAAGTATTGACTATTGGGAGTGACATCTTGATGTGATTTAGTAATGTTCGGATATTAGTTATGAAATGCCAAAATAATCCTAAGTCGAGTTTTTCCCTGAATGTTTAGACCGTTTGAAGATAATTTGCATTGACTATGATTTATTATTAAAAAATGGCTATTTTTTGTCCATAGCTTAAATAAAAAATTAATAACAAAATAAGAGAGATATATGTATCTAAAGCACATTCGAGCCAATAATTTTCGAGCATTTGGAGATGGTAAAAAGGCTCCTGCACTGGATTGGGCTTTAAGGCCTGGTCTTAATATTTTGGTGGGTGAAAACGATGCTGGCAAAACAACAATAGTCGATGCTATAAGGCAAATACTTCTTACTACCAGTTACGAAAACATCCGGCTCTATGAACATGATTTTCATATACATGGAACAGAACGTGCGACTAGCCTTTGGATTGAGGCTACTTTATGTGATCTATCGAGCGAACAACAAGCTAGTGTTCTTGAATGGTTAACTCATGAGAGCGATGGATCTTGTTCACTAATTATCCACCTCAGTGCAAGGTGGATTCCTCCACAGCCAAACAAACGCGCGCGAGTTGAGTTTTCTGTACGTGCAGGGAAAGAGGGAATTGGCCAAGAAATAGGCAGCACAGTTCGTGAGCTAATCCGTGCAACCTATCTGCGACCATTAAGGGATGCTGAAGCGGAGCTGCGCCCCGGCAGACAATCCCGCTTGTCGCAAATACTTGCAGCACACAAAAATATTGATGGACAGGAAGTCAACGACTTCCAAACAGCCAATCCTAATGACGTTCCAAAGAATATTGTAGGTTTAATGGCATTTTCTCAGCACCATATTGGTGAGCATACAGTGATCAAAAGCGTTGAACAGGACATCAACCAAAACTATTTAGAAGAGTTTTCATTTGAGAGTGAAAAGTTGCAGTCTCGGATTCGTATCACTCCAGATTTATCACTGACACCAATCTTGGAAAAATTTGAATTAGCTTTGTTGCCAGGAGGTGATGTGGATCCAAATGCCAGATGTGCTCGCGGGTTGGGATATAACAATGCGTTATTTATGGCAACTGAACTAGTTTTGCTGAGAGAAGGTGATGATCTTGCGCTGTTATTAATTGAAGAGCCTGAAGCTCATTTGCACCCGCAATTGCAATATAGAGTAATGGACTTGCTTGAAAATCACTCTAAAACCAAAGAAACTGATGAAAGACAAGTACAAGTAGTGATGACTACTCACAGCCCATCATTAGTTTCCCATACAGACATAGAGAACATGACCTTAGTGCATAAGGCTCAGACCTTCCCGTTATCCGCTGGCAATACTAAACTGAAAAAAACTGACTACTCATTCTTACGTAGATTTATAGAAGCGACGAAAGCCAATCTCTTCTTTGCAAGAGGGGTCATGATGGTGGAAGGTCCGGCTGAAGCTATCCTACTTCCAACCTTAGCAGAAGTCTGTGATCGCTCATTGTCCAAACATGGTGTTTCACTGGTAAATGTAGGTCATACGGGGCTTTTTCACTATGCTCGAATTTTGCAGGTTGAAGGTGCTGGACCAGAGCTAAAAATTCCTGTGGTCTGCTTAACTGATCGAGATATTGTTCCTGAATCGGCTAAAACATTTGTTTCTGCCCCCGGGGAAGGAAAGAAACGTTTCACTTCTGATTATAACGAAGAAGAGCTTGCAAAGTTTTTACTAGACAAGAGTAATCGGGCGCAGGGAGGCAGCACTATCGTGTGTATTTCCGACAAATGGACGCTTGAATATGATCTCGCTTATTTTGGGTGCGCAAAACTCATGTATTACGCCATCCAGCTCGGAAGGAAAGCTAAAACTAAAGGTGAAAGGTTAGAGGATGCTGATGAAACTAAAGCCAAGGAAGCAGCAAAAGAATCTTGGGAGGAATTAGAAACCAAAGGTTTGACTGAGGAGGAGTTGGCAAATCAAATCTTCAAGCCTCTGTACAATAAAGAAGCTTCGAAGGCAATCGTAGCCCAATATGCTGCAGAGCTTTTGTTGTCTGGTGAGTTTGGTTCTGGTGATGAACTTTTCAATCGCCTTCCGCCGTATCTAAAAAAGGCATTCATACATCTAACCGGGGATAAAAGTAAACCAGCAACAAAAACCGAGACAACGGCGGTGAATTAAATTATGTCAGTTATTGATTTAAACACTGCTGATCTTTTGTGGTTAAAGGAAGTCAGTCCAGATTTGGACTTTAGCGATACTGAGAGACAAGAAGCTATTCTAGAAACAACTTCACGGGACTTCAATGCCGTCCCAGGAAGTGGTAAAACATCACTGCTTGCAGCAAAACTTTTACTAATTGCAAGAAAATGGAATCAGCAGAAGAAGGGGCTCTGCGTACTCAGTCATACAAACGTTGCTCGAGAAGAAATCACTAGGCGTTTAAAATTAAATGCCGACGGCCAAAAACTTTTAACCTACCCACATTATATCGGGACGATTCACGGCTTTGTGAACCAATATATAGCTTTACCGGCACTCCGAAGTGCGGGCATCAAAGTTGAGATTATTGATGACGATGCATTTGCAAAAAAAGCGCAGAAACTTCTTCAGCAATACAAATTTAAGACACTACGGGGTTGGCTAAAATACCAGGAAAATGCAGACGAATTAATCAATACACTCTACTTTAAAGGTAGTGAATTGGAAATATCGACCGAAAGTGGAACTCTGACCAACGCTACCACTCCATCTGGGAAACAAGTACGAGAACTGAAATATTCACTTTTAGACGCAGGAATCTTTCGGCACCGAGATATGTTTGCCTTTGCTGAGAGCGCTTTAAAAAGTAACCCGAATCTTCTGGACGTAATTTTCCGACGTTTTCCACTAGTATTTATTGATGAGATGCAAGATACCTCCTGGGCACAGGAAAGTATTCTAAATAGCATCTTTGAAAACAAATCCACTGTTCAACGATTTGGAGATATTGATCAGAAAATCCTCACGGACGATGAAGGCATTGTTAATTGCACATTCCCCCGGGCAGGTCATAAAGTAATTAGTACTAGTAAACGATTTGGCAACAAAATTGCTGAAGCAGTAGCCAGTGTTCGCTTATCCCAGCTTCCTGTGATTGGAGAAGCAAATCAAGAAATGCCGCCAGTATTATTGCTATATAAGACTGCTGACGTTGAGAAAGTGCTAACCAAATTTGGTCAGTTAGTAATTGATCGTTTTACTGACCTAGAGTTGGAGAAAAAATCAGTCCGTGGCATGTGCACGCGTAAAGTCGGAAGTGGAGACGTGGTTCCTGGACGACACTTAGGTGATTACTGGCCCGCGTTTGCGCAAACTCAGACGGGGGCAACTAATTCAAATGATAATTTCTGGCAGGCTCTCTTGCCCCCACCTAACCACAATAATGAATCTATTCTTTTCGGAAGGGTAGCTCAAGTTCGACGAGCAATATTGCTAATCATGCGGGAAGCCGGCTCTCCAATCGTTGAGAGCATCAGAGATAGTAATGCTTTAATAAAGGCAGTCACTGAGCAAACTGGAACTGCATTACCCATACATCTATTAGTTCAAGATCTTATACTAAAACCTGATTTATATGCCACTCCTGCAGCGCGCGATGTTTTGATAGATTACATTTATACGCGTTTAAAATCTTATCTTCCAACGGGAACTCTGCTTCAATCCTTCAAAAATCTGTCCACATTTGATCAGGCCTTTTTCTTGTTAAACCCAGCACAACTTCCAAATCTTTGTGCAGTTTCTCATATGGGTCGAGATATAAATTACACAATAGGGACAGTGGCAAGCATGAAGGGTGAAACCCACATTGCCTCGTTAGTAATGGAATCTTATGGTGGTAATAGTAAGAAGTTTGATTTGGAAATGGCACTTCCATATGTTGCAGGGATTAAGAAAAATCCAGCTAGCCTTAGTAAATTGCAGCGAGGTCAACTCAGGAATTTGTATGTTGCAATGTCTCGCCCAACGCACTTTCTCTGTCTTGCAGTGAATGAGACACGTATAGCCCCACAAACCTTGAGTGCTTTAATTGAAAAAGGGTGGGTAGTAGAGCAATAAGCCGACAGGATGGTTTAACAAAATCACTATGGCTTCAACAACAACGTGAGGTAAGAAGCTTTATGCGATGCTCAATAACCTCACTATTGGCTATTTATGAATATCAAGTTCACGCTTAACTTTTTGCTAACGAGCAATGGGCAGAATGACCAAACTGAGGATAACCGGTAGCTGTTTTTGTGGGTATTCTGCAGAATCTACAAGCCGGTTAATTCGCTTCTGAATTCACCTTCAATGCCACGAGCGTGTAGGAGTTGTTGTTTTTAAAACCCTCATTGAGGGCTTTATTATTCTCTAAAATGTTATAACTCACAGAAAATCACGGGTTTATCGAGGGGGCTGATTTAACCTAGTTTCGACTTTGTGTTTAACCACAAGTCTTAGACAGAGAAAGGATACGAAATTGGGTCATGGTATTGGTATCCAATAACTTCGAAATCATCTACTGTTACCCATGTTTCCAGGTCTTCTAAAGTTTTTATATTTGGATTTATTTTTAGTGTTGGGGAGTCAAATGGTTCACGTTTTAATTGTACATTTTGCATTAGATCTAATTGATCTTCATATATGTGTGCATTAACGATTTTATGATAGGCCTTACCGGGCTTGTGGCCAGTGATTTGAGCCATAATTGCTAAGAAAAAATATACCTGAACCATGTTGAAATTCAGTCCTAATGGAACATCGCAGCTTCTTTGAGTGCTATTGAGGTACAGTGTGTCTCCAAGTAACGAGAAGTGATGACTATACATACATGGGCGCAAACAACCCATATGAAAAGCTCCTGGATGATAAAAAGTATAGATTTCACCGCGATCATCTAAACCAGCTCTTAAGTCGTTGTATATCTTTCTAAGGAGGTCTATGCTACCGCCGTCTGGTTTAGGGAAATTCCGTCCTATTTTTCCGTAAATAAATCCACAATCATCCTCTCCTTTTCTGAAAGGTGAGGAAAGCCAAGCACTATTCTCATTAGCGTTTGCATCCCATGTTTTCGTACCGATGGCTCTAAACTGCGCAGCATTGTCATAGCCGCGAATATAGCCGAGCATTTCAGCAATTGCGGATTTGTAATAGCTTTTTCGAGTGGTTATTAAAGGAAACTTTCCTTCATCAACGTCATAAGTTAAGTCCGCATTAATTAATGTAAGGCATCTTTTGCCTGTACGTTCATTTTGCACCCAAACCCCATTGTCAATAATATTTTTTGCCAAGTCTAAATATTGCTTCATTTGAAAACCTTAAGGGGAAGTTGCTGATTTAAATTAAGAGGCCTATCGCCAGGTTGATCATTATACCAACTCTGGAATTCTCAACATTTACGGCAGAAATTATAGAATCATTATTTCAAATTTGAATAGGAATTATAAGAGTCTATGTTTTGTACAATTTTTATATATTTTGTACAATGATAGTCTGATGAGTTGGTATTGATATGTGTATGTAATGAACACATTCATGGTGGTTAGAATTTCCTCGGCGTGCCGTTTAACATTGCCTCATATGCTTTGTTGACCATGATGGTCGCGCAGGTGTGTGATTTGCAGCTGGGGGATTTTGTGCATACGCTGGGCGATGCCCACATATACAGCAACCATATGGAGCAAGTCAAAGAGCAGCTTGCACGCACACCACGTGCCTTGCCTAACATGCGCATTAACCCGGCAGTTAATGATATTTTTGCCTTTAAGTTTGAAGATTTCACATTGGAAAACTACGATCCTTATCCTGCTATCAAGGCGCCAGTTGCGGTCTAAAGAGGCTGGTGAAGGGCGTGAAATGGTTGATTTAAACCATTTTGTTAATAAGGTGTAATATTTGCAAAACCCCTGTTTGTTTTTGATATCCTTTGCATCGTTGTGAATGTGTCAAGATGCGTCCCTAGCGCAGTCTTGCACGATGAGTTCATGACTTAATCTTAGGAGATCATTATGCAAATCAAAGCGTCATTCATCATTGCCGCTGTATGCGGTGTATTGTCAGCGCCAGCATTCGCTGACCATGAAACTATCAAACCAAAAGCCTACGACAGCCTGGGTAAGTGCGTAAAAGCGGCCTTGTCTGTGCATGATGGCAAAATTGTAAAAGTCGAAGCCAAATCTGAGCGCAAGCAATTGGTATACGAGTTTGATGTGCAGTCCAAAGACGGCACTGCTTGGGATATCGAGTGTAGCGCCAAAACAGGTAAAGTCACAGAAGTAGAGCAAGAAGTGACCGCGGATGACGAGAAATTCAAAGCCTTGGCTAAAGTTTCAGAAGCCGATGCCAAAGCCACAGCTCTGGCGGCGCATGCCGGTAAAGTGGTTGAAGTGGAGTATGAGCTTGAACCAGATGGCAAAGCCTCTTACGAATTTGATATCCTCGAAGCAGACAACGAAGAAGTCAAAGTTGAAGTTGATGCGACAACCGGTAAGATTGTGGAAACCAGCTACGAAGTGTACCAAATCGGTCAAGAGTAATTGGGTTGTGTCTGTCTCTCCGTGAGGCAGATCCAGTCTCAAAGGCAGAATAAAAAAGGCAGCGCAATTGCGTTGCCTTTTTTATTCTGACTAAGATCAATATGCAAGTTTGGGAGTGTCTACCCCGATACCGGCGGATATGCAGTCTGCTGGTATCGGTCCTAGTGATAGCTCACTCCCGGCTTGAACTTAGCATTTCTCATGCCAACTCTATAAATTCAATTTAACTCAATGTTTTAAAAATCTATTTTTAAAGTAAATAGGATTTTTTCCCGAAAATTTGGTGGTTATTAATAGCCGATTTTCGCCTTTGTTTGGTTCCTTTCAACCAATTTGGTGCGTGGCTGATTGCTTAGTGTGCGTTTTTGTTTAAGCCATGGTGCGATGTATTGTGGTCACCAGTTTTTTATACTCACCGCGTTTAATCAGGTCACTTTGCGCCAGCATATTCAAGAGCAGCGGAGATTGTGAATGGGCATCCATTTCATTCAAGAACTTGTCTGTGAATCCTAGATTGCTCGCCACATAGCAAATGTTGAACATCTCGCAAAAGGTACCATACAGGCTGCCGAGTAGCAGGCTGCGTGCGTACTTTGCTGCTAGTGGCGGTTGATGCTCAAGGCCCAGGGGGAGGCGGCTACGCTGGTCATCAATGAGCAGCAGGCCATAATCGGACAATTTTTGTGCAATCAGGGTGTGTTCGGCTTCCAGGTGGTCTGGTGACACAATCTTGCTGCTATCACACCACACTGCGGATACCGGAAAATTGATGCAGTATTTTTCAACCTGATCAATAAACTGCTGAGTCTGGTTACATGCCATTTCAGGCAGTTTCATGACTGGAATACCGTGCTTTTTCAACGCGCGCTCCAACCCGGTCCCGACTTCGGCATCAATTAATACATAACCATGGGCTGCATCCAGATTGCAGAGGATCGCCTGTTGCAGGCCATGCCGCGCGCCACAGGCAATATGTTCCGGCGGCACCAGATAGCGCCGTTCATGTGCTAGCAAATTTGCCAGCAAATGCTTGAGATGATGCAAGCCCGTGACATCGTAATCTGCTTGCCGCAATTTGTGCAGATGCAATGCTGCCCGGCGCAGATGATGAATACTACTTTTTTGGATCAGGCTTTCTATGTTGCTGGTTTCGGTGAGTGGTGCGGGAGATGGCTGGCTCTGGCCCGCCATCACTTTGTCTGCTGAGCTGGCACGCTTGGTGGTCTCGGCCACAAAAGTGCCGCGCTTGGGTTGAGTGTAGATCAGTCCTTGTGCAGAAAGCTCTTCGTACACGCGTGAAACCGTTTTTCGGTTGATCCCCAGGCGTTGCGCAATATCGCGTGAGCTGGGCAAGGGACTACCGCCTAACCAGTCACCTGCTTCTATCATAGACCTGAAGTGATCTATGAGTTGCTGATGTATGGAGGAAGGGGAATCCTTATCTAATACCAGTGAGTAATACCAGGGTCTCAGCACGTCTGCGTTTGCCTTATGTTCAAGAAAAGGGTGCCTGCACATCACATTGGGCACGCTTACCTGAAGGGCACACTAGGACATGGCCTTCCGTTACCAGATGATACAAAAAAAAAGCAATTCAATAAAGTTTTCGGAAAAATTCCCGCTCTGGCCCATGAATAAAACCTCAAACTGGCTGGCTGTCATGGGCGGTTATTTATATTACAGTTACAAGCGCTTAATAAAGTGACATATATCCGTTACAGGATGTTTCAGCTCTGGAAATCCTAGTGCCAGTGGCAACTTAAGCACCGCGCAATTGATGTTAACAATTGCTACCTTGTGATTATCTCGGAGATATAACTATCATGAAAATCAAAACTGCTTTTGGTATTGCTGCCAGCGTTGCGCTTGCCATGCCAATGCTCGCATTCGCTGCTGCTGATCAAGAAGCTGCGATGAAAGATCCCAACAACTGGGCACATCCACGTGGTCAACATAATAACCAAGGCTACAGCGCTTTGGCACAAATCAACAAGGGCAACGTTAAAAACCTGAAAATGGCGTGGACATTCGCGACTGGTGTAAACCGTGGTCACGAAGGCTCTCCAGTCGTTGTTGGCAACATGATGTATATCGTGACTGCTTTCCCAAACAACGTATACGCACTTGACCTGAACGACAACCAGAAAATCGTTTGGACCTATTTTCCTAAACAAGACCCAAGCGTACAAGCAGTATTGTGCTGTGACAACGTGACGCGTGGTCTGGGTTTTGGTGACGGTAAAATCTTCTTGCAACAAAACGACGGCATGCTGGTTGCTTTGGATGCAAAAACCGGTGCTAAAGTTTGGGACGTTAAAAACACTGATCCAAAAGTCGGTGCAACTAACACCAACGCACCACATGTGATCAAAGACAAAGTACTGACCGGTTGCTCAGGTGCTGAGTTCGGCGTACGTTGCTTTATCGCTGCATACAACCTGAAAGACGGTTCTCTGGCATGGAAAGCCTATTCTACAGGTCCTGACGCTGAAACACTGCACGACGCTAACACTAACAAAGACAACCCGCTTTACAACGCACTGTCTGTTTATCAAGACGTGAATGGTGGTAACAAAGAAGGCGGTTCTTTCAAGCGCTTGTCAGCTGACCAAATCAAAGGCGGCGAAAAAGAGTTGGGTACACGTACCTGGTTGAAACCACAAGCGATTAAAGACGGCTGGCAACATGGTGGCGGTTCCGTATGGGGCTGGTGGCCATATGACGCGCGTACAAACCTGGTTTACTACGGTGCGGGCAACCCATCCGTTTGGAACCCAGATGTACGTCCAGGCGACAACAAATGGTCTATGACTGTGACTGCACGTGATCTGGATACTGGTGTTGCTAAGTGGGCAATGCAAATGACACCACACGATGAGTGGGACTACGACGGTGTGAACGAAGTGATCCTGTTCGACAAAGGTGGCAAAACATACGCATGGCACCATGACCGTAACGGTTTTGCTTATACCTGGAACGCACTGACAGGTACTTTAATTGCCGCTGAAAAAGTACATCCATTCGTTAACTGGGCAAATGATGTAGACCTGAAAACAGGTGTGCCAAGCAAAGATGGCCGTTACTCAACACACCAGGATTACAATGCTAAGGGTATCTGCCCAGCAGCTTTGGGGACTAAAGACCAACAGCCAGCAGCCTACTCACCAAAAACCGGTTTGATGTACTCTCCACTGAACCACGTATGTATGACATACGAGCCAGTTGAGTCCAAATACGTTGCTGGTCAACCATGGGTTGGTGCGACACTGACCATGTTTGCTGGTCCAGACGGCGTAATGGGTGGTTTCGGTGCTTACGACCCAATGACCAACAAAAAAGTTTGGTACAACAAAGAGAAGTTCTCTGCGTGGAGTGGTGCACTGACAACGGCTTCAGACATCGTGTTCTACGGTACATTGGATCGTTGGTTCAAGGCGGTTGACGCGAAAACCGGTAAAGAACTGTGGAAATTCCAAGTGGGTTCCGGCGCGATTGGTAACGCATTCACCTACGGTAACAAAGGCAAGCAATACGTGGGTATCTTGTCTGGTATCGGTGGTTGGGCTGGTGTTGCGATGAACTTGGGCATGACGACTGACACAGACGCACTGGGTGCTGCTGGTGGTTACAAAGAGTTGACCAAGTACAACGCTGCGCCTGGCGGCGGTGCATTGAGCGTGTTCGCACTGTAATCAAGCACAGCTTATAACCGATCAAGTCATTGATCGGTTAAACAGACTAAACACCCTGCTTCGGCAGGGTGTTTTTTTGTCTCTCAATACTGAAAAATGAATTAAAAACGGGGGGAGTTAACCGTAGACTTGTACGCTATTTTCGCTACGGATTTGCTGGAATATTTGTAAGCGTTCGGGGGGGATGCTGCCTGCTTGGACAGCCTTCAGAATTGCGCAGTCTGGTTCGTGCGTATGCGTGCAATTATTGAATTTGCAGTGACCAATAAAAGGCCTGAACTCGACAAATGCATATTCAAGCTCGGTCTCATTAATATGATACAGCCCAAACTCCTGCAGGCCTGGCGAGTCAATAATGGCACTGTCCTGATCAAGATGGTAGAGATGGGTGGCTGTCGTGGTGTGTTTGCCACTATCTAGTGTGGTACTGATTTCCTGTGTTTTGCTGCGAGCTTCAGGGAGTAGGCTATTGATAATCGTAGATTTTCCCATGCCGGATTGTCCTACCAGCACGCTGGTATGACCTGCCAGCAACGGTTTGAGCACCTCTACCGATTGCCGTGCATTGAGTTGCAAAGTGAGGTAGCCAAGCGCTGCATATTGCTCCAGCTTTTGTAGGGCTTGCGGGTTAGGCAAGTCACATTTGTTGAGGAGAATCACGGCCCGAATGCCAGCGGCTTCTGCAGCGACCAGGCAACGGTTAAGCAGGTCTTCATAAAAGCTGGGCTGCGTTGCCAGCACAATCAATATCTGGGTGACATTGGCTGCCAGCACTTTGCTTTTATAAGCATTGCTGCGATAGAGCAGGGTGGTCCGTTCTGCAGTTTTCTCGATGACGCCTTCATTGTTGGCGGTGAGGGTCACTGTGACGCGGTCACCTGCCGCATTATCGACTTTTTTGCCACGCGTGACACAGCTAAGAATTCGCCCATCGGGCAATTCTACGTTATAGCGCTTGCCATAGGCAGCGACAATCAGGCCTGGATGCGACATGCTAGAAATGATAGTAGGTGTGATTCAAGTACTGTACCACTTGCTGCTCTTCATCATCGAACCATTTAAGGTTGAGCATGGTATTACAGTTGGTGACTTGAGCTTTTAATCCATTGAAAGAGCGCACTTTGCGGTAGTCACGTGTATAAATGCCGCTACCATCGCCGCCATAGCTGCTGGCATGACAACTGATGCAATGGGTGTCGACCAGTTTTTTTCCTGCTTGCAGCTGGGCTTCAGTTGCGCTTGCATCATGGCTGGCGAGCAATAAAGACCAACTGATCAGCAGGAGCGCTTTCATGCGTACGTTTGTAACTTGGCAATCCGCAGGCTCGCCGGTGGATGCGAGTCATAGAATGCAGAGTGGAGTGGATCCGGCGTCAACGTAGACGCATTGTCACGATACAGCTTGACCAGTGCATCAATCAGAAACTGTGGTCTGGATTGTTGTGCCGCGTAGTGGTCGGCTTCAAACTCATTGGTTCGGGAGTAAGCCGCCATGACTGGACGCAGAATAAACATGAAGACGGGCGAGACCAGCACGAACAACAGCAAAGCCATGTGGTTACTCGGTGCCGAAATCCCCAGCCCTGTAAAGAACCATTCCTGTTTGATCAGGTAACCCAATAACGCCAGTCCTAACAGGCTTAATCCAAACATCATGATAATGCGTTTAATGACATGCTGGTGTTTGAAGTGACCAAGCTCATGGGCCAACACCGCTTCAATTTCATCGGCACTAAGCTTTTCCAGCAAGGTGTCAAAGAACACAACACGTTTGTTTTTGCCAAATCCGGTGAAGTAGGCATTGCCATGACCAGAGCGAGTGGATCCATCCATCACAAACAAGCCTTGGCTGGCAAAGCCGCATTTTTGCAACAGGGCCTCAATACGTGCCTTGAGGGATTGATCCTGCATGGGCGTAAACTTGTTAAACAGTGGCGCAATCCAGATGGGATAGACGGCCAGCATAAACAGATTAAAGGCACTCCAGATCAGCCACAGGTAGAGCCACCATAAATCGCCAGCACCTTGCATGAGCCAGAGCGCGACAAACAAGATTGGTCCGCCTAGCATTAAGCCAACAACGGTGTGTTTAACCAGGTCACTAAAAAACATGCTGCGTGACATCTTGTTAAAGCCAAATTTCTCATCGACTTTAAAAGTCTGAATGTAATCAAACGGCAGGGTGGCTGCACCCGAGATCAACATGGCCGAGCAAATGACCAGTGCACCACGAATGATTTCATGGTCAGGCAGCCATTGTTGCCAGGCCTGATCCAGCAGTTGTAAAACGCCGCCTAGCGTGAGTGCCAGCAAAATCAATGACTCCATGACGGTTTCACTCAAGCGCAGTTTTACCTTGGCGGTCGTATAGTCTGCAGCGCGTTGATGTGCCTCCAGGCTGATTGTTTGACTAAAGGCAGCAGGCACTTGTGCACGATGTTGCTGGATATGGCGAATATGGCGCAAGCCCAGCCAGACACGTACTGCCAAGCTGATTACAATCACAGCGACAAAAATTTGAGTAAATAATCCGGACATAACAGTAATGATGATGAATGATTTCAGTTAGCTATTTTGATGGATTTAACTCCACCTTGTTCACTGAACTGAATATAATGTTTCATTTTAATGGAAATCATGACGAGAGGCACACAATTGGCAACTAATCAGGACAATTTAATCTGGCTGGATATGGAGATGAGCGGTTTACTGCCTGACACGGACCGCATTCTGGAATTAGCTGCCGTCGTCACCGATGCACAATTAAATGTGATTGCAGAGTCCCCTGTGCTGGTCATTCATCAGTCTGACGCGGTACTCGATGGCATGGATGCCTGGAATAAAGGCACGCATGGCCGGAGTGGCTTGATCGATAAGGTCAAGGCATCGACCCTGGATGAAGAAGCAGCAACAGATGCCATGCTGGCATTCTTGAAAGAGCATGTGCCTGCAGGCAAGTCGCCGATGTGTGGCAATTCAATTTGTCAAGACAGGCGCTTTATGGCGCGTTACATGCCACGCCTGGAGTCATTTTTCCATTACCGCAATCTTGATGTAAGCGTGTTTAAAGAGTTATCACGTCGCTGGCGCCCGGATATTTATGCGGGATTTAAAAAAGCCAGCCGTCATGAAGCCCTGGCGGATATTTATGAGTCGATTGATGAGCTTAAGTATTACCGCGAACACTTTTTGAATATGACACCACCTGCGGCCGCTGAATAAGCGACTGAGTCTGAATTCAGGCAAAAAAAAGACGCCTATTCGGCGTCTTGAGGGAGGAGAAGTTAGCTTTGGAGAAGCTTGATTAGTAATAAGCAGCTTCCGTGCCAACTTCTCCTTTTTGTCTCTCTGGCTTTAAAAATCAGGCTTTTGGGCTTGAAAGCACGTTTTGGTACAGTGTTTGATAGTGTTGGGCGCTGGTTTCCCAGCTCACATCCTGTTGCATCGCTTGCCGTTGCAGCTGTTGCCACTGACCAGAATTGGCATAAACCTGCATCGCAGTTTGTAATGTGACCAAAAGTGTCGATGCGTCATTGTCAGCCATGACCCATCCAGTCATCGTGCCGGGAACCCCTTGGGCATTGATTTCGCCGCCATGCACTGAGTCTGCCAGTCCACCAGTATTGGCGACTACGGGAATCGTGCCATATCGCAAGCCATACATCTGGTTCAGCCCGCAGGGCTCAAACCGCGAGGGCATGACGAAAATATCGGTACCGGCCATGATACGGTGCGAGAGTGGCTCGTTATAGCCGATGGTCACGGCCACTTGTCCAGGATAGCGTTGCATTAAACTCAGATACTGCCGTTGCATGCTGGCCTCACCACTGCCAAGCACGGCTAATTGACAGCCGCTGCCAAGCAGTACGTCAGCAATCTCGATCAGCATATCCAGCCCTTTTTGATAGGTGAGGCGACTAACGACCCCCAACAGTGGCGTATCTGCTTGCTGACGCAGTCCTAATTCTGCCTGCAAGGCTTGCTTGATCGCTTGCTTGCCGGATAACGCACTGGCAGTGTAGTGTGCTGGCAAATAAGGGTCTTGTGCGGGATTCCAGATTTCGGTATCGATGCCATTCAAAATCCCGGTTAAATCTGCCGCACGATGCTGCAGCAAGCCTTGAAAACCAAAACCAAACTGATCGGTTTGAATTTCTCGGGCATAGGTTGGGCTGACGGTTGATAAAGCATCGGCGTAAAACAGACCGGATTTCATGAATGAGACCTGGCCATAAAACTCGTAGCCTTCTGCCTGATAGTCCTCAAGGTTGAGGGTTAATCGATAGCGCCAGTCAGCATGAAAGTTGCCTTGGAAGGCCAGGTTGTGGATGCTGAACACGGACTTGGCCTGGCTGCCCATTTGCTTGAGGTAGTAGGGCGTTAATCCAGTTTGCCAGTCATTGCAATGGACGATCTCTGGCTGCCAGGCCTGCAGCATGTTAGGCATCGCCAACATGGCTGCCACTTTTGACAACACCCCAAACCGCAACGGGTTATCTTCCCACTCCCCATGGAGCGGGTGATGGTAAGGGCCGCCATCCCGGTCATAGAGCGCAGGGCAGTCTATGAGCAGCAAGGGGATATTGGTACCTGGTAATAAAGTTTTGTAGAGCTCGCAGCGGATATCATGGAAGGGCTGTAAGCTGCCCAAGTGTTTGGGTGAACTACATTGCGCCAGCATGCCACGATAAGCCGGTAACAGAATTTGAATCTCTGTGTCACTGCTAGCGAGGGCGGTGGGGAGTGCACCACTGACATCTGCCAAACCACCTGTTTTGATTAACGGGAAAACTTCTGAAGTAACGAATAGTAAACGCAAGGCAATCTCTTTAAATCAACGGGCGGTTGAAGCTGAATGTTTTTAAACTTATGATACATTGCCTGTTCACGTTTTAGAAGGATATTCAAATGAAATCATGGCTAGCAGTCGCATTCGGTGCCAGTGTTGGTGCATGGATCAGATGGGGCCTGGCATTGAGCTTGAATCAAGGTGGACTGATCCCGTTCGGCACTTTTCTCGCCAATGCCATTGGGGGCCTGTTAATGGGCATTGCGTTGGGTATCTTGCAGGTGATTCCAACCCTGTCTATGGAGTGGCGCTTGTTGATGACAACCGGTTTTTTGGGCGGGTTAACCACTTTCTCTACCTTTTCGGCAGAAGCTTTCAGCTTGTTACAAAAGCAAAATTACGGTGGAATGTTGCTTTATGTCACCTCGCATGTTGTGGTCTCTATCTTGCTGACAATAGTCGGCTATTGGAGTATCGTGCGTTGGCACTCCAGTTGGTAATGCGGTTGATGCCATAAAAAAAGAGGGCCTGACAGGCCCTCTTTTTTTATCAGACTCAGTTTGATTACTTCTGCGTCTCTACCATGACCAGTCCATCTTCACCGGTGCTGGCTTCGTCTTTTTTCCATTTAGCCGCATTACGTGGCTTTTTGGTTTTCTGGGTGGCTTCAACACCTGTATTCACCACTTCTGCTTTGGTTTCAACCAGTTGAATACCACTGTCCGCCTGGGTTTCTGTAGTTTTTGCCGCGGACGGTTTGCGTTTACGGGCCGGTTTCTTTTTCGCTTCCGCTGGGGCTTCTGTAGCCTCAGTCACGACAGGGGAGGACGTTGCAGCGGTTTCCACCAATTCAATCCCGCTGGTGTCTACTGCCTGATCAGCCTGTTTCGCTTTGGCTTTTCCTGCTGGCTTGCCTGCTCTTGAACGATTGCGCGCAGGTTTTTGTGCCTTGGGCGCTTCAGTCTGATTGTCATCTGCGCTTTGGATGGCGGTGTCTTCAACGGGCGTTTCCACTGTGGCAGCAGGGTTCTCTACGATTGGTGCGGCAGCCACTACTTCTACTGGGCTAACTGCGGCAGTTGTTTCTGTCACCGCAAACGTAGGCACTGTGTCAGCAACAACTGGTGCAGCGGCAAGATTGACGGATGCAGCAGTTTCAGTCACCACACTGTTTTCAGACTCTACAACGTTCTGGTTGGGCGCTTCATCACGGTTACGGCGATCACGGCGGCCATGACGGTTACGGCGGTTGCCGCGCTCACCACGTTCCTGCTTATTGTCGCCTGATTGCGCGGTCAATGCGGGCTGATTGGTCTCTGCTTTGACTTCTTGATTGGCTTGGCGCTCTTGACGTTCTCTCTGCGCAGGTTTTTCCTGTGCCGGACGCTCCTGGCGAGGTTTGCTACCATGCTGCGTTTCCTGTTGCTCTTTGCCTGCACGTTCATTGGCTGGACGCTCATTACGCTCTTGGCCGCGGTCACGCTGACGGTCACGACGGTTACGGTTTTTGTTCCGGTCACGGCCATGCTCTTTGCTTTCGCGCGCTGGTTTTTCAGGTTCTGAGGGCACCACTTCTTTTTCGTCCAGACCAAGCCAGGACTTGATCACGCCAAAGAATGACTTTTTCTGCTCAGTCACTTGTACCGGCGCAGGCGCAGGTTTCTCTTCTACAATCGGGGCCGATGTCGCAGGCGTAATGCCTTTGACTAAAGCTTCTGCTTTGGCAGGGGCTGCAGCCTGTTCCAGGCGATGCTGGTAATCAGACTCGCTTGGCAAGTCCACCATCTTGTAGCTGGCTTGCGTGGTTTCTTCGTTCACATCATCATGGCGGATACGCAAGATGTTGTAATTTGGCGTTTCCATATGGATGTTAGGAATCAGGATCACTTCCACGCCGGTGCGTTGCTCAATCTTGTGGATGTCGGCACGTTTTTCATTGAGCAGGAAAGTGGCGGCTTCAACCGGCAACTGTACCTGAATGATGGCGCTGTTGTCCTTCATGGCCTCTTCCTGCGTGATGCGCAGGATATGCAAGGCCGTGGATTCGATACCGCGGATATGACCGGTACCGTTACAACGAGGACAGGTCATGTGGTTGGTTTCGCCCAGGCTAGGACGCAGGCGCTGGCGGGACATTTCCAACAGGCCAAAGCGTGAAATCTTGCCCATTTGCACGCGTGCGCGGTCGTGATGCAAGGCGTCGCGCAGGGCGTTCTCGACATCACGCTGGTTGCGCTGGTTTTCCATGTCAATAAAGTCAATGACCACCAGGCCACCCAGGTCACGCAGACGCATCTGACGTGCCACTTCTTCGGCCGCTTCAAGGTTGGTATTAAACGCGGTTTGTTCAATATCTGCGCCTTTGATGGAGCGGCCAGAGTTGACGTCGATGGACACCAGTGCTTCGGTGTGGTCGATCACGATGGCGCCACCGGAAGGCAGACGTACTTCACGCGCAAACGCAGATTCGATCTGATGTTCGATCTGGAAGCGGGAGAACAGCGGAATTTCGTCCTGATACAGTTTGACGCGGGTCACATTGCCTGGCATCACGTGGTTCATGAACTGCAAGGCTTGCTCGTGTACGTCAGCGGTATCAATCAGGATCTCGCCGATATCAGCACTGAAGTAGTCACGGATGGCGCGGATCACCAGGCTGCTTTCCTGGTAAATCAGGTAAGCGCCAGGCTGGAAATTGGAGGCATCTTCAATCGCTTGCCACAATTGGGTCAGGTAATTCAAATCCCATTGCAGCTCTTCTGCATTGCGGCCAATGCCAGCGGTGCGGGCAATGATGCTCATGCCGTTAGGCACTTCCAGTTGCGCCATGGTGTCGCGCAACTCATTGCGATCTTCACCCTCCACGCGACGCGAGACACCGCCTCCGCGTGGATTGTTGGGCATCAAGACCAGGTAACGGCCAGCCAGCGAGATAAAGGTAGTCAGCGCAGCGCCTTTGCTGCCGCGCTCGTCTTTGTCTACCTGCACAATGACTTCCTGACCTTCTTTGATCACGTCCTGAATACGGGCTCGTCCTTGATCCGGTTTTTCCTGGAAGTAACTGCGGGCAATTTCCTTGAACGGCAAAAAGCCGTGTCTGTCAGTGCCGTAGTCGACAAATGCGGCTTCGAGAGACGGTTCAATACGGGTGATCACCCCTTTGTAGATATTACTTTTGCGCTGTTCTTTACCAGCGTGTTCAATATCCAGATCGATGAGTTTTTGTCCATCGACGATCGCAACGCGCAATTCTTCTGATTGCGTTGCGTTAAACAACATTCTTTTCATGCAGGGCTCCTAGACGAAGCCACAGAATAGAGATGTGCGCAGGGCGGGCCGTGGTCGTAAACAACCACCAGAACTTAACGAAGTGACCAAGATGTCACCGGGGATGTGCAATGGCTTTTGCGAGGTGCGCTACAAGATTGTCAGCGCAGCAGGCAGGCATCAATATGCACTTGAGTGCAGCCAACACTGAATGTGGCTGAAGACTCGGTTTCTGCAAGGGGCAGTGTGTGCGTGGCAGGAGTGTGTGACCTGTATTGTCCAGCGCGATAGACTGCAAAAATAAAACCCTAAACAGAGGGCAATTTCGTTAAAATTCGGGTTGGCTAACGCCGAGCTCATTTCTTTGGTTATTCTGCGTGAGCTTCGCGTTAAAACATTTCTAATTAATTATCGCTACTTGATGGCGAGCGGTATTCACCAAAATTTTTTTGATTCTGAATGCATTGACGAGACCCAAAATCTGGCGAGTCCGGATATCAGGGCTCTCAGGTCAGAGATGAAAACAGTTTGTCATCTCGAAATCGGCATGGCAATGTTGTCGCTTTTGCCGGTAAACCATTGATTCAGAATCTCGACAGTATATCCATAAGTCCTGATAAAGCAAAGCACGACCTGCAACTATGAGCTCACAATTACGATCATCCACATCCGCGACGGCCGCAATGGCTTCCAGCCTCGATTCCGAGCTCAGGCCCGCCAGTGATCGCGTCACATTCTTGATGGTGGACGAGGCGTCTGAAACACAGCGGGTAGATAACTTTCTGACCAAGGTGCTCAAAGGCGTGCCTAAGAGCCATATTTACCGGATTTTGCGCAGTGGCGAAGTCCGCGTCAATAAGAAGCGCGTTGATGCGGAATACCGATTGCAAATGGGCGATGAAGTGCGCGTGCCGCCCATTCGCCTTGCGGAAGCGGCAGCCAAGCCTGCCGCTCCAACGGTCAAGGCCAAGTTGGCCGAGCAAGTGATTTATGAGGATGATGCTATGCTGGCACTGAATAAACCGGCCGGGATGGCGGTCCATGGTGGCAGTGGTATCAGTCTGGGCGTGATTGAGCAATTGCGCCTGGAGCGGCCGCAAGCCAAATTTCTCGAGCTGGTGCACCGTCTGGACCGTGAAACCTCTGGCGTATTGATGATTGCCAAAAAACGCTCGGCTTTGACTGCCTTGCACGAAGCCATGCGCCATCATCATATGGATAAACGCTATTTAATCCTGGTGCAGGGGCAGTGGACAGAGGCGAAAAAGAAAGTCACCCTGGATTTGCAGAAATACGTGACAGAAAGTGGTGAGCGCAGGGTGCAAGTCGTGGATGAACCTTTGCTCAATCACGAAGCGGGCGGCAGAAAGTCACTCAAGGCAAGTGGCTTGACCGCCAAGCGACATGCGGCCAAAGGCAAGTTTGAGGTGGAAACGCAAATCTCTGAAACCTGGTTTTACCTGCAATCCGTGTTGGGACAGTACAGTTTTTTACAAGCCAAATTAATCACCGGACGTACGCACCAGTTGCGGGTGCAGTTGTCTCATTTGGGCTTCCCGATTCTGGGTGACGATAAATATGGTGACTTTGCCTTGAACAAGCAATTAAGCAAGCAGGGCTTGAAACGCATGTTTTTGCATTCCAGCGAGACGCGGATTGCCCATCCGCTGACGGGAGAGCCCTTGCATTTGGTGGCACCGTTGCCGGCAGAATTAGAAAGCTTTTTGCAACAACAACGTCAACTTCAGGCCGTAAAATAAAGTTGGTCGTGTGTTCTGGCCGCATCAATGTTGAGTTTTAAAGAAAGTTTGCTGAGTGAAGAAGTCTGATTTAGTGAAACAGTTTGATTTAATTGTCTGGGATTGGGATGGCACCATTGCAGATTCTACCGGTTTGATTTCTCAGGCGCTGATTAAGGCCGCAGAACAGGCAGGCCTACCCGGCCTGACCGAAGCACGTGCGCGTAGCATTATCGGCCTGGGACTGCGCGAATCCATAGAAGTACTGTTTGGTGATATTCCAGAGTTTCAGGCACAGGCCCTGGTCTCCAATTACAACCGTAACTATTACAACAATGAAAACAATATTGTATTGTTTGAAGGCATTGCCGAAACGATTATTGCCATCGACCGCAAAGGTTGCAAGCAGGCGGTCGCGACAGGCAAAGGGCGGCGTGGCTTAAATACTGCTTTGCAACAATCGGGCCTGGCCAGGTGCTTTAATGCCACCAAAACCGTGGATGAGTGTTTTTCGAAACCGCATCCGCAAATGCTGGATGCGCTCATGGACGAACTGGTGGTGATGCCAGAGCGTACCTTGATGATAGGCGACTCACAATATGATATGCAAATGGGCAAAAACGCAGGGGTGATCACGGCTGCGGTCAGTTATGGGTCGCAAACAGCTGAGCATTTACAGCAGTATTCCCCGGATTACCTGTTTCATGATGTGGCAACATTAAGCGCCTGGTTATTGGAGCAGACATGAGCCTGAACGCCGTCACTTTTGACAGTGCCGCCTTGCCTGAAAAAGGCGATGGGTTACGCTTTGATATCCCGGCGCTCGGTCCGCATGCCACCGGCTTTGTCGTCCGCTTTGAGGGCAAGCCCTATGCGTATGTTAATCGCTGTGCGCATGTGCCGGTGGAGCTGGACTGGGAGCATGGTAAATTTTTTAACATGACACAAGAGTGGTTGATCTGTGCGACGCATGGAGCCATGTACGCGCCAGAAACCGGCTATTGTGTGGTGGGGCCATGCCAGGGCAAGCGCCTGTCATCCATCCCTGTTACTGAAGCCGATGGCATGATCACGGTCCATCTCGATCAGTTTTAGTGATGAGGATTCGTCCGTGTGACAGCCTCTTAAATAGCCAACGGCGAGCACACAAATATTGCTAGAATAGCTAAAAATTAATAGACGAAAGTTGAATGATGCAAGAAAACCATACGCCATCCTCAGACACACAACCCAGCCCTGCCTCGCAGGATTGGGCTTTGCGCACGGTAGAAAAAATTGCACTGGCCGGATTGCAGGAGCAAAAAACAGCCAGACGCTGGTCTGTGTTGTTCAAGTCGCTGACGTTTATCTATCTGTTCTTCCTGCTCATGATGTTGTTGGGCTGGGTTGGGCAAAGCAAAAGCACCTCTATTGCACACACTGCGCTGATCGACATTTCCGGCGTGATTGAGGCCGGTGGCCAAGTCAATGCCGATGCGGTGATCAGCAGCCTCAATGATGCTTACGACAACAAGGGCACCAAGGGTATTATCTTGCGTATCAACAGTCCAGGTGGCAGTCCGGTACAAGCAGGCATCATCAATGATGAAATCCACCGTCAGCGCAAATTGCACCCGGAAATTCCTGTCTATGCCGTGGTTGAAGATATCTGCGCTTCGGGAGGCTATTACATTGCCGTCGCAGCGGACAAAATATTTGTCGATAAAGCCAGTATCGTTGGCTCTATCGGCGTGCTGATGGATGGCTACGGCTTTACTGAAGCCATGAAAAAAGTGGGGGTAGAGCGCCGTTTGATGACTGCCGGCGAAAACAAAGGCATGCTGGATCCATTCTCACCGGTCAATCCAAAGCAGCAGGCGTTTGCGCAAAGCATGCTCAATCAAATCCACCAGCAATTTATCACCGTGGTGCGTGAAGGCCGCGGTAGCCGCCTCAAGGAAGATGCAGACACCTTTAGTGGCCTGTTCTGGAACGGCGAAGAAAGTATCAAGCTGGGTCTGGCGGATGCGCAAGGCAGCGCAGAATACGTCGCCCGTGAAGTGATCAAGCAGGCTGAAATCGTTGATTTCACCTACCAGGAGACGGTTGTGGATCGCTTTGCCAAGAAGTTGGGGGCCAGCATGGCACAAGAGCTGGGCGTGAGCGCAAAAAATCTGTTGCCCACCTTGCGATAAACCTTTGAAAGGGATGCAAAGGGACCGCAAGGTCCCTTTTTTTGTTTGCCGTATGACTGAAGAACTCCCATGACACAACCATCCCGTTTCCATATTCGTCCAATCGCTGGTGAAGATCATGCCGAGTGGTCAGCCTTGTATGCTGACTACGCCAGGTTTTATGCTGTGAATCAGTCTGTCGCCAAGCGGGAACAGGTCTGGCAGTGCTTACACCAGCCGTCTCCCGCCATATTTGCTTTGGTGGCAGTAGATGCGCAGGGGCGCCTGATTGGATTTGCACATTATCGTGCTTTTGTTAGACCCTTGGCGGCGAGCATGGGCGGTTATCTCGATGATTTGTTTGTAGCATCCGCGGTCAGAGGGCAGGGTGTTGGCACCGCTTTGATCAAGGCAGTGGTGCAGATTGGACAACTGCAGGGATGGTCGGTGATCCGTTGGGTGGCTGCTGAGGATAACCAGCTGGCATGTGCCTGCGATGATAAGCTGGCAAGGCATACAAGGCTGGCAAACCTATGAAATCAGCTTGAAATAAGTCTGATTTCAAGTTGAGCACTCAAGAGGCGTGCTGCCTGTGCGTGTAAGCTTGACCGCGCAGGATGGAATAAAGTAAAAGCCCATCCTGAGCGCCCAAGCAATTATTTTTTGGTTTTATTTTGCTCGTTGCGCGCTTTCAGCTTGGCGCGCATTTCATTTTTACGTCTACGCATGGTGACCAGGCCTTCGCCTTTTTTGCGCTCGTCTTCTCTATCAAACGGGTTTTCACCCTGATGGTATTGCACGCGTAGCGGTGTGCCTACCAATTGAAAGGCTTTACGGAACACCCCTTCGAGAAAACGCGTATAGCTCGCTTTGACGCCATCAATGTGGTTGCCGTGTACCACCACAATCGGTGGGTTGCTGCCGCCCTGGTGTGCATAGCGCAGTTTGGGGCGAATACCACGGCTGATGGGTGGTTGATGCTGGGTGGTGGCCTCGCCAAGCACACGCGTCAGTTGTGGCGTGGCTAACTTGGCCATGGCCGCCTTAAAGGCAACATCAACTGAGTCCAGTAACTCATTCAGGCCTTTTTTACGCAGCGCCGAGATATAGTGGAATTTGGCAAAGTCGAGGAATTGCAGTTTACGGTCGATTTCGCGTTTGATCCATTCTCGCTCATCATCCTGCAAGCCATCCCATTTGTTAATGGCGACGACCAGAGCACGTCCGGCATCGACAATATAGGCCGCAACGTGTGCATCCTGCTCGGTAATGCCCTCTTGGGCATCCACCACCAAAATAGCCACGTTGGCGTCTTCAATCGCTTGCATGGTTTTGATCACGGAGAATTTTTCAACCGCTTCAAAGACCTTGCCGCGCTTGCGTACGCCCGCAGTGTCAATAATCGTATAGTGCTTGCCGTTCTTTTCGAGCGCGATTTCAATCGAGTCGCGAGTCGTGCCTGGCTGGTCAAAGGCAATCACGCGGTCTTCTCCCAGCAGCGCATTCACCAGTGTCGATTTGCCTACGTTAGGGCGGCCAACAATTGCAATGCGGGGATTGTCCGGATTCACAGGCTCGGAAGCTTCGATTTCCTTATCGGCGATGGTTTCCAGCGCCAGTTCAATCAAGTCTCTGACCCCTTCGCCATGCGCGGAAGAGATGGACAGGGGTTCACCCATGCCCAGTTCATGAAAGTCAGCGCTGACGATGGCTTTGCGCATGCCTTCGGTTTTGTTCACTGCCAGCAGCACCGGCCGCTGGGCCTTGCGCAAGGTTTGCGCAATGGTAAATTCTTGCGGTGTCAGGCCTGCACGGGCGTCGACCAGGAAAATAATGACATCGGCTTCATCAATGGCAAGCAAGGTTTGCTTGGCCATTTCTTTCAAGATACCCGTATCTGCGGTGGGCTCAAAGCCGCCGGTATCAATGACCAGATAGGGCTGGCTGGCGCCCAGGCCTCGGCCGTAGTGCCGGTCACGCGTGAGACCAGGCAAATCGGCGACCAGCGCATCTCGCGATTTGGTCAAACGATTGAATAAAGTAGATTTGCCGACATTGGGTCGGCCAACAAGCACGATGGTAGGTAGCATTATTTATATGTCACTGCGTAAAGGTGACCGTCACGCGATTGTGCAAGAAACTGGTTGGCATTGGTGCCTGCGATCAATGCCATAAGGGGTTTGGAACCTAATTGCAGACGACCAACAAAGCTGCCGTCATCCTGGCTCAGTAAATGGACATAGCCTTCCAGGTCACCAACAGCCACAATATTGCTGAGTGGCAGAGGCACGGTCAGGTTACGGTAGCCCAGGTTGCCCTGGCGCCAAAAGGTTTTGCCATTGCTGGCATCCAGTGAGTAGACTGAGCCGATGGTGTGGCTCAGGTACACTTTGTTATTCTCTGCGGTCAGGCCGACATAGCTTGAAATATCGCGGCTCCACACCACTTGTCCACGCTGACGGTCAACCGCGGCGACTTTGCCCTGATAAGCTACCACATACACCAGCGGGCCATCGACAAACGGCAGGCTGGTGATGTCGGCAATCCGTTCGATTTCGGTCACGCCTTTGGGTTGGGCAACCGTTGCTTCCCAAATCAGTTTGCCATTGTCGGCACGAATCGCCACCAGTTTCCCGCCAGGGAAGCCTGCATAAATGGCGCCGCCATCCACGACGATGCCCGCATGCGTTTTGAGCGAGAGGGAAGGGGTGGCACGTTCATAAGACCATTTGCGTCGGCCATCCGCCGCATCAATGCCGTAAATGTGGTGATCGGTGGTACGCACAATCACCGTACCATCATAATAGCGCGGGGAGCCTTGTATTTCACTGGAGAGCACGGCGCTCCACAGCTTTCTGCCATTCAAGTTGAGTGCATAGACGTGGCCTTTGCTGGTCCCGACCAATACCAGGCCACCGCCCAGTCCTGCGCCACTGCTGATGGGCTCGCCTAATTCTGTTTGCCACAGCGTTTTGCCATTTTCTGCAGAAAGCTGCATGACGCTGCCTTCAGCATTGACGGCATATACCATGTTATCAGCCAGGACGGGCACGTAGCTGAAACGGCCTGCCTCGCCCACATCGGTGGACCACTGTACGCGTGTCTCGTAAGAGGATTTGATTTCCTCAAGCTCTACAGGCGGGTTGGCAGGCTCGGCGCCAAAAATACTTTCACTTAAATTGGTTTTAACATCGTTGAATGCCGTACACGCAGTCAAACTGCTCCCGATGAAACACAGGGCAACCAGTGTCCATTGTTTGAGACGGTGAGACGGGACAGGCATGGCGGCAACATTCAACTTCATCAGCAATTATCCTAAAGCATCCAGCTTTTGCTGGGTCAGGTAAAACAATTTTCCTTCAGGATCAAGCGCTTGCAATGCTTTGGTATAGGCTTGTTTCGCTTCTTTTTCCTGTTTTTTCGCCATCAGGATATCGCCAAGCAAACTGTTTTTAATGCCATCAAAGCCTGGGTCATTGATGCCTTCCAAGGTTTTCTTGGCATCGTCCAGTGCATTGCGCTCAATTTGCAAGCCGGCAATTTCAATGGCGGCCATCTGTTTAATGGCGGGTTCTTTTGCTTCAGCCATCGCCCAGCGCAATTGCTTTTCAGCGGCTTCGGACTGCTTGGCTTCATGCAATGCGCGCGCTGCAAACAGGGCGGCACGGCCTGCATAAGGGGTCATGCTGTAGTCTTGCTCAATGGCTTGGGCTTCTTTGCTAATTTGCTCGGCTTTTTTGCTATCAACATCCAGCAATGAGCTGCTGATCAAGGTCTGATAGGCGGTAGAGGCGGCAGTGGCCTTGCTATTCATGTAAGACTGGTATCCTTGCCAGCCGCCATAGACGACGACCGCTGCAATCACCAGGCGGGTGACCAGTTTACCGTTTTTGTTCCACCAGGCTTTAAACTCGTCTAGTTGTTCCTGTTCTTCCAAATCGTATGCCATTGAATTTCCTGCGTATTCTTGTATTAGGATCTTAATTATGCGGCAGCCCCGCGCAGGCCTTGACCAGGAATTGCGCTGAGCAGCTGTTGGGTATATTTTTGTTGGGGAGCATTATAAATGGTTTCTACGCTTCCTTGCTCAATTACTTTGCCTTTTTGCATGACCAGAACATCATCGGCAATATGTCTGACCACGCGTAAATCATGCGTGATAAACAGGTAACTGAGCCCCATTTCTTGTTGCAGTTGCTTGAGTAATAGGAGGATTTGCGCCTGCACTGATACATCTAGCGCCGACACCGGCTCATCGCAGATGACCAGCTTGGGCTGCAGAATCAGGGCACGCGCGATGCCGATACGCTGGCGTTGGCCGCCTGAAAACTGGTGCGGATATTTGCTGGCATCTTCAGCTTTTAGCCCGACTTTTTCCAGCATCTCAAAGACGCTGTTTTGTTGTTGTTTTTTATCGCCGACGCCATGGATCACCAGGCCCTCGGCAATGATTTCACCCACACGCATTCTAGGGTTGAGTGAAGCAAATGGGTCCTGAAACACCATTTGCATATGGCGGCGTGCATGACGCAGGCTGCTTTGGTCTAGCGCGAGAAAGTCCTGACCATCGAACAGCACCTGGCCTTGGTCTAGCGGCAACAGGCGCAAAATGCCGCGAGCCAGTGTCGATTTTCCGCTGCCAGATTCGCCGACCACAGCCAGCGTACTGCCGCGTTTGAGTTGCAGGCTGACATCGTCGAGGGCATGTATGGTCTGGGTATTCAGCCCGAGCGTGCCGGTCCGCTGACGGTAACTTTTGCTTAGATGATGGGCTTGTAACAGGAAATCCGTCATATCGACCTCACGCAGGCGTCAGCCAGTCATAGCGGATGGGCTGCAACACTTTTTTGCCCTCGGCATCGGGCACGCAAGCGAGCAACGCGCGGGTATATGGATGCTGTGGCGCATCCAATACCTGGCTGACCGGGCCAGCTTCTACGATTTCACCTCTGAACATGACGATGACATCGTCGGCAATATCAGCGACCACACCGAAGTCATGGGTAATAAACAGCATCGCCATATTCAGCCTTTGCTTGAGTTCATCGAGCAAGCGCAGCACCTGTGCTTGCACGGTGACATCTAGTGCAGTTGTCGGCTCATCGGCAATCAGCAGGGCAGGTTGACAGGCAATGCTCATGGCTATCATGACACGCTGACGTTGCCCGCCTGAAAGTTCGTCGGGATAACTGTTGGCGCGCGTGGGATCAATGCCCACTTGCGTTAGTAATTCAGCGACTTTTTGTTTAAGTGCGGCACCTTTAAGCGCTAAATGCGTTTGCAGTGGCTCACCGATCTGAAAGCCGATGGTGAGTACCGGGTTTAACGAGGTCATGGGCTCCTGAAAAATCATGCCGATTTGTCGACCACGGATGGCTTGCATTTCTCGCTCGCTTAATTGGCTGAGATCCTGGCCTTGAAACACCACGCGGCCTTGCATGCGCAATTGCGGGGAAAGTAGCCTCATGATACTGAGCGCAGTGAGGCTTTTGCCACTCCCAGACTCACCAACGATACAAGTAGTCTTGCCACGGGCGAGGCTGAGCGAGGCCTGTTTGACCAAGTAGCGCCCTGGCGCATTTGCCGGGTAAATATTGAGGTCCTGGATATTTAAGATTTCGCTCATGTTGATAGATCAATCACCAGATTCACAAAATTACGGATTTATCGCCATGCCAGCGACCGTTGTTGATATTTACCAGCCTTGCTATTCAGACCAGTCATCATTCAAACAGAACACTGCCGCCAATCAGCCCGCATTAACGATGGAGGCGACTTGATCAAAGCTGACACGTGCTTGTTCGCCTTGACCCAGCATGGGTTTTAAGGTGAGTTCGTCAACGGCTGCTTCATCATCCCCAAAAATGCCGGCAAAGCGCGCACCACTGCGGTCGGCCTTTTTCATTTGTGATTTGAAGCTACCGCCACCGGCGTGCAAGACCACCTTGAGTCCCATGCTACGCAGTCTTTCGGCCAGCGTAAAGGCTTTTTGTGTCGCCAACTCGCCCACATTGACCAGGTAAATATCGGGTTGGTTCTGGGCGGTGACGCCATATTCCTGCATCAACAGGAATACGCGTTCCAGACCAATGCCAAAGCCGCAAGCCGGAGTCGCACTCCCACCAATACGTTCTACCAGCGTGTCGTAGCGTCCGCCGCCGGCAATGGTGCCTTGCGCGCCAAGTTTGGTGGTCACCCATTCAAAGACCGTGCGGTTGTAATAGTCCAGACCACGCACCAGTCTGTGGTTAATGGTATAAGCAATGCCAGCCTGATCAAGCAGGGTGCACAATTGGGCAAAATGCTGCTTGGATGTTTCACCCAGGCAATCCATCAGCTTGGGGGCCGCCTCACACATGGTCTGCATGCGTGGGTTTTTCGTATCCAGAATGCGCAGGGGATTGCTATGCAGACGACGTTTTGCGTCTTCATCCAGCAAGTCCATGTGTTGCTCAAAATAGGCAATCAAGGTTTGGCGATATTGCGCGCGCTCCTCGGCATCACCAATGCTATTTAACTGTAATTCAACGTCGGCAATGCCCAGCGCTTGCCACAGTCGGGCCAGCAAGACGATTTGCTCGGCATCCACATCGGGCCCTTCAAAGCCAAAGGCTTCCACGCCGATTTGGTGAAACTGGCGCTGACGGCCTTTTTGTACGTTTTCATGACGGAACATGGGGCCCATGTACCACAGGCGTTGCGGGCCATTGTAAGTGAGATTGTGTTCCACCACGGCACGTACGCAACCTGCCGTGCCTTCCGGGCGCAACGTCAGTTTGTCGCCATTGAGCTTGTCTTCCCAGGCGTACATTTCTTTTTCTACGATATCTGTATGCTCGCCTACGCTGCGCACAAACAACTCGGTCGGCTCGACCAGTGGCATGCGGATATTGTTGTAACCATACTGGCTCAAGATCCGGCGTGCCGTATCTTCAAGCTTGAACCACAAGGGCGTGGCTTCTGGCAGGATGTCGTAAAAACCTTTAATGGATTGAAATGTTTGACTCATCTTGTACGAATGGGGAAGGTGGATGGCTTATACGGCCACAATCGGGATCACGGGCGCTTTGTTTGTGCGCAATTTGCCACCTTCGGCATAATGCGTGCGCACATACTCATCCACGATCTGTTGAAACTCTTCAGCAATATGGTCGCCTTTAAGGGTGACGGTTTTTTCACCATCAACAAACACTGGCGCCACCGGCGTTTCGCCTGTGCCCGGCAGGCTAATGCCGATATTGGCTAATTTGGACTCGCCAGGGCCATTGACCACGCAGCCCATGACTGCCACATTGAGGGTTTCCACGCCGGGATATTGGCTACGCCAGATTGGCATCTGGTTGCGTAACCAGCTCTGGATTTGCATGGCCAGCTCCTGGAAATAGGTGCTGGTGGTCCGGCCGCAGCCAGGGCAGGCGGTCACCAAGGGCGTAAATGAGCGGATACCCATGGTTTGCAGGATTTCTTGGGCGACCACGACTTCTTTGGTGCGGGACTCATTCGGCTCGGGGGTCAGTGAGACGCGGATGGTGTCGCCTATGCCTTGCTGTAACAGAATCGCCAGTGCGGCAGTGGAGGCAACAATGCCCTTGGAGCCCATGCCCGCTTCAGTCAGTCCCAAATGCAGGGGATAATCACAGCGTTGCGCCAGCGCCTGATAGACCAGTACCAGATCCTGCACGTTGCTAACCTTGCAAGAAATGATGATTTGATCGGGGTTTAAGCCTAAATCGACGGCTTGCTGGGCACTTTCGAGCGCGGATTGAATCAGGGCTTCGCGCATCAATTCATCTGCCGAGAGCGGGTTGGCAGACTTGCCATTCTCATCCATCATTTGTGCCATTTTGGCTTGATCCAGGCTGCCCCAGTTCACGCCGATGCGGACGGCTTTTTTGTACTGGATGGCGGCTTCTATCATCGCCGCAAACTGTTCGTCACGCTTGCTGCCTTTGCCGACATTACCGGGGTTGATCCGATACTTGGCCAGTGCTTCGGCGCAATCCGGGTAAGCTTGCAGCAGCTTGTGGCCGTTAAAGTGAAAGTCACCCACCAGTGGCACAGAGCACCCCATGGCATCCAGGCCTTTGCGGATGGTGGCGACTTGCGCGGCAGCTTCGGCGCTGTTGACCGTGATCCTGACCACTTCAGAGCCGGCCTGCCATAAGGCATAGACCTGCGCGATGGTGGCAGCCGCATCGGCGGTATCGGTATTGGTCATGCTTTGCACGACCACAGGCGACACCTGTGTACCATATAAGCCACCGCCGACCGCAACGTGTCCGACCATGACCTGACGGGTATGTCTACGGGATATCATGATTATTTCAATTGAATACGCGCAACACGACCACGTGTGGCTTGGGTTAAATCGTAAGGCTGGTTATCAATTGTGAGCTGAGTACCGGCGGCATGCCCGACCGTGATATTGACCGGTTTGTCTGTCACTACCTGACGTTCTGAACCGGCCGGGAGTACCTCACTAAATAATTTTTTGCCTTGCATATCTTCAATGCGCACCCAGGAGTCTTCAGTCACTTTAAAGCTCAAGTTTGCCTTCTGCGGATCCACGGCTTTGAGCATGGTCGTTTCAAGCGACTGACCAGCCGCCGGTGTCGGTGTGCTAACGATGGTAGGCGTGCTGGCAACCGTATCAGCCGGGCTCGCTGGCGGCATGCCTGCGGCCGGTTGCATGGCTAGATTGGCTTCGGCGGGCGCCTCTACCGAGGCTGTACTCGCAGTATTGCCGGATTCTACGGGCGCACTGTTGCTTGCTTCGGGGGCGGTCGCAGTTGCCGGAGGCACTGGAATTTCGATTTGCTGACCCGTTGTTTCACTGATTTCTTCCACATCCAGCGCCAGTGAAGCATCTTTGAGTGTGTGCGGCTTGATATGGTTGATATAAAAATAGGCGGCAATCGCGGCTAATATCAAAAAGATCAGCAAGGTGAGCAAGCGTTGCGGACGCAAGACGCGCACCGGTTTATCAATCACCGAACGGCTGGCATTCGAGCGGACACTCAAGGGCAGCGGGGTCTTGTTAGGCACGATGCGTTGATAGGCCTCGATGATGGGCGCCACATCAATATTGAGCAAGCGTGCGTAGTTACGGATAAAGCCGCGCACAATGCTTGGTTGTGGCAACTTATCAAAGTCATCCTGCTCAATGGCCTGGATTTGCTTGACGCCCAGGCGCAATTGGCCAGACACTTCGTGGATACTCAAGCCCTGTGCCTCTCGTGCCGCTTTGAGGACATTGCCGCAGCCAGAACCATAAGCGATGGACGTGTTCACTGCTTGCTGCGGGATGCTTTCCAAGCCCATGGCGGCACCGTACTCTTCAGGCGCATCAGTAGGTGCTGGATTGAGATTGCTAGTATCGTCAGGTGTGGTATCCATTAGCGAAGCTTCTGCGGCCGCTGCTTGCGCAACCGAAACTGCTGCAGGCGTTTGCTCCAGGCTCACCGCAGTCTCTGTTGTGGGCGCCTGGCTGGCTGCCGTCTGCGTGGTGGCAGCATTCTTGGGCCGACGGCCACGTCTGGGTTTTTCTGCCGGTGCAGGATTGACGTTGGTGGTATCTTCTGACGTCACGTGCATTTACTCCGTTTTCAGCAATTGTTTGGTTTCATTGGCATTCGGGAACAGTTTGTGCAGTTGCACACTGTAATAATTTGCATCATCGGCCAATTGTAAGGACCGGCAAATTCGGACTGCCAAAAAGAGGGACTCTGGTGTCGGGGCAACGTTCACACTATTTTGCACGGTGTTGAGTGCCAGTTGTGCCTCGCCGCGTGCAAATTGCAGGTTGGCCAATTGATAAGCACTGGCGTGGGCCAATGGGTCCACTTGCAGTGCCTGATAAAAGTACTGCTCAGCCTGTGTTTTTTGCTGGGCACGCAAGGCACAGACGCCGGCGTTATACAGCGCAATTTGCGGTGTTTTATACAACGGATTCTTCACCGCCAGCAAAAATTCTTTTTGTGAGGCATCGTATTGGCCTTGGTCGCACAAAAAACGGCCATAGTTGTTGTGTGACTCCGAGTTAGCTGGTTGCAGTTGAATCGCCCGCTTGAATGCGGCTTCTGCCCGTGCTTTTTCACCGAGGGCCGCATAGACCAGGCCTAAACCGTTGTAGGCCAGGGCATAGGTCGCGCTGCGTTCAAGCGCGGTATTAAACTCTTCAAGCGCCACATCGTAGCGTTTGAGACGGAAATATTCCGCGCCAAGTTCAGTATGCACGCGGGCAGATTCCATATCGCCGCTTTCGCGTCCGATAGGCTGCTGGTCATAAGGTTGAGCTTGAGCGTTGGAAGAAGGGTTTTGCGCACACCCTGACAGCCACAGTAACAAGGTCACTGCAGAGATGACCACGAAAGGCTTATACAAGGGGGCTGTCATCACTTACTGTTCCGGGTGTATCGCTATGGTTTTCTCGGTGCGGCGGGTTTTATCGAGCACTTTGCCTGCCAGTTGTCCGCAGGCCGCATCAATGTCGTCTCCGCGGGTTTTACGCACGGTGACCACAAAGCCTGCCTGCATTAACATATCACGAAACGCACGCACCTGCATGGGCTTGGACGTTCCGTAACCACTGTTAGGGAACGGGTTGAATGGGATCAGGTTAAATTTGCACGGAACATCGCGCACGATATTCATCAGTTGCTTGGCGTGTTCCAGGGTGTCATTGACGCCGTCCAGCATGACATATTCAAACGTCACGAAATCACGTGGTGCTTTGACTAGGTAGCGCTCGCAAGCGGCCATCAAATCTTTAATTGGATATTTTTTATTAATTGGGACGATCTCATCACGTAGCGCATCATTCGGCGCATGCAACGACACCGCCAAGGCGACGGGGCAATCTTCCTTGAGTCTGTCCATCGCTGGCACCATGCCGCTGGTCGACAAGGTGACGCGGCGGCGACTTAAGCCATAAGCGCTGTCATCCAGCATGATTTGCATGGCCGTGACGACGTTGTCATAGTTGGCCAGTGGCTCACCCATGCCCATCATCACCACGTTGGAGATAATGCGCTCACCGGGTGGCAGCAAGTCATAGCCAGGCGCCTGGCGCAGGGCGTGATTGGCAATCCATAGTTGGCCGATAATTTCGGAGACGTTAAGATTGCGGTTGAAGCCCTGGCGACCGGTGCTGCAGAATGTGCATTCGAGTGCACAGCCTACCTGGCTGGAGATACACAGCGTACCGCGGTCATCTTCAGGGATAAAGACGGTTTCCACACTGTTAGACGTGCCGTCTCTTAAGTTATTAGTGCCGATCAGCCATTTGCGGGTGCCATCATCTGACACTTGTTCCAACTGCACGTCTGGCAGCGCAAATTCGGTTTCCTGACGCAGTTTTTCGCGCAGAGTTTTGGCAATATCGGTCATCTGGTCGAGGTCAAGCACCCCGAAATGATGCATCCAGCGCATCAATTGTTTGGCGCGGAAAGGCTTCTCGCCGAGACTGGTGAAGTACTCGGCGAGTTGCGATTGGTTAAAATTCAGTAAGTTAACCAAGTGTATTCCTATGTTCGGTATCAATGTGATCGTCTTTAAGTGACGAAGTGTGAGATTAACCGAAGAAGTATTTGATTTCGATGGCCGCATTTTCCAAAGAGTCGGAACCGTGCACGGCGTTAGCATCAATGCTTTCAGCGAAGTCAGCACGAATGGTGCCAGGGGCTGCGTCTTTAGGGTTAGTTGCACCCATCAGTTCACGGTTTTTCAAAACCGCGTTTTCGCCTTCCAAAGCCTGGATCATCACTGGACCAGAGATCATGAATTTAACCAGGTCGTTGAAGAAAGGACGCTCTTTGTGCACAGCGTAGAAGCCTTCAGCTTCAGCTTGAGTCAGGTGGGTCATTTTAGCTGCAACAATTTTCAAACCGGCGTTTTCAAAACGGGTGTAGATTTGACCAATCACGTTTTTTGCAACGGCGTCTGGTTTGATGATGCTGAGTGTACGCTCTAAAGCCATGAGAACTCCAAATAAAGTAATGAACAAGAAAAACAAACGACTATTCTACTATTTTTACTGTGATTGATAAACCTTAGATACGGATGACAGGCTTTTATTGCGTTAAATAGCAGGCATTCATTGCTTTATTTTTTTTATCTATTGTCAGCAGATGTTTTATGATGTGATGGTTTCCCACGGTCAGGTGGATATTCAGGATTGAATACATAAAGATCAAAACGAGAGACTATAAAGCCATGACAAATCAACAAAACAGTATGCATGCATGCCCGGCTTGTGGCTTGCTATGTGACGACATTTCGGGGGAGGCCATTGCCAAACAGCAGTTTTCGTGTGGCAAAGCCGCAAAGTTCTATGCTCGAACGAGTAATGGTGCGCAACCTCGGGTGGCGGGGCAACCCGTGTCGCTGACCCAGGCCGTACATACCGCCGTCGAACTGCTCAAGCAAGCCAAAACGCCATTGATCGCCGGCAGCAGTACCGATGTCCACGGTGCGCGTGCTCTGGTCAGCCTTTCGCATCACACGCATGCGTCGATGACGCATCTCAATGCCAGCAGCACGCTGCGCAACATGCAGGTATTACAGCATCGCGGCTGGCAGACCACCACCTTGACCGAAGTACGCAACCGCGCAGATGTGATCCTGATGATAGGCACTGATGTGGTGAGCCACAATACCCGTTTTTTCGAGCGCGTGGTGTGGGTGCCTGAGGCCATGTTTACCGAGTCTGCTGCCCGCAAGATCATCTACCTGGGCGGCGATGAGCTGAATACCAAGCCTGGCGTCTCTCCCGATGGACGCGCGCCTGAAGTGATCCCTTGTGCAAGCGAACAATTGCCGGAAGTGGTTGCCACGCTGCGTGCGTTGGTCATGGACAAGCCTGTGACGGTGGACAAGGTGGCCGGCGTCGATGTGAGCCGTTTGAGAACCGTGGCTGAGACCCTGAAGGCAGCCAAGTACGCCACCTTGGTGTGGGTGTCCAAAGACCTGCACTATGCGCATGCCGAATTAACCATTGAAAATATCACTGAAACCGTGGTCGCCTTGAACCAGAAGAGCCGCGCCATGGGTTTGTCGCTTGGCGGCAGTGATGGCGATACCAGCGTCAACTACGCACATACCTGGCTCAATGGCGTGATTATTGATACGCCAGACTGGGAAAGCCATGACGCGGTGGTATGGGTGAATAGTTACAGCCCGGATGCGATGCCGCCTGCAGGCACTAAACCCGTGATTGTGCTCGGTGCTGCTGACAGCCAATTTGAAGAGACGCCAGCAGTGTTTATCCCCGTTGCGACGCCAGGGCTGGACTGCAATGGCCAGCAATTCCGTGTCGATGGCTCGGTTACCTTGCCGCTCAGCGCAGCCAAGCCTTCTGACCTGCCCACCTTGTCACAAGTGATCGCCATGATAGAAACAGAACTTAAAGGAGTGGCGGCATGATTACCGTACTCAAGAACGCTAAAGTGATTGACCCCGCGCACGGCAAGGATGGTGTGGTGCAGGATATTTATATCCGCGATGGCCGCATTATTGCCAAACCGGCCGACAGTGAAAAAATTGCGCAGGTGTTCGACCTGAATGGCAAGATCGTGATGGCCGGGGCGATTGATATGCATAGCCATATCGGTGGCGGCAAGGTCAATATTGCGCGCATGCTGTTGCCTGAATACCAAGCCATGCGCAAGCTGGAGGAGCCTGAAGCTCACATCTGCGGCGCCAACTGCAGCCACCATGCGACACCGAATACCACCGATACCGGCATGCGCTATATCGAGATGGGCTATACCGCTGCCTTTGAGCCGGCCGTGCTCGCCGTCAATGCGCGTCAGGCGCATATGGAAATGGGTGACACGCCGATGATTGATAAAGGCGGCTACGCCATGCTGGGTAACGATGATTACCTGCTGCGTTTGCTGAGCCAGAATGCTGACCAGAAAACCATTAATGACTATGTGGCGTGGACTCTGCATGCGACGCAAACCATAGGCATTAAAGTGGTCAATCCGGGCGGCATTTCCGCGTTTAAATTCAATGAGCGCCGCCAGGACCTCGATCAACTGCACAGTTATTACAACATCACGCCGCGCCGCATTTTGCAGGCTTTGAGCCGTGCCGTAAATGAGATAGGTATTGCCAAACCTTTGCATGTGCACTGTAATAACCTGGGCGTGGCTGGTAACTTTCAGACCACGCTGGATACCATGGGCGCCAGCGATGGCATCCCCATGCATTTGACCCATATCCAGTTTCACAGTTATGGCACCGAGGGTGACAAGAAATTTTCTTCTGCCGCCGCCAATATCGCCGAAGCGATCAACAACAACAAACACATCACTGCGGATGTCGGCCAGATTCTGTTTGGACAGACCGTGACCGCGTCTGGCGACAACATGATGCAGCACTTAAACGCCAAAGTGGCCAACCCGAAAAAATCGGTGATCATGGACATTGAATGCGACGCAGGTTGTGGCGTGGTGCCGTTCAAATACCGCGACCAGAACTATGTCAACGCCTTGCAATGGGCGATTGGCCTCGAGGTATTCCTCAGTGTGGATGACCCCTGGCGCATTTTCCTGACTACAGATCACCCGAACGGTGCGCCGTTTACCAGCTATCCGCATTTGATCCGTTTGCTCATGGATAAAACCTTCCGTAATGATGCGTTTGACAAGCTCAACCTCGATGCGCAAGCCATGAGTAACCTGAAATCATTGGAGCGCGAATATAACTTGTATGAAATCGCCACTATGACCCGCTCAGCCCCGGCCAAGTTGATTGGCCTGCACGACCGTGGCCATTTGGGCGTGGGCGCTGCGGCTGATATTACCGTCTATACCGATCAGGCTGACAAGGAGGCGATGTTCGCCAAGCCAGACCTGGTGTTTAAAGACGGCGAGCTGGTAGTGAAAGAGGGCAAAGTGGTCAAGGTGGTGTGGGGCGCAACACATACCGCCAAACCAGCCTTTGATCTGGGTGTGGAGAAAGACATCAAGCAGTATTTTGACCGTTACCACACCATGCAAATGCACAACTTTAAAATTTCGGATGACCAGATTGCGGAAGATGGCCGCAACCATGTCATTAACCATAGCCAGGGGTGAATATGCAGTTAAATGGCGTAGACATAGACGATACCTTTGCTGAAGCATTTAATATGCGCGGCACGCGTATCCTGATTACCGCGCAAAATTTGCGCTGGGCATATAACGCCGCCAATGCCATGACGGGTTTTGCCACCAGTGTGATTGGCTGTGGCGTCGAGGCGGGCATAGAGCGGGAGTTGTCCGAGGATGAAACCCCGGACGGCCGTCCGGGCGTTAGTGTGCTCATGTTTGCCATGGGCAGCAAAGTGCTGATGCAACAGCTCGAAACGCGCATGGGCCAATGTATTCTCACTTGCCCCACCGCAGCGGCCTTTGCCGGGATTGAGTCAGAAGACATGATTAGTCTCGGTAAACATTTGCGCTTTTTTGGCGATGGTTATCAGGTGTCCAAACAAATCCCCGATGCCACGGGCAAGCTTAAGCGCTACTGGCGTATTCCGGTGATGGATGGCGAGTTTTTAACCGAAGAAACCACAGGCATGGTACGTGCCATTGGCGGCGGTAACTTTCTGGTCTTGGGGGCCAGTCAGGCACAAGTGCTGACGGCCTGTGAAGCCGCCATTGATGCCATGCGCAAACTGCCCAATGTGATTATGCCTTTCCCGGGCGGGGTGGTGCGCTCTGGTTCCAAGGTGGGCAGCAAGTACCCCAAAATGTTTGCCAGTACCAACGATGCATTCTGCCCAACCCTTAAAGGCGTGGTTAAGAGCGAGCTCGATCCACGGGTAGAAAGCGTGATGGAAATTGTGGTCAATGGCCTGACTTTTGAAGATATTGCTGTTTCGATGAAAGCTGGGATTGAAGCGGCCTGTAGCCTGGGTAAAGAAAATGGCATCTTGCGTATTTCTGCCGGTAACTACGGCGGCAAGCTGGGCCAGCATCACTTTAAACTGCGTCCAATTTTAAGCGGGGAGGTGACCGCATGAGCCATATCGTATTAACCGCCAAGCCACTCTCGCGCACGGTCGATTGCCGTGCCTTATTGCCGCTGGCCTTGCAAGGCAAAACTGAGACCGAAATCGGCACCATCAAACTGGCCGCCAATTTGTCTGTTGCCGACGCGTTTGATGTGAGCGTGGACACAGCCACAGAGGCAACTAAGCTGACTTTCAAAAACACAACTTCTTCGCACCAATACATCGGCTTCGGCATGACGGCTGGCCAGCTGGTAGTCGAGGGGAGTGCGGGTGACTTTTTAGGGGCGCAACTGCAAAACGGGATTCTCATTTGCAAAGGCAACGCTGGCGCACGTGTAGGCGACCGTATGCGTCGCGGTATGCTGTTGATTGAAGGTAATGCCGGTGACTATTGCGGCTCGGACATGATGGCGGGGACGCTGGGCGTACTGGGCAGCACAGGTGTCTATCTGGGTTACGGCATGAAACGCGGGACTTTATTATTGGCACAATCGCCAGCGCCGCAGGCGACCTGGATAGACTGTGGTTTGCACAAACTGCCTTTCCTCAATATTCTGTATAAATCCTTCAAGCTGCTAGATAGCCGCTTTGCGCAGATCAGCAGCCAGCGCGTACAACGCTGGATGGGCGATATGGGCGGCCTGGGCAAGGCTGAAATCCTGGTCATCCAGTCTTAGCTGCCAGATTTAGCGATTCGAGATTAACGGGCCCGGTGCCCGTTTTTCTTTTTGCATCAGTAGCTTACAGTGGTAAAATCGCGCTTTTGAAATTAAAGCTGTCTTCACATGAGTCAATACCTCACCGCTGCCCTCTACAAATTTGTCACGCTGGATAATTACAAAGACCTGCAACAACCGATTTTAGAGACCTGCCAGCAACATCACATTAAAGGGACCTTGCTGCTGGCGCATGAGGGCATTAATGGCACCATTGCCGGGAAACCGGAAGATATCCGGGCCGTGCTCAGCTATTTACGCCAGGACCCACGTTTGGCTGATCTGGAACATAAAGAATCCTGGGCCGATTCTCACCCGTTTTACCGCATGAAGGTCAAGCTCAAAAAAGAGATCGTCACCATGGGCGTGCCTGAGGTAGATCCGAATTTAGTGGTAGGCACCTATGTAAAACCCGAAGACTGGAACGCCATTATTTCTGATCCCGACGTGATCGTGCTCGATACCCGCAATGATTATGAAGTACACATTGGGACTTTTAAAGGTGCGGTAGATCCTAAAACCACCACTTTCCGCGAGTTTCCCAAATACGTAGCCGAGAACCTGGATAAAACCAAGCACAAAAAAGTCGCCATGTTCTGTACCGGTGGCATTCGCTGCGAAAAAGCCTCTTCTTTCATGAAGCAACAAGGGTTTGAAGAGGTGTATCACCTGCAAGGCGGCATCCTTAAATATCTGGAAACCGTGCCCAAAGAGCAAAGCCTGTGGGAAGGCGAGTGTTTTGTCTTTGACCAGCGCGTGGCGGTCAAGCATGGCCTGGAAGTAGGGGATCATGACCAGTGTTATGCCTGCCGCATGCCACTCACTGCAGAAGAAATGCAAAGTGAGCAATATGAAGCCGGTATTTCTTGCCCTTATTGCTACGACAAATTGACCGCAGAAAAGAAAGAGTCTTTGCGTGAGCGTCAAAAGCAGGTGAAGCTGGCCAGATTGCGCGGCCAAAATCACATCGGCGACAGTCAATAACCCTTTGATCAGCGCGCTTGCACTGATGGCGTAAAATTAGTAGTGTTAGAAAAAATTTAATTTTATGAATTGACATAAAAGCAAATTGACATGTCATTCATCTATGCTCTTTGCCTAGGGGGGTGTGATGAAATGCCCAGTAATACTTGCTAATGAACCGCAAAGGTTGCAAGCGCTATTTGACCATGGCCTGCATCAGCCAGAAGTCATTGCCAATCTGGAGCCGGTGGTGGACATTGCAGCGCGCATGTTCCGCATGCCAATTGCGGCCGTCAATATGATAGGTAGCGACCATGTGTTCTTCGCCGCCGCCGTCGGCGCTGGCGAAATGGATATGCGCCGTGATGTTTCATTTTGTGCCCATGCTATCAACGAAAACCAGGTCATGGTCGTCCCAGACGCCTTGCTGGATGAGCGCTTCCATGACAATCCGCTGGTCACGGGTGAGGCGAATATTCGTTTTTATGCTGGGGTCAGGTTGCTTTCACCAGAAGGCCTGGCCTTAGGCGCCCTGTGTATTGTCGACCACCAACCTCATTTTGATTTTTCTTTAGAAGACCAGGCCAGATTGAGGGCGCTGGCGCAAATGGTATCTGACCGGCTTGAATTACGCCGCATTGAAATTTCAGCCAGCCGTACCCGGCCAAACTTTGAAGAATATGCGGCGCATGCTGCGACCCCTATCGTCTGGTTTAATGCCGCCAAGCAGATCATTGCCTGGAATCAGGCCGCGGCCAATATGTTTGGTTACCGTCTCATCGAGGGTGAGGGCCGCCCACTGCAAACATTGTTTTCCAGCTCGGATGCTGCGCTTTTACAAGAGAAAATAGACACCATATTGCAGTCTCGGTCACTAGACCGTGTGGCGAGTTCGTGTGAGCTCACAGGGCTTCATAAAGAGGGGACGAGCTTTCTGGTCAATCTATCGTTATTTTCCTGGCAAGCTGAAGGCCAGCTGCAATTCGAAGCAGTGCTCAAGCCCGTGCCAGCCACTGCAGCCACGCTGCAAGCAGAAAGCAAGCAGTCGTTGCTCGATACACTCACCGGCCTGTATAACCGGGTCCGCTTTTACCGTTTTGTTGAAGAAACACTCAGCCAGCCACATGCTGCCGCGGTGTTTATGATAGATCTGGATGGTTTTAAAGATATCAATAACACCATGGGGGGGACCGTTGGCGATGCCGTATTGAGAGAAATCGCGCAACGGTTATTACGGATTGTCCCTGCGCATGGTCTGGTGGCGCGTATGGGTGGGGATGAGTTTGCGGTCGTCGTGCCCGGCCTGCAAGTGCCAACTGATGCCACTCAGTTTGCGCAGCAACTGATTGATGGCATTGAGCAACCGATGCAAATGCAAGGCCAGTCTGTGAGGGTGATTGCCAGTTGCGGAGTTGCGCTTTCGCCCTTGCATACGCTTGAAGCCTTAGAGTTAGTCAGCAATGCCGACCTTGCTTTATTCAAAGCCAAGGCACAAGGACGTGGCCGCGCCTGTTTGTTTGTGCCTGAGTTGCGCCAGGCCGCGGTATCGCGCCGCCAACATGCACTTGAATTGCATCGTGCTGTCGATGAAGGCGAGTTTTTGTTGTATTACCAGCCTCAAGTGAACCTGCAAACTGGCCTTATCACTGGCGCCGAGGCCTTGATCCGCTGGAATCATCCACTGCGCGGTCTTCTGCCACCTATTACTTTTTTATCCGCACTAGAGAGCGGGCCACTGGCCGCCACGGTGGGCAGCTGGGTACTTGATGAAGCCTGTAGCCAGTTGGCATTTTGGCGCCGCCAAGGTGCTGAGCATTTGCAGGTAGGGGTGAATTTATTTAGCGCGCAGTTTCATACCGGCGAGTTGGTCGATGAGGTCATGCTGGTGTTGGCAAAACATGGCCTACCCGCGCAAGCGCTGGAACTCGAAATTACCGAAAATATCGCGCTGGATCAAGATGAGATTGTGCTAGCCACGCTACGCAAACTCAAGCAGCACGGCGTCGGTATTGCCTTTGACGATTTTGGGACCGGTTACGCCTCGCTCAGCCTGCTCAAGACTTATCCCCTCACTCGCATTAAAATCGATCGCACCTTTGTCAATGGTATGCTGCAACACAAAGAAGACGACTCTGTGGTGTGCGCTACCCTGGATATTGCCCATGGCTTTGATTTACAGTCGATTGCCGAAGGCATAGAAACGGCAGAACAATATCAATACCTTAAAAGCAAACAATGCGAAGAAGGGCAGGGGTATTTGTTTGGCAAACCCATGCCTGCGGATCAATTTTCCCAATTAATCGGCTGTGAAAATCTCTCGATGATAAAGCAAACGCCTTAGCGGGACTTGATTACACAATTGGTTTGATCACATCAAGCGGACTGGACACACCGCTCCCGCCAGTGTTGACCAGTTGCGCATAGACTTTGGTGTTTGCCTCATTGGCATGACCCAATAAGCGCTGCACGGTCTGCAAGTCGTGGCCACCTTCCAGCAAGTGTGTGGCAAAGCTGTGCCTAAGTGTATTCGGCGTCACGGTTTTTTTAATGCCTAATTGCTTGGCCACATTTTTCACCGCCCGCTGTATTGGTTTTTCATCCGCATGGTGGCGGTAAACTCCGCCTGATTGCTGCGCAACCGATAAGCGGCTGGAGGGAAACACATATTGCCACTGCCAATCCTTACCCGCATTGGGGTAGCGTTTAGCCAACCCCTCAGGCATCCAGACTTCCCCTAAACCTTTACTCAAATCCTCGGCATGTAATGCCTCAATAGACGCCAAATGTGTTTTTAAAGGATGCACCAACGTTCCTGGCAATAATGTCGTACGGTTTTTATAACCCTGCGGGTCGCGCACCAAAATTTCTAGCCGATCAAAATCAATATCCGCCACCCGCAAGCGCAAGCACTCCATCACCCGCAAGCCGCTACCGTATAGCAAGCTCACCATCAACCACATCGTCCCCTCTAATCCAGAAAGCACGGCCTGTACCTCCTGCTTGCTCAATACCACAGGCAACTCTTTCTTTGCCGGGAGCTTGGTCAAGTTTTCAAGTTTGGGGAGATTCCGCTCCAACACCTCATCATACAAAAACAGCAGGGCGCTTTTCGCCTGACTTTGAGTGCTAGCCGCCACCTTTTTCTCTACCGCCAGATGGTTCAAAAACGCCTCAATTTCAGCCGTGCCCATGTCTCTGGGGTGGCGCTTGTCATGAAACAAAATAAAGCGTTTAATCCACTGTATATAAGCTTCTTCGGTGCGGTTGCTGTAATTTTGTGAACGTAATCGCTCTACGATTAAAGGAAACAACTTTGGAGCCGGTTTTACCTCAGGTGTGTTTTCCATACTGCGATCCTTTTTTCAAGGTGTTATAAAAAACAACTAATAATTGATTTAATTATAATAAATTATTTCATTAATTTTATGGCTCCGTCCTGAATAAAAATTTAGGTTCGTTTTGGGGTCTAATTAACGTTAGCCGTCTAGGAGCGTGCGCAATGGGTTGGCTCATGAATAAAATCAATAGCTGGTCATCGGACAAGCAGCGCGAAGAGATGGCACATTTTGTCGAAATGCTTCGCGCAATGGATGGGCCAGAGCTTGGACATGTTGTCGCCATCGCTACCCACATGCGTCGCGCACTTGAATCTGAAGGTCACAACGTAATGGATCCGATAATTTATACTGGGCAAAACGTCGGTTTCCCGCTATTTCTATCGCGAACTATTGCCGAAGCCCAGAAACAGGGTCGAATGCAAGACGCAGCCGCACTCTTGGTATGGCTGCACACCGCCCGAGCTGGCGTACGTCTAGAACTTCGCCCCCTTGCACGAGAGATGTGGCGTCAACTCGAGCGCGGTTTTCCGCACGTCAATGAATCAGCCTTGGGGTTCGAGAGGACAGTTGGCTCAGTACTCAATACCCAAGTCGCCTCTCAATTTCCCAGTGGCTTCACGCCAGACCCAATATGACTGCTAATCCGGCGCTCAACCTCGCTCCCTTCGGTCGCTGGACGCTGCGCGATAAAGCCGCGCAGTGCTGGTTAGCTCTATGTTAGACGGCAAAACCAATGTTTATCCTTGAAGCCATATTAGCTGTTCTGCTTTTCTCGGTTTTATGGACTGTATTTGCTTCACCATTTCTTGCCATTAGTTTTTTTATTGCTAAATATATGCGCAAAAAACTACTATCTTCTGGTGTTTACGTTTTGGGTTTATCTTTATTAACCTCAATAGTAGTTGCACCAGTTCCTACTCCAATCATTACTTTTTTCGTTCCTCTTATCTCGCTGCTTTTTAAACCAGTTCCATACAATCAATTCTTTGCTCCAATTTGGCACTTTGCAGCAGTATCATTTACTCTTAGTTGGTTTGTAAGTTTCGTTGTTTTATCACGTTACTTAAAACCGTCTAACCCATCATTCAAGCGGGATTGGCAAAAGCCAGCCCCTTAATTCAAACTACAAGGGCTTCCCCATTTTAAGCAATAGCTATCTGCAATGTTTTTGTGTGTTTTAAGTTTTTCAACGCATAAGTACCTTTTGCTGTAGCCAGTGTTAAGCAAGAAGGTGAAGGACTGCGGTACTACAACCGGGCATATTGGGCATGATTGGCCCGGACCCCTGGTGAAAGACGCGCGTCGGGGCCTCATTCGTTAGTCGGGTATATCAGCTCCCCTAGAGTTAATCAGGCTCCCCGGCGCGGGCTCAACCCGCTACACATCAAGGCCTGGCAGTTCAGCTGCGATTCTGAACAGCTCCCCGTTTGCTCTATTAATTAAAAATTAGTAAAGTCCCTTACAATCACTTGTGAAACCAACACAACAATTATTGAGCACCTAAATATGAATCTGCCCGTAAAAACAAAACAATATATCGCCTTTGTCTCATTTTCTTTTTGGATCATGGCAATTTCAGGCTGCACTTCCCAGTCTTGGTATGAGGGTGTCAAGCGTGGCGCTGAGAACAATTGCCGCAATCAACCCCCGAGTGAGGTTGACCGTTGTTTAGAGAATTTGAACAAGAAAACCTATGAAGAGTATGAAAAAGAGCGCTCAAATCAAAAGTAGCTGGCTTTTTGCGGCGCTCCGTTTAGGCCCTGTCTAAGGGCACCCAGGGTACACGTTAGAATCCAGACTTCTTTCCAAGACGTTATGCAGCTGTTCGTCAATTTGATGCGCCGGTTGGTAATGTGGCCGTTTCGGAGGAGAGATTTTTCAGCCATTGCCAATATCGGGTCTCAAGAGTTTGACTGTGTTTTGCCCCAGCTTGAGCAGATGGGGTGGAAAGTTTATGCGCGTTACGGTGGCTTTGATGCGGGCATTGATTACGACTGCATCCGCTTAAAACGCGCTGGCATAAAGCTTAAATGTGAGTGGGATCCCTGTGATGAATGGCGCATTGAGGGGCCGGTAGAGGTTATTGCAGCAATAGCAAGTCAGTTTGATCTTGTCGCAACATCTGAGTGAGGCTTGGCAATATGCAATCAGGTTTCAGCAAAAGTCATCAACTAGTGGCTGCGGATCGCGCCAGAGTATGAGGGGCGTATGGCGGTTTCAACATTTCAAGCGATCAAATTGGCGATTGTGAGTGTCACGGGCCTTTCAAAAGACGCATTGCATATTTACGTTGGGTTGGTGGTATTTTTTGCTGCGATGCGCATTTTTCGTAGGCAGGGGCATTGTTTTATGCCCTTACTCGCTGTGTTTATCGTGGCCTGCTGCGGTGAAGTGCTGGATATGCGGGATGACCTGCATAGCTTGGGATATTGGCGCTGGAATGCCAGTTTGCATGATGTGATTAATACGCTCTTTTGGCCTTTTGTGATTGCTGTGTTAATGCGCAAAAGTTGGTTATTTAAACCGTAACCTTAGCCTGAAACTTACGTGGGTGTGGTCGTGAGTTCGGGAAATCCATGCTGGACGGGTGCAAGTATAGCCTTTACCATGAGCATCAATGTATTGCGTTAAGGCAGAAAGGATACACGTGGCCATTCAGTTTTTACCCATTCTTAAAGCCGTTGCGCCATATCTGGCACAGGTGGCAACGGCTGCCATTCCGGCATTTACCGCCAAGCCTGAGGCGGAAAAGGTTGATCCTGTATTGACCAAGCAGATTGAGGAGTTGCAGACAGCGACTTTGCAGAATGCCGAGTCTATTCACTTGCTGGCAGAAAAAATGCAGCAGGCGATCCTCGCTCTGGAAGACGCCGCTGAGGAGGCCAGAACACAGGTAACGACATACAAGACCATGTTGTTTTTGTCGTTGGGGTTATCTGCGACAACAACCATCGCGATGATCTATTTACTGGTTAGATAGCGAAAGGGGCTGAGATGTCAACTCTCCAGGTCACTGAAATCAAGGCGTTTGTGCCTAGCAAAGACTTTGCGTTATCCAAGCAGTTTTATCTTGATTTAGGCTTCAAGATGGCCTCGGAGGGTGGCGGGGTGGCTTATTTCCACTTTGAGCATGTGAGTTTTTTGTTGCAGGATTTTTGTGCAGAAAATCTGGCTGAAAACTTTATGATGCATTTGCTGGTCCCGGATGTGGATGCCTGGTGGCAGCAGATTGAGCAAACGGGTATCGTGCAAAAATATGGTGTCAAGCTCTGGCCGATACAGTTGCAGCCATGGGGGATGCGCGATTTTTGTCTGACAGATCCTTCTGGCGTGTTGTGGCGCATCGGCCAGAATGTGGATTAGGTCGCTTTAAGTTTATATAGGACGGGGAGGGTGTAAATGACGGGCGATTGGTTTTTCTGGGCGGCGCTGTCGGCCTGTTTTGCCGCCTTAACGGCAATTTTTGCCAAGGTCGGTATTCAGGGCATAGACTCAGACTTTGCAACATTGATTCGTACCGTGCTGATTACGCTGGTGCTGGCGCCCTTTGTCTGGCTGGCCGGTAAGTGGAGTAATCCCTTGAGTTTGCCGGGACGTGCCTGGCTGTTTTTGAGCTTGTCAGCGTTGGCGACGGGCGCTTCCTGGCTGTGTTACTTCCGTGCCCTGCAATTGGGTGATGCGTCGAAAGTGGCACCGGTGGATAAATTCAGTCTGGTGCTGGTTGCGCTATTTGCCTGTCTGTTTTTGGGTGAGCGCTTGTCTTTGCGCGAGTGGTTGGGCTTGGCACTGGTTGCCGCAGGCGTGTTGCTGCTGGCCTTGAAGCGTTAGTTTTACCCAGGGCTGATAGCCCCAAATGGCTATTGCTTGCGCTGTGAATTTATTGATAAATGCATGCGGTGATCACGGCGAATGAAGCTTTTTTATGCTTGATGACGTGATGCCTAGCCAACAAACCAGCGTTGAAAGTATTCAGCATGCCATCTTCACTGTCCTTTTACCGTGCTTTTGCCGTCACCCTGGCCTTGTGGCTGGCTGGATGTTGTACGCCAAAGCCGACCAGCATTACCCAGCCTATCCCCCTCAAATCTGCCGCGGAATCTAGCGTGGCTTTGCATGTCATTGGCGTTTACCAAGGCACATTGCCACCAGAGGCAGACCAGCGACCCTGGTGGGCGCAATGTCAGGCAGCCAGGGCGGCAGCGGGCAAGTTGGGGCCACTTGTGCCAGGTGAATGCGATGCGTTTTTACTGGCGGGTCGAGATCAGCGCATAGTCACTGTAAATATCACTGACGATAGCAAACCCATGATTCTCGGCCTGATGGCTTATGAGCCTGTCACCTGGCATATTCAGCTGGCGCCGGGCGTGGTGATTCAGAAAGTCATCCTGGGGGCTTATCACACGCAACGTATCGTCGGGCTGGATGAGGTGCAGGTGGACGTATACAGCTATGACAATATTGCTTGTCCGCGCTGCACTCAAAAAGGGCACGCGCTTTATTCCTACGAACATGTCCCACTGGAAATGGAGTTAGTGGCAGGCATGCGGGCGACTTCGTTTCAGGGCAATTATACGGGCGGCACTTACCAGATTTTTAAAGGCATGCAGTAGTCTATCCGTGCAGCCCACTTTACAATGCTGGCTTTAAGTATTTGGGATTGGGTGACGCTGTGTTGCGAGGCTTAATTTACGGGTTAACCATTTTGCATTTAGGTCCAGGCTTTGCCTTTGCCGTGGTTGCATTTGGGTGCGATGCGTCTTTTGCCGCCTTGCAAGGGGTTTGCCAGCAGGACGCATTTGCCGCCTTTATTCAGCTCACCTTGATCGCTTGGGGCGTACTGATCGCCGGACTCTTGCTTAAAATTTATATCACAAATTACTTTAATAAAAATAAATAATATATTGTTTAAAAATAACTTTTAATTTTATTTTTAAACTTTTTTAGCAAAGGCTACTCGAAAAAATAAACTAATAGGGAGCCTTCATTGCATTATTCACTCACAAGCGCGAGCCGTGCCTCGCGCGTATCTTTGATTCATGTTGTCTTTGTTTTGTTGTTGTCCGGGTGGTTGGGCCAGGTGCAGGCAGAGGATGCGACAGTGCCCAAGTTATTGCTCTCCGGCAGTGATGCTGCCCAAGCCGACAAAGAGGCAAAGCAGGAGCCGGAGACACCAAAGATTGTGTCCGTGTTTGGGACGCAAGCCCTCAAAGAGTATAAATTACCATTTGAGGATCAATACCCGACTGGCCCGTTTGAGCGCCTGGATAAAAAACTATTCCTGTTTATCAGCAAGTGTGGCGAGGTTTATTTTGTTCGCCAGAATGAAACCATGGAGCTTGTGAAGCCGGGCAAGCCGCTGGCGAAGTTTATTCCGGGTGAAGAAACTTCTGCCGATGAAAGTAGCAGTAAATCGCTGGTGTATTGCCGTGAACTGTCGGGTGTCAAGGATTCATTACTGGTGGGTAAGACCCTGTATGTGGCTTATACCGCCTGGGATCAGGCCAATAACGGCGTACGACTGGCTGTCAGCGAATTTGAGGTCGACGTAGAGAACAGCGAAGTCAGTTTTAACCGCGAAATTTATATTAGCCGGCCGGCGATGAAAGAGCCGATACTCGGACATCAGGTGGGTGGCAAACTGGCGCTGGGCGAAAACGAGCGGACCTTGTACCTGAGCATAGGCGATTTTTCCAAACCGGACCGTGTGCAGGACAAGACCACCTCGGTTGGCAAAGTGATTCGTATAGACTTGCAGCGCTTGAATGCAGAGGTGTATGCCAGTGGTTTCCGCTCCCCCTCTGGCGGCTTGTATTTTGACCGCGACAGCAATGAGTTATGGTTGACGGATCATGGCCCCAGGGGCGGCGACGAAATCAACCTGATCAAACGCGGCAAAAATTATGGCTGGCCGATTGTCAGTTATGGCACTATTTACGAGCGCGACGGTATGAGTGGCTATTATGGCAACAAGTTTAACAGCCACGAAGGCTATGAAAAACCGGCCATGACGTTTGTACCTTCCATCGGCATCGGCCCGCTAGTGAAGTATCCGGCCACTGGCCGCAATGATTTTTGGGACCATGATTTGTTTGTGGCTGGCATGGGTAATACTACGCTGTATCGCGTGCGCAAGGAGGGCACGACCCTGGTGTATGCCGAACCTGTGTTAAGTGGATACCGGATTCGTGCCATCCAAATTGACCAGAATGGGACGTTTTATCTTAAAACCGACCACAATCAATTACTGATTTCCGAGCAGGAGCCGCCTGAGTCCAAATAGCACGGACCAGGGAAACCAGGAGGGGCAAAATGATAGCGGTGACGAGCTATAAACATCGTGGGTGCTATGCAGTGGATGGTGAGGTGAGCGCATGTTCAAATCAGCGCTCATGATTACGGCCATGATAGGTGCCCTGTTGGCAGTTGGCTTTGAGCTATATGCTGCGCGCGGATTTGCTTTTTTGGAAAGCGCGAGCGGTTTGCTGATCACTTTATGGACGATAATCCCTTATCTGACGCTGCATGCAGGCTATTATTTTTTTGAGCATCCGCGCATACAAAAACAATGGTTGAGCTTTAGCGTGATTGAAGTGGCTGTCGTCGCCTGGCTATATTTCCAGACTGTGGTCATGTATCCCGATGCGCAGGGCGGCCTGATTTTCCTGTTTTTGCCCGTCTGGCAGGGGACACTAAATATGCTGGTTGGCATGCTGCTGTACTGGCGTCAATCGCGCTTAAATCGGCTCCCTTAACCCGGTATCTTTTCATTCTTTGCGCAATTTCCTGCCCTATGCCTAAATTTATCGTGGATTGTTTGCGCTATCTGTGGGCCGCACCTAATACCGTACTTGGATTGCTCTTTGCCAGCCTGCTCATGCTGACGGGCGCGCGAATGCAACAAGTGGAGGGCGTGTTGGAAGTCTCTGGCGGTTGGCTGGCCAGCCGCTTGGCCCGGTATAGCGGCTTTGCTGCGATAACATTCGGTCACGTGGTGCTTGGCTATTCCGCGCATGCTTTGCAGCAGTTGCGCGTACATGAGCATACGCATGTGCGGCAAGCTGAATGCTGGGGCCTGTTTTTTATTCCGGCCTATTTGCTGGCTGGACTGTGGCAGCTGTTACGCGGACGCCATGTCTATCACGATCATCCGTTTGAAAAGGCAGCCGTGGCCGCTGAATGCCGTCACTTTAAGCGCTTGCCGCAGGCGGTGATCACGAATGGGCAATAAAAAACGCCAGCAGACTGGCGTTTTTTTAGAGGATGGAAGGCGCTTAATACAAGCTTTCCCAGAATTTCCACCAGACTTTTTCTTCTTCCTGAACCTTACCGGCAATCATAGGATTATCAGGATAGTTGGTTTTTAAAACACGCAGCGCTTCATTTTTCAGATCTGTCATGTCCATGGCATCGTAAGCACTGATCTCCATGACCAGCGCATCTTCGATGGCGCTGGAATTGGGATAGGTCTCAAGCACATAGCGAGCACGGTTGAGTGCGGCCACATAGGCTTTGCGTTGCATGTAATAACGCGCGACATGCATTTCGTGCAGTGCCAGTGTGTTGACCAGGTAAATCATGCGCTGGGTGGCGTCGTTTTTATAGCGGCTGGTAGGGAACCGTTCAACCAGTTCTTTAAAAGCGTTAAACGAAATACGCAGAGTTTTGGGGTCGCGGTCGTTAATTTCTTGCTTGGTATATTTTTCAATGACGCCGCGCTCGTTAAAGGTGGCCAGGCCCTTGAGATAGTAGGCGTAATCGAGGTTGGGGTGATTAGGGTGGAGCTTGATAAAGCGGTCTATCGCAGACAGGCAAAGAATCGGTTCTGATTTTTTGTAGTAGGCATAAGCAACTTCGAGTTGGGACTGTGTCGCATACGCACCATGCGGATAACGTGCCTCCAGCTTCTGGAAGTACTCAATCGCCTTGTCATAGTTACGGTCAACCATTTTTTCCTGGCCCGTGGCATAAAGGCGTTGTTCGCTCCAGCCTTTGGTTTCGTCAGGGGGATTCGGATTGCCGAAAATGGCACAGGCACTCAAGGCCAGCGCGCCGATCAAAATAAAAGCACGCGTGAACAGGGTGTTAAGCGGTAAAATGCGAAGCATGTTGATTTATGTTGTTTTATCAAGGGAACTCAAAGCATTATAACTGATGCTGTTTGAAAATATGAAAGAAAGCACCTCCTTACAGCTGGTCGTCCCTAGCAACCTTGGCGGGCAGCGCCTGGACCTGGCCTTGCAGCAGATGTTGCCAGACCATTCTCGCAGCCGCCTGCAAGCCTGGATTAAAGAAGGTCTGGTCTTGCTCGATGGTAAGGCGCCCACGGCCAAAACCAAGGTATGGGGAGGCGAGCGACTGGTAGTGACTCCCCCTAAAAATGCGCAGGACAATGCGTTTGAGCCAGAAGACATTGCACTGGATGTCGTATACGAAGACGATGCGCTGATCATTATTAACAAGCCTGCTGGTCTGGTAGTGCATCCGGCGGCCGGCAACTGGAGCGGCACCTTGCTCAATGCTTTGTTGTTTCACTGGCCGGCGCTCAAAGAGGTGCCACGTGCCGGTATTGTGCACCGGCTGGACAAGGATACCAGCGGTTTGCTGGTGGTTGCGAAAACGCTGGAAGCACAGACCAGCCTGGTGCGTCAATTGCAGGCGCGCACGGTTAAACGTGAGTACCGGGCCATCGTTTGGGGCCAGTTGTGGCGTAATGGTAAGGTGGATCAGCCGATAGGCCGCCATCCGCACCACAGAACCAAAATGGCGGTGGTGCGACGAGGTAAAACCGCCATCACGCATTACGAGATCCTTGAGCGGTTTGGCACCAATACCTATTTGCGCTGCAACCTGGAAACCGGTCGTACCCACCAGATCCGCGTGCATTTGCAGCATCTGAAAGCGCCTATGGTCGGTGATCCGCTGTATGGCATAGGCAATATTATTCCGCACAAGATGATGACGCCGGAATTGCGTGAGGTCATCGGCAATTTCAAGCGTCAGGCCTTGCATGCGATCAAGCTCGGCTTGATTCATCCGGTGACGAATGCGCCCATGGAATGGCAGATTGAGCTTGCTGATGACATGCGTGAACTATTAGACGCTATGCGCACGACCGACTTGCCCGATGAGCCGCTGGCGCCTGTCGATTTCAATGTGGATGAAAACGGCTTGTTCATTGGTGAAGATGACGAAGACTGGGGCGATGAAGATTTTGACGAAGATCTCGATGCTGAGCTGGATGAGGATGCCTGGGATGAAGAAGGCGAAGAGGATGAGGCATAATGGCTGATTTGCCTGTTATTTTGCCTGATTGGCCCGCGCCTGCTTGCGTGAAGGCTTTGCAAACCACACGTCTTGGCGGTGTTAGTCAGGGCAGCTATGCCAGTCTGAACCTGGGGGATCATGTGAAGGATTTGCCTCAGCATGTGGCGGCCAACAGACAATTACTGAGTCCTTATTTGCCGAGTGAGCCGGTGTGGCTTAACCAGGTGCATGGGGTGCGCGTAATTGATGCTGCGTTATCTTCATGTCTGGAAAGCGCAGATGCCAGTTTTAGCACCCGCAAACAGGTGGTCTGCGTCACCATGACCGCCGATTGCCTGCCAGTATTACTCTGTGATCAGGCGGGGAGTGTGGTGGCGGCTGTGCATGCTGGTTGGCGCAGTTTGTGTGACGGGGTGATAGAAGCGACGGTAAAAGCCATGCCGGTTGAGCCCGCCACGCTCATGGCCTGGTTAGGTCCGGCCATTGGCCCGCAAGCGTTTGAAGTGGGGAGTGAAGTGCGCGCGCAATTTATGGCGCAAGATGCGCAGGCAGAACATGCATTTCAGGCGCATGGTGAAAAATGGCTGGGAGACTTGTATGCGATTGCGCGACAACGGCTTTCCAGGCTAGGAGTGACGCAGGTCTATGGCGGTGGACGCTGTACTTATGGTGAGCCAGAGACGTTTTTCAGCTTTAGGCGTGATGGCGATACCGGGCGTATGGCCAGCTTGATTTGGCTGGAGTAGTGTATTTCGCCATAGTGGATGCAGCGTCAGGCACGAACGTATTGGATCCTCACGAGGATTGATACGCTGGATTATGTGAATATTGCGCTATTGCAAGCTGGTTGATAGAGATTGATCTCTGAGTGCTCTCTGGCTCAACCCAATATATTATTTAAATAATGAAAAAACATCTGATTTTTGACCTCGATGGCACGCTCATCGATTCCGCACCCAGTATTCTGCATTGTTTTGAGTTGGCTTTTCGTTCGACCAATACGCCACTCAGGATGGCGTTAGGCAATGAGGTGATTGGCCCGCCGCTCATGGAAACGCTTAAACGGCTGTCTGGCAGCGAAGATGCGGCTGTGTTGAATACCTTGGCCGCAGCTTTCAAGCAGCATTATGACAGCACGGGTTATCAGCAGTCAGTGGTATTTGATGGTGTTCCGGCCATGCTGCAGCAACTCAAGGCAGAGGGCTATGCGCTGTATATTGCGACCAATAAACGCTTTGATCCGACTGAAAAAATCATGGCCTATCTGGGCTGGCAGGACTTTTTTGCGGGCGTCTATGCACTGGATTATTTCAGCCCGGCATTGAAGTCTAAGGCGCATATGATAGGGCGCGTGGTCGCCGAGCATGATTTAAAAATTCAGGATTGCCTCTATATCGGCGACCGTCTTGAAGATGGCCAGTCGGCCGAGGCCAACCTGATGGACTTCGTGCTGGTGACCTGGGGCTATGCCGGCGATGTGGCCTTGCGTCAACCGCATTGGCAGTGCTGCGACGCTGTGCCTGACTTGCCTGCCCTGGTGGCCGGGCTATGCGTGGATAATGCCTTATGATGAAAAGATTGCGCGCCAGACGGCACCCGGCAAATACACCGGGGGAGGTGAGTGCTACGCGTAGTACATTGCGCGCCTGGCCACAAATGGTATTGTTCGCGGTGGCTTTGCTTTGCTTGTTTTTACTGGGGCAGCATTTCCATTGGGATACGCGGGTACTGGCGGCGGTCACACTGTTGTTCGGCCTGTTGTCAGGGTTGCTGGTGTGGCTGGTCGGCGTGATCGGTCTGGTGCCATTGATTGGCCCCTTCATTGTCAAGGTGCTCAGCTTTGGCTTTATCTGGCTGCTCAATGCCGTAGGTTACCTGATGTCTTACATTGCCATTCGTCGTGGTTACTCACGGGATGTGTTGACCTACCGCGGATTGACCATGGCCTTGCTGATCGGCATTGTGATTGGCTACATCATTGCGCAGTTTATTTGAGTCAGGTGACCTGGCATCTGCACGCGTTAACTAATTGTTTATGCTTTGTTTTTTTGATAACTCACGTATAATGCGCGGCTTCCTTTAATCACTCGGCATGCTTGCTTTGACCCCTTTGTTGACTGATATTTCGCCTTTTACCGGCATGATGCTGGCCTGTTTGCTAGGGGGCGTGCTCAGTGTGTGTGTCGCAGCCCTGTTTGCGCTCAATGCTCAAAAGCATTGGGTGCCTTTGTTGGTGAGTTATGCGATTGGCGCTTTGCTGGCCGCGGTGTTTCTTGAGATTTTGCCGCACGCGATTGAAAGCAGCCCCAATATCGAGGCAATGACCGGTACCATGCTGTTTGGCGTGCTACTGTTTTTTACGCTGGAAAAACTGGTGCTGTGGCGGCATTGTCATGGCGAGCACTGTGAAATACATGCCATGCATGACGAGGCCCATTGCCCCGAGTTACATCCAGGCCAGCCTGCTACCAAAAAGCCGCAAGGCGCAATCAAGTTCAGATTGCCCGCGGCGCAGCCTAGCCAGATGATAGGGCATCCTCATTTACATGGTCACGCGCACGGCCATGATGGTGGCCGCAGTGGTTTGATGATCATGGTAGGCGATACCTTTCACAATTTTGTTGATGGCATCCTGATCTGCGCGGCATTTATGGTGGATATGCAGGTGGGCGTAGTGACTGCACTGGCGATTATCGCCCATGAGATTCCGCAGGAAGTCGGCGACTTTCTGATTTTGTTACATTCCGGTTACAGTAAACAAAAAGCCTTTTTGTTCAATATCGGCTCCAGCCTGGCCACCGTGCTTGGCGGTATCATTGCGTATTTTGCGCTGCATGCGGTGCAGCACTGGGTGCCATATATCTTGAGTCTTGCCGCAGCCAGCATGCTCTATGTGGCGGTGGCGGATCTGATTCCAGGCTTGCACAAGCGTACTGCATTGCGCGATACCATGAATCAGTTATTGTTAATTGTGTTGGGGGTGGCTTCAGTTGCCCTGACCAAATGGTTGGTAGAAGGTTAAGAGGGAAGCATCATGCAAAGTTCACCTAAAGTTGGTTTCGTCTCATTGGGTTGCCCCAAAGCAGGCTCCGATTCCGAGCGTATCCTGACCCAATTGCGGGCCGAAGGCTATGAAATCAGCAACAGTTACGAGCAGTCTGACCTGGTGGTGGTGAATACCTGTGGTTTTATTGACTCTGCGGTGCAAGAGTCGCTGGATGCGATTGGCGAGGCGCTCAACAAAAACGGCAAGGTGATTGTGACCGGTTGCCTGGGTGCGAAAAAAGACGTGGTCACGGACGCACACCCCAGCGTGTTGGCCGTGACTGGCCCGCATGCCCTGGAAGAGGTGATGGGGCATGTACATACACACCTGCCCAAACCGCACGATCCCTACACCGACCTGGTGCCGCCGCAAGGCATTCGTCTCACGCCCAAGCATTATGCTTACCTTAAAATTTCCGAAGGCTGTAACCACCGTTGTAGTTTCTGCATTATCCCCAGCATGCGCGGCGACTTGGTCAGCCGTCCGATTGGTGACGTGCTCAATGAGGCTGAGAGCTTGGTGAATGCTGGTGTCTCCGAAATTTTGGTCATTTCGCAGGATACCTCTGCCTATGGCGTGGACATGAAATTCCGCAAAGGCTTCTGGAACGGCAGGCCAGTTAGAACGCACATGACCGAACTCAGTAAAGCCTTGGGCGAGCTGGGCGTTTGGGTGCGCTTGCACTATGTGTATCCCTACCCACATGTTGATGACGTGATCCCATTGATGGCAGACGGGGCGATTTTGCCGTACCTGGATGTGCCGTTCCAACATGCCAGCCCGGCGGTGCTTAAAGCCATGAAGCGTCCGGCCAGCAGTGAAAACAATCTGGCCCGGATCAAGGCCTGGCGTGAGATTTGCCCGGAAATCGCTATCCGTAGTACCTTTATTGTCGGCTTCCCCGGCGAGACTGAAGATGACTTTAAAATGCTGCTCGACTTTATGGAAGAAGCGCAGCTGGACCGCGTCGGCTGCTTTGCCTATTCGGCAGTGGATGGGGCTACGGCCAACCATTTGCCTAATCCGGTGGCTGAAGAAATCAAACAGGAGCGCCTGAGCCGCTTTATGGAAGTGCAAGAGCGCATTAGTGCCGCCAAGGTGGCGGCTAAAATCGGCAGCCTGCAAACCGTGCTAGTGGATGAACTCACTGAAGATGACGATGGAAACATCATCGGTATTGCCCGTACCAAGGCAGATGCGCCCGAAATTGATGGCATTGTTTATCTACAAGATGCAGATGGCTTGAACCCGGGTGATTTTGTGGATGTACAGATTATCGATGCGCAAGGCCATGATTTGATCGGGGCGCCACCGGAGTTTTAGGGCTGCTAGGCCAAGGCGTTAATTCAGGCCACTTTAAATCAGACAGGTTTTTAAGTGCATCGCTTTAATGGTGGTCAATCAGCGTTGAGAGAAAAAGGTTGACGCGTTTCAGCTTGGGCAGGCAACGGCCTAGCCTATCGTCTTTTTAAATGGCGAGCTGTGGCCGTTCGCTATCCGCGCGTTCAGCAAAAATATCCGTGGTAAACGGACAGCGTGTGAGCTTGGTGGCCGCATTTTTTTTGCGTTTGTTGGCCTGTTGCAAGTTGACGTAAGGTGTTTGACTCAGGCGGATGTAGCCGGATTGCAGCAGCTTGCCGGCTGTGGTCTCAAACTGACTGAGTGGATTGTCCATATTTTGCAAGGTGATGCCCTGTTTGTGAACAGCCAGCACGTGATACAAGACGGCAATGTGGCCATCGGCGTCTGGCTTGCCATAGAGCTCGCCTACATGAATTTCCAAGTTTGTATCTAATGGCGCAGTTTGCATACGCGCATCTTAGCGTGATTTTAAACCAGCTTCAATGCGTCCTCTGCGCCCACGGCTTCAATCTTAACCAGACTAAACACGGTGTTGACAGGCGGCATGTTAAAATGCACGCCTGTTTTAATTTCAAGAGTCATCATGCAAGCTGTTAAAACCCGTTTTGCCCCCAGTCCTACCGGTTATCTGCATATTGGCGGTGCGCGTACCGCCTTGTTCTCATGGGCGTATGCCAAGCGCCATGGCGGCAAGTTTATTTTGCGTATTGAAGATACGGATGTTGCACGCTCCACGCCGGAAGCCGTGCAGGCCATTCTGGATGGCATGGCCTGGTTGCAGCTGGATCATGACGAAGGCCCGTTTTACCAGATGCAGCGCATGGAGACTTACAAAAAAATGATCCAGCAGATGCTGGATGCTGGCCATGCTTATTATTGCTATTGCAGCAAAGAAGAGCTGGATGCCTTGCGTGAAAGCCAGATGCAGCAGGGTTTGAAGCCGCGTTACGATGGCCGCTGGCGGCCTGAGCCCGATAAAGTGTTGCCTGAGCCGCCTAAGGATGTGCCACCGGTCGTGCGTTTCAAAAACCCGACCGAAGGCGTGGTGGCCTGGGAGGATATGGTCAAGGGTCGCATTGAGATTGCCAATGCCGAGCTGGATGACCTGATTATTGCGCGGGCTGACGGTACGCCAACCTATAACTTCTGTGTGGTGGTGGATGACTGGGAAATGGGCGTTACGCAAGTAATTCGCGGCGATGATCATGTCAACAACACTCCGCGCCAGATCAATATGCTCAAGGCACTGGGTGCACAGGTGCCGCAGTATGCGCACTTGTCCATGATTTTGGGCGATGATGGTCAGAAGCTGTCCAAGCGCCATGGTGCCGTGAGCGTCATGCAATACCATGAAGACGGTTATTTGCGTGAGGCGGTACTCAACTACCTGGCGCGCCTGGGCTGGTCGCATGGCGATGATGAAGTGTTCAGCATGGCGCAGTTCTGTGAGTGGTTTGATCTGGACCATATCACGCCGTCCGCCGCACAGTTCAATACTGAAAAACTCAACTGGCTCAATGCGCATTACATTAAAACCTTGCCCTTGGAGCGAATTGCCGATGAAGTCAAACCCCGTTTGACTGCATTAGGCGTCACAGAAACACAGTCGCCAGATTTGCTGGCAGTATTGAATTTATACCGTGAGCGTGCCAATAACCTCAATCAACTGGCCAGGGAAATTGCCTTCTTCTACCAGATGCCTGAAATCAACGAGGCGGATAAAACCAAACATGTGTTGCCGGAAACCGCCGGCTATATCGAACTTTTTTTAGAAAAAACTCAAGATTCTGACTGGACTGCCGATATGCTTCACGATGCGCTAAATCAGGTGGTCACTGAGCAGCAGATCAAGTTCCCCAAGCTGGCGATGCCTTTGCGGGTAGCTTTGATCGGCATAGCACAGTCGCCTAGCATTGATCAGGTGATGTCAATTCTGGGTAAAGAGGCATGTCTGCAGCGCATCCGCGCTTTATTTCCAAAAAAGTAAAGCGCGGGGATTGAAAAAGGAACAAATTAGTACAATCATAGTCACTATGAGGGATTGGTGTTCAAGATAATAAAACTCCAATACGATTAAAACAAACAAGGAGCAATTCCATGAATAATAAAGGCCAAATGCTGCAAGATCCGTTTTTGAATGCACTCAGAAAAGAGCACGTTCAAGTGTCCATTTACCTGGTAAACGGCATTAAATTGCAAGGGCAGGTCGATTCTTTTGATCAATATGTCATTTTGTTAAAAAACACCGTGACACAAATGGTGTACAAGCACGCCATTTCCACCATCGTTCCTGCACGTCCAGTCAGCCTCGGATCGCACGACGCCGCACAAGAATCTTAATGCATGTTTGATAGACCAAGCGGCGGAGATGCCGTCGTTCTGGTCAGCGTCAACTTTGGTGATGCTGACTACGCAGAAAGTTTGCAAGAACTCCGCCACCTGGCCGGAACTGCTGGCCTCAATATCTCAGCGACGCTGGAAGGCAAGCGTCATGCGCCTGATCCCAAATACTTTATCGGCTCTGGCAAGGCAGATGAGTTAAAGGCCTTGATGGCCGCCTATCACAGCAAAGTCGCGGCTTTCAATCACGACTTGAGCCCCTCGCAACAGCGCAACCTTGAAAAGTTGCTTGAAGCACGTGTGGTAGACCGCACCGGCCTGATTCTGGATATCTTTGCCCAACGTGCGCAATCGCACGAAGGTAAGCTGCAAGTCGAGCTTGCCCAACTGGAGCATTTGTCTACGCGGTTGGTGCGTGGCTGGACCCACCTTGAACGACAAAAGGGCGGGATTGGCGTGCGAGGCGGCCCTGGTGAAACCCAGCTCGAGCTGGACAGACGCATGCTGCGCGTGCGAGTCAAGCAGTTGCGTGAAAAGCTGGATAAACTCAAGCAGCAACGTGGCATGCAACGCCGTGCGCGCAAACGCTCCAACCTGATGACCGTGTCTCTGGTCGGCTATACCAACGCGGGTAAATCCACCTTGTTTAATCGCCTGACACACTCGGGTGTCTATGCGGCGGATCAGCTGTTTGCCACACTGGATACCACCTCTCGTAAAATGCACCTGCCGGAAGGTTATCCGGTGGTGTTGTCAGATACGGTCGGCTTTATCAAGCATTTGCCTACGACTTTGATTGAAGCCTTTGGTGCTACGCTTGAAGAGGCCGCGCAGGCCGATTTATTACTGCATGTGGTTGATGTGGCCAGCCCGAACCGTGATGCGCAAATCGAACAAGTCAATATCGTATTGAACGAGATTGGTGCTGCTAGGGTCCCACAGATTCTGGTGCTTAACCAGATTGACCGCATGGGCATGCCGCCCGGAATCGACCGCGACGAGTATGGTAATATCCGAACTGTTCGTGTGTCAGCCAGGGATGGCATAGGCATAGAGGATTTACGCCAGGCGCTGTTAGAGCATCAGCAATACCTGAAAAAACTCAGCACCGAAGAAAGTGCTTACGTTTAAAAAGATCAAAACATACGGAGTACACGCATGAAAAAATTTCCAGGCTTTTGGAATAAAAACAATGAAGGCCCGCCCGATCTAGACGAGGTGTTCAAGGATTTAAATCAAAAGCTGAACCGGTTATTTGGCAACAATAAAGGCGGGCAGGGTGGTCCGCGTGGATTAGCACCTGCGCCACAATCCTTGCCAGTGGCCCCGATTTTAGGGTTGGTGGCGCTGATCTGGCTGGGCTCTGGCTTTTATATTGTTGATCAGGGCTCTCGCGGTGTGGTGTTACGTTTTGGCAAACATGTGGAAACCACCATGCCTGGCCCGCGCTGGCATTTGCCATTTCCGATTGAGACCGTGGAAAACGTGAACCTCGAGCAGGTGCGTACCATTGAAATGGGCTACCGTTCTTATGAGGGCGAATCTGGCCGTAGCAAAGAGCTGAAAGAGTCTTTAATGTTGACCGATGATGAAAACATTATTGATTTGCAGGTGGCTGTGCAATACAACCTGAAGTCGGTGGAAGATTATCAGTTTAGCAACCGCTCCACAGAAGAAAGCGTGCGTGGTGTGGCAGAAACAGCCATCCGCGAAGTGGTAGGCAAGAGCAAGATGGACTTCGTGCTGTATGAAGGCCGGGATGATGTGGCTGCTAAAGCGAAAAAACTCATGCAGGACATGCTGGACAGATATCAATCCGGCGTCAATATTGTTAACGTCACCATGCAGAATGCACAGCCGCCAGAACAGGTACAGGCGGCATTTGATGATGCAGTCAAGGCCAAGCAGGATCTGGAACGCCAGAAAAATGAAGGTCAGGCCTATGCCAATGATGTGATTCCTAAAGCACGCGGTACGGCGTCGCGGTTGGCCGAAGAGGCCGCGGGTTACAAGCTGCGGGTGGAGAACGAAGCCAAGGGCAATGCAGACCGTTTCGAGCAGATTCTGGCGCAGTACAACAAAGCGCCTGAAGTGACCCGCCAGCGTTTGTATCTGGATACGCAGGAACATATTTTGGCCAATACCAGCAAAGTGCTGGTTGATCAGAAAAATGGCAACAGCATGCTGTATTTGCCACTGGATAAACTCATGAGCATGAGTGGTGCAGGCAGTAATGCCGCAGCTGGGTCTGCCGTCCCGGCGGATAAGCCAGCCATCGAGCCACCGGCTGACGCGAGTGTGCTAGACCGCTCCAGGGATGCCATGCGTAGTCGTGATCGCGAATATCGCTAGTCTGCCCCTCAAGGAAAATACATGATGAGAAATATTGGAAGTTTGTTAATTGGGGTGTTTGTCTTGCTGGTCTTGGTGACATCATCAGCATATACGGTCGATCAGCGTGAATATGCGCTGGTCTTCCGTCTGGGCGAAATTGTCTCGGTGAAAAAAGACCCTGGTCTTTATTTCAAGATGCCTATGGTGGAGAACATCCGCTATTACGACAAGCGTATTCTGACGCTGAACTGGGAAGAGCCAGACCGCTTTATCACCAGTGAAAAGAAAAACGTACTGGTGGATTCGTTTGTGAAATGGCGGATTATCGACCCGGCCAAATACTACGTTTCTGTGCGTGGCGATGAAGTGCAGGCCGAGCGTCGTTTGTCGCAGATGGTCAATGACGGCTTGCGCGCTGAGTTTGGTAAACACACCATCCACGATGTCGTCTCTGGCGAGCGTTCGCAGATCATGGAAATCCTGCGTCAGCGTGCAGACAAGGAAAGCCGTCAAATGGGCATCCAGATTATGGACGTGCGCTTGCGCCGCGTAGACTTGCCGAAAGAAGTCAGCGAATCCGTGTATCAACGCATGGAGGCCGAGCGTAAATCGGTGGCCAATGAGTTGCGCTCACAAGGTGCAGCGGCGGCAGAAAAAATTCGTGCCGATGCTGACAAGCAGCGTGAAGTGATTATTGCCGAAGCCTATCGCGATGCGCAGAAAATTAAAGGCGAGGGCGATGCCAAAGCCTCAGAAGTCTATGCACAGGCGTTTGGTAAAAATCCTGAGTTTTATGCCTTCTACCGCAGCCAGGAAGCTTACAAAAACAGCTTCAAGAGCAAGTCTGACGTGATGGTGATTGACCAAAGTTCAGACTTCTTCAAATACATGCGTAGCAGCGGTAAAAAGTAATACTTGCGCCATGAACTGGTGGTGGAGTGTGCTGGGCGGCGTGTTGCTGATTGAAGGCTTGATGCCGCTGTTATTGACCAAAGCCTGGCGCAATACTTTTGAGCGAATGCTACAACTGCGGGATGGTCAAATCCGTTTCATTGGCTTTATTTCCATGCTGTTTGGTTTGTTCATTCTCTGGTTAAATCGTTAACGGGTGAATGTCACCAAGCTGATATGGTTAAGCGTTTTAAAAAAAGCACACCTTGCGTGTGCTTTTTTGTTTGGATTTTAACGGAGTGCAAGGCTGACGCGACTTGCTGGCAGGTTGCTAAAGCCGTGCTTTAGGCAGGGGTTTGCAGGTATAATGGCGGGATGCATAATTGGTTACTCCCTGAATATATTGAAGATGTGCTGCCTGCTGAAGCAGCACGGCTTGAGTCCTACCGTCGGCAACTGCTGGATTTGTTCCGTGTCCATGGCTACCAGTATGTGATGCCGCCCATGATGGAATATGTTGAATCCCTGCTCACCGGGACCGGTCACGATCTGGATATCGCCACCTTTAAAGTGGTAGATCAACTGACCGGGCGCTTGATGGGCTTGCGCGCTGATACGACGCCACAGGCCGCGCGCATTGATGCGCATATGCTCAATCATGCCGGTGTCTCGCGCTTGTGTTATGCCGGGACCGTTTTGAGAACCAAGCCGGATGGCCTGGCGCGCACTCGTGAGCCTTTGCAACTCGGGGCAGAATTGTATGGTCATGCCGGCATTGCCAGCGATATTGAAGTGCAGCGGCTGATGGTCAAAGCCTTGCAGTTGTTAGGCATGCAAACCTTGTTTGTGGACCTGAGTCATGCAGCGATTTTCGCCAGCCTGTCGCATACCGCGCAATTGGGCCTGCCGCAAGAACAAGCCCTGCAAGCGGCTTTGCAAGCCAAAGACATTTCATTGGTAGAGCAACTGGTGGTGAATCTGCCCGAAAAATCCAGGCAAGCTTTTATTGCCCTGGCCCAACTCAATGGTGGCATTGAGGTGTTGGATCAGGCGCGTGAAGTATTGCCTGACTCAGAAGAGATTGAACAGGCTTTGCTTGAGTTGGAGGCAGTCGCGAAAGCGCTTGGTGATCGTAATGTGACGGTGACCATTGATTTAAGTGAGTTGCGTGGATATCACTACCATAGCGGCATCGTCTTCGCGGCCTATGCCAAAGGCTATGCTGGTCCCATTGCACTGGGTGGCCGCTATGATGAGGTGGGGGCTGCCTTTGGCCGGGCACGTCCGGCGACAGGCTTTAGCCTGGATCTGCGTGGTGCTTTACTCGCCTTGGGCCCTGCGACCATGGACAAAGGGATTTTGGCGCCTGCAACGCAGGATGCTGACTTGGTGGCCCTGATAGAGACCTTACGCGCGCAAGGTCAGGTGGTGGTTGAAGCCTTGCCTGATGCGCAGGTGGATTATTCTGAATTGGCCTGTGACCGTCTGTTGCAAAAGGTGGATGGTCGCTGGCAAGTGGTGGCTGTGTAATACGCCGCCTCTTTAAATTTGTATAGACAAGATATTGATTGAACATGACACAATTTAAGCAAGCAAAGAACGTCGTTGTGATTGGCACCCAATGGGGCGACGAAGGTAAAGGTAAAATTGTTGACTGGCTGACCGACCATGCGCAAGGCGTGGTGCGTTTTCAGGGTGGTCACAATGCGGGTCATACCCTGGTCGTCGGCCAAGGGGATGCGCAAAAAGTCTACAAGTTAAACCTGGTGCCTTCTGGTATTGTGCGCGATGGCGTCAATTGCTATATCGGCAATGGCGTGGTGCTGGATACCACTCATTTGCTGCATGAGATTTCCACGCTGGAACAAGGCGGGCTCGATGTTAAAAACCGGCTCAAAGTCAGTCCTGGCTGTCCATTGATTTTGTCTCATCACGTTGCGGTTGATTTGGCACGTGAAGCCAAGCGCAGCGCCGAGAAAAAAATTGGCACTACAGGCAAGGGCATTGGCCCTGCCTATGAAGACAAGGTCGCACGCCGCGCCTTGCGTGTCTATGATTTGTTCCACCCTGAGCGCTTCGCCGAAAAGCTGCGCGAAGTCATGGATTATCACAATTTTGTATTGACCAATTATCTGGGGGCTGCTGCGGTAGATTTCCAGCAGCAATACGATGCTAGCATGCAGCACGCTGTGGCGTTGAAGCCGATGGTGGCTGATATTTCTGCGGCGTTATATGAAGCCAATGCCCGTGGCGAACACTTGTTGTTTGAAGGCGCACAAGGCACCTTGCTGGATGTGGATCATGGCACTTACCCCTATGTGACTTCCAGCAACTGTATCGCTGGCCAAGCCTCAGCAGGGACAGGTGTTGGTGCCAACATGCTGCACTATGTGCTTGGTATTACCAAAGCCTACACGACGCGTGTGGGTGGCGGCCCCTTCCCAAGCGAGCTGGATATTGAAACAGAAGGCGCACCAGGTTACCAGATGTCTCACAAGGGACAGGAAATCGGGACTGTGACCAAACGTAAACGCCGCTGTGGCTGGTTTGATGCTGCAGCCTTGCGTCGCTCTGCGCGAATCAATGGCTTGACTGGCTTGTGTATCACCAAGCTGGATGTGCTGGATGGCATAGAGTCACTGGATATTTGCACGGGTTACAAGCTGGATGGCAAAGTGGTTGATATGCTGCCGGTCGGTGCGGATGACGTCGCCCGTTGCGAGCCGATTTATGAAACCGTGCCAGGCTGGAGCGAAACCACCTTCGGTGTCAAAACCTGGGATGCATTACCCAAAAATGCCCAGCATTACCTCAAGCGACTGGAAGCGGTCTGTGGCGTGCCAATTGCCATTGTCTCCACTGGCCCGGAGCGGGATGAAACCATCGTGTTGCAACATCCTTTCGCCTGAGCAAGGTGACTTGACATGCGTGCACAACGATTGGCATGGGCTATTACCGGTTCCGGCCATTATCTGCGGGAGTCATTGGCCATTCTGCAAACCTTGCAGGAGGTCGATATTTACCTGAGCCGTGCGGCGGCAGAAATTATTCAGCAATACGGTTTTCAGGCTGCTTTAGAGGCGACAGGGCATAAAGTCTATCAGGACAAGACTGCCAGCAGCGTGCCGGTGGAGCGATTTTACGAGGGGGTGTATCACACCTTGGTGATCTCGCCGGCGACTTCCAATACCATAGCCAAAATGGCGTATGGTTTTTCTGATAGCCTGGTCACCAACCTGTTTGCGCAAGCAGGTAAAACGCGGATCCAAAGCATTGTGTTTGCATGTGATACGGCGCCAGAGTTGGAGTCGGAAGCACCCAGAGACAACGTGGTCAAGGTCTATCCACGCCAGATCGATCTGGATAATGTGGCCCAGTTAAAACGCTTTGCGGATACCACGGTCGTTGAAGACATGGCTGGTTTGCAGCATGCGATCATGGCGCGTCTGGCAGCCGTGCATGAGTTGCATTTGCATCAGGGCGTACAGGTAGAGCACACTCACGACTAACACCATGAATCGACTGCTGTTTCTTACCGGAAAACTGGCAGAACACAGTCTGCATCAGGTATTACAAGCGATACAGGCCGACAGTAAACAGTCTCCGTTTGAATATGAAGTGAAACAGATCGGGGTGTCTGTTGCGGCATTGATGACGCCGCCCCTGATCGCCCGCCGCTTACCCAAAGTCGAGAATATTGATAAAGTCATTTTACCTGGTCTCTGTCAGGGCGATCTCGGCCTGCTGGAGTCGCAGTGGGGTGTGCCGGTAGAGCGAGGACCTAAAGACTTGAAGGATTTGCCACAATATTTTGGTCAGCAAGGAAAAGTGCCCGATTTAAGCCAGCATAGTGTGCTGATTTTTGCTGAAATTGTCGATGCACCAGATCTGACGGTTGAGCAAATCATCGCCAAAGCGCAGCATTTCAAACAGCAGGGGGCGGATGTCATCGACCTCGGCTGCCTGCCGGGAAAAGCATTTGCGCATATGACAGAGAGCGTGTGTGCGCTCAAGTCAGCAGGTTTTCAGGTAAGTGTAGATTCCATGCGTGAAGACGATCTGCTGGCAGCGGGTAAAGCCGGTGCCGATTACCTCTTAAGTCTGCATGAAAACAGTCTCTGGATTGCAGAAGAAGTCGCTTCTACCCCCGTGTTGATTCCAGCCAAGCCTGGTAGCATGCCCAGCTTGCAACGTGCCATCGAGCACTGCCTTAAACGGGAGCTTGCGTTTATTGCCGATCCTATTTTGGATCCCATCCATTTTGGTTTCACCGAATCGATTGTACGTTATCACAAGCTACGCAAAAAATATCCGGATATCGCGATCATGATGGGCGTGGGCAATCTGACCGAATTGACAGATGCCGACACCACCGGGATTAACGCCATGCTGTTCGGGATGATCAGTGAGCTGAATATCAACGCTGTGCTGGCGACCTCGGTCAGCGCGCATGCCTGCGAGGCTGTGGCTGAGGCTGATATTGCCCGCCGTGTCATGTACCGCGCCAAACAGGACAAACGGTTGCCCCGTGGCTATGATGCCGGCTTGCTTGGCCTGCATGATCGCAAGCCGTTTCCTTACAGTGCGGCGGAAATTGCTGAGATGGCCAGGCAAATCAAGGACCCCAGTTTTCGCATCATGGTGAGCGAAGCGGGCGTACATGTCTACAATCGGGATGGTCTGCAGCAGGCGACGGATCCCTATGTTTTTTATCCAGAACTGCAGGTGCAAGACGATGCCTCGCATGCGTTTTATTTGGGGGTAGAGCTGGCTCGCGCGCAAATTGCCTGGCAACTGAAAAAACGCTATGTGCAGGATGAAATGCTGGAATGGGGCGTTGCCTCGGTCGCCCAAAACAAGCAAGCTAAAGTCGCGCATCGTGAGGCGTCTATCAAAGAGCGTCAGGAAACGGTCAAACCTGATCAAGCCAGTGGTGCCACGGTTCACGCATCAGCGAAAGAGCACGTTGGAAATTCAACCAGCCCGGAAAACAAAGAATGATTTACGAAACCATCATCACCACGTGCTCTCCTGAAGGTGAGGTGCATATTGCGCCGTTTGGGATCCAATGGCAGGCAGGGCGCGTGCTCATCATGCCTTACCAGCCCTCAACCACCTTGAATAATATTTTACAGACCAAGTCGGCCGTCTTAAATTTGACCGATGATGTTCGTGTTTTTGCTGCCGCTATTGCCAGAAAAAAAATGTTTTCCACCTTGCCAGTCGGGCATGGCCACAGCGTGCGGCTCAGTGACTGTCTGGCGCATCATGTATTAAGCCTCGATACAGTCGAGCCGGATGAAAATCGACCAAAATTATGGATGAAAGTGGTTGAAAGTCAGACACATGCGCCATTTATGGGCTTTAACCGTGCCCAGGCGGCAGTGGTTGAATTGGCCGTGCTTGTCAGCAGGCTGCATCTGTTGCCTGCTGAGAAAATTACGCAAGAAATGCAGTATTTACAAATTGCGATTGATAAAACTGCTGGCCCCAACGAGCTTGAAGCCTGGCAATGGCTGGTGGATTGCGTTAACAACCACCAGGCACAGCAAACCGGCATGCAGCAGGCATAAGGATATCTATGCGCATATTAGTCAGTGTAAATTCGGTTGTCGAGGCGCAGTTGGTACTGGCCGCTGGAGTCAGCTTGATTGATTTGAAAGACACCAGTCATGGTGCGCTCTCTGCATTAAGTATGTCGCAGTCAGTTGCCATCATGCAGGCAGTGAATGGTTACAAAAAGCAACATGCTCATGCGGACATTCTGGTCAGTGCCACCGTGGGCGATACTGCTGAATCCGTGGCTGCATTGCTGGAGTTGATCCAATCCCGTCTTGAGATTGGCGTGGACATTATCAAGCTACCGGAGGCCATTTGGGATCATCCTCTGTATGCAACGGTGATTAGCCAACTACTTGCGGCAGGCACGCAGATGGTTGCGGTGTTTTGCCCAGATAGTTTATTGCAAGCATCTACGCTTGAGTTGCGCTTGAACAAGCTCGCCAGACAAGGGTATGTTGGGGTTATGGTCGACACGATAGACAAGTCTAGCTCAGTCTTGGACTGCGTTTCTATATCGCATATTCAGAAATTTACCGAGATAGCCAGACGCTTGCAGTTAATGGTCGGGGTGGCCGGCGGACTCAGACCGGCATATTTGGCGCAATTGCGTTCGCTAGAGGCGGACTTTTTGGGTTTTCGTAGTGGTTTATGTGAAAAAGGGTTAAGGCAATCAAACCTATTGGCTGAATCGATTGTGAGCGTTGTCAGGCAGGTGTCAGGAAACTGTTGCAAAATGAGCGCCTAAACCAATAAATACTTGGGCTTGTAGCTCTCTAGGCTTGCGCCCCTTGCACTGTTTGCGTATAGTTGGGTTTGTAAGTATTTTCAAAGATGTGGCGAAAATGCCCAATAACAAAGGAGTCAATGAATGAAAAAAAGTTTTTTAGGCTTGGCAATTGCTTCTGCATTTGTTTTTGCATCGCAAGCTGCGCAAGCTGAAGACATGTACCGCGGTGCTTGGTATGTTGTGCCAGGTGCCAGCTACATGCACACTGACAGTGATCTGGATGCAGATAATGCCCGTGGTGGTTTCTTGTCCATTGGTAAAGAGCTGAGCGAGCACTGGGACATTCAAGGTCGTCTGGGTTATAACCGTGCTGATGAAGATACTGGTATTCCAGGTGCAAGTGGTAAATACAAGCAAACAACTTTAGGCTTGGATGCGTTGTATATGTTTAGCCGCGAAAAATTCCGTCCATTTTTGTTAGCTGGGATTGGCGCAGCTCGCAACAATGTTGACTACAGCAATGTTGGTTTGACTGACAAATCAAACACTTCTTGGATGGCAAACGTTGGTTTGGGTGCTCAATATTTGTTTAACGACAAATTTGGTGTTCAGGCAGATGTACGTCACCAGTGGAGCCGTGCTGATGCGCGTAATGCTGCTGGCACAGTGGATGCCGATGGTACAATCAACAACACCTTGGTTAATTTGGGTGGTATCTTCCGCTTTGGCGCACCAGCGCCAGTGGTTGAAGAGCCAACGCCAGAGCCAGCACCAGCTCCAGTGGCTGCAGCTGAGCCAGCACCGGCACCAGCTCCTGCACCAGCGCCAGCACCTGTTTGCAAGCCAGTCAACGAAACAGTGACTGTTTCTGCTGAAGAGTTGTTTGGTTTTGACAAGGCTAACCTGAAAGAAAAAGGCCGCGTTACACTGGATGCAGTTGCTGCCAAGATCAAAGAAAATCCTGAAATCAAAGCTGTGATCGTCACTGGTCACACAGACCGTATCGGTTCTGAAGCTTACAACCAGAAGTTGTCTGAGCGCCGTGCAAAACAAGTGGCGGACTACTTGGTTGCTCAAGGTGTAGACAGCAGCTTGATCACTGCTGAAGGTAAAGGTAAATCTGAGCCAGTGGTTCAGTGCGAAGGTAAAAAAGTAAGCAAGAAATTGATCTCTTGCCTGCAACCTAACCGCCGCGTTGAAATCCGTGCAGAAGGTACGAAACAAGAAGGTTGCCAATAAGCACTGACTTGTGAGTTTAAAAAAGCCACGCAATTGCGTGGCTTTTTTGTTGCTGCACGCAGGCGGACTTTCAATTTGCCAGCCTGCCTCAGTTATAATCCAAGCATGAGTGAATCCCAATTTATCATCAAACCACGCTGGCTCGTTACTATGGATGAAGGGCCACAAGTGCGGGAGCAGCATGCAATTCTTGTGGATGCTGGAAAAATCAAGGCGATTGTACCCAAATCCGATATCCCGGATTGGGCGGTTGACTGGCCCGTCGTTGATTGTTCACAACATGTCGTGATGCCAGGGCTGATCAATTTGCATACTCATAGCAGTATGAACCTGTTAAAGGGGTATGCTGATGATTATGCGTTGATGCCGTGGTTGAATGAGCATATCTGGCCAGCAGAAAAGAGATGGGTCTCACCCGCTTTCGTACAGGATGGCAGCTTGCTGGCTTGTGCGGAAATGCTGGCAGGCGGAATCACCACATTTAACGATATGTATTTTTTTCCGCAAGCGACCATAGAGGCTGCTAAACGCACAGGAATGCGCGCACATATTGGCTTAACTATCATGGAGTTTCCCAGTAATTATGCGGCAACTGCCAGTGAATATATCCGCTTGGGCACAGAAGTGCGCGATCAGTATAAATCCGAGTCCTCTATCAGTTTTTCTTTTGCGCCGCATGCTCCCTATACGGTGAGTGATCAAACCTTTACCGACGTTGTCACACTTGCCGAACAGTTGAATCTGGGGATTCATACGCATTTGCATGAAACCCAGGCGGAAATCGCGCAAAGTCAGGAGCAATTTGGTGTACGGCCGTTGCAGCGTTTGCAAGCGCTGGGGGTAATTGGTCCCAGCACCGTATTGGCGCATGGAGTACACCTTGAAAAGTATGAACAGGAGACCCTAGCAACGTTAGGCGCGCATATCGCGCATTGTCCAAGTTCTAATCTGAAATTGGCGAGTGGGATTGCGCCGGTGGCATCTGCGTTGCGTTCGGGGATCAATATCGGTTTAGGCACTGATGGTGCCGCCAGTAATAACCGGCTCGATTTGTGGCAGGAAATGCGCACAGCGGCCTTGCTTGCCAAGGTATCAGCGCAACAGGCAGAGGCTGTGCCAGCTTATCAGGCGCTACAGATGGCAACCATTAATGGAGCCACGGCACTGGGGTTGCAAGCACAGATTGGCAGCATTAGCGTCGGTAAGCAGGCTGATCTGATTGCGGTTCGTCTGGATGAGCTGAATAGCTTGCCTTGTTTTGACCCGATTTCTCATCTGGTGTATGTGGCTAGCCGCGAGCAGGTCACCCATACCTGGGTCAATGGTCAATTACGGTATCAGCGCTTACCAGATGGCCAGCCACAATTTGCAGGCATTGAGACCGAGGCATTACGGTCTATCGCTTTGCAGTGGCAGCTCAAGATGCAACAGCCCGCAGATTAATTTTGTTTAGGAAAACATCATGGCCAATGTCGAAATTGCAGAAGTAAACAAATTTGCTGAACTGGCACACCAGTGGTGGGACCAGCAAGGTGTCTTCAAACCTTTACATCAGTTGAACCCAATACGTTTAAATTATATTGACAGTCGCGCGTTGCTTAAGGGCAAACAGGTGCTCGATGTCGGCTGTGGTGGCGGTATTCTGAGCGAGTCCATGGCACAACGTGGTGCCCACGTGATGGGGATTGATATGGCAGACAAGTCGCTGCAGGTGGCGCAATTACATGCGCTTGAGGCAGGGGCCCAGGTTTCGTATCGCTGTATTGCCGTGGAAGCGCTGGCTGCAGAAATGCCGGAGCAGTTTGATGTGGTGACCTGCATGGAAATGCTGGAGCATGTTCCCGACCCATCCAGCGTGGTGCGTGCTTGCGCTGCACTGGTCAAGCCGGGGGGGCAATTGTTTTTTTCCACGCTTAATCGCAATGCCAAGGCATACCTGATGGCGGTGGTCGGGGCTGAGTATGTCCTCAATCTGCTTCCCAAAGGCACACATGATTACAGCAAGTTTATCAAGCCGTCTGAGTTAGCGAGCTGGTTACGTCAATCTGGACTGGAGTTACAGCATCAGACTGGCGTCACTTATGACCCTTTCAGTAAACAATATAAATTGACAACAGATACCAACGTCAACTACATGCTACATGCGGTCAAAGAGGATTGAGCGCATGCAAGCCGTATTATTTGATCTGGATGGGACGTTGGTAGATACCGCTCCAGATTTGGCATATGCACTTAATTTGCAGCGTGAACGGCATGGATTGCCCTTTTTACCAGAAGTGACGATTCGCCCCTATGCCTCGCATGGGTCTCGAGGGCTGCTGGAAGTCGGATTTGGTCTGTTACCGGATCATGCTGAGTTTGAACAGATGCGCACTGAATATCTGGAGTTATACACCAAAGTCATGACCCGTCAGCCACAATTGTTTGACGGCATGGCAGAGGTGTTACAGGAGATTGAGCAGCGGGGGCTCCGCTGGGGCATTGTCACCAATAAGCCACGCCGGTTTACCTTGCCTATGATTACACACATGGCGCTGGATAGCCGCGCGGGTGCGGTCATCAGCGGGGATGATGCGCCCCAGCCCAAGCCGGCGCCCCAAACACTGTTATTGGCCTGTGAACGTATGCAGCTTGATCCTGAACAGGTGGTGTATGTTGGCGATGCCGAGCGAGATGTGCAGGCCGGTAATGCAGCGGGCATGACAACGCTGGTGGCTTTGTTTGGCTACCTGTCAGACATGGATCGGCCTGAGGCATGGGGTGCGGATGGCTGTATCCAGCAGCCCCAGGACTTGCTGGCGTATTTATAACTGAGCAGATTCCGCGCCAATTTATCATTGCGCTTGCCGCTCAGCTAATTGCGCTTGCTGCTGAGTACCGCCATCGCCGCAATATTAATATCTGCGACTAAAATACTAGCCAGCTGGCCGTCCTCACCCAAAATAGGCAAAGAGACCGTGAGGCAGAAGTCTTCGGTTGCGGTAGACAGATAAATGCTTGAAATATAAGGCGCCTGAGTTTCTGCCACGCGACGATAATAGGCTTGTTGGCTCCGGTCTATGCCTGCACCGCCAGCCTTGATTTTTCCATACATGTTGGGATTTATCCAGTTGGCATAGCGCTGTACACCGTTTGGCTCTAACTCAAAGATCACCTCAAAGAAGGGGAATTCGGCAAAGCAGCTGTCCAAATCATGGGCGCCTGTCGAGCGTTGCGTGTGTAGCAGCGACTGTAAGGCGGACAGTGCTTTTTGCTGCCAGTCTGAATAAAATTCTTTTTTTGGCAGGATGGTTTGTGGCGGCGTATCTTCTACAACCACAATGCTGCCAATATTGGCTTTGCCTATCTTTTTAAGCAGCGCTGCGCGTTCCGCGGCAATGACGCTGTTTTCGAGCTTGCCTTGTTTGCCATTCACCACCGCAATCGAGACACTGGCGACCGGGTGATCCTTACCATCTTCAGTGGTGAAAAATCCTCGTTCCAGATCTGTTGCGTCATACAGATGCACGGCCAGGGCCTGACACTGGCTAATGATATGCAATAAGGTGTCATTAAGGGTAGGCACCTTATGATCATAGATCAGCACAAAGTCATCGCCACCAATATGGCCTACCATCACGCCCGCTTTATCCTGAAACTCCTGTCGGATGATTTCGGAGAGGAGTCGTATCATGGCATCGCCACGGATAAAACCGTAGCGGTCGTTATAGGCCTTGAAATGATCCAGATCTATGTAGATCAGTTGCGTATTGGGATTGTTACGCAAGCTGTTATCCAGGGTTTGCCGGAGTGTCGGGCCTGTCGTCAGATGGCTTAAGGGGTGAAGATTGCCGGTAGCAGTTTTGCGGCTGATCAACTGAGCCATGATTTCCATCGGCTGCAAGATACCGACATAGCCGCCTTCGTCATTGACGGTGATCCAGATGTCGATATTGCCACGCTCCAGATAAAAAATGCGCGCCAACACCGAAGAGGGCAGTTTATGGTTGATGACCTTGGGCAAGGGGTCGCAACAAGCACCCAGGCCTGTGGGTTTCTTGGAGAATACTTTGCCCCGCCGCAATACCCCCAGCGGTTTTTGCCCGTCCAGCACCACCGCCGTTGCAATATCGGCATGCGCGTTAAACAAGCGTCTGGCTTCAGCCAGCGTGCTGCTGACATCAATTGTCAAGCCGTGACTAATATATTCACCAATATGAAAATCATCAGGAATATGCGAACGGTGGGCTTCATCCCGTACGGGCAGTGCCGCCACCTTGTCGCTCGGCGTGCTTTGTGGCTGGGCAAAATAATGGCCCTGGGCATAATGCAGGCCTAAATCCTGGCAATAGGTAATATCCTCTACGCGCTCCAGCCCTTCAGCGATAATGGTGCATCCCAGTCGTTGCGCCATCGAAATAATCGCCTCAAGTAACACTGTCCTCACACGGCTGCCTTGTGCTTCATGCACAATGGCACGGTCTATCTTGATAAAGTCAGCCCGTACCTCAGCCAGGATGCGCAAACCGTTAAAACCGGAACCCATGTCATCTAGTGCGATGCGCAGACCATGCATACGGATTTCATCACAGTAACGCGCCAGTACTTCGGGATTGGTTTTTTCACTCTCAACAATTTCGATGACGATATCCCGTCGATCAATCTGCTGCTGGTTCAAGAGGTTTAAAATAAAATTGAGCCAGCCCGGACTCATGATTGTTTGTGGCAGCACATTAATAAAGAGGGGCTTGTCCACAGAAATTGATTGTGACTTGCCCATCAGCGCCAACTGTTGGCAGGCCAGGTCTAACTCGTGGCTGCGTTTAACCTCAGTGGCAAGGGCGAAAGCCTCCATGCCGTTGAGCCACTTGCCTTCTGGTGTTTTCAGTCTGCACAAGGCTTCAAAGCCAAACACTTTGCCACTCTGGCCAAAGTCGACAATCGGTTGATAATGCATTTGCACATGTGGCGTCAGCTCAGACAGCAGCCACGGGTATTTATGCCTAGCATAAAAGGTATTGAATGGCATGGTGGCCTGCAAGGCTTCCATTGGATGCATGGCCTGCTTGTCCTGTGACACCAGCACCCAGGTATCTCTGAGTGTATGTGCAGGCTCCTCGGCAATGATACGGTCTAAAATCTGCAGTAGTTCTGCTTCAGTCTCATAACTGAAAGATGCGGTGTTGATGCCTGAAAAATGCGGACTTTCAGAGTTGGTATGACTATTGGCGTCAAAAGTATGCAGAAATAATTCCATGGAATACGACCTTGCTTTTATTTTTATTAGCTCACGATAATGACGACTCGCCTGATTAACAACCGGGAGGGCGTCATTTGTATAACGACAGGACAGCGTGTTTATGAAGAGAGAAAACGAAGATAAAAGACAAGTCTGCTTAAAAACTTGTTAAGGTCTTGGCACAAGGGCATCAAATCTGGCAGTCATCTTGACTGCTTGACGATTGCTTTGCTGTTAAGTGACGGCTTTTCTTTCCAGCAACGCGGTAGACAGCGTGCCACTGTCCACATACTCAATCTCACCACCCATCGGCAGCCCACGCGCAATCCGGCTGACGCGAATGCCACGCGATTTGAGCATCTGCCCAATATAGTGTGCAGTGGCTTCACCCTCGGAGGTAAAGTTGGTGGCAATAATCACTTCGTTTATCGCGCTGTCCTGTGCACGTTTGAGCAGTTTATCCAGGTGAATGTCTTTGGGCCCAATGCCATCCATGGGCGAGAGTTTTCCCATTAATACAAAATATTGGCCCTGATAGCTACGCGTATTCTCCAGCATCATGAGGTCGGTCGGCATCTCCACCACACATAGCGTGGATTTGTCTCTGTGGGTATCCTGGCACACGCTGCATACGCGATGCTCGCTGAAGTTGTTGCAATAATCGCAATGCGCCAGCTTATCCAGCGCCTGTTGTAGACTGGCTGCCAGCTTTTGTGCACCTTCACGGTCACGTTGCAGCAAGTGATAGGCCATCCGCGTGGAGGATTTAGGCCCCACGCCCGGCAGACAGCGCAGGGCACTGATCAGCTGATCCAGAACTGCCGGGTGATTCACGCCTGGTCTCCGCGTCGACGATAATATGGGTGGGCGTCAGGCACTAGAACGGCAACTTGAAGCCTGGTGGCATCAGGCCACTCATTTTCGCTGAACTGGTCGCTTCGGCTTTCGCTTTCGCATCTTTCAACGCAATCATAAGCAAGTCTTCCAGTGTTTCTTTGTCATCCATGGCCGCGTCATCAATCTGTACGCGTTTCACATCATTGCTACAGGTCATGGTCACTTTGACCATGCCATTGCTGGCAATACCTTCCACCTCAGTGTTTGCCAGTTCTGCCTGGGCTTTTTGCATATTGGCTTGCATCATTTGGGCCTGTTTCATCATATTGCCCATGCCACCTTTCATCATTGTCTGCTCCTGAAGTTACGTGTGGTTAATGTAAGGGTTTAATGGAATTTGGCACTATCGTTGCGCCCATTTCCTGCATCAGGCCTTGCACAAAGCGGTCACTCATAATCGCTTGTGTAGCCTGATCCTGTAATTCTGCTTTTTCGACGGCCAGCTGTCTGGCGGGCGTATTGGCTTCCTGGCTGGTGGTGATGATCAGTTGCAAGCGGCGGCCAAAATGGCTGTTTAAAGCAGCATTGAGTTTTTCGAGATAATTGGCACTGGCCAGGTGTTTATGTGACTCGCTAATCCGCAATGTCATGGCATCGTCCTCAAACTGGACCAGCTCGCAATTTTGTGCCAGTGCGCGTACCAGGCCCAATTTGCTCAAATGGTTCTCTACCAGCGCGCGCCAGTTGCCATCCCAGTCCAATGCAGCGCTTGTTTCTTGCGTCTCAGGCATTGCAACATGTACTGCTTCACTGGCAACGGCTGTCGGTGCTGGGGCCGAAAGCGCTGGCTGCGACATTTCTGCCAGGGGGGCAGTGGTGAAAGATGCGCCTGGTTCAGTAGCACTTTCGGGAGCCTGTTCCACCGCACGCTTGCGCATCGCATGATCCGCTGTTGCAGGGTTGGTTGCGCTGCTGGCTTGATAACTTTGCGCCAAGGCGGCGCGCGCGCTGCCAATACTCGGAGCGCTGCCACGGCCATGACCTTCTGTGCTTGACGGGGGCGCGGGTGTGGTAGCCGTTGCATCGGCTTTAAATGCCAGCATACGCAACAGCGTCATGGTAAAGCCTGCATAAGCATCCGGGGCCAGGCCAATATCGCGGTGACCTAAAATAGCAATCTGATAATACAGCTGCAGCGTTTCTGCGGGCAAGGCTGCAGCAAGTTCCAGCAAGTTCTGCCGCTCGGGGTGATCGTCCGCAATCGATTGCGGCGCGTATTGCGCGACAGCTAGCACATGCAACAAAGCTGCAAGGTCGTTCAGGGCACTTTCAAAGCCAATGCTGCGCGACTCCATTTGCTGTGCGATATTGAGCAGGCTGGCTGCATCTTGTGCGATCAACGCCCGCAACAAATCATACAGGTAGCTCTGGTCAATCGCCCCCAGCATGCTACGCACATCGCTTTCACGGACGGACTGGTTGCCATAAGCAATTGCCTGGTCGGTCAGTGAGAGCGCGTCACGCATACTGCCATTGGCCGCACGCGCTATCAGCTGTAATGCGGGCGCCTCAAATGGAATTTGCTCCTGGCTCAGAATGTCTTGCAAATGGGCGGTAATGGTACTGCTGGCCATTTGGCGCAGATTGAATTGCAGGCAGCGCGACAAAATGGTGACCGGGACTTTTTGTGGATCTGTGGTCGCCAGAATGAATTTGACGTGGGCAGGCGGCTCCTCCAGCGTTTTCAGCATGGCATTAAACGCCTCTTTGGTCAGCATATGCACTTCGTCTATCATGTAGACCTTGAAACGGCCGGAAGACGGTGCGTAGATCGCCTGCTCCAGCAAGCTCACCATGTCTGCGATGCCACGGTTAGAGGCTGCATCCATTTCCACATAATCTACATAACGGCCGATATCAATCGCACGGCATGCTTCGCATTCGCCGCAAGGCGTTGCGGTGATGCCGGTCGCACAGTTCAGCGATTTTGCCAGAATACGGGATAGGGTGGTCTTGCCGACGCCACGGGTGCCGGTAAACAGGTAAGCATGATGCAGGCGCTGTTGGCTCAGAGCATTGCTCAGGGCCTGGACTACATGGTCCTGGCCCACCAGACTGGCAAAAGATTTGGGGCGCCATTTACGCGCCAACACTTGGTAAGACATCGCGCACTCTACTGATTAAAAGCAATAAGGCAAACCTGTACTTTAGCCTAATTTGCCGACTCATGCTTGCCACAAACCATAACATTGAGATCAACGCTGGCATGACAAACAGAAGGGCTGGAGAGAAGGGGCGAGCCCAACCCCCGGCACTTGCTCGATAGTTGTGGCTGCTTGCTTCCGCACCTGACCAGGTTGGCTACCTTACAATGCGGGGAGGCCCGCGGACGCTATTGTAACGCAAAAACGTTTTTTTACCGCCTTATTTTCGCCGTGCCCCATTTCACCTGCAGAGGTAAAGCTTCTGAAATAAACAATTATTTACCTTCTTATACACCAATAAATTCCAATCATCGCCCCGCATAATATTTGCATCCTATTAATTTTAGTGTGATTTGGCAGAAAACGATGGCAGCAAACGGATCATCCATGACAGCTTCAGAAGTTGCACGTGAAACCATCAAGCAAATGGCTGTCAGGCGTGTCGAACCGACACCGGACAATTACATGCAAATTTACTATGAGATTGCAGGTAAACCGGTGAAGGAGGATGCTGCCAGTGCGTTGCGCAAGGCACTGAAGCAGTTGCCCCACGACACCCTGGAGCAAACCAACTGGATTAACCGCTGGGAAAAAGTCCTGAAACAGGATAACTGGCAAGGATTGGGGGAATTGCTGACTGAGGCCATGCAACAGCAGCTTAGTCATTCCACCAAATGGCCCAAGGCGATTCGTGTTTTATTGCAAGCCTGGGACGACAAGCGCAGTGGCATAGATACTGCCAGAAAGCGTGAGACGCTGGAACGTGTGCTCATTAATTTTGGTGATGACGAGAGCCTGTCCGACAAGTTGATCGGCATGGCGAATATGTGGTTGCCTTCTGAAGCCCGGGTTGAGGGGATTGCCTTGACTGATGCGGCTGACGCGGCCACAGCATCGACGTCGCAACCTGTCTTGGATATATCCAGTGAACAAGGTTTGCCCTCTGAAGTACAGCAGTTCCATGGCGCTTTTACCATTTTGCAGACCTTGTTGAAGCAAACACTTTACCTGGGCTTGATTCCCCGTTTGCAAGGGTATCCAGACTTGCAGGCGGAAGCGGTGGCCTTGCAGGAATCTGCCGAGCGCGCCAAAAAGCTGAAAGAGTGGGAGGCTTTGGCCAAGTCACTCAAAGCGTTATTGATGCGGGTCGAGGTGATTGGCGCGCAAGAAGATGACGTGCGCGGCGACATTATCGACTTGTTGCATTTGCTACTGGAAAATATCGGTGAACTGGTGGCTGAAGATAGCTGGCTGAGTGGTCAGGTCTATGCTGTACAGTCGATTATTACCGGTCCGCTGGATAGAACCAAGCTTAAACAAGCCGAAAAAAGCCTCAAAGAGGTTATTTACAAGCAAGGACTGGTCAAGCACAGTCTGATTGAGGCGAGGAACTCATTTAAAACCTTAATCAGTACTTTTATTGATAAGCTCAAATATATGGGTGAAGCCAGCGAACTCTACAGTGGCAAAATCGAGACCTATGCCAAAGAGCTCTCTCAAACTGATGATTTGATTAAAATTAATGAGCTGGTCAACCAGTTGATGCGCGATACTTCTGTCATGCAGACCGACATCCTGCGTTCGCGCGATGACTTGCTTATCCAACAGCGCAAGGCAACGGATACGCAAGACCGTATTGATCAATTGCAACTGGAGTTGCAGCAGTTGAGTGAGGTCGTCAGAATTGACCAACTCACCGGCGTGCTCAATCGCCGCGGTATGGACGATGCCTTCCAGGCCGAGATTGCGCGTTTTCAGCGTAGCGGTGAGTCATTTAGTGTGGCTTTGCTCGACATCGATAATTTTAAATCGCTTAATGACCAGCATGGGCATGCCGCCGGGGATGCTGCGCTCAAACATCTGGCTTCAGTGGTTAAACGTGCGGTGAGGCCGACGGATATTGTGACCAGAATGGGCGGCGAAGAGTTTGTTGTCATTCTGCCCAAGACCGACTTGCAAGAGGCGGTGATCATTATGTCGCGCTTGCAGCGATCACTGACCAAAGAGTACTTCATGGGTAATAACCAAAAGCTGCTCATCACCTTTAGTGCAGGCGTCGCCTTGTTCCAGAAAGAGGACGATGTCAGTGCCATTTTGTTGCGCGCAGATCAGGCCATGTACCTGGCCAAAAAAAGCGGTAAAAACCGGGTGATGACTGAAACTGATCTAGTTGGCAGCGTCAATCCCTAGCTTGTGCGCTTGGTCAGCACTTTGTTGATCGACAGCGGTTTTATCCGGGATCACTGACTGTCATATCCAGCCGTGGGTTGGCATGATATGCTAGCTGGCATCTTGATTGAGGTGCCATGTGTCTACGCCAGCCAGCCATTTTCCTATTGATAGTGTCCAACACGCCTTGCATGAAAGCGAGCGCAGATTCTCCGCCATTGTTTCCAGCATTCCTGGACTCGTGTTCCAGATGCATATGACTGCAGATGCTCAAGTGGTTTTTACTTATGTGAGTGAGGGCTGCGAAGCCTTGCTGGGTATCCCGGCCGCAGCATTGCTCAAGGATGCCAACACCCTGTTTGATGCCATGGATCAACCTTCCGCCCATCTGTTCAAGCAAAACTTGCAAAAATCCGCCCGGCAACACAAGCGCCTGGATTGGGAAGGACAAATCTGGATTGCCGACTGGCAAGACATGAAATGGGTCAATATCCGGGCTACCGTGCAAGACTTGGGGCAGGGCGCGGTGCAATGGGATGGCATTATGCTCAATATTAGCCAGAGCAAGCATGAAAAACAGGAGATCGAGCAAGCCAGGCAAGATCTGCAGGCACTGACGGCGCACTTGAACCAGGTCAAAGAGCAGGAGCGCGTGTCGATTGCGCGTGAAATTCATGATGACCTCGGCGGCAACCTGACCGCGATGAAGCTGGGCTTGTCGACCATCATCCAGCAAATTGAGGCCGGTGAGCCGGTCAACCTCGAGCAAGCGCATTTGTTGCAAGGGATCATCAACCAGACGTTTGATTCCGTACATCGTATTTCTGGCAATTTGCGACCCAACATTCTCGATCTGGGGCTGGTGGATGCGCTGGAGTGGCAGGTGAGCCAGTTCAAAAAACAATTAGGCATCTCGGCAAAATTTCTCACCAATTGTCATGATTTGGAGTGTGATCCCGACCAATCCATGGCGTTGTTCCGGATTTGTCAGGAGGCGCTCTCGAACATCGCCAAATATGCGCAGGCCAATGCGGTCGAAGTGGAGCTCAGCCTCAAGGATCAGCTGTTATTCATGAACATCACGGATAATGGCATCGGCATTGCCCCTGCCGACAAGATCAAATCGAACGCATTTGGCCTGAGAGGTATGCAGGAAAGGGCCGCGGCACTGGGGGGCGAGTGCCAGATTGAATCTTCCAGCGCCGCGTCTGGCACTTGTATCCGGGTGCAAGCACCGTTCAAGCCCGCAGAGTCGTGACAGAATGGCTGATCCGATTTACAATCAACAGCGCAGTTTCTGGATTAGCCATGGTGCAACCAGCAAAACAGAGGGGTCAGGTTGGATATACAAAAAATAAAAGTCATTATCGTAGATGACCATGCCATCTTACGTTCTGGCATCAAGCAAATATTGCTTGCGAGTGGGGATATTGATGTCGTCGGTGAGGCGGAGAATGTTGCGCAGGCGATTAAATGTGTACGTGAAGTGGCTGCCGATGTCATGCTACTGGACATTTCGTTGCCGGATAAAACTGGCATAGAAGCCTTAAAGCTCATCAAGCGAGAAAATGCTGCGCTCAACATCTTGATGCTTTCCATGTACATGGAAGAGCAGTATGCCGTGCGCTCCATTCGTTCTGGCGCTTCTGGCTACCTGTGCAAGCATACGGCGTCAGAAGAATTGCTCACCGCCATACACACGCTGGCCAAAGGCAAAAAATACATTACCCCCAACGTGGCAGAGATTCTGGCCGAGCAGGTGGGGAATGATTATGCGGTGGCCTTGCACGAAACCCTTTCAGATCGCGAGTTTCAGGTCATGCGCATGATTGCTTCCGGGCAGTCAGTCAGTGAGATTGCAGATAAACTCGCATTGTCGGTGAAAACGGTCAGCATGTACCGGACGCGGCTGCTCGAAAAAATGCATCTTAAACATAATGCCGATATCACCCATTACGCCATCAAGAACCAATTGGTTTAGGGGCGCTTGAGATAGCACCGCACAATAAAAAAAGGCCTCAATAGAGGCCTTTTTTAATATTAATCAATATGCTATGAAATTTTCTTCGCGTAATTGATTAAGCCGTTGGTTGAGCTATCAAAGCTGTTTACCGGCTCGTTGGTATTCAGCTGTGGCAGAATTTGGCTCGCAATCTGCTTACCATATTCCACACCCCACTGGTCATAGCTGTTAATGTCCCAGATCATGCCTTGCACAAAAATCTTGTGCTCATAAAGCGCAATCAGTTTACCCAAGGTAAAGGGTGTGAGCTGTTTAAACAGGATAGACGTGGTTGGGCGGTTGCCTTCAAACACTTTATGCGGCAGCAGATCTTCCAGTGCCTGGCCGCTCATGCCTTGTGCTTCCAGTTCGGCACGTGCTTCTTCACGGGTTTTGCCCAACATCAAGGCTTGGGTTTGTGCCAGGAAGTTAGCCAGCAGGATTTTATGGTGCTGATCGTCTGGGCTACCCACTTTGTAATGGCTGTTGGCTGGCATCAAAAAGTCTGCCGGAACCATTTGTGTGCCCTGGTGAATCAACTGGTAAAACGCATGCTGGCCATTGGTGCCAGCTTCGCCCCAGATGACCGGGCCCGTTTTGTAGCTGACGCGGCTACCGTCACGGCAAATAAATTTGCCATTACTTTCCATGTCTGCTTGTTGCAGATAGGCCGCAAAGCGAGACATGCCCTGGTCATAAGGCAAAATCGCGTGCGTATCAACATGGAAGAAATTGTTGTACCAGACACCCAGCAAGGCCATGATGACAGGCATGTTCTGTTCCAGTGGCGCCGACAAGAAGTGCTGATCCATGGCGTGACCGCCTGCCAGCAACTGTTCAAAGTTGTCCATGCCGACATAGAGCGCAATGGACAGACCGATGGCTGACCACAGGGAGTAACGACCACCTACCCAGTCCCAGAAAGCAAACATGTTGTTGGTGTCTATGCCGAATGCCTGCACGGCCTTGGCATTGGTGGACAGCGCGACAAAATGTTTGGCCACATGCTGATCTTGTTTAGCTGCTTGCAGGAACCAGCGGCGCGCTGAGTGCGCGTTGGTCATGGTTTCCTGGGTGGTAAAGGTTTTGGAGGCAACGATGAACAGGGTGGTTTCAGGGTCGCAGACTTCCAGCACACGCATCAAGTGCGCGCCATCAATGTTGGAAACAAAGTGGGCTTTCAAGTTGGGGCTGGCGTAGGGTTTTAACGCATCACATGCCATGACTGGACCGAGGTCTGAGCCACCAATACCGATATTTACGATATCGGTAATCCGTTTGCCGGTGAATCCTGTCCATTGGCCGTTGCGTACTTGCTCGGTAAAGGCCCGCATTTGCGCCAGTACGGCGTTCACTTCTGGCATCACATCCTTGCCATCCACATACACCGGTGTATTACTGCGGTTACGCAGGGCGGTGTGCAGCACTGCACGCTTTTCGGTAATGTTGATTTTTTCGCCGCTGAACATGCGGCTGCGCCATTGCTCAATATTTGAGTCGCGCGCTAACTGGAATAACTGGGACAGGGTTTCTTTAGTGATACGGTGCTTGGAGTAGTCCAGCAGGATGTCGTCCACCGTTAAACTGAATTCTTCGAAGCGTTTGGGGTTTTGGTTAAACAGATCGCGCATTTGAACATCGCGCATTTCAATTTGATGCTGGTTCAGCGCATGCCAGCTCGGATGTGTGGTTAGTTTTGCCATGTCGTGTTGTTACTATCGTTTTTCAAGTCAATTAAATTTACGGGGCCAGACAAGGCAATCTCTGAATTTTCTTGTCTGGCCAAAAATCTTTACTGCCAGGCTACATCATATAGTCAGTGTAACCAGTTATTGTAACTGAAGTATGACACCCCCAAGTGGCGGCAAGTTTAGGCTGATGGAGGCTGGCTGGTTCATCCATGGCACGGGGTCACTAGGACAGCCGGAACCATTACCAACATTGCTGCCACCATAACAAGCGGCGTCACTGTTAAACAATTCCTGATAGTAACCCGATTGTGGTACGCCCAAACGGTATTGATGGCGCGGTACCGGTGTGAAATTAAGTAGGATTATAACAAAACTATGGTCTTTGCCGCGTCTGACGTAGCTTAATATTGATTGCGCGGCATCTTCGCAGTCTATCCATTGAAAGCCCTGTGCATCAAAGTCATGGGCATGGAGTGCGCTTTGATGGCGATAGAGCCAGTTGAGGTCCTTGCAAACGCGCTGTATACCTCGATGCAGGTCATGGTCAGCAGCAGTGTCTTCAAGTAAATGCCAGTCCAGGCTTTGGTTGACACGCCACTCACGGCGCTGGGCAATTTCATTGCCCATAAAGTTGAGCTTTTTACCTGGCATGGTCATTTGCAAGGTCATCAACAGACGCAAGTTGGCGAATTTTTGCCAATCATCCCCAGGCATTTTTTCGAGTAAGGACTTTTTGCCGTGGACCACTTCGTCGTGCGAGAACGGCAGGACAAAGTTCTCGGAATAAGCGTACATCTGACCAAAGGTCAGGCGATTATGGTGGTATTGGCGGTAGACCGGATCCAGTTGCATGTAGGTCAGGACATCATTCATCCAGCCCATATTCCATTTCATACTGAACCCCAGGCCCCCGGCATAGACCGGTCGCGAAACGGCGGGCCAGGCCGTTGATTCCTCGGCTATCGTCAATGCGCCGGGGAAGCGTTCGCCCACCATCACGTTCAGTTGCTTGAGAAACTCGATCACGTCCAGGTTTTCACGTCCGCCATAGACATTAGGCAACCATTCTCCATCTTTGCGCGAGTAATCCAGGTAAAGCATGGACGCCACGGCATCCACACGCAAGCCGTCAATGTGAAACTCTTGCAGCCAGTAATAAGCATTGCTGAGTAAAAAGCTGCGCACTTCATTGCGGCCATAATTGAAGATATAGGTGCCCCAGTCCATATGTTCGCCCAGGCGGGGGTCTGCATGTTCATACAGCGCCGTGCCATCAAAACGCGCCAGCGCCCAGTCATCTTTGGGGAAGTGACCAGGGACCCAGTCCAGAATGACGCCGATATTGGCGGCATGACAGCGGTCAATAAAATACTTAAGATCATCCGGACTGCCATAGCGCTGGGTGGGGGCAAAGTAGCCCGTCACCTGATAACCCCAGGATTCATTCAGCGGATGTTCGGCAATTGGTAACAGCTCGATATGGGTATAGCCCATCTCTAACAAATGTGGAATCAGTGCCTCTGCCATGGCGCGATAGCCCATAAAGTGGCCGTTTGGGTCTCGTTGCCAACTGCCTAAATGCACTTCATAACAGTTAAAGGGTGCATGCAGCCAGTCATGCTGCTGGCGTTGCTGCAACCAGCCATCATCTTGCCAGGTGTACTCGCTATGGCAGATGCGATTGGCCGTGCCGGGTCTAGGCTCAAAGGCTCTGCCATAGGGGTCGGCCTTGAGCATGACATAGCCATGCTCTCGGTTGCGGATCTCAAATTTGTATAAATCATGTTCGGTCAGGTGGGGAATAAATAACTCCCAAACACCGGTGCTACCAATGACACGCATGGCATGGATACGGCCATCCCACTGGTTAAAGTTGCCGACCACACTGACCCGTGACGCATTGGGCGCCCAGACAGCAAACCGGACGCCCGCCACCCCATTCACCTGCATGGGGACCGCGCCCAGGGTATTGTAGGCCTGGTAAAAACGACCTTCAGCAAACAGATACAGGTCATCGGCAGACACGGTGCTGTCAAAACCATAGACATCCAGGGTTTCGTAACGGCTAGCTTGCCCCTTGGGCTGAATTTGCAGTGGGGCAGGGGTTGAAACAGGACTGTCTGACTCGTAAATAAACAAGCCCTGGGCATGCGCCTGCTGCATGGGCTGCCAATTTTTGCCATTGTTGAGCCATACTTGTTCTGCCGTTGGTATGAACACACGCACCTGCCAGCGTTTGGTTTTCGCATTCTGATGCGACCCCAAATATTCAAAGGGATTATGATGGGTAGCGTCTAAAATCCGTTGCAAATGATGATTGTCGGTGGCAATTTGATGAGAAGCTTTGGCAGTCATGCTGTCGGTATCCGGTTAAGCAGATTCCATGCTATCAAAAAAAGTTAAGATTTACGTCATTCGCCCCCGGAATTTCGTTGTCTTTACCCCAATTATCATGCAGACTGTGGATGTCAGACCTGCAGATGCAAAGCCTTGTGTCGTCTCTGCTGAAACGCGCAACGCTGACAATAATGACTGTAGGCTGGTTCCCAGGATCAGGAAAAACAGGAATAGCATCATGTCTCAAGTAGCAGAGTTTGTTGAACGTCGTAAAGCCAACCGGCGGCAAGAACGTCCCTCCGACCGGTTTATCAGTAACCTGACGAAAAATACCGTTGCCATTATCCTGGCGGGTGGTCGTGGCAGCCGGTTAAAAAACCTCACAGACTGGCGGGCCAAACCGGCTGTACAGTTTGGTGGCAAATTCCGCATTATCGACTTCCCCTTGTCTAATTGCATTAACTCTGGCATCCGCCGCATTAATGTGGCGACCCAATACAAAGCGCAAAGCCTGATTCAGCATGTTCAGCGCGGCTGGGGCTTTTTGCGTGGGGAGTTTAACGAATACGTCAACATTATTCCTGCCCAGCAGCGTCTGGGCGAGGAGTGGTACAAAGGCACGGCTGATGCGGTCTATCAGAATATTGATTTGCTGCGAGAGAATGGCGGCGAATATATTCTGGTCTTGGCCGGCGACCATATCTATAAAATGGACTACGGCAAAATGCTGGCGACGCATGCGCGCAGCAATGCCGATATGACCATTGCCTGCATCAATGTGCCGCTCGAAGACGCCAAAGGGTTTGGGGTATTAGAGGTGGACGCCACCGACCGCGTGATCGCCTTTGATGAAAAGCCAGCGCATCCCAAGCCTAGCCCGAACAATCCCGAGGTGGCTTTTGCCAGCATGGGTATTTATATCTTCAATGCCAAGTTTTTGTACGAACAATTGATCCGGGATGCTTATGACCGCAAGTCACACCACGACTTTGGGCAGGACATTATTCCTTACATCATCAAAAAATACCGGGTACAGGCGCACCGATTTACCGATAGTTGCGTCGGTGCACAAGGCAACAACTTTTACTGGCGGGATGTGGGAACCATAGATGCCTACTGGGAAGCCAATATGGAGCTGACCAAGGTGATTCCAGAGCTCAATCTGTATGACAGTGAATGGCCGATCTGGACTTATCAGGAACAACTGCCGCCGGCCAAATTTGTATTCAAGGATGAAGGCCGTACGGGCAAGGCGACAGACTCGCTGGTGTCAGGGGGCTGCCTGATCAGTGGTTCTTGCGTGTCTAACTCAGTGCTTTTTTCCGGCGTGCATGTAGCGGATTATTCCGATCTGGATGGCGCTGTAGTGCTGCCCAAGGTCAAAATTAACGAGGGGGTCATCATGCGCAACGCAGTGATAGACCGCGGCTGCGAGATTCCTGCTGGCATGCAGATCGGTGTCGATCTGGAGCGCGATAGAAAGCGCTTTCATGTCTCTGAAAAAGGCATCGTACTGGTCACACCCGACATGCTGGGCCAAGATTTATACCGTGTGAAGTAGTTTAAAAGTCTTTGAGTGAGTGAAAGAGGTTGAAGGATGTCCGATAAAAAGTTGCTCTTAAATTTATATTGGCACATGCACCAACCGGATTACCGTGATCTGGTGACAGGCGAGTTTGTGCTGCCATGGACGTATTTGCATGCGCTCAAGGATTACAGTGATATGGCCTTTCACCTGGAGCAAAATCCAAACGCCAGGGTAACCTTCAATTTTGTACCTATTCTGGTGGAGCAGCTCGAAGATTATGCTGAGCAGTCACGGTCCGGACAGTGGCGCGACCCATTACTGCGTTTGCTGGCAAATCCCAATCTGGAAAACATCACGGATGAAGAGTGTCGCCTGATTGTGGACAGCTGTTTTAAGGCACACCATGAAAAAATGTTGAGTCCTTTTCCGCATTATCAGCGCTTGCTCAAGCTGTATGAACTGGTGGCGCCTATCATGCAAAACGGCCAGTTTCATTATCTCTCGGCGCAATATAAAGCGGACTTGCTGGTCTGGTACCACCTGGCATGGACGGGGGAGAGCTTGCGCCGCAAAAACAAAACTGTGCAAACCCTGATGCAAAAAGGCGTGCTGTTTACCCTGGAAGACAGGCAAGCGCTATTAGACGTGATCAGCGAGACCTTGCAAGGCATTTTGCCGCGCTATCAGGCCTTGCTGAAAAAAGGCCGCATTGAAATGACCACCACGCCTTACTACCATCCCATCTTGCCATTGCTCATTGATTTGGAAAGTGCGCGTGACGCCATGCCCGATGCGCCGTTGCCGCAGTCAGCCACCTATCCAGACGGTTATCCGCGTGCGATTGCTCATGTGCAGGCGGCACAGCGCTATCATGAAAAAATATTTGGTCAGCCCGCCAATGGCATGTGGCCTGCTGAAGGCGCGGTCTCACATCCTGCACTATCGTTGCTGGCAGAGCAGGGCGTGGCCTGGGCGGCCACTGGCCAGGGTGTGCTGGCCAACAGCTTGCGTAAACTCGGTCTGCCGCACGACACGCCATCGCAATACCTGTATCAGCCTTATAAAATCACCAATGGTCAGCAGGATATTGTGTGCTTTTTCCGTGACGATCATCTGTCTGACAAAATCGGCTTTGAGTATTCCAAGCAATACGCAAGCGAAGCGGTGCATGACTTTATTCAGTCGCTGGAGCATATCCTGGCCAACAGTGAAGAGACGCCGGTGGTTAGCGTGATTCTGGATGGCGAGAATGCCTGGGAATACTATCCATACAACGGTTATTATTTCTTGCACGAGCTCTATCAGGCGCTGGCGCAGCATCCGGATATCCAGATGACGACTTTTAGCGATATTCTCGCCTTGCAGCAGAAACAAGCATTGCCAGCGCCACGCTTGCTGGATGATATTTGCGCCGGGAGTTGGGTCTATGGCACCTTTAGTACCTGGATTGGGGAACCGGCCAAAAACCGTGCCTGGGATCTGTTGTGCGAAGCCAAGCGGCATTATGATCAACAGATACACCAACTTTCAGCCGAACAGAAACAAAAATGCCAGCAGCAATTGGCCCTGTGCGAAGGCTCGGACTGGTTCTGGTGGTTTGGCGATTACAACAGCGCCCAAAGCGTACAAAGTTTTGACCAACTCTATCGCCGTAATTTGAGCAACCTCTACAAATTACTTGGCCTGACAGCCCCTGCACATTTGTTACAACCCATCAGTCTGGGCGGTGGCGATGCCGAAAATGCAGGCACAATGCGCCGGGGCAACGCCTGATTCTTTCAACTGATTTGAATGCCAATCCATGACGCAACATAGACAAGCGGGTGTGCTGATGCACATCACTTCATTGCCTGAGGGCAATCTCGGCCCAGAGGCCTATCGTTTTGTAGACACCCTGGTCAAAATGGGCGTATCGGTGTGGCAGACCTTGCCGGTCAACCAGCCACATGGAGACCAGTCGCCCTATCAAAGTGTCTCCGCGCATGCCGGACATAGCGGCATGATCAGCGCGCAGCAATTACAGCTTGATGGCTGGTGTCTGCCCAATGAGCTCACGCTGAGTTTGCCTGCATTGATGGCCAAAGTCATGGCGCGCGTGCAGTCAGGCAGCGCCCCCACACATGGCGAAGGCCATGGTCTGTCGTGGTCAGGGTTTGCGAGATTCTGTCAGACGCAGCAATACTGGCTGGAAGATTTTGCCTTGTTTGGCTGCTTGCGTGAGCAGCACCATAATCAAAGCTGGCAGCAATGGCCACAAGCTTACCGCAAGCATGATCCACAAGCCTTGCAAGCTTATCGGACCACGCACCAGGAGCCGTTGACGCTGATTAAATTTACGCAGTATGTGTTTTTTCAGCAATGGGCGCAGCTCAAGCGTTACGCCAATCAGCGCGGCATTCGCTTGTTTGGCGATATCCCGATTTTTGTCGCTTACGACAGTGCCGATGTCTGGGCGCATCCCGCATGGTTCAAGCTGGATGACACCCTCAACATGACCGTAGTAGCGGGTGTGCCGCCAGACTATTTCTCTGAAACCGGACAACGCTGGGGGAATCCGCATTACGACTGGCTGGCCATGCAAAAAGATGGGTTTTCATGGTGGCTGGGGCGTATCGATACGCAGGCACAGCTGTTTGATGTGCTACGGATTGATCACTTCAGGGGCTTGCAGGCCGCTTGGGAAATCCCCGCAGAAGAGCCTACTGCCATTAACGGGACTTGGCAAGAGGCACCAGGTGAAGCGCTGTTAAACGCCATCACCGAGACCTTCCCGGAGCTGAGTCTGGTGGCTGAGGACTTGGGCATTATCACCGCAGAAGTGGATGCCTTGCGCCATGGATTCGACTTGCCTGGCATGAAAATTTTACAGTTTGCGTTTGGTGGCGGTGAGGATAATCCTTACTTGCCAGAAAACATAGAACAAAACAGCGTCGCTTATACCGGCACGCATGATAACGATACCACCCTGGGCTGGTACCTCACCGCGCCAGAGCATGTGCGTAATCATTTACATGATTACCTGAATCAACATCCTCCGCAAATGCCCGCCGCCCTGATTAAACTGACCCTGGAGAGCCAGGCCAAGCTGGCAATTATCCCCATGCAAGACATTCTCGCGCTGGATAGCCAGGCGCGCATGAACACACCAGGCACCATAGAAGGTAACTGGTGTTGGCGCATGCAATGGTCGCAACTGAGTGAAGAGAAATTATTGTCTTTTAGACACAGTGTTGAAGAAAGTGGCCGCTTCCATGCGTGATGTGACTCCGGTTTATCGTTTGGGTCTGGATGTGGGCGGGACCAATCTGCGTTTAGGAGTGTTTTCTGATCTGCGCCTGATTGAAGAAACGCGTTTTGAGGCAAACTATTCTGCCATTTGCAAGCAGCACTCGCCAGCACAGGCCTGGCAAAAGATTATTGCGGTTACGGCAGAAGCCATCCAGCCATTGCTTGAAAAATATCCGGCGATTCAGAGTATAGGCATTGGTTTTCCCGGCTTTATTGATCCGCACACGGGCATCCTGGCGCAATCGCCCAATTTACCGGGCTTGTTGAACGTGAATCTGGGCCACGATCTGGGTGCCCGGCTTGGTTTCAATATCCGGGTCGAGAACGATGCCAATGCTGCAGCCTTTGGGGAATTTAGCCTGCTTGGTCAGCCTGCTGGTGGCTTGCTTTATCTGGGCCTGGGCACCGGAGTGGGTGCCGGCTTGGTCGTGAATGGTCATGTTTGGGCCGGGCAGCATGGTTATGCGCTCGAGGCTGGGCATATTATTGTCGAGCATCAAGGCCGCTTGTGTGGCTGTGGTAACCACGGCTGCGTCGAGCAATATGCTTCTGCCACCGGCATCAGCAAAGGCTATGCCGAGTTGACTGGCCAGACAAGGAGTGCTTTGGAGATTGCGCTGGCTGCGGAGCAGGGCGATGAACATGCGCGCGCAGTCTACGCGGATGTTGGTCGCAAACTGGCGCAAATGCTGGCGAGTGTACTCAAGGTGGTTGATGTTGGCACCGTTTTGATTGGCGGTGGCGTGGTTGCCGCATGGTCGCTGATGTCTGAGGCGTTTTATCAACGGCTAGAAGCTGACTTGATCCCGGTACTCAGAGGCAAGATCGTGGTTCATCTATCTCGTTCTGGCGATATTGCGGGCATGTTGGGTGCTGCCTTGCTGGCCGAGTCCACCACCCGCTCAGCATAACCCTTCATGCGCGTGCGCCTGGTGTTGCGCCAGTGCCCAGGCTACATGCTCCCGCACCAAGGCATTTTCGTCTTGTGCCCGTGGCTTCAGTGCTGCAATCACCGCCATCGACGTCGGCGCATTACCCAAGCCGACGGCAATATTGCGCAACCACTGCGTGTAGCCTATGCGGTAGATCGCGCTCCCCGCCATTTTTTGCTGAAATTCAGCTTCGGTCCAGCCAAAACAGGTCACCAGGCTCAAGCTGTCGAGTCCATGCCGTACCGCAAAGTCGGGCTCTGAGGTCTTGACGGCAAATTTGTTCCACGGGCAGGTTAGCTGGCAATCGTCACAGCCATACACCCGGTTGCCCATCAGTGGCCTTAACTCCTCGGGAATGCTGCCTTGATGTTCTATGGTGAGGTAAGAGATACAGCGGCGGGCGTCTAGTTCGTAAGGTGCAACGATGGCAGCGGTCGGGCAGACATCAATACACGCAGTGCAACTGCCACAATGTGCTGAGATGGGCGGGTCCACGGGTAGCGGCAGGTTGGTATAAATTTCCCCCAGAAAAAACCATGATCCCTGCTGGCGATTGAGTAGCAGCGTATGTTTGCCGCGCCAGCCCACACCCGCTTTGGTCGCCAGTGCTACCTCCATCACCGGCGCACTGTCGGCAAATACACGGTATTCAAAACTGCCAAAGGTCTCGGTGATGCGGGTACACAATTGCTGCAATTTTTGCCGCATCACTTTATGGTAATCGCGCCCCATGGCATAGCGGGCGACATAAGCCTGCTCAGGGCTCTCCAGCACCTGCCAGCCGTCGGCTGCATCTGCGGGCAAATAATTGAGGTTGACCGAGATCACGCGCAAGGTGCCAGGCACCAATTCTGCCGGACGGGTTCGCTTGGTCCCATGTTTTGCCATATAATCCATGTCGCCGTGGTATTGTTTGTCCAGCCACTTTAAAAATTCAGGCTCCGCGGCAGACAAGTCGGTATCGGTAATGCCGATATTGCCAAACCCCAGTTCTCGCGCCCAGCCCTTGATGGTCGCTGCCATTTGCGCAGCGACATGAACATCAGGCAGTTGAATCGGGACGGGATGTGATTGATGTGACATGACAGAAACGTATTCTACACAGATTTTAAAAGACGAAGCAGCGACCGTGCATGCCGCAAGCGTGCTGGCAAAGCAATTGCAGCCTGGGCAGGTCATTTACCTGCACGGTGATCTGGGGGCCGGTAAAACCACGCTGGTGCGCGGCATGCTGCATGCCTTGGGGCATGTCGGCAAAGTGAAAAGCCCCACTTATACGCTGGTGGAACCCTATATGCTGCCATTCGCCACGTGCTATCACTTTGATCTTTACCGCTTTCAGGATGCAGAGGAATGGGAAGCTGCCGGCTTCCGCGATTATTTCAACCCTGCCAGTGTTTGCCTGGTCGAGTGGCCTGAGCGTGCAGCCGAGCTATTGCCTGTCGCAGACATCGAGATTCGCTTTGATATCCTGCCGCACGGCCGTGTGCTGCACATCACTAGTCAGCAGGCGTTGGCCTTGGAAACACTATGCCAGTAAAGCGTAAGCATTGCCTGGGCTGGCTATTGCCAGTCCTGTTATTCATTCTGAGTCAGGCCGCACATGCCGCTGAAGTCATCCTGGCCAATTTGCAGCAGCAAGGCGGTCAGGCACATGTCGAGCTTTTGCTCGACCAGCAAGTCAAATACCGTGTCTTCACGCTGGATAATCCATTCCGCGTGGTGATTGATATGGACGGTGTTGCCATCAGCCCGACCCTGAAAGCGCTCGCGCTGCAGTTGGATGCCCAACATCCTTACCTGTCTAAAATCCGCATTGCGCCGTTTACCGAGAAAACGGCGCGTATCGTCTTTGACATCAAATCTGATATCAAACCGCAGGTCACCGATATGAATGCGGGCAGCTCGCAACAACGCTTGGCCATCAGCATAGGCCCTGCGAGTGGTCCTGTCGAGTCAGCCATGGCGAGCCCGGTACTGACACCTTCCCGGCAATTGCAAGAAGTGCCACGTCAAGACGACAAACCTGCTGAAAAAGCAGCCGAGCCCACACCAGACAATGCCAATCCAATGGTGGAAAAATCTGCCGAAAAACCGGCGGACAAAGTGGCCGACAAGCCAGTTGAAAAACCACTCAAACAGGCAAAACCTGGCCAAAAACTCATTACCATTGCCGTCGATGCCGGTCACGGCGGTGAAGATCCTGGTGCACGCGGTTCCAATGGCAGCCACGAAAAAAACATTACTTTGGCCATTGCGCGCAAGCTCAAGCAACAGATCGATGCCGAAGAAAACATGCAAGCGATCCTGATCCGCGATGGCGATTATTTCGTGCCACTGGGAGACCGTGTCAAAAAAGCACGCGCGGCCAAGGCCGACTTGTTTATTTCCATCCATGCCGACTCGTTTGTGAACAGCACAGCCAAAGGGTCTTCTGTGTTTGCCCTGTCTGAGCGTGGCGCCACCAGTGCCGGCGCCCGCTACCTAGCGAAAAAGGAAAACGCGGTAGACTTGATTGGTGGTGTGGCGATTGATACCCGCGATATGGACCTGGCAAGAACCTTACTCGATTTGTCGCAAACCGCCACTATTCACGACAGTATCCGCATGGGTAAAGCCGTGCTGGGCCGCATCGCTAAAATCAATACGCTCCATTCCAAGTATGTTGAACAAGCGGCGTTTGCGGTGCTTAAATCACCGGATATCCCTTCGATTCTGGTCGAGACGGCGTTTATCAGCAATCCTGAAGAAGAAGCCAGGTTGAATGATGATGCTTATCAGGATAAGTTGGTCAATGCGATTTTATCTGGCGTGAAGTCTTATATTGCGACCAATCCTTCCTTCGCTAAAAAATAAGTGTTATTTATTTGATTCAAAAGTCATTCGATGATTGGACTTATTTTTGCCTACATGCGAAAAGGACGCCGTAAGCGTTCTTGGTAGAAGTGCTATTAAAAGTATTGCCCTAATTCTGCTTCTCTTTGCGTCTTGCCATAGCCCGCCTGAACTCTCAACGCCCGACCAATAAAACCATTGAGCTTTTTCCTGGCGTCATCAATCAATGCGCTATCCACAAAGATGCGTGGATATTGATATGATAACCAGCTATACAAGCTCAAATGCTGGCATATGAGTTCAGCCTGCTCCAGATATTGCGCCTGTTGGCCATTCAGCCATTCTGGCATTTGCGGCAATGACCTGGCTTGTTGCGTAGCGACGGCTTGCACGCATTGCAAAAAATAGTCCCGTGCAATCGGCACCTGGATCGCGAGCGGGGCGCACATCAAGCGGTATTTGTCCCGCATGGAGAGTTGCGGTGCGGTTTGGTCTATCAGCATGGCTTGCTGGTGTTGCAGGCTTGTCACTTGCCACTGCAAGACATGCTGGCCGGGTGACCTGGCATATTGCTTGTGCAGGTACTCCATGCATTCGGCCAGTCGCCAGGTAGGGATGTGTAAACTCAGCGCTTCAATATCCCCATCACCAACCGCAATCGGCAAGGCAAATGGTGGCACCGTGTCATCGGCGTCTAACATGGCCTGCAAATGCCATTGTTCGTCGTCTTCCAGGACGGTGACATAGCCCGTGTCATACAGGCCATGGCGTCCGGCCCGACCGGCAATCTGGCGCATTTCGGTGGCGTTGAGCGGCCGTGAGGCGATGCCGTCAAATTTGTGGATATTGGCAAAAATCACGCGGCGAATCGGCAGGTTGAGCCCCATGCCTATGGCATCTGTGGCGACCAGGATGTGCGCCTCGCCGCTGGCAAAACGCGCAGACTCGACGCGGCGGACTTCAGGCGAGAGGGCGCCATAGATGGTGGCGACAGACAGCCCCCATTGGCGGATACGCGCAGCCAGTGTCAGCACATCTTTGCGGCTAAAGGCGATGATGGCATCACCGGTTTGCAGGGCTTTGCGTAGTTTGGCGGCGTGGTAGCGTGCACCGCAAATACTATGTTCTTCGATCAGCAACGGTGTCATGCGCTGTAAATGAGTGAGAGTGTAGGGCTCGTTGAGCGCATCTAGCACCCGGGTACAGCTGATGGTGACGCTGTTGGCCCCGCAGATAAATACTTGTTTTGCCGGGACCCCGACCAGTGCCGCCGTCCATGCACTGCCACGGTCCGGGTCCATGAGCATCTGGATTTCATCAATGACTGCGACATCTACGGCGTGGTCTGGCCGCAGCATTTCGATGGTGGAGGCGGTGTGTCTGGCACCGGGTACCATGACACGTTCTTCGCCAGTCACCAGATTGCAAGGGACGCCGGCCTGCATCAGCCGGTCGCGGACCTCCATTGCCAGCAGACGTAATGGTGAGAGATAAACACCAGACTCAGCCTGGCGCAGGGTTTCGAGTGCCTGATAGGTTTTGCCGGAGTTGGTGGGCCCGACATAAAAATGATGTTGGCGATCCAGCTGGCGGGCGAGGGCAAAGCGAGATAAATACGCCTGAAATTCTTGTGAGAACATACAGTCATTCTACCAAACGGTTTAAAATGCCAAGATGCAAATTAAACTTCTCCCCGATCAACTGATTTCTCAAATTGCCGCCGGTGAGGTGGTTGAGCGCCCAGCCTCCGCCCTGAAAGAGCTGCTTGAAAACAGTGTGGATGCTGGAAGCACGCAGATTCAGGTGGCCTTGCAACAAGGCGGTATCAAGCTGCTGAAAGTCACCGACAATGGTCACGGGATTGCCAAGGATGAATTGGCCCTGGCGCTGACACGGCATGCCACCAGCAAGATTGAGAGTCTTGAAGATCTCGAACAAGTTGGCAGCCTGGGCTTCAGGGGCGAGGCATTGGCCAGTATCGCCTCTATCTCGCGTACTGTGCTAACCAGCCGTCAGCAAAGCGCCAGTCATGCCTGGCAAATCGCCGCAGAAGGCACGCAAGCGCCGCAGCTGAGCCCGGCCGCACTGGATGCAGGCACTATTGTTGAGGTACATGATTTGTATTTTAATACCCCGGCGCGGCGCAAATTTCTCAAAACCGAAAATACCGAGTTTGGTCATTGTGAAGATGCCTTTACGCGCGTCGCCCTGTCGCGTCCGAATATCGGTTTTTTGTTGCAGCACAATGGCAAAGCCATTAGCCGCTTGGCGGCCAATACCCCGCAGCAACGCATCACTGATGTGTTAGGGAGCGAATTTGCTGCACAAAGTCTCTGGATAGAAGAGGATAGCGGTGGCTTGCGCCTATGGGGGATGACCGCTTCGCCCACTTACCAGCGCCACAGCCGCGATAGCCAATATGTGTTTGTGAATGGCCGGTTTGTGCGCGACAAGCTGATTGCACACGCCATCAAGCAAGCCTATCAGGATGTGTTGCACGGCGATAAACATCCCGCTTTTGTGCTGTTTCTTGAGCTGGATCCCTCCCTGGTCGATGTCAACGTGCATCCCGCCAAAACCGAAGTTCGCTTCCGCGAATCGCAAGCGGTACATCGTTTTATTTTTCATAGCCTGCACAAGGCCCTGGGCAAAACATCTGCCGAGATACAAGCCAGTCAGCCTGTGCAAGCGCCGTTTAATCCCTTCCGCCCAGGCACGGATGCCTCTGTGTTTAGCATGCCACGCGAACAAGTGGAAATGCCACTGCACAATCGCCCGGCCTTTGGCGGCAGCTACCCCACCAATATCAGCAACGGGGGTGACATGGCGCAGCAGTTTTATGGTCAACTCTACGGCGACTTAAAACCGGCCGCGATGGATCAAGCGACCATCCTTGAAAGTAATTCTTTAGAGGTTTTTGCCTCGGTGGTGGCCTTGGATCAGCCGATACAACCCACGCCAGATCTGCCGCAACAATACCCGTTGGGTTTTGCGCTAGGGCAGTTGCATGGGATTTATATCCTTGCCCAAAACGCCCAAGGCATGGTGGTGGTCGATATGCACGCCGCGCATGAGCGCATCATGTACGAGCGCCTGAAAAATGCCCTGAGCGAGCAAGCCATCGCAACTCAGCCGTTGCTGATCCCCATCAGTTTTTATGCCGAAAAAGTTGAAGTTGCCACGCTGCAATCCTTGCAAGGCAGCGACACATTACAGCAACTGGGCTTTGAGTTGGCTACCTTGTCACCCACCACAATTGCCATTCGTGCCATCCCCACCATGCTGCAAGATGCCGATGCCGTCGCGTTGGCCCGTGCTGTATTATGCGACTTACACGAATATGGCGCCAGCCGCGTGCTGTTAGAACGCCAAAACGAAGTACTGGGTACCATGGCCTGCCACGCTGCCGTTCGTGCTAACCGGCAACTGACCATTACTGAAATGAACGCCTTGTTGCGTGATATGGAAGCGACTGAAAGAAGCGGGCAGTGCAATCACGGCAGACCTACTTGGTTTCAGGTGAGTTTGGCCGATTTGGACAAGATGTTTATGCGGGGGCAGTAGCCGTCTAGCCCCGATTTTAAAAGCGTGTGCGTCTTACTCGTCAAAATCTAGCGTAAATTGCTCTGAATCCGTCTGGTCTACACGATCAGCACGCAGCAGACCGCTGACTTTAACGCCTAACAATCGTATTTTCTTATCTAAATCTATCCTTTTCAGGCATTTTCCAGCAAAAAGCCGTAACGATTTCGCATCGCTGATCGCTGTGGACAAGGTGAGGTCACGCGTGACCGTTTTGAAGTCCTCAAAACGCAGCTTGATCCCGACCTTGCAGCAGGTATAGCCTTTCTTCTGCAGATCGTTGGCGACACGTTCACATAAGCGGGTAAATGCCTCGCTCAGCGCTGGTTTGTCTCTCACCGGATGCAAGTTACGTTCGAAAGTGGTCTCCCTGCTCATGGAGACCGGGACGCTTTCTGTCACGACCGGTCTGTCGTCCTGCCCGCGGGAAACACGGTATAACCACCTGCCATAGCGATTGCCAAAATGTTGAACAAGCCAGGCTTCGCTCATAGCTGCGATTTGGCCTATGGTCTTAATCTGCAACGATTCGAGTTTTGCACTGGCTTTGGGACCAATGCCATTGATCTTTTTTGCCGCCATCGGCCAGATGCGGCTGGGGACATCTGACATCGTGATGACCGTGATGCCATCTGGCTTTTGCATTTCAGAGCATAACTTTGCCAATAGTTTATTGGGGGCGATCCCGACAGAACAGGTCAGGCCGGTGGCAGCGAATACGGCCGATTTCAGCTGTTGTGCAATCTCTGTAGCATCCCCTGGCAGGCTTGAAACATCGGCGTAGACCTCGTCAATCCCGATATTCTCCACCTGCGGGCTGATGCTGCGAATCGCTGCTTTGAACAACTGCGAGTAATGGCGATAGAGTTCGAAGTTGACCGGTAGCAAGACCGCATCGGGCGCGAGTTTGGCTGCCTGCATGGTGGGCATGGCCGAGTTCAAGCCTAGCGCCCGCGCTTCGTAGGTGGCTGTGGTCAACACGCCGCGCCCTGCGTAATCACGCAAGCGCGAGAATTCGCGTGTGCCATCTTCTCTGATCCTCGGCACATGTGAGGAGCCACCGGCCACCACCATGGGCAAGCCTTTCAACTCCGGGTAGCGTGACAATTCGCAAGATGCGAAAAAAGCATCCATATCAATATGTGCGATGCGTCTTAGCTCTTGGTCTGACATGTCCGGCACTCACTAATTGATCAGCAGATTAACAATCAGAAATTTACGCATAAAATGAAGTATCAAGGATGGCAGCCAAAGAGATAGAGGAGCTTGCAAAGCCGGATTATCCCACGATAGTACTTAAAAACAATTCTTGTCCAAGAGTGCTTTTTTAAACGGCCTCTACAATCACCATTGCTTTATCCGCTATGAAAACCGCCGTAGTAATAGCCCACTTGGGCGGCATATTCGTTCCGTTTCCCGGTAATGATTGTGTTGCATGCGTTTTTTCAACAGCGATGTACTGATTGATTAATACCGCGGTTGGATCATATAGTTTAAATCGCTTTAAGCAGTGCGGTAGCGGATATTGCGGTAGGCGCAAAAAAGGCCTATCTTGGATAGGCCTTTTTAATCGGTGAAAGTTACTGAATAACGCCTAGTTGTTTGAACAAGCCATAAGCATCCAGCACATCCCAGTGCTCGGCCAGTTTACCGTTCTCGATCCTGAAAATATCCACGGCGTAAATACTGTAGTGCTTGCCTGTAGCCGGGATGCCTAACCAGTCGCCTTTTTGTGTCCCTGAATACACGCCATACGCCCAAACGGTGTCCCCTTCGGCGACCAGCTTTTCCAGTTGATAGTGCCAGTCTGGTACGGCTTTAAACCAGGCACTAAAGAATTGCTCGAAGCCAGTCAGGCCTTGTGGCACGAGCGGGTTGTGTTGAATATAGCCTGCCTGCATGAAGTTGGGCAGTTGGCTCAGGTCTTTTTTCACAAAGACGGCAGTGGCAAAGTCTGCCAGCAGTTGTTTGTTTTGTTGCGTTTGGTCTTGTGCCATGGTGAGGGTTCCTTTGGTTAACAGGGTGGTGAATAGCAAGGTGGTAAGCAGCGATTTGAATAGATGCATATGGCTTCCTTAAGTGAGTTGAAAATGCTTGCGTGCTGTAGGTGTTGCGCATCATAATTTCAATGGTTACTTTTAGTAAGTAGGCACCTTAAAGTAACTTATGCACTTGTTACTCACTTGAACGTCTTGGATACCGAGGGAAAACCATGCTGGAACAGATAGAACAACCGTTGCAGATTGTCAGTAGCTGGAATGCGTATCAGGCAGCGTGCCCGACACGTTTGATGTTGAACCGGATAGCAGATAAGTGGACGGTGCTGGTATTGGGGTTGCTGGAGAATGAAACCAAGCGGTTTAGCACCTTGCAGCGCGAGATTGGTGGAATTTCACAAAAGATGCTGACACAAACATTGCGTGGGTTGGAGCGGGACGGGCTGATTGCGCGTACGGTGTATCCTGAGGTGCCGCCAAGAGTGGAGTACAAGATAACCCCGCTGGGGAACACGCTGGTGGGCCTGCTAGCCGCATTGCGGGACTGGTCTGAGACGCATATGGATGAGGTGTTGCAAGCGCAACGTGATTATGATCAGGCGCAGCAGGCAGCCTCCAATCCCGAGGCTGCCTCTGGTGTGAGGGTGGTACGTTTTTGACCCCTTAGGCTAGCAGCAAAAAAACGGTTGGTTTTTTATGCAAATCAGGCAGGGGTGCTTTTTTCCAGTCAGCCACTGTTTTTGTCACAATCAATTCTTCTTTGCCTGACACATTGCACGCCACACATAATTTTGTTTGTGCTTGCAGGTTAGCAATCAGGTCTTCTAGTACATGCTGGTTGCGGTAGGGTGTTTCAATAAACAGCTGGGTAGCTTGCTGTTTTTTTGAGTCAAACTCAATGCCTTTGATGGTTCTGATACGTTCATTTTTATCGTTGGGTAAATAGCCTAAAAACGTAAATCTCTGGCCGTTTAAGCCGCTGGCCATCAGTGCCAGCAGCAAGCTGCTGGGGCCGATGAGCGGGGTGACGCGTATACCTTTGTGATGAGCGACGGCGGCGAGCGCGGCCCCTGGATCGGCGATACCCGGGCAGCCGGCTTCACTCATCAAGCCAACATCCATGCCCTGTTGCACAGGTTGCAGTAACTTTTGCAGGTCTTTATTCGGTGTATCTTTAGTCAGCACCGTGAGCGTGATTTCACGCATAGGCACTGGGTGACCGCTGGCTCCCAGAAAGTGACGGGCAGTTTTTTCGTTCTCGACGATAAAGTGACGCAAGCTGTGCATGCGTTGTAAGACTTCAGGCGGCACGACTTGTTGGGGCGTGGTGTCTTCCGTGAGGGGGACGGGAATAAAGTAGAGGGTTCCAGCAGTCATGGCAATCTTAATGAGTTAAACAGCGTGATTATCCCACGGCCAGACAGCAAAAAAGCATTCTTTTGCAAGAATGCTTTTGTTGACGCCCTTGAAGCATGTTGAGCGGGAGTGTGGCAGGCTAATATTTCACCTGCACACGATATTTCAGCGTGGCATCGCCATCGGCAGGCACATTGATTTTCCAGCTGGCCTGGTGGGCACTGGTTTTCTGGTGTGGCTGTGATTCGCTTAGTATTTTCCAGCTACCTGCAATCGGTTCTTGTACGGTGACGGTGACCGCTTCTTTTTTCGCGTTGTGTAAAGTGATGGTATAAGCGCTTTCATACACGGGTGGCTGGTTTTGCTTGCTCAGGTTTTTAAAATCGGTTTGCACACGGTCAGCCGTCACATCAAAGGCATTGCCAAGTTTGAGGCGCACCGTGTCGTTCTTTGGTGTATGGTCGATCTGGTCTTCGCCCACAAACTGTGCCGTGCCGTCGTGATCTTTTTTGTAAACGCGCATGGTGCCTTTAGGCAGTGGAATGCCCAACTGGCTACTTTCTTTGTTATCAAATTCTACAAAGACCTGCACTTTGAGTTTTTTGTCGATATCAGGATACTGACCCTGGAAGTAATACTCCGAGCCATTCAGTACCAGTTCTTTATGCGCCGGGATATGTTGCGCAGAAAGCAAGGCCACTTGTTTGGTTTGGTTTTCTGCAATGGTCGTAGGGCGTGGCAGGGTGTATAAATGATATTCGAGTAATGCTTGCTCGGTGGGCATGGCGGCTTCGGCGACCATGGCATCCGCGCGCATCATCATGGTTTTGGGGTGCATGACTTCACGCACACGGTTGACATCCCCTGCCACCAGTTGCACTTTTGCGTTGGGATAGCTGGTGCCGCTGGTATTGGTGAGCGTGACCCAGCCAGACAGGTCTATCGCATCCTCTTTGCTGCTGAGCTCAGCGACATAGTCGGTTTTCCACTGCAAGCCGCCTGTGAGGTAACTGAGCTCCAGAGTGGACTGTTCACCGCCTTTATATTGCAACTGCGTCGTCAGGGTTGGACGGTCTTTGAGCATGCCGGGGACGTTAGGATAGGCGATACGGCCCGGGATCACGGTTTCGATACGGTTACCTATTTTGAGCACCGGGCCATCCTGGGCAGAGAGTACGGTGGCTGTTTCTTCAGTTTCGGCACCTGTGGTCGGGTTAGTACGAATCACGGTGACTTGTTGGCCGACATATTTTTCCAGCAGTTTGTGCGGGGTGAGCAAGTCAAAGTCGAAATTCTGTTCTAGCACCTGCAAGCTGGTGTTCGGGAGCAAGCTACGCAATAAGGCAGTTTCAGGCTTGATCTGCGCACTGACATCACGGAAAGAAACGGCAGATAGGCCGTTGCTTAACTTTAACTTGCGACTGTCTTTGACCAGCGCAAGGTCTTCATTGTAAATCGTCACCGCCACACTGGTCTGGTCAGATTGCGGGCTGGTGAGGGTGGTTTCCGCTTGTGCAGCGGCTGCATACGTCAATGCAGCCGTCCCCATGGAGAAAAATAGCAGGGTGCTGAGTCGCATGTGTATCCTTTCGTTATGGGTTATTTGCGTTTTAAGCATGAGACTGCCTAAACGCATTGGCCGTTCAAAAGTTAACACACGACTTTGTTTTATGCTATCGAGTTGAAGCCGATAATACGTCTACACCCGCTTGTCGCAGCATCTCGACCAAGGCAATCAAGGGCAGTCCTATCAGCGCATTCGGGTCATCGCCCCGCATATAGTCCAGCAGCGCGATGCCCATGCCTTCAGATTTGGCACTGCCTGCACAGTCATAAGGTTGTTCAAGGTGCAGGTAGGTCTCGATCTGGCTGGCACTTAAGGATTTGAATTTAACGAAATAGGGCACGATGGTGGCTTGCATGTACTGCCGTTGGCTGTCATACAGGCACAAGGCACTATGAAAAACCACCTCTTTGCCGCTGAGCATGGTGAGTTGCCTGACAGCATTGGCATGATTGCCAGGTTTACCTATCTGCATACCATCCACGGTCGCGACCTGGTCGCAGCCAATAATCAGTGCGTCAGGCTGTGTTTCTGCCACTTTGCGGGCCTTGGCCTCTGCCAAGCGCAAAGCAGTCTGTTCGGGGCTTTCGTTAGGTAATGGCGTTTCATCAATCTCTGGTGACAGGCAGGTAAACGGTAAATGCAGCTTTTGCAGTACTTCACGCCGGTAACGTGAAGAGGAGGCGAGAATCAGTGATTGTTTCATGGATCAGGTAGCTCAAAAGCAAAAATCCCTGAATTGCTTCAGGGATTTTTGTTGATTGTAATTATTCAGGTTGAATTTCAATCAGAGTTTCATCTGGCGTGACACTGTCGCCCTTGGTCACGTGAATGGCGACCACGGTGCCCGATTTGCTGGCCTGGATCTCGTTTTCCATTTTCATGGCTTCGATCACCAACACGCCATCACCGGCATTGACTTTGTCACCCACATTCACTTTTACCGTCACTATCGTGCCTGGCATTGCCGTGGTGACGCAGCCTGGATGGTGAGGGCGTGGACGCCCACTCGCTGCGACTGCAGCGGCTTTTTTCTTGCTGCCGTTACTGCCGCCACCGCTGACTTCCATTTCGCTCAAGGTCTCAACAAACACTTCTTCAGAAATGCCGTCTACCTTGACATAGTAAGGTCTGCGTTCTTCACCCGCGTGACCGCTGCCGGTCAGCTTGATATGGTAGGTTTCACCGTGCAGGGTAATGTTGAACTCATTCGGCGCATAACGGGCGGCCGCTGTTTGCTGGGTGACCGCGTCTTTGCTCAACAATGGCTCTGGATTCAATGAGCCTGCATTGCGTTCTTGCAAGAACGTTTTACCGATGTCCGGGAACATGGCATAGGTCAATACATCTTGCTCGTTATTAGCAAAGCGCTCGGCCTCGGACTGCAGCTTGACCATTTCCGGTTGCAGCAAGTCTGCTGGACGGCAGGTAATGACTTCAGCATCGCCAACCGCTTGTTTGCGCACCTCAGCATTGACTGCCGCAGGCGCTTTGCCATATTGGCCTAACAAGTAATTTTTGACTTCGTTGGTAATGGACTTGTAGCGGCCACCGGTCAATACGTTCAGTACAGCTTGTGTCCCGACGATTTGCGAGGTGGGGGTCACCAACGGAGGATAACCAAGATCTTGACGCACACGTGGAATCTCGGCCAGCACCTCGTCCATACGGTTAAGCGCACCTTGTTCCTTCAACTGGTTGGACAGGTTGGAAATCATGCCACCTGGTACTTGGTTGACCAGAACGCGGGTATCCACGCCGGTAAACTCGCTTTCAAATTGCCAGTATTTCTTGCGCACTTCTTTGAAGTAGGCGGTGATTTCCTGCAACTTGCCCAAATCGAGGCCGGTATCGTATTCAGTACCTTTAAGTGCAGCCACAAGGCTTTCTGTGGTCGGATGGCTGGCACCTTCGGAGAATGAAGAGTTGCAGGTATCAATAATATCCACGCCGCTTTCCACGCTCTTGAGCAAGACCATACTGGCCAGACCGGAGGTGGCGTGGCTGTGCATGTGTACGGGCACGCTGACCGCAGCCTTCAGACCCTTGACCAGTTCGGCGGCCATGGTCGGTGTCAGCAGGCCAGCCATGTCCTTGACGCCAATGCTGTCACAGCCCAGCGCCTCAAGCTCTTTGGCCATGCTCACAAAGTAGGCCACATCATGCACCGGGCTGGTCGTAAAGGACAGGGTACCGATGGCATGTTTCTTGACAGATTTAACGGCTTCAATCGCGGTTTTCAGGTTGCGGATGTCATTCATCGCATCAAAAATACGGAACACATCGACACCGGCATCGGCTGCCTGTTTGACAAAGGCATGCACGACGTCATCAGAGTAATGACGGTAGCCCAGCAAGTTCTGGCCACGCAACAGCATATTGATAGGCGTATTGGGCAAGGCTTTACGCAAGCTACGCAGGCGTTCCCACGGATCTTCCTTCAAAAAGCGGACGCATGCGTCAAAGGTTGCACCGCCCCAGGCTTCGAGAGACCAGAACCCAATCTCATCCAGCTTGCTGCAGATCGGCAGCATGTCTTCGGTGCGCATGCGCGTGGCAATCAGGGATTGGTGACCATCTCTTAAAACGAGTTCGGTGACATGTATTTTGCTCATAGTCTTGTCGATCTAAATAAATATCTTGCAATGCGGGTTAATCAAATACCTTCGTGGGCGGCAATCGCAGCCGCAATGGCGGCTGCCATTAACTCTTTGGGTAATCCTACGTCGTACTCAGTCAGCTCGGGGTGTTGCTCCACAAAGCTGGTATTGAAATCAGCGGCGCGGAAGTCTGGATGCTGCATGATCTGCTGGTAGTATGGAATGGTCGTTTTGACGCCATAGACAATCATGTCATTCAAGGCACGGCGACCGCGTTCAATCACGCTTTCCCAATCCAGGGCCCAAACCGTCAGTTTTGCACACATGGAGTCGTAGTAAGGCGGAATGACATATCCGCTGTAAATCGCCGCATCCATACGTACACCCGGACCGCCGGGCGCATAGTAGCGGGTGATTTTACCAAAGCTGGGCAAAAAGTCTTTTTTCGGGTCTTCTGCGTTAATCCGGTACTCCATGGCAAAGCCACGGAAAGCAATTTCACTTTGCTTGTATTGCAGCGGTAAGCCGGCCGCAACACGAATCTGCTGTTGAACAATGTCCACGCCAGTAATGGTCTCGGTCACAGTATGCTCTACCTGTAAGCGCGTGTTCATTTCCATGAAGTAAAAGTTATTGTCTGAATCCAGCAAGAACTCAACCGTACCAGCGTTTTCATAGCCGACGGCCTTAGCCGCTTTCACACCCAGACCACCGATATATTCACGTTGGGCTTGAGTCAGTTGTGGAGAGGGCGCAATCTCGATCAGTTTCTGGTTACGACGCTGGATGGAACAATCGCGTTCAAACAAATGAATGACATTGCCATGTGAGTCGGCCAGCACTTGCACTTCGATATGGCGCGGATGCACCACGCACTTTTCGAGAAAGACTTCTGGCTTGCCAAAGGCTTTGCTGGCTTCTGAAATGACACGGTCGTAGTTACTGAGTAGCTCTTTCTCGTTGTCGCAACGACGAATTCCGCGGCCACCGCCACCATTCGTCGCCTTGAGCATCACGGGATAGCCAATTTTATTGGCCAAAGTCACCGCGGCCTCTACCGATTCCAGATTGCCTTCACTGCCTGGCACGCAAGGAATGCCTGCGTTAATCATGGCATTACGTGCCTGGATCTTGTCACCCATTTGACGGATGACGTCGGCATCAGGACCAATGAACTTGATGCCGCGACGTGCGCAGACTTCAGCAAGTTCTGGATTCTCAGACAGGAAGCCATAACCAGGATGCAAGGCGTCACAGCCTGCAGCCACAGCAATGTTGACTATATTGTGTGCGTTCAGGTAGCCTGCGACAGGGTCTGAGCCAATGTTATAGGCTTCGTCTGCCTTTTTAACATGCAACGCATGGCGGTCAGCATCGGAGTAAATAGCTACCGATTTAATGCCCATTTCAGAGCAGGCACGTACGATGCGCACCGCAATTTCACCGCGATTCGCGACTAAAATTTTCTTAAACACACATTACCCTTAAAGCAAGAAAAAAGGACTAGAGTCTTTTAGTAACTCAACCGAGTTTTTCAATCTCCAGGAGACTGAATATAAAACGGTTCAAGTTGATTTGGTTGTGGTTTGGAGTCGTCTTTGCTACAGCAACAAATGGCCGATCAGGCAAACCGGCACCATGGGTGCGCCCTTGAACAGAGCGCCGCGTGATGCGGTGTCATTATAACAACAAACCTTGCGCTTAAACAGAGGCCTGTCATTTTAGTGCTGGCCTTGTCCGTGTTTTAGTCGTCAATGATCATTGAGTTTGTTATAGTGCCGGCTTAATAGTTGATTGAATTGTTTGGTAAAGATCATGGCGCATTTTCAGGAGCTGGCAAAGCAGCAAAAAACCGTTGAGGGGGCGTTAGCGCTGAGCGCTATGCCCAGGTTACATGAGGCGTTGCAAGCGCTAGGAGTGACGGATGCGGCCGCCCTCGACGGCATACAGGTGCATTATCGGTTGCAAGGCTTGCCATCCCGCTATTTTGGTGAGGTGTCGCTGCCTATGCTGGCGCTGAGTTTGCAGACGACTTTGCCGCTGGTGTGCCAGCGCTGCTTTGAGCCCATGCCAGAGTCGCTAGAGATGACCTTTGAATTTGCGCTTTGTGATGAGCCGCCGGAAGCATTGCTAGAAGATGAAACGGTGGATTGGCTGGAATCTACGGATGAGTCGTCACTGGAAGTGTTGGTCGAGGATGAGTTGTTGATGGCGCTGCCTATCTCTGTCATGCATGAAGAGGCGTGTACACAATTACAACAGTCTGCGGGTGAAAAGCCGAATCCATTTGCTGTGCTCAAGCAGTTGAAGCTGGACAAATAACCCCGTAAGCTGGGTGTTCATGCCGCGAATCATGGCAAATAAACCAATGAAAAGCGATATTTGCATGATTTATTTGCAGTTGTCCCTGAGTTATTTTATAATGCTGGATTAGGTAGCATTTTTAATTTATTAATAACCGAGTTTGTTTTATAAACTGTCATTGAGCTTCGATACATGAGGTGTGGCGGTTTGATATTGGAGTAACTTAAATGGCCGTTCAGCAAAACAAAAAGACACCTTCCAAGCGTGGTATGCACCGTTCCCACGACTTTTTGACTAACCCACCTTTGGCAATTGAGCCAACCACAGGTGAAGTGCATTTGCGTCATCACGTGAGTCCTAACGGTTTTTACCGTGGCCGCAAAGTGATGCCTGCAAAAGGCGAATAATCGCCACATTAAAGCCAACCGCTTTAAAACGCGCCGCGCAGTAAAATGCGCGGCGTTTGCGTATCTGACGTAAGCCGCTGTGATGGCTGCGCTTAAACGCGCAAAGTTAACAAACTTGGAAAATCACATGACAACTGGTCAACACGTGCATTCACATGAAGTAGTGATTGCCATTGATGCCATGGGAGGAGATCACGGTCCGCATGTGACTGTGCCCGCGGCAGTTCGAATTCTGAACGAAAATCCTGAATTAAACATTATCCTGGTCGGCCTGCAAGAGGCAATCGAATCCGAGCTTAAGGTCTTGAATGTCCAGCCGGGGCCGCGATTGCGTATCCGCCATGCCAGTGAAGTGGTGTTGATGGATGAGTCGCCACAAAGTGCGATGAAGAACAAAAAAGATTCTTCTATGCGGGTGGCCATTAATATGGTTAAAACGGGTGAAGCGCAGGCTTGCGTCAGTGCCGGTAACACTGGTGCGTTGATGGCGACTGCGCGCTTTGTCCTCAAAACCTTGCCCGGGATTGACCGGCCAGCGATTGCCTCGACTTTACCCTCTGAAAAAGGCAGTACGTTTATGCTGGATCTGGGGGCGAATGCCGACTGTACACCTGAGCATTTGTACCAGTTTGCCATTATGGGCGCGATGGTGGTGAGCTGCCTGACCAATAAGCCGAATCCAACCGTCGGTTTGCTCAATATCGGTTCTGAAGATATCAAGGGCAATGAGGTAGTCAAGCAGGCGGCGGAGTTGTTACGCGGCAGTCATTTGAATTTTTACGGCAATGTAGAAGGCGACGATATCTTCAAGGGCACGACAGACGTGGTCGTTTGTGACGGTTTCGTTGGCAACGTATCGTTGAAAACCACCGAAGGCCTTGCGCATATGATGGGTAAATTCCTCACCCAGGAATTTAAACGTAACTGGTTGACCAAGTTAATGGCGCTGGGCGCTTTTCCGGTGCTAAAAGCCTTTAAAAAGCGAGTAGATCCAAGACTTTATAATGGGGCAAGCTTTTTGGGCTTGCGTGGCATTGTGGTCAAGAGTCATGGTGGCGCAGACAGCGTCGGTTTTTACCATGCGATTCATGTCGCGATGGAAGAGGCGCAGAGTGGTGTCCTCAAGCGTATTCAGTCGCAGTTGGAGATTGAGCATCTGACGACCTCCGAGCAACCCTGAACCCCTTTTTGTTAGGTGTTTCAAACCAATTAAGGCATAATCGCACGAATGATTTACGCTCGCATTGCAGGTACTGGAAGCTACCTGCCACCCCATATTTTGACCAATGCCGATCTGGAAAAAATGGTGGATACCACCGATGAGTGGATTTACGCCCGAACTGGCATCAAGCAACGCCACCGCGTCACGGATGAACGTACCAGCGATCTGGCGACCCACGCGGCGCGTCAAGCGATTGACGCGGCCGGCATCGCGGCTGAACAGATCGACCTGATTATTGTGGCAACAACCACGCCTGACAAGATTTTCCCAAGTGTGGCGACCATGGTGCAACGCAAATTGGGCATCAGCGGCTGTCCCGCTTTTGATGTACAGGCGGTATGCAGTGGCTTTGTCTATGCGCTGACCACCGCCAACCAGTTCATCAAGTCTGGCCAGTCCCGCAATGTCCTGGTGATTGGTGCGGATACATTCACCCGTATTACTGATTACAGCGACCGCAGCAACTGCATTTTATGGGGCGATGGTGCCGGTGCGGTGATCCTGCAAGCCAGTGAGCAACCCGGTATTCTTTCTACCCACATCCACGCCGATGGTAACTACGAAACCTATTTACATGTGCCGCGCAATCCTGATGGGCCTGACACGGTGGTGATGGAAGGGAATCCGGTGTTCAAAATGGCGGTCAATACACTGGATCAGATCGTCGATGAGACGCTGGAGGCTAACCAGATGCAAAAGTCAGATATTGACTGGCTGGTGCCGCATCAGGCTAATATCCGTATTTTGCAGGCAACGGCCAAAAAACTGGAAATGCCGATGGATAAAGTCGTCGTGACGGTGGATCGCCATGGCAATACCTCCGCAGCCTCAATTCCACTCGCACTGGATGTGGCTGTACGTGACGGGCGAATCCAGCGTGGACATACCTTGCTTATGGAGGCCTTCGGTGGTGGATTTACCTGGGGCTCAGTCCTGGTAAAGTACTAACCAGTGCTAACAGTACCAAGGTTCAACAATGAAGCATGCCGTGCTTGCATGACCGTTTTAATTGAATAAATAACTGAATCAATATGTCTAAATTTGCTTTTTTCTTTCCTGGTCAAGGTTCACAGTCTGTGGGCATGATGCAAGGACTAGCAGCGCATGCCATCGTCAAACAAACCTTTGACGAAGCCTCGGCTGTGTTGGGGGTAGATTTCTGGAAAATGGCCACCGAGCCAAATGAAGAAATTAATCTGACGGAACACACACAACCCATCATGCTGACTGCCGGTATTGCTACCTGGCGTGTTTATCAGGCGCTGGGTGGCCAGTTGCCAACCGCGATGGCGGGGCATAGTCTCGGTGAGTACACTGCCCTGGTTGCAGCCAATGCCATTTCGTTTGCGGATGCCTTGCCACTGGTAAAATTTCGCGCCCAGGTAATGCAGCAAGCCGTGCCGGAAGGCCAGGGGGCCATGGCAGCGATCTTGGGGCTGGATGATGATACCGTGCGTGCTGTTTGTACCGAGGCGGCACAAGGTCAAGTCTTGCAGCCCGTTAACTTCAACTCACCAGGCCAGGTTGTCATTGCCGGTGACAAAGCGGCGGTTGAACGTGGCATGGAGTTAGCCAAGGCGAAAGGGGCCAAGCGTGCGCTCGCATTGCCTGTCAGCGTGCCTTCGCACTGCGACCTCATGCAGCCAGCGGCTGAAAAGCTGCGCGAATATCTCAATGGCGTGAATGTACAGGCGCCGATCGTGCCTGTCTTGCATAACGCCGATGTCGCAGCCTACTCGGATGCCGCGCAGATTAAAGACGCGCTGGTTCGCCAGCTCTATAGCCCGGTCCGCTGGGTGGAGACCGTGCAACAGCTGGCTGCACAAGAGGTGCTGAGCGCCGCTGAATGTGGCCCCGGCAAGGTGCTGGCTGGTTTAGCCAAGCGCATTGTGGCCGAGGTGAGCTGTGTTGCGCTCGTCAATGACGAAGCCATGCAAACATTGATTACGCAATAAGGGAGAGACCATGTCTGACCAACAAATCGCATTAGTGACGGGCGCCAGCCGCGGCATAGGCGCAGCGATTGCACAAGCCCTGGGCAAGCAGGGAGCCACCGTGATTGGTACGGCGACCTCTGCCAGTGGCGCAGAAGCAATCACCGCCCATTTGAAAGCAGCTGGGGTCAACGGCGTCGGGATGGCGCTGGATGTGACACAGCCTGAACAAATTGAGGCGGTATTAAAGCAGATTGCCGAGCAGTATGGGGATGTCAGCATCCTGGTGAATAATGCCGGCATCACCAAAGATACCTTGCTCATGCGCATGAAAGACGAAGACTGGGATGCGGTCTTGACGACCAACCTGAAGTCCGTATTCCGCATGAGTCAGGCGGTATTGCGTCCGATGATGAAAGCGCGTCAGGGACGTATTATCAACATTTCCAGCGTGGTGGGTCATATGGGCAATGCCGGGCAGACCAACTACGCAGCGGCCAAGGCTGGGATGACTGGCTTTACCAAGTCTATGGCGCAAGAAGTCGGCAGTCGCGGTATTACTGTGAACTGTGTGGCGCCTGGCTTTATCGCCACGGATATGACCGCTGAACTACCTGACGATATCAAGACCAAAATGCTGGAGCGTATTGCGCTTGGGCGTTTGGGGGCTGTGGATGAAATCGCGGCGACAGTGGCTTTCCTGGCTTCGCCAGCGGCCGCTTATATCACGGGCGAAACCATCCATGTCAATGGCGGCATGTACTGCGCTTAATATTTAGTTTCTTTGGTATTCTGGGCAAGTTTTGCTAGAATACTGGTTTACTGTACACGACACTTATCAACAAAGGGGTATTTTAGATGTCCGACATCGAACAACGCGTAAAGAAAATCGTTTGTGAACAATTAGGTGCAAACGAAGCTGACGTAAAAAACACATCATCTTTCGTAGATGATCTGGGTGCAGATTCTCTGGACACCGTAGAATTAGTAATGGCTTTGGAAGAAGAGTTCGATTGCGAAATCCCTGACGAAGAAGCTGAAAAAATCACTACAGTGCAGCAAGCGATTGACTACGTCAACGCAAACCTCAAGTAATTCATTGACTTCATTCTTCAATCAGCCCTCGCAAGAGGGCTGATTTTCTATTATGACGAAACGCAGAGTAGTAGTAACTGGCTTGGGCGTGGTGTCTCCAGTAGGGATTGGTACCCAAACCGCTTGGAACAATCTGGTCGCTGGTCAATCAGGCATTACCCGTATCACTAAATTTGATCCTACCCCATTTGCCTCGCAAATCGCAGGTGAGGTTAAGGGATTCAACGCTGAAGACTTTATTCCAGCCAAGGATGCACGCCGCATGGATACTTTTATCCAGTACGGTCTGGCTGCTGGCTTGGAGGCTTTCCGTGATTCTGGCCTGGAAGTGACCGACGCAAATGCAGAACGCATTGGCGTGACCATTGGTTCCGGGATTGGTGGTTTGGGCTTGATTGAGTCCACCAACGACAGTTATGACGATGGTGGCCCACGCAAGATCTCGCCATTCTTTATTCCTGGCACCATCATCAACATGATCTCGGGCAATTTGTCCATCATGTTGGGTCTCAAGGGGCCAAATATTGCGGTGGTGACTGCCTGTACCACAGGCACCCATAGCATTGGTGAAGCCGCACGTATGATTGAGTATGGTGACGCCGATGTCATGGTGGCAGGTGGGGCCGAAGCGGCCATTACTGAGCTCAGTGTCGGTGGCTTTGCCTCTGCGCGAGCCTTGTCTACACGCAATGACGATCCCGCGACGGCCAGCCGTCCCTGGGATAAAGACCGTGATGGGTTTGTCATCGGTGAAGGTGCAGGGGTGATGGTGCTCGAAGAGTATGAGCATGCCAAAGCACGCGGTGCCAAAATTTATGCCGAGGTGGCAGGTTACGGCTTGAGTGCCGATGCCTATCATATGACCGCACCGAATATGGATGGTCCACGCCGCTCCATGGTTAACGCGCTCAAAAATGCAGGGGTGAACCCGGACCAAGTCCAGTTCATGAATGCGCACGGGACCTCGACGCCCCTGGGCGATACCAATGAAACCAATGCCATCAAGGCAACGTTTGGCGATCATGCCTACAAGCTGGTAGTCAATTCGACCAAATCGATGACTGGTCACTTGCTCGGTGGCGCAGGCGGTCTGGAGTCGGTCTTTACGGTGTTATCGATTTACCATCAGATTTCACCACCGACCATCAACCTGTTGAATCCTGATCCGGATTGCGATCTGGATTACTGTGCCAACACGGCACGTGACTTGCAGATTGAATATGCCCTCAAAAACAATTTTGGTTTTGGTGGGACTAACGGCAGCTTGTTGTTCAAGCGCGTTTAAAAGTATTTAAGACGGGTCTTTAGCAATATAAAAGCAGTAATAAAAAAGCCAGCTTAATGCTGGCTTTTTTATTACTCAAATCTGCTGACTTATTTGAGGACTGCCAAGGCAGCAGCATAGTTTGGTTCGTCAGCAATTTCGCCAACCAGTTCGCTATGCAATACCTGATTGTTCTCATCCAGTACAACCACTGCACGTGCAGTCAGGCCTGCCAGGCTGCTATCGGTGATCAGGACGCCATAATCATTGCCAAATTTGGCTGTATCGCGGAAGGTAGACAGGGTTACAACATTCTCCAGACCTTCTGCACCGCAGAAACGGCTTTGTGCGAAAGGCAGGTCTGCAGACACGCACAGCACGACGGTGTTGCTGACGCTACTGGCTTCCTTGTTGAAGGTGCGCACTGAGGTGGCGCAGGTGGGCGTATCAATGCTAGGGAAAATGTTCAAGACTTTACGCTTGCCTGAAAACGCATCCAGACCAAGCAGGTTGCGTTTGGCATCTGCCAATTGAAAATCAGGAGCCTTGTCGCCTTTGGTTAAAAATTTACCGCCAACCGCGACCGGATTTCCTTTGAGCGTAACGCTAGACATAGTGTTCTCCAAAATGTGATGAATAAAACTTAAACAAGCACTTTAACGTGTCAGCGCAACGCAATCAACCACATAAAAAGTAAGGGAATCAGGCGGGCAGCACCGCAAGCACGGCTTCGTAGTCTGGTTCCATGACCAGGTCCTTGACCAATTCAACGTGGAGGACGCGGTCATTTTCGTCCGCGACGATGATGGCGCGTGCAGGTAGGCCTGCCAGTTTGCTGGTCATCATGAGCACGCCATAATTCTTGAGCATGTCGCGGCCACGCAAGGTGGATAAAGTCATGCATTGCGGCAAACTTTCCATGGCGCAGAAGCGGGCCATGGTGAATGGTAAATCCGGTGAAATATGCAGGATGGCGGTGTTGGTCAGATCTAGCGCCATGCGCTCAAGAATACGCACGCTGTTAGCACTGGTGGGCGTATCAATGCCTGGGAAAAAATGCAGTATCTTGCGCTGACCTGCAAAGGCATCCAGCGCAACGTCCTCAAGCTCGCGGTTAACTAGCTGGAAATACGGCAGGGGCTGCCCCACGGCAGGCAGCTCGTCCTCCACCAGTATCGGGTCATCGAGCAGGGCTGTGGCATTGGGCATGTGATCTATCGCTTATGACAAAAACGCCTGCCATCATAGAACATAATCCCGGTTCGTTTCAATTTTTTACAACTATCAACAATCCATTTTTTACGAGGTTTGCATGGCTTTTTTGACGCTGTCAATGACATTATTTGTCGTTGGCATGGGTACAAAAAAGCAGGTTGGCGGTTAAAATAAAGTGATGGAAGCGCCTGAAACACCCTCTCTCCAACCTGCATTTATTCACCTGCGTTGCCACAGTGAGTATTCCATTGTGGATGGCACGGTGCGCATTGATGATTACGTCAAGGCTGCAAAAAGTGATGCCATGCCAGCGATTGCGCTGACCGATCTGGCTAACCTGTTTGGGGCGATCAAGTTTTACAAGGCTGCCCGTGGCAAGGGGCTCAAACCGATTCTGGGCTGTGATGTCTGGATCGAGAATCCGCTCCAGCGCGACCAGCCTCACCGCTTGCTGTTACTGGTACAAACGCAGCAGGGCTATCGCAATCTGTGTGAATTACTCAGTCGCGCCTATCTGGAGAACCAGTACCGTGAACGGGCAGAAATCAAACCCGAGTGGTTACAGCAAAAAAACGCAGGGCTATTGCTGCTGTCGGGCTTTACTGCCGGTGACATTGGACAGGCACTGCAGGCTGGCAACCAGGCTCAAGCCTTGCAAGCGGCAGCACACTGGGCCGGGGTATTTGAAGGCCGCTACTACCTGGAAGTTCAGCGCGTACATGTGCCCGGCAATACCGAAGCCTATGCCCAAGAGCAATTGATCAGACAAACCATCGCCATTGCACAGCAGCTCGATTTACCTGTGGTGGCAACGCATCCGATCCAGTTCCAGACGCCGGATGACTTTATGGCGCACGAGGCGCGCACCTGTATCGCGGAAGGCTATGTGCTGGCCGATACCCGTAGACCCAAGCGTTTTGTCGCCACCCAGTATGTGAAAACCCAGGCAGAAATGCAGGCTTTGTTCGCCGATATGCCCATCGCCTTGCAAAACTCGGTGGAGATTGCCAAGCGCTGCAACCTGACGCTGACTTTGGGGAAAAATTACCTGCCCGATTTTCCGACGCCTAATGGTGAGAGTCTGGATCAATATCTGGTGGACCAGTCTAAAGCAGGCTTGGAGCACCGCCTGGCCTATTTGTACCCGGATGAACAGCTGCGGGAAGCCAAACGAGCTGAATACGAAGCGCGCTTGCAGTTTGAGTGCGGCATCATCATTCAGATGGGGTTTCCTGGCTACTTTTTGATCGTGGCCGATTTTATTAACTGGGCAAAAAACAACGGCGTGCCAGTCGGACCAGGCCGGGGCTCCGGTGCGGGGTCTTTGGTCGCTTACAGTTTGGGGATTACCGACCTCGACCCGCTCAAATACAACCTGCTGTTCGAGCGTTTCTTAAACCCGGAGCGGGTCTCCATGCCCGACTTTGATATTGACTTCTGTCAGGAAGGGCGAGATCGCGTCATCGATTACGTCAAGCACAAATATGGCTTGGCTTCGGTGTCTCAGATCGCCACCTTCGGGACCATGGCGGCCAAAGCGGTGATCCGCGATGTGGGCCGCGTGCTGGATTTGCCGTTCAACTTTGTCGATGGCATCGCCAAACTCATTCCGATGGAACTCGGCATCACGCTTGAATCCGCACTGGAAAAAGAGCCGCAACTGCAAGAGCGCCGCGAAAAAGAAGAAGAGGTCGCAGAATTACTGTCTTTGGCATTGCGGCTGGAAGGCCTGGTCCGTAACATCGGTATGCACGCCGGGGGGGTGTTGATTGCGCCTGGCAAGATTTCAGATTTCTCGCCCGTCTATTGCCAGCCCAATGGCGACAGTCTGGTCAGTCAATATGATAAGGATGATGTGGAGGCGGTCGGCCTGGTCAAATTCGACTTTTTGGGCCTGCGCACGCTGACTATCCTGAATATGGCGCTTGAAAACGCCAATGCGCAGCGCGCGCAAGAAACGTTGCCACCACTGAGTTTTGAGACGATTCCGCTCGATGACAAGCGTAGCTACCATCTGCTGAAAACAGCCAATACGACAGCGGTGTTCCAGCTGGAATCGCGCGGCATGAAAGATATGCTTAAGCAAGCCAAGCCAGACTTGTTTGAAGACATTATTGCGCTGGTTGCCTTGTACCGTCCTGGCCCAATGGATCTGATTCCAGACTTCTGCCGCCGTAAACATGGCACGCAGCGCGTGGAATACCCGCACCCGTCGACCGAATCTATTCTCAAGGAAACCTACGGTATTGCCGTGTATCAGGAACAGGTGATGCAGATCGCCCAGGTGGTCGCCGGGTATAGTCTCGGTGGTGCAGACTTGCTGCGCCGCGCCATGGGTAAGAAAAAACCGGAAGAGATGGTTAAACAGCGCGAAATCTTTAATGAAGGTGCGCTCAAAAATGGCCTGACCTTGCAGCAGTCCAACGATTTGTTTGACTTGCTGGAAAAGTTCGCGGGTTACGGCTTTAACAAATCGCATGCGGCAGCGTATGCCTTGGTGGCTTATCATACCGCTTACCTCAAAGCGCATTACCCGGCGGCTTTTCTGGCGGCGACCATGTCTGCCGATATGAACAACACCGATAACGTGCATACGTTTTTTGATGACTGCGGCGCCAATCATATCGAAGTATTGCCGCCAGACATCAATGCCAGTGTCTATCAGTTCAAGCCGCTCAATGCGCAGCAGGTGCTTTACGGCCTGGGCGCCATCAAAGGCACCGGCCTGGCGGCGATTGAGTTGATTATGGCGTCCCGTCAGTCTCAAGGCCCTTTCAAAGACTTATTCGATTTTTGTCAGCGCCTGGATTTGCGCAAGGTCAACCGTCGGGTGATTGAATCCCTGATCCGCGCCGGCGCTTTTGACAAGCTGGAACCTAACCGGGCTGCGTTGCTGGCGGGCCTGGATAGGGCGATCAGTGTCGCAGAGCAGGGCGCGGCACACGCCGGGCAAGATTGCCTGTTTGGCGGGGTGATCGAAACGCAGCATGCGTTGCCGGATATTGCCGCCTGGAGCCCTGAGCAGGCCTTGCAAGAAGAAAAAACGGCGCTGGGTTTTTACTTGAGTGGTCACCCTTATTTAAGCTACAAAGCGCAGCTTGGCCCCTTTATCAAAGGCAATCTGGGTGAACTGGCGCCACAAGAGCAGCCGAAACTGCTGGCCGGGGTGGTCATGGGTGTACGTGTCCGCATGACGCAGCGTGGGAAAATGGCGATTGTGACGCTGGATGATGCCGTCGGTCGCGTGGATGTGGTCGTCGGTAGCGAATTGTTGAATCAGCACGCACAGTGGATCAAGGAAGACCAGCTGCTGGTGGTAGAAGGGCGGATCAGTAATGATGAGTTCTCCGGTGGCATCCGCGTCAGCGCCCGTAAACTCTATGATCTGGCCGCCGTGCGTAACCGTTTTGCGCAAATGCTGACCTTGAGCTGCAATGGCACTTCGGATGTGCAGCGTCTCATGACAGTATTAACGCCTTATCGCTACGCCGGTGAGGAGCAGAAGCGTTGTCCGATCAAAGTCGACTACCATAACCAGTCTGCGCAGGTGAGTTTGATGCTAGGCGATGACTGGCAAGTCGTGCTGCATGATGACCTGCTACACAATTTACAGGGCTGGTTGTCTAAAGAAAACGTCAAAATCCTTTATAATGCCTGAACTTTTTTCTAAAGAATTCATATTGGAATTCCAATGAGTGTAAAACGTTTAACGCCTAGTAAACTGACTTATCTTGATTTTGAACAACCGATTGCCGAACTGGAAAAGCGGATTGACGCGCTACAAGTTTCGCATGACGAACATGACTCTCTGGATATTTCCAAAGAGCTGGATTTGTTACAAAAGAAGAATACCAAGTTATTGCAGGATACCTTCCAGGCCTTGACTGCCTGGCAGATTTCCCAGGTGGCCCGCCATCCGCAGCGCCCCTATACTGCAGACTATATCAATGCCTTGTTTACTGATTTCCAGGAGTTGCATGGCGACCGTGCCTATGCAGATGACCCGGCCATTGTCGGCGGCATTGCGCGCTTTAAAGGCATTCCGGTCATGGTCATGGGCCATCAAAAAGGCCGCGATATCAAAGAACGCCAATACCGCAATTTCGGTATGCCGCGTCCTGAAGGCTACCGCAAGGCGCTGCGCCTGTTCCGCCTAGCCGAAAAGTTCAAGATGCCGATTATCACCTTTATTGATACGCCAGGCGCCTATCCCGGCATTGGGGCTGAAGAACGCGGCCAGTCAGAAGCGATTGCACGCAATTTGTATGTCATGGCCGAACTGAAGACGCCGATTATTGGCGTGGTGATCGGTGAGGGCGGTTCTGGTGGTGCGCTGGCCTTGGGTGTCGTGGATCATTTGAATATGCTGCAATATTCCACTTACTCGGTGATTTCGCCTGAAGGCTGTGCGTCCATTTTGTGGAAGAGCGCCAGCAAGGCCCCGGAAGCCGCCGAAACCTTGGGCATTACCGCAGACAGGCTCAAGTCTTTGGGCTTGATTGATACCATTATCAACGAGCCGCTGGGTGGCGCACATCGTAATTATGAAGATGTGATGGAGAAGGTCTCGCAAGCGATCGGCCAACAGTTGAAAGCATTGCAAGCCAAAAAAATACCGCAGTTGCTGGAGACACGTTACCAGCGTCTGATGAGTTACGGTAAATTTAAAGCGGCCAGTGAAAAATAATGCTTCTCTTATGACCAGCCTGGAAACCCAGTTATCTGGTTTTCTGGCTGGACTGTCAAATCCGGATGCCAACACACCACATCTGCTGCTCGCACTGAGCGGTGGCGTAGATTCTATGGTGATGTTACATCTGCTCGCAGAGCTCTGCCAGCGATTGCCATTTCGGCTGTCAGCCATGCATGTGAATCATGGCTTGAGTCCTAATGCCGATGCGTGGTTGCAACAATGCGAACACCGTTGCCAGACCTACAATGTCCCTTTTTTTGCTGACAAGGTGCGCGTAGATTTGCAAAGCGGACAAGGCCTGGAGGCCACCGCCCGCGAAGCACGCTATCATGCCCTGGAGCAACAGCGTCAACAGATCGGTGCAGATGCGATTGTGACGGCTCATCATCTGCAAGACCAGTCAGAAACGTTGATGCTGCAACTGGTAAGAGGCGCTGGCGTCAAGGGCTTGAGTGCCATGGCCGCATGGGATGGGGCACGCCGCTTGTATCGGCCACTGTTAAGCGTGCCAAAAGCTGCACTTTTACAGTTTGCTACCGCACACCACTTGCAATGGGTAGAAGACGAAAGCAACGCAGATACGGTTTACGACCGCAATTTTATGCGTCATGCAGTGATGCCAGTGTTGCGCGAACGTTATCCGCAAGTGGATCAGTCGTTGTTGAGAACGGCGGGGCACATGGCAGACGCGCAGAGTTTGCTGGATGTACTGGCCAGCCAGGACTTGGCGCAATGTGATTTGCAAGCCGAATGGCTGGGGCAATCGATTGCGATGTCAAAGCTGTATGCATTGGGTGATGTCCGCGCCAAAAACTTGCTCCGCCATTGGTTTCAACAGTTGCAGTTACGGATGCCCAATCAGGATCAATTGCAAGAATATTGGCAGCAGCTTTCATCGGTCAAACCTAACCGTTATCTGCATTTGCCGTTACAAGGCCAAGCCTCGCATCAGTCAGCTTATTTGCACCATTACCAGCAACGCCTGTATTGCGTTACCAAACCAAGCGCATTGCCGCAAACACCGCTGGTGTGGCAAGGGCAAGCCTCGCAGCAATGGGGTGAATGGCAAGTGCAGTTTAAAGTCGTGAAAGCGCGCGGGATTGCTTTGGCCAGACTGGGGGTTTCCCCGGCAGCGATTACCCTTAACCGGCGGTATGGGCAGCCTTTGGTGCTTGCTGAAGGCACTTCGCTCAAGTTGATGCCTAGGGCAGGGGGTGAGAGTTTGCAGCCTGATGCCAAGCGTCCACGACGTGAATTGAAAGTCCTCTTTCAAATGCTGGGCATTCCGCCATGGCAACGTGCTTTTTATCCTTTGGTCCAAGTGGCCACCACCCATCCAGGTGCTTCTGAAACGCTGGTCTCACTGGCAGGGCTGGCGGTGGATGCCGCCTGGCAGCCTGGCCGCAATGCTTACGGTCTGGAAATCAGCCTGACGCCGTCTCCCTCTCTTCTGTAATTGGTTGTATATATCCAATGGTGGTTGTTAAATTGGTTGTAATAAACCAATTTTAAGATAAAATCTGGTTGTAATAAACCAGATTTATTTTTATCTCATTGATTAAAAAAAGATATTTTTTTAGCCTCCCAATGGAATGATTTTTGCTCAATACCTTGAGTGTTTTTTGCAGCCAAAAGACATTCATTTAAGTATTCTCGGGAAAAGGATCATTCGTTATGAATAAACAAGCAGTCAAACCATTGTTGATGGCCATACTCTCTGCTTATGCGGCGCATGCGGTTGCTGTGCAAGCTGAAGAGGTGCAATTGGATAAAGTCGAGGTCATCAGCACCACGCCGCTGAATGGGGTTGGTGTGCCTCTTGAGCACATTCCTGCTGGCGTGCAGCAAGTGAAACAAAAAGAGCTGGTCAAGCAAAAGAGCCTGACATTAGGCGACTACATGAACCAGAATATGCTTGGGGTGAATGTGAATGAAACACAGAACAACCCATTCCAGCCCGATGTGAACTATCACGGTTTTACCGCTTCCCCTTTGCTTGGCACGCCACAAGGATTGTCCGTGTATGTCGATGGCGTACGTGTGAACGAAGCCTTTGGTGACGTGGTGAACTGGGACCTGATTCCGATGAACGCCATTAATCAGATGACTTTGATTCCAGGCTCTAACCCATTGTTTGGTTTGAACACTTTAGGCGGGGCGATTTCAGTGCAGACCAAGAGTGGCCGTACCAACCAGGGCGGCGCTGTTGAGGCCTACACTGGTTCCTGGGGCCGTCATGTGTTGAATGCAGAATATGGTGGCGTGTCCGAAGACGGTTCTAAAGATTTCTTTATCTCTGGCAACAGTTTTGAAGAGGATGGGTGGCGTAGTTTTTCAGCCTCCCGTGTGAAGCAGTTGTTTACCAAGGCAGGTTGGCAGAACGAAAAAACGGCTGTCAATCTGAGCTTGTCTCTGGCAGATAACAAAATGCGAGGAAATGGCTTGCAAGCAGGCAGTTTGCTCGACTCGCTGGGCTACAAAAGCAATTTTACCGTGCCTGACCAAACCAAGAACAACATGGCTTTTGTAAACCTTAATTTGAGCCATTACTTTGCTGACGACATTCAGTTAAGCGGGAATGTTTACTATCGGGATGTGCGGACTAAAACCTTCAACGGTGATTTGAATGATACATTTGAGCTGGCGCCGGGTGGTTTAGATGACAATAATGCTGATTGTTCAGCTGGTAATGATGCAGATGAAAATTGTTCGGGCGCAATTAACCGCAGCAGATTAACGCAGAAGAGTTATGGCTTTACCTCACAGTTAACCTTTTCTCAAGATTTACTGGGCCTGAAAAACCAGTTTATTAGCGGCTTGGGCTACAACCGCGGTAAGACCAAGTTCTCGCAGAATACCGAGTTTGGCTTGTTAAACAGCTACCGTGGCGTGGATGGTAATGGCGAGTTTAATGCCTTGACCGACCAGGTGAATTTGAGCGGTGTGAACCGCACCTGGAGCGTCTTTGCGACGGATACCTTGTCTTTGAATCCCTACTGGCATGTGACAGCCTCTGCCCGTTACAACACGACTAAAATTGATAATGATGACAAGATTACCCCCAGTGGTTCTGGCTCGCTCACCGGCACGCATTCCTTCAATCGGCTGAATCCGTCTTTGGGGATTAATTTTACGCCCAGCAATCAATTGACGGCGTATGCGTCTTATAGTGAAAGCAGCCGCGCACCTACCTCTATCGAGCTGGGATGTGCGGATGAAAACAATCCTTGTAAATTGCCTAACGCAATGGCCGGTGACCCACCACTCAAGCAAGTGGTTAGCAAAACCTATGATGCCGGCCTGCGTGGCTTCCTGACACCGACAATCACCTGGAGTCTGGGTGCCTATCATACGATCAACACCAATGACATTCAGTTTCTGACGACCGCTAACAATGCTAACAACGGCGCTGGCTTTTTCTCCAATATCAGCAAAACCAAGCGTCAGGGGCTTGATGCGAGTCTTGCAGGGCGTATGGATGCCTTTTCATGGAATCTGGGCTATAGCTTTGTGCAGGCTACCTACGAGTCTTCTTTCTTAATTGCTAATCAGGTGAACACAAGTGCGATTGATACGGACGGTCAAAATGGTGTGGATAGTATCCTTGTCAAAAAGGGCGACTATCTTGCAGGCATTCCTAAGCACCAGCTCAAGCTGGGCTTGGGCTATGACGTGACTTCTGCATGGAATGTGGGCAGCAATATTGTGGCTTTCTCCAGCCAGTACTCCCGTGGCAACGAAAACAACAAGGATACAAGCTCTGGCGCAAAAGTCCGTGGTTATACGGTAGTGAATCTGTTCACAAACTACCGGTTTGACAATGGCTGGAACATCTTCGCCCGTGTGAATAATGTGTTTGACCGCGAGTATTACAGCTTGGGCATGCTGGGTCAGAATCCGATTGATCCGACTACCGGCCAGTTTAGCGGCAATGAAACCAACGATACGTTTTATGCCCCTGGTGCGCCAAGAGCAGGCTGGATCGGTGCGCGTTACGATTTTGGCGTCAAAAAGTCAGTCGCTTCTTACGATAAAGACTAAATAAACGAGGAGGATGCGTGCTTTCACAACTTTCATCATCAGTGGATAAATCCAGCTTAATGCCTCTCAAGAAAAAAATCTTGCTGGTAGAGGATGAGGCGCTTTTTGCGCGCGCGGTGGTTAAGCGTTTGCAAAAAGCAGGATTTGAGTGCGAGCACGCAGAATCTTTAAGTGATGCAAGACTGCTAATCAAGCAGTTTGAACCGGATATGGCGCTGTTGGATATGCGCCTGCCCGATGGCAATGGTCTAGACCTGTTATCAGAGTTTATTGCCAGAAATATCAATACGATTGTCATGACTGCGTTTGGTGACGTGAGTGATGCGGTCAATGCCATCAAGCTGGGGGCCATTGATTACTTAAAAAAGCCCATTGATCTTGAAGAGTTATTGCTCATTATTCAGAAAAACGAGAAGACGACGGAACTGCAAACCAGCCTGGATTACTCGCGCCAGCGCAATGCCGTTGCTAATGACTCCGTTCAACTGATAGGCGAAAGTACGCCTATGCAAAGTGTGCGCCAACAGATCACGCGTATTGCCCAGTTAAGTGCGCTCAGTGATGCCGTGCAACCGACGGTGTTGATTACTGGGGAAACCGGCACGGGCAAAGACGTTGTTGCACGTTTTTTACATGGCAGTTGTGCCAACCATGACAAACCTTTTGTGCATGTGGATTGTGCCTCTTTACCGGCTGAGTTGATTGAGAGCGAGCTGTTTGGGCATGAGAAAGGCGCATTTACCAATGCAGTTTCCTCGCGGCCAGGCCTGATCGAATCTGCAGAAGATGGTACCTTGTTCCTCGATGAAATTGGCGAGTTGCCGTTGGGTTTACAGGCAAAATTACTCAATGTACTTGAGCGCAGAATGGTGCGTCGCTTGGGTTCTACCAAGGAACGTCCCGTGAACGCGCGTATTATTGCCGCCACCAATCGTGATTTATACCAGATGTCGAATGAGGGGCGCTTCCGTTCGGATCTGTATTACCGACTGAACGTGATCACCATGAAAATGCCTCCCTTGCGTGATCGTGGGTCAGATGTCTTGTTGCTGGCTAATTATTTCCGACAACTGACTGAGAAGCGCTACGCCTTGCCGCATCATGAGTTCAGCGCCGCGGCATTGATGGCAATGCAAACCTATCACTGGCCCGGCAATGTCCGAGAGTTGCGTCATCAAATCAGCCGTGCGGTTTTGATGTGTACACAGTCTATGATTTCCGAGCTTGACTTGGGCTTGCCTCAGGTTGGCATGAACCAGGTGGCGAGTGTCTTGCAAGGCGACAGCCAGGTGACGCTGGATGATGCAGAAAAAGCCATGCTGCTAAATGCCTTGGAGCAATCGCGTAACAATGTCTCTAAGGCCGCAAGATTGCTGGGCATCACGAGAATGACCATGCGCTATCGTATGGATAAACATGGTATCTCTGTATAACGCGCTGAATCTCTGGCATCCTGAATAAAACGCCTCGCAACTGCGGGGCGTTTTGTTATGCCCGTGCGTGGTTGTTGCATGATGTAAATCAAGCGTACGGCCTCTTGCACATAAATCGCGCATGGTATCATTACGCTTTTACAGTGGAGCTAAAAATGATTGGTACCCCGTTAAGCGCAAATGCGACCAAAGTCATGTTGTTGGGCAGTGGCGAACTTGGCAAAGAGGTGATTATTGCCTTGCAGCGTTTGGGGGTGGAAGTCATTGCGGTTGACCGTTATGAGCATGCGCCTGGTCACCAAGTTGCCCATCATGCCTATGCGATTGATATGACTGACGCGGATGCGCTTAAAACCTTGGTGAGTCAGGTCAAACCACATTATATCGTCCCGGAAATCGAGGCGTTGAATACGCAGGCGCTGGCCGAGATTGAAGCCACAGGCGTCACGGTGGTGCCTACTGTACGTGCCGTGCAACTCACCATGAACCGTGAAGGGATACGCCGGCTGGCCGCGGAAGAATTAAACCTGCCGACGTCACCGTATGCGTTTGCCCGTTCTGAAGCTGAATTGCAAGCAGCGATTGACGGTGGTATTGGTTATCCATGCTTTATCAAGCCCACCATGTCTTCGTCTGGTAAAGGTCAATCCCGCATTACACGAGCCTCAGAAGTGAAGGCCGCCTGGGAGTATGCCGCCAGTGCGGGGCGTGTCAATCAAGGGGTGGTGATTGTCGAAGGTCAGATTGATTTTGATTATGAAATCACCTTGTTAACCGTGCGTGCCAAAAATGCCGCTGGCGAGATTGAAACGCATTTTTGCGCGCCGATTGGCCATGTGCAAAAGCAGGGCGATTACGTTGAGAGCTGGCAGCCACAAGCAATGGATGCGCTAGCCTTGAAAAATGCTCAGGACATTGCCAAAAAAGTGACGGATGCCTTAGGTGGTCAGGGCTTGTTTGGCGTTGAGCTGTTTGTCAAAGGTGAGCAGGTTTGGTTCTCTGAGGTTAGCCCTCGTCCGCACGACACTGGGATGGTCACCATGTGCACGCAGCGCCTGAATGAGTTTGAACTGCATGCGCGTGCGATTTTAGGCTTGCCTGTGGATGTGACTCAGCGTGAGACTGGCGCAAGCGCCGTCATTTATGGCGGTGCAGATACCAAAACACTGGCCTATCACGGTCTGGAAGCGGCCATGTCAGTACCTAACAGCGAGATTCGCTTGTTTGGCAAGCCGGAGTCTTTTGTGCGGCGTCGCATGGGCGTCGCCTTGGCGACCGCTGACAATACTGACCTCGCGCGTGCGCGTGCCAAAGAGGCTGCGGGTCTGGTCACGCCTAAAGTCGCAGGATAACTGGTGTGGCAATGACTGAAATTCAAGAGCCAAATGCTTCCAAACAATCGTTGTTTGACTGGCTGGGCGGCACAGAAAAAGGGACTGAGACCATCCGACAGCTAGTGGAAACCTTTTATGACATCATGGATAGCGACCCAAAAGCGGCGGGGTTACGCGCCATTCACCAGCCAGATCTCACCGAGGCACGCGAAAAGCTGTTTATGTTTTTAAGTGGCTGGACGGGCGGGCCGCAGTTGTATATCGAACGCTATGGTCATCCCAGATTACGGGCACGGCATTTGCCGTTTTCCATTGGTGAGTCCGAGCGCGATCAATGGATGTATTGCATGATTAAAGCCATGCATACCTTACAGTTTGAAGAGTCGCTGATGAAGCATATTGCCAATCAATTGTATGGCGTGGCGGATTTTATGCGCAATCGCGAGGGTTAATCCCCTTAATATTCGCAAGCTCAACCTCTCATCCGCAGAAAGAAAAAGCCCCGAATCTCGGGGCTTTGTCATCATCGCGATCCCAGTTCTAGGACTTCAGTGTTGTCTCTGGGATACAGGCTTAGGACTCAATATTCGCGGTCTCCGCTGCATTTTCAGCAGGTTGCTGAGCAGGGAGATCTGATTTCTGCTTAGACCTGCCTGTCGTGCGCTTGGCTTGCGTGCGGTTTTGCGGCGTCGCTTTAAAGCCAAATCCACCCAGCAGCGCGGCAACCACTTTGCGTTTTACGTTTGCTGCAGATTTTGCCGTGACCGCTTTGGGCGCGGCCGTGGCGGCGGCTGGCTGGTAAGGCTGCTCAAACCAGGCATCCTTGCCGCTGGAGGCTTTAGAGGGGCGTGAACGCGTAGGGGTCGTACTGCTGCTGACATTCGCTTTTTCTTTTGGAATCTGTTTTTTGATGAGCTTTTCAATCTCGTCAAAATACTTGGTTTCATCCTCGTCGATCAGCGAAATGGCAATGCCTTTAGCGCCTGCACGGCCTGTACGGCCAATACGGTGCACGTAATCTTCTGGCGCAGTAGAGATCTCGTAGTTAACCACCAATGGCAAGTCGGTGATATCCAGACCGCGTGCGGCGACATCGGTCGCAACCAATGCGTGAATAGTGCCCGCCTTAAACGCGTCAAGTGCTTCGATCCGTTCTTTTTGCGATTTGTCACCATGAATCGCGCTGCAAGGCACCTGATCACGTTCCAGGGCTCTGGCCAGCTTGCTGGCCGAAAGCTTGGTTTTGGTAAACACAATGACCTGCTGATTGGGGTATTGCTTGAGCAGTTGTACCAAAAACCGCTGTTTCTGGTCAGTGTTCACCAAAAACGCTTTTTGCTCCACATTGTCGTTGGTGGCGTTGCTGCGTGCCACTTCAATCAATGTCGGATTATTTAAAAACGCATCTGCCAGTTTTTTGATTTCATCAGAAAATGTCGCCGAGAACATCAGATTTTGCCGCTGTTTTGGCAACAAGGCCAGAATGCGCTTCAAGTCGGGCATAAAGCCCATATCCAGCATGCGGTCGGCTTCGTCCAACACCAGAAACTGTACCTGGTTTAACGACAAGGTTTTTTGCTCGACATGGTCCAGCAGGCGGCCGGGTGTCGCGACCAGGATTTCAACGCCTGTCTTGAGGATAGGCGTTTGCGTCTTGATATCTACACCGCCATACACCACAGTACTACGCAAAGCCGTGTGTTTGGCATAGGTTTTGATGTTGTCGTATACCTGAATCGCCAGCTCACGTGTCGGCGCCAGCACCAAGGCCCGGATGGGATGCTTGGCTGGCGAGGTGCTGGTGCTGGCCAATGGCAGCAGGGTATGCAAAATTGGCAGCGAAAACGCCGCCGTTTTGCCCGTCCCGGTTTGCGCACCGGCCATCAAATCCATGTGCTGCAAGGCGAGGGGAATCGCCTGCGCCTGAATCGGCGTCGGCGTGGTATACCCGGATTCCTCAATCGCTTTCAACAGCGGCTCGGCCAGGCCGAGCGCACGAAAATCTACAATGGTTTGCTCAGTCATAGGCTAGGCTTAGGCAAATGAACGAGGACGTTTGGCGGCGCCACCACCATTGTCACCAAAGGATTTTCCCGCTGGACGTGGTTTTTGATTGCTACGGCTGGCGTTAGGATTGCCAAAGCGTTCCTGGCTATTGGTTGGACGTGGGCGGCGCTGGCCAAACTCGTCCGCCAATGCACGGGCAAACTGGAAGTCGGTGTCTTTGTTGTAGCTCTTGCTGTTACCGTTGACTTCTTTGCTTTGTCCGGCTTCTGGGGTACGCGGTGCACGTGGCTTATTGTTTTGCGCATCGCGCTGGCCTTCACGTGCAACACGTTCACCAAATGACTTTGGCTGTGCTGAACGCTCGTCGCGACGGAAGCCACCTTTACCTTGTGGTTTGCCAGGGCGCTTGCCACGACGGCTATCGCCATCATCCATGCGTACCGCACGTTTTGGCTCAAAACCGGCAATCACTTCAGCCTGTAATTTCTGGCCAGTATATTGCTCGATTTTGCGCAGCAAATGACGATCGGCGTTTGAAGCAAACGAAATCGCAACGCCGGTATTGTTGGCGCGGCCAGTACGGCCAATGCGGTGTACATAGTCTTCAGCAAATTTAGGCAGGTCGTAGTTAATGACGTGTGAAATACCTTGTACATCAATGCCGCGCGCTGCAACATCCGTCGCTACCAGCACTTTTACATCGCCGTGGCGCAATTTTGTCAGCGTGCGGTTACGCGCACCTTGAGTCATGTCGCCGTGCAATGCGGCAGTGCTATGGCCGGCAGCATACAAGTCTTCAGCCAACAAATCGGCATGGCGCTTGGTGCTGGTGAAAATAATGGTTTGATTCACATCTGGCGCAATCAGCAAGTGCTCCAGCAGTTTGTTCTTGTGGTTCATGTCATCCACAAAGTGCAAACGTTGTTCAATGTTGGCATGTTTTTCTTTTTGACCAGCCACCTGAATAGTGAGTGGATTATTGAGGAAACGTTTGCCGATATCCATAATCCCGTCAAGAGTGGCAGAGAACAGTAAAGTTTGGCGCTCAGCAGGCAAGGCTTCGCAAATACGCTCTACATCCGGCATAAAGCCCATATCCAGCATGCGGTCAGCTTCATCCAGCACCAGCATCTGCAGGCGGCTCAGGTCAATGCGGCCACGCTCAAGGTGATCAATAAAACGGCCTGGCGTTGCTACCAGAATATCCAGTGGTTGCGACAGCAGCTTGTTTTGCAATGGGTAAGGCATGCCACCCACAATGCTGATGCAGCGTGCACGCAAGAATTTACCGTATTTACGTGCGGCTTCATTCACTTGTGCAGCCAGTTCACGGGTTGGTGTAAGTACCAGGATGCGTGGGCCACGGCTGCGCACCGGGTGTGGTGTTGCCAGCAAGTTTAAAGCGGGCAGGGTAAATGCAGCGGTCTTGCCGGTGCCGGTTTGTGCAGAAGCCATAATGTCACGGCCTTGCAATGCTTCAGGAATAGATTGTGCCTGAATCGGTGTTGGGTTTTCATAGCCTGCGTCGGTCAATGCGCGCAAAATGGAGGGGTCGAGATTTAAATCTGCAAAAGACAAGGAATGTCCCTTTCATCAACAATTAAAAAGGGCGCTAGTAAAGCAAATGCAAAGCCAGTCAATTACATTGCACAAAGTGCGCATGTAGTACTTGCTGAGCGAAAGCAACATCAGGAATGGATTGCTTTTACCGGCGCTTGGGCATGGCCACTAACCGATAAAAGAAGATGGTGTCATCAAGACTTCATCTAAAGATGATAACCTCAAAAATTCGCGAGTTATCGACAGGTCAGGGCAATGAATTTAAAACGTATTGGGCTAGTAGAGCACCAGCAACGCTTTAAAGTTGCTCGCAGTATATCCATTTTATTTTAAAAGTCAATTATTTAGTTGATTTGTGATAAAATCGCGCCCTTTCCAAACAGATGGCAGTTCACATGGCACGCAATTTAAGAAATATCGCAATTATCGCCCACGTTGACCACGGTAAAACCACCATGGTCGATAAGCTACTTCAACAGTCAGGTACTTTTGCCTCACACCAAGCGGTGACTGAGCGTGTGATGGATAGCAATGATCTCGAAAAAGAGCGTGGCATTACCATTTTGGCCAAAAACACCGCCTTAACGTATGAAGGCACGCATATCAATATCGTTGATACCCCGGGCCACGCCGACTTTGGTGGTGAGGTAGAGCGTGTATTGGGTATGGTGGATGGCGTATTGCTGTTGGTGGATGCCGTTGACGGCCCCATGCCACAAACCCGTTTCGTGACGAAGAAAGCACTGGCACTAGGTTTGAAGCCTATTGTCGTGATTAACAAGGTAGACCGTCCAAGTGCCCGTCCGGATTGGGTGATCAACCACACTTTTGATTTGTTTGCCAATTTGGGTGCAACGGATGAGCAATTAGACTTCCCTGTGGTCTATGCCTCTGCCTTGAATGGCTTTGCAACGCTGGACCTGAAAAATCCTTCAGACAATATGCGCGCCCTGTTTGAAACGATTTTGAGTCACGTTGAGCCACCTAAAGGCGACAGCGATGCTCCATTGCAATTGCAAATTTCAGCCTTGGACTATTCGACATATACTGGTCGTTTGGGCGTTGGTCGTATCACTAACGGTCGTATCAAGCCAGGCCAAGTCGTAGCAGTGATGCGCGAAGATGAACAAGTCGCACAAGGCCGTATTAACCAAGTGCTTGGTTTTAAAGGTTTAGAGCGTGTGCCGGTTGAAGAAGCCGAAGCTGGTGACATTGTGATCATCTCAGGGATCGAAGAAATCGGTATTGGCTTCACCATCTGTGATCGCGACAAACCTGTTGGTTTGCCACATTTGGGCGTAGATGAGCCAACTTTGACCATGGACTTTATGGTCAACACCTCACCATTAGCCGGCACTGAAGGTAAGTTCATCACTTCACGTCAAATTCGTGATCGTTTAACCAAAGAATTGTTGGTTAACGTGGCTTTGCGCGTTGAAGATACTGAAGACACCGATGTTTTCCGTGTGTCTGGTCGTGGCGAATTGCACCTGACCATTTTGCTGGAAAACATGCGTCGTGAAGGCTTTGAAATTGCCGTGGGTAAGCCACGCGTCGTGTTCAGAGAGATCAATGGCGAAAAATGTGAGCCTTATGAAATCCTGACTGTAGACGTTGAAGATGAAAATCAGGGCGCGGTCATGGAGGAGTTAGGCCGTCGTCGCGGTGAAATGACTAACATGGAATCTGATGGTAACGGTCGCACACGTTTGGAATACCGCATTCCAGCACGCGGCCTGATTGGTTTCCAGGGTGAGTTCTTAACCTTAACCCGTGGTACAGGCTTGATGGCGCATATTTTTGACGAATACGCGCCTGTAAAAGCAGACATGCCAGGCCGTCGTAATGGCGTACTTATTTCAGCTGAACAAGGTGAGGCCGTTGCCTATGCCTTATGGAAGCTGCAAGATCGCGGCAAAATGTTCTCTAGCCCAGGCGACCGACTGTATGAAGGCATGATCATCGGTATTCATAGCCGCGACAATGACCTGGTCGTTAACCCGATCAAGGGCAAACAACTCACAAACGTACGTGCTTCTGGTACAGACGAAGCGGTGCGTTTGATCCCGCCAGTCTCGCTAAGCCTGGAAAGTGCCGTAGAGTTTATTGACGATGACGAATTGGTCGAAATCACACCAAAAACCATCCGTCTGCGTAAACGCTACCTGTTAGAGCACGAGCGTAAACGTGCTTCTAAAGACTAAGCTCTGCTCAGTATAAAAAACGCCAGTGTTATGCTGGCGTTTTTTATTAGGAAGCACGCACAGCTTAAGCTTTAGAAGTGCTTTCGGATAACTAATCTACCTTTTGTATAAAAAGTTAAATTTTTTGTGAGTGCTAATAGATTTAACTATAAGTGTTTATACAAGCATATATAAATAAAATGTAATATTTGCTTTAAAGTATGCAAAAAATAGAAGCGTTATAGTTTTCATGGAGCACCGATTGTCTAAGACTATTACCACTCAAGAGCTTGTGAAACTAACAGCTGGTGGAGACGATTACATTCGAACTAAGCTGAATGTAGTGAAGGGTTTGGCACTTCGTATGGATTTGAATCCCGATGCTCCTGATGCAGTCGTATTTGGAAAAGGTCCTAGGGTTGAGGGAAGGGCGCGACTCTTTTTAGAGTCAGGAGCCGTTGTGCCCGCTTATGTTAAACGTGGTGTCAATAAGTGGGAGTATCTTGGTCTGTTTCGCGCCACCGAAATCAGATATGACAAAGAAACGATTGAATATCATCTTGGCAATCGAAAGCCTGAGGAGGTCGCAGGCGTTTTGTTCTTAGCGTCCGTTGAGGAGCCCAAAATTGCTATGATCGGCGGAGGTTTTCCTGATGCTGCAACTCGAAAAGAGATCGAGGATGCTGCCATTAAGCATGTAACTAACTCTCTCAAGAAAGATGGTTTTCAAGTAGATGACCGTCAAAACGAGAATCTAGGGTACGATCTTTTGGCAATAAAAGATACAGTTACTAGATTCATTGAAGTAAAGGGAACTGACAACCCAGAGCCCAGGTTTTTTATCACTAGAAATGAGTCAAAATTTGCTGATGAAAACTCCGAATGGTTTATTTACATTGTCTGTATGGCAAGACGCTCTCCCCAGCTTCACGTATTTACGGGACGTGAAATGCGTCAGAAATTTAGCTTTTCTCCGTTGGCATGGGAGTGTAATTTAGCCGAGTAGGGAGCAATGCGTTGTGATCCTAAGTTGTCTCTACCTTTTGCAACCCTCTCAGCTTGAGATACACTGCTTGTGATTTTGTCATCTTGGCAGGCCTCATGGAAAAGCTGGAAAAATACCGCGTCAACCCTAAAAAATTCTCCTTCAAGCAATATTCTCCCGATGACCGCTCAGCGCGGAGTGAAGATAAAGCGCAGAATTTGGCCGAGTTGGCAAAACTGACTGAGGCAATTAATGCGCGGCAGGATATTTTGCATGCTGAGGGCAAGCATAAGGTGATTTTGCTGTTGCAGGGCATGGATACCAGCGGCAAGGATGGCACAGTGAAGCATGTGTTCAGTGCTTGTGACCCGTTAGGCATTCGTCTTGCGAGTTTTAAAGCGCCTAGCGCTGATGAGCTGGCGCATGATTATTTATGGCGGGTGCATGCGCAGGTGCCGGCAAACGGTGAGTTGGTAATTTTTAACCGTAGCCATTATGAAGACGTGTTGATTGTGAAGGTGCATGGCTGGATTGATGAGGTGGAATGCAAGCGCCGTTATCAGCAAATCAACGATTTTGAGCGTATGTTGACCGAGACGGGCACAACACTGATCAAGTGTTTTTTACATATCTCGAAAGAAGAGCAAAAGAAGCGCCTGCAAGAGCGTCTGGATGAACCGACCAAGCATTGGAAATTTAATCCGAAAGATCTGGAAGAGCGGGCGCTTTGGGAGGATTATATGCAAGCGTATGAATCTGCCTTGCAAGCCACTTCTACCGAATATGCCCCCTGGTATGTGATCCCGGCCAATTCCAAGACCAACCGCAATCTGCTGATTTCACGTTTGTTGCTGGAGACGCTGAATCAACTGCCATTGGCTTACCCGCCTAAACCCAAGGAATGGGATGCTTTGAAGATTAAAGACTAAGCGCCGGATTGGTTGAATTTAATGATTTTACGCTGTGAGAATGCGCGGTAGTTAAAGTCTAATAGGGCAATTGCGATTATCATCACTCTCCATGAGTTTACGTTTCAGGTTAAATCTTTTAGTCACCATGCTGTCGCTGGCTTTTTTGGTCGCGGCAGGCGTGGTGTTGGTGCGCGACACCAAAGACAGTATTCGTGAGCGGGTGGAGGCGGCTACGCGGGTAACGGTGCAATTGCTGGATACGGTGATTGTCAGTTCTGCTATGAATCCCAGCCTGGGGCCGACGCATTATGTGTTGCAGGACTTTTTGCGCTCTTTGGGCTATGTGCGCAGCAGCCGGATTGAGCTGTATGACTATGCCAATAACCCGTTGTATCTTTCTCCTGGCTCCACTTTTAAATCTGAGGTCATCCCGCCACAATGGTTTGTACGTCTGGTGGCCCCCAAGGTCGAAACCGTGACGCGCCGCGTGCGGTATGGGGTGCTGATTGTTCACTCCAGTGCAGAAGGCTCGATTCGGGAGGCTTGGTCCGGGTTTCGCCAATTGATGATTATGGGCATTGGTTTTTTTGTGCTGCTCAACTTGTTGGTGTATGGCTTGCTGAGTCATGCGTTGCGCCCGGTCAGGCATATTTTGCATGCGATTAACCGCATAGAGCAGGGTGATTTGACAACGCGCCTGGAGCGCTTCTCTTTGCCCGAGTTTGACCGTATTGGTCAAAGCTTGAATCAGATGGCTGTCTCGCTGGATGCCGAACGCCAGTTGGAGCAAAACCGCCAGCTTACGCAACTGATACAGCAGCATATTGAAGACGAGCGGCGCAGCCTGGCGCGTGAGCTGCATGATGAGCTCGGCCAGTATGTGACCGCGATCAAAACCTTTGCCGTGGCTATTGTGAACAAAACCAAGGCGACCACGCCTGATATCTCTGCCAATGCGCAGACCATCGTGGCGGCGGCCAACCATATTTACGACGGCATGCACAATATCATCCGCCAGTTACGTCCGGCCGCCATGGATAATATGGGCCTGGTGGAAACCTTGCGCGATATGATATCTGGTTACCAGGCGCAGCATCCAGAATTAAGCATACAGCTGCATGTCTCTGGCGAGTTTCAGCCCATGGGCGAGAATGTGAACATCAATCTTTACCGCATTGTGCAAGAGGCGGTGAATAACGCCATCAAGCACGCGCATGCACAATGTATCAATGTGCATTTGCTGCTGGATAAGGATGGCTTGCGCCTGATGATCTGTGATGATGGCGTGGGGATGCATATCGACAACGTGGACCAGACCAAGCATTTTGGCTTGCTGGGCATGCGTGAACGTGTACAAGCATTGCATGGGCAATTTAAAGTAGTTTCGCAGCCAGATGCTGGCCGTGGAACCACCCTGGAAGTTCGGTTGCCTATACAATCAGCATAAATAAAGGGGAGACAAGTGTGATTAGTGTAATGCTGGTGGATGACCATGCCGTGGTCAGGATGGGTTTTAAAATGTTGCTGGAGTCCGACCAGGATATCAAGGTGATTGCTGAGGCTGAAAGCGGCGAGGCAGCCATCAAGGCCTATCAGGAGCATCATCCGCAAGTGGTGGTGATGGATATCACCATGCCTGGTATCGGCGGCATGGAGGCGATTGAGCGGATTCTCGCCAAAGACAGCCACGCGCGTATCCTTGTACTGTCTGCACATGAAGACTCCGTGCATCCCAAGCGCGTGCTAAATGCCGGTGCGATGGGCTATGTCACCAAACGCAGTGCGGCGGAAGAGTTGATCAAAGCCATCCGCAGTGTGGCACAAGGCAAAAAGTATCTTGAAGCCAGCGTGGCCCAGCAAATGGCGATTCAGCAATTATCAGGTGAGCAAAATCCAGTCGATGTGCTCAGCGAACGTGAGTTTGAAGTGTTTATGTCGCTGGCGCGAGGCAAATCCACCAACGAGATTGCTGAAACCTTGTTTTTGAGTCCGCGTACCGTGGGCACGCACCTGTATAACATCAAACAAAAACTCAACGCACAAAACTCTGCCGAGATTGCGCTGATTGCCATGCGTTGTGGCTTGCTAGAGCCATAGGCGTTCAATTAAAACCAGCTTAGGTCTTTAATAAAAAGTCATTCTTAGCAATAAGAATGACTTTTTTATTGCACTTTGGGGGGGTAAGGCCTTGGGATTGCTTTAAGCGCGGCTGCGGGTACTTAAAACACCAAAGGCGATAATCAGCAGCATGCCAGCTATTTCAAGCAGACTCAGGGCCTCTCCCCAGACTATGATCCCAATCAGGGTGGCAAAGACGATGGTGCTATAAGCCAGGCTTGCCACCGTCAAGGTGTTGCCTGTGCGGTAAGCGCGGGTGAGCGCCAGTTGGCTCAGGGTTGCCGACAGGCCGAGACCGCACAGTAATGGCAGGTCTTGCCAGCGTAGGGGGGTGACATGGTCGATCAACATCCAGCCGCCACTTGCAATCGTGCACACCAGTGTGAAGTAAAAGACGGTACGCCAGTCGGGTTCGCCTTGTATCCCCAGTTGTTTGACGTGGACATAGGCGAGCGCTGCCCCAATGCCTGAGAGCAGACCCACGCCTCCGGCCAGCCATTGCTCGCGATGGAACGTGGGTTGCAAGAGCAGGCAAATGCCAATAAAGCCTCCCACGACGCATAGATTAAGCCTCAACCGCTGTTGGCGTGTCAGTGGCTGGTCGCCTGTGAGTAGCCAGGGAGAGAGCAGGGCGAGGAACATGGGCGAGGTGTAGTTGAGTGTGATGGCAGTGGCCAGCGGTAAATGCGCGATGGCATAGAAAAATAGCAGCAAGGCCGTGAACCCCACGCCAGCCCTGCGTAACTGCATATTGAGTCGTGGTGTTTTTATCTGCTTGCCTTGACCATAAACGATGGCGGCAATCATCACAAAGCCAAAGGCTGAGCGGTAAAACACCAGTTCACTGGTGGTGAAGCGTGCTGCGCCTGCTTTGACAAATGCGCCCATGATGGCAAACCCCAAGCCTGCCAGCAACATCCAGTAGCTACCCAGCTGCCAATGTTTGGGGTGCCAGGAGTATGGGGAAGGTGGTTTTTTCAAGCGGAAACAGTAAGGTGGGTGTTCGGTTAGCGTGGCAAGTGGTCAGGTAGATGCGTTTCCATCTGGCGGCGATACCATTGATGGAAGTGTTCCAGTCCTGTTTCCATCGGGTGCTGATAGGGGCCACGCTCATCTTTACCTAGCAGATACAAGCCTTTGCGGCCATCCTGCATACGCTGGCAGATTTCTTTGTCTTCTACTGCGGTCTCAAAATAAGCCGCTTGCTGCGCTTTGATGTATTCATGCTCAAACAGTGCAATATCTTCTGGATAGTAAAATTCGACCACGTTTTTGCAGGACTCGACGCCGGTCGGGATGATGTGGGAGACCACCAACACATTGGGGTACCACTCGATCATGAGGAAAGGATACATGACGAACCAGATGGCGCCGTATTTAGGCGCGGTGCCTTGCTGGTAATCGGTGACCGTTTGTTGCCAGTGCTTGTAGACTGGCGACAGGCTGTAATCTGGCAGTGGTTTGTAGCCCACGGTTTGTACGCTGTAGTGTTCGCCAAATTCCCAGTGCAGTTCACCACAATCAACAAACTGGTTCAGGCCAGGGTGGAAAGGGCCTACATGGTAGTCTTCCAGGTAGACTTCGATAAAAGTCTTCCAGTTGAAATCATAGTGATCCACAATCGCCGAATCAAAATAATAGCCGGTGAAGTCAAAGTCTTGCTTGCAACCAAGCGTTTTTAACACCTGGCTAATCTCCAGACCTTTTTGTTTGGCGGTGGTCTCGTTCGCTTTAAAAAGCAGGCCTTGCCATTCTGTCAGGGATTGTTTTTCAAGGTGCAGGCAAGGGGTTTGCTCAAAATGCGGGGCGCCGAGCAATTGTCCGCTCAGGTCGTATGTCCAGCGATGAAGCGGACAGACGATATGTTGCGTATTGCCTTGTCCATTGAGCATGACTGCTTGCCGGTGACGGCAAATATTGCTGATCAGTTGAGGCGTGCCTTGCTGGTTGACCAAGGCCACGGCGTCGTGCATCCAATCCAGCGCCCGGTAGTCTCCGGCGTTAGGCACCATTCGCGTATGCCCCATGTATTGTGGCAGCAAGGAAAACAAATGCGCCTGCTCCAGCGCATAGATTTCCGGGTTGAGATACCAGTCTACGGGTAATTGTGCGAAGCGAGTCTGATGGTGTTCTTTATTTAAAGAGGTGACAGAGCCCATATGCCCAACGGATAGATTACTTGCAAAAAAGGTGAATTGTGCCCGAAAAGGGGGTAAATGAAAAGTCAAAGCGCCTTTATTCACTGTAAAAATCCGGCTCAATCATTTGATTTTAATCAAAAAAATACGCGTTGTGTGTGAGGTAGACCTGGCCCCGGGGCTTATCCAAGGCCAAAACGAGGCTTAACCAACTCAAATAAATTCAGTTATAATGTTCGAGGTTTTTGTGTATAACAATACGTAAACGATAATTGCAATTTTTAGGAGCAATCGAATGGCAAATTTATTAGATCAGTTGAAAGCAATGACAACCATCGTGGCTGACACTGGTGATGTTGAGGCAATCAAAAGTGTTAAACCTGTGGATGCAACCACAAACCCATCTCTGGTGTTGAAGGCTAGCCAAATCCCTGAATACGCACCATTGATTGACACTGCCATTGCTTATGCTAAAGCACAAGGCGGCTCTAAAGAGCAACAAATTGAAAACGCAGCGGATAAATTGGCTGTGTTGATTGGCGCTGAAATCACGAAAGTGGTTCCAGGCCGTATTTCTACAGAAGTGGATGCACGTCTGTCTTTCAATATCGACGCGATGGTTGCTAAAGGTCGCAAATTGATCAGCCTGTACCAAGAGTCTGGCATCAGCAAAGATCGCGTATTGATCAAACTGGCTTCTACCTGGGAAGGTATTAAGGCCGGTGAGATTCTGGAAAAAGAAGGCATCCAATGTAACCTGACTTTGCTGTTTGGTTTTGGTCAAGCCCGTGCGTGTGCTGAAGCTGGCGTATTCCTGATCTCCCCATTCGTTGGCCGTATCCTCGACTGGTACAAAGCGAAAAACCCAGGCACTGAGTACACACAAGAAACTGACCCAGGTGTAGTTTCTGTGCGCGCAATCTACCAGTACTATAAAGAGCACGGTTACAAAACCGTGGTAATGGGTGCTTCTTTCCGTAACACTGGCGAGCTGATTGCCTTGGCTGGTTGTGACCGTTTGACCGTGTCTCCAAACCTGCTGCAAGAGTTGGCTGCAACTGAAGGTACATTGACTCAAGTGTTGAAAGATGGCGGAAAAACCAAAGAAGTGCCTGCCAAATTGACAGAAGAGCAGTTCCGCTTTGAATTGAATCAGGATCCAATGGCGACAGAAAAATTGGCTGAAGGTATCCGTGGTTTCGTGGCTGACCAGAACAAACTGGAAGCTGCATTAGCCGCAAAACTGTAATATCGCCATGCGATAATGCACACGGGCAGTGATCTGCCCGTGTGGCTTTTAAGTCAGGCATAAATTGGCCTGCAACATTGACTTATTTTGGCTGCGAGCTTACTATGGGCGACCAGCTTGAATTGGTAGTACGCTAGCAATAGCATTTAAATTTTAACTTTTGGAGAAAAACATGGCATTAACACAAATGGCATTAGACTCATTGGATTTCGACGCAACTATCGCTTTGGCAGAAAAAGTTGCTCCACACGTTGACATTCTGGAAATCGGTACACCATGCATCAAGCACAACGGTATCAAATTGCTGGAAACTCTGCGCGCTAAGTTCCCAAACAACAAGATCCTGGTTGACCTGAAAACTATGGACGCTGGTGAGTACGAGTCTGAGCCATTCTACAAAGCTGGTGCTGACATCTGCGTAGTTTTGGGCGTATCCGACATCGGTACAATCAAAGGCGTAATCAAAGCTGCTAACAAATACGGCAAAAAAGCTCAAGTTGACCTGATCAGCGTTGAAGACAAAGTTGCTAAAACTAAAGAAGTTGCTGCTGCTGGTGCACACATCATCGGTATCCACACTGGTTTGGACCAACAAGCTGCTGGTCAAACTCCATTTGCTGACCTGGCTGCTGTTGCCGGTTTGAACCTGGGTGTTGACATCTCTGTTGCTGGTGGCGTTAAAGCTGCTACAGCTGCTCAAGTACGTGACGCTGGCGCGACTATCATCGTTGCTGGTGCTGCTATCTACGGCGCTGCTGACCCAGCTGCTGCTGCTGCAGAAATCACTGCTATCGCTCACGCTTAATTCATTTAAGCATCAATAAGCAATTATTGATTAGCGATCATAAAAACCCGACCCAGTAATGTGTCGGGTTTTTTATTCAATTTTATGTTTACACAGGATTTAAAAATGGATCATCAACAATTTATTCTGGACAACCTGAAACGCATTCTTGACGTGACCGACAAATCAAAAGCAGCTGAGCTGCTCAAGTTGGTTGATGAGGCAGGTTCTACGTTCATTGGTGGCGCAGGTCGCTCACTGCTGGTCTCACGTTTCTTTGCCATGCGCCTGGTACACTCCGGTTACAGCGTTTACATGATCGGTGAAGTGGTGACTCCAGCCATCAAAAAAGGTGACTTGCTGGTATTGGTTTCTGGTTCCGGTGGTACAGCGACGTTGCTGCCATTTGTGAAAAAAGCCAAAGAAGTGGGCGCAAAACTGGTGGTTATCTCCATGAAGAAAACTTCTGCCATGGCAGATGTGGCTGACCTGGTGATTCAAATTGGTCAGGATGACAGCTTCCCACTGGTCAAAGGCATGCCTATGGGTGGTCAGTTCGAGCTGTCGACCTTGGTATTCCTTGAAGGCGCGATTTCTGAATTGATTCATGCTAAAGGCCTGACAGAAGAAGGCATGCGCGCATTGCATGCAAACCTTGAGTAAGTGTTTAGGCTTGGCCTATAAAAAACCGGTCGTATGACCGGTTTTTTTATGCGCCCCATTTGGATAAATCATGTGCTGTGAGTTGCTTTTGATGCAGCGCACTGGCGATCAATACGCCGCTGGCGCCTGCCTGCGATAAGGTTTCAATATCTTGCGCATCACGTACGCCACCAGCGGCATATAAAGCTTGTTGCGGATGCTGCGCTTTGAGCGTGGCCAGTTGTGTATGGTCTGGGCCGCGATTTGCCCCGACCTTGGGCAAGCTCATGACGATGGTGGGGTGTGTCCATTGCTGTGGCGCTGAGAGCAGTTGGGTGGGCCCATGAAAGCCATCTTGGAAAAAGTCCAGCGAGAGTAGGCTGTTTGGGCACGTTTGCCGCATTTGTGCATAGGTTTGATCATCTTGCATAGACTCACTGGCCAGAATAGGGGTGATGCGGGCAGATTGCCAAGGAATCAGCTGGTCGGCGGTTTGAAAACCTGCGTCTATCCACCAGGCTAATTGCGGGAACTCGACCATCGCCTGCTGGATCAAGGACAGGTGGTTCGGCAACGTGCCTTGGCCAGTGATGGCATTTAAATCTGCAATATACAGGCAGTCAAACGGATAAACTTGTAAAATAGCTGCCACGATATCGATCAGGGCATGGCTATCCGTCAGTTGCGATTGAATAGGACGGTAGTGCTGGCGCTGGCCTTGTATGGCCTGGACCACCTGGCCATGCATCAAATCGATGACGGGAATAATATGCAAAATACAACTCGTTTCAAAATCTGGGTTTGTGAATACATCAGCGCCGGCGGCTTGGTTGCAGAAGCCTTGCCTGCCAGTTTGCTGCAGGAAGGGCTGTTGATGCGAGACGCCCTATTGGCAGACCTGGCTGCGCTGGGCATGGATTGTATCACTAGCCATGACTACCGCGTGATGCCGCCTGCAATGGCGCAGAGTGTTGCCATACAGGCGCATGAAAATGCGCATTCGGTATGGCAACAGCAACTCGCTGAGCAGGACATTGATGCCTGTTGGGTGATCGCACCCGAAACGCAGGGGATTCTGCAAGCGTTGTGTCATCTGGTGCAAGACATGGGTATTCCATGGGTCGGATGCACGGCACAGGCTATTGCCGACACCACCAGCAAGGCATGCATGGCTGAGCTTTGTCACCAGGCCGGTGTGCCAGTGGTGCCACACGTGATGTTGGCTGAACTGACCACATTTGAATCGCTGTCCTGGTATGCTCAGGGGCAGTTGCATGGCTGGGTAGTGAAACCTGATGATGGCGCGGGTTGCACTGCAACATATTACTTTAAAAAAGATTCTGAACTGATTGAATTTAAAAATAATTTAATCAATAATTCCTTGCTGAGTCAGACGCAGTTTTTGCTACAGCCCTATGTGCCAGGCATCGCCTTGAGCATGTCAGTGGTGGCTACCGCTAACGAGGTAAAAGTGATCGCTGCGCATCGTCAGCAGGTGGAAATCGTCAACGGTGAATTTACTTTTAACGGGGCTGGCGTAAATGAAGCGACGGATCAGATCCTCGCCATGCAGCGACTGGCCGAGCAAGTCCATCGCGCGATCCCGGGCCTGATCGGTTATTGGGGGGCGGATATGATTTTGAATGCTGCGGGCGCCTTGGTGCTGGTTGAAATCAATCCACGATTAACCACTCCGTATATTGGATTGTCGAGGATAATGAACAGCAATCCGGCAGGTGTCATACTGCAGGCAGTATTAAACAATCAGTTACAAGCAGACGTGGCTAGCAGCTCGCTAAGACTCACGCTGAACACATTGCAAGAGGGGGGATATGACCAGGTCTAAACCTGTCATTGGATGGGATATTGGCGGTGCGCATGTCAAAGCGGTGATGCTGGATACACAATCGCAGGTACTCAACGTTTCACAGCAGGCATGCGCTTTATGGAAAGGCCTGCCGCGATTGGAGGAGGCCATCAAGCAGCTGTTGCATGACTGGCAATTGTCGGCGGACGAATGCGATCATGTCATTACCATGACCGGCGAGTTGGTGGATTTATTTGAAAATCGGGCACAAGGCGTACAAGCAATTGCGGAAACGGTCCATCGCTATTTGCCAGCCGCCAGATTTTATCAGGCCACAAAGCGTTCAGGCGTGACCTTTACCGACAATGTGACAGGCCAGGCGGAAACGATTGCATCGATGAATTGGCATGCCTCAGCACAATGTCTGGCCATGGCCTTGCCTGATGCCGCGATGGTTGTGGTTGATATCGGCAGTACGACTTGCGATCTGACACGATGTCAGCAGCAACAGGTCTTGCCCTCAGGCTGGACAGATGCCGAACGTATGCGGCAATCTGGGCTCTGTTATACCGGTGTCGTCCGCACGCCGCTGATGGCGCTTGGGCCATTTATTGAATGGCAAGGTGCACAGCGCCATATCGCTGCCGAGTATTTTGCCACCACGGCGGATGTCTACCGTATTTTGGGCGAGCTGCCGGCCAGCGATGACCTGGCAGACACGGCGGATGGTCAAGGCAAATCGCTGTTAGAAAGCATGCGGCGCATCGCTCGTATGGTTGGGCATGATGTCGAATCAGCCGAGGACAACCTCTGGCAGTCTCTGGCACAGGCGTTTAAAGCAGCGCAGCTCACCTTAATCAAGCACAGTATTCAGGCAGTGATCGCGCAGGGACAAGACCGACCGCAGACCTTGGTGGGTCTTGGTGCGGGCAGTTTTCTGGTCAGCCAATTGGCTGACGAATTGGGGATGAAGTACTACGCTGCTTCTACTGTGGTAGAGGCCGCTGAGGCAAGTTTAAAAAAGGATGCAGAGGTATGTTTTCCGGCCTATGCAGTGGCGAGGTTATGGCAGCAACGACATTGAATACGCTGACGCTCCCGTATGCTGAAGGCATGCATTGGTTCAAGCAGGTGAGAGACCTCACTTGGCCCATGTTGCTTGAAAGTGGGCAGATTGAGAAAACAGATGCAGTCGCGACCGTGGATGAAGAGATCAGCCTGGGGGCGCGCTTTGATATTGTGGTGGCTGCCCCTGTGGCGAGAATAATTCATCGGCATCCGCACACAGACGTGCTGGTTGATGAGCAGCGCACCCGCACGGAAGAAGATCCTTTCAAAGCCATTCAGCAATGGTTGCTCTCCCATCCTGTTGAACGTACCCCTGAGGTTCCGTTTGCAGGGGGCGCCCTCGGCTATTTTGCCTATGACTTGGGTCGCAGTATTGAAAACATTCCAGTGATGGCACAACAGGACGTGCCGTTGCCAGAGATGATGGTGGGCATTTATGACTGGGCGATCATCGTGGATCACCATGCACGGCAGTGCAAGCTGGTTTCGCATTTACGCTATCTGGATCAAGCAGGCCTTGAGCAACTGCATGCCAGGTTGCTATCCGTGGCGCCAGAATGCAATAGCGTACCATTTGAAGTCGTCGGCAACGTAGAGGCCAATCTGGATCAAGCCGCTTATGCTCAGGCCTTTACACGCGTCAAAGATTACATCCGTGCCGGGGATTGCTATCAGATTAACCTTGCGCAGCGTTTTGCCGTGGAGGTGCGCGGTGACGCCTGTCAGGCGTATGATCATTTCCGGCAATTGAGCCGTGCGCCTTTTATGGCGTTGATGCAAGTGGAGGACGGGGAGGGGTTGCCTGTTTCGGTCCTTTCCATGTCGCCTGAGCGTTTTTTGCAGGTGGTGGATCAACAGGTGGAAACGCGTCCGATCAAAGGCACTCGTCCGCGTCACCTCGATGCTGAGCAAGATGCAGCGATTGCCCAGGAGTTATCCGGCTGTATCAAGGACCGCGCCGAGAACCTCATGATTGTTGATCTGTTGCGCAACGATATCGGCAAGGTGTGTGCCGTTGGGTCGGTGAAAGTCGAAGCGTTATTCAAATTGCAGCGATTTACCAATGTGCATCATCTGGTCAGCATCGTTCGTGGTCAGCTGGCCAATGGGTTTCATGCGCTGGATTTGCTGCGCGGTTGCTTCCCTGGCGGCTCTATTACTGGTGCGCCCAAGTTGCGTGCGATGGAAATTATTGAGGAGTTGGAGCCGCATCGGCGTGGGATTTATTGCGGCAGTATCGGCTACATTGGCTTTGATGGTTGTATGGATACGAATATTGCGATTAGAACGGCGGTCATTGCCCAAGACCGCATGACGTTTTTTGCCGGCGGTGGCATTGTCGCTGATTCGGATTGCGCCAAAGAGTATCAGGAAACCTTTGACAAGGCGTCGCAGTTCTTCAAGCTGGTTGCGGCATTTAAAACAAAAAACGAATGGTCAGCAAAAAACTAATGTTCAGGAAGATGCGATGTGGGTGATCAAGCTAGGGGGTAGCGTGACCCACTATGATAGCCTGATGCAATGGCTAAAGCTGGTGGTGCGCTGGGGGGATGGTAAGGTGATCATCGTCCCCGGGGGCGGTGTGTATGCTGATGCGGTACGTGAGTTCCAGCGCTTGCGGGCGACGATGCCTGAGGGACATATCGATGACAGTCAGGCGCATGCGCTGGCAATTTACGCCATGGATCAAATGGCACGTAGCCTGGTAGCGATGATGCCCGCGCTAACCCTGGTGCGTAATCCCTTTGAAATTGCCGAGCGTGGCTGGCAACACCGTGGCCTGGTCTGGTTGCCGAGTGAAATGGCATTAAACCAGGCATTTGCCACGGAATATCCGCTGCCGCACAGCTGGGACGTGACCTCGGATAGCCTGGCCGCGTGGTTGGCTTTGCAACTGGATGCTTGCCAGTTGTTGCTGGTGAAGTCTGATGAACGCTTGCTGAGCCTAGACCAGGCGCTGACATTGCCACAATTGCAGGAGATGGGCATGATAGACACCGGAGTTACCGCGCTCCTCAGGCTGGCGCGGTTTAAAACCCGGGTGGTGCATCAGAGTCAATACACACTGTGCGAGCACGGCTTTGATGCCAGCCATTTTGATCGTTGTGGCGTGACGAGTATTTCAACTGCGTAATGCAGGTTTAGCCAGGCACATTACTGAGGGGCTGTCTGCTCAAATTTGCCAAAATGCAGCATGATCGTGGGCAGAATCAGCAAATTAAGAATTGTTGAAGACACCAGCCCGCCGACAATAATGGTCGCCATCGGGCCCTCAATCTCCCGCCCGGGTTCGCCGCTGCCAATGGCGAGCGGGAGTAAGCCTAACGCTGTTACCAATGCGGTCATCAGCACCGAAGGCAGCCGTTCTGAGGCGCCACGAATGCAGGTCTCCAGATTCCATTCACAGCCCTCATGATCCACCAGATGCTGGAAGTGCGATACCATCATGATGGAGTTGCGCAACGTGATGCCAAACAAGGTGACGAACCCCACCAATGTGCCTACCGAGATCCAGCCGCCACTAAAAAAGGTCACCACTACGCCGCCAATCAAGGCAAAAGGCAGATTGGCAAAGGCTAGCAGGAGGTTACGCAGCCGGCCAAACGCCATGTACAGCATGAGAAAAATGGCGATGCCAGCGACCAGCGAATGAACAATTAGGTCCTGACGCGATTGCGCGTTAGCTTCAGCCTCACCCGAAAATTCAAGATAGTTGCCGGGATTGAGTGTCATCTTTTCATGTAAAGCGCTTTGTATCTGTTCAAGCAATAATGCCTGGTCACGCCCAGCCATATTGGCGGTGACAGTTTGGATGCGTTTGGCACCTGAATGCAGGATTTTTGAGCGTCCACCTTCCTGCGCAACATAAGCGACATCAGACAGCTTGAGCATCTGGCCTTCGGGGTTGAAAATAGGCAGGTTGCGCATATCGGCGATATCGTCGCGTGCGGCATCATTGAGCAGCACGCTGACACCGACCGCGCGATTGCCAATGTAAACCTGGTTGACTGGCACCCCTTCATAGCAGGCTTTAACCGTCTCCAGGACGTCCATGGGCTGCAACCCCCACAATGCCAGTTTTTCCTGCTTGAGCCGAATCACAATCTCTGGTGTTTCAGGCGGGGATTGCACCATGACATCACGAATGCCGCGTATCCCGGCCAATACACTGGCGACTTTTTGCGCATCTCTGTCCAGGGCATCCAGGTCCTGGCCGTAAATATTAATCACCAGGCCGGCGGCGTAGCCCGAGATGGTTTCTTCAATCCGCTCGGTTAAAAACGTATTCATGGCAAAATTGGCGCCGACAAATCCCACTTCCACTTTACCGTCATCCTCTTCGTCCGTGGATTCGCCAGCCAGCTCCTCTCGGATGGCATGAAAAATACGCTCCTGCTCAGCGCCGGGCAAGGTGCCAGTTTCGACCTCAAACTCGCTGTAGTGCGTGCCAAACGTATCTGCTGCATTCGGGGCCCGGCCTACCCATTGGGCGACCGTTTTCACTCCGGGGATTTCCAGAAGCGTTTTGGTGACCTGATTGCCCAGCTTGAGTGACTGCACCTCTGAGGTCCCTGGCACGGTAGTCATGTGCAATACGTAGTGCCCTTCATGCAGGGAGGGAATAAATTGGCTCCTGAATAAAGGCAGCAGGGCCAAACCGAGAGCAATACACACAAAGCTGCTCAGCAGAATGAGCTGATAATGCTGTTCAATGCGGTGGAGCAGGGCGACATAACGGTGCTTGAGCCAGTGTAATAAAGGTGATTCTTCCGCATCTAAAGGCGCTTTCGCCAGCAACAGATAACAGAGTGCGGGGGTAAGGGTGAGCGCGACGAATAATGAGGCTAAGATGGCAGAAATATAAGCGTAGCCCAATGGCGCGAACAATTTGCCTGCCACCCCTGTCAAGGTCAGCAACGGTAAAAATACCAGCGCGACAATCATGGTGGCGTAGACCACCGAACTGCGCACCTCCATCGAAGCTTGAAAAACCACGGTTGTCACAGGTTGTGGCTGTGCGAGCTGGCGGTTTTCGCGCAGGCGGCGGAAAATATTTTCCGTATCAATAATGGCGTCATCCACCACTTCGCCCAGTGCAATCGCCAGCCCCCCCAGCACCATGATGTTGAGGCCTGCACCACACTGGTAGAGCACCACAATGGCGGTTAGCAGTGACAAGGGAATGGCCGTGGCAGAAATGACGGCCGTACGCACGTTGAACAAAAATACAAACAACACGGCGATGACCAGTATGGAACCAATCAAGATATCGGAGCGCAGGCTGTGAATCGCCGTTTCAATAAAGTTGGCCGGGCGGAACAGGCCGGTGTGCAAGGTTGCTTGCGCGCGTTGCAAGCTGGGCTGTATCTCTGCCAGTTTTTGCTCCAGCTGTTTGGTGAGGGCGTATACGTTGGCCCCCAATTGCCCTTGCACCGATAGATAGACGCCCACCTTGCCATTGATCGCCGCACTGCTAATGGAGGGGGCCGCACCTTCTGCGACTTCGGCCACATCGCTGATGCGAATGGTCCGGCCAAGTTTGCGGAGCAGGGTGATGTGTGCGAGTTGCTGTGGTGTCGTGGTTTGCCCTTGCGTATTCAGAATGAGGCGCTGATTGTCATTTTGGATAAACCCGGCCCCTCTGACTCCAGTTGCGCGGGAGGCTGCATTGACGACATCTTGCACATTCAGCTGGTATAGCATCAATTTGCGCGGATCAATCTTGATTTGAAACTGACGCACTTGTCCGCCATAGACATTGACGTCAGCCACACCAGGTATGCTCATCAAATGCGGAGTCAGTTGCCAATCGACCAGGGTCCGTAGCGCCATCAGCGACAGCGTCTCCGAGGTAATACCCAGCCCGAGAACGGTACTGGCGGACGAGGTCAGCGGGGTCATTTTGGGAATAATGCCTGCAGGTAGCAGATTGCCCAGCATGTTCAGGTGCTCCGCAACCATTTGCCGATTGCGGTATATGTCTGACTTGTCCTGGAAAACGACGGTGACGATGGACAAGCCTGGAATCGACTGCGAACGTAAGCTTTTGATGCCTATCGATCCGGAGAGCACGTTTTCAATCGGTTGTGTCACCATTTTTTCTACCAGGCTGGCGGACAAGCCCGGCGATTCGGTTTGAATCACCACCTGTGTTGGCGCAAACTCTGGAAAAACATTCAGGTCGCTCTGTTGCAGGCTATAAACACCATACAGTACTACCAGCAGGGCCAGGCCGATGATGACACCGTAAAAGCGGATGGAAAATCTGACCAGGGCTGCCATCATGGTTTGAAATCTCTATTTTTTTCAAACAGTTGCAGATTAATCTTCATTTTCATTCTTGATCTGAAATTTGAACTCTTCCGACAGCAGCAACTGTGCACCATGGGTGACGACTTCTGTGCCGGGCGTTAAATGGGTATCGAACCAGCCGTGCTCAAGTTCAATGTCAGAAGCCACCGGTTTGCGTAAAAACGTATCTGGCTGGGTCTTGATGTAAATCCAGGCGATGCCCCCGTGCCAGGCAATCGCCTGGTTAGGCACCAGTACGCCCTTGAGTGATTTTGACGAGGCCTCGGCCGGAACCACATTGACCCGCATGCCTACCCGCAAATAATCGGCGGGCGCACTGTAAAAATAAGTTTTTCCGATATTGCTGATATCAGTTTGGATCGATTGCGAAACAAACTCTGCCCGGATGGGGGTGACTTCATCTTGAATTGGGGTCAGATAAACAACGGAGTCGGTGGCTGGTGCCTCATAATTCAACGGAAAACTGACTTGTACCAGTACTTTTTTTTGCTTGATCAAGTCATTGAGCGGGCCTTGCGAAGGTTGCTGGGTGATGAGGGTAGCCAGCGGCTTGCCCCATTGCGCCACGATGGTGTCTGTGAGCGCTCTGAGTTGCTCTTGCGTGGTTTTGATATGCGTCTGGTCGCTAATCATCACTGACTGCGCCTCTTGAAGTGCCTTGTCAGAGATGTTTTTGTCATCTTCGTTCAGTTGCTTGTAACGCTGGTATTGCAGTTGATGGTTAGGCAACATGTTTTCAGCCAGTGCCAATTGTGACTTGAGTAGCTGATACTGGCTGTTGTAGTCCACCAGTGTCTGGATCGAGATCACCGAACCCAGCACCTTGATATTGCCATGATATTGATAGGCTTGCAGGGGCTGCACCTGGATGCCACTGTTTTTTTGCGTGGCTGCATTTAATTTGACCACTTGTAACCCATTTTGCTCGCTTACTCTTGAGGGGCCTTCAATGGTTTCATCTCCGTCATTCTGGACGGATTCATACTCATCGCGACCGACAATGGCAACGCACCATATCAGAACCACAATCAGTAAAACCTGAACCACAATAATCCACAGCGCTTTTTTATTCATTTGGCTGTTGCCTTTTGCTGTTGTTTTAGGGTGACCACCGGGCGCTGTGACAGCGCGATGGGTGTTTGCATTACGTTTTCAATCTCTTGCAATGCCCGCATGACATTGGCTTGCTGCAAAATGAGCCGTTGCTGCGCATTGTAAAATTGAATTTCGGCTTGCAAGTATTCCACTTTGTCGATCAGCCCTTGTCGCCACTGTTTTGCAAGCTGGGCTTTTCTCTGCATTTGCTGCTCATAGGTTTGTGTCAATGTGACCAGCAAACGCGCGCTATCGCGGTATTTGACATGCACCTGCTCTGAAGATTGAATCACCTGATGCTGTAAGGCATAAAAGCGCGCAGCTTCATTCAGTCTCACTTGCTCGGCTTGTGCCCACAAATCCGAATTGCGGTTGAGCAGGTTCAGCATGGCGCTCAATCCCAATGACCAGATTTTATCGCCATATTCATACATGATGCCGGGGCTGAGCGAGAGGTTGGGGTAGCGCTTGGCCATCTCCAGTTTCAGTTGCGACTCAGCCTTGGCATATTGTGCTAAGCCGCGTTGAATGTCCATGCGGTTGGTCAGCGCATAATGTTGTATGGTGGTCGCATCGGCATACACCGCTGCATGCGCAAAGCGCTCCTTGAGAATTTGGGAAAGCTGGACTGGCGCCAGTTTAAACAGCGGGTTGTTTTGTGTGGTCAGTCCGGCATCATGCAAGATTTTCTGCTCAGTCTGTTTGATTTGCACACTGGTTTGCTGCAACTGCCAGGCTGACTGGTCACGCTGCAAACGAATCGGCAGCACGTCAGATTGCCCTGCGACTCCCACATCCAGCCGTTTCTGGTAAGCATCCAGCAATTGATCCTGTGCTGTTTGCAATTTGCTCAAGTTTGCCTGCATGGCTTGCTGCTCTGCCAGCAAAATCAAGTCTACGCTCAATTGCTGCCTGAGCATCCACGCCGTTTCCGCGATCTGTATTTTGGCGATGTCAGCCTGATATTGCGCGATTTCAATGCTGATTTGTCGCTTGTTAGCAGTAATCAGCGGGATACTCACTTGCAGGCTGTAAGCCCAGGGGCTGATGTCGCCATTGGCCTGGTTGCTATGCGCTAACTGGCTGTTCAAGCCGAGTTGCGGCCTGAGTCCGGCACTGGTGATACTGGCGAGCGCAACCGCGTAATCGGATTTTGCAACTTTAAGGGCTGGATGAAAATAAAGCGCAGATAAGGTCAGGCTATCCAAATCCCAGGTCTGGATAGGCCAGGCGGTCTGGGGTGCATTGCTTAGAACAAACGTCTTGAAGCCATCTTCATCCGGCGCCGCTTCATGGATGGTGGTAATGTTTTCTTGTTGGGGAATCGGGTGTGGCTGAAAAGCAGTGCCGCAAGCAGTCAGTAACCATGGAAAAGCAAAAGCTAGCAGACGCATCACATCTCAAGCCCGCATGTCAGACATGCACTTCACCAGAACTTAGTTGACGATGGTCGCGTGAACAGCGTCCAGCGCGTCTTGTAACAGGTCTTCTGGCAGCTGATTAATGGTCGTGGCCAATAAATCAGCGGCTTCCACCGTGCGAATTGGCAAATCCGGTGTGTTGAGTTCTGCAATGAGTCCGGCAGCCACCCCGGTGATTTTGAGCAAAATTTCACGCTCTCGCATCAAGAGCTCAAGTTCCGCTCTAAGCATGTTTTCTTCGGCTGAATGCATATCCTGTCCTATAACAACGTTTTTATGATGATTAATCTGGCATCTTGCAGTTGAACGGCTGGCTTGTCAATCTGAACTCGGCAAGTTTGTGAAAGCTGATGCGATTAGGGTATACTAGCGAATTGTCAGCGAACGATGGCAGTATGCGAAAGTGGCGAAATTGGTAGACGCACTGGATTTAGGTTCCAGCGCCTCGCGGCGTGAGAGTTCGAGTCTCTCCTTTCGCACCACCTCACCCGATGGGGGAGGATACAAATTAAAGGCTTCCTTTGCGGAGGCCTTTGTTGTTTTTGGCGGCCGTTCAGTGGTCATGATAGAGCGGCCTAAGCAAATGATCTGGAGTGATTTGAGCGAGTCATCTTTGAATGACGCTCTGAAAGGAACGAAAAATGAATATTGTACAAACAGCGAATGCACCAGCCGCGATCGGGCCTTACGCACAAGGTGTTGTCGTCGGGAATATGCTTTATACCTCAGGGCAAATCGCCTTGCGCCCGGATGGCACGCTCAATGATGGCGATATTGAGACCCAGACGCGTCAAGTACTATCCAATTTGCAGGCTATTATCGAGGCTGCAGGGGGCAGTTTGCAGCAAGTTGTGAAAACAACCGTGTTTCTCAAGAATCTGGATGATTTTGTGGCGATGAATCAGGTGTATGCCGAAGTGTTCGGCACGCATACCCCGGCACGCTCCACGGTACAAGTAGCCAAATTGCCGCGCGATGTGCTGGTTGAGATTGAGACGATTGTTGCGCTTGCTTAATATGGCGAGTAAACATTGCTAAGCTAGGCGGCTTGCAATTAAAGTGCTTAGCCCCATCTTCGATTCATGTAGTGAGTATTTCGCATTTTGATGGGGTTGTCGTTTAAAAGTACAGTGTCTTTAGCCATGTGTTGTGCGCAGTTGCGCTAAACTGGCTTTAAGTTTATTTCAATTCAGACTTGTGTTATATTTTTACGCTCTTTTTTCATCATTTGATCGCCGGCCTCTGCCTTTAGAGTGTGGTCAGGTTGTGTGAAAACATTATTAAATGCGCATTCAATGGCGCTCACTTACATAACCCATCGTTAAATAACGATTTTTACAGGAAGTTCAGCATGGCAGCAGTATCTGTTGAAACAGTCAGCAACTTGGAACGTCGCATGACAATCAAAGTCCCTTTGGCACCGCTGGAAGGGCAAATCAGACAACGTTTACAGCAAATTTCACGTACCGCCAAGTTTGCTGGTTTCCGTCCGGGCAAAGCGCCCATGGGTTTGGTCAACCAGCACTATGGCAATCAGGTCCGCGATGAAGTTTACTCCAAAGCGGTAGAAACCAGCTTTGGTGAAGCGGTAGAGCAGAATCAGCTGCGTGTGGCAGGCTTCCCGAATATCGAACACATTCCGTTTAAGGATGCTGCAGAGGAATTTGAATACATTGCTACTTTCGAAATTTTCCCGGAAGTGAAACTGGGCGATCTGAGCAAAGTCAAAATTGAGCGTCCAGCGTTGGAGTTGACCGATGCCGATGTGGAAAAAACATTGGATGTGTTGGTGAAGCAGCGCGTGAGCTATGAGCCGGTCAAGCGCATGTCGAAAAAGGGTGACCGCATTAACATTACTTTGACCGCTTCTATTGATGGTGAGCAGGTTGAAAGTACTGGCGACCGTGGTATTGATCTTGTGATCGGTGAACCAGGCCGTGTGAAAGAATTTGACGATGCGTTGATCGGTGGCAAAGCTGGTACCGAAAAAACATTTGAGATCACTTATCCGGAAGATCACAATCCGGCGCAGTTGGCAGGTAAAACTGTGTCTTATGCGGTGAAGTTTGTTTCTGTGTCGCAGCCAGTCTACCCTGAAGTGGATGCTGAGTTTGCGAAAAGCCTCGGGGTGGAAGATGGCAACATCGACACCATGAAAGCTGAAATCAAGCAAAGCCTTGAGCAAGAAGTGGATAAACGTATCAAGGCACGGGTTAAAGAGTCTGTCTTCCAGGCCTTGGTCGATGAGAGCAGCTTTGAATTGCCTAAAGCAGTGATTGCGGCCGAGACTAATCGTTTGATGCAGGTTGCTGCACAAAACCTGCGTCAGCGCGGCGTGGATCCGGCACAAGTGCCAATGGAGCCTTCTGTGTTTGAAACGCAGGCACAGCGCAATGCCAAGTTGCGTTTGGTTTTAACTGAGTTGGTCAACACCAACAACTTGCAGGCCAATGCCGATCAGGTACGTGCGATGGTAGATACTTTCGCGCAAAGCTTTGAGAAACCTGAAGAGCTGGTCAACTGGTATTATGCAGATGTGAAACGTCTGGATGAGCCAGCGGCCTTGGCGACCGAAGAAAATGTTGTTGCCTGGGTGTTGGACAAAGCCAAAGTAACAAACAAAAAAATTAAATTTGATGAATTGATGATGGCAGGTGCTTAAACCATGAATTATATGAACGCGAACGAAGGCATGATGCAACAACGTATGGAGCCACAAGGCCTGGGATATATCCCTATGGTTATTGAGCAGAGTGGCCGAGGAGAGCGTTCATATGACATCTATTCCAGGCTGCTCAAAGAACGCGTCATTTTTCTGGTGGGGCCGGTCAATGACATGACCGCCAATCTGGTGGTGGCGCAGTTGCTGTTCCTCGAGGCCGAGAATCCTGACAAGGACATTTCTCTCTACATTAACTCTCCCGGTGGCTCGGTCACTGCGGGGATGTCTATCTATGACACCATGCAGTTCATCAAGCCCGATGTCAGCACGCTGTGTATCGGACAAGCTGCCAGCATGGGCGCGTTCCTGCTGACCGCTGGTGCGAAAGGCAAGCGTTTCTGCCTGCCTAACTCACGCGTGATGATTCACCAGCCGTTGGGTGGCTTCCAGGGCCAGGCGTCTGATATCGAGATCCATGCCAAAGAGATTTTGTACCTGAAGGACAAACTCAATGGCATCATGGCCCATCACACTGGCCAAAGTATTGAAACCATTGCCAACGATACCGATCGTGACAATTTTATGAGTGCTGACGCTGCCAAAGCTTATGGTTTGGTAGATCAGGTGATTGCCGCACGTAGCGCTGCTTAATCAGCGCGTAACTAGCAGGGGAATAGCATGGCAAACAAATCTGACAGCGAGAAGCTGTTATATTGCTCGTTTTGTGGCAAAAGTCAGCATGAGGTGAAAAAACTGATTGCAGGCCCCTCTGTGTTTATTTGTGATGAATGCGTTGATTTATGCAATGACATTATTCGTGAAGAAATCCAGAGCCTTAACGAAATTAAGTCCGCAGACAAGAAATTGCCGACGCCACAAGAAATCTGCTCTATTTTGGATCAGTATGTGATTGGTCAGATACAGGCGAAAAAAAATCTGTCTGTTGCGGTGTATAACCACTACAAACGTCTGGGGTATAACCCTTTGTCTGACGGCAACCAGTCTGGCAAAGATGATGTTGAGGTACAAAAAAGCAACATTTTGCTGATTGGACCAACCGGCTCTGGCAAAACATTGCTGGCGCAGACCTTGGCACGTTTGCTGGATGTGCCTTTTGTGATGGCGGATGCGACCACACTGACCGAAGCCGGTTATGTGGGTGAGGATGTTGAAAACATCATGCAGAAACTGCTGCAAAAGTGTGATTATGATGTAGAAAAAGCACAGCGCGGCATTGTTTATATCGATGAAGTCGACAAGATTTCCCGTAAATCTGATAACCCGTCAATCACCCGTGATGTGTCTGGTGAAGGCGTGCAACAGGCCTTGTTGAAACTGATCGAAGGGACGATTGCCTCGGTGCCGCCACAAGGTGGACGCAAGCATCCTAACCAGGAGTTTGTGCAGTTGGATACCACCAACATTCTGTTTATCTGCGGCGGCGCTTTTGACGGGCTGGAAAAAGTCATTCGTCACCGTTCAGAAAAAGGCGGTATTGGTTTTGGTGCCGAAGTGAAGAGCAAAGAAGATGTGCGCGCGGTTGGCGAAGTTTTGCGTGAAGTGGAGCCGGAAGATCTGATCAAGTTTGGTTTGATTCCTGAGTTCATTGGTCGTCTGCCAGTCGTGGCGACACTTGAGTCTCTTGATGAGGCTGCGCTGATGACGATTCTGGTGGAACCCAAAAACGCTCTAACCAAGCAATACATGAAGCTGTTCAAAATGGAAGGCGTTGAGCTGGAGTTTGAAGAGTCTGCCTTGCGTCTGATTGCTAAAAAAGCGCTGGAACGTAAAACCGGTGCACGTGGCCTGCGTTCGATTCTCGAGCACGCTTTGCTAGACCTGATGTATGAGCTGCCATCTCTTAAAAACTTGTCTAAAGTGATTGTAGATGCTGGCGTGATTGAACACACCTCCGAACCAATTCTGATTTATCAGGATGCACAAAAACGCGTTGAAAACGCACATTAAATCCCGCTTGCAATAGCCGTCCGGCTATTGCAAGATAGCATCTAATAGCATGAGATGCCTGCTCTCTTGAATTCTCAAAGAATGTTCCCATCTATATGCAAAGGGCTTGTTCCTTTGACACTTATTGAAAGACGCTATGACAGAACACACTTTGCTTGACTCCGAGACACCGGAAAACGCTTTAATCCCTTTATTGCCTTTGCGCGATGTCGTCGTCTATCCCCACCTGGTGATTCCATTGTTTGTTGGCCGGACCAAATCGGTCAAAGCGTTGGAGCGCGCTTCAGAGGGCGATAAAAAGATTTTGCTGGTTGCACAAAAGTCAGCCAACAAAGACGATCCTGTGGCTGAAGACTTGTATGAAATCGGTACCCTGGCGACCGTACTGCAAATGCTCAAGCTCCCGGATGGTACAGTGAAAGTTCTGGTAGAAGGCCTGCATCGCGTACGCGTTTCCCATTTTGTGGAGACTGACGAGTGCTTCATGGCTTTGGGTGAAGAGGTTGAGCAAACAGATCAGGATGACAAAGAGGCTGAAGCCTTGATGCGTACGGTCATGACCCAGTTTGATCAATACGTTAAACTGAATAAAAAGATTCCCCCCGAAATTCTGACTTCGCTGGCAACAATTAACGAGCCTGGTCGTCTGGCTGACACCATTTCAGCTCACTTGACGCTCAAGCTGGAAGAAAAGCAGAAAGTGCTTGAGATGCTCAGCGTGATTGAGCGTCTGGAGCATTTGCTCTACCTGATGGAGTCTGAAATCGACATCCTGCAGGTTGAAAAACGCATCCGTGGCCGTGTTAAACGGCAGATGGAAAAAAGTCAGCGCGAGTACTACCTCAATGAGCAGGTGAAAGCTATCCAGAAAGAGCTCGGTGAGCAGGATGAAAATGCCGAGATGGAAGAGCTGGACCAGCGCATTAAAAACGCTGCCATGCCTAAAGAGGCATTAGCCAAAGTCACTGCCGAGTTCAAGAAGCTGAAATTGATGTCACCGATGTCAGCTGAGGCTTCTGTGGTACGTAACTACATTGATACTCTGTTAAATCTGCCATGGAAAAAGAAAACCAAAATCAGCAAAGACTTGCAGGCAGCAGAAGCGATTCTGGATGCGGATCACTATGGTCTTGATAAAGTCAAAGAGCGTATTGTGGAATATCTGGCAGTACAGCAGCGTGTTGGCAAGCTCAAAGCCCCAATTTTGTGCTTGGTGGGCCCTCCAGGGGTCGGTAAAACCTCGCTGGGACAGAGTATCGCCAAAGCGGTCAACCGTAAGTTTGTGCGCATGGCTTTAGGCGGTGTGCGTGATGAGGCGGAGATTCGCGGCCATCGCCGTACCTATATTGGCTCCATGCCAGGCAAAGTGCTGCAAAGCATGACTAAAGTTGGGGTGAAAAACCCGTTGTTCCTGCTTGATGAAGTCGACAAAATGGGCCAGGACATGCGCGGTGATCCGTCTTCAGCTTTGCTGGAGGTGTTGGATCCAGAACAAAACCATACCTTTGCTGACCACTATGTCGAGGTTGATTATGACCTGAGCGACGTCATGTTTGTCGCGACGGCTAACAGTATGAATATCCCCGAGCCGTTATTGGACCGGATGGAGATTATTCGTCTGTCAGGGTATACCGAAGATGAGAAGATCAATATTGCGCAACGCTACTTGTTACCCAAGCAGCTTAAAGCCCATGGCTTGAAGTCTACCGATATTTCGGTGGCGGAAAGTGTGCTGCGCGATATCGTGCGTTACTACACCCGTGAAGCGGGGGTGCGTCGCCTGGAGCAGGAAATTGCCAAGGTCTGCCGTAAAGCAGTCAAAGAGCAATTGCTGGCAAAAGGCAAAACCAAAACCGTTAAAAAGATTAACATCACCAGCAAGAATATTGAGCAATACCTGGGCGTCAAGCGCTATGACTTTGGTGTTGCCGCTAAAGATAACCAGGTAGGGCAGGTGACAGGCTTGGCATGGACCTCGGTAGGCGGTGAATTGTTGACCATTGAGGCGGTGACTTTGCCTGGTAAGGGTAAAACGATCACCACAGGTAAGTTAGGCGATGTGATGCAAGAGTCTGTCACTGCGGCCATGAGTGTGGTACGTAGCCGTTCAGAAGGATTGGGTATTCCGACCGACTTTTACGAGAAGAAGGATATTCATATCCACTTGCCAGAAGGTGCGACGCCTAAAGATGGTCCAAGTGCGGGTATTGCCTTAACCACTGCCTTTGTGTCTGTGCTGACGGGCATTCCAGCCCGAGCAGACGTGGCGATGACAGGCGAGATCACCTTGCGTGGGGAAGTGCTGGCGATTGGCGGCTTGAAAGAGAAATTGCTTGCCGCTCACCGTGGAGGGATTAAAACGGTATTGATTCCTTCAGCTAATGAAAAAGACCTGGTTGAAATCCCTGCCAACATCAAAAAGGATCTCGACATTCATTGCGTGAAGTGGATAGATCAGGTCCTGGATCTTGCGCTGGAAAGAGCACCGCAACCGTTGGCTGTGGAAGCGCCTGCAGTCGAGATTGTTGCCGCTGGCGAAGGGAATGCCGAGCAAGCTGTCACGCATTAGTAAAATTGATGCGAATTATTGTCAAAAGGCCGGAATACCGCTTGACAGCTCGTTTTGCGGCTTGATATAAAGACGGTACAGGATGTACCTGTCTTTTTAACTAGTTATTAGGGGAAACACGTGAATAAATCAGAATTGATAGATCATATTGCAAGTGCTGCTGGTATTTCTAAAGCCGCTGCGGCTCGTGCTCTGGATGCAACAACTGAGGCTATTTCCGGTGCATTGAAAAAAGGTGATATGGTGACCTTGATTGGTTTTGGTACATTCTATGTAGGTGAGCGTTCTGCCCGTTCTGGCCGTAATCCTCGTACCGGCGCAACAATTAACATCAAAGCTGCTAAATCTCCTAAATTTAGGGCTGGTAAAGGCCTTAAAGATGCTGTAAACTAGCATTCTTTGGTTGAGCAGCGTTTGTTGCTTAACTGCAGTAGCAACACCAGTGGTTGTTACGGGTGCTTAGCTCAGTTGGTAGAGCGTCGCCCTTACAAGGCGAATGTCAGCGGTTCGACCCCGTTAGCACCCACCAAACAATTTAAATTAAGAGTGCGAAGTTTGCGCTCTTAATTTTTTGAGTGACACGGTACTTAAGAAGTTACTTTAATTAGCAATGCTAAGTACCGAATAAGTAATTAAAAAAATTAGTTGATTTTATAAAAAACAATGTTATAATTTCAGCTTAACGATTACCGGGAGCGGTAGTTCAGTTGGTTAGAATACCGGCCTGTCACGCCGGGGGTCGCGGGTTCGAGCCCCGTCCGCTCCGCCAAATAAAAGCCCTGATTATTCAGGGCTTTTTTCTTTTTATTCGATTAGAACACTTCTCATTTGTTCACTTGATATTCCAAATTTGGAATCAGGTTTATCTTGTATGTTTGTTCAGTATCGACTGCTGTTCTTTTCCCATTCGTTTTAATCCCTCAGACCTCCAGCGCTTATTTGATCGAGTGCATTGGCTAACGTACGGTTTATTTTTGGATCAAATCTTTGGGTGTAATGCCTGAAGGGTGTTGCACTCAGGCGGTTTTAATCGCTTTATGGTATAGTTTGCTGTTGCAAAAAATCAGGTAATGGAAACGATAAAATGTTGGAAGCACTTAGAAAACATACACAAGGATGGATGGCAAAAATCATTCTGGCACTGATTGTGGTGCCGTTTGCATTGTTTGGCATTGACTCCTATTTGAATCAGGCGGGTGGACAGGTTGCAGTGGCTAAAGTTGATGGCCAGAAGATATCCCTGCAGGAATATTCTAACGCCGTGGAAAATGCGCGTAACTATATGCAGTCCCAGGGACAAAAAGTCGATACGGCTTTGCTCGAAAGCCCGGCTTTCAAGCAATCTGTGCTGGAAGGCATCATTACACGTCGGCTGATTGAGGGTGCGATTCATGATTACCGCTTTAAAATCAGTGACGAGCAACTCAGCCAGCATATTCTTGGCATGCCCGAGTTTCAAAGCAACGGTAAGTTTTCTGAGGAAACCTACAACCAGTTGCTGACACAAAACAAGCTGACACCAGCCAAATTTGAGCAGAGCATACGCAAAGACCTCGCGGTCCAGCAGGTAAGAGAAGGCCTGAGCAATCTGGTCTTTATGCCGAAAAAAGTCGCTGAGCAATCGCTGATGTCCGAGTTTGAACAGCGTGAAGTCAGCGTGACCGATATTAAAGTAGCTGACTTTATGAATCAGGTGACGGTGACGCCTGAGCAGGTACAAGCGTATTACAACCAGCATAAAACTAAATTCATTGCACCAGCCAAGGTGAAGTTACAGTTTGCTTTGCTCTCTGCTGCAGGCCTGATGGGTCAAGTCAGCGTGACTGACCAAGAAGTTAAGCAATACTATGATGAAAATGCGGCTAAATTTCAGGGCAATGAACAACGTCAGGCCAGCCATATTTTGATCGGCTTTAATAGCACTGCCACGCCTGCTGAAAAAGCCGCTGCCAAAGAAAAAGCAGAGTCCATCCTTAAGCAGGTGAAGGCGAATCCTAAGAGCTTTGAAAAGCTGGCGATTGAATTCTCCCAAGACACAGGCTCAGCAGGCAAGGGCGGCGATTTAGGCAGTTTTGGCCGTGGTGCGATGGTCAAGCCTTTTGAGGATGCAGCCTTCTCGATGAAGGTTGGTGATATCAGCGATTTGGTGGAATCTGAGTTCGGCTACCATATCATCAAGCTGACAGGCATTACAGGCGAGTCTTCTGATTTTGATTCGATGAAGCTCAAAATCAAAGCCGAATTGTTGTTCCAGAAAGCACAAGCCAAGTATGCTGAATTGGCCGATGATTTTGGCAATACCGTGTATGAGCAATCTGGCAGCCTGGAGCCAGCGGTCAAGAAATTTAACCTTCAATTGCAGTCTTCTCCAGCCATGAGCAAAGATGAAGTCGCCAAGTTTTTCAAAAGCGATCGTTTTGCTTCCTTGGTGTTCTCCGATGACGTGCTTAAAGATAAACGCAATACCGAAGCCGTTGAGGTATCGCCGAATAACCTGGTATCTGCACGCGTGGTTGAGTACAGCCCAGAAGCGCCTCGTAGCTTTGATGAAGTAAAAGCCGGTATTGAAGGTTTGCTCAAAGCTGAAGCAGCAGATAAATTGGTGCAGCAAAAAGGCGAGGCCTTGTTGGCTGAGCTGAAAGCCGGTAAAGCAAGCAATGCAGACTGGATTACGCCCGTGACGGTTGATCGCAGAAATGCGCAGGGCTTGAGCGATGGTGTGATGAGAAATGTGTTCAAGGTCAACACACATACACTGCCAGCATACTATGGCTTTAACGAGGCCAACAAAGGCTATACCGTGATTAAAGTGATTGCGGTGAACCAGAAGCTCAAAGACCAGCCAGATGTGGCTGACAGAGCCTTTAAAGTGTATCAGATGGCACTGGGGGCAGAGATGTCACATGCTTATGTGGCTTCACTCAAAGCTAAGAAAGATATTCAGTTCAATGCCAAAGTGTTGTTATCCAAAGGTAACGAATAATTAGCGAACTGAAGTGAAAAAAGGAGGGCGTAGCCCTCCTTTTTATTTAATGCCACCTTCTTATTGATGCGTTTGGCTAATTTAAAAATGTGCTAATCACGCGCTCTATAAAAGCGAGACCATCCATGGAAAACAGCCACGCTAATGCCGCGCAGTTCAGAATAATAGTTGCCCAAAAGGTCACTTGAAAAGAAAGCTTCTTTGATTTGTGGCGAAACAGTTTTTGGCCAATGATGGCCCCAGGCCAGCCACCGATCAAAGCCAAGAGATGCAACGTTTTTTCAGGTGTGCGCCTATGGTTGCGTTTGGCGGCCATCTTATCCAGCCTGTAAGCAATGAGTGTCCAACTGCTTGCCATTAAATATAATCCTAATACCCACAGAGGCAGTTTTCCGGCATACGCGGATATCGTCATGCAAAGAAGAAAAGTAATGGCAAATAACAATAGCAACGAACCATCGTTTGATCGCACCGGTTCATCAATGTATTGAACACGCTCGGCTTTTAATTTCCCATTCACATCTTTTGTCACGGCATAAGTCACAATCTCATTGCCAATCGGGCGTCGATGGTGGTTTGAAAATGCAGTGATATGTACAAACACTTGCTTCCCGCCACTATTAGGCGTGATAAAGCCAAAACCTTGTTCGTCTTTCCAGGTGGTAACTCTGCCTTGATAACGAATGTATTTCATAATTCATCTTTGTTAGAGTCCGTTTGATCTGACTCGCTAGGTTTCGCCTTCATAGCGCATGAATTCTGCAATTCTTTGATAAGCTACCAAAGATAAGGAGACGAGAATGGCAGCAGCTTTTGCGAGCGTTCTCATAAACCCGCTAACGTTTGAACTAATCGGTGCCGGAGCGCAGCATTTTGGCGTCCGGTTGACGGACTTGTTAGCAGTATTTCGCGTCATGAGTGTTCGATACTTCTCGACTGTATGCAGCTTCAAACTCAGTGAGTGTTCTGGCCTTGCCCCAAAGATCTGCGATGTACTCGAACTCTTGTTCGAAGGGCTCGCGGAATGCATCGACGTCGGTAGCGTATTCACAGTTTCTGCTGAGCATGACTAGCCAATTTGGATACCCAAGACTGACAAAGAGTTTGGTGAACTTGCCATTGAGCGACTCAATAGACTCGGCGCCAGACAAATACAAAGGCCGTAAACTCGCCACGTACTTTCCTGCAGCAAGTTGCTTGTCCAATGCCTCAGGGCCTTTGTAGCGCTCCAAAATCGTATGAGCCAACGGAGAAGCTTCTTCTAGTACTGTTGCTGCTGCAAGCAAGATAACGTCTAGATCATCGCCTTCTTGATTGAGCTCCAATCGTTCAATTGCCCAGTCGATGCACGGTTGTATCTCACCTACACCAAGAGTAAGCATCATGTAGTGGCGCTGAAGTTGGTCGATGGCTTCCATGAGACTGCTAACGTTTGACATAAGGAGCTGGCGACATTGGTGGCTCCACCCTCGTTATTGAAAATTCCATCATCGAAGATTGCTTTCGCCAGTTCCTCTTGATGGATGGGTTAGGGGCTAACATTAAACTCAACCTGGAAAATTACCTCACCACTGGTTTTAAGTGGTGTAAGGGCTTTTGTCTTGTCATAAAGTTCCTGCAGTACAGCTTCTTGTGCATTGCCTTGACTAGCAATTTGTACAACATGATGATTGGGTTGACAGTTGAATTGAAGAAGCACTCGGGCTGGAGCTATATTTTTTGCCAAAATGGCATGTGCCTCATTTTCGGCTGATTTAATAAATGAGTCGAGCTCTTCAACAAGGACTCTTTCTTTCAAGTCAGGCTCACCAGTTAGAAGTCGGACGTTACTTATAGTTACTTTCTCGTTTTTGGCGACATTTTGCCCCTCTGGATTGTAGGTTTTAAATTCTCCATTGGTTAGATATGTGCGACCATCTACTGGATTTCCATAGCTAGACTCACCAAATACAAAGCTAGTAGATAAGAAAAAAAATAAACCCGTAATAGCAAGGCGATGCTTTAGTAGCATAGTATTAGCCCCTAACGTTTGAATTAAGGGGCGCCGTTAGGCGTCCCGCTTGAATGATGGGTTAGAGAGCATTTTCTACCTCTTGCCGTGCTGAATTTTCCCACACTCCTATATAGCTTTGGTCTGCTGTAAAATAACCCGAAAGAACTGGACCGTCACTAAAGTTCTCAGAGCTAAATTTATACTCTGTTTCAAGAGAGCCTAAAGTACTAAGTTTGAACTCAAAATAGATGTTTTCTTCCATATTCGACCATTTTAGTTCAGTGCTTTTACCGACTGATGCATCAAGTTTCTTGAGTGTTTTGATTAGCAACAACCACTCACTTTTTTGAACAGTACATGTAAAAGCGCCCTGAAACTGCTGGGTTTTGACTTTGACGTTGGTATCCATCCACTCCTCACTATCGGGAAGTGATAAATCAATTTCACATTCAAAAGCATGCCCAGTTATTTTCATTGTTGCGCTCTAACGTTAATTAGACCCCAAAAACGAACCTAAACTTTTATTTAGACTAGGGGCTATAAATATTAAAAAATAAATTTTAATAAAAATACAATATATTATATATTTTTAGTACACCATAATTAAATGAGAATTAAATTCTAGTGCACCTTTAATTGGTTTGTTTGTATTTTTTTGATTGCTTTGAAGATATTGTGTAATTTAGTGCATTGTTATTAAGCAGTGCAAGTATTCGGCATTTGGCCATAAAAAAACGCCTGGCTTTTATCAGCGCAGGCGTTTTGTTTGACGAGTGGTCAGCCTTAGTCGATTTGACCAGCAGCAGTGATGTTCATGCCACCATCAACATAAGTGATTTCACCAGTCACACCAGAGGCGAGGTCGCTGGTCAGGAAGGCGGCGACATTGCCAACTTCGTCGATGGTCACGTTACGGCGCAAGGCGGCGTGTTTTTCGTTAAAGCCGATCATTTTGTCAAAGTCAGCGATGCCTGAGGCAGCCAGCGTTTTGATTGGGCCAGCAGAAACCGCGTTAACGCGGATGCCACGTGGACCAAGGCTTTGTGCCAGGTAACGGACATTAGCTTCCAAGCTAGCTTTGGCTACGCCCATGACGTTGTAGTTAGGCATGGTGCGTTCTGCGCCCAGATAGCTGATAGTCAACAGACTGCCATTGCGGCCTTGCATCATCGGGTAGGCTGCTTTGGCCATCGCAGAGAAGCTGTAGGAGCTGATATCGTGTGCAATGCGGAAATATTCGCGGTCGATTCTTTCGAGGTAGTCACCATCAAGGGCGACTTTAGGGACGAAAGCAATCGAGTGCACCAGGCTATCCAGGCCATCCCAGACTTTAGCCAGCTCTACAAACAGGTTGTCGATTTGTGCATCTTCAGCAACGTCACAGGGGAGAACGATATCGGATTCAAAGTCTGCGGCCAAGTCACGCACACGCTTTTCGTGCTTGTCGACTTGATAGGTAAATGCCAGTTCGGCACCTTCACGTTTCATTGCGGCTGCGATGCCATAAGCGATTGAACGGTTGCTCAGCAAACCGGCAATCAGAATTTTTTTTCCAGCAAGAAATGCCATGCTTGTTCCTGTGTGGTTGTTAGTTCGTTTGGTCAGTTGATTGAAGGGTTAGCGTACTGTGTTGGAACGTGGGTCGAACACATCCCGCAGGCCTTCGCCGAGCAGATTATACCCTAACACCGTGATTAAAATGGCAAGTCCGGGAAACACGGATAACCACCAGGCAAACTGGATATACTCTTTACCATCGGTGAGGATGTTGCCCCAGGAGGCTTGCGGCGGCTGTACGCCCAAGCCTAAAAAGCTGAGGCCAGACTCGAGGAGCACGGCGCTGGCGATGCCCAGCACGACACTGACCAGAATAGGGGTGAGGCTGTTAGGCAGGCAATGCTTGAAAATAATGCGACTGTCCAGAGCACCGAGTGCCGTGGAAGCGGTGACAAATTCACGTTGTGTCAGACTCAGGAATTCAGCGCGCACCAGCCGCGTGACGCCCATCCAGGAGGTGAGGCCGATGACCACCATGACGTTGGTGATCGAAGGACTTAAAAAGGCAATCACGGCTAAAATCAAGAAAAAACTGGGAATAGACAACATCAAATCAACCAGTCGCATGATCAGCGTATCTACCCAACCACGATAGTAGCCAGCTAAAGCACCGAGCACGACCCCGATGGCAGTCGAAATCCCTACCGCGACCAGGCCTACCAATAGTGAGACGCGGCCGCCAAACAGCATCCGGCTCCAGACATCCCGCCCCAGACCATCGGTGCCCATCCAGTGCTGGCCCGAAGGCCCCACCAGAATCTGCTTGACCTGGATCGCATCCGGGTCATAAGGGGCAATCCAAGGCGCAAGTAGCGCCAGCAGCAAGATGATGCTGATAATGATCAACCCGGTTAGGGCTAAGGGATTTTGCAGGACTTTTTTCATGTCTGGATAGCCTAGCGTTGTGGCATGACCCCTTTACGCAAACGCGGATCCGCCCACGCGTAGGCCAGATCAGCCAATAAGTTGCCCACCAGTGTCAGGGCTGAGCCTATGGTGAGTATGCCCATGACGACCGGGAAATCACGCATCATCACCGCTTCATAAAAGAGTTTACCCATGCCTGGAATGGCAAAAATGGTTTCTGCAATCACCGAGCCGCCAATCAAGCCCGGCAGTGACAGGCCGACCAAAGTAATCAGTGGTAGCAGGGCATTGCGCAGAGCATGTCTATAAGTCACGACCCGGTCACTCAAGCCCTTGGCGCGGGCGGTGATCACAAAGTCTTGGCTCAATACGTCCAGCATGCCGTTTTTCACAAACATGGTGACACCTGCGAGGCCCGTCAATGCTGGAATGATCACAGGCAAACACAAATGCATGAACAGATCCTGTGCTTGCTGCCAGGCGTTGAGTTGGTCGTAGTTGAGGCTATGCAGGCCAGAAATCGGAAACCAGGGGTGAATCACACCCAGCCAGTACATCAGCAACAGGGATAACCAGAAGCCGGGGATAGAAAAGCCAATAAAATTAAATAAGGTAATGCTTCGATCTTGCCAATGACCATGTTTTTTGGCCGCCATGACACCCAGCGGAATCGCAAGGCTCAGCGTCAACAACAAACCAACTAAATTCATGAGCAAGGTCACTGGCAAGGCTTCTTCAATCATGCCCTTGGTGGTATTGCCGTCTTTGTCGGTTTCTGACCAAAACACCGGTTTTTGATGGCTGGCAAACGAATGGCCGAAATCAAGGTGCACCATGCGCTCCAGCCATAAGCCATACTGCACGATAATGGGTTTATCCAGATGATAAAGCTCACGCAGTTTTTGCCGTGACTCTTCTGAGGATTTGGGGTCGAACGCAGATTCCGTACTGGTGATATCGCCAGGCGCCAGATGCATGATAAAAAACGAAATCAGACTGATGCCGATCAACATCGGGATCATCCATAACACACGTCTGATTAAATAACGTAGCATGTTTTATTCAGCCTGTATTTGCGCGCGGCGCAGCGGCGCCGGAATATACCATTTTTGTGAGTCGTAGCCGACACCCGCTGGAGGTATAGGATTCATAATCCCTTGCACACGTTTGTGGATGGCGGTCAGCCCGTAGCCGGCAGACAGGTAAACCAGAGGACTATCGTCATAGAGGGCCTTGGCGAATGCATGATAAATCTGCATGCGTTTTTCCGGGTCAAACTCAAGTCGCCCTTGCTCCAGCAGATGGTCTACTTGAGGATTGTGGTAGCCGATAAAGTTGAATTGCCCGGGATTCTGCTGACTGGAATGCCAGATATTGTACTGATCAGGGTCCAGACCCAGTCCCCAGCCCATTACCACGGCATCAAAATTACCCGGTTTGATAAAATTGGTCAGTAAACTGGCCCATTCCAGCGTACGCAAGCGGGTATCAATCCCGACTTCCTTGAGTCTGCGCTGAATAATGACCGAGGTTTTCTCGCGCTGCTTGTTACCGAGGTTGGTCAGGATTTCAAATGACAGTTTTTGACCATTTTTGTCTAGATAACCGTCGCCATCGCTGTCTGTGTAACCTGCCTCTGCTAACAGTTGTCTGGCTTTGGCCGGATCGAAGGCATAGGGGTGAAGATCAGGATTGCTCCAGCGCGTGCCCGGCTTGTAAGGGGAGGCAATCGCAATGCCGAGGCCAAGATAGACGCCATCAATAATTTCCTGTTTATCAATGGCATAGTTGATCGCTTTACGCACACGCACATCATCAAATGGTTTGCGTTTGAGGTTAAAGCCCAGGTATGTATAGCTGTTGCCTAGCTCTTTGTATTGGTTGAGCCTAGCTGCGAGTGCCGGACGCGAAGGAATAATGCGTGCATAGGTAATCGGATCCATGTTCATGCTATCAATATGGTCCGCCATGAGCTCGAGAAATTGGGCGGCCGGATCAGGGATCACGCGTTCGACCAGTGTTTCGATGTTGGCGGGTCCCATGACCGACTTGGGGTTGCGACTTAATTTGATGTATTCGCCGTGTCGCCATTCCTGAAGCTGGTAATAATGACTGCCTAACGGTTTTTGCGCAAAACTGGTGGTATGTATATCCTGTCCTGCCAGTTTGTGTTTAGGCAGCACTTGCAAACTGGCCCAGCTTTCGAGCGCGGGTGCAAAGGGCTGCGAATAGTGCACGATAAACGTTTGTGGATCTGGCGCTTCTGCCTGGGTAACGAGTTGATAATCAGAGGCATAAGGGCTATGCGTTTTTTCGTCTGTGATCAGCTGCCAGGTGAAAAGCACATCCGCACTGGTAAGCGGCTTGCCATCGGCCCATTGCAGATTGGGTTTGAGCTTGAAAGTGATGGTTTTATTGTCGTCTGCGACTTGCCAGGAAGCGGCTAATTCGCCGGCCAAATCCAGATTCTGGTCGTATTTGAGCAGTGAATTAAACAGGTAACTGCCAATTGCCAGCGAGGCGGATTCGCCAGCCACCATACCGATCATGCTGCTCGGATCTGAGGGCATGGCGCTCATCAGCGTGCCCCCGGCCTGTGGTGGGTAGGCCTGATCAAACGCCAGTGTCTCCTGGTTGGCCTGCTCTGGACTACAGGCTGACAGCATGGCCGCCAGAGCCATGGTCATCATGGCATGGCGCACATATCCTCGGCGCTTGCCTTGCGCATTCTGCGGATGAGACACAACGTGCAAATTGAGCGGTGAGTGTGCAGTGCGCATGATGGGCCGATTTAATGTTTGCTGGACTGACTTTTCTTATGATGCGATGTTGTGCTCTTTTTAGCTGAATCTGATGAAGAGGCACTATGTTTACTGTGGCTGCCTGCTTTCTTAGCACCAGATTTTACACTTGTTTTCGAGTCATTCGATTTTCCAGAGTTCCCTTTACTTGATTTGCTGGCGTGGCTTTCTTGTTTTTGCAGTTGCAATACCTGGCCAGCCGCCAGTTTTTTAGACTTGAGATGGTTCTGTTGCATGATTTGCTGGCTGCTAATGCCATAGCGCTTGGCCAGAGTGGACAAGGTCTCGCCAGCTTTCACTTTATGGGAAAAAGTCGTTGGTTCGCTGGATGACTCTTTTTCAACCGGCACTTCTACTGAAAGTTTGGCCATGGCTGCGACATCAATCGGTTTGGTCAGACCAGCTGACTCCACGCTGGCGGGCACTAACAATGGTCGACGGACAATCAGATTGCGATTCGGCTTCAGGTTATTGGTTGCGCTCAATTCGTAAATACTGATATCAAACTTGCTGGCAATCACACCCAGACGCTCACCACGCTTGGGCTGGTAGCTGTGCCAGTTGGAGAGGGGACGGTTATACGCATTTAGATTTTGTGTAAAGTTGCTGGCCGCCCAGGTTGGTAGCAGAAGTTTTTGATAACTGTTTTCCGTGATGAGTACCGGCCGCGTAAAACTTGGGTTGAGTGCGCTAAACTCCTCCAGCGTAATCCCTGCCAACTCTGCAGCCAGTTTTGCATCAATCTTGTTGGGGGCCTGGACGGTGGTAAAGTAAGGCCGGTTTGGAATTTCGTTGAGCGTCAATCCATATTGTTCAGGCCGGAAAATAATGTTTTTGATGGCCTGCAGCTTGGGCACGTAATTGCGAGTTTCATCCGGTAAGGACAAGTGCTGGTAATCGGTCGGCAAGCCCAGGCGCTCATTGCGCTCAATGGCGCGTGCAACCGTGCCTTCGCCCGCGTTGTAAGCGGCCAGTGCCAAGTCCCAGGCGCCAAACATGGTATAAAGCTTTTGCAGATAATTGAGCGCAGCCTGGGTGGCGGCAGTGACGTCTTTGCGTGAATCTTTCCAGTAGTTCTGCTTGAGGCCAAAGTCTTTGCCGGTAGAGGGAATGAATTGCCAGATGCCTGACGCCTTGCTGGTAGACAGCGCTTTAGGATTAAAGCCGCTTTCTATCATGGGCAGTAGCGCAATCTCGGTGGGCATGCCTCTTTTTTCAACTTCAACAACGATGTGGTAAAGATACTTTTTACTCCGCTCCAGCATGCGTGAAACGTAGTCGGGGCGAGAGGCGTACCATTGTTCGTGTTTGTTGGTGTAGCTTGAGTCGATGTCCGGCATGTTAAAGCCATCGCGCACGCGGTCCCACAAGCTGTTTTGCAAGGTCAGGCTATCTTCAAACTGATAACTGGAGGTGTAGCCTTCTACGCCAGTCTCTCCATAGCTTTCGTCATAACTGCCATTGTCATCGGACAAGGTGGCTGGTTCCACGTATTCAGCCGATCCGCACCATGGCGAGGCTGACAGTGCAATGCAGACGATGAATCTTTTAAAACGCATGACGGTAATACTTTATCCTGAGAGTGTTGCGCATCCGGCAGGGCGGATACACATGGATTGCTAAATCCGGATGGCCGTAGCGGCCGCGCCGATCTGTTTGAGATAGGCCTAACGCACACAAGCGCTTTAAGGAGGACATCATTCTACGTTAAATTCGGGGGGAGACAAGCCCTTGCCAGCGAGCCCAGACTGTGCTTGAAGGTTGTGCGATCAGAAGTCATTGCGGCGGGTGCGGATCTCGGTAAACACTTCCAGCGCCGAGCGCGATTGAAATTCAGGGCGGAGACGCAACTGTTCACACCGCAAAAACGGATTGGTCGCCAATTCTTGTGCCAAGGACGTTGGCAGGCTGGGGCGTTGCTGATGGCGTAACTCGCGGGTGGTTGCGATACGTTGGAGTAATGCGCGGTTATCCGGCTCTATGGTCTGCGCAAAAGCAAGATTGTGCGCGGTATATTCATGCGCCGGGTAAACGAGTGTTTCTGGGGGAAGCGCGGCAATCTGCTGTAGCGAGGCATACATTTGTGCAGGCGTGCCTTCAAACAGGCGGCCGCACCCTGCACCAAACAGAACGTCGCCGCTAAACAAATGCTGCTGATTGACATAATAAGCCACATGATCAAGTGTATGGCCCGGCAGCGAAAGCACTTCGCAGCTTATTATGTCTTCTGGCAGCAGACTGATAGTGTCCCCGGCGTGGACGGGGATGGTCTGCATGGCCTGATAAGACGGCTGTGAACTGTCCGGGGCATAGACAGGACAGCGCCAATGCTTTTGCAATCTGGCAGCGCCGCCCACATGGTCTGCATGATGATGTGTGAGTAAAATCCCTTTTAAGCTCAGTTTTCTCTTGCTCAAAGCCTCTTCAACCACGTCCGCATCGCCCGGATCAACCAGCCAGGCCAGTGAGCCAGACTGAATTAACCACAGATAATTGTCGCTAAAAGCGGGCAGGGGGATGATTTCTATACTTGCAGAACTTTTGTCCATCACGCATCATTGAAAAAATCATGATGCTTGTCAAGGGAGATGCCCTGGACGGTATTCAAGAGGTGTTTTAAGTGCGTGAGGGAATCTATCTTGCAATCAAGCCAGTCAGTGTTCTTTGAACAAATGCCTCTGGGTCAATATATTGTCGCGCGTGAAACGCCTTTGTACGCGCAGGCCGTGGCTGATGTGTTCGGCTTTCATGCTCTGCAGATCGGATGGTCTGCGCATGACCTGCTCGAGCAGTGTCGGATTCCTTACAAACACTCCCTACAGCTAACCGCCTCGGCCAATGCATCGTTATTATGCGAAAGCGAGTTTTTGCCATTTGCCGAAAATTCAGTTGACTTGGTCTGCATGCCCCATGTGCTGGAGCAGTGTGCGGATCCACAGCAGACGTTACGCGAAGTGTTTCGGGTACTGGTGCCTGAAGGTAGTTTGGTGCTGACCGGGATTAGCCCTGCCAGTTGTTTAGGCATGCGCGCCAGAGTCGGGCAATTCAGGCAGGCAGGCGGTTTCAGCAGATTGTTTACAGCCTGGCGCATTCGTGACTGGTTGAGTGTATTGGGATTTGAGGTCGTGCGTAGTGGTTATTTGATGCACGCTTTTCCATTCAATGATCCTGACTGGCTGGCGCGCCAGTCTTGCCTGGAACGGTGGGGGCCACGCTTGTGTGGCATGAGTGGTGGCATTTATTTCCTGATCGCCAAAAAAAGAGTGCTCAACATCCGTTTGTTAAAACCAGACTGGAAAATGTTGCCGCTGAATCCGGCGTTGCAGGTCAGAAAAGGCCGTTCCAGCATACAAAAAAACGGCCAAAAGCAGTTAGAATGCGCGGATGTCGAATCAACAATGGATAGAAATGTACGCTGATGGTGCTTGCAAGGGCAACCCTGGCGTCGGTGGCTGGGGCGTATGGCTTAAAGCGGGCTCGCACGAAAAATCCCTCTATGGTGGCGAAGCGCTGACCACCAATAATCGTATGGAGCTGACGGCGGTGATTCAAGGCTTGCAGGCGCTCAAGAAACCCTCGCATGTCAGAGTGTATACCGATTCCAGCTATGTGCAAAAAGGCATGACCGAGTGGTTGGCAGGCTGGAAGCTCAAGCAATGGCGTACGGCGGATAAAAAACCGGTTAAAAATGCGGACTTATGGCAACAGTTGGATGTCATCGCCCAGCCTCACCAGATTGAATGGATTTGGGTGAAAGGGCATGCTGGCAACGAGGGCAACGAGCGTGCGGATGCTTTGGCAAATCAAGGTGTATTAACCGTGGCGATAGGATAGGAGTGTAGCTTAAATGAGACAGATTTTCCTCGATACCGAGACCACTGGCCTCTATCCCGATCAGGGACATCGAATTATTGAAATTGCGGCGGTCGAGATGTTGAACCGCCGACCAACCCAGCGTCACTTTCACTTGTATATCAATCCCGAGCGTGAGATTGATGCCGGTGCGCAGGAAGTACATGGCATTTCGCTGGAGTTCTTGCAGGATAAGCCGCTTTTTGCGCAAATTGCACAGGATTTCATTGCGTTTATTCGTGGTGCAGAGCTCATTATTCATAACGCTCCGTTTGATGTCGGCTTCCTCAATATGGAGTTGTCCAGGCTTAGCATGGACCCGCTGCCGTCATTCGTCAGTGGTATCGTTGATACCTTGAAAATGGCCAAGGAAATGCGTCCCGGCCAGCGTAACAATCTGGATGCCTTGTGCCGCCACTACGGTATCGATAACTCACAGCGGACCTTGCACGGCGCCTTGCTCGATGCGGAATTGCTCGCCGATGTCTACATTGCCATGACGCGCGGACAAGAGAGCCTGTTGATGGAACTCTCAACCTCCGAGCAACAAACCATGCAAAGCCATATTGAGGTCGACTTTTCTGCAATGAAGCGATTGCCGCCTAGCGAAGAGGAGTTGGCCAGCCATCAGCAATATATAGAAAGTCTCAGCAAGTCTGGTGCCTCGCCCTGGTGACGACCGTCTTTTGTTGTGATTTGATGCGGCTCTGCTGCGTTTATTCACTCTTTACATTCCAGATGCTTGCGGTAGTATCAAAAGATATTTCCAAGTTGTGACAACTATTAAGCAGAGATTCTATGCACACAGACACCATTGTAGTGACCGGGGGTGCCGGTTTTATCGGCAGCAATTTCGTCAATGCCTGGGTAAAGCTGAAGCTGGGTAAACTGGTCAATTTGGACAAGCTCACTTATGCCGGCAACATGGAGAATCTGGCTGAGATTAGCCACGACCCGGACCATGTCTTCATTCATGCGGATATCGGTGACCGCGCTGCGGTTAAAACTTTGCTGGAAACCCACAAACCCAGGGCAGTGCTTAATTTTGCTGCAGAAAGTCATGTAGACCGCTCTATCCACGGGCCGGATGCGTTTATCCAGACCAATGTGGTCGGTACGTTTAACCTGCTTGAAGAGGTCAGGGCCTATTGGCAAGCATTGCCGGTAGAGTCGCAGCAGTCGTTCCGTTTCCTGCATGTGTCTACCGATGAAGTCTATGGCTCACTGGAACCCAATGATCCAGCATTCAAGGAAACCAACCCTTATCAGCCTAACAGTCCATATTCAGCCTCAAAAGCGGCCTCAGATCATCTGGTGCGTGCCTATCATCACACCTATGGCCTGCCGACCCTCACCACCAATTGTTCCAACAATTATGGCCCTTACCACTTCCCGGAAAAACTGATTCCGTTAGTGATTCATAACGCCTTGTCTGGCAAACCCTTACCGATCTATGGGAATGGTAGCAATATCCGTGACTGGCTGTATGTCGAAGACCACTGCAATGCCATCCGTGAAGTGCTGGCCAAGGGCCTGCCTGGCGAGACATACAATATTGGTGGCTGGAATGAGAAAACCAATCTGGACGTTGTACATACGCTGTGCGACATCCTCGATCAGGAGCAGCCCAAAGCACAAGGCAGCTACCGCGACCAGATTACGTTTGTCAAAGACCGTCCCGGTCATGACCTGCGTTACGCCATTGACGCCAGCAAGATCGAGCAGACCTTAGGCTGGAAACCTCAGGAAACCTTTGAAACCGGGATCCGTAAAACGGTGCGCTGGTATCTGGAGCATACCCAATGGGTGGAACGCGTCACCAGCGGTGAATACCAGCACTGGCTCAGTACAAACTACCATGAACGTGGCGAGGAGTTGGCATAATGGCAAGAAAAGGCATCGTATTGGCCGGTGGCTCCGGCACCCGCTTATATCCAGTGACGCAAGTCGTCTCCAAACAACTGTTGCCGGTGTATGACAAACCCATGATCTACTACCCCCTGTCGGCACTCATGCTGGCAGGCATCCGGGAAGTGTTGATTATTTCTACCCCGATGGACACGCCACGCTTTAAAGAACTGCTGGGCGATGGTAGCCAGTGGGGCATGCGCATTGAGTACCAGGTACAACCTTCACCCGATGGGCTGGCACAGGCCTTTATCCTCGGCGAGTCGTTCATTGGTAACGACAGCAGCGCCTTGGTGCTCGGCGACAATATTTTTTACGGGCATGAGCTCGGTGACATGGCCATGACTGCCGGTAAACGCGAGCAGGGCGCCACCGTGTTTGCCTACCCGGTCAACGACCCCGAGCGCTATGGCGTGGTCGAGTTTGATACGCACGGCACGGCCATCAGCCTGGAAGAAAAGCCTACACAACCCAAATCGCGCTATGCGGTGACTGGGCTGTATTTTTACGATCAGCGCGTGGTTGAGATTGCCAAGAACCTCAAGCCCTCGGCCCGTGGCGAACTCGAGATCACTGACGTCAACAAGCATTATTTGGCCTCTGGGGACCTCAATGTCGAAGTCATGGGGCGTGGCATGGCCTGGCTGGATACCGGTACCCACGAATCACTGCTGGAAGCCAGTGGCTTTATTCAAACGATTGAAAAGCGTCAGGGCCTGAAGATTGCCTGTCTGGAAGAAATCGCCTATCGCCAGGGCTTTATCAATGCAGAGCAACTGGACAAACTGGCGGATAAATATGCCAAGAATGGGTACGGACAGCATTTGAAGATGATTTTAAAAGAGCGGGTATTTTAATGCTGGTGACTGCGACCAAAATTCCAGAGGTGTTGATTCTAGAACCCAAGGTATTCGGCGATGCACGAGGCTTCTTTATAGAGAGCTTCAATGCGCAAGCCTTTAAACAAGCCACAGGGCTCGATGTGACATTCGTGCAAGATAACCATTCCCGTTCGGCCAAAGGCGTATTACGCGGTCTGCATTATCAAGTCCAGCAAGCGCAGGGAAAACTGGTGAGAGTGGTTGCCGGAGAAGTGTTTGATGTCGCGGTCGATCTGCGTCAGAGTTCTGCGACCTTTGGATTATGGGAAGGCGTGCATTTAAGCGCTGACAATCACCGTCAGCTATGGATTCCGCCTGGCTTCGCGCATGGCTTTGTCGTGCTCTCTGACACGGCTGACTTTCTGTATAAAACAACGGATTACTATGCGCCACAATATGAGGCCTGCCTTAAATGGGATGACCCGACGATTGGCATAGACTGGCCGTTGGACATGCCCCCCAGCCTGTCTGCCAAAGATCAGCAAGGGCTCCCCTGGGCACAGGCGCCCAAATTTGACTAATTATTAGCATATTCTTTGATTCGGACCTTGCTCACGCATATGAAAAAAATCCTGTTAACAGGCGTCAATGGTCAAGTGGGGCATGCACTTGCCGCACAGCTGCAACAACAGCCCATTGCTCAAGTACAGCTAATCAGCTGTACCCGCCAACAACTGGACCTCAGTCAGCCAGTGCACATCCGACAAGTCATCCGCCAGGTCAAACCAGACCTGATTATTAACCCTGCCGCCTATACCGCGGTAGACCAGGCCGAAACCGAGCGTGAACTTGCCTTTGCCATCAACGCCACGGCCCCACAAATCATTGCAGAAGAAGCCGCACGAGTGAATGCAGCGCTGATCCATTTCTCGACTGACTATGTATATGACGGCAGCAAAGCCACAGCTTACCTTGAAACTGACGCAGTTAATCCAGTCAGTGTTTACGGCGCCAGCAAACTTGCAGGCGAGCAGGCGATTGCTGCGGTTGGCCTTCCGCATCTCATCCTGCGTACCAGCTGGGTCTATGGCAGCTACGGCAAGAACTTCCTCAAAACCATCATTCGGTTAGCACAGAGTCGGGAACAACTACGCATTGTGGCAGACCAGCATGGCGCCCCCACGGCCGATATCGCAATTGCTGAAGCGGTCGCGCAATTAATTGAACGCTGGCATCCGCACAACGCTGAACAAACCGGGATTTATCATTTGGTGAATCGAGGTGAAACCACCTGGTATGGTTTTGCCAGTGAGATTGTGGCGCAGTATCAAGCGCTGGCGCTACAACAGGGCTGGCCCGCCTTGCTACTTAAAGCGCTGCAAGCCATATCAACTGCAGAATACCCAACGCCTGCCAGACGCCCCCAAAACTCAAGGCTGGTCAGTAATAAGCTGGAGCAGGTGTTTGGTGTGCGTTTGCCGGGATGGGACACATCACTTGCGCAAGTCATGCCAGCGTTGAGTGCGCTGGAAAATTAATTCTGATCGCAGACTATTTCTGATCGAATGCGTCCGTCCAGCTATTGGGCGTTTCGTAAAGGCGAACCCTTACCAGCTTGAGCTGATTGCCGAAGGTATCACGATATTGGGCCTTGAGCAGCTTAAAGGCTTCCGCAGCCATGTTTTCTGCCGTCGGGATGGTTGGGAACACCACGGTCTTGTGATTGGGCAAGCTGTTTAGAAAATCCAGCACCGCCGTATCGCCATGGTAGACCAGAAAAGCATGGTCCCAGCGATCGACAATGGTTTCACGGGCAATTCTTTTTACATCGGCAAAATCCATTACCATCCCATTTTCAGAGGCATGCTCTGCCTGAATCACCTCTCCAGACAGTGTAATTTCAATTGCGTAGCGATGACCGTGCAGATTACGGCATTGACTCTTGTGATCAGGAATGCGATGGCCCGCATCGAATTCCAAGCGTGTAGTAATTTCCATCACGCCATTATATCAGCAACCACGGCTCACGCTGATGCGCGATCACGGATTGCAAATGCAAGTGCATGCATCAATACAAATCATCAATATTCATCAATGCATCTTCATCGGCAGAGTAGTGCTTATGACTTTTTTCATAGCTACCATAGCCACTGTCATAATCATCGACTTCATCGCCGGCAAAGTCTTCGAGCATTTGATCGATTTTCTTGAATTTATCGTTAGGTGCTGCTTTTTGTAACATGATGATCTCCCATGACGTTATTCTGTTAACAAAACCTGTCAGTATCAAATTGCTTTAGAACATCTTTAGCATAGACTGTGCCAAGCATGGCAAAGGTTCCTTACAAGAAGGTTAACGGCACCTATTAAAAAAAGTAAAATATGAAAACTTAATTGAGAACAATCAAGCTAACACATTGTCTACAAAGGCATAACACAATCATAACTATTTGGAGAGATGCAATGCGCAGTTTTATATTGATGTTTTTAACCCTGGGGGGGGTATCCATGGCTGAGGCAGAATGTCTACCGTTATACCAGCACCAGTTTAAGACACTGCAAGGTCAAACTGTCGATTTTTGTCAATTTCAGGACAAGCCAGTGCTCATTGTGAACACTGCCAGCAAATGCGGATTCACGCCACAGTTTGAAGCGTTGGAGGCCATGTATGAGCAATATAAAGATAAAGGGCTGGTGGTGATTGGCTTCCCCTCCAATGATTTCCGTCAGGAGCCTGGCAACAACAAGCAGATTGGCGACTTTTGCAAGCTGACTTATTCGGTCAAGTTTCCTATGGTTGAAAAGTCCAGCGTGACTGGAAGTGGCGCCAATCCGCTTTATCAGCAACTGATCAAACAAACAGGGCAGGCACCACAATGGAATTTCTACAAATATCTGATTTTGCCAGGCGGGCAGAAGGTCTATTCTTTTAACAGTATGACACGTCCGGAAAGTGAAGAAATTCTCGGCAAGATCAAACCCCATCTCAAGTAAGTTTCTCAAGGTTTTTACGGCAGGCTCTGTAGCAAAACAAGGCAGGGCCTCATAAAACAAAACGATATAAAGTTTTTTTCATGTTTTCTTATCAAAGTCGTTGACAAGATATCTGGGCATCATTAATATGGCGCCTTCTTTGAATTGCACTGCAAAACAAAGAACTGCAATACCAGAGATTTGGGGGTATAGCTCAGCTGGGAGAGCGCTTGCATGGCATGCAAGAGGTCAGCGGTTCGATCCCGCTTATCTCCACCAAGTGATTGAAAATATTGAATTTTTTTAAAAAATAAATATTTTAATTATTTGAAAAACTGGTATAATGCACGGGTTGTTAAATTTCTTAGGTCCCCATCGTCTAGAGGCCTAGGACACCTCCCTTTCACGGAGGCGACCGGGGTTCGAATCCCCGTGGGGACGCCAAAAATCACTCAGTGATTTCTAGCTTTAAATTTCATATTTATTTAAATCACCTGCTTATTAAAGCTTAAGCTTCTTTAAGGCTATGGTGTAAAGCTGCGTACAGATTACGCAGTAAAAAACCCGGCATTGCCGGGCTTTTGTTTTTTTGCATGGTCAAATGGCTTATCCGCGTATATTACTTTGCGCAGAAAACTGAGAGAGCTCGACAAAAGGTTCTGGCTGCCAGCCTGGGGCACGATGTTCGGCCACCACATTGGTGAAAATGCCACCACGGACATAAAACTTGGCGGTTACGCGCATAAATTTTGGGTCTATGGCAGAGACTAGATCATCCAGAATCTGATTGGTGACCGCTTCATGGAAGCAGCCCTCATCGCGGAATGACCACATGTAAAGTTTAAGACTCTTGAGCTCAACACATAACTTGTTGGGAATATAGTCCAGATAAATCACCGCAAAGTCAGGTTGACCGGTTTTTGGACACAGGCAGGTAAACTCTGGAATTTCCATATGGATATGGAAGTCTCTCTGCGAATTGGGATTTTCAAAGGTTTCCAGTGTTTTAGTCGGTTGTGCAGTGGGTTTCCCACCAAGTAAATGTTCGTTCATTGTGCGCATGTTTCGTCTTAAAAATGGGTATTATAACGCTTAAGCGACCACTCAAATTCTTATAAGCAGTTTACTTACTTTGCGTCTGACACATTTAAAACTTGCGGGGTTCAAGTCTTTTGTTGATCCAACGACCATCCACCTGCATGGGCAGCGTGTGGGCGTGGTAGGGCCAAATGGCTGTGGCAAGTCTAACGTCATGGAGTCGGTCCGCTGGGTGCTGGGCGAATCCTCCGCCAAGGAAATGCGCGCCGATGCCATGGATGCAGTGATTTTTAACGGATCTTCGCATCGCAAACCTATTTCGCGGGCCAGTGTCGAGCTCATTTTTGATAACAGCCTGGGTGGTGCCAGTGGCGAGTGGAATCAATATGCCGAAATCTCGGTCAAGCGTGTAATCGAGCGCGATAAGGGCTCAAGCTACTATATTAATAACACTGCGGTACGCCGTCGGGATGTGGCAGATTTGTTTTTGGGCACCGGCCTTGGGGGGCGTGCTTACGCCATCATCGGTCAAAACACGATTTCACGTATTGTTGAAGCCCGGCCAGAAGAGCTGCGCGTATTTCTCGAAGAAGCCGCAGGGATCAGCAAATATAAAGAGCGCAGGCGTGAAACAGAGCTACGCCTGCGTGATACACGTGAGAATCTTGCGCGCGTGGAAGATATTTCACGCGAGATGAACAAGCAGATTCTCAAGCTGGAGGCGCAAGCCGTGGTGACGCAGAAATATCAGTCACTGCAAGCGGCGTACCAACTGGCTGAGGCGCAATGGTGGTGGTTGCGCAAGCGAGATGCTGTGCTGGCTTACGAGGCCGCTTCACAAGCGGTAGCGCACGCAGTGAATGCGCTGGAGGAGAAAGTTGCGGCGTTAAGGCGTTGCGAGTTGGCTTTGGAGCAGGCTCGACAGCAGCATCAGGCCGCATCAGGCGAATTGCATACGGCACAGGCGGCCTTTTACGAGGCCAACGCGCAAGTTTCCAATCTGGATTTACAAGTCAAGCAATCGGAAGAGGCCCGCTTAAGACTGCTGCAACAGCAGCAACAGCTGCAGGGGCAGATTGAGCGTGGTAGCCAGCAGCAAGCGCAGTTACAACAGCAACTGGACGAAAAAACCACGGCACTCGCCTCCGCACAACAAGCGCTGACCGGACAAGCGCAGCAGTTGCAAGCCTTGCAACAGGCTTTGCCTGCACAGTCATTACAGTTGCAAGGCATACAGCAAGCCGCCAGTGAAGCACAGCAAGCAGTGCAGCAATGCCGCCAGCAGATGCAACTGCAGCAGAATAACGTACAGTTTTTGCAACGCAATCTTTCGGAATCCAGCCAGCGCTTGCAACAGTTACAAGGTGAGCTATCAGCCTGGGCCTTGCCAGATATGCAGGCCTTGGAGGGGTATAAGCAGCAGCAGGCGCAACAGCAGGCCCAGTTGCAGCAAGAAGAACAGCAGCTACAACAATGGCGGGTAGATGAACAGCAGCAACAGCAACGGTTGCTGCAAGCCAGGCAAGACTGGCAGCAGGCTCAACGCCAGCTGAACCAGCTTGAAGCCGAAATCCAGTCTTTGCAAAAGTTGCAGCAAAGCCTCAAGCAAGACCAGCAACTAGGGCCCTGGTTGCAACAAAGCGGTTTGCAATCAGCGGCGCGTTTGTGGCAGGCGGTACAGGTGGATGCCACATGGCAGCCCGCGCTCGAAGCGGTCCTGGGCTATAAACTGAATGCCTTGCTCACTGAATCTTTGCCGATGTTGGCTACATTACCGCATCCGCAAGCCGCTTTAGCCATAGCCATGCCTGGAACGGCCAGCGATAGCTTGCCAGACCATTGGCAAGGATTACCCAGCTTATATAGTTTGCTCACGCTCAAGCAGTTGGAAATGGCTGGTGCCTTGCAGCACTGGCTCATGGGTATTTACGTGATTGAGGATGTTGCCCAAGTGGGCCAGTTTCAATCGCAACTCCCGGCAGGCGTGAGTCTGCTTAGCAAGCAAGGGGATCTCTATCAACGCTATAGCGTGGTTTATCATGGCCGCCAGAATGCCATGCAAGGCGTGTTGGAGCGGCAGCAGCAACTGGACAAGTTACAGGCCGGTTTGGAAGCCGCGCAAGCTGCGGTTAATCACACCCAACAGCAGGTGCAACTGATTGAACAGGCGCTGCAACAGTTGCGCTTGCAACAGCAGCAGGCACATCCACGGATCAAACAATATACCGCAGCCATGCATGAGGCGCAGATGCAACAGTCAAGCTTGCAGCAGGCCTATGACAACGCGTCGCGCAGGCAAACCGCCTTACAACAAGACCTGTCTGCGCTGCAGGTACGGCAGCAGAGTCTCAATGACGAGCTTTCGCAAGCGCAAGCCAGGATCGCGCAGTATCAGGCGCAGTTTGCCAGCCTGGAACAGGCGGCGCGCGAAGCACAGGCCCTCAAGCATCATGCAGAGCAAGCCTATTTTGATGCGCGTGACAGCGTACAGCAGGCTGAAAAAGCGCATCAGTCACAAGTATTCGAGCAAACCCTGTTGCAAAATGCTGTCAATGATTTGCAGCACCGCTTGAGTCAGCTCAGCCAAGAGCGTGAGCATTTGCAATTACGCCTGCAAGAAACCGAGCAAACGCTCGCCGTCAGTGCCATGGAAACCTTGAAGGTACATTTGGCACAGGCCTTGGACAAGCAGCACACTTGTGAGCAGGCGCTGGCGCATGTGCGTAACGATCTGGCGCAGAAAGAAGCCGTTTTGCAGACAGAAGAGCGTCAGCGCATGCAAATCGAGCAGCAATTGCATCCCTTGCGCGACACCGTTGAGCAACAAAGACTTAAACAGCAGGCCTGCCAGCTGCAAGTCGAGCAATGCCAGCAGTCTTTGTCTGAAATGGGTCTGGATGAAGCCATGCTTCAACAAGGGCTAAATCAAGACAGCAAAGCCGAAACACTGGCGCAAACGACCCAAAGGTTACAACAGCAGATCCAGCAACTCGGCGCGGTCAATCTGGCTGCGATTGAAGAATTAGCCAGCGAGCAGGCGCGTAAAGGGTATCTGGACAGTCAACTGCAAGACCTGCTCACCGCCAGCGAAACGCTGGAAGAGGCGATCCAGAAAATAGACCGCGAAACCCGCGGAAAACTGCGCGCAACCTTTGATGAAGCCAACCGTCACTTTGGCGAATTATTTAATACCTTGTTTAATGGCGGCAATGCCAAGCTGGTGCTGTTGGGTGATGAAATTCTGGATACCGGCGTGCAAGTCTTTGCGCAACCGCCAGGCAAAAAAAACACGACCATCCAGTTATTATCCGGGGGCGAAAAAGCGCTGACGGCCATGGCGCTGGTGTTTGCGCTGTTCAGGTTAAATCCGGCACCGTTTTGCCTGATGGATGAGGTGGATGCCCCGCTGGATGACAGCAACACCGAGCGTTTCTGCCAACTGGTGCGCGTGATGTCAGAAAAAACCCAATTCTTGTTTGTTTCTCACAACAAAATCACGATGGAGATGTCTGAACAGCTAATTGGGGTCACCATGCAAGAGTCGGGCGTGTCACGGATTGTCGATGTGGATATCGAAGAGGCCATCCGCATGCATGCGGCTTAGCGCCAGTTTTGTTGTATCATAATGCAAGCGTTATAAAGGATTGTTAAGTCACATGTCTGATTTGTGGATGATATTGGTGTTGCTCGGGGTCAGCATCGTTCTGGCAGTGGTTGTATTTAACTGGTGGCAGGAAAAAAAATATCGTAGAGACGTTGAATACCGTTTTAGTCATACCCGTAGCGATTTACTGGATGGCGAGCCTGCTGCCAAGGTCAAAGAGGCTGCCAAGAAAGCTGCCGTGGATACCGCCCCTGTGTCCGAGGAGGTGGAGGGCTGGATGTCTGAGCCCCGTGTCCGCCAAACCGGCATGCGGCCTTCAGCTCAACCTTCTGTTAAAGTTGAGCCGGAGTTTTCCAATCCCCCCCCGGCAAAAGCCGCAGAACCCGCCAAGCTTAAACCAAAACCAGCGCCTGCCACTTCTCCAGTTAAAACAGCGCCTGTTCAACCGATTCATGAGCCAGTGATCAATGTGACCAAGCCAGAACCGGTCACCCCACAGGTGTCGGCTTATCAACCGCCAGTCGCAGTGCCAGAGCCGGCTGTGGTGGCAGAGCAACCGACTTTTGCTTTTGAAGTACCGCCAGTCCAGGCCTTGGAAGAGATGCCATCGGCAGAACCGGCTTCCGTGTCCACGACACTGCCGGACTTGCCTGCTGAAGTGCACCCCTCTATGGATTGGATCGGCTTGATTGATGCGCCGCTAGGCGTCATGTTGGTTGAGCTGGAAGATATGCAAGCTGAGGTACGTACGTTCCCACAACATGCCACCCTCTGGGCGCAGAGCGCAACAACAGGCGAGTGGCAGGATGTATTGGCTCTGGATGCTGCCGCCATGCAAACACAAACGCCAGCCAGTCAGGTCGCTTGCAGTTTGCAATTGGCTGACCGTGGCGGTCCGGTTGATCAGGAAACGCTCAAGCGCTTTCAGAAGTCCATGGAAACATTGGCCAGAGCCTTGGGCCTGACTGTGGTATGGCAGGGCGGATATGAGCCTGCATTACAAGCACAAGCGATAGATGCTTTCTGTATCGACGTTGATAAAGCCGTTGAATTTCATGTGTTAGCCAACCAGGGCATGTTTCATGCGACCAAGCTGCGTGGCTTGGCTGAAGCTTGCGGCATGCAGCTGAGTGCCGAAGGCCGCTTCGAGTTATTGAATGCTGACGGTCAATTAGTGTTTTCAGTACGTAATTACGAGGGCAAGCCATTTTCTGCAGATATGTTGAAATCCGCAGTGATGACTGGGGTGACTTTCCAGCTGGATATTCCTACTACGCCTGACAGTTTGCAGGTGTTTGACCAGATGGTCGAAATTGCACGTCATCTGGCGACTAGCCTCAATGCCGCCCTGATTGACGTCAACCGCAAAGCGATTGGTGATCCACAGCTGGATAAAATCCGCCAGCAACTCAAAAATATCTCTAATGCAATGGCGACGCAGGGGATTATCCCCGGTAGTAACCATGCCAAGCGCCTGTTCTCCTGATGATGTCCATGCAAGAGGCTGCGCTGGCGTTGCAGCAGCTCAAGCAACGTATTGCCGAGTATGACTATCACTATTATGTGCTGGACGCGCCCTTGGTCAGCGATAGTGAATATGATGGCCTCTACCGCCAGCTGGTCGAGATTGAGCAGCAATATCCAGAGCTGATTACTGCGGACTCCCCCAGCCAGCGGGTAGGGGGAAAGGCGCTGGCTGCTTTTGAAAGCGTGCAACACCGGCAAGCCATGCTTTCCCTGAATAATGCCTTTGCAGACGACGAGCTAGAAGCGTTTGACCGCCGAGTGCGTGAAGGTACCGGGGAGGCCGTGGTGGCCTATGCCGTCGAGCCAAAATTTGATGGCCTGGCGATTACCCTGACCTATGAGCACGGGCTATTTGTGCAGGGCGCGACCCGTGGTGATGGGTATACGGGGGAGAATGTCACCCACAACCTCAAAACCATACGCGCCATTCCCAGCCGCTTGAATATTGCGCAGCCACCAGCCTTACTTGAGGTGCGCGGCGAGGTCTTGATGTTGAAAAGAGACTTCGAGAAGCTCAATCAGCAGCAGGCGGCGGTAAAAGGCAAACTGTTTGCCAACCCGCGCAATGCCGCAGCAGGTAGCTTGCGCCAGCTGGATCCTCACATTACCGCCAAACGCCCTCTACATTTCTTTGCCTATGGTCTGGGCGCCAGCATAGGCGTGCCGGAATTAAATACTCATTCTGAAGCCATGCAATACCTGGCTGACTTGCGTTTTCCTGTCAGTGATTTGCGCGCGGTGAAAATAGGCGCTCAGGGGTTGCGTGAATACTATGCCGAGATTGGCGAAAAACGGCACCAGTTACCATTTGACATCGATGGCGTGGTCTACAAAGTGAATGACTTTGCCTTGCAGGCCAGCCTAGGCTTTGTTTCGCGTGCGCCGCGCTGGGCGGTGGCACACAAGTTTCCGGCCGAAGAGGCAACGACCATTGTTGAAGATATTTCTGTGCAGGTGGGCCGTACTGGCGCGATTACCCCTGTTGCCAGATTGAAACCCGTATTTGTAGGCGGCGTGACGGTCACGAATGCCACCTTGCATAACGAGGATGAATTAAGGCGCAAGGATATCCAGATCGGCGACACCGTGATTGTCAGGCGGGCAGGGGATGTGATCCCAGAGGTTGTTTCGGTTAAAACAGAATTACGCCCGGCAGATGCGCGCCGCTTTGTCATGCCTGCCGTCTGCCCGGAATGTGGCTCGCATGTGGTCCGTCCGCAGGATGAAGCCGTGGCACGCTGCACTGGCGGATTGATCTGCCCGGCACAGCGTAAACAGGCCATTACACACTTTGCTTCACGCCGTGCCATGGATATTGAGGGCCTGGGTGAGAAACTGGTAGACCAGCTGGTTGCACGCGAACTCGTCCATCATCTGGATGATATTTACCGTTTGACCCTGCCCATGCTCAGCGACCTTGAACGGATGGCAGAAAAATCTGCACAAAATGTGCTGGTAGCCATTGAAAAAAGCAAGCAAACGACCTTGCCCAGATTTATTTATGCATTAGGGATTCGCAATGTGGGTGAGGCCACTGCAAAAGACCTGGCACAACATTTTGGCAATCTTGATGCCTTGATGCAGGCCGATGTAGCCGCACTCACGCAAGTCAAGGATGTCGGGCCGATTGTGGCGGAAGCTGCATATCAGTTCTTTCAGGAACCGCATAACCGCGAAGTGATCGCCGCCATGCGCGATTTAGGTGTGCATTGGGCCGACATTGAAAAAAAGGCCGCTTTGACCCCGTTTGCTGGCAAAACCTTTGTGCTGACTGGCACATTGCCTACGCTCAAGCGTGACCAAGCCCAAGCGATGATTGAAGCCGCGGGCGGTAAGGTCAGCGGCAGTGTCTCGGCCAAAACCAGTTATGTGGTGGCCGGAGAAGAGGCGGGCAGCAAACTTGAAAAAGCGCAGCAACTGAATATCGCCATTCTGGATGAAGCTGCATTGCTCGTCATGTTACAGGCCGCTTCTGAAGATGACACGACAACGGAAACGCCCTCTGATTCAATCGAACCTCTCTCAAAACAATCGAGTTTATTCTGAATATGAACTTAAAATTAACTTTAATTTTGGCTGTTAATCTATTGATTATCAATGAATCAATGGCTAAGGATGCTGCATTAGATGCCTGCGATACTGCCGTCCAAAAACATCAATACGCTGAAGCCGTCAAACTTGCGGAGCAGCATGCAAAACAGGCTGAATTTTGGCTTTGCAAAGGCCGCGCGCAATCGGGTTTAGGGGATAACACCGCCGCCCAGCAGAGCTTTAAACAGGCACTCAGCCTCAAGCCGGAAGGGCTGGATCTGATTGCGGCGCATATGTTGTTGGGCAATGCGCAGCTGGAAGCCAAAGTGCATGCCGCAGCGCTGGAGAGTTATCAGCAAGCATTGAAATTTAGCGAGCAGCAAAACATGCGCCGCTATGCCCGCGTTGCCCACAACCTCATCGGCGAAGCCTATTTTGAAATGGAGCAGTATGCTGACGCGCTCAAATCATTTGAAGCCGGCGAAAAGCTCTCCTTGAACGACGACGAGCGCGCGGATAGCTATATCCACGAAGCCATGACCTATCAGCAGTTAAAACAGGCTGAAAAAGCGATTGAATATCAGCTCAAAGGTGTCCTGATGCTGCGCAAATCAGGCACCCCTGACCAATATGCTGAAGCCAGCCTGACTTTGGGGCAATTGTTTACCGATAAAAAAGACTTTGTCGGGGCAGACAAAACCTACCAGCGCTTGATGGACTATGCGCATGACAATGGCGGCGAATTTTATGAAGCCAAGACCGCCATTCAATGGGCCGCTTCAAAAAAGGCACAAGGGGATCATGCGGCTGCGCAACAGTTACTGCAGCAAGCCCGTACCATTGCCGCCAAATTAAAAGATGCTGAACTGGACGCCTTGTTGACACAGGCAAAGTAAAGCATTCCCAATCAAACTGGATGATTTGCGCTTGAGGCCCAGTTAAGGGCCTCAAGTGACGCATTTAGCCCTGTCAAACTTCCCTGGCAGTTAAAGATTTATTTTTATTTGGAATCCCCTGTAAGGTTTTCCTGTCATACGCGACAAACTTACAATTGTCACCACACAGGAAACAACATGCAATTTGACCCTCACCGCAGCAACCCCAGCGGAATCTTACCCTCAGAAATCACGCCGCAAGCGCTGTTTGAACAACGCCGGACCTTGATCAAGGCTGCTGGTATCGCCGCTGCCAGTTTGTGGTTGCCAACCACGGCACAGGCAGCGCAAACGCTGGAGTTTCAAAAAACCGCCTATGGCAAGGAGGAGACGCTCACCGCTTTGCAGGACGTGACCAATTACAATAATTATTATGAGTTTGGCACCGGCAAAGAAGACCCGGCGCGCGAGGCGGTGCTGTTCAAGCCGACGCCATGGACCATCAAGATAGAAGGTGCGGTCAAGCAAGCGAAAACCATAGGCATTGAGCAACTGATGAAGCTGGCACCGCTTGAAGAGCGGATTTATCGTATGCGCTGTGTCGAGGGGTGGTCTATGGTCATCCCATGGATAGGGTTGCCACTCAAGGCGCTGATTGACTGGGCGCAACCGACCGGCAATGCAAAGTATATTGAATTTGTGTCGTATAACGACCCCCGGCATATGCCTGGCGCGCGCATGCCGATACTGGACTGGCCCTATGTGGAGGGGTTGCGTATGGATGAGGCCATGCAACCACTGACGATTCTGGCGGTGGGACTGTATGGCAAGGTCTTGCCAAATCAGAACGGTGCACCAGTGCGTCTGGTGGTGCCATGGAAGTATGGGTTTAAAGGGGCCAAAGCCATTTCTACCATTCGCTTTGTAGAGCAGATGCCAACGACAACCTGGATGCGGGCGAGTCCGCGTGAATACGGGTTTTACGCCAACGTAAACCCGCAAGTCGATCATCCACGCTGGACGCAGTCCTCAGAGAAGCGTATCGGCGCAGGACTGTTTGCCGGGCGCGTGAAAACCAAGCTGTTTAATGGTTATGAAGAAGTCGCCAGCTTGTATGCAGGCATGGACTTGAAGAAAAATTTCTAATATGAGTCCTTTATTCACATGGCCTTCTCTTTCAGTGAAAGACCGCATCAAGGCGGTGAAGATGCTGGTTTGGCTAGGCGCATTACTGCCGATACTGCGCCTGGTCTATCTGGGGGTTACCAATGACCTGGGGGCGAATCCGGTTGAATTTATTGAGCGTTCGACCGGCACGTGGGCACTGGTATTTTTGTTACTGTCACTGAGTGTGACACCGCTTAAATCTCTCACCCGTCTAGGCTGGTTGATCGCCGTGCGGCGCCTGTTAGGGTTATGGATGTTTGCCTATGTCAGTTTGCATGTGACCAGTTATGTCTGGCTGGATTATCAGTTCGACTGGTCGGACATGGTCAAAGATATCGTCAAGCATCCCTATGTGCTGGTTGGGGCATTGGCTTTATTATTGACTGTGCCGTTGGCGGCTACTTCTAACCAGGCAGCCATGCATGCCCTTAAACAGCGCTGGAAAACATTGCATCAACTGGTGTATGTGATTGCGGTCTTGGCCTTGCTGCATTTCTGGTGGCTGGTCAAAAAAGACCTGACCGAACCGATCATTTACAGCGGGGTGTTTGGCTTGATCATGCTCTTGCGTTTGCCTGTCTTTAGTAGAAAGTAGATTTGGGCGATTTTTCTTTGATTTTTTATGATGCAAAGCCATCTTACGTGGGACGAACTCCAATCGCCGGATTTACCCCAAAGTGAGGCCGGGGAGGGGGATGGTCGCGCACTGTTTCTACCCGCGAACTTGCTTGCAGCCAGACAAGTGTTAAGGTATCTGTGCTTGACATCGCACTGCTTTTTGGACACATTATTGTAAATATAATGCGCAGCCATCCATTGGTAGTGCTATTCTAAAAATATTCTTCGGGGGTGTGCCATCTCATGACCAGCGTATTTACCTGCGTTGGAGGGACAGAGATTGTGCACTGCAGTTGTGAAAGTTTGCGATGTCTTCAGTAATCTCTGAGCCAAGTGCTTCAATATTGGCCAATCCTGCACTGTGTGTGCTTCTTGAACAGTGGTCTGATTTGCTTGATCCGGCCCAGTATTACCTGGCGGTTGAGACCAATGCCGCCGGTGATTGTTTGTCTGTGTTAGCGCAAGGGCCAGCTGCGACTACACCAGCGCATCAAGTCTTGAATAGCAACGGCCTTTGGCAAGCCTTACCCGCCGAAAGTCATGCGTTGATAAAAGCCCTGTTAACGCCCGCCACTGATCAGACCACCCAACAATGCATACAGATTGCCTGCGACCAGCTGGGAGTGCAGTGGCTAGAGTGTCGAGTGCATTATTTTTTGCATGGGCAAAACGAGCCACGTTGTTTGCTGCTGGTGCGGGATGTGAGTCAGACGCATCAAGCTGCCTTGCTTTACCAGCAAGAAAAACAACGAGTGCGAGACTATGATCGCTTCAAGTTTTCTATGCTGGAGCTGATTCTTAAAGAACAGGACACCGAACACATCCTGGCCTGGATTGTTGGCGAGATCGAAGCGCTGCATCCCGAGACCTTTTGTGCCATCGTGCTGACGCAGGATCTGGGGCAACGTGTACAAACCGTGATCGCGCCCAGTTTGCCATCTCCGCTACTGCAAACCTTGCAACAGCTCAAGCTGGAGGCCGGTAACGGCTCTCTAGCCACCGCGATCGCCACGCGCCAGCGCGTGATGGTTGAAAATGTCATGATCCATCCTTACTGGCAGTACCACCGAACGGCAGCACAGGCTTCGGGAGTGCAGGGTGGATGGGCAGAGCCTATTCTTAATGCTGCGGGGGAAGTGCTCGGGGCGTTTGCCTTGTATTCGCGTCAGGTACAACTGCCTACAGCCGCTGAGCAATCCCTGATCGGGCAGGCGGCCAGACTGGTCAGCATCGTCGTGGATCGCCATTTGTCACAGCAGTCGATGCAAACCCTGGCCTATCTTGAGCCGGTGAGCGGCTTGCCTAACCGCAAAAAAATGTATGAAGTATTGCATGCCTTGCGTCATCAATCCGCCGCAGAGCAACATGGCGGTCTCATTTATATCGACCTCGACCATTTCAAATGGGTGAATGAAGCCCATGGCCACAACGCAGGCAATACGCTGTTGCAGCAAGTGGCGCAGCGCCTGCAAAAGGCGGCACAACCGCATTTTATTGCCTGTATGGGCGGCGATGAGTTTCTGATTCTGCTTTCCGGGCTGTCGACTCAAAAGGACAAGGCGGTACAACAGGTCTGGGCCTTGCAGCGCAAATTGCACAAAACCCTGCAACGGCCGTTTAACGTGGCAGGACTCAAGCTACCGGTGACCGCCAGCATGGGTTTGTGCAGTTTTAGCGGGACAGACATGGATGAAACGGACTATGTGAAAGCCGCGGACATCGCTTTGCACAAAGCGAAGCAGTCTGGCCGCAACCATGCCTGTCTGTATGAGCCTGGCATGCAGACCGAGATTGCGACGCAAGCGCGCCTGGAAGCCGAGCTGCGCGAAGCCATCGTCCAGCAACAGTTGCGGGTTTATTATCAGGTGCAAGTGGACCACACCGGCCGGCCGTTTGGTGCAGAGGTCTTGCTACGTTGGCAACACCCCACCCAAGGCCTCATTTCACCGCTGCAATTTATCGCGGTGGCCGAGAGCAGTGGCCTGATTGTTGAAATCGGCATGTGGGTACTCGACCAGGCATGTGCACAAATTGCCGTTTGGCAACGGGCACAAAAAACACGTGAACTCAGTTTGTCGGTGAATATCAGCGCGCGTCAGTTCCGTCAGGCCAATTTCACCGCCATGGTCAAAGCCTGTTTACAGCGACATCAAATCAATCCTAATGCCTTGCGTCTGGAGTTAACCGAAAGCCTGCTTTTGGAAAATGTGGACGATGCGGTACGCATCATGACAGAGCTCAGCCAGTCAGGCATCCAGTTCTCCCTAGACGACTTTGGCACCGGCTATTCTTCGTTGCAATATCTGAAAAAATTGCCACTGTATCAACTCAAGATAGACCGCTCATTTGTAAATGATATTGTGACCGATAGTCATGACCGCACCATTGTGCGTACCATTATTGCCATGGCGCAGAGCATGTACCTCGGCGTGATTGCCGAAGGGGTTGAAACCCCAGAACAACTGGAGCTGTTGCTAAACAATGGTTGCCGCCGCTACCAGGGTTACCTGTTTGGTAAACCCATGCCAATAGACGCATTTAATGATTGGTTGCAACAAGCGCTGGTTTAGAAATGATGCCCTAAAAGGGGATGGTTTAAAAAATAACTTTTACGGCCGCACAGCCAAGGTCAAGGCTGACTGTTGCGCTTGTTTGTCATTGCTGATGGCAAAGTAGCTGGCGTTGCCATCGTTGGAATCTCTGCGGTTGCTTCTGGCTCGGCTGGCGAGACTTCCTGGCGGTTCGCCAGATTGGTGGTGAGTTGCTCACCTGCCTCTGCGGTGAGGATGCGCAGGGTGATACGGCTGTTGAGCGATTGCGCCAGATTGTTGTCACTGCTGGAGACCGGCCTTGTTTCTGCCAGGCCAAGGGCTGAAAGCCGTTTGGCGGCGATGCCATCGGCGGCCAGTGTTGCTGCGACGCGTGCTGCCTGCGTCGCCGTCAATGTCCAACGCTTGCTTTCTGCGTCAACCATGCCACTGAAGGTGTGCTTGTCACTATGCCCTTCAACCTGGAGGGTACGGTATTCATTTTTTAGTTGTGCGCTGATGATGTGCAGTATCTGGCTGGCCTGTGGTGTATATGCCGCCTGATTGTTCTGGAACAGCAGATGAGTGGAAATATCCATTTCCACCCCCAAGTCTGACTGGTAAACCATGATCTGTTTTTGCTCTATCCATTGCGCCAGCGTGTTGGCCAGTTGCTGAGCCATGGCGCGTATTTTCTCCTGATCACGCTGTTTTTTTTCCTGATATAGATAGCTGAGCGGCAAAGGCTTCATCACCGCACTTGGGACTTGTCCATTTTGATTCTGCACGCCTGGAACTGGCAATCCAGGCGTTTGTAAGCCCTGTGGCATATTCTGCGGCTGGCCGACAGCCCCCGGTTGCCCCTGAAACGCAGTGACGACCGAGCTGGAGAGGGCGCGGTATTTATTCAGGTTAATGTTGGAGGTGGCATACATGACGACGAAAAAAGCAAACAGCAGGGTAATGAAGTCTGCATAAGAAATGAGCCACCGTTCGTGGCTTTCCTCTTCATCTTCGAGCTTGTGGCGTCTGTACATCACGATTGTCTCAAATGCAGATAAGATTCCAGCCGCTCACTGACCAGTTTTGGATTGTCGCCCCGTGCGATGGAGACCCAGGCATTGAGCAGCATTTCGCGCCTGGACATTTCATGCTGGACATGGCCTTTGAGTTTATTGGAGATGGGTAAAAACACCAGGTTGGCGAGCGCTACACCATAAATGGTGGCAACAAAGGCCACTGCGATGCCGCTACCGATCTTGCTTGGGTCAGACAGATTCTCCATGACATGAATCAGGCCGAGCACCGCACCCAGAATGCCTACGGTGGGCGCATAGCCGCCTGCCGCTGACCAGATTTTGACAGCGTCGCGCTGTTGCATTTCGTAGTAATACATATCAATGGCACAGACTTCGCGGATGCGGTCAGGCGGGGTGCCGTCCACCAGCAATTGCAAGCCCTTGCGTACGAAAGGATCCTGCTCACGCTTGATGTAGCTTTCCAGAGACAGCACGCTTTCTTTGCGCGCCTGCTGGCTCCATTGATTGATTTTAACGGCGAGTTTTTTACGGTCATCTTGTGGGTGGACAAAGGCCAGCTTCAACATGCGCAGGCCTTTGATAAACACTTTGAGTTCGGTTTGCAGCAAGACGGCGCCAGTCGTGCCGAGAATAACCACGGCAAAGGCAGCAGGTTGCATCAGGGAGTTGAGGTGGCCCCCTTCTATGACTTGGCCCAGGACCAGGCCGCCGAGTGCAATCAGCAGTCCGGCCAGGCTACCCCAATCCATCAGGCAACTCCGGTCCAGGCTTTTTCACGCATGGCGGCACGCAAGCGGGCGACCGCCTGGCTATGCAGCTGGCAAACGCGTGATTCGGACACATTCATGATGGCGCCAATCTCCTTGAGGTTAAGCTCCTGCTCGTAATACAAGCCCATCAATATCTTTTCGCGCTCTGGCAAGTTGTCGATAGAGGCAATCAAGGCTTCACGGAAGTCGCTTTCGAGCAGGGCTTTCACCGGGTCGCTGCTATCATCGTCCACATAACGATCCAGAAAGTGCTCGCCACCGTCATCGTCCTGAAAATCTTCGTAATAAATCAGCTGGTGACCCTGGCAGTCGCTCAAGACCTCGTAGTAATCTTCCAGGCTAAAATTCATGTGCTTGGCGATTTCGGATTCAGTTGGCGGGCGACCCAGTTTTTGTTCCAGTTGCTGCACAGCCAACTCGATATCGCGCATGTTTTTGCGGATACCGCGCGGCAGCCAGTCGGCACCGCGCAATTCATCCAGCATGGCGCCGCGTACGCGCTGAGAGGCGTAAGTTTCAAATTGTGCCCCATGCGTATCTTCGTAACGCTGTATCGCGTCCATCAGGCCGATCATGCCCGCTTGCACCAGGTCATCCAGCTCGACGCAGGAGGGCAGCTTGGCCTTCATTTGATACGCCATTTTCTTGACCAGGCCGCTATGCATTTTGAGCATCTGATCGGTATTTTGAGTCGTGCCTTTAGCGGTATACATGTTTTTCCTTTTTGACTTTAGGCAACAGCCATGGATGGCATGGAAATCCGTTGTTGTTCTAGACGATGGGCGACGGTTTTAAACGCCAGTGTGCTGGAAAGCTGTTTGCTCACTTCTGCAGTCGCGCGCCCAGGGTTGGCAGTGACTGCCTTGGCGGTTTCAGCAGGCATGGCCCCGATGAACTCCAGCGTGATGCCCAAAAATTGTTTGCACACCTGGTTCAGGCGCATAAAGTACTGATTGCCTTGATCATGGTTAGCGTCTGTCACGACGACACCCAACGGAATCTGCCCATGCTGCTGGCTGATGTGCTTGATGGTCGCATATGCCGACTTAATGGCGGCTTCGCTTCTATCCATTTGGATCACCAGCTCATGCGCGGCAATTACCGGCAGCAGCAGGCTGTAGTCTTGGCTATCCAGTTGTGCTTCAATCATCACAGTGTCGTAATCGTACGCAAGTTGCTCCACTATACCGTTGAGTTGCGTTTTTAAATCGTGAGATAAAGGCGAGGTTAACAGGTCATTTTCGCCCAAACAGGTCAGGTCATAGCCTTGCGGGTGTTTGAAAATGCCCCGCTGGATGGCCTGGCGTTGCACGGCGATGCCTTGCAGGGAATGTGTCATCGCGGGTTGGCGGTGCGCGTGCACCAGCAACAAACGCTGTTCTGGCGTCAGCATGCTGGTCGCCAGTTGACGCATCCACTGGCTGGCTGGCTGGCCATTGGCCCCAATCACACTGATAATGCGGGCAGAGGTTTTGGCCATGATACGGCGCAAGCCGTCCGCCTGGTCACGGTAATTAAACATGTGGCTGCTCCTGGCTGGCGGTTTGCATCATGCTGGAGATCACCAGCGGTAACTCTTCATCCAGATACTGGTAGGGCAGGCTGGCCTGGTGTGGTGTCAACACGCGCTCGACCAGGGCTTGCTTGTCTGCAACCTCGATATCCTCTGGCACACGCTGACCGCTGGTGGTGTAAAACAGGCGCATGCGTTCGCGAATCAACACGTCCAGTACATTGCCAATCGCAGCCGCTTCGTCGAGTTTGGTGACGATACAGCCAGCGATATCATGCTTTTTGTAGCTACGCATCACATCAGTCAAGGTATCGCCGGTTGAGGTCGCATTCAGGCACAACAGTTTCTGTATCGGGCTGTCGGCACGGCTCAGCATGGAAAGTTGCTCAGTCACCGCCTGGTCACGCTGGCTGACGCCTACGGTATCCACCAGAATCATATGTTTGTTCTTGAGTTCGTTTAAGGCTATTTTTAAGTCTTCTTCATCTTTGACCGCATGTACCATCACGCCCAGAATCTTGCCGTAAATGCGTAATTGCTCGTAGCCGCCAATCCGGTAGCTGTCAGTGGTGATCAAGCCCAGGTTTTGGGTGCCATGCTTCATTACATAGCGGGCGGCCAGTTTGGCCGTGGTGGTGGTTTTGCCTACCCCGGTCGGGCCGACCAAGGCATAGATACCGCCGCGGTCCAGCAAAGCATCTTCGTCGTCCAGCGTATGCAAATTGCGGCTGATCACTTCTTTGGCCCACATTGGCGCCTTATTCACATCAATGTGTTGCGGCATTTTTTCGGCAATCTGGCGTGAAAGCGACGCACTGAAGTTGGCAGCGAGCAGGGTGCCCAGCACTTTTGATTTGGCAGGACTATGTTGTAAATGATGCTGCCAGGTCATGGCACTCATCTGGGTTTCAAAGTGGCTGCGCATCTGGCGCATTTCCACCATCATGCCTTGCATTTTTTCTTCCAGCGTTTGTGTTGCCAGCTGATACGCATGCTCTTGTTGTTCACTGTGCTGCTTGAGCATGTCCATGATGGCCGATTCGTTGACACTGGCCTCTTCAGATACCGTGGCTGCCGGCGGCTGAACGGCGCGCGGCGCCGGTACTGGGGTTGCTTGCCGGGGTTGCTCTTTGGCATGCACAAAATCAAGCAGGCTGCGGGTTTGCTCGCTGCCTTGCTCAGCATTTGCCTGGCTCGCACTGGCATCGACATCCGACTCCAGCATGGCCATGATCTCGGTCCCACCGTTGACACTGCGATTCGCAACAATAATGGCATCTTCCCCCAGGGCCTGCTTGACCTGAGCCAGGGCTTCACGTGCGTTTTTGCCAAAAAATCTTCTGATGTTCATATTACTGCGCTCCGATTAAACTGGTGACACGAATCGATTTGTTGTCTGGCAACTCATCGTGGGATAACACTCTGAGGTGCGGGACGGTCCTTCTTAAGAATCTGGATAAAGCCTGGCGGAGGGGGCCAGCCACCAGCAGGACTGGTGTCAAGCCCATCTGCTCTTGCTGTCTGGCGGCCATTTCGGTCTCTTGTGACAGTCTTTCGGCAATGCCAGGCTCGATCACGCCCTGGCTGGACTGGTTGTTTTGTAATGCTTGCAACAGCAGTTTTTCCAATTGACCATCTAAGGTCATGGCGGTGATTTCGTTGCTGTAGGGGAACAGGTCCTGCACAATTGCACGCCCCAGCTTGATGCGGACCATGGCGGTCAGGTCATTGGCATCTTGCGAATACTGGGCATGGTCTGCCAGCGTTTCCAGAATCGTGCGCATGTCACGGATATGCACACCCTCATTGAGCAGGTTTTGCAAGACCTTTTGCAAGGTGGACAAGCTGATGATCTTGGGCACAATTTCCTCAATGAGCTTGCTGGATTCTTTGCTCATGTGATCCAGCAGTTGCTGGACTTCCTGGCGGCCCAACAGCTCACCGGCATTGAGTGAAATGATGTGGTTTAAATGAGTGGCAATCACGGTGCCTGGATCTACCACGGTATAGCCCAGACTTTGTGCGAATTCTTTCTGCTCGGGATCAATCCACACTGCGGGCAAGCCAAAGGCTGGATCGGTGGTGCGGGTGCCTTCAAGCTCACCGGTGACCGCACCTGGATCAATCGCCAGCATTTGATGATAGTTAGATTCCCCGGTCGCCATTTCCACGCCTTTCATGGTGATGCGGTAGGCGTTCGGTTTAAGCGTCAGGTTGTCGCGGATATGGACCGTCGGTGCCAGGAAACCAATCTCCTGGGCAAATTTTTTGCGGATGCCCTTGATACGCTTGAGTAATTCACCGCCTTGACCTTTATCGACCAGCGGGATCAAACGGTAGCCAACTTCGAGGCCGATGGTATCTACTGGCAGCACATCGTTCCAGGTGGCTTCTTCCGCCTCGCTGGCCGGGGCCAATTTATCATCTGGTTGTGGTTCAATCACCGTCTGCTGTTTGGCTTTTTCCTGTTTTTGTTTGACTGAATAAGCAATACCACCCAACAAGCCCCCCAACCCGATAAAGGCCAGGTGAGGCATGCCTGGAATCAGGCCGATACCGCCAATAATGCCGGCGGTGATGGTCAGCACACGTGGATTTTCAAACAGTTGGCTAATCAGCTGTCCGCCGATGTCTTCATTGTTGGCCACACGTGAAACCACCACACCGGCCGCAATGGAAATCACCAGCGAAGGGATTTGCGCGACCAGGCCATCACCAATCGCGAGCAAGGTGTAGTTTTTCACTGCATCGCCAAAGCTCAGGTCATGTTGCACCATGCCGACAATCAACCCGCCGACAATATTGATAATAATGATCAGGATCCCGGCGATCGCATCCCCGCGCACATACTTACTGGCACCGTCCATCGCGCCATAGAATTCGGATTCCTGGCCGACTTCTTTACGGCGGCGGCGGGCTTCATCTTCGCCAATCAGGCCCGCGTTCAGGTCCGCGTCAATCGCCATCTGCTTGCCGGGCATCGCATCCAGGGTAAACCGTGCACCCACTTCTGCAATCCGGCCCGCACCTTTGGTGATCACAGTAAAATTGATAATGGTGAGGATGACGAATACCACAATACCGACCGCATAGTTCCCGCCGATCAGAAAGTGACCAAAGGCTTCGATCACTTTACCGGCGGCGTCAGGACCAGCATGGCCCTCGGTCAACACGATACGGGTGGAGGCCACGTTGAGCGACAAGCGCAACATGGTGGTCATCAGCAGTACGGTAGGGAAGGCGATAAAGTCCAGTGGCTTGGTGGTTTGCAGACCGATCATCAAGACCAGGATGGACAAGGCAATATTAAAAGTGAAAAACACATCGAGCATGATGGCCGGTAACGGCAAGATCATCATGGCCAGCAGCAAAACAATAATGAGCGGGGCGGCGATGCTGCGGCCGTCCAATTTCCCCATTATTTGTTGCCAGTTATTCATCTAAATACTCCTCAGTCTTGCTTATTCAATATCTGTTGCCGTGGCAGGCGCTGCGACCAGTGCATGTGGATCCAGTGCGTCCGGGACCGGTACATCAGTAGGGATGACCGGACGGACGCCGCCATGCTGCTTGAACACGCGCAGTTGAAACACATAAGCCAAAATTTGCGCTACCGCGGCATACAAGGTTTGAGGAATCTCGCGCTCCAGCTCGGCATGGGCATACAAGGCCCGTGCCAGTTTGGGGGATTCCAGCGTCATCACATTATGTTCTGCAGCAATTTCCTTGATTTTTTGCGCAAGTACATCGACGCCCTTGGCAACGACGACAGGCGCTGCATTTTCACCTTCTTTATAGCTGATCGCCACGGCATAGTGGGTCGGGTTAGTAATCACCACGTCTGCCTTGGGCACATTACTCATCATTCTTCTGCGCGCCATTTCACGCTGCTGCTGACGGATACGGCCTTTAATTTCAGGGCTGCCTTCGGACTCCTTGGATTCGTCCTTGAGTTCCTGTTTGGTCATTTTGTGTTTTTGCGCGTATTGATACAGCTGGTAGGGCACATCAATCACGGCGATCAGGACCAGCGCAGAAGCCAATGTTAAAAAGCCGGTCACCATAAATTCGCTGACAGTGCTAATCCCGGATTCCAGCGGCATGTTGGACAAGCCCAACATCGGTTGCAAATCCTTTTTCACCAGCGTGTAGCCGACAGAACCAACCAGGATGGTTTTTGCAATCGACTTCACCAACTCCACCAGCGAGTTCTTGGAGAACAGATTGGACAAGCCTTTCATCGGGTTGAGTTTGCCAAAGTTGGGCACCAGCGATTTCTGCGACATCACCCAGCCACCGACCAAGATCGGTGAAGCAATCGCTACGGCAACCACAATGACTGCCAGTGGCAAAAAGGCCCACATCGCCTGTTCCACCACTTTGATCATATGCACAATCAACAGCTGCGGCTCAAACGCCATGGCTCTGTCCAGACTCAGGCCCTGACGCAATACATCCTTCATGGCCTCACCCATAGGCTTGCTCATCATCATGATGGCAATACCGCTGGTAAACAAAACCGCACAAGAGGCCAATTCGCGCGACCTGGGAACATCGCCGTCTTCGCGTGCCTTCTCCAATCGCTTGGGGGACGCGTCTTCGGTCTTTTCCATATCGCTGTCTTCAGCTGCCATGTCTTTCACTCGTTCCGGGTTTGCACACCACGCCATGTCGTGTGTCTTGTGAGTGATTATTGGCTAGATAAATGTATTTCTAAGTTGGGAATAAAAGGGCGAATTGACCGCTTTCTCACAGTTGCTGCCTGCCTGTTGTTAAGGGGTGTAAAATCTAAAAATATTTTTGATTAATAAACAGTGACTTATCAAATTTTTGGATTTTTTTTGATTACGCACCCTAAAGTTTTATCAAGTAGGGACGTTAACCGGAATATCTGAAAAAGTATCTGGCCACCATGAAGACGGCTTAAAAACGAATAAAAGTCATTGTTTACGGAATACAACAAGAAAACTTGAATTAATTTTTGAATTGGAAATCAAAAAATGCTGACACACTGCACATAAAGAACTTGTAGCTCAACTTTAGGTTTGAGCGATAAGTGATTGATATTATTGTTAGTGAATAATGCCGTGTAGGGGTTTGTAAGACAAACGCCTACACGGCTGTTTTCGTCTGTCTTACAAAATAAACCGACAAACCCTGATTGTTGCAGTTCATGATTGCGCGCAAAGTACGCCTAACGCTCAGGCGGACTTAAATTTACGCAAAAAAACGGAGAAAAGATCATGAACATGCAAAACGATTTACTCGCTGAAATCAAAGATGCCAATCTGAACTACCTGATGTTGGCGCAACAACTGATCCGTGCTGACAAAGCCACTGCCATCTTCCGCCTTGGCATTAACAAGGAAATTGCAGATCTGCTCGAAAACTTGACCAATCTGCAGTTACTCAAACTCTGTAACACCAACATGCTGCTGACCCGCTTCCGCTTTGATGATAGCGAAATCCTGGGAATGCTGACCAGCTATGCCAAAGACCCTGCCCAAGCCCATCTGCATACCGCGGTATTGATGTCAGCCCAGGCCGCAGATTCCACAGTATAACCAGCGTAGTTGTAACCACACGGCGATTAGAAAGAGAAAAGAGGATATCATGCAAAAGAAGAGTGTAGTAAACGAAGCAGAGCAAATTCAACTGGCCATGCAAATGATCGAACTGGGCGCCCGCCTGCAGTTGCTCGAATCACAAACCACATTGTCACGTGAGCGTCTGATCAAGTTGTACAAAGAGATGAAAGGCGTTTCTCCTCCAAAAGGCATGTTGCCATTCTCTACCGACTGGTTCTTGACCTGGCAGCCAAACATTCACTCCTCTATTTTCTACAACATTTATCGCTTTATGGTTGATTACGCAGGGGTAGACGGCATCCAGGCCATCATCAAAGCCTATACCTTGTATATGCAACAAGTACAGCATCCTGATGCCGACGCCAAAGAAGAGCCTGTGTTGTCACTGACACGTGCCTGGACACTGGTACGTTTTATTGAAAGCAAGATGCTGACAACTAAAGTCTGTCATTGCTGTGGTGGTCAATACATCGTCAATAGCTATGATTTGAACCAGAACTATGTCTGCAACTTGTGCCATGTGCCTTCACGTGCCGGCAAAACCAAAAAGGCAAAAGAGTTGAGCTACAAACTGGTTTCCATGACTGCCTGATCAGCCGGATCAGTGTCACGACACTCTGTGAGTGAAAGGATTCAGCATGCCATCGGCCAAACTTTCGGTAGAGACGCTGTTGCCCAAACCCTGGCTACAGCGCCTGCTACCAAAACGGTTGTGGTGCCAGGCATTACTGATCCAGACGCTGAGTATACTGTTGATCGCGGGCCTCGCGCCAGGCGTGATCAACAGTGTATTCGCATTTGAATTAAGCCATCTTGGCATTTCGCTAGAGCATGTCTGGATTTGGCTGCTCCTGCATATTTGTCTGGTCAGCCTGCTGGCCAAAGCCGCGCAGATGCCTGTCTGGTGGCGCTGGATTCATGCAATTTTTCCAGTCGCTGTCCTTGGCATGCAGTATATTAACTTGCCTGCCACGGTTTATCTGGCTGGATTTATCATTACCTTGACCCTGTACTGGTCTGTACACAACACCCGGGTCCCATTTTACCCTTCTTTTCCTGCCACCTGGCGCGCGCTGCATCACGTGCTGGAGCAGCATGGCGATGATACTCCGCTCAAAGTGCTGGATATTGGCAGCGGGATTGGGGATCTGGCCCTGTTTTTGGCGAGCCAGCGTGTGCATGACGAGGTTTCAGGTATCGAAATTGCGCCGCTGCCATGGGCGGTCAGTGCGGTCAGAGCATTGTTTTCTGGCACCAGTGCCAGATTTACGCTCGGTGACTACCGCGAACTGGACTTTGCAAAATTTGATGTCATCTTTGCTTATTTGTCGCCTGCTGTGATGCCCGATGTTTGGCAAAAGGTGAGGGCAGAGATGCCGGCTGGCACGCTGTTTGCCAGCTCCGAGTTTCCTGTGCCAGACATGACGGCACAACGAATCATCTATCCGCAAAAAAACGCCCCTGCCTTGTACGTCTACAGCCTGTAGACAGCCTTTATTCCTTTCTTGTATCCGCCATCGCAGGCGCTTAAGCCTGTCGTTACTGGCATGAAATCTAACCAGAATTAACCATATTTAATAAGGGGCTAAAGCCCTTTTATTTGGATAATTGAATTCCTTGGCCTGTTGCTATGCTTTTAACATTGGTAAAACCATTGTGGAGTGTAGGCATGTTAGTCATTGTCGGGTATGTCGTTATTTTAGGGGCGATTTTTGGCGGGTACGCAGCGGCCGGGGGGCACTTGGGTGGCCTATGGCAGCCATTGGAAGTCGTGATGATTTTCGGTGGGGCTGTAGGTGCATTTGTTGTCGGCAATGATGCCAAATCATTGAAAGCCACACTTAAAGACTTACCAAATGCCTTCAAAGGCTCCCATGTCAACAAAGCCATGTATATGGATTTGCTGGCTTTGCTGTTCGAGATTCTGACCAAAATTCGTAAAGAAGGGCTGATGTCGATCGAGAAGGATGTTGAAGATCCTGAATCCAGTGCCTTGTTTGGCAAATATCCCAAAATTCAGCATGACCATCATGTGGTCGAGTTTATTTGTGATTACTTGCGTTTGATGGTGTCCGGCAACATGGATGCCTTCCAGGTTGAAAACCTGATGGATAACGAAATTGAAACCCACCATCAGGAAGGCCATGTGGCAGCGCATTGTATTGCAAAGCTCGGTGACGCCTTGCCAGCTTTTGGTATTGTAGCTGCGGTGATGGGGGTGGTACACACCATGGAAAGTTTGCATTTGCCGCCCACCGAACTGGGTGTGCTGATTGGCCACGCCCTAGTGGGTACCTTCCTCGGTATTTTGCTGGCGTATGGCTTTGTTGGCCCGCTGGCTGGGGTGCTGGAAGCCAAGCTGGAAGAAAGCTCCAAGGTCTTTCAAACCATCAAGGTGACGCTTCTTGCCAGCCTGAATGGGTATGCGCCTGCAATTGCTGTTGAGTTCGGCCGCAAAGTCCTGTACTCCACTGAGCGTCCAAGTTTCTCTGAGCTTGAAGATTACGTCAAGCAAGCTAAAAAATAAGCCTGGCAAACAAGATCAATCCAAATAAAGCACAGGACCAACCCTAGAGGACCACGAAAATGGCAGAAGAACATATTGCCCCCATTATCGTTAAAAAAATCAAGAAAGGCGGCGGCGGTCATCACGGGGGTGCCTGGAAAATCGCTTACGCCGACTTTGTGACGGCGATGATGGCGTTCTTTTTGCTGATGTGGCTGCTCGGCTCCACCTCTAAAGCACAACGTGAAGGCATTTCTGAATACTTTAAAACCCCGCTTAAAGTCGTGCTCATGGGCCCGGGCGTGGGTGCCAGTGATTCCGCCTTGAAAAATACCGGCGGCAAGGATGTGACACTCAAGCAAGGTCAGGTGAAGCCGGTCGATGGCGACCCTGGTCGTAACAAAACGATTAAGGAAGAAGAGTTAAAAGAAGTCCTTAAGAAGGCAGAAAAAGCCAAGCTGGAAGAAATCAAGGCCAAGATTGAACAGGCGATTGATGAAAATCCTGAGCTCAAGCAATTCAAATCCCAATTAAAACTGGACATGACAGCGGAAGGCCTGCGCGTACAAATTATCGACGAACAGAATCGCCCGATGTTTGAAAACGCGCGCGCAGATTTGCAACCTTACGCCAAGAAAATTTTGCGAGAGATTGGTAAAACGCTCAATGGCGTGGATAACAAGATCAGCCTGTCTGGGCATACCGATGCCACGCCTTATGCCAGCGGTGATCAGGGCTACAGTAACTGGGAGCTCTCGGCCGACCGTGCCAATGCTTCAAGGCGAGAGCTGATTGCCGGCGGCATGGATGAGACCAAGTTATTGCGTGTGGTTGGCATGGGCTCGGCCATCATGATGGACAAGGAAAATCCGTTCAATCCGATTAACCGCCGGATCAGTCTGATCGTGATGAACAAGGAAACCGAAGAGGATTTACTCAAGGATAACGAAAAAATTTCTGTCAGTGAAAAAGACCATTCGCAAGTCGATGCATTGCAGAAAACCGCCGCTACACCTGCGGAGTAAAAAACAGGGAACGGTAAAAGCGCAAGAAATAAGTCATTTTTATGATGCTTATTTCTTGATTGAAAATCAGGGGAATCAGGCAAGATAGGACCACTATGAAAACATTGCCCATAGAAGAACTAAGAGAGTTACTGGCTGCAGTTTCGCACCATGGTGATTGGCATTTGCTCGAAATCGAAACCGATTTACAGCAAACCAGCTTTTTGCTCAATGAGGCGATTGAAAAGCTCAGTGCCAGCTTTATGAATGTGTATGCCCAGTTAATGGAGCAACAGTCTGCCCTCCAGTTATTGGTAGAGGCAGGCAAGTTGCAGCCTGAAGAAATGCAGCAGTTGCAGGTGTTTCAGGACAATATTGGTCAGGAAGTGAATAAAGTGGTGACTGGCATGCAGTTTCAGGACATGACCAATCAATTGCTGCAACGGACGATTAATCGGGTGAACGGCTTAAAAGTGCTGTTACATGAGTTATCCAGCCATCAGTTTCCGATGGCAGCGGATGACGAGCATGAGGAAATCAGAAGCTTCATTCAGCAATTGAACCAGAATTTTGATCAGGGTAGCCAGCATTTGACCGGCAATTTACGCAAGTCAGTGAACCAGCAGGACTTGGCAACCGGTGATATCGATTTATTTTAGTCACAGCGGCGTTTTACAAAATTAGTGAAAAAGGCGAATCAAACATGGCGAAAACAATTTTAACAGTAGACGACTCCGGATCATTGCGTCAAATGGTGGCTTTTAGCCTGAAAGCGGCTGGCTATGATGTGGTACAGGCGGTCGATGGTCAGGATGGCTTGAACAAAGCAAAAGAGAAAACCGTTGACCTGGTTTTGACGGATCAGAACATGCCCGTGATGGATGGGCTGACGCTGATCACCAACCTGCGTACATTGGCTTCTTACCAGAAGGTGCCTATTTTGATGCTGACCACCGAGTCATCAGACGAAATGAAGGCAAAAGGCAAAGCGGCTGGTGCAAATGGCTGGTTGGTAAAACCATTTGATCCAAAACGTCTGATTGAAGTTGTACAAAAAGTAATTGGTGCCTAAGGGCACAAGGTTAAGGGACTGGAGTAAACAATGACAGTGGATATGAGCCAGTTTTATGAGGTGTTCTTTGACGAGGCTGAAGAGTTATTGGCCGAAGCAGAGCGCCTGTTGCTTGATATTGACGTAGAGTCACCTGATATCGAGCAGTTAAACGCGATTTTCCGTGCTGCGCACTCAATCAAAGGGGGCGCGGCAACGTTTGGCTTTATGGACATGGCAGAGATTACCCATGTTCTGGAAAACCTGCTTGATAAGATTCGCAAGCAGGAAATGGCATTGACCACAGAGCATGTGGACGCCTTTTTGGCCGCCAAAGACGTGATCAAGATGCAACTGGATGGGCATAGACATGGTTCAGCAGTAGATGCTGAGCAAGTCGGCGATGTCTCCATGATGCTGAAGTCCTTGTCTGAAGGCAAAAGCGCCATTCCCGAAGACCCTGTCATTGCAGCTGCGACACCAGAGCCGGAAGTGTTGGTCGTCGGTGCTGAAAAGCCAGCCTTGTCTGTCAGTGAAGATGAAAAAGCCAAGGGCATCACCTTATATGACGTCGGCTTGCCGGTAGTTACCGAGCGCGACTTGGCAAACTTGAAAGACGAGTTAGCCTTGTTAGGTGAGGTGGCCGTGTATCAGCGTGCGCCAGGCTCACATGCACTGTTGGTTAAAACCGATTCGAGTGCAGATGACATTGTTTCGATTTGTTCCTTTATTGTAGACCCTGACGCACTGGTGATTCAGGTAGCGAGCGAGGCCGCCAAAGCGCCAGAAGCCGCCGCCGCGCCAGAGCCTGCGCCTGCAGCTGCCGTCGCGGTTGCCGCACCCGTTGAGGAAGATCTGGGCTATGGCTTCTTCGATGATGATCCGATTATCAAGCCTGAAGCAACAGCGGAGGCCGCCCCGGTTCAGCCGGTCGCTGCAGAAGTGACTGGTAATGGCAAAGTTCAGGTGGCTGAAGAAATGGGCTATGGCCTGTTTGGCACTAATAATGAGGAGCGTCAGGAGGATGGTTACGGCTTCTTTGCCCCATTCAAGCCACACCCAGATGCCCCCAAAGCACAATTGATCGGTGACGATACTGCCGTCGCAGCGCAAGCTGCGGCAACACCGGCGCCTGCACAAGTGGCTGAAGCGGCGCCTAAAGAAGTGAAAGAGGACCGCAGGTCACAACAACGCCGTGAGTCCGATAAACCGGCGGCAGCGCAAAATGCAGAAAGCAGCTCCATCCGTGTCGGGATTGAAAAAGTTGACCAGTTAATTAATCTGGTTGGCGAGCTGGTGATTACCCAGGCCATGATTGAACAGCGTGTCAATGCACTGGACCCTGTGGATAACGAAGCACTGATTAATAGTGTCAGCCAACTGACTCGTAACACACGTGACCTGCAAGAGTCCGTGATGTCTATCCGTATGATGCCGATGGACTTTGTATTCTCACGCTTCCCTCGTATGGTGCGTGACCTGGCAGGCAGGTTGGGCAAAAAAGTGGACTTTGTCACTAGCGGTGCCACGACAGAGCTCGACAAGAGCCTGATTGAGCGGATTGTGGATCCTCTGACCCATTTGGTGCGTAACAGTGTAGACCATGGTATTGAAAAACCGGAAGTGCGTAAACAGCTAGGCAAAGCCGAGAATGGCACGTTGACCCTGTCTGCGGCACACAAGGGCGGCAGCATCGTGATTGAAGTCACCGATGATGGTGGCGGCCTCAACCGCGACAAGATTCTGGCTAAAGCCATGTCTAACGGCTTGCCAGTCAGTGAAAGCATGTCTGACGCTGACGTTTATAGTTTGATTTTTGCCCCGGGCTTTTCTACCGCTGAGGTGGTGACTGATGTGTCTGGCCGCGGGGTTGGCATGGATGTGGTGAAACGGAATATCACGGCCATGGGCGGCAATATTGAAATCCGCTCTGCGCTGGGCTATGGCACGACCATCTCGATTTCCTTGCCACTGACGCTGGCCATCTTGGATGGCATGTCGGTGTCGCTGGACAAGAGCGTCTATGTGGTGCCACTGAACCTGATTGTTGAAACCTTGCAACCTCGTGCAGAAGACCTGAAAACGGTCACAGGCGAGGGGCTGATGGTGCATGTCCGTGGAGAATATCTGCCGATTATCGCCTTGCATGCCTTGTTTAACCATCCTACCCAGATCACCAATCCGACCGATGGTGTCTTGTTGATCCTGGAAGCCGATGGCAAAAAATCTGCCCTGTTTGTAGACCGTCTGGTTGGTCAGCAGCAAGTGGTGATCAAGAGCCTGGAAACCAACTTCAAACGTATTCCCGGCGTCTCTGGCGCCACCATTATGGGCGACGGTTCAGTAGCACTGATTCTGGATGTACCGGCGATTATCCAAATGGGACAAACCACGAATTACGTGACTGGTGGCGTTGCTTTTTCCAGCCAGAATTACCCAACCTCAAAAAATCACATCAATGCATAAGGAGTATATGCAATGAGCACTACGACAGAAATGAACAATGCCTTAAGCGGTAACGCAGGTAGCGGCCTGAAAACAGCCGCTGGCGAGTACCTGACCTTTGTCCTGGGCAGCGAACAATATGGTATCGAGATTCTCAAGGTACAGGAAATTCGCGGATATGATGCAGTCACCCAGATCGCCAACATGCCTTCGTTTATCAAAGGCGTCATTAACTTGCGCGGCAAGATCGTGCCGATTGTAGACCTGCGTATCAAGTTTAACTTGGGCAAGGTCGAGTATAACGAATTCACCGTGGTGATTATCCTCAACCTCAATGGCCGCATTGTTGGCATTGTTGTGGATGGCGTGTCCGATGTCCGTGAGTTACGTGAGGAGCACTTACGTGAAGTGCCTTCGCTGGTCACACGCATAGACACAAAATACATCGTTGGATTGGCAACCATTGAGCAGGAAATGCTGATCCTGGTTGACATCGAAAAACTGATGACCAGCGATGAAATGCAGCTGATAGATAGCGCGGTACATTAATACTAAACCGGCAACCATAATAAAAAACATAAATTCGGCCACTCTTCGATAGAGCTAATTCAAGGATAAAAAATGTTTTCTACAATCATTAACAAGTTGGCAGCAGGCACTCGGGGTTATCAGGATACATTAAACCAAGTGGCGGAATTTAGTGCACTCAAGGCAGAAATCAACAAAGCGAGAGCCATTGTTGAGCTGGATGCCAAGGGAAAAATCAGCCATGTGAACGACAATCTGTGTCAATCACTGGGATACCAAACAAATGAGCTGGTAGGGCAGCATCATCGCAGTTTATTAGCTCAGTCTGAATCGAATACTCCCGAGTACGAACAGTTCTGGGCTGCCTTGCAGTCTGGTCAATCTCAAGTGGGGTCATTCAAGCTGGTCAATAAAGGCGGGCAGGATACCTGGTTTCAGGGATATTACGCGCCTGTGATGCAAGGCACACAGTTGCGTAAAGTGGTGGCCTACTTAACGGATATCACAGCGGACAAACAACGTAATCTGGTTTTGCAGGAAGAGGAAATCGCCCTGAATCAGTCTTTTGGCGTCATGGAGTGCGACATGCAGGGACATATTCTGTCCTGCAATGAGATGTTTTTGGGTCCGCTTGAATACCGCCACGAAGAGGTTCTTGGAAAGCATGTCTCCATGCTCATCAATCAATCCACCTCACAAAGCGATGAATACAAGCAGATGTGGAAAAAGTTGGTCCAAGGACAAAACGCTAAGCTTGAAATTTGCCGTGTTTCCAAAACAGGTAAAGAATACTGGTTTAGTTCGAGCTATGTACCGATCAAGGATGCTACTGGTGAGCCGGTCAAAGTTAAAGTCTATTCTTATTGCATCACCGCTGAAAAACAAAAGCAACTGGACTTCGAGGGTCAGGTTGCTGCAGTGAACAGTGCACAGGCAGTCATTCAGTTTGACATGTCTGGCAACATCTTGTCTGCGAATAAAATTTTCCTGGATCTGGCAGGCTATGAGCTCTCAGAGATTGTTGGCAAGCATCACAGCATTTTGGTCAGCGAACGCTATAAAAACAGTGAAGCATACAAAGACTTCTGGGCCAAACTGAAGCGAGGTGAAAGCGACGCAGGCGTCTACCATCGGTATAGCAAGCAAGGCAAGGATATCTATCTGCAGGCAGCTTACAGTCCTATCTTGGGTCTGGACGGTAAACCGGAAAAAGTCGTGAAGTTTGCCACAGATATTACCAAGGCGGTATTGGCCGACCAACAGCAAAAAGTGAAAGCGCTTGAAGCTTCCATGATCAAGCAGGCGCTCGAGTCTTCTTCAAATAATTTGATGGTGGCTAATAATGATGGCGTGATTACCTATATGAATCCAACCACATTGAGTTTAATGCGGGAGTCTGCGGACACGTTCAAATCTATCTTCCCAGCGTTTGATCCTGAAAAACTGATTGGTCAAAATTTTGATCTGTTTCATAAAAATCCGGCTCATCAACGCAATCTATTGGCCAGCCTGACCAGCAAGCACGTGGCTGAGCTGCCCATTGGAAATATGTTTTTCCGTCTGACTGCCAATCCATTGATTGACGAAAATGGTGAGCGCATGGGCAGTGTGGTTGAATGGGTCAATTTGACAGAAGAAAAACGTCTTGAAAATGAAATTAAAACGGTGGTTGAAAATGCTGTAGATGGCGACCTTTCTTCCAGATTGGATGAAAGTAAAGCAAAAGGCTCATCTGTGAAAATCATGGTGGCTATTAACCAGTTGCTGGATACTTTTAGCGACATATTGGTGCGTGTCCGCGAAGCAGGTGAAACCATAAATACAGCTGCCCATGAAATCTCCAGTGGTAACAATGACCTCTCCAGCCGGACGGAGCAACAGGCTTCCAACCTCGAGGAAACAGCTTCCAGCATGGAACAGTTGGCCTCTACTGTGAAACAGAATGCCGAGAATGCGCGCCAGGCAAATCAGATGGCTGAAGCAGCTTCGCAAGTGGCGATTCGCGGCGGTGACGTTGTAGGCAACGTAGTGACGACCATGAGCGCCATTAATGAAAGTGCCCACAAGATCGAAGATATTATTTCGGTGATTGATGGTATCGCGTTCCAGACCAATATCCTGGCCTTGAACGCGGCGGTTGAAGCCGCACGTGCCGGCGAGCAGGGCAGAGGCTTTGCCGTGGTAGCTGGCGAGGTACGCAACCTTGCACAACGCTCGGCTAGTGCAGCCAAGGAAATCAAGGAGTTGATTACCGATTCAGTGAATAAAACGGCTGATGGGACCAAACTGGTGCAAACGGCTGGTGAAACCATGCATGAAGTCGTCACTTCAGTACAGCGAGTGACCGATATCATGAGTGAAATTACGGCGGCATCTGCAGAACAAAGCTCCGGGATTAACCAAGTCAACGATGCCGTGAACCATATGGATGAGGTGACACAACAGAATGCAGCCCTGGTAGAAGAAGCGGCAGCAGCAGCGGAGTCACTGGTAGAGCAAGCATCCAACCTCATGGATACAGTAAACAGGTTTAAACTGCGCGGCTCAAGCCAAGCAACACATGCACAGGTTCGTCCTGCGGCGACCAGCCGTGCGCCGGTAGCCTCCATGCCTGCGCGCCAGCCCAAGCCTGCTGCAGCCAGTCATCAACCCGTTAAAGCCGCGAAAACTGGCACTGATAATCAGGATTGGGAAGAGTTCTAATGATCTAATGCAGTCAAAAAAAGGGGCGCATGATGGATGTGATTCATACCATGGTTGAAAAACTCATTGAGGCATTGAAACTTTGGGCGTCTTTGTTGATTGGTTATCCTATGTGATGCATAGTCAATACTTCTTCCCGCAGCCTCATATTTTGAGTGCCTAGCATCATGAAAAGCCGACCTGCTGGTCGGCTTTTTCTTTGGCTAAATGAGGTATTGAAGCAAGAATACCCGTTTCTTTTACACATTCGATTTTGCAGCAATGGATTAGACTGCATGATAGAAGTAATAAATGAAATTTCGTCCTAGTGAAACTACAAATTTGCGAAAGAGATCTGATTATGAAAATCAACTTACCAGTGACTCAAAAAGAGATTGAGCTTAAAGAGGGGGCCTCTATCGTATCCAAAACCGATTTGAAAGGAGCAATTACCTATATCAATCGGGAGTTTCTTGAGATCAGTGGATTCAGCGAATCCGAACTGGTCGGAAAAAATCATAACATTATTCGTCATCCGGATATGCCATCTGCGGCATTTGAGGACTTGTGGCGTACGGTTAAGGCAGGCAAACCATGGAATGGCATGGTGAAAAACCGTTGTAAAAATGGCGATCACTACTGGGTAGAAGCCAATGTGACGCCTATTCGTGAAGGTAAAGCCGTCGTCGGCTACATGTCCGTACGTAACAAGGTCACCCGTGGGCAGATTGAACAGGCCGAAAAGCTTTACCAACAAATGCGTGACGGCAAATTGCCCAAGCCCGCTTGGACTGAAATACTGGCTGCAAAAGTCCATGACTTACCGGTCATGTATAAACTGTCAGCAGCCATGTTGACACCAGTTGCTGTCATCTCTGGCTTTAATCTTTATCATCACCATGCGGACGCATGGCTGGGGATGGGGCTTGGTTTGACGACAGCCTTGGTGGCGGGAGGCTTATTCTCACACAAGCTGAAAAAATCAGTTTCTGTGATGGCTGATGCTATTCAAGGCTTGGCTGGTGGTGAACTCAACTTCAAGATCGACACCCGTGGCAATGATGAATTTGGCAGTTTGATGAAGACACTCAAATCCATGCAAATCAAGATCGGATTTGATGTGAACGACTCCAGAAAAATGGCGGAAGAAGCAGGCAGACTGCAAGCAGCACTCGATCAGAGTACTACCGCCTTTACCTATAGTGACAGTCGCCAGCAACTGCAATACATGAATGACGCGGCGCGTAACCTGTGGGAGGAAATGACGAATGAAATTGCCAAAACCCACCCCGAGTTTAAAGTGGATGGCATGATTGGGCACAATTTGGCAAATTATCTGCCTGAGGATATCCGGCCAACATTTTTAGAAGTTTCAAAAATCCCCAGGGTAATTGAGCTTTCTATGTACGGTAAGAAAATACAAGTTGCCGTGATCTCTGCATTCAACGCTCAAGGAGAGTATCTTGGCCGCATGACGCAATGGGAAGATAAAACAACGGAGCATATAGGGCAGCAGGAAGTATTCAGGCTGGTCAATTCTGCTGCGGCAGGTAATCTTAAAGAGCGTGTTGATATCAGCAAGCTTCCGGTGGGATTTGTCAAACAAATCGGCGAGGGTATTAATCAGATACTGGATGCGTTGATTACGCCCTTGAATGTGGCGGCCAAATACGTGGCCGACATTTCACAAGGCCATATCCCGGCCAAGATCACAGATCACTACAATGGTGACTTCAATACCATTAAAGACAACCTTAACCAGTGTATTGACGCCGTCAACGCCCTGGTGGCAGACGCCAACATGCTGTCACAAGCAGCCGTCGATGGCCAGCTCTCAACCCGAGCCGATGCTGGCAAACACAATGGCGACTTCCGCAAGATTGTCGAAGGCGTCAACAACACCCTGGATTCGGTGATTGGCCCATTGAATGTGGCTGCGAACTACGTAGACCGTATCTCCAAAGGCGATATCCCTGAGCGGATTACCGACCACTACAATGGTGACTTCAATGAACTGAAGAACAACCTCAATACCTGTATTGATGCGGTCAACATGCTGGTCGCTGATGCTGACCTGCTGACTGAAGCCGCAAACGATGGACGCATCACTGTCCGTGCGGATGTCGACAAACACAATGGCGAATTCCGCAAGATCATCGAAGGGGTGAACAACACACTGGACATGATCGTAGAACCGATTATTGCGGTGACAGAGGCGGTGGAAACCATTACTACCGCTGCCAATGAAATCTCCAGCGGTAACTCAGACTTGTCTGCGCGTACTGAGCAACAGGCTTCCAGCCTGGAGCAAACTGCAGCCAGCATGGAAGAGTTGGCCTCTACCGTGAAACAGAATGCTGAGAACGCCAAACAGGCAAACCAGCTAGCACTGACGGCTTCAGGCGTCGCCGTTAAAGGCGGTGAAGTGGTCAATGAAGTGGTTGCCACCATGAGTGCAATCAACGAAAGTGCGAAGAAGATCGAAGACATTATTTCTGTCATTGACGGTATCGCCTTCCAGACCAACATCCTGGCCTTGAATGCGGCGGTAGAAGCAGCACGTGCAGGTGAGCAGGGCCGTGGCTTTGCGGTTGTGGCAGGGGAAGTACGTAACCTGGCCCAGCGTTCAGCCAGTGCGGCGAAAGAGATCAAAGAACTGATTACTGACTCTGTGAATAAAACCACAGAAGGCACCAAGCTGGTTGAGAATGCCGGGAACACCATGGAAGAGGTGGTTTCCTCCGTCCAACGTGTGGCTGACATTATCAGCGAGATCTCAGCAGCGTCTACTGAACAGACCACAGGGATTGACCAGGTGAACCAGGCGGTGACCAGCATGGATGAAACCACGCAGCAGAATGCGGCGCTGGTCGAGGAAGCTGCCGCAGCAGCTGAATCATTGGTTGATCAGGCCAATCAGCTGGCAGATGTGATCAGTAAGTTCAAGCTGGAAGGAAAAGGTAATACCGGCTTTACTGCAACGCTCAAATCAACTTCTGGTAGCAGTGGATATTCAGCACCGCGGCCTGCTGCTGCTTCGCGTTCCAGCCATGTCAATAAACAGCCGACCTCGAAACCTCCCGCTAGTGCGACGAAAGTCCCTGTAAAGACAGGCACTGACGATTCGGATTGGGAAGAGTTCTAGTCATTTGTCACAATCACAAGCCGGCTGCTAAACAGCCGGTTTTTTTATGATGCCGACTAGATCATATTTGCATTTTAAGGGGATAAATCAAAGACATAAAAAGGATAGGTTTTAAGTGTTTCTTTAGGGGATGCTTGAGGCGCGGAAAATTGCAATATAGCAATATATTTTCGAAAAAGTGTTTGTTTTGGAAAGACATGTCTGGCGATGTGCATGATATTGATCTTTTTACTTTTTAAACAAGCACTTGGCAGAGGCGTCATCAAACACTAAGGATGGATAAATGTTTGGAAACATGAGAGTAAAGAAAAGCCTGATGGTCGGTTTTGGTAGCATGATTCTGCTGATGGCAGGATTAACTTTTATTGGAATTGACCGTGTACGTGAAATCGACGATACGCTGACTGAAATCAATGATGTGAATAGCGTTAAGCAGCGCTATGCCATTAATTTTCGCGGCAGCGTGCATGACCGGGCGATTAGTTTACGGGATGTGACGCTAGAGACATCCAGTGCTGAAGTAGATAAGTCCATCAGTGATATCCGGCGATTGGCGGTTGCTTATGAAGAGAGTGCGGCCAAGCTGGATACTATCTTTAAAGCGGATGCGACCGTGACGGCTGATGAAAAGGAAATTCTCACGCACATCAAGTCTATCGAGGCAAAAACATTACCGGTGATTGAACGTGTGATTGCGTTACGCAATGCAGGTGATGACGAGCAAGCGAAAAGTCTGTTAATGAGTGAAGCCAAGCCCTTGTTTGTAGAATGGCTCAAAACCATTAACCAGTTTATTGATTATCAGGAGGCATTAAACAAAACGGCTTCAGCGCAAGCCAAGTCTGTCGCTTCCGGGTTTTCCATACTGATGCAAATTGCATTGGGGATTGCCATTCTCATCGCTGGATGGATGGCTATTTCAATCTCTAAATCCCTGCTTAACCGTTTAGGCGCAGATCCGTTGGAACTCACTGAGTTTGCCAAAAAAATTGGCGAAGGAGATTCTGATTTTGCCGTACCTCTGGTTGAACATGACCAAAGCAGTGTTGCCTACCAGCTACAACGCATGCGGCAACATGTGCTAAAAGTCATCAGCGAAATGAAGGATGTCGCGGATGCGCAAGCCAATGGTGAGATTGATCGCCGTATTCACAGTGCACAACACCAAGGAATGTTTAAAGACATGGCTGAAGGTGTCAATCAAATGCTGGATGACCAACATACGTCGACCCGCAAGGTGATGGCTGTGATCAACGGTTTTGGCAATGGTGACTTTGCTATTCCGCTTGAAACATTCAAAGGTAAAAAAGCTGAGATCAATCGTGATATTGAACAAGTCAGGGCTAATTTGACCAATATCATTTCCGATTTAAACCAGATGTCTGCTGCCCATCGCCAGGGCAATATCAGCTATTTTATTGACCCTGCCAAATACAAAGGCCATTTCAGTTCACTGGCTGAAGGGGTTAACGGCATGGTGCAGGAATATATCGAAGAAAATAAAACCGTGACTGATTGTATTTTGCAATTTGGTGAAGGCAATTTCTCCGCCACCATCAAGGAATTCCCCGGAGAAAAAGCGTTTATCAACAAGAGCGTCAAGAAGATTGGCGGCAACCTCAAAGGCTTGATTGATTCGGTGAACTGGGTCAGTAATGCGCATGAGCAAGGTGAAATTGATGCCATGCTACGTGATGACATGTTTAAAGGCGATTTCAGTACGCTGGCCAAGTCTGTGAACAATATGGTGACTGGCTTGTTGGAAATGAACCAGCAATCCATGCAGGTCGTGAAGGGATTTGGCGAAGGCAACTTCGACATTCCACTTCAGCGCTGGCCAGGTAAAAAAGGCGAGATAAACGATACGGTTGAGCAAGTTCGCGCTAACCTGAAAGGGCTGATTGGGGACATCAACGGCCTGACCGAAGCTGCAGGCGAAGGCCGCATTTCAGTGCGGGCTGACGCTTCCCAGCATAAAGGCGATTTCCGCAAAATTGTCGAAGGCGTGAACCACACCCTGGACATGATTGTAGAGCCGATCATTGCGGTGACTGAAGCCGTCGAAACCATCACCACTGCGGCCAATGAAATTTCCAGCGGTAACGCAGATCTTTCCGCCCGTACCGAGCAACAGGCTTCCAGCCTGGAGCAAACGGCGGCAAGCATGGAGGAGTTGGCATCCACGGTTAAACAGAATGCCGACAACGCTAAACAAGCCAACCAGCTGGCACTGACAGCGTCTGGTGTCGCGGTTAAAGGTGGACAGGTGGTGAATGAAGTGGTTGCCACCATGAGTGCGATTAACGAGAGTGCCAAGAAGATCGAGGACATCATCTCGGTCATTGACGGCATTGCCTTCCAGACCAATATCCTGGCCTTGAACGCGGCAGTTGAAGCGGCGCGTGCAGGGGAACAGGGCCGTGGTTTTGCGGTTGTAGCGGGTGAAGTACGTAATCTGGCCCAGCGTTCAGCCAGTGCTGCGAAAGAGATTAAAGAGCTGATTGCAGACTCTGTAAATAAAACCACTGAAGGCACCAAGCTGGTTGAAAATGCCGGTAGCACGATGGACGAGGTGGTCTCCTCTGTGCAACGTGTGGCTGACATTATCAGTGAAATCTCTGCTGCCTCTATTGAGCAAACCACCGGCATTGAGCAGGTGAACCAGGCAGTGACCAGCATGGATGAAACCACGCAACAGAATGCAGCCTTGGTTGAAGAAGCGGCCGCTGCGGCTGAATCCCTGGTTGATCAGGCCAATCAGCTGGCGGATGTGGTCAGCCAGTTCAAGCTGGAGAGGGGCGCGGGATCAGGCTTTACCGCCTCACCTAAGTCTCAAGCCAAGGGAAGTGTTTCTTCAACACCGCGAAGCATGCCTCAGCATGGCTCGGGACGACCGGTTCCAGCCCCCTCCGGCTATGTGGATAAACCCCAGCGTGCTCAAGCGACGGCCAGTCCACCTAGGCTCACTGCCAAAACCGGCACGGATAATTCGGATTGGGAAGAGTTTTGACCTAAGTCATCTTCAGAAACGGCTGCTTCGGCAGCCGTTTTTTTGTGTCTGCACTTCATTGGGCATGGTTTGTACAACCTCATGCCTGAATGACTTTAAACAGAACCATAAAAATACGTTTTACATTCAATTTGGATATTTATCTTTAGCGGGATAATGATTACATAAACAGTGAATAAAAAATCTTATAAACGGATTTTATTATTCATATAAAAATTGGCTTTACGGTCATTGATTGACTTCAAGCTAGAAATAACTCGGAAGAGCAGTGCGTCAGCAATGCACGCCCCCTATTTATTTTTATGCAAAGGAAGTCAATATGCAGTTGTCTCAGCGCTTTCAATCTATTCAGGGCAAAATCGTCCTGATGGCAGGGCTGTCCATTCTGGTTAGCGGCAGCATTCTCGTCGGATCCTCTTATCTCTCAGCTAAAAACAATCAGCAACTGGTGTCTGAAAACGTATCGTTGTTAGTCAACGAAGGCACCAAAAACAGCTTGAAGAATCTGGCTGGCTCTGAAGCAGGAAAAATCCAGGCCAAGTTTGATGTCGCACTGGATGCGGCACGCACGATGGCAAATACTTTTGTGTTGAGTAAAGAGGGTTCCGTGGCACTGGGGCGTGACCAGATTAATGCCATCTTGCTCAATGTGCTGAAACAAAACCCAGAGTTCAATGGCACTTATAGTTGTTGGGAGCCGGATGCGCTTGATGGTAAAGATGACGCTTTTAAAACCGGCAGAGATGGCAACAATAGCCTCACCGGCCGTTTTACGCCTTATTGGAACCGTGATGAAAGCGGACGGATTGCGGTGCAACCACTGGTGGAGTATGACACGCTGGACAAGCACCCCAATGGTGTCATGAAAGGCGGCTGGTATCTTGGCCCCAAAACAAACCATACCGAAAGTGTATTGGACCCATTTCCTTATATTGTGCAAGGCAAATCTGTATGGCTGACCACGCTGTCGGTGCCCATTATCAAGAACGGCAAGTTTTATGGTGTCGCCGGGACTGACTACAATCTGGACTTTGTGCAAAAAACCGCTGAAGGTGCCAGCAAGAATCTGTTTGACGGCAAGGGCGAAGTGGTTATCGTCAGTAATATGGGGCTGATTGTGGCCGATAGCCGTAATCCAGGCTTGATTGGCCAGCCCTTTGGCAAAATTGTTGGCGACAGCAGCGCAAAGTATCTCCAAGAAATTCAGTCTGGTCGAGATATGGCAGCCATTGATGAGCAGGCTGGTCAAATGATGGCGCTCGCCCCCATTATGTTGGGCCGCACTGGCAAACCTTGGTCTGTCCTGATTAAAGTACCAACCGCCGTCGTGCTGGCAGAAGCGCAAGCGCTTGATCAACGATTGTCTAGCGGTGCGAATCAAGCCGCTTTATGGCAGTTATTGTTAGGCTTGATGGTGACGGCAACCGGGATTGCGGTCATCTGGTTTTCAGCCGCAAAAATTGCAAAACCCATACGTGAAGCCGCCCAGGTTGCACAGGACTTATCACTAGGTAGAACAGATGTCGTGATTGAGGTGCATAGCCAGGATGAAACCGGCCAGTTAATGACGGCCATGCAAAGCATGGTCAAGTCGATTAAGTTACTCATTCATGATACCCATGGCCTGGCACAATCTGCGGTACAAGGCAATCTCTCTACACGGGCAGACATTCAGCCGCATCAAGGCGATTTCCGCAAAGTGGTTGAGGGGATAAACGAGACACTGGATGCAGTTGTAACGCCTTTGGGTGTGGCTGCGAGCTATGTGGAACAGATCGCCAAAGGTGAAATTCCAGAAAAGATTACGGCTGACTATAAAGGCGATTTTAACGCCATTAAAAACAACCTGAACCAGTGTATAGAGACCATTAATAGTATGGTGTATGACACTGAAGAATTGGTGCACGCAGCGGTAGAAGGCCGTTTATCCACCCGTGCGGATGCAAGCAAGCATCAAGGTGACTTCCGCAAGATTGTCCAGGGCGTGAACGAGACGCTGGATGCGGTGATTGACCCCCTCAACGTGGCGGCCCAATATGTGTCCGATATCTCCAAGGGCAATATCCCGGCCAAGATTACCGACCACTACAATGGTGACTTCAACACGATTAAAGACAACCTCAACCAGTGTATAGACGCCGTCAATGCGCTGATTAGCGATGCCGACATGCTGTCACAAGCCGCGGTCGATGGCAGACTCACCACCCGTGCCGATGCCAGCAAGCACAATGGCGACTTCCGCAAGATTGTTGAAGGCGTCAACAACACCCTGGATTCCGTGATTGGACCATTGAATGTGGCTGCGAACTACGTAGACCGCATCTCCAAAGGCGACATCCCTGAGCGGATTACCGACCATTACAATGGCGACTTTAACGAGCTCAAGAACAACCTCAATACCTGTATTGAAGCGGTCAACCTGCTCGTCAACGACGCCAATCAACTGGCCGAAGCCGCAAAAGAAGGACGCATCACCGTGCGTGCTGATGTCGACAAACACAATGGCGACTTCCGCAAGATCATTGCAGGCGTGAACAACACGCTGGACATGATCGTAGAACCGATCATTGCGGTGACTGAAGCCGTCGAAACCATCACCACTGCCGCCAATGAAATCTCCAGCGGTAACTCAGACCTGTCTGCGCGTACCGAGCAGCAAGCCTCCAGCCTGGAAGAAACTGCCGCCAGCATGGAACAACTGGCTTCGACCGTGAAACAGAACGCTGACAACGCCAAACAGGCCAACCAGCTGGCGCTGACCGCCTCAGGCGTTGCCGTCAAAGGTGGCCAGGTTGTTAATGAAGTGGTTGCCACCATGAGTGCGATCAACGAAAGTGCCAAGAAGATCGAAGACATTATTTCGGTGATCGACGGCATTGCCTTCCAGACCAACATCCTGGCGCTGAACGCAGCGGTAGAAGCCGCGCGAGCAGGTGAGCAGGGCAGAGGCTTTGCGGTGGTCGCGGGTGAAGTACGTAATCTGGCGCAACGCTCAGCCAGTGCGGCAAAAGAGATCAAGGAATTGATCACCGACTCTGTGAACAAGACCACCGAAGGCACCAAACTGGTTGAGAATGCTGGTAACACCATGGAAGAAGTGGTTTCCTCAGTCCAGCGTGTGGCCGATATCATCAGTGAGATTTCAGCCGCATCTACCGAGCAGTCAACGGGCATTGACCAGGTGAACCAGGCAGTGACCAGCATGGATGAAACCACCCAGCAGAACGCAGCCTTGGTTGAAGAGGCTGCTGCTGCGGCTGAATCCTTGGTCGATCAGGCCAATCAATTAGCCGATGCCATTAGTCAGTTTAAACTGGAGGGCGTGGCCGCTGGCGGGTTTTCCAGTGCGCACGCAAACACGCACCGCGTGTCTGAGAAAAACCGTGCAGTCAACCTGACTGCCATGCATAAACATAAAGTCAGCCCAAGCCGTGGCGCTGGTGATCCGGGCAAGTTGCTCAAAACGGGCACGCACGATCATAGCTGGGAAAGTTTTTAAGCGCCAAATTGCTTTCTGTAGCAGCACATAGGGCTTAAATCCCCCTGTTTGCTGCTGCAAAGGCTAAATGGCTCGAATAATCCCCATGATCAAAACCACCCCGCCAGGTAAGTAATTACGACGATAAGAATTTCTTTAGGGGGGCAATTACCGCAAAAGAACCAAATTTCCCCTTTTTACATGCAATTCAAAAGTGGCTTGCATGCTGAATAATCGCTGACATAGGTCGATAAATAGACCAAATAATAAATTATCTGGATCTGGAAAAAAGGAGTGAAACGCATGTTCGCTGATCAATGGGGTGCGCTTGCGGGAAGACTTTCTCGTACTAAGCTTTCATTACAACTGACGATGATACTGGGCGTGCTGGTATGCAGTCTGTTGGCACCACTGGTTTTAAATACCGGTTCAGGTATGGGTTTCATGCTTCATGCAGGATTAACGCTGTTGGCCATATTCATGGCATGCGGTCTGACCGCTTCAGTGAAGCACGTGGTAGGTGGCGAGCCCTTGCAAACACTGCAAGCCGCACAATCTCTGGCGCAGGGTGACTTTGCTGAGCAGACAAGCGCAGCCACAGCCTCGGTAGCAGATGCAATCAATCAGTCAAAAGCCAGTTTTGCAAACTTCAAACAGCAATTGGCGCTGATAGAAGCTGAGCATGCCAAAGGCAACCTTAACGCGCAACTGGATGTGACTGCGTTTGCAGGGGAGCTGAGCCAGTCTGCCGCAAGCGTGAACCATCTGTTAAACATGCATGTGGCCAGTATGGAAAAAGCCGGCCGCGCCGTTGAGGCGCTGGGTCGTGGTGAGCTGAATACGCAGCTTGAACGCTTGCCAGAACATTTGCATGGCTTCAATCAAGGCTTCGATGGCCTCAAATCTAACGTACAGGCATTGATTCAGGATCTGACAGCAATGGCTAAAAACCATGCCGAAGGTGAAACGGATGCGCGTTTGAATAGCGGTCAATTACAGGGTGATTTTAAAGTGGTGGCTGACGTTGTGAATCGCATGATTCATGGCTATGTGACCGAAACCGAGCGCTTTATTGCAGTCATGGACAGTATTGGCCGGGGTGACCTGACGGCGCAACTGGAAGCCATGCCAGGCAAGAAAGCCGCCATGAACAAGAGCGTAGATCGTATCCGCGGCAACCTGAAAGGGATTGTAGACTCTGTAAACTGGGTCAATGCCGAGCACGAAAAAGGCAATATTGATATGACCCTGCGTGCAGACATGTTCAAAGGCCAGTTCTCATTATTGGCTGAAAGTATCAACAATATCGTGGCTGGACATATCGAGTTGAATCAAAAAGCCATGGCCTGCGTACAAGCGTTTGGTGATGGTAATTTTGATGCACCGCTGGAGCAGTTCCCAGGCCTCAAGGCAAAAATCAATCAAACCATAGAGCAAGTGCGCAGCAACCTGAAAGCCTTGAATGCAGACGCCCAAATGCTTGCTGAAGCCGCCAAAGAGGGCCGTGTCACCGTCCGCGCCAATGCAGACAGACACCCAGGCGATTATCGCAAGATTGTGCAAGGCATGAACAATACGCTGGACATGATTGTAGAGCCAGTGTTGACGGTGAAGACCGCAGCGGAATCTATCAATATTGCTGCCAAGGAAATTGCCCAGGGCAATGCTGACTTGAGTCGCCGTACTGAGGACCAAGCGGCCAACCTGGAAAAAACAGCTTCCAGCATGGACGAGCTCGCATCGACAGTGAAGCAGAATGCCGAAAACGCCAAGCAGGCGAATAATTTAGCTGCACAGGCCTCACAAGTTGCCGTCAAAGGTGGCGAGGTCGTCGGTGCGGTGGTGGCCACCATGAGTGATATCAATGAGAGTGCCCGCAAGATTGAAGACATTATTTCCGTGATTGATGGCATTGCCTTCCAGACCAACATTCTGGCGCTAAATGCAGCGGTAGAAGCGGCCCGGGCCGGTGAGCAAGGTCGGGGTTTTGCAGTGGTGGCGGCCGAAGTGGGTAGCCTGGCGCAACGCTCATCCGTGGCTGCACGTGAAATTAAAGAATTGATTACTGACTCCGTGAACAAAACAGCAGAAGGTAGCCGTCAGGTGCAGGAAGCTGGAAACACAATGCATGAAATCGTGGATTCCGTGAAACGGGTCAGTGTGATTATTGGTGAAATTGCATCGGCATCGAATGAGCAAAGTGCCGGCATCGCCATGGTCAACGATGCGGTGATCCGCATGGATGATGTGACGCAGCAAAACACAGCTTTGGTTGAAGAGGCTGCTGCGGCTGCAGAATCCCTGATGGATCACGCCAACGAGCTGGCTAGTGCAGTAGGGGTATTTATTGTGGATGGACAGGCAAAAGCGTCCAGCCATCGCGCAGGAAATGCAGACTGGGACGATGATTATCGTCAGGTCAGCAACGGTTAGGGCAGGGTAGCGAAAGCCCTTTAATAAAGTAGTACTTTTTATATCAGGAGTTAAAAATGGCAGTGATTGATCGAGTATTGATTGGCGAAGGTTTAGTCATCGAAGAGCGTCCAGAAGGTGGTTTGGATTTGAAAAATGTGGCCCACATTGACTTGATTATGGGTCCACGCGGTAGCGCTGCAGAAGACGCATTTTGTCGTACGCTCACCGACCAAAAACAAGGCGTAAACGGTTTGTTGGCGATTGCAGCGCCAAACATGATGGTAAAACCAAACACCGTAATGTTTAACAAGGTGACCATTAAAGATGGACGTCAGGCAACACAAATGTTTGGCCCGGCACAACGTGGTGTAGCGATGGCTGTAATGGATTGCGTCGCTGACGGCACGATCCCGCTGGAAGAGGCAGATGATGTATTTATCTGTGTTGGTGTATTCATCGACAGCAAAGCTGACATGGATGACCGTATCCAAGACTGGAACTACCGTGCAACAAAAATGGCGATTAAAGCCGCCGTTGCGCGTGAGCCTAAAGCTGCTGACGTTGTGAAGCAGTACAAGGAAGCGTTGCATCCATTTGCTGCACAAACCCCGGAAGCACAAAACCGTCGTGCTGAAGACAAAGCTGCTGCCTTAGCAATTTCTCAAATGCAAGAGCGCAGCAAGCATGCAAAAAGCAGCTATGAAACCCAAGTTAAAGATAATCAGCAAGTTGATTTGGCCATTTCACAAATGAGAGAGCGTATCAACACGACACGCGCTTAATTCTGGCAGTGTATGCCCGCGGATTTGCATAGGATAACGAAGTGAGTGCATTAAAAAAACAAGAGCAAGAAGATCGCGAGTTTTTGTTTACGCGCGATGATTTCGTCAGAATTAAAAGTCTGATTTATCGCCATGCAGGCATTTCATTATCCGATGCAAAGACCGATATGGTCTACAGCCGAATCGGCAGGCGTTTGCGCGCGCTGGACATGAATAGTTTCAAACACTATCTGGACACGCTCGAGCAGCAGAACAATGCGGATGAGTGGCAAGCATTTACCAATGCGCTAACCACTAATTTGACCTCGTTTTTTCGGGAAGAACATCATTTTCCGATTTTGGCCGAACATCTGGTGAAGCTGTCAGCCAACCGGCGAGGAAAACCGCTACGCATCTGGTGTTCTGCGGCATCGACGGGCGAAGAGCCTTATTCGATTGCGATCACCGCTTGCGAAGCGTTTAATAGCTTGAAACCGCCTGTAGAAATTGTTGCCACAGACATTGATACCAATGTGCTGGCGACGGCGAGTGCAGGCGTGTACCCGCTAGACCGGGTCAAGAAAATGGATGACGGTCGTGTACGCAAATTTTTTGAACGTGGCACAGGCAAGCATGACGGCCTGGTCCGTGTCAAAAAAGCCGCCCGTGACCTGATTCATTTTCACCAATTGAATTTACTGGATGCACAATGGCCATTTCATGATGGCTTTGATGTGATTTTTTGCCGCAATGTCATGATCTATTTTGACAAGCCGACACAAGGCAAAATCATTGAAAAATTTGTCAACCTCATGCATGAAGACAGTTTGTTATTGGCAGGCCATTCAGAAAACTTTTTGTATGTGTCCGACCACCTGCAACTGTTGGGAAAAACCGTCTATAAATTAAAAACCAGTGGCGCGGCACGTTCCAGCCTCTTTACGCATCGGAAATCGCTATGAGTGTCATGCAAGAAGAAATTTCTAACACCCTGTATTTTGACAGAACATTTAATTGCAATGCTGCCAAAATTTCACCAGGGGAGTATTACTACACAGACAAGGACATGTTGATTGTCACCGTGCTTGGGTCCTGTGTTTCTGCCTGTATCCGTGACAGCCGTACCGGCATTGGTGGCATGAACCATTTCATGTTGCCCGAGGGGGGCAGTGCAGACAAGGACAGCCCGATCTCTGAGTCGATGCGCTATGGCACTTATGCCATGGAAGTCTTGATCAACCAGCTGTTGCGTAACGGCGCCAAGCGCGAAAACCTCGAAGCTAAAATTTTTGGGGGCGGCAACGTCTTGCGCAGCTTTACCACCAATAACGTGGGTGATCGTAATGCTGCGTTTGTCAAAAAGTATCTGAAAGAAGAAGGGATTAAAGTCACCGGCGAAGATTTGCTGGATATTTATCCCCGCAAGGTTTATTTCTTTCCCAAAACCGGTAAAGTACTGGTTAAAAAGCTGAAACAATTGAACAACTACACCTTGGTCAAGCGCGAGCAAGCTTACTCCAGCAAGCTGCAAACCAACGATGTGGGTGGAGATATCGATTTGTTCTAATAATAATTAAAACAAGGGGTTATGCCATGAAAACAAAAGTGCTGGTGATTGACGACTCGGCATTGATACGCAGTTTGTTGAGCGAAATCATTAACGACACCAAGGATCTGGAAGTGGTTGGAACCGCACCGGATCCGCTGGTCGCGCGCGAGATGATCAAGCAGTTGAATCCGGATGTACTCACGCTGGATGTAGAAATGCCACGCATGGACGGTCTGGATTTTTTAGAAAAACTCATGCGTTTGCGTCCGATGCCCGTGCTTATGGTATCCACGCTGACAGAAAAAGGCTCTGAAATCACTTTGCGTGCACTGGAGCTGGGTGCCACCGACTTTGTCACCAAACCCAAAATGGGCATTACCCAGGGCATGCAGCAGTATGCCGCCGAGATTACTGACAAGATCCGTGTTGCTGCCAGGGCAAAAATCAGCACCTTGCAAAGTATTGCCAAAGCGTCTAATACGCAGATACAACAAAGTCCCATCCGCAATCCGCTCATCAGTAGTGAAAAACTGCTGATTATTGGCGCCTCTACTGGCGGCACCGAAGCGATCAAGTCCTTTTTAATGCAGATGCCTTCTGATTGCCCCGGCATTTTAATTACCCAACACATGCCTGCAGGCTTCACCAAGTCCTTTGCTAGTCGTCTGGACAGTCTGTGCAAAATTGCCGTCAAGGAAGCCGAAGATGGTGAGCGCGTATTGCCTGGCCATGCCTATATTGCGCCAGGGGATCAGCATTTACTGCTCGCCAGAAGTGGCGCCAACTATGTCACCCGTTTATCTGACGCCGAGCCGGTGAATAGACATAAGCCATCAGTCGATGTATTGTTTGATTCAGCGGCTACAAACGCCGGTAAAAACGCCGTCGGGATCATTTTAACGGGCATGGGCAAAGATGGCGCCGCGGGCATGTTGCGCATGAAGAATGCCGGCTCTTTCAATTTTGCCCAAAACGAAGAAAGCTGTGTGGTGTATGGTATGCCACGCGAAGCGGTTGCGCATGGTGGTGTTCACGAAGTCGGGCATTTAAAAGACTTGCCACGTCTGGTGCTACAACATCTTGCAACTAACAGTGAACGCGCCATTCGCGTATAGTACTGTGAGGAATAAACCGGTAAATCCCAGCTTTATCCTGATTAGCATTGACCATGGTTCGTTCCATAATACAGGCTACGGGATTAGTAATTAAATGATAGCGGAGTAACAAATGGGCAACCCAAATACTAAATTTCTGGTAGTGGATGATTTTTCTACGATGCGTAGAATTGTGCGCAACCTGCTCAAAGAACTTGGTTATAACAATGTTGAAGAAGCAGAAGATGGTGCAGATGCCCTCAACAAGTTGCGCAATGGTGACTTTGAATTCGTGGTTTCCGACTGGAATATGCCCAACATGGACGGTTTGACCATGTTGCAGAATATCCGTGCAGACAGCAAATTATCCAAATTGCCTGTATTGATGGTCACTGCCGAGGCAAAAAAAGAAAACATTATTGCTGCGGCCCAGGCCAAAGCGAGTGGCTATGTGGTGAAGCCTTTCACTGCTGCCACACTTGAAGAGAAGTTATCCAAAATCTTTGAAAAATTGGAAAAAGGCGAGGTGTAACCATGACCGAAGCGATCAATCCGAATCAGGATCATGCGGCGATGGATCTTGCCTCTAACCTGATTTCCACGATGAGTCCCAATCAGCAAGAGGAAATGATCAGCCGGATTGGACACATGACCCGCTCCTTGCACGATAATCTGAGTGCGCTGGGCTATGACAAGGTGCTGGAACAAGTTGCGCAGGAAATTCCTGATGCCAGAGACCGTTTAAGTTATGTGGCAAAAATGACTGAACAGGCGGCTGAGCGTGTGCTGAACGCCACTGATCTGGCCACGCCTTTACAGTCAGAGTTATCTGATCGAGCTGCGGTGTTGAAGCAACGCTGGGAAGAGGTCATGCAGCGTGCTTCGCTCAAATCGGAATACGATGCTGTTGTCCATGAAACACTGGAATATATGTCACTGGTCAGTCAACACACATCGACGACCAAATCGTTACTGATGGATATCATGATGGCGCAGGACTTTCAGGATCTGACCGGCCAGGTGATCAAAAAAGTGACCTCACTGGCACAAGACCTGGAGAGACAATTGGTGCAAGTGTTGGTAGATTTTTCTCCTGCGGCCAAAAAAGACGAGGACTCCTTGATGAATGGTCCACAAATTGATCCACATAACACCGTGGATGTGGTCGCCAATCAGGAACAGGTGGATGATCTGCTCGAAAGCCTGGGCTTTTAATTCACAGCGTTTATCCAGTGTCATCCTGGCAAAGGCATCTTCGGATGCCTTTTTTATTGATCAGGCAGACTTCTACTTATTAAAGCCCGACGCGCTCTTCGGGTTTTAGCGCAGCGAGTTCCTCATCCGAATATAAACGGCCTCGCGTGATAAAGGCCATGCCACTGCCACAATCGAGTGAAAATGAGCCACTGGAGCCCGGCATCGCATCGAGGATGGTGTGCGTACTGTGCATAAAACTGAAATGACTGTCACTCATGTAAAAAATAGCACCACCGGGCAAGGTTCCCAGTTTGACATCCATCGGACTGGCGATGTATTCGGCGGCTGGTAGGCACATCGGGCCACTGCCTTCACAACATCCGCCTGATTGAAAAAATACAATCGGGCCATGCTGGGCGGTTAATTGCTCAATGAGCGCGATGGCCGCTGGCGTTGCAGAAACACGTTCAGTCATGCTCTTCCCCTGTTTATAGTGTGATAGATAGATAAAAAAAGGAGCGAAAAATTCGCTCCTTTAGATCAAACAAATGTCTGTTTTAGCATTCCCGCCAAGATTTAGAAGAATCCCAGTTTTTTCGGGCTGTAGCTGACCAGCAGGTTTTTGGTTTGCTGGTAGTGGTCCAGCATCATTTTATGCGTTTCACGGCCAATGCCGGACTCTTTATAGCCACCGAATGCGGCATGCGCAGGATAAGCGTGGTAGCAGTTAGTCCAAACGCGGCCAGCCTTGATGCCACGGCCCATACGGTAAGCGCGGCTGCCGTCACGCGACCAGACGCCTGAACCCAGGCCGAAAATGGTGTCGTTGGCAATGCTTAGTGCTTCAGCTTCATCTTTAAAGGTGGTCACTGCCAGCACAGGTCCAAAAATTTCTTCCTGGAAGATGCGCATTTTATTATGACCTTTGAACAAGGTCGGCTTGATGTAATAGCCTTCAGCCAGATCACCGCTCAGTACATTACGCTCACCTCCGCACAATAACTGCGCACCTTCCTGACGACCAATATCCATGTAGGAGAGGATCTTGTTCACTTGGTCTTGGGATGCCTGGGCACCAATCATGGTGTTGGGGTCAAGTGGGTTACCTTGCTTGATGGCGGCAACACGTGGCAATACACGCTCCATAAACTTGTCGTAAATGGATTCCTGGATTAACGCACGGGAAGGGCAGGTACAGACTTCACCCTGGTTAAATGCAAACAGCACCAAGCCTTCAACGGCTTTATCCAGGAAATCATCATCGGCAGACATGATATCTTCAAAGAAGATGTTAGGCGATTTGCCACCCAGTTCGAGGGTTGCTGGAATCAGGTTGCTGGCTGCAGCCTGGGCGATATAACGGCCGGTAGCTGTCGAACCAGTAAAGGCGATTTTCGCAATACGCTTGCTGGTAGAGAGTGGGGCACCTACCTCACGGCCAAAGCCGTTGACGATGTTGATGACGCCAGGTGGAATCAAATCAGCAATCACTTCCATCAGGATCAGCAGGCTAATCGGCGTGAACTCTGCAGGCTTCATTACCACCACGTTACCCGCGGCCACAGCTGGCGCCAGTTTCCAGGCAGCCATCAGAATAGGGAAGTTCCACGGAATAATCTGGCCGACCACGCCTAGTGGCTCGTGAAAGTGGTAGGCAACGGTATGTTCATCCAGTTCACTAATGCTGCCTTCTTGCGCACGCAATGCCCCGGCAAAATAGCGGAAATGGTCTGCTGCCAATGGAATATCGGCATTCATGGTTTCGCGGATAGGCTTACCGTTATCGACGGTTTCGGCAGTCGCGATCAACTCAAGGTTTTGCTCAATGCGATCAGCAATTTTCAGCAACAAGTTGGAGCGATCAACGACAGAAGTCTTGCCCCACTTATCGGCTGCTGCATGCGCTGCATCCAATGCCAATTCAACATCCTCGGCGCTAGAGCGTGCAGCTTGTGTATAGGGCTTGCCAGTAATAGGCGAGATGACATCAAAATATTCACCTTTGACCGGTGCAACCCATTTTCCACCGATAAAGTTATCATACTTGGCTTTATAGGGCACTTTAACGCCCATTGCCTTGAGAAGATCCAAACTCATAGTAACTCCTGTGTTTTTTCTATTAATATCGTAGCAGAACTGCTCTCCAAACCGCCTACATCAAATCGCAACTAGATATCGCGATAAACATACGTTAACACCTTATTTTATAAGGCTTAGCCGTGTGTTTGTGTGCTAAACATTAAACCTTAAAAATAACAAAAGCAAGCTTTTTAGCCAACTTTATACTGTTTTATAAGATAGCAGACCTGACATCTTGCTAGCCCTAAAACAGGCCATATGAAGTGTGAAAGTCGCCAGTGATTACACCATAAAATGATTTGGCGTCTTTAACTTTTATGGGTATAATCCCGCCTTCTTTCGGAGAGATGGATGAGCGGTTTAAGTCACCACCCTGGAAAGGTGGCATAGGGGCAACTCTATCGAGGGTTCGAATCCCTCTCTCTCCGCCAGCAGTAAAATAAGGCCTGTTTTCTGTTACTAATTAATAAGTTACGGATAACAGGTTTTTTATTTTTACCTTGCGCTTTTACCTTACGTTTGCGTGATGTTCCTAGCTCGTTGATATTTATTTTCAACGTATATATAAGTAATAGACAATGCAACACGCTTCAAAACAACTAGAACAATCCATCATCAATGAACTGAAGACAGTCACCAGCGTGTTCAAGCACACCCCTGAAGAACTCCTCAAGATGGCTATAGGTATGTCAGCAGGTCTGGCTCTAGCTGGCTTGAAGTGTCCGATGTTGGACTTAGCGATATCCTCAGACAATATTCCTTTGATGATTCAGGGCGGTCTGTTGTCTGATTGATTAGCTTACATAGATACAGACATTAATACCCTTGTACTTTAGTCAACTATTCAGAAAATAGGTAGCGAAAGAGTCCCTTTAAGGGTCTGCTTTCACTACCTATTATCGTTTCTACTGCTGTGGCGCTAAGAGTTTCTCTAAGGTAATTCGTCTAGACATTTATTTGTTGCACGTATCAACTTCCCGTTTTTTAAGTGAAAGGTCTCTATATCAAAGCAATTTTTAGCATTATTTCTAGAGTAAAGCTGCCTATGAATTTCTATATATTTCTTACCATCCCAAGACCAAATAGACATATGCCCATGCATGGCAGCTCCACCTAACTCTTTAAGCTGTTTAAAACCATTTGTTTTTTTATTTAATACTTCTAAGAATCCAGTTCCTGATACATCCCAAATGAGATGCGCGGTGTTATGTTTCATTTGGAAAATCCACATTGGGCAATAGTAAACACCACATAAACATGTACTGGCAGGCTTTACCAAATAAGTCTTTGAAGATTTATTCAGGTGAATAGTCTTAACCTCAAACATATCTTCTGGTTTTACACCTTCGCAAAGCGCTATGTCCTCTCTCATCTCTTTATTCAGATAGGTGCTAATTGGCGCAGGAATCTTAACCGGCTTTGTAAAGTGTTCTTCGATGCTGAAGTCTTCAGAGGCACTAGTTTCAAAGGAAACAAGGAGAAGGAGGAGGATAATTATCTTCATCAAGTTACATTTTCGACTTCAGATAATTCACAAACGATGTACAGGACAATAAGAAATAGCGAGCATCTGCCTGAGTAAGATTGTCTTCAGCTAGCATCGCATGTCTAATGCCATCAGCGTCACTTGTATATGCGTAAAGCTTCTCAAAGCCATCTTTTAGCGCCCTGTGAAGCTGACCATTCTTTTCGAGAGCCTTAAGAGCGTCACTGAGCATCGCTTTATTATTTCCTGTTAGTATCTTCGCCATGCTCTCAACAGCCGAAATTGATTCTTTAATTGAATTGCGATAGTCAGGATTAACTCTATCCGCGTATAACTCTAAAGCTCGCTGTAAATGCATAGTCACGCCAGTGAATTGAGTATCGGCTAATGCTTCATCTAGCAATCGCACCTCTTGCTCGCTCGTAATATCTGTCAATTGACCATTAACGAAACGATAAGCGGATAGTTCCCTTTCTAAAATACCATTCAGCGCTTCATAAATGTGACTGTTTAACCTGACAGTGAAATTCGCAACAAACTCTATAAAGTCATAAACCTCATTCCATGATGCCTTGAAATAATAGTTTCTAATCGCCTCAAGAATTTCATAACCGTGTTGAGGCCTTTTATCAACAGGCAGCTTGAAATAATTTGCCCACAGAAATCTGCTAAAAGGTTTAATGCCTGCAACTGTGTAACTATCGGCGGAAGTAAAGTTTTTGGTAGACCATAACATCATGTCTAATACGTTCCATAAACTATTACGTAAAGCATTATTCATTGTTTCAATCTGGATAACTTCAGGTCTGGGCTTTAAGCCTTTCCGCTCACTGAAAGACATCGTCATAATTAGTTTTTCTGATAAAGATTTATAACCTCCCCACTTTAGCGTGCATAAAAAAACAAATCAACTAAGGTCAGGAAGAGGGTACGCCAGCTTCTCAATGTCCACCTTAAGTACACTCACAGGCGCAGGCTTGTTGTACACCTTGCCCGTAGTGCCATATTTCTCATGGCCGACAATATCCTGTATGTGTGTTGTCTGCACCCCAGCATCATCCAAGAAGGTAATAAGCGAGTGTCTGAAACTGTGAGTGGATTTGTCTTTATTGAAGCCCAAGCAAGTCTTAAGCGTCCCGAATCGCTTACCTATAGCATTAGACCTCTCGCCGTATTTATTAAAGGTCAGACCGGATAGTAAGTAACGATCCTTAGAGTTTTCCTTAAGACGCTTCACTACAGGTTCAATCTTGCTGTGGATAGGGATAGACCTTATCCCAGCTTTAGTTTTGGCATCTGTAATGTTAAAGGCGTTATCTGAGACATCTTCAACCTTCAGGCTACATATCTCTTCAATGCGTGCTCTCCAGTGTAAGCCGCAAGGGACATCAGGTCTACAAGGTCTTGTTTGCCTTTGAGGTTGGCCGTATTCCATAGAAGTAATACTTCCTCTTTCGTCCATGCGTCCTTAGCGTCAGCTTTGTCTTTTTTCTTGCGCTTATGTGAGGGGATGTCTCGGAATGGCTCAAGGTCAGCTATAGACTCCTCATACGGTTGTATATATTTTCAATAGTTACGGCAGTCGCTTATGTATCTGTTGAAGCCTTTACTCCTCTCTCCGCCAAATAAAAAAAGCACCCAATAGGGTGCTTTTTGTTTAATGTAGATCGTTATTTCTTTTTCTCTGCTACTTTTTCGGTTTTATTAGCCTCAGCCGCAGTTGCTTTCTTGGCGCCGACGCTTACATCTTTCTTCAGGTTTGCCAAGGTTGCCTGGCCTATGCCTGGCACTTGATCCAGCTCTTCCACTGACTTAAAGCCACCACTCTTTTTTCGATATTCAATGATGGCTTGCGCCTTGGCCGGACCGATACCATTCAGGCTTTCAAGTTCAACCTGGCTGGCCGTATTGATATCAACCACCGCATAAGCGGCTGGCAATAAAAGGAAATACATCAGGTAACCCATAAGCGTTTTCATCATATAACCTCCAGAATCGTTAAGTATAAAAAAACAGGCATTGCGCCTGTTTTTAATTCTACTGAGCCCGTTCATGATCGGACGGTTAATGCCCTTAAATTAATTTAAAAATGTTAAATATTTTTAATAATTGTATTTAATGCAACAATTGGGTCATCTGCTTGTGTAATTGGCCTGCCTATCACCAAGTAGCTGGCGCCTAATGCGATGGCATCTGCAGGCGTCACAATTCTGGTTTGATCGTCCTTTGCCGAGTCCTTGGGGCGAATGCCCGGGGTGACCAGACAAAAGTCAGGCCCCAATGCTTTTCTGAGCATGCTGGCCTCTTGTGCTGAACAAACTACACCATCTAAGCCAGATTGTTGTGTCAGTGTGGCCAATGCGAGCACCTGTTCAGGCAGGGTGCGCTGGATCCCCAAACTATGCAACGTTGGCGTGTCCATACTGGTTAATACCGTGACAGCGATTAGCAGCGGCGCTTGATCACCAAAGGCCTTATCCAAGCCTTCACGTGCAGCCTGCATCATGGGTTGCCCACCACTGGCGTGAACATTGACCATCCATACGCCTAAATTTGCGGCGGCCTGACAGGCTTTTGCCACAGTATTCGGGATATCGTGAAATTTGAGATCGAGGAACACATCGTATTGCCGCGCAACCAGTTGTTCGACAAGCTGAGGCCCGGCGGCGGTAAACAGTTCCTTACCCACCTTGAGTTTACACAGGCTTGGGTCCAGCCGATCTACTAGCGCGATTGCCGATTTGGCATCTGCATAATCCAGGGCAACAACAATTTTACTGTCGGTCATAAAGGAATTGTCTTAGGAATGAAACGGGTTGGGGAAGGGCACCAAACGGGTTTATTTTCGTTTAAGTAATTTGATATCACGAATGGTCGCTTCAGTGGGTTCGGGCGGCAGCGACTCCCAGGCATTACAGGCTGGGCATTGCCAATGATATTGTTTGGCCCGGAAACCACATTGGTCGCAATAATAGGCGGCACGGTCACCAATGGCATTGCGAACGGTTTGCTGCATCAACTGTAAATCATGTTGTTCATCCTGGAGCATGGCGCGCGCTTGGAGCAATTGATCCAGCGATTTGAGGCTGGGTTTGCGGATCAACTCGTTACGGGCAAGTTTTGCCGCTTTATCCGCACCTTCAGCCTGCAGGGTGGCCTCATACAACACCGACATAATGCTACTGAGCTGATACAACTCCAGATAGTAATGGAGTTGGCTCAGGCCTTCCTTTAAGCCTCTGGACAGTTTGAGGTCGCCTTCGCTTTCCTCTTCACCATACAGCGCAGCATAGCTTTTAAGCATTTTTTGCGCGACCAGGCCCAGATGTTCTGGATGCTGCATTTCTATGCGTTTCCAAAGTGCAATCGCATCAGAATGGTGGCCTTGATGTGCAGCGATATCGCCCAATAAGACATTTGCGCGTACACAGTTCTTATTGGCGTCCAGCGCTTGTTCGAGTTGGACTTTTGCAGAGGACCAATCCTGCTTGATCATCGCATTGGCAGCCAATTCACAATAATACTGAGCGACCTCTTTGCGGTAAGACACGCCTGACGAACGCTCTAATTCGGTGGCAATGCCAATGGCGAGCGACCATTCGCGTTCCTTGACATAAATCTCAAGCAGGTGACGTAAGGCCGCTTGTTCATAGCGAGTATGGCGCAGTGTTTGAAAAATTTCTTCGGCACGATCATACAGGCCTGCCTTGAAGTAATCCTGCGCCAATTCCACTTTGATTGATGTCGATTGCTGCTCGGTGAGTTCGTAGTTTTCGAGCAGGTTTAAGTGCAAGTGAATCGCGCGGTCTGTCTCACCTGTGCGGCGAAACAGGCTCCCCAATACAAAATGCAGCTCCAGGGAGTCTTTGTTCATGTAAAGCGCTTCACTGAACGCATCCACCGCTTTGTGGTACTGGTCAGCAATGAGCAGATTCAGACCTTTAAAATAGGTGGCTGGCAATGAGGTGGATTCAGCAATCAGTTGCTTGATATCCACGCGGGCTGCAATCCAGCCCAATGTAAAAAACAGAGGCAGAATCAATAACCACCAATACTCGAATTCAACCAGCATAAAAGCTCTCTTGTTTGATCACATGACATTTTACCCAAGCGCTCCTCAATGCGCCATCAATAGCGGTCTGAGCGGCCAAAAAAAAACGGTATCCGAAGATACCGTTTTTTACTGCTGAATCACAAAAATTAAGATTCGATCGCGTCTACGCGGTCACGCAACTCTTTACCAGCCTTAAAGTGCGGCACGTATTTCGCTGGCACCTGTACTTTGGTACCAGTTTTCGGGTTACGTCCCAAACGAGGCGGGCGGTAGTTCAAGCTAAAGCTGCCAAAACCGCGTATTTCGATACGCTCACCTGTTGCCAGGTTTTCCGTCATTGCATCAAGGATGGTCTTGACGGATAACTCTGCGTCTTTCAGCACAAGTTGCGGAAAGCGCTGGGCAAGCAGGTCTATTAGTTCAGATCTTGTCATGATCTAAAGCCTTCTTATTTTTTGCTATCCAGTTTGGCTTTCAGCAAAGCACCCAGGTTAGTTGTCCCGGCAGAAGCTTCATCAATCATGACATCATCCGCTTTTGCTTTTTTGGCTTTTGGTTTACCACCTTTGTCTTCGCCAATTGGTGCGCTGTTGCCGCTTGGATCTTCAGTCAACTGTTTAACGCCCAGAGAGATACGCTCTTTCTCAACATCAATGCCCAAGATAACAGCTTGCAGCTCATCACCTTTCTTGAAGTTGCGGATCGCTTCTTCGCCAGACTGAGTCCAGGACAGGTCAGACAAGTGTACCAAGCCATCAATACCGCCTGGCAAGCCAATGAACACACCAAAGTCAGTGATAGACTTGATCTGGCCTGAAACTTTGTCGCCTTTAGCGTGGGTTGCAGCGAAATCATCCCATGGGTTTGGTTTGCACTGTTTCATGCCCAGTGACAGACGACGACGGTCTTCGTCGATTTCCAGAATCATCACTTCAACTTCGTCGCCCAGTTGAGCGATTTTGCCCGGGTGGATGTTCTTGTTGGTCCAGTCCATTTCAGACACGTGTACCAAACCTTCAATGCCTGGTTCTACTTCAACGAACGCACCGTAGTCAGTCAGGTTAGACACTTTACCGAACAGGCGTGTACCGACTGGGTAACGGCGGCTCAATGCCACCCATGGGTCGTCGCCCAATTGTTTGATCCCCAGAGAAACACGGTTTTTCTCTTGATCGAATTTCAGGATCTTGGCTTCAACTTCTTCACCAACGGTCAGCACTTCAGATGGGTGCTTCACACGGCGCCATGCCAAATCAGTGATGTGCAACAGGCCATCGATACCACCCAGATCCACGAACGCGCCGTAGTCAGTGATGTTTTTAACGATACCCTTGATCACAGCACCTTCAGTCAGGCTACCCAACAATGCTTCACGGTCAGCACCCAAGGTGTCTTCCATCACAGCACGGCGGGAAACCACGATATTGTTACGCTTGCGATCCAGCTTGATGACTTTGAAGTCCCACTCTTTGTTTTCGTAAGGAGTGGTGTCTTTAACTGGACGAATGTCTACCAGTGAGCCTGGCAAGAAAGCCATGATGCCGCTGACAGAAACGCGCAGACCGCCTTTAACACGGCTGCTGACAAAACCTTTAACTACACGGCCTTCGTTCATGGCTTCTTCCAGATCCAGCCATGCTTGCATTTTCTTCGCTTTTTCGCGAGAAAGTTGTGTAGAACCAAAACCATCTTCCAGTTTTTCGATCGCTACTTTAACGAAGTCGCCAACGGCAACTTCCAGTTCGCCTTGTGCGTTTTTGAATTCACTGGCGTTAATTACGCTCTCGGATTTCAAGCCGGCGTTAACGATAACGAAATCATTGTCTACAGACACTACTTCGGCGGTGATTACTTCACCAGCGCGCATTTCCTGGCGGGCCAGGCTTTCTTCGAAGAGGGCTGCAAAAGATTCCATGGAAGAGGATGTATTAGAAATAGAAGCCATTAAAAAATTGTCCAATTTTTACTCGCATGAAGACAGGCATCTTGCAGCGAGCCATTGCAAGGCAAAAGCGCCAACAATGGAAAAGGTTTAAAAAATATTGCCCAAGCGTGACTTGAGCAACCCGAATCCAAGACTATACACAAAAAAATTATTGGGTTCAATGACTTATGTGTGTTTTTATTTAGTTTGCGCCGCTTTTTTAAATGCTTCGATAATGATATTCACCGCTTGCTCAATATTGATGTCGGTGGTGTCCAGCAAAACCGCATCTGGCAATTGCTTGAGTGGCGCGACTGCGCGCTGGCTATCGCGTAAATCGCGCTGCTGCAAATCAGCTAGAATCAAAGCGTAATCTGCGTGATCGCCGCGTTGAATTAACTGATCGTAGCGTCTTTTTGCGCGCGTTTCGACCGCGGCTGTCAAAAATATTTTCAATCCGGCATCCGGGAAAATGACAGAGCCAATATCGCGGCCATCGCCAACCAGCCCAGGGGCTTGCCTGAAATTGCGTTGCGTTTGCAACAGCGCGGTACGTACGGCAGGGTGGACAGCGACTTCAGAGGCCCCTTTGCCCATCTCTTCTGTACGAATATGGTGGCTGACTTGTTCGCCGTTTAAATAAGCTTGGCCATGCTCAAACTTGATCTGCATCTGTGTCGCGATATCAGCCAGTGCATCAGCATTTGACCAGGCCACGGCTTGTTGAGCTGCGGCATAAGCCAATAGACGATAAATCGCACCCGAGTCCAGGTAATGAAATCCAAAATGGGTAGCCACGCGTTCAGCGACGCTACCCTTGCCAGAAGCAGAAGGACCGTCAATGGCAATGACTGGAGAGAGAGGATTATTCATAATAAATTTTACTTATCAATCAGTTAAAAACAATGAATTGGATTTTGACTTTTGGCTTTTATATCATGGCTACATCGTTAATAAGGAGCACACCATGATTAAAACCATGTCTTTTGCCATGCTGCATTTTAGCGTCGCGTTCACCATTGCCTATCTTTTCACAGGCAGCCTGCTGGTAGGTGGGCTGATGGCGCTGGTTGAACCAGCCTGCAACACCGTAGTGTTTTATTTTCACGAGCGTGCCTGGCAACAGCATCAGCATTCTCACGACGTGGGGCCTGCCGCAGAACCTGACGAGCATGAGTGGGCGTATGCGGCTTGAGAATGGCTAGCGAACAATGCTGGCGAATACCTTAAAGTACTCTGGAAAGGTTTTACCCACACATTTTGGGTCATTAATGGTAATGGGCACGCCGGCCAGGCTGAGCAATGAAAAGCACATGGCCATGCGGTGGTCATCATAGGTATCAATTACTGCGTTAGGGGTCAGTTGCAAGGGGGCGGTGACCTGAATGTAGTCCGGGCCTTCGACCACTGTGGCCCCGACTTTGCGCAGCTCTGTTGCCATGGCTGCAATGCGGTCGGTCTCTTTTACGCGCCAGCTGGCAATATTGCGTAGGGTGGTTGTACGGTCCTGATCCGAATCGCCATGCACAAACATAGCCATCACGGCTAAAGTCATGGCCGCATCGGGGATGTGATTACAATCAAGGTCAATCGCCTTCAATGTGCCTGTGTTTTCAGCACGCACGTGGTTGTCGCCATAGCTGATCCGTCCGCCCATGAGGTTGGCCGCCTCAGCAAAGCGGATGTCGCCTTGTATGCTTTGCGCGCCGACGCCGTTGACGGTGACGTCCCCCGCAACAATTCCCGCACCAATAAAATAAGAGGCACTTGACGCGTCACCTTCTACATATATTTCTCCTGGCGCGTGATAACGCGCACCTGCAGCAATGTAAAAATGCTGCCAGCCATCCCGGTGCACGGTCACGCCAAAGCGTTGCATCAGGTTGAGCGTGATTTCGATATAAGGCTTGGAGATCAGCTCGCCTACCACTTCAATACTGGCCGCCTGGCCTGTTAGCGGTAAGGCCATCAACAAGGCTGTCAAAAACTGGCTTGACACATCACCTCGGATTTTGATCGCTTGACTGACATCCAGCTGTGCCGGGGAAATTTGCAGGGGAGGGTAGCCCGTATTCCCCAGGTAGCTGACTTGCGCGCCCACCTGTTGCAAGGCATCCACCAAATCGCCAATCGGGCGCTCATGCATGCGCGCAATCCCATGCAGATGGTAGTCACCGCCTGAGAATGCCAGTGCGGCAGTCAAAGGCCTAAAGGCCGTCCCCGCATTGCCCAGAAACAAATCCGCTTGCTTATTGGGAAAGTTGCCGCTACAGCCCGTGACTTGCCAGGCATTTTCAGAGATATTTTCCAGCTTGACGCCTAACGCTGATAAGGCCTCCAGCATTCTGGCGGTATCGTCTGAGGCGAGCAAGTCGCGAATGACAGTGACGCCGTCAGCAAGTGCTGCGAGCAATAGCGTACGGTTTGAGATACTTTTTGAGCCAGGCAGGGTGATTGCGCCTTGGGCTTTGTGGGAAGCGGGTAAATGCAGTTGTTCCATAGCGATTGGTAATTATTGAATTTTTGACTTGGCCCAGTCATTACGTGCACGGCTGGCATGTTCAAACAAATCGTGCAAAGCACGACTGTCATCAGCCTCCAAGAGTGCCGTCATGTCGCTGAGCGCTTGTTGATAGAGCCTAAGTTCACTTAATAAGGCGGTTTTGTTAGCCAGTGCAATATCACGCCACATCTCAGGATGACTGCCTGCAATGCGCGTAAAGTCGCGGAAACCGCTGGCGGCAAATTTGAACAACAATTCCGCATTGCTACGCTTGGCCAGATCCTCCACCAGTGCGAAGGCAAGCAGGTGCGGCAAATGGCTGACGGCTGCAAATACGCTGTCATGTTCTTGCGCACTCATGTGCGAAACCACTGCACCACATTGCTGCCAAAGTCTGCTGACTTGATCCAGCGCTGAGTTAGAGGTCTGCGCATCAGGCGTCAGAATGACATTCTTACCGAGATACAAATCAGCCATGGCAGCAGCAGGGCCACTTTTTTCCGCCCCAGCAATCGGATGACCACCCACAAATTGATTAACCTGGTCCCCAAGTTCGGCCCTCGCGTACGCCATCACGTCCGACTTGGTGCTGCCGGCATCTGTGATAATGGTCGACTCGTCCAAATAGGGGCGGATGGCCTTTAAAATCGCCGGCGTCTGTGCCACTGGAGTGGCAATGATAACCAGATCCGCCGCGTGCAGTGCAGAAGCAATATCCGTTTCCGCACTGTCAATCAAACCCAAATCCAGTGCTTCCTGCAAGCTTTGTTGAGCGCGGCCCACACCAACAATGTGAGGAGCCTCCGGGTGTTTTTTAAGGGCCAGCGCAATGGAGCCCCCTATTAAACCAACCCCAAAAATCACAATTTTCTTGAACATTTATAAATTGTACCATGTCGAAGCAATGCGCCTTTAAGTTTGGCTCACCACCGTTTAAGGCGTATAATCCAAAGTCTGTATTGGGGCTGACCCGGTTTCGACGTGGGTTGCAAAGCAGTGCAGGGCATACCGAGGATTCAGGTTCCCTCGTAAATCCATCTGAAAAAGTATAGTCGCAAACGACGAAACTTACGCTTTAGCCGCTTAATCCCGGCTGAACGCTGCACCGAAGAGCCTCTCGGTCGGGCCGGGTAACCGGCAGCAGCGTCATTTAGAGAGGATCGTGCTTTACCGGGTTGCTTGGTAAGGCATTAAATCCAAGGCAACTCGCTCGTCATCTGCTTGCTCGTTGGTGGGTGCCTGGTTAAATATAAACAACACAGCTAAGTATGTAGAACTGTCTGTGGAGGGCTTGCGGACGGGGGTTCAATTCCCCCCAGCTCCACCATTTAAAATGTTCAATGCATTGATTTGATTGAACAATGAGCGTAAACAAAAAAGCCACCTTCGGGTGGCTTTTTTGTTTTGCATCTGCGTTACGATAACTCCATAAAACGGTCTTCAATGAATTGTTTTTCTATTTCATTGCGCTGTTTCTCTGTGGTTAATGCCGCAAGCTGTTCCTCAAGTCTGCGTTTTTGTTGCTCCATTTCATTCAGTTGGAATTGTAGCTCTTTTGTGAATGCATCATTGGCTGATTGCAGTGGGCGATTGTTCATGACCTGTAGTTGCTGTATTTCCTGACGCAATTCCGCCATGGTGTTTTCAGCCTCTTTGGCTTCTGATCTTGCTTTCATCATCATGGATTGATAGCTTTCAATCCGCTTTCTCATGGCAGCCATTTCGACATTTTCGTCAGCAGACAAATTGTTATTGCGCCGGAGTTGACCAGCCATTTGCTCTAGATGTGTTTGCAATTTATTCAGCTCTTGCAGCACGGGCTCACTCAATCGCTCAGCAATAATGTTATCCGAGGCTTCCGATAGCAATAAATCATCCAGACGATCCCTGATCTCCTGTGCTACTTTATCAAAACGCTGTATGCTATTGATTAACAATGGATCTGATTGTTTATGATTTTCCTCATAGTTGGAAAATCTTCTATCCAGAATAGTACAGAGCGTGTCTAGTCGATCGCTGGATGACTCTAGCTCTGTATAGCACTTACCCAGTGCGTTAAAAAACTTTTCCTGCTGTAATGTATTGCTGATGAGCAACTTGACTAATAAAAAGGCGGCACCCAAGCTAACGATAATCCCGGCACCGCTCAGTAATTCACCCCAAGAAAATGGCATCCTATTCTCCTTACAGGAGTTTGATATAAGTAATAAATCCTGTCCCGATTTCTGGTACATGGATTCGATAATCCATACGGCCAGCATTGCTCTTCAACGACATCTCAAGGCGGGGAAATTGCCGACTGACTATACTTGATCTAGCCAGTTTCAATGGTCCATTTTTATGTCCAATTGACATACCCGCACCAAACTCATCCATGAACCTTCTCGCTTCATCTAGTTGGTCGTTACTGGCGCCACCACTGGCGAGTATAGTTTTAAGCATTTCGGGTTTTTCATTATTCAACGCCCACAACAGGCCTACAGCGTTCATATCCATGATAGCAAGCGCATTGACGGGGGGTGTTTTCCCGTTTTCGCCAAATAATCCAATGAAATTGTTTTCAGTCAAATCCGTTAAGCCCAGTGGAGGGCAGGGCTCTAGCGTAAAAGCCTGACCCTTAAGCATGCTTGAGAGCATTTGATGGCTAGTCGCGAGATTCTCTGGGATAGCCGCAGGCTGCTCAGTGATGCCACCCACTGGAATGATCTCTAATATTTTTGATCTTAAATCAATATCTTGGAAGGGTTTGTTAATTACAAATCTTGCGCCACTTTGATAAGCCTGGTCGATTTTTTCGGCGGCAGATTCCGTGGTCACAAAGCCAATTGGGATTTTTTTTCCGTATGTTTGGCAGACATGCTGACAAAATTCAAGGCCACTGATTTTATGCATGTGCCAGTCAGTAATAATCAAGTCAGGGCGATAGCCCTCGAGAATATTCATCGCAGCTTCAGCATCTGTCGCAGTTTGAATTTCGAGCTTTGGATAATTACATCCTTCAATCGCACGTTTGATAATACTTTGTATTGCACGACTGTCATCCACAATCAAGAATTTGGCTGCTTCACCCGTCATTGTGCTCATAATGAAAATACCCCTGAAAACTTATGATTATTTACATCGAAGATCACCAGATTCACCAGGTCTTCGTTTGGTTTATCGCTTACAAATAAACGGCTAAATGTTGCCGTTTTTTGGAGTTCAAAGAACTCTTCTAAAGGAATCTCTTTGGGTAGGCCCAATTCACTGTGCTCATCTACAATCAAGCCGCCCCCCATGATATTGCATGTCTCCTTTTTGGCATCTTTGACATCCTCATCGGATAATTCGTCAGAAGATAAGCCAAACATATGAGATGCGATTTTGTGTGCCTCAGCATCATCTAATATCAAACCAATCGCAATCGACTCATGTTGCGGTAATTGGTCAATATAAAGTGGAAGAACAACCGCCATGAGGTTGTCATGATTGTGAAATGTATAGCGCTGACTTTCCTTGAAGTTGAAAGCGGAACCGCTTACAAACGACCAGGAGTCAGATATTTTTTTCACCATTTCCTGTGTAGGCAAAAGCTGCATGTAGCATCTCCAACAATAGGATATTGATGCTAACGCAGCTTAAAAAGGATTGAAGGCTGAATAAATGGTGTAAAAAGCAGGTAAATTTTTCAATTGCCATTCATTGGATTTACGCGGTGAATTAAATGATCCGCTTTAATTTCTTACAAAACTTGTACTTTGCTCGCTTATTCATCTCATCAAAAAAACGGATCTTCCATTCACACCTTACCTTCAGTGAAGCTAAATTTTGTTCACCACACGCAGTCATGCGTAATTTTCTACACTTGCGTGTACGTGGTGGTGCATAGGCCAGTTGTTTTACTTGATACATGATAGTGCTAGGGACCACCATCTTACCCAATAACCATCTTCTGAGGACAATAGGCTTCAAGTTTAACTGATGGATAAGTTTCTGCTGATCTATGGTCCCTAGGAATTCCCCAATTTTTAAGCACCAGAGCAGGGTGAGTTGCGTTTGTACTTTTGCAATTTGTTTTTCTTCCCTCATTTTCTTCCCTTTTTCTTGTTTGAAAGCTAATACTAGCACTTTGTAAGGTAATGTAAATATTGATTTATTTGCAATCATTTAAAATGTCTTAAGTTTTCATTTAGTAAAGCACCAGTAAACACTCTCTTTAAGTAATCTTCTGGCGGAGTATGTGATGCTTTCTGATAGTAAAGAACTAAATTTCTGTGAAAATGATAACTTATTGAATTTTATTTATTTAACATAATATACATTATACGAATATAAAATGTAGATACTCAGTCCTCAGGAAGCGATTTATTTTGTGGATGCGGAAAGATGGTTTTTTATTCCTTCTAATGCTCCATTCTTTACACAATATACAAAAGTGTTAATATTTAAACACTGGGGTGTTCAGCAGTTTCGACTAAATATGATTGAATCGATATGAACAAAAAATCAGACATAAAAAAACTACAAAGTAAAAATACAATCGAGTGGTATTTGACTGTAGGTTGGCATTTTGGGACGATCACCACCCCTTATAAAGCGCGTGAAATTTTGCAGGTTGACCGAGTAACTTGGTATCGTTGGATAACTGGAAAAGCGGCCGCACCTTATAGCGCACTAGAACTTCTAAGACTGCACGCATTTGGTGAACCTCCTTGCGGTCGATCAATAGCATGGCGTGGTTTTAGATTTCAAAATGAAAAGTTAATAGCTGAAGATGGCCGGGAATTTAGCCCAGCAGATTTAAAGGCCGTTTTTTACTGGAAACAAATGGCATTTGATAAACTGGATAACGAAGGCCTTAAAGAGATTTATCAAGAACTCAAACAAATCTACAGGCATGCATAAATGAATCAGACTGATTTATATGAAGTTCTTAAAAAATCCAACTGTAAAATCCTTTCATTCGAGGATTACCCTGGAAATCTAGGTAGCTGGCGAGTTTCATTCATGTGCAACGAAATTTCATGTGATGTTGTAAGCAATCGCTTTGATACTTACATGATAATGCAATCAAAAAGCCTAAAACATGGGTGCCATAAAAGTGTTATTGAAAGCGACAAGGCACATTTCACAGAGTGTTTCGAGCTAACAACCCTATCAAATTGGCTTTCATTCATCCTCATAAAATTTGCCGCATTCACAGAAAATCAATCACCTGAATAAGGACTGGACAATTTTTGCATGCAAAAAATAACCAGAATCTTTATATGGGCGCAAAAATAAAAAACTTATTCACGCGCCCTACTCTTTCTAGAACCTCGGGCCTCATTGCCAGCCCGAACCCGCTAGAGGAAAGGCGTTCGAGCGCGTTGCGGTTAATTCTTGTCGCTGTAACTACAAATCAAAAAGCGAGTAAAGACCTGGCAATGAACAGTTCCCCTCCCGCTTTGCGGGCCCCTCCCATTAAATGCCACCGGGCAAGCCCGGCAAGGGTCTTGACACGATTTTTGATTTACAGCGGGTCCGCAGTTATGCGGAGTGGCGACACCCACCGCGCGCGGTGAATGTTGCCATCCGATAACTGGAACGCGAAAGGATTGAATTATGATTGAAATGACAGTAAGACTAGACGACGATGCAGCCAAAGAGTTGGAGCAGCTTAGACTTGAGTTTTGCGAGAAAACATCCAACAAAGCAATTTTAAAGGCGATTAAAAACTACAGAAAATTGCTTGATGACTACCAAAAGACCAGAGCTGATTTAGCTTTAGCTAAAGCGCAACTAAATGAAATTACAGCAAGTTTGAAAGCCCAAAAAAGAGCAAGTGAAGTTATGGAAAAGTATATTAGATGACACCAAAATTTTCATGGCCAACGCCGGATCTCAAGGGACCGGCGTTTTTTTTGGTGGTAAAAAAATACCAGGTAGTTACCAATCGAGGCGTGTTTTGGTATTAAAATTCAATAATCTAATTTTTATACTGCGGTGCGGCGCTCAATACATGTCGCGGCATCCCTCTTACTATAATTAGATTATGGCGAAAGAAATGAAAAACGTTTTCTTCCACATATTCATTTACTTTTGCAACTAAGAATTAACAGGTTATCTAACAATGTCCACAAAGCCTTTAGTATTTTCATTTTTTTCAGGAGCGGGATTTCTAGACCTTGGGTTTGAAAAAAATGGATTCGAAATTGCCTATGTAAATGAAATTCACACACCATTCCTTGAGGCATATAAACATTCACGTTTGAAGTTGAATATACCACCGCCTAAATACGGTTATCACAATGGTGATATTGGTGAACTATTGAGTAAAAACTCAAACACCATGGCAGATCTAATGAAAAATGCAAAACTTTCTAGTGATCTAGTTGGTTTCATTGGCGGGCCGCCCTGTCCAGATTTCTCCGTGGGAGGGAAAAACAAAGGTGAAAATGGCGAAAACGGTAAGCTGTCAAAAACATATGTGCAATTGATATGCGAACAAAAACCAGACTTTTTCATTTTTGAAAATGTAAAAGGACTGTACCGTACAGCAAAACATCGAGCTTTCTTTGACACATTAAAAAAGATGCTCGCAAAAGCTGGTTACAAATGCACCGAGCGATTGATTAACTCAATTGAGTATGGTGTACCACAAGATCGAGAGCGAATAATTCTTTTCGGCACTCGGGATAAAGGAATAGAAAAATTCAATTGGAATCTAGATATAAAATTTCCAGATCGATCTGCATTTGATCATGAATGGCCTGATACAGCCGGTGAAGAGTGGAATTTACTTAACCATCCCAATATTCCAAGAGAGTTGATGATTGAGCACTGGTTTAAAAACAATGATGTCACTAACCATCCAAACTCCCTGGACTACTTCACGCCAAGAGCCGGCTTAGTAAAATTTCAAACAATCGTTGAAGGTGATGTCTCAAGAAAATCATACAAAAGACTTCACCGATGGAGATATTCGCCCACAGCGGCATATGGAAATAATGAGGTGCATATTCACCCAATCCTTCCACGACGTATATCAGTTTCAGAAGCTTTAGCAATCCAATCGCTACCTAAAGAGTTTGAATTGCCTGAAAGTATGAGTCTTACAAATATGTTTAAAACTGTAGGAAATGGAGTTCCATTTTTAGCGGCTAAGGGAATTGCATCTTCCGTAAAAGATTTTCTGGGGGCGTAATCAATGAAAGTTACTGCAGGTAATTTAGTTAAAGCAATAGCAAAACTTCCTAAGGATGTGCGTTTTAATTATGTACATAGCGGTACTCAAACAAAAGTTCAGGTTATCAGAGTTCAGGAGCCCGAGGGCCCAATCTATATAAAACGATTTAAAAGTGATGGTTCAGAAGATGAAACGAGTATATCAAAGGAAATGCTCTGGAGAGCAGCTAATGCTTTCGTTGAAAATGTGCCAGTTAATTTTGATCGTTTATTCGGAGCAAGTTATAACACCAGGTCGGCATTGGAAGCTTTGCTAGCACATACACCAGAGTTTTACTGGTGCAAGCCAGGCAGAATTGAACTAATTCATGATTCAACGGAAATTAAAAAAGGACATAAGCATTTAGTGTGGAAGCCTCAAGAACCTCATAGAAATGCGATCATGATGGAATCTAAAGGGGTTGAGGCTATTTCTGAATTACCTTTGCAATTTGTAACATACGATGCATTGGTTGGTTTTGATTCACGGCCAACTGATGAATTGCCTATTGAGGTAAAGCGGAGACACCTCCAAATACAAATCGCGCTGATTGAAATTGGAACAAAACTAGGCTTTAGAACTTGGATAGCTCATAACGATAAAGGCTTTCAATATGGTGATAAAAAAATAGGGTCTTTAGATGGAGTTATCGGGAAACTTTCAGATGAACGAGTTCTTGCCGCATATCCTGATGCTATTGACGCTGCGAAGCTAATTGATTGCGTTTGGTTTAAAAATGGGAGATTAATGCCAGCAGTAATGGAGGTTGAACATAGTACTGGTATTACAAGCGGCCTCAATCGAATGAAAAAGTTTCAAGAGATAGCCCCCGCCATAAAAGATGTTAGATGGGTAATTGTCGCTGCTGACGAAGATCGAGGTGAGGTTCTTAGAAAAGCAAATGATCCACAATTTTCATCACTAAATACAAAATACTTTCCTTACTCAGCCGTAGAGGAATTACATAGCTTGTGTAGGCGTAGGGGCTTAACATCAGCTGCTGTTAATGAGGTTTTCTTGGATTCTTTCATGGAGCCTTGTATATCACATTAGATGGCTTTTAGGAAAAGCTGGATCGGGAATTCTTTTAATAAGTAAGGGCAATAATTTTCATAATAAGTTGCTAAATTTTACTTACATGAAGAACAAGCAAAAGATCAACGCTAGATGAGGATGATTTTGCACCAGTAGGGATAACACCAAATGATGTGCGGCCGCGATCATTTTTTGATTGCTCGAGACCACCTAACAAGATCAAATCACCATCACGACAATTAAGCGTTGTTTCAAGCTTGCGCTGCAATAAGGTTGGCGTCTGATTAACGCCAGTAGTTGTCTGCGTAAAGTCTGAGACTGATTGCAAAATATTAAGCTCGATATTTTCAGGGCGTATTTTTGGAGTGACCTGGAGAGTAATACCACTATCACGATACTGAACGGACTGCTGGGTCTGACCTGTTGCGTTAGTGACAATCTGAGACAGCACTGGTACAGATGCACCGACATTGATCAAGGCAGGCTTATCGTCTGTGGCGCGTAAAGTCGGGCTAGAAAGGTTACGGAAATGCTCGGAGCTATTGAGCATTTTAAAAACAATTGGCAGATCAGTGCTATTGATTGCTATACGAGCGGCGCCAGTTAAATTCGTTACAGGTAACGAAATCGACAAGATATTTTTTAAGAGATTAAGAACAGCCTCGACAGCGCTTTGGTCGGTTTGATTTTTCTGATACTCATATATAGATGCCTTTATGACCAAATCAGGCTTTGTTTTGTCAAAATCGGCTATAAGTGATTTTATATAGTCTTCCCTACCCTCAGGCATTTTAAAGAGTAACTTGCCGTCAATATTTAAAGCCGATACCCCAATAAATTTTAAAAGATCGACAATTTTTGCTGCATCAACATTAACAGGCTCATAAAAAGTGTAGTCAATATCTGCAAACGGAACAAGATCAGAAATATCAACCGGATCATGAGTTGAAGACGGGGATTCAGGCAAAAGTACTGGACGGGATGGATTTTCGGCACGGACAGGATTTAAAGGCACGTGCTGGGGCGTCACATTCAACTCTTGACGAACGTCCTTAACAACGAAATAAACATCGGCGCGATTTTCTAGATGAATTTTGTAATCTTTGAGAATCTGGATAAACAAGCTTTTAGCTTGATCGGGGGTTTTATTTTTTAGACTGACAGTTAAGGTTTTAGATTCAGCTTTAACCTCTGGAGATATTACATACTCAGCCTTAAAAACTGACTGCATAAAAAGCTGAACAATTTCTGGAAGTTTTGCATCTTGAAGCTCGATATTTATTCCAGAAGCAGCGCGGGAAAAGCTAGGTAACAAAAAAAGAGCCAACAACAGATAGTGTTTTAATTTCATTTTTTTACCTCCAATGTATAGCAGCCATTTTTTGTATAAACCTTGCCATCCTTAACGGGCCAATGACTTACAACGCCCTTAACGCTTAAAGAAGCGTGAGAACCGTAAACAATAAAACTATCAGGGCGAGAACAAAGCAGATGGACGGGTTTGGTCGAATAGTAGTAAAAGCAATAGATTAAAAAAAGGACAAAAGAAAGAACAAAAATAGAAAGCGTGACGTATTTTCTTGCCTTATCAAATACCGTTAAAAATCGGCCATATGTATAGAAGTTTGAAAGAACACAAAAAGCGCCGTCTATCTCAACATCATAAACACGGCTTTCGTTTGGACCGTAAGAATGCCAGGCGTCAAGTCTAGTAGATTCATAAAAGTGTTGATCAGTGTTATAAGCCTGGTAGAGGTCAGAGCCGTAGTAAGTCCAACGCTCTTGCACTTTTGATTTAGGATCTTTTCCGTAATGAACTTCACCAATATGAACTTGAGGCAAATTCCCGCTAAAACCAAAAACGCGCAATAAAGAACCCAAAAGAGGGATTTTCATGCGATCAAGACGCCCCGCCCTAACCACTCGCTCAACAAGGGCATTTCTTGCCTGTTTATCAATTGATTCAATATCCTGAGCTATAAATAGTGTGTGCCAGTGCCGTTTACGGATATGACGCTGAAAAACAATAAAATCGTCGCGGCCATCTTTATTCCACTGATGTGAATTGAGCCACATTGACAGCTCATCAAGAGCCAAAAGGCCGAATGTCTTTTCGTTTTTAGACTGTGATGCAATCCCTAGCGATTGCAATTCCGGTAATTTTGGATAATCAGATAGGCGTGTGTAAGTCTGAACAGACCAGTAAGGCAAAAGCTTGTCTAGATAAATATCAAGATTGGTAGCAACAGGCAAACCAGATCTTAAAAAATCACGAATGCGACCGACACTTAAAATTGTTTTTCCTGCCCCAAGTTCTCCAATTACTGTCCAGTTACCCATATTAATAACCCATTGCTTTAGTTTGATACCAAGACTTACCGACAGATTGCTTCCAGTCGTGAACACGTTTTGCAATTATTAGAGTTAAATAAATTTCACCAAAGTTATAAACAACCGAAGGAATCATGCCGAGGGCAAAACTTAAACCTGGAGGGGCAAAAATCTGAATTGCTGCAATTGATGAAGTTACAAGAACACAAAAAGCGACAAACAATCCAACGGTAAATGTCACATAGGCAAGAGTTACAGCCATTCGGTGCACATAACGCTTGATGAATAGTGAAAAAAGCTGCTGTAAAAGTCCTGTTAAAAAAACTAGAAGCCATTGCATTATTGTGGCCTTTCAAAGACAAGATCACGAATACCAACGAGGAGACCGAGAAAAGCAAAGAAAGCAACAGCAACATGTATCTGCTGCTGATAATCGCAGTATGAGAGTGTCGATTGATAAGACAACATCGATACGTTCATGCTACATGCGTTAGATTGAGGCATGTAATGCATTGGATTAAGGCCGAGATCAGTCATTTTTTGAGCAATAGGCAATCCATCTAAAACACCGTCAAAAGTTGACTGCATGCTTGATGATGCCTGCGATATTGATTGATCAAATGACGGCTGAATGGTGGACATTGCGGCAGCGCCATCGGTGCCAGAGCCTTGAAGTGTATTAAGAATGTTTGTCAGAATTGGGCAATCTTGACAATCACTTGTACCGCCTGTTGTACCGCCTGTTGTACCGCCTGTTGTACCGCCTGTTGTACCGCCTGTTGTACCGCCTGTTGTACCGCCTGTTGTACCGCCTGAGGAAGGGTTAGAAGTATCAACACAGTTAGAACCGGTACATGTTGCAGACTGGGATGATTCAACAGCACCGGATGAACTGTATTTTATCTGGGAAACTTTTGTTACATTCCCTGATGTTGTAGAGCCAACGACAGAACCACCACCAGAGGAACCACCATCGACAACTATTGAGGAAGTAACACCAGTATTTGTATTTGTAGTGGTAACAGTGGCCCTATCTGTTGATTGATCTACAGATGCGGTTCGAGTGATTCCGCCGCCGGATTCTGTTTTGGTCTGAATATTTCCGTTTTGTGTCCAGCCATCTCCAACACCTTTCAAATTACCATTAGAGTCGCGATTGATACCAGTGCCAGAGGAAAGCGATGCGCCAGAATTATCAAGATATACGCGTAAAGGATTGCCATTTGGGGATGCAGCAGCGGCTTGAGTTGGTGACGATTGACTAGATGGAGTTGTCTGATTTGGCCATGTTGCGTTAATCAACATGCCAGCCTCAGCCGCTAGAAATGAACCAGCAGCAACACAGGCAACAACGGCACCAGTCGGACAAGCAGCGGCAGCAATACCGGCTGCAACGATTGCGCCTAGTATAGCGCCAAGGTATTGGGGTAACTCAGATTGCGGGGCAGTACAACGAGACACGCCGTCAGCAGTTGTATTTGCATATTGTGGTGAAGGGCAAGAATTGACACAAGACTTGCCGGATGATTGGGTCAAAATAGATTGACCAGATGGACATTGAGGCTCAGCACCGCAAGAATTATTACTTTGCTGATAAAAGCCAGAATTACAATTACAAACACCATTTGAACAGGTTGCGTCAGGTTGAGGTATACCACAGAGACCAGGACGCTGATTAAGTACTTTTTGATTGGTTGCTGAATCAATATAGTAGCAATAATCAGCCACAGAATCGTAAGAAATGCCATAGACTTTTTGGCAAGCCTCAGCGTCGCTAGAGTAACATTTAGTACTTGGCCATACATACCTACCCATAGGCTGAGTAAATGCAGCAGTTGCGGAAGCGCTCACAAGCGAAGTGAGCAAACATACTAAGAATGTGAGCGCTTTACTCATGGCAATAACCTAGCTCAGAGCACGTTTTGTGGCTTTTTTGGTCCAGCCAAGAACAGCAAAACCAACAGTCACGGCCAAAGCAATTGGCACAGCATAAGTCATGATATCGGTTACCGTATCAGTGGCACCAGTTTGAACACCAGTAAAAACGCCAGTTGGCAACGCAGATGCAGCGAAGGAAGATGCAGATGAAGAAACAGCAACACCTGCGGCGATAAATTTAGAGATCAATTTCATGATGATTTCCTTTAAAGAATTAAAAAAGTGAAGATTTAAAAAAACGCGAGATAGCACCTGTTATATAACCTGCGAACCACGCACCAAAAAAGACCATGAAAAAACCAGTCATATAAAGACCGACAGTCATTTATGGCCCCTTCCCTGCCATGTACCCAGATGAAAACCCGAGCACAGCAGCAAAGAACATTGCCGTGATGATGATTACATCCTCGACGGTAAGATCAGAAATTAAAAAATCCATTAGTTGTCACCTATTGAAAAAGGATATGAGGCATAAAGCTCTGAATATTTTTCTTCGGAGACGCCAGAGAGAAAAAATGTGAGTGCAAATATGACTACTAGTAAAAGCGCTGTTTGAACAGGTGACATGAATAGACTCCGTAGTGATTTTTTATCAGTAGTCCCCGTATTACATGGGGGGGACTGACAAGCCGCTAGCGCGCCTTGTACAGTCACCCCTCACGTATGCGGGCAATTCTGAGTCACGTTTATAAAAATCATGTATGGCAAAATCACTACCAAGACATGAAATACCCGTATCTATTGCCGCCTGCCTGTCAAGAAAATACCCAGCACGGTTTAACTGGTGCGCATATTGAAGGTGCACAGTTAAAAACTCGCCAGAGGACAAGCATTGAACGACAAAGACACGGGAAAACATTGTTAGGCTTTCGGCAAATCAACGTGTAAAACGTCAACAACCTGACGACCACCACTGCCGATGCTCATTTCTACGTCAGCCATGCACTGGAGAGGAAATTTACGACCTGAGAACTGTTTGTAATTTTCAGATGTCCCGAATACAGCCTCGACGCTATCAAAGCCAATATTTGATTCGGCACGACTGCGAGAAAATGGCATCAAAAGAATCAGTTTTGTGTGATCAAAATCGGTGCCTTCAACCTGGCCCTTAAACTGTTTAACGCCAGCGATGGTTACTTGTGTTTGCATTTTTTATTCCTCTATATCAAGAAAATTTAAATTAGGCAGGGATTGAGTGCTGTCAATTTGCGCTGCCTGTTCGCAAATAGACGGGTTTGGGTTATCAAGAAATTTTTGACGGAAGGCTTTTGGCACTTTTTCACCCTCTAGCATTTCAAGAATTTCAGCTTGTGAATAACCAAGCTCAATTAGAAGATGAAGGAATCCGCCAGACTGGCGTTTAGCCCACTTAACACGGTGGTCAAAATCGGCGCGTACTTCATGGCGCTGTTTTTCGATGTGAGTCTGTTTATGGTTGATGAACCTTAAAGCGGGATAAGTACCAGCAAGGTATTCATGAGGGTTTAGCAAAACATCGTGCGGAATGATGCGGTCACAGCTTTTTAATTCAGCTTCGAAACGTAGCCATGTTGGTTTGTCTTGGGACTGAACTTGCTTTCCCTTTTCATAAATACGGAGGTATAAACCTGCAGTACGAGAACCGATATATAAAGTCCTGCCCTTCTGGTCTTTAGTGTGCCAGTTGCCGACCATCGAAATTGATGGAGGGTTTCGGTAAGTGGTAAAGCCGCCGCGATCATAAACACCCCTGAAATGATCTATAGTGAAATCAGGGGCGTCATATATGTCATGAGTTAAGTCAATGCGGGTAATGGTTGGGGATATAGCAGCTTCAAGGAAACGATAAAGTCGAAGCTGCCAGCCTAGCGAACACTGGCCGCAGCCGGTCCCGTTTATAGAGACTAAAAGGGTATTGTTTTGACCGCCATAGCAGAGAAGGCCGTAACCGTCACCGAGTTCATAACTGGTATTGTAGAAAAAAGCACCATTTGGACGCTTAACAGTGATTCCAAAACCAAAAATTGACTTGCAAATTGCGCTAGCCATGACAATCAGCTCATCGTCAGTGATAGCAAAATCGGTGTTATAACTCTCAGCGTTGCAAGTGAAGTTTATCCAGTCTATATGCGCTACATCTTGTTTGCTGGGTAGCTTGTTCTGTATAAACTTAACCTTGCCTCCATCACTAAACAACTGCAACGTGGTGTTTTTATCGCCTGAGAGATAAAGTTTTAAGGCTTCGGGTGTGTCATAAAAGCGGGCAAGTTTTCTAGCCTGCTTTTGGTCAAAAATAAATTGATCTTGCTCGGTGTATTTCCCGGCTTCAAGCGCTGCCTGAATATTGAGTGAATCAGGTGTCTTAAATTTTGATTTACGCTTAGCCATTGCAGGACACACAATCGTTTAAAACGGTTAAGTGGTAATTGACGCCGAATCTGTCATTTATTTCAGCGAGTAAGGCAAGCGCTAGCTTTTGAGGCGTTCCATAGATAGGGACAGCTAAAACTAGAGCGTGATCAAGAAGTTCAATTTCCGAAGCAAGGTTCTTTGTTTTAGCCCCATCATCTTTAATTACTTCTAGTTTGAAAGTTGGCATATTTACCCCAAAGTGCTGTTTAGTTGAAACCGCCTGAGGATCAGAACGTGTCATGAAACGTTCTGAAAAAGTAATATCGTTGATTACATTTTTTGGAACATAATCAAATGCCCTATGGGCTAAGTTTTTGGAGTGTCCCGCATTCTCTAAATACCGTTTTCGCTCAGAAACATGCAAACGGCCCCATTTCACTGAATCCATTTTTACCCCCTTAAGTGCTGTCAAGTTGGCCCCCTGCCCTCTCGGTTATCAAAATGTTCAAAACAGACTGATAAGGTCAGCACACCACAGGGGATTAGTTGCTGAAAGTTAGCTAACTAAAGTTAGTTAACGTAAACGAACAATAGCTAACTTTTTTCAGCTTGTAAATACTTTTTTTTAGCTGAATAATAGTAGCTAAAAAATTATGTGTACATTTACAACACAGAAAGGAAATGAAATGTGTGATCTATTGGAAAAAGCGAGAGAGGCACAAGGCGGGATTTCTTACTACGAGCTTGCTAAGCGATTGGGAATCGGTACACCACTAATGAACAAGTGGAAAAACAATAAAAGCCAGCCCAACGGTCTTAACACTTTAAAACTTGTTGAGATGGCTAAATTAACACCTGAAGAGGCGATCAAAATACTGGAAAAAGGGAGTATGAATTTAGGGGTGATATTTAGTGTTGCCTTTATCTCATTATTACTATTTGCAACATGTTCAACCGAGCTGAAAGCCGCAGAAATGCTAAGCGCTAATAGCATGCAAGTGCATGATTCTTATATACATTATGCGAACAAAAAAGGACGAAGCTTCGCCATTTATCAGAAGGCGAAAAACAAAGTTTATTCGCCTTAGATATGTCTTAATAATTATGTTGGGATTGTTAATCTATAAAATAGATTAAATAGATACTTAGCATTACTGCAAAAGCTTAAATACCAAGATTGCATCGCCTTGATTAAAACCGAACAATGAATTACCGCCACTCACCACTGCAATATATTGAGTCTGTTTAGCCATATATGTAATTGGTGGCGCATTCACACCATATTGCGAGTGATATTGCCATAACACATCACCATTTTTACTGTTGTATGCAGCAAATGCACCAGCACCCTCACCGCAAAAAAGCAGACCGCCTTCAGTGCTCAGAACACCGCCAACCAATGGTTGATTCGTTTTTCGCTGCCATAAAATATTGCCATCAGTCAGATTAATTGCACTGAGTACACCCCATCTAGGGTCGTCTGTGGGTTCACTGGCCGCATAGCGAATAGGTTTTTCGCCCGGATTCACTGTGGTTTCGTGAACGGTATATTTGATCGGGCTATGCATTGCAGCCACATAAACTTTCTGATGTTTTTCATCGAGGCTGACAGGTGACCAGTTGGCACCGCCTAAAATGCCTGGATAGATGACAGTGCCTTCTTGACTTGGCTTGGCAAATAAATTGTGTTGTGGCACAAATGGGGCTGACTTGGCCAAGAACTGACCAGTGTTGCGATCGTGAATGTAAAACCAGCCCGTTTTACTGGCCTGCCCCACGGCAGGAATAGTCTTATCATAGTATTGATAGTCAAAAAGTACTGGTGGGCTTGCCAGATCATAGCCCCAAAGATCGTGAGGAACTTGTTGATAATGCCATTTGTATTGACCGGTTTCGGTATCGAGCGCCACTAAAGAAACTGTATATAAGTTATCTCCTGGGCGCGAAATATCGTTCATTTGCGGTGAGGGATTGCCTGTGCCAAAGTATAGGGTATTGGTTGCGGTATCAATGGCTGGTGTACTCCAGGCTGAGCCCCCGCCAAATTTTGCGGCGTCAGGGTAGTCTTTAAGTGCTGTCCGTTCAGCGGCGGTGTCTCTGTGAAACTGATTGCCATCGGCCGTTTTAGTCACAAACTGCCCTTCCCAACCCTGCTTGGGGATCGTATCAAACTGCCAGACCTGATGACCATCATTCACGTCATAAGCCGCCAAAAAGCCTGGACGGCCATAACGGCCAGTGACGCCGATCACCGCGCCCAAAGGCGCATCACTGCGTGGATTGTCAATGTGCAAGCCATAGCCGACACCGGTAATGCCGATCATGACCTTATGATTGTAAACAACCGGGGCCATCGCAATGCCTACCCCGGTGCCCCCTGTCACTTTGCGGGTTTTATTGGGATCATCACCACTTAAGGCGTCCTGGTGCTCGGTACTCACCTGATTAGCGGCGACATCAATATCCCACTGCTTTGCGCCCGTTCTGGCATCCAATGCAATCAGCCTGGCATCCACTGTACCAATAAACACTTTGCCTTCTGCCACGGCTACGCCACGGTTGGCTGGACCGCAGCACATCGGCCAGTTTGGTTTGCGGTCGTGCGTGTATTTCCATAGCTGTTGACCCGTCGCTGCATCCAGCGCCAACACATGGTTGTAGGGCAAGCTGACATACATCACACCATTGACCACAATCGGAGTGGCTTGAAACGTGGCTTTTATACCGGTTTCCACTTTCCAGGCGAGCGCAAGCTGGTGGACGTTTTTCTGGTTGATTTGAGACAAAGCAGAGTAACGCTGCGCCTTCAGATTCAAGCCATAACTTGGCCAATCGACATTGGGCGAAGCCGTTTTTTCTGGCTTGCTGGCATGCGAACAAGCCAAAAGCATGACAGAAAGTGTCACTACAGCACATACGGTCGAAGTGTTGTTTTGCATGATGATAACCCCGGCTATATTTTTAACTATACAGGTTAGTATACACCTAAAACTTATCCGGCAACGAGTTCAGCATATCCCTCTGTAAACTCCAGCAACATTCACCTAAATTTTGGATGTGATAAAAAGTTTTCTATCCATGAAACTAATCGGAAGGACGAATGGACTTATACTAGAATCATTTAGTTAATACAATAATTATCATCATGACTTCACCTGTAACATTTGCCTTAAAATTGGCTGAAAAAGGCTACCTCTCTGATGCTTTGATCCGAAAAGGCATTCAGCGCCTGTGCAAATCAAGGCTGGAAGAAATTTCTGAACAGGATTGTGAGCAAGCGCAGTCAAGTCTGGTCCAATTTGTGCAGGCAATGGCTCAGGCAGAGGTCGCGCCACTGCCTGAAAAAGCCAATGCACAGCATTACGAAGTACCTGCCAATTTTTATCAATATTGCTTAGGCCGCAATCGCAAATACAGTAGCTGTTTCTGGTTGCCGGACACACGTACGCTTGATGAAGCCGAGCAACTTGCGCTTACGCAAACCTGTGCACATGCCCAGTTGCAGGATGGTCAACATATCTTAGAGCTGGGGTGCGGCTGGGGTTCGCTGACGCTATGGATGGCCAGCCATTATCCGCAGGCGCAGATTACGGGGGTCTCAAACTCCGCTTCGCAGCGTGAATATATTATGGGTCAGGCAAAAGCGCGTGGTCTGTCAAACATTCATATCCTCACTGCAGACATGAATGTGTTTGATACCGAGCAAACTTACGACCGCATTGTTTCGGTTGAAATGTTTGAACATATGCGCAACTACCAAGTGCTCTATGGCAAAGTAGCGCGCTGGCTGAAGCCGGGTGGTTTGTTTTTCAAGCATATTTTTGTCCACCGCTACACCCCTTATGCTTTTGATGTCAAAGCGGAAGATGATTGGATGAGCCAGTATTTCTTTAGTGGTGGCATGATGCCTAGTGATGATTTGCCGCTGTATTTTCAGGATGATTTGAAACTGGTAGACAAATGGCGCTGGGATGGTACGCATTATGAAAAAACGGCGAATGCCTGGCTGCAACTGATGGACCAAAACCATCAGGCACTGACCCCTGTCCTGGCGTCTATCTATGGCCAGGCCGATGCAGAAATGTGGCGTCAACGTTGGCGGATTTTTTTCATGGCCTGCGCAGAACTGTTCGGTTACAACCATGGCCAGACCTGGTGGGTCAGCCACTATTTATTTGCCAAACGATAATCTGAAAGATTAAATATGACCAATAAGAAATTGATTATATTTAATTTTATTTCTTTTCAAGTGATCTGGTGGCTGTGCGTATTGTCCGCTAAACCCGGCTTGAGTACAGCCGTTTTCGCTACAGTGTTGCTCTATACCCTGCTGCATTTATCGCTGGTCGAGGGTTGGTCGCAAACGTTGCCGCTCTTATTGACGGCAGTGATTGGCGCAGTGGCAGACCAATTTGCATATAAGTTGCAATGGATCCTATTTGAAAACCATACGCAGTGGTTGGCCTACATCCCACTCTGGATGTTGGCCTTATGGCTTGCCTTTGCCACCACGCTGAACGTCAGCATGCGCTGGTTACAACACAAATATGCCTTGGCGTTCATGCTGGGGGCAGTGTTCGGCCCCCTTGCTTATTTAGGGGCTGAAAGTGTGGGGGCTATTCAATTACCAAGCCTTTACAGCCTGGCCTGGTTTGCCTTTGAATGGGCCACTCTGTTACCACTCATGCTGTGGTTACGTCATCGCTTTAACGAGTCTCTCGCTTTGGAGCAAACATGATTTATTACTACGCGCTGATCGCGATTGTGTTGTTTGCACTTTGCGGCTGGTTCTTAAGTTTTATCACCAAACACTACAGTCATGTGGATAGCATGTGGAGCCTGTTCTTTGCCATCACGGCCTATGTCACCGCCATATTCCTGCAAGACCTTTCATTACGCGCCTGCCTGGTGCTGTTCGCAGTGACCTTATGGTCGCTAAGGTTGAGTATTTTTTTAACCTGGCGCAACTGGGGCAAAGAAGATCATCGATATGACACGATACGCAAAAACAATGAGCCTTATTTCTGGTTGAAAAGCCTTTACATTGTGTTCGCTTTTCAGGCGCTGCTGGCCTGGATCATTTCTTATCCACTGTTCGCGGCCATCTCAAGCACTGCTGCGTTGAATTGGCTGGACCTGGCCGGCGTATTGTTATTTGTGCTCGGTCTATATTGGGAGGTGGTGGCGGACTTGCAGCTCACACGATTCAGGGCTTCCGCCGGACATCAAACCCAAGTACTGAATACTGGTTTATGGCGCTACAGCCGTCACCCAAACTACTTTGGTGAGTGTCTGATCTGGTGGGGATTTGCGCTGTTGGCGGCGTCATCAGCGAGCTATTGGGTTTGGGTGTCTCCGCTTTTGATGACGTTCTTGCTGTTAAAAGTCAGTGGTGTGAGTTTGATGGAGCAGACTATCCACAGCCGTCGTCCCGGGTATGCCGAATACGTCAAAAATACTAATGCATTTATTCCCGGGATACCCAAGCGAGCTGAAAAATGAAAACTAAGGTTACCACGCGACACACTTTAACTGGCCTGGCGCTGTTATTCGCTGTTCCCCTACAGGCGCAGGAGTGGTCATTTGAGGTCTATCTGGACCAGAAAAAAATTGGGACGCACACCTTTAGCCTGGATCAGAACCAATTGCAAAGCCGCGCCAATTTCAAGGTCAAAGTGCTGTTTATTAATGCCTATCGCTACCAGCACCAGGCCGATGAACAGTGGCAAGGCAACTGCCTGTCTCAACTGACGGCACACACCGAGGAAAATAAAGAAATCACCGACGTCAAAGGGGCGATACAAAATAATAAGTTTGTACTTGATAAAAATGGCAGTACGCAAACCCTGCTAGGCTGTATCATGACCTTTGCTTACTGGAATCCCGAAATACTCAAGCAATCCCGTTTACTTAACCCACAAAATGCAGAATATCTGGATGTGACTGTCACGGATGAAGGCAGCAAAACTATAGAGGTGAAAGGTCAGACCACCCTCACCCATCAATATCGGCTCAATGGCCGTTTAAAGGGCAAAGACAAACTGAAAATTACGCTTTGGTACGATCAGCAACAGCAGTGGGTGGCGTTGGAGTCGATTACGCCAGAAGGCTATAAAATTAAATATAAACTCATTTAATCAATATGTTGAATAAATTATTTAAAGTGATTTGTATAATGGGTATTTTTTCTCTGACCGCTTGCCAAAACTTGCCTCCGATTAAAACGGTTGAGCAAGTGGATTTGGACCGTTTTATGGGTGACTGGTATGTGATTGCAGCGATCCCGACCTTCATTGAAAAGGATCCTTACAATCCGGTTGAGCGCTATGAAAAGACTTCGGATGGCAGTATTGCCACTACTTTCAGCTTTCGTCAGGGCAGTTTCACAGGCCCACTTAAAGTCTATCACCCGACGGGTTTTATTGTGCCGGGCACTGGCAATGCCGAGTGGCGCATGCAGTTTGTGTGGCCGTTCAAATCAGAATACCTGATTGCTTACTTGGACCAGGATTACCAGCATACGATCATTGCGCGTAACAAACGGGATTATGTCTGGCTGATGTCGAGGAAACCAACACTGGATCAGGCCAGCTATGAACAACTGGTCGCTAGAATCAGGGCCATGGGCTACGACACCAGCAAGCTAGAGGTTTTCAAGCATCAACCACAATAAAAGGGTGAGTTGTTGATCAAACAAACATCACCATACGCGCAACAGGCGACGCGTATTTGAGAGAGGACGAATCATGCAACACAGAATCACCGGGCTGCTATGGCGGCTCATTGGCTGGCTGGATAACCAGCGCTACCAGCCGCCAGCCAGTGCGCATGCGGAGAGCATAGACTGGTGGCGGGTGCTGCCGTTTGTTGGCCTGCATCTTGCCCTGATCGCTTTATATTGGGTGGGCTGGAGTCCTTTTGCGGTGGCCTTTGCCATCGGGCTTTATTTGATCCGCATGTTTGCGATTACCGGCTTTTATCACCGCTATTTTGCCCACAAGACCTTTCAAACCTCGCGCGCTGGACAGTTCTTATTTGCCTTGATTGGAGCCACTGCAGTACAGCGCGGTCCTTTGTGGTGGGCCGCCCACCACCGCAGTCATCATGTGCATGCAGATCAGCCGCAAGATATCCATTCCCCACACCAGCATGGCTTGCTGTGGAGTCATTTAGGCTGGTTTCTGAGCCATGCCAATTTCAAGACGCAATTAGAGCGTGTGCGTGAATTGACGCGTTTTCGTGAACTCTGCTGGTTGGACCGTTTTGACAGCCTGGTGCCGCTCGCACTGGCTTTAGGCATCTTTTTACTGGGGACTACGCTGGCACATTATGCGCCACAATTACAAACCAACGGCTGGCAGTTACTGGTGTGGGGCTTTGTGGTGTCCACCGTGGCGCTTTATCACGCCACTTTTTGTGTCAACTCCTTGGCGCATGTCTGGGGTAGCCGCCGTTATGCCACGCGCGACCACAGTCGCAATAACTGGCTGATTGCCCTGCTGACGCTGGGGGAAGGCTGGCACAACAATCATCATCATTTTCCGGGTTCGGTCAAACAAGGTTTTTACTGGTGGGAGATTGATTTGACCTATTACGGACTGAGAATACTGGCTGCATTGGGGTTAATCTGGAATTTAAAGCAAGTGCCAGTTGAGGTGCGCGATCAGCATCATCAGGAAAGGCCGCTGTAATGGGATTAAAGATTGCCATTATCGGCGGCGGTATCGCTGGTAATACCCTTGCCTATTATTTGCATCAGCAGCATGACATCACCCTGTTTGAAGCTAACGACTACATCGGTGGCCATACGCACACACATGAGGTGACGGTTGGTGGCCAGAAGCATGCGGTAGATACTGGCTTTATTGTATTTAACGATAAAACCTATCCTGAGTTTGAGCACATTTTGCGTGAAACCGGTGTCGCCTGGCGTGACAGCAACATGAGCTTTAGCGTGCGCAACGAAGTCAGCGGGCTGGAATATAACGGTACGACGTTAAACAGTCTGTTTGCCCAGCGCCGCAACTTACTGTCTCCAGCGTTTTACCGCATGATTCTGGATATCTTGCGCTTTAACAAAACCTCACTGGCTCTGCTCGCTGCAGGCGATGAAATTCCGCTGGGTGACTATTTAAAACAGCAGGGATATTCAAGCCAATTCATACGCGACTACATCGTGCCTATGGGGGCCGCGATCTGGTCAACTGATGCCGAACAGATGCTTCAGTTCCCTGCCCGCTTCTTTGTGCGCTTTTTTCACCATCACGGCATGCTCACGGTAGACCAGCGGCCGCAGTGGCGCACCATCGTCGGCGGTTCTGCGCGCTATCTGGAAAAAATCACTGCCGGCTATCGTGACCGTATCCAGCTCAATGCAGCAGTGCAGGCTGTGCAACGCGATGCACAGGGCGTCAGCGTGACCACGCAAAACGGGCAATCACAGCGGTTTGATTTTGTCTTTTTTGCCTGCCACAGTGATGAAGCCTTGCAGATATTGGGCGCTGAGGCCACAACGGCCGAGCGCGACATCCTAGGCGCCATTCCCTATCAGGATAACACGGTATATCTGCATACGGATGCCCGTCTGATGCCGCAACGCAAGCTAGCCTGGGCGGCGTGGAACTACCACGTTACGGCGCAAGCGACAGGCAAGGTGCAGGTCACCTATAACATGAACATCCTGCAAGGCATCCAGTCCAGCGAGCCTTTACTTGTTACCTTGAACTACACCGATGCCATCGCGCCAGACAAGGTGATTAAAAAGCTGCACTACCGCCATCCTTTGTACACGCTTGCAGGCGCCCAGGCACAAGCCCGCCATGCTGAGATTAGTGGCAAACACCGGACTGGCTATGCAGGCGCCTACTGGCGCAACGGTTTTCACGAGGACGGTGTGGTCAGTGCTCTGGCGGCCATCCAACATTTTCAGGCGATGCATTTATGAGTCCTCCTGCAGCATTGCAAACAGATAGTTTGCAAAGTGCCATTTATACGGGTTGGGTGAGCCATCAGCGGCTGCAGCCAACCCTGCATGGTTTTCGCTACCAGCTGTTTATGTTGTATCTGGATCTGGATGAATTGCCAAAGCTATTTAAAAACAATCGCTTATGGTCTTATCTTAAACCAAATCTGGCTTATTTCCGGCGCCAGGATTATCTGGGGCCCAGCCACGAGCCGCTGGATGTCAGCGTGCGTAACCTGGTTGAACAGGAAACCGGGCAGCGTCCACTGGGCCGCATCGGCTTGCTGACGCATTGCCGTTACTGGGGCATTTGCTTTAATCCGGTGAGTTTTTATTACTGCCACGATGAGCAAGGCCAATTACAAGCGATTGTGAGCCACATTACCAATACTCCATGGAAAGAACGATTTGCTTATGTGCATGCCATGAATACGGCCGTGAACGGAGTATTTAGCCTCAAAAAAGACTTTCATGTTTCGCCATTTATGCCTATGGATATCCAGTATCAATGGCAATTTTCGTTGCCGGCGGAGGTCATCAACGTGCATATGCAAAACTGGCGTGATCAACAGTCCATGTTTTTTGCCACCTTGAAATTAAACAGACAGCCCTGGCAGGCGGCTACTTTGAATCGCCTGTTATGGCAGTACCCATGGATGACACTGAAAGTGATTGCCGCCATTTATTGGCAAGCCTTGCGGCTTTGGCTCAAAAAAGTGCCGTTCTATCCCCATCCTGATCAAAATACCTGACGCCGAATTGAATACTATGAATACCCTTCCCAGTCCTTCATCCTTGCCAACGGACACCCTGACCAAACCGCTCAAGGCCAAAAGCCGCGCCAAGTGGGTAGCGCAACTGGCCAAATCGCAGGTGCTCAAACGCCTGTTAGGACTGCAGATTGGCCAGCTTACGCTTGTAGATGGCACAGAAACCTATGTGTTTGGCCAAGAACATCCAGGCCAGATTCAAGCCAGCATTACCGTGCTTGATGCGCGTTTTTATGGCGAAATTGCATTTGGCGGCAGCATTGGTGCGGGGGAAGCGTATATGCTGGGCTACTGGCAAGCAGACACATTAACCGATGTGATCCGCCTGATGGTGCTTAATCAATCTGTCATGGACACACTGGAAGGCGGCTATCAATGGCTAAGCAAGCCCGTACTCAAACTGTTTCACTGGCTCAATAGCAACAGCGAGGCAGGCAGCAAAAAGAATATTGCCGCGCACTATGACCTCGGCAATGACTTGTTCCAGTTATTTCTGGACCCGACCATGATGTATTCCTCTGCCATGTTTGACACGGAACCCGCTAGTTTACAAGCGGCTTCTGAGCGTAAGTTACAGGTCATTTGCGAGAAATTACAGCTTAGCGCCAACGATCGCGTGATCGAGATTGGCACGGGATGGGGCGGCTTCGCCAGCTATGCGGCCAAACACTATGGCTGCCATGTGACCACCACCACCATTTCGCAGCAACAATATGCGTTGGCACAAAGCAGAATCGCGGAAGCAGGACTGCAAGACCGCATCACGCTGCTCAAGCAGGATTACCGTCATCTGCATGGGCAATACGACAAACTGGTTTCAATCGAAATGATAGAAGCGGTCGGTCATCAATACTACGACACGTATTTCAACAAAGTCAGCCAGTTATTGAAGCCCAACGGTGTTGCATTGATTCAGGCTATTACAATTGCGGATCAGCGTTATGACAGTGCCATCCGCTCCGTGGATTTTATCCAGCGCTATATTTTTCCAGGCTCGAATATCCCATCGAACACTGCCATGCTGGCCAGCATGACGCGCGCCAGTGACTTGCGGCTGGTGGACTTGCAGGATATTGGCCTGGACTATGCCACCACCTTGCGTCTATGGCGGGAAAACTTTTTTGCCAACATCGATGCCGTACAGCGGCTGGGCTATAGCGAGACCTTTATTCGTATGTGGGACTTTTACCTGAGTTATTGCGAGGGTGGCTTTGCAGAATGCGCGCTGGGCGACGTGCATTTGCTGTTGGCCAAACCTGGTTATCGTCAGCTTAAGCGCGTGGCCTAAAGCAGCGCATGCTCCGGCCATGATAAACTTGGCGGCATGAGTACACATGCAGTCTTGGAGTGGCGCAATGGCCTGCCCTACTCCCCCGAATTCGATGATGTTTATTTTTCTGTCAGTCCCGAGCATCCGCAGCATGGGCTGGCAGAAACCCGTTATGTGTTTTTGCAGCATAACCATTTGGCTGAACGCTGGCAGCAGCTCCCGACCGACACAGCGAGTCATTTTGTCATTGTAGAGACGGGCTTTGGCAGCGGCCTCAATTTTCTGGCGGCTCTCAAGCTCTGGCGTGACACCGCCCCTGCTCACGCCCACCTGCATTTTGTCAGCGTCGAAATTGCGCCCTTCACCTTGCAGGATTTGCGAACCGCGCATGCGCATTTTCCAGAACTGGCCGAAGCAAGCGCGGCGCTCTGCGCACAATATCACTTGTTACAGCCCGGCATTAACCAGCTTGAGCTGCCTTCCTTCTCGGCCAGCCTGACCTTGTTTATCGGGGACAGTGCGCATTATTTGCCTCAGCTCACTTTGAAGGCAGATGCCTGGTTTCTCGATGGCTTTGCGCCGGCCAAAAATCCGCAAATGTGGCAACCTTATTTATTTGCAAGCATGGCCACCTGTGCGCACGCAGGCACCACGTTTGCCACCTTTACCAGTGCGGGCGTGGTCAAGCGCGGCTTGCAAGCCGCCGGATTTGCAGTCCAAAAAACTAAAGGCTTTGGCAACAAGCGTGAAATGTTATGTGGAAATTGGCCCACGACGACTGCATCAGCGATCAACCCGCTGCCTAAAGTGGCCATCATAGGTGCAGGCATTGCGGGCTGCAGCACGGCCAATCAATTGACGTCGCTCGGCTGTGAAGTGCATGTGTTTGAGCGTGCGGCGCAAGTCGCTACGGGGGCCTCTGGCAATCCCAGAGGCATGCTCTATCCCAGGCTCAATGCCGAAAAACCGATGAATGACCAGCTCGCCTGGCGTAGCTATAGTTATAGCCTGCGGCATTATGCGCAGCTCAATCTGGGCGACGACGGCTTCCAGAGCGTCGGGTTATTACAACTCGGTGGCAGCCCACGTGAACATAAACGCGTGCAAAAAGTTGCCGCCCGCTATGAACAGCTTGGCGTCGATACGCCACTGCTCCACAAAATGACGGCAGCAGCAGCCAGCGAATGCGCGGGCGTTCAGATTGGCCATGAGTGCTTATATTTCCCGCACGGGGCCTGGGTCAATCCGGTGCGGGCTTGCCAGCAGATGTTGAAGCAGCCAAAAATTAGGTTGCATTTAGCGCAGGCGGTCGACAAGCTTTCACGCATTTCTTCCGGCTGGCAGCTATTCAGTGATAGCAGCCCCTTGGGCACGTTTGATGCCGTGGTGGTGTGTAATGCGGCTGAAGCGGCAGCTTTAATTCCTGAGAGTGGGATGTGGCTCAATCCGGTGCGTGGACAAATGGGGGTGATTGCCGCGCAACCGGCGATGCAACCCTTGCGTACCATCTTGTGTGGGGATGGCTATCTAACCCCAGCGCATCAAGGAACGCATGCCATGGGAGCCACCTTTGCGCCAGGCGAAACGGATACCAGCGTGCGTGCTGAAGATAGCGAGCAAAATCTGCATATGGTGAGCACGCTCAGTCCACAATTTGGTCCAGTGGCGCACACGGCCGTGATCTCGGCACGGGCTTCGCTACGCTGTGGCTCGCCGGATTATTTACCCTATGTGGGTCCGCTTTTGCCGTTACAAGACTTAATGGACAGTCATGCGTCCGTCAACAGCTTCGCTGACTTGCCCGCTGCACAAGGGCTGTATGTGCATGCAGCGCACGGTAGTAAAGGCCTGATGACAGCCCCTTATTGTGCAGCCATACTAGCCAGACGCATGCTGCAAGATTTTGGCCATACCTTGCCACAACTCTCTGAGGATACTTTTTGGCTAGGTCTGCATCCGCAACGGTTATTGTTTAAACAGGCCGGCTGGAAGCCATTGCTACAGCCGTTTAGTGAGCAAGAGAAAACATGACTGATCAGCTAGCCAAACTTCAGCAGCAGCTCAGCCGCACGCCAGATGACCCGGAACTGCATTACGAGCTGGGACGGTATTATTTGCAAACCAAGCAAGCCAATGCGGCGGAAAGCGCTTTTCAGCACGCCCTGCAACTGGTGCCAGAACATCCGCAGATATTGATGCAACTCGGTAATGTGGCCAGCCTGCGCGGAGATGAAACTTTGGCAGCCACCTTTTTCAGGCGTTCACTGGCACAAGACAAGCAGCAGGCCGATGTGCATTTTAATCTGGCCAATAGCCTGCGCAAACTTGGGCAAACCGCGCTAGCCATCCAGCACTACCAGCAATCATTGCAACTGGATCCGCAAGATGCAGAATGCCATAACAATCTGGGCAATGCCTACCGTGAGCAAGGCCAGCTGGACTTGGCAGTGGCTTCCTATGCGCGTGCCCTGCAATTAAATCCCAAACTGCTGCACGCAAAGGTGCATTGGATCCATCAAAAGCAGCATATGGCTGACTGGCAAGGGCTTGAGCAAGCCATTGCAGAGGTGCGTTACGCGTTACAGGCGCTGCCTCAGGCACAAATCCCGCCATTTGCCTTTCTGGCCATGCCAGGCACCTCGGATCAGGAGCAGTTAGCCTGTGCCAGCCGTTGGGCGCAACAACATTACGCGCACATCCAACCACTGGCTCCGCCAGCGGCCAAATCAGCAGGTGCACGCATTAAAGTGGCTTATCTATCCTCGGATTTTCGTAAACACCCCCTGGCTTATTTGGTCACTGAGGTCATCGCTGCACACCATCGCGAGCAGTTTGAAATACTGTTATATAGTAATAGCCACAATGATCAGTCTGCCGAATGGCACGCTTTTCATGCGGCCGCAGATCAGTGGCTGGAAATCAGCAACATGACAGACGAAGCGGTGGCGCAGCATATGCGCGCAGCGGAGATTGACCTGCTGGTAGACTTAACCGGCTTTACTCAACGCAGTCGCAGTGGCGTCGCCGCTTATAAACCGGCGCGCAAGCACGTCAACTGGTTGGGGTATCCCGGCAGCATGGGCATGCTTAATGGGGTACCGCTATACGATGCGATTATCGTGGATGAAATCTTGGCAGAAGTGGCCTTGGCAGAGAAAGCGATCATATTGCCCTGCTATCAACCGAATAATGCACGTCGACCCACTACAGACGCAGGTAGCCGCCACTCACATGGTTTGCCAGCGCAAGGCTTTGTGTTCTGCTGCTTTAACCAGAGTTTCAAGATTACGCCTGAGGTGTTTGCCTGCTGGATGCGGATTTTAAAACAGCTCCCAGGCAGCGTATTGTGGCTGCTCGAAGGCAATGTCTGGGCAGCCAAGCATTTGAAAAACGCCGCCATGGCACTGGGCGTCGCTGCTGATCGTTTGATTTTCGCGCCGCGCACCAGTATCGAGCAACACATCGCCAGGCAGCAGCATGCAGATTTAATGCTGGACACCGCACCCTACAATGCCCATACCACTGCTAGTGACGCGCTGTGGCAAGGCATTCCTCTGCTTACCGTGCACGGCAGCACCTTCCCAGCACGCGTCAGCACAAGTTTGCTCAAACAACTCGGCTTGGAGGAGTGTATTTGCCAGGATTGGCAGGCTTTGGAGCAACGTGCGGTCATGCTGGCACAAACGCCAGCAGCATTAGCCGCCATCAAAGCGCGCTTGCAAAACCATGCCAATCGCCTGTTTAGCCCGGACAACTTCTGCTGCCAGCTTGAGCAGGCGTATCAGCAATTGCTTTTACCCAGCGGCTGAATCTTCCGTCTCCGCGGTGACGACTGATAATACGCCAGCGGCAATAATACAGAGGCCGCCCATCATTTCTGTTACAGACATCGTTTCATGTGCCAAAAAGTAGGCGGCGATGGCGGCGACAATCAACTCGGTCATAAATAACACTGAGGCTTGAATGGCCGGGATTTTGGTGACGCCATACTGGACAAGCAAGGTGGCAGAAACCAGTAGCAATGCGATCAACACCAACCAAAGCCCCATCATGGGTGTCACATCCGTGATAAATGCAAAGCCATTCACCCCATTGAGCCAGAGTAATACCAACATAGATAAGCCAAATACACCCAGCCACACCAGCATGCCTTTTGCCGCAACTGAGAGGTGGGTGGAGTAACGGGTAATCACATTGGTCAGCGAAAAACCAATGCCGGCGGATAACGCTAACCAATCTGAGGTGGATTGTGGCCACGGCCAAATCCATAGGCCGTCTGTCAGCATCAAGGTCGCACCAAGCAAAGACAAGCCTATCGCCGCCAGTTGCGGCAGATGCCAGGGCTCATGCAACCAGATTCTGGCCAACAGCAGCGTCCACAATGGCGAAAGATAAAACAGCAACATGACCCGCATGACTTCGCCATCAATCACCGCCAACACATAAGCGAGATTGGTCCAGCCCGCCACCAGGCTTAAGCCATAAGCTGAAAAAGGAATCTGCGAGATATACGCCGCCCGCCGCCAGAACAACAGCATACCAATTACCAAGGCCACGAAATAACTCAGTACGCTGGATTGCACGCCAGACAGACCGACCTCATTCAGCAGCCGGTAAGGGTACCAAATCACGCCCCAGCACAAGGCGCCATACACCAGCGCCAAAGATGCCCACTTTTTTTGCTGCGAAGCTTTTTGTTTATGCGAAAGCGTCACTTATAATACACACCTATGAATCCACATTTAAATCTTCTCCAACCCTACCCTTTTCAACGTCTGCGCGACTTGTTTCAAGGACTGACGCCGAATCCTGAGTATTGCCACGTTAACCTGTCTATCGGTGAGCCCAAGCACACCACGCCAGCCATCATTTCTGAAGCACTGGCGAACAACCTGAGTGGACTGGCCAGCTATCCTACCACAATCGGCGTAGCGGCCTTGCGTGAAGCCATCAATCAATGGCTACAGCGCCGCTACCAGATCCCGGCACTCAATATCGATAAAGCCATCTTGCCGGTTAATGGCAGCCGCGAAGCATTATTCGCCTTTGCGCAAGCGGTGATAGACAACACGGGCTCACAAGTGCCAGTGGTCATCTCGCCCAATCCGTTTTACCAGATTTACGAAGGTGCTGCATTTCTGGCAGGCGCCCAGCCCTACTTTATCAATACGACCCTTGAGAATGACTTTGTGATGGACCTCACGCAAGTACCTAGTGAGGTCCTGAAGCGCACGCAATTGGTATTTGTCTGCAGTCCCGGCAATCCTTCCGGCAAAGTCATGAACATTGCGGCCTGGAAAACGCTGTTTGAACTCTCTGATCAATACGGATTTGTGATTGCCTCAGACGAGTGCTATTCGGAAATCTATTTTGATGAAGCGCAGCCGCCCGTTGGTGCCTTGCAAGCCGCGCATCAACTTGGTCGCGACTTTAAACGCATCGTCATGTTCAGCTCACTGTCCAAACGGTCAAATGTGCCTGGCATGCGCTCTGGCTTTGTCGCAGGGGATGAAGAGATTGTAGAAAAGTTTGCGCTATACCGCACTTACCATGGCTGCGCCATGAATCCCGCCGTACAAGCTGCAAGTATCGTGGCCTGGAATGACGAAGCGCACGTTCAACACAACCGCGCACTTTACCGTGAGAAATTTGCGGCCGTCACACCACGCTTGCAAACTGTCTGGCCACAAACGCAACTACCTGATGCCGCATTTTACCTGTGGATCAATACCGAGCAAGATGATACTGCTGTAGCCAAACAGCTCTATCAAGACCTGAATATCACCGTGTTGCCTGGATCATTTCTTGCCCGTGAAGCGCATGGCGTCAATCCTGGACAAGGTTTTATTCGAATGGCTCTAGTAGCTTCCAACGAAGAAACAATTGCCGCAGCGCAACGGATTGCTCACTTTTACAATCAACGCTAGGTGTAAACAAAAAAGCCAGTTGCATGATTGCAACTGGCTTTTTCATACGCGCAAAAATCAAGCAAGTTTTCTGCGGACGATCAGACCAAGCACACCCAAACCCATCAACATTAATGCATTAGACTCTGGTTCTGGCACTGGAGATGCGCCGATTGCAGTTTGACCGCTAATAGACCCCAAGGCTGAACTAAAAGAGCCTTTTGCATCCAATACCGCCGAGTTAAAAGACAAAGTGTAACTGCCGGCAATAAAGGAGGTATAACCCAATGCAAACTGGTTGGTTGCAGTGTTTTTATTTAAACTCAAGACCACATCGCCAGCAGCATTTTTAATATCCAGAACTGTTGCCGAGCTTGACATAGCATAGCCACTTAACACAAAGCTTCCAGTTTCATTAATCGCTGGAATGGCAATCCCTTTGGTTTGATTAAATGAATAGGTGGCTGCAAAAGCGCCTGTAGACATCCCAAGAAACGCCAGGCCGATAATACTGTTTTTAAATAATTGACGCATGATGATCACTCCAAAAAGGAAATAGAATTAGGCTGATTTTGTTTTGCCAAAAGCAACAGCAACTGCTAGCAAGCCAAATAACATCATCATATTGGTCTCAGGCTCTGGCACTGGCGCTGCTGGGATGAAGGTGCCCAGTGTGGTCGTATATTGGCCAGTCCATGCGCCCAACGCAGTCACATTCAAGTTATACAAACCTGGCGCAAAGTTAGTGGTATTAAATTCCCACGTATCAGTAATAAAGTTCTGTGAGAAAGAGTAATTGGCAGGACCTGACAAGGTGACTGCAGAAATCCCCAAGCCATCAAAAGAGGCATTAAATAATGTGTCAACCACATTGATAGAAAATGTTTGCGAGCCAGTATTTGAAATATTCGTAGTAGTTGAGGTCGCAGACGCCACGCCTGTAAACATTAAAGCACTCGCGGCAACGAAGCTGTAGATAATTTTTTTCACAATCCATCTCCCAAATAAAATAAATTTGACAGGTGAATAATGCGGTAAAACCAGACCGTGCGATATGACCCACATGGGCTAATCCAATAAAAAAAGGCCATGTAAAACATGGCCTTTTCTAATTTAAAACAAATTACTGTTTCTTACGACGTGAGATCAATCCCATTAAACCCAAGCCGAGACCAATCATTGCTGTGGTTTCTGCCTCAGGCACTGGGGAAGTGACTACCTCGAATCCACCAGAAAAACTTGCATTTGAACTGTAGGAGTTACCAAAAACAGTCAAGGTGTAGTTGCCTGCTGCCAGTGCGCCATTTGAAAATGAGAAGGAATTTGTTGTTTTAGTGAACGTTGAAGCCAATGGCGTTGTGACTTCACTGTCAGATTTAATCAAGCTACCAGTAGACAATAAGATGTCTGTGATATCGAAGCCAGTAGCTTTAGTCGATCCATTGCTTCTAAATACTGAGTCAACTTGACCTGTCAAAGAACCCACATTGCCTGACAAAATACTAAAATTAACAGTATATGAAAAAGAACCAGGGGCAATGTTGCTTTGATTTAAACCATACACTGCAGCATTTGCACTCACACTCAAAGTGGAAGCGACTGCTGCGAGTAAAACCGTTTTCAGATGACGGGTTAACATACTAAATCTCCTTAGTTGATCCTTGATTATGCGGATTTACGACGGTAACCAACTAGACCAAACAAACCCAAGCCCAGCATCATCATGCCGTATGCTTCTGGTTCAGGAACAGGTAAAGCTGTGGTTGAAACTGCAAAGCTACCAGCATAAGTATCACTCGAGAATGCTTTACCTTTTACAGTCAGAATATAATTACCTGCAGTCAAATTCAGTGCAGAGAAGTTAAACGTTTTGGTGTACGCCAACCAGCTGGAGTCACCCAAAACATCATCATCAGTTAACGTGTAGCTGGATGTGAAAGCACCGCTACTCAGAGTGATTGATGACACATTTGTTCCGATAAGAGAGCCTGTGTCAGTAAAAAGGTCATACGAACTGGTCAAATTACCAAACAAGCTTGCAGTGTAACCATTGGCGACACTGAAAGAATAGGTGTTGGTGAAATTGCCCGCAGCCACACTGGTATTCAGGCTGTAAGCAGCTGCACCAGCATTAGAGATCAAACCAGCGCTCAAAAACAACGCAGCGATCACTTTTTTAGTGGAAAAGACTGTAGTCATGAACTACTCCTCAAGATATAAAATAAATTGTAAAACGTAAAAACCACTCAAATTAGCAAAATAAATCCAGCAAGGACTTATTCAAATCTTTTTCTACGTGCAATGAAACCCATCAGGCCCAAACCCAATGCTGCCAGGGCTGCCGTCTGTGGTTCAGGAACAGCAGTCACACCCAGGCTGTAGCCACCACCGTTTTTCAGTGTCGTACCAGAAACTGACAGTGTGTAGTTTCCTGTCGACAGCAAACTAATCCAGTCAGTAGATACTGTGTTTTGTGTGGATGTCGTTGCACTCCAAACCAGAATAGGAATCACAAATACGCTGCTGTTAGTGGAGCCAGTTGTCGTCGTTCCACTCGTTGTGCTACCAGAAGGGGCTGTCAGTGTCACATTCAAGTTACTAAAGCCGGTATTTGATACACCACAAAAAATCAATAGTGCACAACCAACAGATTTAGAGTTGGTATAGTTCAAAGATGCGGACAGCGAGTTGAATTCTTGCAGACGCTGAGAATTCAAATTAAAGGTGTAATTATCAGTGAAAGTCTTGTTGCCTTCATAAGACTTGCTAACGTTAAAGTCTCCATCTGCAAACAAATCAGATGAAATGTTGGTAGACGTTGTTGAGGGTATGTTGGAAGAAGGTGTTCCAGCATATGCAAAGCCGTTTACAGTTAATAATCCAGCCAGGACTAAAGATGTTGTTAATTTCATTTGAGCTCTCCCATGTACGCAATATAAAAAATCAGCTAATCAACAAATTAAGCTGAAGTTTTTTTGCGATATGCGATGCGGCCAATAGCCGCCAAGCCTAACAACATCATCAGATTGGTTTCTGGCTCAGGCACTGGAAGCGCCGTAATGTTCATTTTAAGGGAGTATTGACCGCCGAGCAGACCTGTGGTCAAACCAGACACCTTGAAGGAGTAAGCACCGCTGGTCAGGCTGTTTAAATTGGTGACTAGTTGATTGGCTGAGTTGTATAAGCCATATGTTAGAGAACTGTCATCAATATCATACAGTTGATAAGTTAAAAATCCGCTAGGGGTTGGAACACCAAACTGGAACTCTTTCTCAGTCACTTGATAGCTCACTTTACCTGGACCAGTCAAAGTAAAGTTAAAGAGATCATTAAAAGTAACACTCGCACCATTCGTACCGGATGGCGCAGTAATAATCAAATTGGTACTCCCTGCACCCAACGTTGCAGTTGCGGCGCTTGCATTGGTAGCAAAACCAGATACAAGCAATGTTGCTAATGCAAAACCTGTCAATTTACTCACTTTAATTCTCCTCAATGTTATTAATACAATATATAAATTCTTTTATTCGTAAAACTACCCATTTGGGCTAATACTTACTCTAATCAAACTCAAAGCACTTACTGCCATTTATTATTTATTATCGCAGCAAGAAATATACCAATGTTACAAAAATATTAAAATGTTGATTTTAAACATTTTATTTTTAAAACATTGGCTAAAAAGTGCTTTTAGCCACCAGTTATGCTCCAAATAAACCGGCTTTTCAATTCTGATGCACTATTAGAGTGCACTTATACATACACCATTTTACACACAAGTGGAATGGTTTTGTGAATTTTTTTTGACAATCCATAGTCTTGCGATCAGAGTAATGAAACCAATGAGTTCCAGTCCCCAGAACAGCGTATCTTGCCAGAGATTGTAAAACGTACTTCCATGGTAGGGCTGGACCCTGTGCCTGAGTATATAACGTTCGTCCTTGGGCGCTCGTTTTATAACTTCACCTGTTTTATCAATAAAGGCCGTTACACCATTATTGCTCGCTCTCACAATGATTTTTTGATTCTCAATGGCACGAGCCTGGCTAAATTGCAGGTACTGTTCGAGACCAGCACTCTTACCAAACCAAGCCCCGTTACTGACACTCACCAAGTAGTCTGCATTTCTGGCATATTCAGCCAAATCACCACCAAATAGGTCGTCATAACAAATTGAAATTGCGACCTCAGCTTGACCAAGTGAAAACAGCGGTTGCCTTTTGCCTACTGAAAAATCATTATGCGGCATATGAAACCAATACGCATACATGGGTGCAAACAAAAGCGGCAGAGGGATGAATTCTCCAAACGGTACCAGATGTACTTTATGTTGTATCTGTAATCCAGAGATTCCGTAATTTACAACAGCATTAAATTTTTTTCGGCCCTCTGCACCGTCTTGCCAATCAAGCATCCCGATAAGGATATCAGCCTGTTTTTCTGAGGCCAATCCCAGTAGCTTGCCACGTGTTTTGCCCATCGCTTGCGAGCGATAAATCGGGAATGCCGTTTCGGGCAAAACAACAACGCGCGCATCCGCTTGGTCAAGCAAATCAAGGTAGCTCAATATAATTTGCTTGCTCTGCTCAACAGACCATTTAGTCTGCTGGCTGATATTTCCCTGTAGTAAAGCAACACTGACAGGTGCGCCTATTTGGGTTGTCCAGGTGATGTGATGAAGAGTCATTGCGATACCAGCAATGACTAACGCTGACAGAGCATTGATCCAGCGTCTATGGCCTCGAAACCTAAGCATGTAAAAAATCAGTGCTGCCATCGCCACCACGATGATGCTTAATCCATACACGCCCATCACTGGCAAGTAACTACTCAAGACACTCGAAGGCACCTGACTGTAGCCCATTGTCAACCATGGGAATCCCGAACATATCCAGCTGCGCAGCCAGTCTGCCATCCCCCAGGCCACAGGTAAAAACCATAAGGACCGGGTATAAACTACCAACCACGTAGCCGCAGCAGTAAAACTGGCCAAATACAGGCATAACATGATCGTAGAAATATAAGCTAGCCATGACGGCATTTCGCCAAAGTCGTGCAACGTACCCACCATCCACGAGAGACCTGCCGCGTACATTCCCAAGCCAAAGGACAAACCAACCCATCCAGCTTGACCAGGCGTGCTACTCTGGTCAAGCAACCAATACAAAACTAAAAGCGTCGCAAATGGAACAAGATAAAAATAAAAAGGCGCAAACCCCAAAACGGTGAGTGCGCCTGACACTGCAGCAGTGACTAGTAAATAAGCAGGTTCATGCAAATGAGATTTGAATGCATGCAAAATGCTCAAACCTAATTGCGCTACCTGCCTAAAGTTCATCATTCAAATGAAACTAAAACATTCCGGAAAAGAACAGATCAAGCAAACTTGGAAAGTTGTGTCAGCGTTGTCTCAAGCAGTGTCATGGCAGCAGCTACAGATACGTCTTCGACATAACAGCGGAACTCTGGCGCATTTCCTGAAGGGCGTAAATGAACAATCTGATTTGACGTCAAGGTTAATCTCAAACCATCAGTGGTATCCACCTGACTCACCTTAAACGGCAATTTTAAAGCATCTACCAGCACATCAAGATTGACAGACCATTCAGCTAACAAGGCCTGACTTTTACTGGTGGCAAAATTTTGCAGTCGGTCACTGGCGGTAAACCTTTGCGGTAACATCGCTACCTGTTGTGACAGTGCTTGACCGAGCTGTTTAACTTGGGTCAGCAGAATTACAACTGGCAAAACTGCATCCCTAGTTGGCAATGCGGCCAATGCAGGAAACTGTGGTGATGGGCTACCCAATAAAAAACCGCCATTCGCTTCAAATCCCGCCACACCGCTTGCCCCACCTGCAGCAAGTTGTTCCATCCCTGCAATGACAAATGGAGAACCAATCCTGGTGCGAATCACTTGCTTAAAGAAACCACTATTTTCTATCGCTGTATTACAACTGACAGGGACTGCCAAATGATCAATCTTCAAAGCTCTTGCCGTCAACAGCCCCACAATATCGCCACGTAACCATTGCCCGCACTCATCACTAATCAGTGGACGATCACCATCACCATCAGTAGAGATAATAGCATCCACCTCATATTGTCTAGCCCATGCCAAACCACGCTGTACATCTTCTGCCGAGACTGCTTCTGTATCAATAGGCACAAACGACTCCGAGCGCTCTAAACAAATCACCTCAGCGCCCAAGCTTGTCAACAACGCCTGCATCAAATCGCGCCCAACGCTAGAATGCTGGTAAAGCGCAAGCTTCAAACCTGAGAGCCCATTCACCCCTGCAACAGCAATATAACGTTGCATATATTCCTGATAGGCGTCAGGATTGACGGGCGACAGTGCCGTTTCATCTACTGCCCTCTCCGTCAATTCACAGTCAAGCATGGCCGCTTCATCCGATTTACTGATCTCACCATCCGGGCGGTAAAACTTGAGACCATTACGGTCAAACGGAATATGACTGCCTGTCACCATAATGCCTGGGATTTGTCGTGTCTGCGCATATAAAGCCAACGCAGGTGTTGGGATTGCATCGCAAAATACAGCCTCAATCCCTAGTTGACGCAACATGCTGGCGCAAGCCTGCGCAATACGCAAACTACTGGGGCGCAAATCTACCGCAATCGCCACCTTGTCAAAGCGAAAATTCGCCTGCATGGTGCACGCAAAGGCCTGTGTATAGGCAGCACACACCTCATCAGTCAGCGCAGAGACCAAGCCGCGTGCGCCACTGGTACCAAATGCTACCCCACTCTGCTGAATTACATCTTTTAATTGAGTCACTGCCATCTCTCAGTTAAGGCCATCGCATTCAAGCGCGACCATAAGTATCCTCATAGCGCACAATATCGTCCTCGCCCAAATAGCTGCCAGACTGCACTTCAATCAGATGCAATGGCAATTTGCCGGGATTTTCAAGCCGGTGCGTAGAGCCAATCGGAATATAGGTAGACTCATTTTCGGTATACAGCTTAGTCACATTATCCACCGTAATCATGGCAGAGCCACTGACCACTACCCAATGTTCTGCACGGTGGTGATGCATTTGCAGTGACAGCTTTTCACCAGGCTTGACCATGATGCGTTTGACCTGAAATCTCTCTCCCACATCAATGCCCTCATACCAGCCCCATGGACGGTACACACGGGGATGCACCTGATGCTCATTGCGGCCGCTGGCCTTTAAATGATCAACAATATTTTTTACATCTTGTGCGCAATCCCGATGAGCCACCAATACTGCATCGCTGGTTTCCACAATCAGCAAGTCTTCAACCCCCACCGCCGCCACAAATCGGCTTTCTGCGCGCACCAAGGTGTTTTTCACGTTTTTCAAGTACACATCACCACGCGTGGCATTGCCTGCCTCGTCGTTAGGCTGTACCTCTTTGAGTGCCGTCCACGAACCGACATCGTTCCAACCCATGCTGGCAGGCACCACGGCGGCCAGTTTGGTTTTTTCCATCACCGCATAATCAATGGAGTCCGATGGAGATTCCGCAAACGAGGCCTCATGCAACCGCACAAAATCCAGATCCTGATAGCTCTGCGCAACCGCACTGCTTACTGCATTAACCATGGCAGGCGCATATTGCTGCAACTCACTCAAAAATACAGAGGGCTTAAACAAAAACATGCCACTGTTCCAGTAAAAATTGCCAGCATCCAGGTATTGCTTTGCAGTCGCCGCATCCGGCTTTTCCACAAACCGTGCCACTTCAAAACAACCATCAGCTGCCAGTGCCGCCCCCGATTGAATATAGCCATAGCCAGTCTCGGGATGCGTCGGCTCAATGCCAAAGGTCACCAGCTTGCCTTGCGTGGCTGCCACACAGGCACGGCGAACGGCCGCCTCAAACGCCGCAACATCGGTAATCACATGGTCTGCCGGCAACACCAGCATCAACACGTCCTGATCTTTCAACGCCATCGCCGCCGCCGCAATCGCAGGTGCGGTATTTTTCGCCACTGGCTCCAACACAATTGCCTGTGGCGTCAAATTCACCTGCCGCAACTGCTCGGCCACCAAAAAGCGGTGGTCGTTGCCGCAGACTACCACCGGGGAAGCCACCTGGGCCCAGCTAGATAAACGCAGCAAGGTCTCTTGCAACATGGTGTTATCGGTGACCAGAGGCAGCAACTGTTTAGGTAACACCGCACGCGACAACGGCCACAACCTGGTGCCCGAACCACCGGACAAAATCACTGGAACAATTTTCATGAAAGACATCCAAAAATTAAATACATAAAACTAAAGGCTCTCGCATCACTTACGATGAACAAGTAATGAATTACTCTTTAGCTACGCGATCCGAACACTTCAACTCCCACTGCCAGGCATGTTGAACAATCGTTTCAAGGTCGGTAAATATCGGCTTCCAGTTCAAAATACTCCTTGCGCGCTTGGCGTCAGCGACCAGTCTTGCCGGATCTCCCTCTCTACGCGGGCCATCAATCACCTTAACCGATCTGCCAGAGACTTTTTGCACTGCATCGAGCACTTCCTGCACAGAGAAGCCAGAACCATTGCCCAAATTAAAGCGGTCACTCTCGCCACCACTTTCCAAATAATCTAACGCAGCAAGATGTGCAGCGCATAAATCTACAATGTGAATATAGTCCCGGATACATGTGCCATCCGGCGTATCATAGTCACGGCCAAACACCTGAATGTTTTCACGACGCCCAGAGGCGGCCTGTAAAATCAACGGGATTAAATGTGTCTCAGGGTCGTGGCGCTCACCCAGCTGACCCTCTGGGTCTGCGCCCGCAGCATTAAAATAGCGTAAGCAAACAGACCTGAAATCAAAAGCCTTGGCATAATCCGCCAAAACATGCTCAATCATCAGTTTTGATCGGCCATAAGGGTTTAAGGGGCGATTAGGATGCGCCTCATCAATCGGCACATAGTCTGGCTCACCAAATACCGCTGCCGTGGATGAGAAAATAAATTTTTTCACATCAAACTTGAGCATGGTATCCAGCAAATTCAAAGTGTTTGTGACATTGTTGCGGTAGTAGATATCTGGCTTGCGGACGGACTCACCCACCTGAATAAAGGAAGCAAAGTGCATCACCGCCTCTGGGTGATGCTCAGTAAATACTTTATCCAAACAATTGATATCAGCCAGATCCCCCTCAACAAACACACCACCGAGCACAGCATCGCGATGCCCGCTAGACAAGTTATCCAACGTAATCACGTCGTGACCAGAGTCCAGAAGCATTTTAACCATGTGTGAGCCAATATAGCCGGCACCACCCACCACTAACACACGCATTGTAAGTATCCTTATATCTTTAATTATTGAGTGAAGAGGTCTGAACTAATATTTACTCTTTAAAGTTTAAGTTTTTGCGTCACCACTCCAGCAACGCTGACCATGACAGAGGTTGATTTAGTCATTACCAAAAAGGTCTCGTGTGTAAACTTTACCTACCACATCTTCCAGCTCTTTCGCGTGGCGGTTGGCAATAATCACATCAGAAATCTGTTTAAACTGGTTTAAATCATTCACCACTTTCGAGTTAAAAAACTCCGATTCTTCTAGCACGGGCTCATAGACAACCACCTCAATCCCCTTACCTTTAATGCGCTTCATGATGCCCTGAATCGAAGACGCTCTAAAGTTGTCAGACCCTGCCTTCATGATCAAGCGGTAAATGCCAACCACTTTTGGTTTTTTCTTGATAATGCTATCGGCAATAAAGTCTTTACGCGTCGTGTTCGCTTCCACAATCGCATTAATCAGGTTTTGAGGTACTTGCGAATAATTAGCCAGCAGCTGTTTGGTGTCCTTAGGCAAGCAGTAGCCACCATAACCAAACGAAGGGTTGTTGTAATGATTGCCAATGCGCGGGTCCATACACACGCCATTAATAATCTGGCGTGAATCCAGGCCATGGGACTCGGCATAAGTGTCCAACTCATTGAAATAAGCCACGCGCATTGCAAGGAAGGTATTCGCAAAGAGCTTGATCGCTTCAGCCTCTGAGCTGTTGGTTAACAACACCGGCACATCAGGCTTCAGGCAGTTATCTTTTAGCAAATTAGCAAAGGTCTGCGCACGCTCAGAAACCTCACCCACCACAATCCGCGAAGGATACAGGTTGTCATACAAGGCTTTACCTTCACGCAAAAACTCTGGTGAAAAAATCAGGTTTTTACAATTAAGTTCAGCGCGTATTTTCTCAGTGTAACCCACAGGGATAGTTGATTTGATTACCATCACCGCATTTGGGTTAATGGCCATTACATCTTTAATCACCGCCTCAACAGAGCGGGTGTTAAAGTAGTTGGTTTCAGGATCATAATCGGTTGGCGTGGCAATGATAACAAACTCAGCTCCGATGTAAGCCTCTTGCTTGTCGGTAGTCGCTTTAAAATTAAGCTGTTTGTTCGCCAAAAAATCTTCAATTTCATGGTCTACAATCGGCGACTTTTTCTGGTTTAGCAACGCCACTTTTTCAGGGACAATATCCAGGGCAACCACTTCATTTTTTTGGGCTAACAATACGGCCAGTGACAATCCAACATAACCAGTACCAGCGATGGCAATTTTCATTCTAAATCCCTTAATGTTTAACTTTTAAATATTCCGGTTAAATATCAACTAGGCTTTCCAGTCATTAGGCCTATCGTTCTTCCAGTCGGCGAAAGCGGTCTCAAGCGTATATTTAAAGGGATATTTCTCTTTGGTCAGCACATATGGCTGGATATTATTTGAACGAACCAGCTTCTTGATTCTGACCGGGCTGATAGGTGTAGAGATGCCAAAAGGTCTGGTCACAGCCTCAACCAAATAAGAGCCTATTAACAACAAACGATACGGGATAGAAGGAACGAAACGTGAAACACCAGCTACCTGACACGTTGCATTGACATACTCTTCTACAGAGGGCGGCTTCATGGTGAAGTTATACAAAAAGGAACCACCGGTTGCTGGCACTTTTTCATTGAGTGCCCACCACATTGTATTCACCAACTCTTTAACATAGCCACCAGACTTTCTGGTTGAGCGATTGCCCATGTAAAAGAAATAACGTTTCAATGTGGCTTTCACCAAACGGGTTACATTCCCGCCCTCACCTGGACCAAACACAACGCCAGGTCTAACAATCACCAAGCGGCGTGTTTGATCAGCTTTTTGCCAAGCCATATGAATTTTTTCTGCAGCCAATTTTGAGCCGCCATAGGCGCTTACAGGAGTCGGGATGGATTCTTCGGTTTTTTCAGCCTCAGACGGTCCATATGGCGCAATGCTGCTGGTGAAAATAATACTATTACAACCTACTTTTTCGGCCCAAGCACATACATTATCAGCTCCTGGCAAATTCGTTTCGTAATACTCATGCGACTCATGTCCCGGTTCACGGTGTACCGCAGCAAAGTTAGCGATCAGATCAACCGAGGCGGGTAAATTCCAGGCAGAAATCGGTGTTCTCACATCAATATTGGCATAACTGACTTTTGATGAATCAAAAGTGAAGTCACTACGGATAGGCTTAATATCCGCCAACACCACATGATCTGCCAATTGATTATTAATCAGATAAAGCGCCAGATGACTGCCAATAAATCCAGTACCGCCAAAAATTACGCACGTTTTCATGTCATCCTCTCAGTTTTTTTACTTTTTTGGTGCATTCACAGACTGATTGACGATTGCCATGAATCTATCCAGGAACACATTTTTTTCAAATTGCATGGCATGGTCATGCAAATAGCTAGGGTCAAATTGAAACTTGCCATTTTCCATCGCAAGAATCGCCTGTTCGAGATCCTCAAAGGTTTGGTCAGCAAATAATATGCCTGTTTTGCCATCAACCACAGTATCTAGCGCGCCACCCTTACCATAAGCAATTACCGGAGCACCCGCTGCCATTGCCTCCACAGGCACAATACCAAAATCCTCAAGCCCCGGGAAAACGAGTGCCTTGCAACGCTCTAGATGGTCTTTCACCACATTAAATGGTTGGCGCCCCATTAAGGTTACGTTCGGGCCTGCAGTCTCTTTCAACTTCTCAAACAGCTCACCTTCACCAATCACAACCAAAGGCAAATTAAGCTTATTAAACACCTCAACAACTAAATCAGCTCTTTTATACCCAACCAATTGGCCCAAGCAGAGATAGAAATCTCCTCTAGTACGTGTATGGTCAAATAAAGTGGCATTCACTGGCGGAAACACGACATCTGACTCGCGACGATAAAACTTCTTAATACGACTCGCAACAAAAGTGGAGTTGGCAACAAAATGGTCAACGCGATCAGCAGATGCTCTATCCCAAACCCTAAGCCAATGCGCGATGAAAGGAAATAATGTTCTGATCAAGCGCCCAGCACCTGCAACATATGAATAATACATATCCCACACATATCGCATCGGAGAGTGGCAATAGCAAATATGCACAGCATCCGGTCTGGTAATCACGCCCTTTGCCGGCCCAGACTCACTACTGATAATCAAGTCGTAAGCCGTCAAATCTAACTGCTCAAGCGCCAACGGCATCAATGGCAAATATTTTTGATAATGTTTTTTTGCGCCTGGTAATTTAGAAATAAAGGTATTGTAAACATTGCCTTTAAAATCTGGCCCCAACGTCTTAATAACCAGATCTCTATCACACACATGGATAAACACATCAGCTTGTGGAAACGCAGAGACAATCGCAGATACAACAGCCTCCCCTCCCCGGTTACTCAGCCACCAATAATGTACAACTGCAACTTTCATAGCATGCCTTTAGTTTTTTAAAATCTGGAATCAAAAATCGCCAACAATATCGAGCATTTTTTTTGTACGACGCTCATATGTTTGCTCTTTTGCTGCCTCAAGTCTGGCTTCAAGAGGGATCACTTGTCCTGCTAAGGTTTGTTCTAATGCTTGTACAAATGCTTCGTCAGATTTGGTGATCGCAGCAATATGTTTGCAATTTTTCAAAGCGTTTAACTCGGTTGCCACCACCGGCAAACCCGCTGCCAAATACTCATAAAACTTCATTGGAAACATTGACTTGGTATACTCATTAAGCATGTTAGGCAGAATACCTACATCAAATGCCTTCATATAAGCAGGCAAAGACTGATAAGACTTGGGACCCAAAAAATGAATATTCGAATATTTTTTTAAGGTTGAAACATCGGTCCATGGATCACCCTCCCCAACTTTACCAATCATCACGATGGACCACTCAGGATGCTTAGCAGCCATTTGCTCTAACAGGCTAAAGTTAACCTTGTAACCACTAATTGCACCCACAAAGCCAATCACAGGCTTGCTCAAATTTTTGACATCCTCTGGAACCTCAAGATCACTTTCTCTCGCTTGAGAAAAGTGAGCATAATCGGCCACATTAGAAAAATAATGCGTATTAGGATTTAAAGACTTTCGCGTTTCAAAAAGATGCTCTGCTGTCACAAAGCAAACATCCACACCTTTCACTAACTCAGTCTCAGCCGCCTCAATCTCTTCAACCGGCATCCCAGGTTGTGCCTTGATTTCATCCACGCAGTGATAAACCGTTTTTTTGTAATCTTTAAGATTAAAAAAACGAGTAGTCATCGGGTTGTAGGTCCAAAAAAGACTATCGTTAAAATTTAGTTTCCACAGCCAAAACTTGAGGCCCGTATTTAACAAAAAACGATTTAACTGCTGTACAGCCTTATAGCGCTGCAAAGGAATCACAATAGGTGACCATACCCACACATTTTCCCTTACGTTTTGCGGTGGCCTGATTGCTTTTTTAACCCGCCCCCAAATCCGCTTTAAATCTTGGGCGGATGCAGAGGGTCTCCTCAGGCCCAATGAATCAATGTAAAAAACTCTGTGCCCTGTGCGTGCTAACTCACAAGCAACATGTTGTTTATTAGTCCAGAAGGGATTGTCCCAATCAGCAGTAGAAAGCAATATTAGATTTTCTGATTTCATGCGTGTCCCAAATAAATTATTTGATCTAAATACGAGCTAATGCTTCCTAAGCAAATTGAAATAAGTAACGGCTTCAATCCGTAAAGGTTTTAATATCAAAATCCACGTTACCCAGAAAATAATGGCTTCAATACCTGCAGCTAACACCGTTAGCAATGCAGTCTGTTGAGAAGTATCTAATATATTTTGTAAGAAAAAAATATAAACAAATGCTCCAGATATTAGTAGCCACGAGTTTTTAATAAAGTCTTTAAGTAACCCAAATACAGCTAGAGTGGAAATGAGTAAAATCAAACCATAAATCGTATTTCCCCAACCTAACGCTTTTGCGCCTAAATATTTATATGTAATTAAGTTGAAAATGATATTACCCAACAAAGCCGCTATTGTTATCTTCATAACGGTTTTATTCATCATTTGAGCACTCAGGGCTTTTATCAAAACATATGCGATTGTTTGAGCCCAAAGTCCCCAGGCTATTCCATAAAGTATGTCCCCTGTTGCTAAAGTAGACTCTCTATTAAATGCTCCTCTAGAATAGAGCAGCTCAACTACAGAATATGACTCCACGATTAAAAAGGCAGATATGGGCACACTAATAAATGTTAATAGGCCAATCAAACCTTTGAGCTTTTGAGTCATATTATTTAAACCAATCCCACTCCAGTGAGTTAATCCAGCAAAAGCCAATGGAGTAGAGATCATTAATATCATTGTTTCAGTTACAAACTTCGCATAATCAACAGCGGATATGGCTGCGATGCTAACTAAAGATGCAACCATTCTTTCTATAACAATGTTACCTTGCAAAATAAAAGGCAAAACAACCAAAGGTTTTAATGTTTGCCAGAAAGCCTTTAAAACATCTTTAATTTTTGTGGGAGCAAAAAAGTTAGGTAACGTTAAGAATTCTTGATTTAAAGCACGAAAGAATACCCAAAATAAAAAAAACACATAACTTATGGTAAAGCCCCAAGCCAAATAGGAAAGATTTTTAGACCAAAAAGTTAAAAGTGTCCCTAAGATCATTCCAAGATTTTGTATTAATGGCCTGACAGCCATAGGGACAAAATCTCCTCTCGCCATACATAAAAAAAGAAAAATTGCTGATAACAAATAAAAAGGTATTGCTATCAAAATGACACTAAACATATCTAATGTCAGCTTAAGTGTGTTTGAATCAAGCTCAGGCGCCATCATTCCAACCCACGTTTTTGCAAATAGAAATAAAACGATGGAAAGTAGCAATGAGAAAACAACAAACAGACTGATTAATGTATAAAGTAGTGTTTGAGCCTGCTCTTTATCTGTTTCAAATAGAGACTTATAGGTAGGCACAAAAGCTGTATTTAATGTGTCACTGGTCAAGAAGTTTATAGGCGAAAGTACACCTGTTAGCGAAATGCGATATGCTGCAATAACGCTACCAGTACCAAATATTGCCGCTGTTAAAATCTCACGAATAAAACCGACAAGCTTAGAACTCAAATTACCAACAAATAACTGATATACCGCTTTACGCATTATTTTTCTCAACTAAACATTGCTTGATTAAAGATAAATATTTATCAGCAATGTTTTGCCAGGAATATGATTCCGCAGTTTCTCGTGCTTGCTTACATATTTGAATATAGGAAGCTTCATCTGACATCAGTGATCTGATTTTTTCAGCAATATCATCAGCATCACGCTTTATTAAATATCCGTTGTACCCAGGCTTTACAAAAGCACTAACGCCACCCGTATCCGTGATTAAAGCAGGTTTTGCACAAGCCATAGCCTCTAATCCAACCAGAGGCCACGCCTCAAATGCAGACGGCATAACAAAACAATCGCTTGCGTTAAGTAGATCTGGAATATCCTTTCGAGTACCGAGAAAACTAACGCGATGAGTTAACCCATTATCTTTGCAATAGTTTTTATACTCTTCTATTTTTTCAGCACTGCCACCGCCAACAACCAATAACTTAACGTTTTCTGGCAAATTTAATAAACTATTTACCAAAAATTTTAGGCCTTTTCTATCAAATTCATGGCCTACAAATATCAATACGAAGTCACTCTCCAAGTAGCCTAGTTCAAGTCTTTTTTCTTTTCTAACCATGCTGTTAGGCATAAATTTATTAATATGCACGCCATTGGGAATGATTGTGATTCTACCGAGTGTATTAGGATATGTTTTCTCCATAATTGAAGCATCATTGGCACTAAAACAAACAATATGCTTGTGAATATTTAACTTAAACCTAACCCACTCTCGCACCAATAAATAAAGATGGAGTGGATTACGTAAGAGCATTCTATATGGATGGTCGCTTGCAAATAACATAGCTCGATGCAAGCCATGATTAATATAAATATCACCATATAAGCCATCGTTGTGACAAAGCACCACCGCTTGGTTATTGGATTTGTATAAACGCTTTAACTTTAAACTGCCCCACACACCATAAACAATAATGTCAAATAGCTGGGCGATTTTCTTTAAAAAAAGATTAGAACTATTCTTGAATGAATTGGGGTAAATGTCATCAATTGTAAAAGACCCAATTTCGACATTAGAGGACTTGAGATTCTCACCTAACTCAAATGCAACACCAGATACACCGCCGCCGGGCTTTACCTCTCTGGCGCTTTGAATAACCAATACATCAGTCATTATTAAAACCTCTTTAAATATTCTTTACTTTTTTCGCAGGAGACCCAACATATACAGCATTCTTTTCCAAACTATGCTTAACCATTGAATTTGCACCAATTACAACATTACTCTGAATTTCTGCTCCTCCAAGAAGTATAGCGTTAGCCCCAACCCATACGTTATCACCTAAAAATATTTGTTTTTTCTTATAGCCTTGATAGCGAAATGCTTGATGAGTGCTAATAAAATTATGATCAGAATCAAAAATACAAACGTTAGGCCCCAACATAACATCATTACCAAAATGAATTGACTGATGAGAAACAATAGTTACATTCTTATTCATAAAAAAACCATCTCCAAAGTGAATTACTCCGCCTGAAGAAATAATGTCACAACCTCTACTAATGAAAATTCGATCTCTTGATGCATCAAATGTAATTGACCCATTGTTTAATATTTGAATGTTTACATCTTTATCAATAAACACTCTAAAAATATTTAATTTAATCTGAGAACCATATCTAATTTTCAAAAAAATATTTCTTATCAATCCTAAAAAAAACTTAAATTTGATATATTTTAGATATTTCATTTTCTTACCAAAACTCTCTGGAAAATATTTATATAGTTTTCGGCTGAGTTTTCTAATGTATACGTTACATCAAGTTTGGACTTTCGAATCTGATTCAACTGAACATTAAGAATTGCGCTTGAGATTTCCCCTGGTATTTCTGGATTAACGCCCTGAGAGTTAAATGACATGTGGTTAATATGATTTGATAAAATTACGGGCAATCCAGCAGCTAAAGCCTCCAGCACATTCATGGGGAGACCTTCAACGCGCTTTGTTGTAAATAAAAACAAATCCGCCGCGCTTAAGTAGTCTTTCATTATGTCTCTTTGTATCGACCCAACAAAGTGAATCACATGCTCAACATTTAACTCCTTGGCTATAGCAACTAACTTATCCTTCTCAGGACCATCACCCGCAATAATAAATCTTAGCGAAGAGTCTGTTTTGTAAGCTAAAACAAAACCTCTAATAGCCTCCAAGACCCCTTTTTGTTCATGCAAGCGGCATGCTGAAAATACAACTTTGCAATTATCTGAAATCCCAAGCCGCGTTCTTACTGAGTTACGTGCACTCAAATCAAAAGCAAAGGTATCTTCGTTCACGCCATTGGGTACTAGATAAACTGGTAAGTCCGAGACAATCCATTTAGTTGGACAAGATGAAAGATCTTTGCTTACGGCCTCGCCGATTGCAATAAAAGCATCAAATTTTCTGTAATTAATGTCTTTAAGTAATCCAATCAGATTTTTCACTGACTTTAAAACGCTCACGAAAGTACGTTGTTTTAGTTTTGAAACAAACTCCCCCCATGATGTGCCATGCGCTTGAACAACATAAGCAATTGACGGATCCTGTAATTTTGCGATAGCCATAGCACCAGCACTCACGCTAAGCACTACGTTTGTTTTGCCTTGATACTCTTGCTTGAATACAGCTAAAGACTCCGCCCACCACTGCCTCGAATATTGTCCTTGCGGTGCATTTAGGCAGTGCACTAACACCCCATCAATGACTTGTTTAGACTCTAAACCCTTGCAAGCAGTTGTTAATACGGTGACTACGTGGCCTAATCTAGCAAACTCTCGAGCTAAATCCCACGCAACGGCCTCCATGCCTCCTAGGCTATGAAAAGGCAACCCTCTGGTCACAACTACAATATTCAAAGCGTCACTCATAGCTTTTTAGTAACTCACTATAGATTTGTTCAAGCTTGGCTGTTTGCTTAGAGATATCAAAATTTTCTTCAACATTCTTTCGTCCGGCGCATCCGATGTTTATTCTGAGACTTTTATCTAACAGTAGTCGCTTTAAATTTTCGGCGAGCCCATCTACATCTTTCTCTTCAGATAAAAAACCGGTGACATTATTAATAATGGCTTCGGGTATTCCCCCTGAGTTAAAGCCAACGACAGGCACCCCTTGTGCACTCGCCTCAATATTAACGATACCAAAGCCCTCCATATCACCGTCTTTTGCGGTGACACTGGGGACAGCCATTACCGCTGCTCGCCTCACCCAATCTAACACCACGGAATTAGGCTGCACGCCTAAAAAGAAAACAAGCTCTTGAATACCGAGTGACTTAGCTTCATCCATCAATGCCGGTTTTAGTGGCCCGTCACCAATAATTACCAATCTTGGGTTATCAATGGATCGATAAATTTTTGCAAAAGCCTGCAAAAGATAACTCGTACCTTTTTTTTCGACTAGTCGGCCCACATGTACAATCAGCCCATCTTCACCGGCGTTGCATCGATCTGTTAACTGCTGAGTATCAATGCCAATATAATGTACTTGTAATTTACTCTCTGGGAAACCAGCCTTAATTGCGGCTTGTTTGATAAATTGGGATACACACAAAAAAAGATCACAGCGTTTAAAAAGCTGTCTTTTAAATAATACAAAATTAATCAGGCTAGGGCTGCCTGAAAAAAGCATATTGATATTAGACCTTGTCACATCCATTCCATGGAGAGTCGTGACAAATGGTACAGCAAGTTTCTTAACAAGTGGTACAGCCATCACACCATCTACTGCAAAATGCGCATGCACAATTGCAAACTTTGCCTCCAAACATTTAGGAAGAAAAAGAGATGGAGCTCTAAATAACAAATAGATGAGTGTTTCCCAATAAAACCTTGCGTTGTTGTCAGCGTTTTTGATTGGCGCAATGAATGAAAACTGCTCAGGCTGACCAAATAATGAGCGCCCTACTAACACGGGCTTATATTGTTTATAGTGACTAATTTGTGACTTAATAAAAATTTCTGATGGCTTAAATAATTGTTGCCTAAAGATGGCCGCATTTTTCATAGAGTGACGATGTTTAAATTATTTTTTAAAGATATCTGCAGCATTTTTGGGAGTCACCAGATCATTTTTATAAATTCCAAAATTTGACTCAGTATCCAACAGCCCATCATTTCCATCCAACAGGCCAAAAACTACTACATATTTGAATTTATATTTATCAAACATATAGCTAATGGCATCGGATAAAAATTCTTTTTGCTGATCTTGTGTAATACCATTTGGGCTTAATGCCGTAGACCAGCCAACTTCAGTTGCAGCAAGAGGTAATTGATTAAACCCATCTGTAGCCTTTACTTTGCTAACCAATAGATCAACCAATCTTTTAAACCCATGTATTCCCCACCACTCTCCAGTTCGATATGACACATATGGATGTAACGAAAGCATATCCATATATTTATAAGCGTCGGTCTTAAGGAGCTCTTCAAATTGAGTGGGTTGATTTTTGGGATTAAATCTGATCCCCAAAATTGAATCGTAGCCATTTGTTGAGAAGCCACCACCAATTACGACAGCATCAGGATCAATTGATTTAATAATGGGATACGCCCGCTTAAGCAATACATAATAATCCTTGGCATATCCAGGTGTGGTATTTCCGACCTTACCATTCCACTCATTCCAAATTTGATAATACTTAACCTTGCCCTTAAAATGGGTAGCCATCACTTCAACATATCTCAGGTATCCAGCAATCGCATCTTCACTTAACGGCTTATCTCCGTTATCGTAGAACTTGTTACCATAATCAAGAATAATATGATTGCCAATGCCCATGGAGTTGAGGCGACCAACAACGTTATCCCAACTTCTGGGAACTACAAGTTTGCCTTTTTGGGTTTCTACCTCTTTCCAGGGAGCATCCCATCTCACACTTTGGACGTTCATGGATGAAAGCAACGAAAATTGCTTTTCGTTATAAGGCATATTGGTAGTGAATAAGCGCGCATTAATTCCTAAGTCTTTATCGGCAGCCACCGCGTTAAGATTGCATGCCATAAAAACAGCAAAGATAAAAACACGAATAAATTGCATGGCATTACTCCACCAAATATCGTTTGTAATCGGTATTTGAAATTGAACTAATAAGTTCTGAGGCGAATGCCTCGTTTAATTTAAAAAGATCAGCAGCATTTTTGCCTGGGGCCAGTGGTGTTGAGATGCGCACAAGAATACCATCCAGTACTTTGCCTTTTAAACCCTCTGTAAAGATATGATAACGCATTTTCCAAGGGTTTGAGCTGTATAAATCACCAATACGAATCCAATAAGAGACGGCCTCAGCATATGTGTTATTGCTTGCGACCATTTGTTTACCAGTAACAGATTTATTTTTAAGCGACCGTATACCAAAGTCTGTATCTTTAAGCTCTGAAACAGTAAAGCCTTGCGCTGGGTAGCAAAGGTCAGGTCTATGGACTTTGACTTCCTGCTTTTGTGCGCCCACCCAAGCCAATGTTAATAGAACGACCTGGCCATCCTGATTAACGTATTCTTTGTTAACTACTTGATCATAGGGTCCGTAGCCGTTAGTGTTGCCTCTTTCATCAGTAAATGCTGCAACTTGTAGCCGAGTAGTCTTTATTTCTTGCCAATGTCCAAATGAAGCTGGAAGTATAGTTTGGATTTTTATCGGATCTTTGACGTGCTCGTAATCTGGCCTTAAAGCTATGGATGCTAAAAAAGACAAAATCAGAAAAATACTACAAATTAATACATGACGATTAAGCATGAGCGGCCTTTTTTCTGCGCTTTAATACGAACTCAATGAAACTGTCGAGCGAAATAATTAAAACCAAAGCGGTCATGAACAGTACCATTCCCGAAAACTCGTGTACAAAGCCTTGACCGACTTCATCACCCCAGTAATAAGTAATCAGTGCCAACAAAACCACCCGAATAATATTAGAGGTAAAGCTAATCGGCACAATCATCAAACCGAGTGCAAGATTTCGGCGAATCGATTCATGACCGATTACATTAATATAAAACAGCCCCAGCCCTTCAAGGGTAAAGAGTGAGTTCAAGCCCGCGCAAGCATCCGCCACCATAAGCCGATACTGACCAATATTAAGCACAACGCCATCACGAGAAACCGGATATCCAAGCATGTACAGAAGCTCGTCTGTGGCCCATGAAACGCCTATTTTCATAGGTAAAGTAATAATATCAACTAATGAGCCGGGCAAAGGAATCATGAATAGGCTAAAGAAAAAGGCAAACCAAAGCTTTCTTGTAATCGATGTGCCTAATAAAATAATACTCAAGGCAAACAAGATTAAATCAATCGAGGCAACTTCTACAGTAGCTAGCTCTTGTGACCTGCCAAGCGCATATAAGGTTGTCGCTAGAAAGAGTAAAACATAAGCAGCAAGATTAAATGAGGCCTTGGGGGCAGTGTTAATATTTTTGAGCTTGAAATAAAAAAACCATAAAGTCATTAGTAGAACAATTGGTCCGTGGGACTGACTATCTACTGTCCAAAGCCCTGTAGACAGGGTATAGAAGGTTGGACAAGCAATTAGCAATATCCCAGCGAGGATTGGCCAATATGCTTGCATTATGTTTTTTAATATTAACTTGTTCATTACAACTCATTATCTTTAATAAATTGCTGACGTAAACTATAGCCCACCAACATTGCCATGAGCGGTGTAATGTGAGCCTCTCCAATCAGGCCAAAGTTTTCACCTTGAGCCTGTATAAATACCCATATTGATCCAGCCAAAACAGCTTTTGCAACCAGAACCACTTTTTCATTTGGTAAAGAAAGCTTTTTGAGGAAAAATCTCAAATATGAAACCGTAAAATACAATGCTGCAATCAACGCAAAAAAACCACTCTGGTTCCAAATAATCAAGAAAGCATTATGTGCGGGTAAGTTTGATCTGTATCCGTTTAAATAAGCATAGCCTGCAGACTCAATTGCCCAACCACCAAAACCTAACCCTTGAATCGGGTGTTTAATAAATTGGTCCAGCGCAAACTGCCACATCACAATACGGTCATCAAAAGTGGAAGCTGTAGCATCTCCAAAGCTTGAGCCCGCTAAAAAGTACTTAACAATAAGAATTGCGATAAAACTGAATATCAGAAAACCAATGATCAAAAGGGCTGAACCAATGGATGACCTTTTAGAAAAAAACAGATCAATAAAAATCATCAGAAAAGGCATACCCACAGCCATCATAATCGCAGCTTTAGAGCCTGCAAAAAAAACAACGACAAATAAAAATATGGCATTCAACTTGAGTAACTGACTATTAACTGCCTTTGCAAAATACCATGAAGCGACTGCAGCAAAACCGGTTAGGGCTGCTGCAACGTTTGCATTTACAAAAAAACCACCCGCCTTATCAGGACTGTAAACATTATTGGGTGAGACGTACAAAAAATCATTTAGTACATTCTTAGAGATAAAAAACTGTGAAACCGCTGATCGAAGAAAACCAAACTCTATTGAGGGCGTAACTCTGAAAAGAACAATTAGTATCCCATTAACTGAAACCAGTAATAAACTGAGTTTAATTACCTTTTCAACAGTTGATTGTTTGATTTCTGTGGAAAAAGCAAAAGCAAGTGCTACGTTTAAAAAAACAATTTCATAAAGAACATAACGTATGCCTTCAACTGGATTCGGTGACCAAGCAATACTAATGAGTCTGATCAACTCCAGCACAATGAATGCGTATACCCAAGGTATTTTTACTTTAGGGATATTTAGCAATGATTTAATGGAAAAAATCCCAGAGATAAAACTGAGAGAGAAGAATATCCCTCCCACTGGGAATGTATAGATTTGCAGTGTGGAAAAAATTGTAGAAACAGAGGCGAATCTAAAAGGTTTGAAATATAGGACTATTGATAAGCCAGCTGCAATGATTAATAAAGCAACAGCTAAATAAACACCCCAAAACAGTAAAGCGATCAATAAGTCCATTGGTTAATCATTACGCAGTAATTAAAAGCTATTCACAACAGCACCGATCACCGTCGCACCAGCACCTGATATTTGAGATTTCAAAGTTTTCATTTCATCAATTTTGGTTTGATTTAACCGTGAAACTAATACCGCGCCGCGTGTAATAGATGACAACATCTGAGCATCGGAACTTTCTCTAAATGCTGGGGTATCTACGATAATTACATCAAACATAGAACTTGCATATTTAATAAGTTGTGCAAAATTACTTCGTCCGATGAGCTCTTGCGGGTTAGGCGGAACCGTTCCTGCACCTAATACTGTTAAATTGGGGAAATCCGCGATCACTTTTAATGCTTCAGTACCTGGCGTGCGATCAGCAAGAATATCTGACAGCCCATATGACTGCTTGAGGTTGAAGATTTTATGTTGGCGTGGCTTTCGCATATTGCCATCAATGAGCAACGTTTTTTTACCCAATTGTGAAAAAACTACTGCCAAATTGGCTGCCAAATAACTTACACCTTCACCAGCATTGGGCGAGACGACAGTGAAGGCTTTAAAACCTTCGTTAATCCATCTAAAAAGTAATTGACTTCTCAAGGCTCTAAACGACTCAACCTCTGTAGAAAAGGGTTGATATGCAGCAACAAGCTCTGTGCTGTAAGTTAAATTAGCCGCGGGTAAGTAGGCATATTCAAATTGCTGGGACAAAATATATTGAACATCGTCGTCGGTAATGAGACCTAAAAGTTTAGCCGCGTCACCAAACTTAATCCCCTCCTCTTTTTGCTTGCGCAAAATCTTGTCTGTATCCTCTGGGGTGATTTTCCCCATCTCAAGCAACATTCGCCCTATGGTAGATACATTTGCATTCAGTTTTGAATCAACGATTTGATTGCTCATAATTATTTACTTCCTTGAAACAATGCAGGCAAAAGTGGAAACTTTTGAGAAGAGACTGCAGTTTTTGACTGGATAATTGCTAATACAGGGATATCAAGTATTTCTGAGAAATCATCCTCGCTGCGAATTTTCCTGTCTTTTAGTTCAGCAATTAAGGCAAAAGCTAGACCAAGCATAATTCCAAAAAATACCGACAACACAGCATTCAATAAAATACGCGGGCTTGAATGCTTAACAGGTGGTATTGCTGGATTAAGGATTGAAATATCGCTCTCATTTGCTTTACCTTCGATACTTGTTTGGTTAAGCCTTTGAGCAACAGTGTTATATGCAGTTTGTGCCGCTTCCACGTCACGCTGCAATACGGAAAGTTGATCGCGAGTACGATTTAGCTCTAGCACTTTTTGTTTTTGTGCTGCTAATGCAGTTTTTAACTGTGCCTCATTTTGTTGATAGATGCGTGCACTTCCGCCAACACTACTACCAATCCTGGCAACCTCAATCTCAAGTTGCGACTTTAGTTTTGCAACCTCAGCTTCTGCCGATTGATATTGCGGGTGATTAGCGCCTAGACGATTCCCAACTTCCGCAAGTTTAGATGAAGCCTGAGCTAGTGCCACTTTTAAGTTTTGAATAACCGGGCTTGCTGCGACATCTGGAGAGGCATCGCCAGATGAATTGGCATTGCGTTGACGCGCTGAAGAGTCTAATGCTTGCGCTTGTACCATAATGAGCTGGTTAGCAAGTTGGTTAAGCTTGGCGTTCTCAACATCAAGGTTTTCCAGAATACTGGTTAACCCCGTATCCTGCTGGTATTTTGAAAGCTTAGCTTGCGCGTCCTCAAGTTTATCTCGATAAATCTTTGCCTGAGAAACCAAATAGCCTGCTGCTTTTTGCGAAGGTTCGACCTTCAATCTTAAGCTTGCTTCTTGATAAGCATCAGCGAAAGCGTTTGCAATCGCAGCTGCAAATTGTGGATCACTACCTGTATAGCTAATTTCAAGCATACTGCTTTCACGTGAAGGTTTAACGTCTAGCTTCTTAAGTAGTAAATCAGCCAACCAATCATCAATTTTGGCAAAACCTTCCGAACTATCTTCAAACTGCTGTTTAATCACTGGACTGTTAGTTAATCCTAGATTCTGCACAACCTTCACAGCGACTGCATGACTGGTAATAATGTCAACTTGGGTCGACATGTAGCCAGGCATTAATTGTGCTGGCATTGCCAAACCTGTCAATGAGTCTACGCCTTTGTAATTAATAACTAGTGAAGTCGTGGCAGTATATGACTTGGGCCACAAAAGACTAGCAATAACTGTAGCCCCAACAATAAGTATAAAAGTCCAAAAGATGATTTTTACACGTGCTTTTAATATTAATAAAAATTGCAATAAACTCATATTTTCACCTTAGCCAAAGCCTAAAATTACAGCAAGCTTTCTTCAATATATAGAACATCTTCGTCTTGTAATACGCTGGTTAAACTTGGCGTTTGCTTAACGACTTCATTATGCTCATCCTTGCGATGCAGTTTTACAGAGCGCTGCGTCCCGCGCATGGTTAATCCACCTGCCTTGGCAATGGCTTGCATCACGGTCATGTTTTTATCAATTTTATACATACCTGGCCGCTGCACTTCACCATACACATAAACTTGCGGGGCTTTTGGCACATAGAGCACATCACCTGGATACACCTGTTTATTGTGTGCAGAGTTCGGGGCTTTAAACAGCTCATCGATATTGATTTGCTCAGTTACTGGTGTACCAGAGATAGACGTAGTATAAAAAATGGTTTCGCCGGCAAACTCGGTTGGGCCACCTGCAACTGAGATAAAGTCGCTAATCTTGCGCATCCCACCTTGAATACCATATTTGGCTGGGCGTAACAGTTGGCCCACCACAGCCACATCACGAGACCCTACATAAATCGTTTCCCCCCCCGCTACAGTGGTTTCTTCCTTACTAGCATGTTGGTTGATCACATCATGTAAGTCGAGCTCGGTTCGCTTGTCGCCGCGAACTACAGTCACAATTTCTGAACCATCTGGCGTGATCCCACCGGCTTCAGCGATCATGTCTTTGACATCGGAAGGTCGTGTGACAGGATACCGACCTGGCTTGAGCACCCCACCCAGTACAGACACGGTCTTACTTAGAAACTGAATCACAACAACAGACACTTGTGGGCTTGCAATGAAGCCGCCGCGCTGCAGTTGCTCTGCAATTTTCTTTTCAGCCTCAACTGTGGATAATCCACCGACCTTGACCTCACCAATCAATGGGAAAGTCAAAATACCATTTTCGGCTATGCGAATTTCGCGGGTCAGCTCTGCATCCCCATAGACGGTAACTTTTACAAAGTCACCAGTGCCTAGGGTGTAATCAGCAAAAGCCCAAATCGGAAATAGCATGGTGAAAAGAAACAAACAGCGCGTTAACAATTTCATATGTAGCTCTCAATAAATAATAGTGTTAGTCAAGCAGACGATACGTTATCGGCAAAAGTCAGATTGATCTATAGCCCTTTTAAGCCATGATCCACCGAATTCGGTGCTTTTTGAGTTGTTGAGGCAGGCGAAGCTTTAGCCGTTGATGCCGCTGGTTCAGACTTTAAATTGGGATCCAGCACCTCAATCTGCGCCAGTTTTTTTAGGCGTTGTAACTCATCCAAAATGAGCTGCTGACGTTTACGCTCATTAACAGCCTTGGTTGCCATATCCAATGCCTGTTGCTCAGTCAATGGAACCTCAGCGATGTTGGCAATGCTGCGCGCAACCACTTTGATGTCATCATGCATAAACAATAAATCCCCTACTTTTACCTGATCTGCCAAACTGACGGCCTCTTTGGGCAAGGCTTCGGTGGGGATGGTTTCTTCAGCAATTTCGAAGTGAATTTGATGCCTGTTTAACCAAGTCTTTAGCTCTTCTGCATTGCTGACCAATTGCTGCAATTTATCAGCATCGATTTTGCCAGGATCATTTGCAAAAATAATGTCTGCAGTTGTGAATACTTTGCGTCGGCTAAACACCTCGGGATGCTCGAGCATGAACTGTTGGACCTCTTTGTCATTGGCTTGACCAATTGCGGAGACTTTGCGTGCCAAGTAGGCTTGAGCGTAAATTTGTGCACGTGCAGCATCTACCAACTGCATGACTTCTGGCGTGCGATCAAGATTTAGCTTAACGGCTTCTTGTACCAGTAGCTGGCGATCAATCAAGCTGTTAAGCATTTTTTTTGCGACTACCTGAGGGTTGGCAACAGGCACTTGCAAGCGCTGCATTTCACCATTGATCTGGTGTACCGTAATTTCATCACCATTCACTTTTGCAACCACCTGCGTTTGCTTACCAGCAGGATCGCTATTGCTACAGCCAGAAAGTGTTGCAAACAAGAGGCTTGTGAGTACAAAATTTTTCATGGTTTTTATAATTCCTGCTTTTGAAAGTAGACCAATTACTGATGATGCAACAAAGGCTTAAATTTTCAAATCTAGCGTTAGGCTAGAAGTCACGTCGTTGTAATCAAATTGATTGTACGCACTGGAGGCGTCTCGTGAAGATTTTGTGGTATTGACAATCACACTAACGCTTTTAACTGGTTGCCAAGTCACCGCCGCGCCTATACTTCTCTCATCATCATTTCGACTTGGGCGGTCAGGAACAACTGCTTGTTTAAAGTCACGCTTGGCATAGCGGCCATTTACGCTAAGAATGAGTTTTTCACTGACAAAGTAACTCGTATTGACACTAACCGCATCTGTAACGGTATAAGTACTATAGCTAGACTCAAACGCACCTACGACTCTTGAAAAGTCAAAACTTGTTTTTAACTTACCAGTTAAAAACAAGTCATACTTGATATTGCCATACCAAACACCATAATCTCGCACCGAGTAATTATCATATTCTCTTGATAAATGAGCCAATTTAGAGCTTAAATTACTTTTACCAGTAGCTTTAAATACTATATCAAACTCAAATTCATCTTCAGAATAACCGTTATCAAATAAAAGTATTGGGCTAAGAACTCGATTACTGTAATGGCTCTGACGCTTATGACCCAGTAAGGTCATGTTGGTCCCAGATGGAAAGTTATAACGTGCACCGTAATCAAAAGCTGTTGCATCAAAATCAGTCTGCGCGTTAAAAGTCTGGCTATTTTCCAACCGCGTTTCCGTAAAACCAGCTATTAGCGCACCAACTTTATATGGAGAATACTCTGCACGAAATTGATTCGTAGCATTAGTTCTAATGTTTTGTGTCAACAGCCTGAAGTCACCAAAACCATTTAGTGCTCTTGTTCTACTACTTAACAAAGTACCCGTTAATGAAGGGCTTAGAGACCATTGCCATGTAGCGTCATAATTAATTGTATCGAAGTTAAGAAAATCATTTCTTTGATATTTGTAATCCAAATAATTGACATTAACTATAAACCTTTGCAATGAGTATCTCTTGTCAAACTTAACTCCCGCGGAATAAGTTGTAATTTGATCCGATCTCTCGTTATCACTTAAACGAAAAAGGTTGTTATCCCAGGTACGGTTTACGGAAGTGCTAAATTGAAAAGTATCAAATTCATCAGCGTGCGTATTTGCCAAGTAGAGTGATGACAGACAACACATTAAGCGGGTCATCAATAAAGATCGTTTTCTCTTTTTAGAATTTAATAACATGCATTAGCCGTGTGAAGTTTTAGAAATTAGAAGTGAGCTACTTGTTTTAATAATTATTCACGGAGGCCAAAGACCGTCTTACGCTAAGGCCACACTTTTTAAAATCTACACATGCAAACTTCAATTCCCTGAAAGTTAAACATGATGATTCGTTAAGATTAAACTTTTTTGACAGATTACCATGTTCATTGAAGAGTTGCACCTATCCATCTGGACGATTGCCCCAAATAAGGCATTGATGCAACTATAACGGATGCGTTAAACTATGTTTAAGTCTTAATCAAAATAATTTTAACTTCCATGACTACCAAACCCCCGATCAGAACACTTTCAGGCTTTTCTGCTGGTGCCAACAATCCACTCTACATGCTGGAGTCTCTTGTTGAGCCTCTGGTCATGGTATTTGTCTTGTGGGGATTGTTTATTTATACCGAAAACCGCATTCCGATGTCGATTTTTATTACATCTATTGTGCTGTTTTCTATCTCTTTTCCAAGTGGCGCCAAAATTCGCAAAGGCTTTGTAAAAATGTGCCGCGATGTGATTGGCCAGTGGTTGGTGATTGCAACGTTTGTACTAACTTTTGCTTACATCACGCGTTACATTACGCTTTATAGCGAAAAGCTCATTCTGGCATGGCTCATTGCGACACCTATTGTCCAAATTCTTGCATTGCAGCTTTTAAAGTTGGCCAGCCCGAAACTGATTGAGTGGCAAGGTCCTCCGCAAAACACGCTGATTATTGGTTTGAATGAACAAGGCCTGTTGCTGGCGGACAACCTCCAACGCGATTACTACCAGCGTATTAATATCTTAGGTTTTTTTGAAGATCGTGCACCGAATCGACTACCGCAAACAGACGCCTATCCGGTGTTAGGTAGCTTAAATGAGTTAAGTCGTTACTTAAAATCGCACACTGTACATAAACTTTATATTGCATTGCCGATGTCTAGCCACCCTCGGATTTTAAAAATGCTGGATGATTTAAAAGATACGACGGCTTCAATCTATTTTGTGCCAGATATTTTTGTGACCGACCTTATCCAGGGCCGAGTCTCTGAAGTAAACGGTATTCCAGTCGTATCTGTCTGCGAGACGCCTTTTACTGGTGTAGATGGTGTGATCAAACGGACGGCAGATATTTTATTCTCGTTATTTGTTTTGATTTTAATCTCACCCATTTTGCTGGTCATTGCGTTAGGGGTAAAGTTAACTTCACCTGGGCCAATTATTTTCAAGCAACGCCGCTACGGTTTGGATGGACAAGAGATCCTAGTGTATAAATTTCGCTCGATGACGGTAACCGAAGATGGCAGCAAGGTGACACAGGCTACTAAAAATGACCAGCGGATTACGCCTCTGGGGGCTTTTTTACGTAAAACTTCACTGGATGAATTGCCTCAGTTTATCAATGTGTTGCAAGGCCGCATGAGTGTGGTTGGCCCGCGCCCGCATGCCGTTGCGCATAACGAGGAATACCGCAAGCTGATTAAAGGCTATATGGTGCGTCATAAAGTCAAACCTGGGATTACCGGTTGGGCACAGGTGAATGGCTTTAGAGGTGAAACAGACACCCTTGATAAGATGGAACAGCGCGTGCACTATGATCTAGAATATCTGCGGAACTGGAGCCCTCGCCTGGATATGTTGATTGTGGCAAAAACAATCTGGCTGACCATTGTCGGCCAAGACGGTGCTTACTGATAGCATCCGTTTTAAAGCGGATCATAAAAAAGCCTGACAACGCTGTCAGGCTTTTTTATGATGGTAAGCTTTGTTTACCAAGCTAAGGATACACGGAATAAGTGAGCGAGCGGGATAAAGTGCAAGGCGCACGGAACGCAGAAACCGAGATAGTACGCGGTGTACAGCGAGGTTTCGAGTACCGCGCAACGCAGCAATTGGCCCGCGTAGCCACTTATTCCGCGCATCCCTAACTTTACATCTCAATCTCACACACATGCGATTAATCGCTGTGCGCGGTCATTCTGGTCAACATCTGCCCGATCCAGCTCGGGCTCAAGCAATCCAACACTTCCACATCTTCCATACCACGTAGCCAGGTGAGCTGTCGTTTCGCCAATTGCCGCGTCGCGTAGACGCCATGATCAGCCAGGGTGGGCAGGTCAATCTCGCCATTGAGGTGCTGCAACACCTGACGGTAACCGACGCAACGCATGCTTGGTGTCTCAGTGGTGAGTTGCGGATAGGCACTGAGCAAGCCTTGAACTTCCTCAATAAAGCCTTGTTTCAGCATGGTTTGAAAACGATCGGCAATGCGCTGATGCAAGACACTGCGGTCGCTAGGCATGAGGGCGATTTTGAGGATATCAAACGGTAGCGTGACTTTTTCGGACTGCGCGCGCAGGGCGCTCATGGGCTGACCACTGATGCGATACACTTCCAAGGCACGCTCGATGCGTTGTGAGTCAGTGGTATGGATTTTAGCAGCGACGCTGGGGTCTATGCTGGCTAATTGGGCATGCATGGCTGGCCAGCCAACCGCACTGGCTTCAGCTTCGATTTGCGCGCGGATGACAGGGTCCGCCGGCGGCAAGTCGCTCAAGCCATGTTGCAAGGCGTTGAAATAAAGCATGGTGCCGCCCACGAGCACCGGGATGCGTCCGTTGGCGGTGGCAGTCTGCATGAGCGCTAACGCATCCTTGGCAAACTGGGCGGCGGAATACTGCTCCAGTGGCGTGATTAAATCAATTAAATGGTGTGGCGCCTGACGCAAGGTCTCGGCATCGGGTTTGGCGGTGCCAATGTCCATGCCGCGATAGACAAGCGCAGAATCGACACTGATGATTTCCACCGGAAAGCGCTGGGCTAGCGCAATGGTGGCAGCGGTTTTGCCACTAGCCGTCGGCCCCATAAAAAATATCGCTGGCGGTAGATGGCTTTTATCAGGGGCTGGCATACAACAACATCAACAATGAAGATTAAGCGTAAAACAGTTATTGGTCGTATTTGACGTAACTAAAGCGGAGGTCATCTTGTGGTGTGCCCTCTAAGGCTGAGCCTGCTTGCTGAGCAGGTTGCCATTGAATCACCTCTTCAATTTTTCTGGCGAGTTCGATGTCTTTCATCGTGATACCTTTTGCGCTGTGCGTGCATAACTTGACGATGACAAAGGCATAAGAAACCGTCAGGTCAGGATGGTGCCAAGCCGCTTCTGCTAGATGACCGATGGTGTTAACCACCATCAGCGTCCCTTTCCAGCTATTGGTTTTATATTTGCGGCGTATCCAGCCCTCTTCATAGTACCAATGCGGCAAAGAGCTACTCAAAAGTTGTTGAATTTCCTGCTCGGTGAATACTTGCTCGCACATACGCGGCTCCAGACTGACTAAAAAATGTCAATCCTGCAGTATACCGCAGGTCAGGCGTTGACTTATAGGGTGTGGACGCCAGTTGTTTGCATGGTTGCCAACATGGCTGTGATGACCGTTAAATCCGCACTGGTGCCGGGATTTAAGCGCTCCGCTTTCAGTGCCTGATCCCAGGCCAGCAATGCAGGCAGGTAGGTTTTAGGATTATCTAGCGCCAGCAGTGCCTGATAATGCTGCCCGGCGGTAGTTTGCACCTCATGCGCTGTCTGCAAGCCATATTTGCGCACAATATGACTATCCGGCACGCTGGAAAGCCAGTACAAATAAGCCGCCGTCAACGCCCAGGCGGGACGTTCCCAGCGTTGGCATTGTTCAAGATAAAGGGGCAGTGCCTCCTCAAAAAGACGGGCATAGCCCTCATTATATTGACGGCCGATTTCATCCTGTGCGCTGGCCAGGTGCATGGCTTGCAACAAGGTAATCTGTGGCGCTTCTGAAACATCATGCTCACTGCGCTGCCCCATGCCGGCCGGATTCACGAGACGAATCCCGGCATAGACCGCTGCCGCATCCTCCACCGTGGTCTGCTGCAAGACTTGCTGCAAGCCTGTCTTTAACGGCAAAGCCGCATAATCCACTGTGGCTTGCACCAGCGGCGCGGCCAACAAGACAATCCCCAAATTGGTATTGCAACCGACTTGGGAGTAGGTGGCCTGCAAGGCCTGCAAAATACGTTGCCCAAGGCTGCGCTTGCCAAATTGTGCATCATCACACAGCGCAGGTGCCGAGACACGTGCGCTCTCAACGAAATGCTGGACCTGCATGCCATGTCCATCGGCAAAAATATGCACATTGCCGGGCTTGAGCGCTTCGAGCTCGGCCAGGCAAGCCTGCAAATAAGCGGTTTGAATCTGTGTATTCATCTGCATCGTTTAAGCATCAGCCAGCTGTAACACATCATTGACCAGCACATCCGCGATGTCAAACGAGGTAATACTTTGCAGCCCACGCCAGGCCGGTATACTGTTAACCTCGATCACCCACAATTTGCCATGCTTGTCCCGCATCACGTCGACCCCGGCATAGGCGATATTCACGGCCTGTGCAGCGCGCACGCCAATGTCAGCCACATCCTGTTCGTCACAGGCACTGCAACGTGCACCACGCGCCACATTATGCAACCAGCTGTCACCTTGTCGCTGCATCACGGCAATCGGCTCTCCGCGCACCACAAACACACGGTAATCATGCTGGTAAGGCCCGCACTCAATTTTTTCCTGCAAGTAATACACGCCATCAACGAAAGGGTCTTGCGGCAAGGCAAACTGCTGACGGCTTTCGATGAGACGCACGCCCTTGCCTTGCGAGCCAAACAAAGGCTTGATCACCAGCGTTTTTCCGGTATCCAGCACCTGCTGCATGAGCGCATGCGCAATGTGCCGGTGCTCACAGACCCAGGTAACTGGCGTCGCCACGCCCTGCTCTGCCAGCAATTGACTGGTGAGCCCTTTATCCACAGTGGTTTCGATGGCACGTGCCGAGTTATAAATGACCATGCCCTGCCGCTGCAAAGTATGCAGCAGGTTCATGCGCGTAATAATTTGTTGTGTCGTGCCTGCGGCCACCCCACGCACAAAGGCCATGGGGGCTGGTTGCGTCAAGCCGGGGATATGAATCAGCACCTGCTGATTGGCGATACTCAGATGACAGCTATCCAGTGACACCATCAGCGCTTGCCAGCCACGACGGGCAAACGCCTGAGCCAAGCTCTGGCCATGCCAGCCACCGGCCTGGGCCACTTCGTCAGTAAAAATGGGAACAACTTGCATAAGGCTTATACGATGACGCAGGTGCAGGCTTTGAGACCCTACGCCTGCCCTCGGAACATATTAAATCACTTGAGATTTAGCTACCAAAAGATTGATTTAAAAGATCTTCATTAAACTTTCCAGCAAAGAATGTGCGGCCTGTTTTCACATTGCTGACACTGACTTTGGCCGGAGAGAATAACATCGGATCAATCTGGTAAAAGTCCATATTGACCGCTTTAAATACCTCAGCAAAAGGACGACCATAGTCTTTGGAGGCGGAAGAAGGTAATTGTGTTGCCAGGGCTTCTGCGGCAGCATCGTCCGTATTCACAAACAACTGCACAAAGCCACCGAACAAAATCGCATCATTGGTGCGGCCCATGCCGACGATAAAGTCAGGCGATGGTGCAGGCACCGGCGCAATCCCGTAGCCATCCACAATGGCAGATAAATCAAAATGCAAGGCGTGACATTTATGCAAGGCTACTTCGAGCACGCGCGCAGTCACTTGTAATGAACCGGCCACACTGCGTGTGGGCGTCAGGATAAAGGTAAGTTTATTCGCCGGAAGCCCGGTGTCTTTGGATACTTTTTCAATCACGGCGGCAGGCGGCACCTTGTCAGTTTCAAGGACCAATACCGATTGTTCGCCCTGGTCTCGGTAATTGATGTCTTTAAACACCTCTTCACGCTGTGCAATCGCCCGTGCAGGGCCGCTACCCAGCGAAAAGAATTTCTCATGGGACAGCGCCCAACCGGCATACTGGCTGCCCAGGCAGGCAATCACCGGTTGTTTGGCCGTGACCACCACGCTTAATGGCCAGTTGGCAAATTGCGGCACATGGCGCAAGGCCACATTACCGAGTCCGCCCATACAGATTTCAGCAATCAGGCGACCGGCTTCCAATCCTCCCGGCACTTGAATGCCGGCATCGACGATGGTTGCCCCTGTCTCGTGCGTGGATACCACACAGCCCAAGGCGGCTGCATTGGCAACCAGCTCAGCAACTAGCGGTGCGCTGTAGCGTTGAACGCTAATGCTTGACGGTTGCTCATTAGTGGATATTGAATTCGATGTGCTTGCAGACATACGTCCCCCATAATTTTTCAAGTTGTGTTTTTTGGTCTTGCAAGGCCGCGCGCACTCCGCACGCAGTCTCTGCTTCAGCATAAAGACTGCACACCGGTTGTCCGGCTGCAATCTCATGGGTTGTTGGCCGATCTTCTACCCATTCTGGCCAGTCGAGTGATCTGACCGTGATAGCCTGTTGGGCATAAGCAATACAATGGCTGGCGTAGCCTGTCAGTCGACTCAGTGCAGGCCCTTGCGCTTGCTGGCAACTGGCCAGATGTACTTGTATCAGAGGCATCTGGCTATACAATCGCATGCTGGCACTGAGTCGTGGATTGATCTCGAGCACATGTAAAGTGTCCTCTACCCAGATCGCATCCAGGCTATTCAAGCCTATCAAATTTAAGTTTGGCAGGAGTGCGTTCAACACCTGCTGCGCTGCCGCCCATATTTTTTCATCGTGCAGGCGGCTCGCGCCGGCATAGGTAAAGCCGCCGGGACGCTGTTTGAGCGCATGTACGCCAATCAGCTCGCATGCGTTCGACTGGGCGATAAACAACAGACCAACGGCCTGGCCCGCTTGAAAAGCTTGCCAATAGGCTTGGTCAAAAGCTGCAGACGGCCCTGTCGCTGCGAAATCATCAATCTGCACATGCCCGCCACCGCATGCTCCGATCTGTTTATACAGCCAAGTGCCAGAAACCGGCTTTTGCCTTGTCACCATGGGCGATGCTACGCCGCTGCGCTCACAAGTCTGCTGCAATACGAAGGGGTCCTTCACCTGCATCACGACCTCAGCAGCATTGGCGTACACCGGATAGCGCTCGCACAATGCTTGATACGCTTTTGTATTGGCTTCAAATCCTGAACCGAACACAACGGCCTCTGGCGCAAATGCATCCAGTTGCGCAAGCAGGTCGGCCATCCCGTGTGCAGCCCCTGGGTTGTCAAACCCTGGCCAGATAACACAGGCTTGTGCGGCTTGTCGCGTCTCTGCATCTGCAAACGCGTCCACTGCCAACACGTCAAAGCCCTCACGTCGTGCCATCTGGCTATAAATGCGTGCACTGTGCGACAAAATGGCCAACCGCAAGCGCAGCCTATTCTACGTGCGCACAGGCATATTCATATGCCTCGTGATAGTCAATGTGCATCGGGCTCTCGCTCTGCAACATTTGCTCCAGCAATTTATTTTGGGTGACATATTTGAGCTGACCAATCGCCAGCGCACCAAAACCGGCCACTTGCGTGCCTTCAATCATGCCACCATTCGAGAAGGTGTCAACGCCTTCAATGCCAGACGGCGGTACGGCATTGACATCTGCAACCACCTTCAGTGTTTTGGAGTTGGCAAAATGACGCACCTCCAGCACGCGCACGCCGGCCGGGGTTGCACACAATGCCACGCTGGCTTCGTTCAACACCGCCATTTTCGCAGCTTCATTGCTACCATCCACCACTTGCAATTTGACGTCGTAACTGGCCGACAACTTGTCCACATAAGCCTGCATGCTCGCGATTTCGGCATGGGCCACCATTAGCACCGTTGCGCCCTGGCGTGCCGCGATCAATGCCGCGGTAGAACCCACCGTACCACTGGCACCAAAAATGGCGACTTTTTCCTTGCCCAGGCCGCTGCCGGACTTTTGCAAGTAAAAATCAACCTTGGCCAACATGGCTGCAGCGGTTGTAAACGCGCCAGAGGGATCGGAAAAGGTATGACACTCAAAAGGTTTGAACATGGCACTACGTGCCTGCTTCTGCATTTCAAGCGCGACTTGAATATCACGGCCGCCAAAAAACAAGGCCTGTTGTTTGAGGCCACTCGGACTGCGGGAGAAAATGGCATCCTGAGTCAATGGAATGATTTCATTCAGGGTGACGTCGGTATAAGAAATAATTTTTTCATAGCCTGCATCAAATGCCATATTGACATCAAATGGACTCGCATTTTTTGCGGCTGTAAACAAATGCATAATGCTGGTTTTCTTCATTGTTCCCCCTGAAACCGTTTGTTAAATAGATTCATGCTCAAATATACACACTAAGAGCCCCGTTCAAAATCAAGAGCAGACCGTGAAAATTGTAACTTTTCAAAATTATCTTAATAAAAGTTAATCGACAGATGCCTTGACCTCAATCAAGGCTGGCGAATTTATGGCTGCCGTGACGATAAACCCCAGTGCAGGCCGATCTTCATACCGGGCAAGCAATTGCATCTGCAAGGCTACCGCTGCTGCACGCGTTGGTAATAACACAAATCCGGTCGGCCCCCAGGAGGTTTGCCCCAAGCCACGATGCCCCTGTGCTTTGAGCTGCTCCAGAATCTGGCTGACGCCTTGGCTGGCGTAGAGGCCGCCCTGGGCCGGGGCAAAATACTCGGCATTGTAGGCTTGCAAATCGCCTACAAACTGGCTGAATGCAGCGAAATCCTGTTCGATCAAGGCAGGCAGCCCGTGACTGAGCAGTTGCTGCTGTATCGCCTGGGTCGCTGCGGCCGATTGCGGGGCCAATTGTTGGAATGCTGTTTTTTCACCTTGCCCATGCAGGCCATCGCGGCTATTGTCGGTGATTAGCAAAAAATGCCAGTCTTGCGGAAACGCATGCCTAACCAGAATGGGAGGCACCACGGTATGCGGGCCACGGCCGCCATCGACAATCAGGCCGCCCTGAACAAAGGTACCAATGCCTATGCCCGAACGACCACCACGCTGATGCAAGGCTGCAATGTGCGATTCAGTGAGTGTGTGAGCAAACAGGTGATTGAGGGCGACGCCAATGGCGAGGGCCATCTGCGTGCCTGAGCCCAGCCCGCCATGGCGAGGGATTGCCTGCTGTATATTCAGATTGACGGCTTGTTGCACGCCAAGCGCAGCCAGATGACGGTGTACAATGGCAGCGGCCCAGCTATCCAGTGGCGCAGACTGTGGGCCAATACTGGCAGTCAGCGCGGTTTGAAAGGCATCGATCGCCACCCCCATGCTGCCAAACCGGCGCGTATCGTCCGCACCGAGGTTAAAAAAACCCAGGTGCAAACGCCCATAAGTGGCCACACTGACCGAACGATCGACAGGGATCTGAGCATTCATGGCATTAATATTATTTAGTGTGAAAAAAATTATTTCACGTCTTTGACGTTGACGTGACATTAAAACATGATTTTGGCATAATGCACGGAATAAAAGTCATTCTATAATCAGACGATGTCTGGCAAACGGCCTCTATTTATCGAATTCAATCCATTGCATTTCGCGATAGATTATCACCAGTTTTAAATCATTAAGGGTTTTATATGGTAAGTCATGTTATTCCATTTGAGAATCTACGAAACACCGATGTGCCATCCGTGGGCGGCAAGAACGCTTCACTGGGTGAAATGATTTCTCAGCTCTCTGCCAAAGGTGTACGCGTTCCGACTGGTTTTGCAACGACCGCAGATGCCTACCGTGAATTTTTAGCGCAAGGCGGACTGAACAACAAGATTAACGATTTGCTAGACAAGCTAAATGCTGATGACACGCAAGAACTGGCTCGCGTAGGCGCGCAAATTCGCCAATGGATCATGGAAGCCGAGTTCCCCCCTGTCCTGCAGGCGGCGATTGCTGACAATTATGCCAAATTGATTGAAAAATCAGCGCCAGGGACCACGTTTGCGGTGCGCTCTTCTGCAACCGCTGAAGATTTGCCTGATGCTTCTTTTGCCGGTCAGCAAGAATCCTTCCTCAACATTCATGGCCTGGACAACATCAACCACGCCATCAAGGAAGTGTTTGCTTCTTTATATAATGACCGTGCTATCTCCTACCGTGTACACAAAGGCTTTGTGCATGCCGATGTTGCCTTGTCTGCGGGTGTGCAGCAAATGGTTCGTTCAGACATTGGCTGTGCCGGTGTCATGTTTACCATTGATACTGAATCCGGCCACCGTGATGTCGCGTTCATTACCTCGTCTTACGGCTTGGGTGAAACGGTGGTGCAAGGCGCGGTCAACCCGGATGAGTTTTATGTACATAAGCCATTGCTGGCGCAAGGCAAACCAGCCATTGTGCGTCGCACCATGGGCTCAAAACTGATCAAGATGATATTCTCGGATGCGACACAAGCCGGAAAATCCACCCACACCGTGGAAGTTGATCCTGCTGAAAGCAACCGTTACTCCCTGACTGATGCGGACATTCTGGAATTGGCCGGCTATGCCATGACGATTGAACAGCATTATGGCTGTCCAATGGATATTGAATGGGGTAAGAATGGCCTGGATAACAAACTGTACATCCTGCAAGCCCGTCCTGAAACAGTGAAATCCCAGGAAGCGGCCAACAATGTCACAGAAACCTTCAAGCTGCAAAAACACGCCTCCGTGCCAGTGGTCGCCGGCCGTGCCGTGACGCAAAAAGTAGGCGTGGGCCCAGTGCGTATCGTGCTGGATCCCTCTGAAATGCATGAAGTACAGCCAGGGGATGTTCTGGTTGCCGACATGACTGACCCGAACTGGGAGCCCGTCATGAAGCGCGCCAGCGCTTTGGTGACTAACCGTGGCGGCCGCACTTGCCACGCAGCGATTATTGCACGTGAACTGGGCATTCCTGCGATCGTAGGCTCGGTCAACGCGACTGACCTGTTGCGCGATGGCGAGATTGTGACGGTGTCTTGTGCAGAAGGTGAAACCGGCTTTGTCTATCACGGTGCGCTGGACTATGAAGTGTCTACGCAATCCAATAGCGAGCTGTCCAAACCACCCTGCAAGATCATGATGAACGTTGGCAACCCGGATATGGCGTTTACCTTTGCGCAAACCCCAAATGACGGTGTAGGTCTGGCCCGCCTGGAATTTGTGATTAACAACATGGTTGGCATTCACCCGAAAGCTATCCTGAACGTTGACGCCATGCCGGCAGCCATACAGGCGACGATCAAGAACCGTGCCCGCGGCTATGCCAGCCCCAAACAGTTCTACATCGACAAAGTGGCCGAAGGCGTGGCGACTATTGCCGCCGCTTTCTATCCAAAACCAGTGATTGTGCGTACTTCAGACTTCAAGTCTAACGAATACAAAAAACTGGTCGGTGGCGACATTTATGAGCCCGATGAAGAAAACCCAATGATTGGTTTCCGTGGTGCAGCGCGCTACATGGCTGAAGACTTTAAAGAGTGTTTTGCCATGGAATGCCAGGCCATGAAAAAAGTACGTGATGAAATGGGCTTGTCCAATGTTGAGTTGATGATTCCGTTTGTTCGTACGCTGGAAGAAGCGCGTGCCGTGACCGAAATCATGGCAGCCAATGGCCTGAAGCGCGGCGAAAATGGTCTGCGCCTGATCATGATGTGTGAAATTCCGGCCAACGCCTTGCTGGCAGAGCAGTTCCTGGAGTATTTTGATGGCTTCTCCATCGGCTCCAATGACCTGACACAGCTAACATTGGGCATGGACCGTGACTCAGGCATCCTGGCCGATGGGTTTGACGAGCGTAATGATGCAGTGAAAGTGCTGTTGAAGATGGCCATCAATACCTGCAACCGTCTGGGCAAATACGTCGGGATTTGCGGTCAGGGTCCTTCTGACCACGAAGACTTTGCTGAGTGGTTGGTCGCCGAAGGCATCCAATCCGTGTCGCTGAATCCGGACACCGTGGTTGCGACCTGGCAACGTCTGACAAAAAAATAAGCAGTCAGTATTAAAACAGCATTTGACTTGAGGCACCTACCTGTATGAATCACCGTTCTGTATTTATTATTTCTGATGGTACGGGGATTACGGCGGGTGCCTTGAGCAAGCTGCTCGAGCATTTTCCAAACACACAATTCACCACGACCCGCCTGCCTTTCACCGATAACGATGAAAGAGTACAAGCCGCGTTTGAACATATCCAACGAGTGGCTGAGCAGGATGGGATTCGTCCTATCGTCATTATGTCCATCGGTAACGGTGAGCATCGTAATCATTTAAAGCAGGCCAACGCTTACTTTATTGATCTGTTCCATCGCTTTATCTACCCGCTGGGATCCGAGCTTAACCAAGAGCCACTGACAGGCGCCAGCATTGCCTATAGCGTCAAAGGGCAAAGTTATCTTGAGCGCATGGAGGCGATTAACTTCACGCTAAACCACGACGATGGCATGACTAACTCGGGGCTGGATGAAGCGGATGTGATTCTGATCGGGGTTTCTCGTTGCGGGAAAACACCGACGAGTATTTACCTGGCCATGCAGTTTGGTATCAAGGCGGCCAATTATCCATTGATTCCAGAAGACTTTGAACGTGGTGCCCTGCCCGCGGCTTTACAAAAAAACCTGGACAAAATCTTTGGTCTGACCATCAAACCTGAGCGCCTGCACTCGGTGCGTAACGAGCGCCGTCCAGACAGCTTTTATGCTTCCATGGATAACTGCCGTAAGGAAATCGAAATTGCCGAAGGCATGATGCGCAAGGCTGGCATCCCATGGGCAGACTCAACGAGCCGCTCGATTGAAGAGCTGGCGGCATTGATCCTGCAAAAAATTCGCCAGCGCTAAGCTGGCGTTTTTGTTACTTTTCCCCAATACCAGGGATGATGCAGCCAAATAGCGACTCAGGCAATTAAGCCGCCATGGCCATATCACGTGGTTGGCTCACAGCAGGCTTGGCTGGTGCAGATTGCGGTTTCAGCATATCAGCACGCCAGAAATAATAAAACTCGCGCGAAACACTCAAGAAGGTATGCTGGGAACCCAGCGCATTGAACAGAGGCAGATTGCGATCGACCATTTGGCGATAGCTGTGTGATTGCTTGTACGACACATGACGCAACGAAAGTAGCAGACATTTGGCCATGCGCATGCGCTCTTTGAATACCGATGGCTCGTAACCACGCATCAGTATCACCTGCTCAAATGCATCTATTGTTTGTTTTTCCTGGCTATTCAATACGGTTTTATCCAGCTCATACCAATGCTTGAACAGCTCGTCTTGCGTGACCGTGGTCACCGGTGTGGTGCCACTAAAGACTTTCGCCTGGCTCATGGCGGCAATGGCCTTGATGTCGCGTACCCAAAATGAGAAAAACTCACGAACCACCGGCAAGACCGTTGGAATCTCTGCCGGATCAATACTGGCAATAAAGCGGTCTACGGCCTGACGATAATGGCTACCATCTGCAGGAATATCTTTCAAAAATGCACTTAACCGAACAATGACAAATTCACGCTGTACCAGAACACGCTGGCTGACGCCCTGACCGGTCAGCAGCCTGACATACGCTTTTTGCGCTTCTTGTTCGCGGTTCATTTCCATATTTGACTCCCACTATTTCTTTTTAGGATCACTCACTTAAGGCAAGTGTTTACAGCTTTATCTTAAAACAACTGTGGGTGTATCAAACATGCGATCAAATCGGGAAATGCCCTATATTTCAGCGTATCGCACCCTCCCTGATAAAGTAAGCAGAGAAAAGTGACGATGAAGCTTACATTAAGCGCTGACCTTTAATCTACGCACGAAAAACAGCAACAAGGCACTCACGACTGTCATTGCGAGCATGGCGGAGGCAAGCGTCAAGGGCGAGTGCCATACCAACGGCACCACCAATGCCGAACTCAGCGTCGAACAGAGCATTTGCATAAACGCCTGCGCCGAGGCAGCCGTCCCCCGTAATTTTGGATAACAATCCAGCGCGGCAATGGATAGCACCGGCATGGCCGTCGCCATGCCGATATTGAATAAGGCAATAGGCAAAATGGCTAACCACCAGGCCTCATGCAGCTGGTCACTTGCCGCCACTTGCACGCAGACATTCAATATTGCAATGGCGACCATCCAGGCAAATGCCCAGCGTAACAGCCTGGCCGCAGCGACCTTGCCCGCTGTATAGCGAGAAATCCATGAGCCCAGCATCATTCCGGTGACCGTAGGAATAAACAGGTAGCCAAATTGCTGGCTATTTAAATGCAGATGTTTAACCAGAAACACCGGGCTGGCCAGCACATAAATAAAAAACGCCGAAAAATTCAGACCGAGGCAGGTGATCAAACATAGAAACAGCCGGTTCTTAAGCATTTGCCCATAGGTGTGGGCGATGCCAGCGACGGAAAAAGCAATGCGTTTTTCAGGGGTGACGGTCTCGGGAAGATGACGCACCGCCATCCAGAGAGCAACCGCCGCATATAATGCCAGAAAGAGAAAAATGGCTTGCCAGTGGATGCCCAGCAATAGGCCACCCAGAATGGGGGCCACCGCAGGTGCAATGCCAAAGAGCAATTGTACCGTGGCCATCACCCTTTGCGCTTGCGGCCCGTCAAACAGGTCGCGCACCATCGCGCGTGCCACGGTGTTACCTGCCCCGCCACTGACGCCCTGTAGCGCACGGAACAGCCATAAGGTCTGCACGTTTGGTGCAAATGCACAACCCAGGCTGGCCAGCATAAAAATCGCCAGGCCCCATTTGATCGTGGTAATGCGTCCAATCGCATCTGAAATCGCGCCATGACATAGCGTCATCACAGCATAAGGGAGCAGATATAAGGTCAAACTCTGCTGGATCGCCAGCTCATCTGTGCCGAATTCAGCGGCCATCACATGAAAGGCTGGCAGATAAGTGTCAATTGCAAACGGGGCTAAAGCAGCGAGCATGGCCAGCACCAGGACCAAAAGAGAAGCACGGGAAAGCAAAATAAATACCCTTTTAAAAAGCAAAGGTGCCAACAGGCACCTTTGACATTATGCAGGCGAGCAAGGCATCAAGGCAATGCGTGAAACTGCTCAATACGCTCTTTGTCACCTTCTACATATTTCTTGGAATTTTTATCGTTACGGAAAATGATCGGTTGCTCACGTAACAAAGGGTTTTCCGAATCCTTGATTGCTTCATCAATTAAATGTCGATGCGGTGACTTGGTGCAGACCGGATCAGCAGCCTCAGCATCGCCACTGAGCAAATAAGACTGGCAGCGGCAGCCACCGAGGTCTTTTTCTTTTTCATCGCAACTGCGGCAAGGTTCCTTGAGCCAATCCATGCCACGATATTTATTGAAGGCTGGCGATTCATTCCAGGCCCACTCCAGCCCATGTTCCCGCACATTCGGGAAGGTCAGTCCGGGCAGCGCACGCGCCGAGTGGCAAGGCAATACGTCGCCATTGGCGGTGACGATCATAAACACCTCGCCCCAGCCGTTCATGCATTTTTTAGGTCTATCGGCAAAATAATCCGGCACGACAAAAAATACTTTCATCTTGTTGCCTACCCGCTCACGAAAAGCGTTGGTCATGCGCTCGGCCTCTGCCAGCTGTTCGCGCGTCGGCATCAGCTGACTGCGGTTAACCAGGCTCCAACCATAATATTGCGTATTGGCCAGCTCGACGTAATCGGCCCCCAGCGCTTCGGCCATCTCAAGAATCTTGTCGACATGCCCAATGTTGTAGCGGTGAATCACCACATTTAACACCATGGGATAGCCATGGTCTTTGATCATGGCCGCGACTTTTTTCTTGAGTTCGAAGGTTTTGGTATTGGTGATGAAGTTGTTGATTTCTTCAGTGATATCGTGCATGGATAACTGAATATGATCCAGGCCGCCTTCTTTAAAGGCCTGAATACGTTTTTCGGTCAGCCCAACGCCAGAAGTAATCAGGTTACTGTAGTAGCCCAGCTTGTGCGCTTCTGCCACAATTTCTTCAATATCATCGCGTAACAAAGGCTCCCCGCCGGAGATGCCCAGCTGTATGGCGCCCATTTTTCTGGCTTCACGCAAGGCTCTGATCCACTCCTCGGTGCTTAATTCGTTTTTGGTATGCTTGTCATAATCGGTCGGGTTATAACAGAAGGCGCAATGCAATGGACAGCGATAGGTGATTTCCGCCAGCAACCATAATGGCTGTTTGCGCGTCACGCTGGATGCTACACCGTTATTCATTTGTGCCATGTTGTTACCTTTGCTTAATTGATTTTGCGTAGCCAGGCTTTACCCAACGCCAGGTCAAACATGCCGACGATATCGGATTCAATGTCTTCCGCGTCGGGGAACGTGGCCTTCAGATCAGCCACGATCTCACCGACACTGGTCTTGCCATCCACACGCTTCAGAATTTCGCCTGCGCCGCCATGCAATTTGACCATGCCTTCAGGAAACAGAATGACATAACTCTGCTGTGCCTCTTCCCATTGAAAGCGATGATGCAAGGCAATGGCATAAATATCTGAATGTTGAATATTGTTTTCCATCACAATGCTTTCGCTTATCTGAATTTAATCACGGGCTGACGGGTATAGTCGCGGTCTTCAACCTTGACCTGCGTAGAGGCCAGCATGATGGCATCAGCAATCACCCACAAGACATCCAGCTTGAATTGCAGAATGTCCAGCGCACGCAACTGCATGTCACGGCTGACACTGAAATAATCCAGCGTAATATCCAGGCCCTGCTCAACGTCACGACGGGCTTCGGTCAAACGCTTTTTAAAGTAAATAAAGCCTTCTTCTTTTACCCACGGATACATGGTGGGCCAGGAACTGATGCGTTGCTGGTGGATGTGTGGTGCAAACAATTCGGTGAGGCTGGAGCAGACACTTTCTTGCCAAGGGCGCTGACGGGCAAAGTTCACATAGGCATCTACCGCAAAACGGACGCCAGGTGACACCAGCTCGAGTGAGGTCACCTGTTCACGTGTCAGGCCCACGGCCTCCCCCAGTTTGACCCAAGCCTCGATGCCGCCCTCAGACCCTTCATAGCCATCATGGTCCGTAATCCGGTGAATCCAGCCTTTACGCACTTCTTTATCCGGGCAGTTAGACATGATAGCCGCATCTTTTTGCGGGATCATGATCTGGTAGTAATAGCGATTGGCAACCCAGCATTGCAGTTGCTCTCTGCTCAACTTGCCCTCATACATCAACATATGTAGCGGGTGATAGATATGATAGCCCTGCCCTTTTTCACGGAGTTTGGCTTCAAACTCCTCACGGGACCATGGCAAGTTATCGTGGCTGACTGCGTTCATAATGCTCTCCTATAGAATGATGTCCATGCCGTCATACGCCACCTCGATCTTGTGATCGGACAGAATGGCGCGTTCGGCGGAATCTTCCCTTAAAATGGGGTTGGTATTGTTGATATGAATCAGTACCTTGCGCACTGCCTTATCCGTACCAAACTTGTCCAACTCTTCTATCATGCCGCCTGGGCCAGACTGGGGATTATGACCGATGCTACGTGCAGTCTTGGTCATCAAGCCCATGTCCAGCATTTCAGTATTGGTCCAAAAAGTGCCATCGACCATAATGCAATCCGCCTGGTGCATCAGTGGTGGTAAATGCGGCTCAATTTCTGCCAGCCCTGGGGAATACCAGCACTTTTTGCCCGTGGTGATTTCTTCAATCAATACGCCTATGGTATCGCCCGGATGCGGGTCATTGCGGTGTGGCGAATATGGTGGCGCTGCGCTCTTTAAGGCCACGGCAGTAAACCGCAGATTGGGCACGTTGGGAATCTCAAAACTGTGCGTATGGCTGATATCACTGGCATCAATCGGGATTTCATGATGATTCACGCCACAATAATGGCCCAGAATATTCAGAATCTGGTTGCCAGAGGTCAAGTCGCCATAGACGGCCTGTGTACAATAAATCTCACGCTTGACCTGGCCTTCACGCAACATGAACAAGCCTGTCGTGTGGTCAATTTGCGCATCAATCAAAATGATCGCCTGGATGCCTGAGTCACGAATGGCGCGCCCAGGTTGCAACGGTGGAAACTCCTGGATCTGCTGCAATACATCTGGGGAGGCATTGAACAACACCCAGTCGATGCCATTACTGGAGACACAGATGGATGATTGCGTACGGCGTTTGGCCTTGATCGTGCCTTTACGCAGACCATCACAGTTCTGACAATTACAATTCCACTGCGGAAAGCCCCCGCCTGCCCCGGCACCTAAAACATGTATATGCATAATCGCTCGTTATTCCATTGGATCTTTTAATCGTGTTGTACCGCTGCATCATACAACAATTCTGTGTTTGCACTTGCAGCAACAGCTTGCCACTTGTTCATCAGTAAGACTGGCATCATACGCATGCGTTGCAGTCAGAGCCTGCTACTCACAATGATTCCCCCCTCATGATTATCATGAGCACTCAGGTTTTGCTCGCAAATGGGCGTAAAAAAGCCGTGCCCTCGAGCACGGCGGATGTTCAGAGAGGCTTATTCCTCAGCAGCGCGCTTAGCGCGCCGGACTTTCACGGCTGCGGCCAGTGTCTCCAGCACAGAGACCGAGTCGTCCCAACCCAGACAGGCATCCGTGATCGATTGACCATAATTCAGGCTGCAGCCAGGCGTATGATCCTGACGGCCTTCATTGAGATGCGACTCCAGCATAACGCCTATGATCCGGGCATCGCCGCCAGCAATTTGCTTCGCGACATCATCGACCACGACCATCTGGTTTTTATACAGTTTTTGGCTATTGCCATGACTGCAATCCACCATCAAAACAGGTGCCAGCCCCGCTTCAGCCAATTGATCACACACGGCCGCAATGCTGTTTGCATCGTAGTTAGGGGTTTTGCCACCGCGCAGAATCACGTGGCAGTCTTCATTGCCCTTGGTTGCAAAAATCGCCGACTCGCCTTCTTTTGTGACTGACAGGAAATGATGCGGGCTGGCAGCGGCCTTGATCGCATCAATCGCGACTTTGGCGCCCCCATCGGTACCATTTTTAAAGCCCACCGGGCAGGACAAGCCAGAGGCTAGCTCACGGTGGATTTGCGACTCGGTCGTACGGGCGCCAATGGCGCCCCAGCTGACCAGGTCTGCCGTGTATTGCGGGGAAACCACATCCAGAAACTCGGTGGCGGCTGGCATGCCGATTTCATTTACATCGAGCAAAAATCGGCGAGCTTTTTCCAAGCCCAAATTAATGTCGTAAGTACCATCGAGATGCGGATCGTTGATAAGTCCCTTCCAGCCAACTGTTGTACGCGGCTTTTCAAAATAGACCCGCATCACAATGAGCAACTCGTTGCCCAGGCGCTGACGAACGTCAAGCAGACGCCTGGCGTACTCCATGCCCGCCTCGGTATCATGAATAGAGCATGGCCCAACGATGACCAGCAAGCGGTCATCGCCCTGATGCAGAATCTGGTGAATGGCCGTGCGCGTCTGCAAGATATTTTGTGTGCTCACCGTGCTTTCCTGCAGGCGTGACAACAGCTCTGCAGGTTTGATGAGCGGTTTAACTTCCAGCACCCTGACGTCGTCGGTGGCTAATTTTTCGTATGCAGTCATGACTTTAAAATCTTTTCCAGCACGTCCAGAAAACGTGCATTCTCGCTAAACAGGCCGATGCTGACGCGCAGATAATCCGGCATTTCATAGTTGGCCACCGGCCGCACAATCACGCCATGCTTGAGCAAGGCCTGATTAACCGCACCCGCGTTGGTCACTTTAAAGCTGACAAAGTTGCCGAATGACGGGATGTAACTCAAGCCTAATTGCGTCAGGCCTTGGGTAATTTGCGCCATCCCGGCCTGATTGGCGGCATAGCTGCGCGCCACAAAGTCGTCATCTTGCAAAGACACTGTCGCTGCAATTTGTGCCAGATTATTCACATTGAATGGCTGCCGTACCCGATTCATCAAATCAGCCAGGCTGGCATGCATCAGACCAAAGCCAACGCGTAATCCGGCCAAGCCATAGGCTTTGGAAAAAGTACGCGAAATGATCAGGTTTTCAAACTCGCTTAGCCAGCCAATCGCTTCAGATTTGTCCGTGGCTGACAGATACTCGTCATAGGCTTCATCCAATACCACCAGAATATTTTTAGGCACCTGGCGTAGAAAATCATTTAATATTGCTTTAGGAATCAATGTACCCGTTGGATTATTTGGGTTTGCCACGAAAATCAGTTTGGTTTTAGGCGTCATCGCACCTAAAAAACCAGGCAAATCATGACCAAAGTCGATGGCGGGCACCACCACACCAGTGGCACCAACGGCCTGTGTCACCAGGGGATACACGGCAAACGCATGTTGTGAATAAATCACCTCATCGCCTGCAGACAAAAATGCGCGCGCCGCTAATTCCAGAATATCATTCGAACCATTGCCAAATACAATTTGCGAGGGGGCGACGCCATACTTGTGGCTTACGGCATCGCGCAAAGCAAAGCTATTACCATCAGGATAACGCGCGATGTCATCTATGGCCTCTTCTACCGCCATTTGCGCCTTCGGGCTCATACCCAGCGGGTTTTCATTCGATGCCAATTTGACAATATCGGCTTCGTTAAGGCCCATCTCGCGAGCGAGTTCACTGATCGGTTTACCGCCTTGGTAAGGCGCAATCGCACGAATATTGGCAGGCGCCAAAGCAGACAAAATAGTATCGCTGGATAAGTCAGACATAATCGAAGACGTAGTTAAATAATGGCTGTTGGGTAAGAACCCAACACTTTAAGGAAAGTGGCACGTGTAGCCAGCTCTTGCAAGGCCGCCTGCACTGCCGGCTGTTGCTGGTGACCTTCAATATCCACAAAGAATACATAGTTCCAGAGATTCTGGCGTGAAGGACGTGACTCGAGCTTAGTCATGCTCACGCCATGACGCGATAAAGGCTCCAGCAATTGCAGGACAGCACCTGGCTGGTTATGTGCGCTCATCACCAGCGAGGTCTTATCCTGGCCGGATGGCGCGACAGCATGATTGCCCAACACCAGAAAACGCGTGGTGTTTTTGGGATCATCCTCAATATTCTCGGCCAGGATATTCAAGTCAAACAGTTCTGCCGCGCGCTTGCTGGCAATTGCCGCTGCAAACGTGCCTTGTGTGGCAACCAATTCATGGATCATTTGCGCAGCGCGTGCATTACTGGTCACCGCTTCACGCTGGGCATTGGGCAGTACCTTGTTCAACCATTCATGACATTGCGACAGCGACTGCGCGTGCGAAAAGACATGCGTGATCTGGTTGAGATCCTGCTGCGCCGACAGCAAACAGTGGTGCACAGGTAAAGTGATTTCACCAACTACCTGCAACGCACTGCCTAATAGTAAATCCAGCGTAATGCCCACCGCGCCTTCGGTTGAGTTTTCGACCGGCACAACACCATAATCTGCCTGCCCGGCTTCGACTGTGCGAAAGACCTCATCAATACTGCCGCACACCACGGCCTGCCTACCCTCGCCAAATTGCTTGAGTGCAGCCTCTTCACTATAAGTCCCCAGCGGGCCAAGAAAAGCAATGGCCAGCTCTTTCTCCAGTGCGCGACAATTCGACATGACGGCGCGGAAAATATGGCTCACAGCTTCAGGCGCTAACGGGCCCTGATTTTCGGCCTGCAGGCGGCGGATAATCTGTGCTTCGCGCTCGGGTCGGTAGATCACACCATCATCTTTTAAATGACCGATTTCGCGTGCCAACTTGGCACGCTCGTTGACGAGCGCAAGCACCTGCGCATCAATTGCGTCAATTTTATCTCTAAATTGTTTCAATAAATCAGACATTTAAAGCTTAATTTTAATGTGTTTTATGAATTATTTTTTTCAAATTCCTGCATGAAGGCGACCAGTGCCTGCACGCCTTCAATCGGCATCGCGTTGTAGATGCTGGCACGCATGCCGCCGACTGAGCGATGTCCTTTGAGTTGCAATAAGCCTCGCGCATCCGCTGCTTTGAGGAAGGCTTCGTTCAAGCCCTCGTCACGCAAACGGAAGGGAATATTCATGCGCGAACGATAGGCGTGCGCAATTGGATTACTGTAAAACTCGGTTTGATCCAGATACTCATACAGCAGGTTGGCTTTGGCAATGTTGACTTTCTCAATCGCTTCCACGCCGCCCTGAGCCAGTAACCACTCAAACACCAGACCAGCAATATAAATGCTGTAGGTCGGTGGCGTATTGATCATACTTTGGTTATCTGCCTGCGTTTTCCAATGAAACACTGCCGGCGTGAGCGGGGAGGCTTGTTCCAGCAAGTCTTCACGGACAATGACCAAGCACAATCCGGCAGGGCCTATATTCTTCTGTGCGCCGCCATAAATCACACCGTATTTTGAAACGTCAATCGGGCGTGACAGGATATGCGAAGACATGTCGGCAACAATCGGCACACCATGCGTCTCAGGCACTTCAAGAAACTCCACCCCATTGATGGTTTCATTGGTGCAGTAATGAACGTAGGCCGCCTCTTTATTGAGCTTCCAGTCGGAAAATGCGGGCACATGAGTGAAGCCATCTGCTTCTGCCGTTGCGGCAATGTTGATCTGGCCATAAGCTTTTGCGTCTTGAACACTACGCTTGCTCCAGGAACCCGTCACCACATAATCTGCAGACTTGCCGTTTAACAGGTTCATGGGAATGATGGCATTCTCTGCAATCGCCCCGCCCTGTAAAAACAATACTTTGTAATTGCCGGGAATCGCTAATAACTGGCGTAAGTCGGCTTCGGCTTTCTCAAGAATACTGGTAAATTCCTTGCCGCGATGAGACATTTCCATCACGCTCATGCCTGAACCATGCCAATCCAGCATTTCAGCCTGGGCACGTTCCAGCACAGGTTTTGGTAACACTGCCGGCCCGGCAGAAAAATTAAAAATCTGTTTCATGTGCCTAAATATTCTTGAGTAAGGTCATTCTTCGATGTCGGTGTCAGTGTCGTCGTCAGTTTCGACAATTTTTTCCAAGCCAGACAGTTTTTCACCTTCGCCCAGATTAATCAGCGTCACGCCTTGTGCGGCACGGCCCATGTCACGGATTTCCTTGACGCGGGTGCGGATCAGCACGCCACCGGTCGTGATCAACATGATTTCATCCTCAGCCGTCACCAGCTTGGCAGCAATGGCCAGACCGTTACGCTCGCTGATGGCAATAGCTTTCACACCCTGGGTACCGCGACCGGAATGACGGAACTCGGACAACACTGTACGTTTACCGTAACCATTTTCAGTGGCAACCAACACAGACTGCTGATCGTTCTCGGCAATCAGCAAGGACAGAACCTGTTGTTTCGCAGCCAGCTTCATGCCGCGTACACCGCGCGTCGCGCGTCCCATCGGACGCACATCATCTTCGGTAAACCAGACCGCTTTACCACCATTGGAGACCAACACAATATCGTTCTGGCCGTTGGTTACTTCAGCACCAATCAGGTAGTCACCATCATCCAGGTTAATGGCAATAATGCCGGACTTACGTGGATTTGCAAACTCGGTCAGCGCTGTTTTCTTCACGGTCCCCATTGCGGTCGCCATAAAGACGAAGTGATTTTCGTCAAACTCTTTCACCGGCAGGATCGCATTGATCTTCTCGCCTTCCTCCAGCGGGAACAGGTTCACAATCGGCTTGCCACGGCTGACACGGCTACCTTGCGGTACTTCATACACTTTTAACCAGTACACACGACCACGGCTACTGAAGCACAGGATGTAGTCGTGCGTGTTGGCGACAAACATCTTGTCGATAAAGTCATCTTCTTTGGTGGCGGCCGCCTGCTTGCCACGACCACCGCGTTTTTGGGCACGGTATTCGTCTAGCGGCTGCGATTTGACATAGCCTGTATGTGATAAGGTCACCACGACATCCTGCGGTGTAATCAGATCTTCCAGCGATAAATCTTGCGTATTCTGCTCGATCTCTGAACGGCGCTTGTCACCAAACTGCTTCTGGATTTCATTCAACTCGTCCACAATAATGGCGGTGACACGTTCAGGTTTGGCCAAAATATCCAGCAAGTCAGCAATGATATCCATCACTTCTTTGTATTCGCTGACAATCTTGTCCTGTTCCAGACCAGTCAACCGTTGCAAACGCATTTGCAGAATTTCTTGCGCCTGTACATCTGACAGTTTGTAACCTTGCGGTGTCAGGCCAAAATCGACCGACAGTCCTTCTGGACGCGAGGCCTCCATGGCGGCGCGCTTGAGCATTTCCTCGACCACGGGTGAATGCCAGCTGCGGGCCATCAACTCTTTTTTCGCTTCAGGTGGGGTTGGCGCGGCCTTGATGATGGCAATCATCTCGTCCACGTTGGCCAACGCCACTGCCAAGCCTTCCAGCACATGCCCACGGTCACGCGCTTTACGTAACTCAAACACAGTCCGGCGTGTCACCACTTCACGGCGATGACGCAGGAACGCTTCCAACATCTGTTTGAGATTAAGCAACCGTGGCTGGCCATCCATCAGGGCCACCATGTTCATGCCGAACGTGTCTTGCAGTTGTGTCTGCTTGTAGAGGTTATTTAAAATCACCTCTGGCACTTCGCCACGCTTGAGCTCAATCACCACGCGCATGCCGGACTTGTCGGACTCGTCGCGCAGGTCAGAAATACCTTCTATTTTCTTCTCGTTGACCAGCTCGGCAATTTTTTCAATCAGGGTCTTTTTATTTACCTGATATGGCAACTCATCAATGATGATGGACTGACGACCGCCTTTGTCCAGGTCTTCAAAATGGGTGCGACCACGCATTACCACACGGCCACGGCCAGTGCGGTAGCCCTCTTTCACGCCTGCCGTGCCATAAATAATCCCGGCTGTCGGGAAATCAGGGGCTGGGATCAATTCAATCAACTCATCCACACTGATTTCTGGCTGCTTGAGCAGGGCAAAACACGCATTCAATACTTCGTTGAGGTTGTGAGGCGGGATATTGGTTGCCATGCCCACGGCAATGCCTGAGCTACCGTTAATCAGCAGATTAGGAATACGGGTCGGCATAATGAGCGGCTCTTGCTCACTGCCGTCGTAGTTAGGGCCAAAATCTACGGTTTCTTTCTCGATATCCGCCAATAGCTCATGTGCGATCTTGGACATACGGATTTCGGTATACCGCATCGCGGCAGCATTGTCGCCATCGACCGAACCGAAGTTACCCTGGCCGTCTACCAGCATGTAGCGCAATGAAAAGTCCTGCGCCATACGGACGATGGTGTCGTACACAGCCGTATCACCATGCGGGTGATACTTACCGATCACATCGCCGACGATACGCGCAGATTTTTTGTAGGGCTTGTTGTAATCGTTAGACAGCTCGTGCATCGCGTACAATACACGTCTGTGCACAGGCTTGAGACCATCACGAACATCCGGGAGCGCCCGTCCTACAATCACGCTCATGGCGTAATCGAGATAGCTGCGGCGCATCTCGTCTTCTAAACTGATAGGCAGGGTTTCTTTAGCAAATTGATCTGGAGACTGACTCATTCTTGACCCAATTTATAGTTAAAAGTTATCACGCGATTTTAGCATAAATAGCGCACTTCCGCTTGCTAAATCACCACCGATAGACCCCGGGCCTTACGTGCCTCAACGTGAGCAGGGATAACCTATGTAAAATGCAAAGGGAGCCTAAATGCTCCCTTTGCAGACCATGCTACTCGCAGTCAAATCGACTCACGGACCATGCACACAAATTAATACGTTGTCAGCAATTGCAAATCGGCTTTCAAGTCCTCAACATGCTCAAGCCCAACAGCGATTCTAACCAGGTTATCCTTGAGACCCGCCTCAGCACGCGCCTCAGCACTCACCCGGCTATGCGTGGTCGTGGCTGGATGGGTGATGGTGGATTTGGCATCCCCCAGGTTCGCAGTAATCGAAATCAAGCGTGTGGCATCAATCAATGCCCAGGCGGCTTCCTGACCGGTTTGACCGGCGCGTGGTTTCACTTCAAAGCTGACGATGCCGCCGCCCAGTCGCTGTTGCTGCTGCGCCAGAGCATATTGCGGGTGCGAGCTTAACCCAGGATAAAATACACGTTCAACGCCAGGCTGTTGCTCCAGCCATTGCGCCAAAGCCGATGCACGCGCCGCATGCGCCCCCATGCGCACTTGCAATGTTTCCAGCCCCTTCACAAACACCCAGGCATTGAATGCACTCATGGTCACCCCGGCTGTACGCAAGAAGCCATACACAGGCTCCATCAAGGCCTTACTACCCAACACCGCCCCGCCCAGCACCCTACCCTGTCCATCGATATATTTGGTGGCGGAATGAATCACAATATCCGCACCCAATTTAAGCGGTTGCTGCAAGGCTGGTGTACAAAAACAATTGTCTACCGCCAGATAAGCACCTGCGGCATGGGCAATCGCTGCCAGTTTGGCAATATCCCCAATCTCGGTTAGCGGGTTAGATGGCGTTTCAGCAAAAAACAGTTTGGTATTCGGCTTGATGGCCGCTTGCCAGGCATCAAGATCCGTTAAGGAAACCAGCGTCACCTCCAAGCCCCAGCGCTTGAGGATGTTGGTGAACAACTGCACGCTAGTGCCAAAAATACTGCGTGAAGCCACCACATGATCGCCTGCACTGCACATCCCCATGATGCAAGCCAGAATGGCAGACATGCCACTGGCAGTCGCCACGCATTGTTCGGCGCCTTCCAGCGCGGCCAGTTTATCCTGGAACATGGTGACGGTCGGGTTGGTAAAGCGTGAATAAATATTACCTGGCTCGGTGCCGCCAAAACGTGCTGCCGCTTGCGCTGCATTTTTAAAGCGAAAACTTGAGTTTAAAAACAGCGCCTCTGAGTTTTCGCCAAACTCGGTGGTTAAGGTGCCAGCGCGCACCGCCAGCGTTTCCAAATGGTATTGATCGTTCATACTTCCTCAAACTTCTGTCCGCAAACGGACGGCAATAAAAAACCCGTTTCAGCATTGCGCTAAAACGGGTCTTTGGGCTCTCGCTTTAGCAGTATTTATAATGCGCCCGCAAGCTGAGTTTGGCTTCGTTTAAAGTTCGCCACTCAAATCAGCGCAATTTCATTAAACGCCTTTTAAAGTAGGCTGTCAAGTCTTACTCGACGCCCACCAAATCCGTTGATAACAAGTTCAGATCCAGCTGGGTGGTTGAGTTTGGCGGCAACTGTTTTTTACTCATGTCACTGCGGGCAGACTCAATACGATTCAGATAAGCGGCGTCAATGTCGCCGGTCACGTATTTGCCATCAAAGCAACTGCAATCAAATTCAGTCATGTGCGGATTGGATTTGGTAATGCTTTCACGCAAGGCGTCCAGATCCTGGTAAATCAAGGCATCTGCACCGATTTCAGCGCAAATCTCTTCATCGGTACGGTTGGTTGCCAGCAATTCATGACGGCTGGGCATATCAATGCCATACACGTTAGGATAACGCACCGGTGGCGCAGCAGAGGCAAAGTAAACCTTGTTCGCACCGGCATCGCGCGCCATTTGCACGATTTGCTGTGAGGTGGTGCCACGCACAATTGAGTCGTCTACCAGCAAGACGTTTTTGCCTTTGAATTCAATCCCGATTGGATTCAACTTCTGGCGCACGGATTTCTTGCGCAAGGCCTGACCTGGCATGATGAAGGTACGGCCAATATAGCGGTTTTTAATAAAGCCCTCGCGATAATCCAGACCCAAGGCAATACCTAGTTGCAACGCACTTGGACGGCTGGTATCAGGAATCGGAATCACGACATCAATCTGCTTATCAGCCCATTCGCGTTTAATTTTTTCTGCCAGCAAGGTCCCCATGTCCAGACGGGTCTGGTAGACAGACACGCCATCAATCACAGAGTCCGGGCGAGCCAGATAGACATATTCAAAAATGCAGGAAGTCAGCTTGGCATTTTCGGCACATTGGCGGCTGCACAGGTTGCCATCCATATCAATAAACACGGCCTCACCAGGCTCAACATCACGCAGTAGCGTAAAGCCCAGTACATCCAGTGCCACGCTCTCGGAAGCCACAATATACTCGGTGCCTTTTTCTGTTTCCTGTTTGCCGATAACCAGCGGACGGATGCCATGCGGATCGCGGAACGCCAGCAGCCCGAAATTAGCAATCATGGCGACCACAGCGTAGGCACCTTTACAACGTCTGTGCACGCCTGCCACTGCATCAAACACCATATCACTGTTTAACAGGGCATTTTTTGAGGTGCTTTCAATTTCGTGTGCCAAGACATTCAACAACACTTCAGAGTCTGAATTGGTATTGATATGACGCAGATCTTGGCGGAACATTTCTGACTTCAACTGCTCTGAGTTAGTCAGGTTACCGTTGTGGCCCAACACGATGCCAAATGGTGAGTTGACATAAAAAGGCTGGGCTTCTGCCGCACTGGAGGAACCCGCAGTTGGATAACGGACATGCGCGATACCCACATTACCAACCAGATTGCGCATGTGGCGCGTATGAAAGACGTCTTTCACCAGGCCATTATTTTTATGCATATGGAAGGTATTGCCATCACAGGTCACGATGCCAGCGGCATCTTGACCACGGTGCTGTAAGACCAGCAATCCGTCATACAACAACTGATTCACCGGGTTCTTGCCTACAATACCGATAATTCCACACATAGTGACATCCTATCAAACACTTGAGATTACAAATTAAATCACTGACTCGTCGAGCTGTTGCTGGTCCAAATGCACATGCTTGGCAATACTAGATGGCATCCAGGGTAGCAATTTCAAGACCAGCACTTCAATTGGCGCGCTGAACATGGCATTTGACCAGCGCGGATCCTTTGGAAGTTCCGTCATGGCAGCCAACATCACCAGAATACAGACAATCAGCAGCCCCTTCAGCGCCCCAGCCGCACCGCCCAAAATACGGTTCATACCACCTAATCCGACCGCTTTAATCAACGTGGTCAACAACAGCGCCAGCAAGGTACAAACAAACAATACCAGTAAAAATACCAGTAAAAATGCGGCCATGGCCTTGATCGCCTCACCAGGAATCTGTTCTGGCATATAAGCGATCACCTGACTATTGAAGCGGTTGGCTAAATAAAAAGCCAATACCCATCCAAGCACAGAAAACAGCTCATGAATGGCACCACGCATGAGACCGACCAAAATCGAAAAACCAAGAATGCCTAATACTACATAATCAAATACTGTCATAAGTACTTATGACTTACTGGCGACGATACCGCTAAAACCTGCCGCTTCCAATTTTTTGAGGGTGGCTGCCGCTTCGTTACGTGTCGCATAAGTCCTTGTCCGCAGCCGCAGCTTCTGTCCAGCCACATCGACTTTCTCAGTGGCTGTTTCAAACCCTGCGTGCTTCAGCTTGACCTGAAGATTTTCAAGATTTTTTGGATCAGAAAAAACCCCAAACTGGACAAAAAACTTGCCTGCTTTTTTATCGGATTCTACAGCGGCTTCTTTAACCGCAGGTTTCACTGGCGCAACTTTGGGTTCAACTTTGGGTTCAACTTTGGGTTCAACTTTGGGTTCAACTTTGGGTTCAACTTTGGGTTCAACTTTGGGTTCAACTTTGGGTTCAACTTTGGGTTCAACTTTGGCAACGACAGGCTCGGCAGTCACAACAGGCGCCGCTTCGACTTTCGCAGGCTTTGGTGTTTCTGCTGCAACTGGGGTAGACCCTGCGGACTCGGTCGCGACGGGTTTTACAACTTGAGTGGGAGGGGGTTCATTGCCTGCAGGCGCGGCTTCATTATCAAGCACAACTTCATCTTCTGGCAGCTCTAAAATCGGTTCCCGGGTCGCCTGGCGGTTTACCACAGTGATTTCGACATTTTCCTGGCTGGTATCCACGACTCTATCCTTGAGCACGAACGGCAGGATAATTAGCATCAGAATTACCAGGGTGACCGCACCCACTAACCGCCTGCGGGCAGTTTTCTTGAGCAACAGCTCATTTTCAGTCAAAGCATCTCTCGCCATAATGTGTTGAAGTTCTCACTCAGCAGATTTCAAGTGCAGGACGCTCTCTAGCAGCCCCACTGATCAGGCGTTAATTCAAGGATTGCGGCCACGGTAAAAAAGGAACCGAATACGATAATTTTATCATTTTTCGCTGCTTTCTTATAGGCGCTTCGCAAGGCATCAGGCAACGCGGCATATGTATGCAGCCGATCAGGCGCAACCTGATGGGCCAGATATGTGTTTAACTCGTGAATATCTGCCGCGCGCGGATGCGCAATCTGGGCAATATGCCATTCGTCAAAGACATCATGCAGGATATCGACAACACTGGCGATGTCTTTGTCAGACAACATGGAAAACACCGCGATGACGCGTCCACCACCGGTACTAAGCTGCTGGAGATTATCACGCAAGGCACGCGCAGCATGTGGATTATGGGCGACATCCAGAATAATGTCGGGGGAGCGTTGCCAATACTGAAAACGTCCTGTCACTTCGGTGTCTATTAGCGCCTGTAACATGACCGAAGAAGTTACTGGCAACTTTGATTGCAATGCACGTACGGCAAAAATTACATTGGCGGCATTATTCCATTGGTAGCGGCCATACAAACGCAAACTGGCAATATCCAACACGCCGAACGCATCTTCATAATGCGCGACGTGTGACTCGCGGATGTCTATCTGGTAGTCACTACCGTAGCGGTATAGCTTAACGCCCAATTGCTCTGCATAGGCAAGCAAGGACAGCGGCGGTTCGGCGTCGCCGCAGATAGCAATTTGCTGAGCCCGGTAGATGCCAGCCTTCTCGCGGCCAATCAATTCACGCGTATCCCCTAGATACTCCATATGGTCCAGGTCTACATTGGTGACAATGGCACAGGCGGCATCGACGATATTCACGGCATCCAGGCGTCCGCCCAAGCCGACTTCCAGCACCACGACATCCAACGCCTGTTGTTCAAACGCCCATAAGGCCGCCAGCGTCCCCATTTCAAAATAGGTGAGTGTGATATCGCCCCGCGCCTGCTCGACGGCGGAAAAGGCCTGGCATAAGCGATCATCGGCAATGACCTGCCCGTTAAAGCGCACGCGCTCCTGATAGTGCACAAGGTGTGGGGAAGTATAGCAGCCGACCTGATAACCGGCCGCAGTATAAATGTGCTCCAGCATGGCACAGGTCGAGCCTTTGCCGTTGGTGCCACCCACCGTAATGACGGTGAATGGGAAAGTGAGCTGTAATCGCTGCGCAACGGCTTGCACCCTGCCCAAGCCCATCTCAATAGACTTGGGATGCAATGACTCAATATAACCGAGCCAATCCTCAACCGTTTGCGGATGCTCGGGTATCACAGTGGACATCAGGCAGCTTTGGCAATGTTCAACAAGCTGGATAACACCTGGCTTAATTTGCCACGCATTTCACGACGGTCGACGATCATGTCAATCGCACCATGCGTCAGCAAAAATTCTGCACGCTGAAAGCCCTCTGGTAAGGTTTCACGTACTGTTTGTTCGATCACACGCGGGCCTGCAAAGCCGATCAAGGCATTCGGTTCGGCGATAATCACATCCCCGAGCATGGCAAAACTGGCAGAAACCCCACCCATGGTCGGATCAGTCAATACCGACACGTAAGGCAAGCCTGCTTCGGACAACTTGGTCAATGCCGCACTGGTTTTGGCCATTTGCATTAATGAGAGCAAGCCCTCTTGCATGCGCGCACCGCCACTGGCAGAGATACAGATAAAGGCACATTTCTGCTCGATGGCTGCTTGTACCCCACGCACAAAACGCTCACCAACGACTGAGCCCATAGAGCCGCCCATGAATTTAAATTCAAACACGGCAGCAACGACAGGCACGCCTTCAATCGTTCCGCGCATCACAATCAGTGCATCTTTTTCTTTGACATCACGCTGGGCAGCCTTCATCCGCTCGGCGTAGGTTTTACTATCCTTAAACTTGAGTGCGTCCACGGGCGTGACATCGGCACCAATTTCAACGCGTCCCGCTTCATCCAGCAAGACGTTCAAACGATCACGCGCACCCAGACGATGATGATGCCCACATTGCGGACAAACCTCCAAGTTCGCGTCCAGATCGGTCCGGTATAACACGGTCTGGCAGGCATCACATTTATGCCATAAGCCCTCGGGCACGTTACGCTTCTGTACCGAGCCTACCGCACGTTTAATCTTTTGTGGAATCTTGTCTAACCAACTCATAACTTCTCCTACTGATAGATGACGATCTCTGAATACCTGTTCATCACAGCTTAAACAGAGTCAATCGCAGTACGTAATTCTTTTACCAAGGCTTGTACATTTGACTGCAAGTTAGCCGCATCGGATTGTTCAATCGCCAACACCATTCGGCTACCGACAACCACCGCATCGGCAATCGCGGCCACTTCGCGCGCGGTGGCCGCATCTTTCACACCAAAGCCTACGCCTATGGGCAAACTTGTCTGCTGACGAATTTCAGCCACGCGTTTTTTCACTTCCGTGATATCCAGGTTGGCCGCCCCTGTCACGCCCTTCAGCGAAACGTAGTAAAGAAATCCAGTCGCCTGTTTCACAATCAGCTCGGTACGTGAAGGCTCTGTCGTCGGAGACAACAGGAAAATGCTGTCTATCTCTGCAGTTGCGAGCGTTTGATTGAACGTATCACACTCTTCAGGCGGATAATCCACAGTCAACACGCCATCGACACCTGAGGCTTGAGCCAATGTAACAAATTCTGCAGCGCCCATGGCTTCAATGGGGTTAGCGTAACCCATCAGGATAATCGGCGTCTGCTGATTGGTTTCCCTGAAGGTCTTCACCATGCCCAGCACTTTACGCAAGCCCATTTTGTGCACCAACGCGCGCTCACTGGCACGCTGAATGACGGGGCCATCGGCCATCGGATCAGAAAAAGGGACGCCAAGCTCGATCATGTCTGCGCCAGCAGCAACCATCGCATGCATTAAAGGCACGGTCTGATCGGGGTGCGGGTCACCTGCTGTGATATAGGGGATCAATGCTTTTTTGTTTTGCGACTTGAGCGAGGCAAAAACCGATTGAATACGGGACATAAGAATCTGTGTTTTTAAGGGTTCAGAAAATGAAAGATGCACATGCACCAGAGAGGTCTTTCTCCCTGGCTGCTGCGCATCACAATGTAATATTGGCCAAGCTTGCGACGGTGTTGATATCTTTGTCGCCGCGTCCAGACAAGTTCACTAACACAACCTGATCTGGTGACATGGTCTTGGCTAACTTTTCAGCATAAGCCAAGGCATGACTGGACTCCAGCGCGGGGATAATGCCTTCGGTACGGCACAAGTTATGGAAGGCAGCCATGGCTTCATCATCCGTAATGGCCACATACTCGGCGCGCTTGATGTCTTTCAACCAGGCATGCTCAGGACCCACACCGGGATAATCCAGGCCGGCAGAAATCGAATGCGTTTCTATGATGTTGCCGTCTTCATCCTGCATCAGATAGGTACGGTTGCCATGTAAGACACCGATTGGGCTGTTAGCGGTCAAAGGTGCGGCATGCTGGCCAGTGGTCAAGCCATGACCACCCGCCTCTACGCCAATCAGGCGTACGCCTTCTACATCAATATAGGGATAGAAGATCCCCATCGCGTTGGAACCACCACCAACACAGGCCACCACAGCATCGGGCTGGCGACCCAGCATTTCCTGCATCTGCTGTTTGGCCTCCACGCCGATCACGGCCTGAAAGTCCCTGACCATCATCGGGTAAGGATGTGGGCCGGCAACGGTACCAATGATGTAAAACGTATCCGAGATATTGGTCACCCAGTCACGCATGGCTTCGTTTAAGGCATCTTTGAGCGTTTTTGAGCCACTTTCAACCGGCACAACGGTCGCTCCCAGCAGCTTCATGCGGAACACGTTAGGCGCCTGGCGCTTCACATCTTCCGAGCCCATATAGACCACACACTCCAGACCCAAACGGGCCGCAATCGTAGCTGTTGCCACGCCGTGTTGACCGGCCCCGGTTTCGGCAATCACGCGTGGCTTACCCATGCGTTTAGCCAACAATGCTTGACCTATCGTGTTATTGATTTTGTGCGCACCCGTGTGATTCAGGTCTTCGCGCTTGAGGTAAATTTGAGCGCCACCGACTTTGTCGGACAAACGCTTGGCATGGTAAATCGGGCTGGGGCGACCGACGAAATGCTTGAGATCATAAGCAAACTCAGCCAGAAATTCAGGGTCGTGACGGTATTTTTCATACATCAGGCGCAGTTCTTCCAACGCCTCGACCAAGGTTTCAGCTACAAAAACCCCACCAAAAGGACCAAAATGGCCACGCGCATCTGGCATATCATAGACTTGCATGTATTACTCCGTATCTATCTCGTTACTCAAACCGCCCATTATGTACAGCATCTGCCTGCACGACCTGCCGCATGAATGCAGCTATTTTTTGTGGGGACTTTATCCCTTTTTGTACTTCCACCCCACCGCTAATATCCACGGCATAGGGCTGAACCTGCTCAACAGCTTGCGCCACATTCTCTACTTGCAATCCGCCAGCGAGAATCAAGGGCTTTTGCATCTGCAACGGGATCAGTGACCAGTCGAAGGCTTCGCCGGTTCCGCCCACGGCCTTTTCAGAATAGGTATCCAGTAGCAAAGCGGTCGCAGAAGCAAAATCAGACTCGCATTGTATCAAATTTACCCCTGGTTTGACGCGGATTGCCTTGTAATATGGCAGATTAAATTGTGCGCAATCCTGCGCAGACTCATCGCCATGAAACTGCAAACAATCCAGACCGGTCGTGGCAATCACCTGGCGCACCTCGTCGGCTGGCGCATTGACAAACAATCCCACTTTGCTGACAAATGGAGGCAACGCAGCCACAATTGCCCTTGCCTGCTCAGCGCTCACCGCACGCGGACTGGGCGCGTAAAATACAAACCCCAACGCATCTGCGCCAGCAGCGATCGCCGCCAGCGCATCTTCTAACCGGGTAATCCCGCAAATCTTAACTCTGGTTCTTCTCATGTTGTTCAGTCAGGTTTCAATCCGTGTTGAATGCATCCCAATCGGCACTACATGGCGGCAATTGCCAGGCGGCCTCATATTGAACGCCGGTAAAATACAGACCATCGGGCATGAAGGTGGGCGGAGCAAGCCGTCTATCCCGCTGTTGCAGCAGCTCGGCAAACGCTGAGACATCCAGCTTCCCTTGTCCAACATAGACCAATGCGCCGACCATATTGCGGATTTGATGCTGCAAAAAGGCATTGGCCTGAAAGTGAAAAATCAGATAACGCCCCTGCGCCTTAAGCGCTGCCTGAGAGAGGGTGCGCACCGGGCTACTGGCCTGACACTCACTGGCCCTAAACGCACTGAAATCATGCTCGCCAAGCAGGGTTTGCATGGCCTGCTGCATGGCGGCAACCGCCAGTGGCCTATGATACCAGCCTACTCTTCCATGCTGACTCGCAGGCGCAACCGGGTGGTTGTATAGCACATACTGATAACTGCGTGCCCTTGCACTAAACCTGGCATGAAAATCATCTGCGACTTCGCTTGCCCACAATACACGTACCCAGGGTGGTAAATGTGCATTACTGCCACGCACCCAGGCATTCAATGGTCTGACAATTGAAGTCTCAAAGTGGGCCACTTGCATCAATGCATGCACCCCGCTATCCGTCCGTCCCGCCGCATGCAAACGCACCTGTTCGCCTGCAACCAGCGCAATTGCGCGCTCTAATGCATCCTGTACCCCGGCACCATTGGGCTGACTTTGCCAGCCCTGAAAGTGAGCGCCATGATATTCTATGCCAATCGCAATTTTCATGGCGCTTAGTATAAGGGCTGAGTGCGATAACGCCTAATCAAGGCATACAAAAAACAAGGCCGGAAACCCGGCCTTTGATTATGCAATTTTCTCGAGTAACTCGCTGGCGCGTTGCCGCTGACGCTCACCACCTTCTGCCATCACCTCTTCGATCAACTCCCTGGCACCAATGACATCTTCCATATCAATATAGGCTTGAATCAAATCCAGCTTGGTGTTGACCTCTTCAGGCTCGTCGACCGGATCTTCGGCTGGCGTAGGCACTGCTTCGCTCACATCCAGGGAAATCTCAGGAAACTCAGCTTCAGGAGCAGCAGCCTCTGGCGCAACTGGCTCATTCAATGAGGCCACCGGAGCTTCCATATCCAGATCGTCCAAAGACAAGTCCTCAGGATCATTTCCGGCTGCATCGTTAGGCCCACCCAATTCCAGAGAGAGCTCCGGCAGTGACTCGAATACAGCGTCTTCATTGGACAATGCCGGCTCGCCACTGACTGAATTAGCAGGCGCGGCAAATGGCGCCGCAGCCTGTTCAGCATCATCCAGATTGAGTGATGGCAAATCCAGTGATTTTGGGGTCAACTCAGCCTCGGCACTGGCGACCTGCAGCGCAGGTTCAGTAGCGGCGGCCTCATTTACAGAATCTGCCACATCTTCAAGCCCAGTGCTGTTGAGAGCTGACACTTCCGGTTCAGCTGCAGCACGCTCGGGCGCGGTGAATGACAACGGCTCATCCTCGAGCGTTAGTGCTGTTGCGCCAGGCTCTGTAAGCGTTTCTTTGGCAACATCAGTTTCAGCCAACCCAGTTGGCTCAAAAACCAATGGCTCGTCCTCCGCTTGTTGGCTCATACCAATGGCAGCCTCAGCCTCATTTTTCTCAGTTTCGGCGACCTCATTATTCTGAGACGTCTCAACAGGCTCGCTTGAAGCCGAGACCGCTGCATTTGCAGACTCAAACTCTAAAGCGGGAGCCTCAAAATTGAAATGGTAGCCTTCTTCATTTTGGGCGGGAGCAGAGGGTTCAGTTGCAATGGCAGCATTGGCATTGCTATCCTCCGGTGCGCTGACGGGCTCTGCACTGACCTGATACAGGCTGTTTTCAGGGTCCAGCTTCTGTCCCATGGCCGTCACTTTTGCCCAGGTACTGTCAGCTGGCCCCAGCTTGGCATAAAGATCACTGGCCAACGACTCAAATGCGCCTTTATTCGCGCTTGCCTGATAAATTTCCAGCAGTTTAAGTTTGAGCTCATGGCGGTCAGGATCTTTTTGAATGGCATCTTTGAGGATTTCTTCGGCCTGCGCATCGCGGCCATAGGCCATATACACCTCAGCCTCGGCAATCGGATCAACATCATGAGAGTCAATCATGCCGCCTACCCCACTCTGCGAGAAGTCGGTCAGAAATGAAGTGTCGCCCGAAGCAGCCGCTTGTGTATCCCCGAACACTGTATTGTTTTGCATTTCAGTGGCCGGCGAGGTCACAATCACGTCTTCAAAGTTATCAATCTGCTTTTTACGACGAATACGGATCACAGCCCAAATGCAAAGCAAGATAGGCAATCCAATCAAGGCAAATGGCAAGACAGGGTTAATTGACTTCAGACGCTCAAGCAACACGTGCATAAATGAGGGTTGGGTGGTCGCAACTTCAGGCGCAGGCTCAACCGGTGGTGCCGCTGGCTTGTTTTCTGCAACAGTGCTGGGTGACTCGGTTTTAGCCGGCTCAGTTTTCTCACCAGCGGCCTTATCTGCTTCTGCTTTAGCCGGGGCAGAGGTTGTAGATTCTGACTTGGCTGGTTCAGGCTTAACTGGCTCGGTAGCCGTTTTATTCTGTTCAGCGTTGGATGCAGACGCTGCCTGCGCAGCATTTTTTTCAGCCTGTGCCATGGCATTGCTTTTCATTTCCACGAGCTTTTTCATGTCGGCCACTTGTTTCTCAAGCGCTGCAGCACGTGCTTGCTCTTCTTTGATCGCATTCGCTTTGGCGGTCGCGTCCTCTTGTGCAGCAGTCGCGGAGGCCTTACTGTTGGCCTTGTCAGTCAACGAAGTCGATTTTTCGTCACCTGCCGAAAGCTTTAACACATCCTTGGCTGGCTTGGACTGTGGCAATGGTTTGTCACCCGCACTGCCAATCTTGCCTGCAGATTGTTGAGTGTTGCCACCGGTCTGGGCAGGCGCACTTTCCTTAACCACTTTGCCCAGCGTATTTTTATAAGCTAGCCAGTTGGCCGTATGCTCAGCCACCACTTGCTGCGCTTGCTTGCGACTCAGACGCTCCAGGCTTGCCTGGTCAGGCAGGCGAATGATTTTACCTACCTTGAGACGGTTCATGTTTTTACCGTCAAAAGCGTCCTGATTGGATTGATAAAGCGCAGCCAGCATTTGATCCATGCTGACATTTTCTGGCTTCATCTGGCGCGCGATGGCATATAGCGTATCACCACGCTCTGTCGTCAACGCTTGCGCCTCAGAGGCAGTGTCTTGAGCCGGTGATTTAGGCTCGACTTTTTTGACCGCTAGCTTGGCTGCAGTCGGAGCCTTCGCACTCTTAGTTTCTGCAGGACGGCTCTCAGCGGCCACGGCTGGCGCAGGTTGGGCTTCTGACTGTTTCACCGTGGGCGTCGCCGCAGCTTCGGCAGCATAATTAGAGTTAAAACCGGGCGGGTCTAACAGTAAGGTGTACTCTTTTACCAGGCGACCGGTCGGCCAGTCTACCTGGATCAGCATGTCCAGGAAGGCTTCTGTAATCGGTTGTGTACTGCTCAACTTGAGGATAGGAAGACCTTTTGTATTATTGCCAACCTCAATTTTGATGAATGGATAAGCCGCAGGCTTTTCCAGCATTTGATCCTGATATACCTGCTCACTGGCAAGCGCAGCTTGAATGCTGCTCAACTCTGCAGGCGTGACGGCCAACAGCTCGATTTCAGCATTGAGTGGTTCCCCCAGTTTTGAGCTGGACGTGATGGTACCCAATCCGGCAGCATGCGCTGACATGGCAGCACCCAGACTCAAGGCAAAGGCTATTTTTTTTAATTGAATTTTACGCACCGATTCACCCTTTTTTCATTCATGGCTTTTGTCAAAATAGCATCATTCAGACAGCCACGCAAGCGCGTGCAGACGGCTTGCAGGCAATAAATACACTGTTTTTAGTGTCTCGCATCCATTAAACACTAGCCCCAAAAAAGCAAAAGCCCGAAAAGACTATGATTTCATTGATAAATCATAGCTTTACGGGCTGCTACTTCACAAACTACTTAAGCTTCTACCAAAATTCTTAACATGCGTCGCAATGGCTCGGCTGCCCCCCACAATAACTGGTCGCCGACTGTAAACGCGGACAGATATTCGCCACCCATTGCCAGTTTGCGCAAACGCCCCACCGGCGTGGTCAACGTGCCGGTAATCGCCGCTGGCGTTAACTCACGCATACTCACTTCGCGTTCGTTGGGAATCACCTTTGCCCAGGGGTTGGCTTCCGCCAGCATCTGGTTGATCTCATCGAGCGGCACATCTTTGCGCAGTTTGAGCGTCAAAGCCTGTGAATGGCAACGCATGGCGCCAATACGCACACACAAACCATCAATCACAATCGGATTTGCCGAGCGCCCCAGAATCTTGTTGGTCTCAACGCCCCCCTTCCACTCTTCCTTGCTTTGACCATTGCCCAAATCCTTGTCTATCCAGGGGATCAGGCTACCGGCAAGCGGCACGCCAAAGTTGGATTGCGGTAGCGCTTCACTGCGGATGGTATCGGCCACCTGTTTGTCGATATCCAGAATCGCAGAAGCAGGATCGGCCAGCAAGTCAGCCACAGAGGCATTGACCACGCCCATTTGCGTAATCAATTCACGCATATTTTGTGCACCGGCACCAGACGCAGCCTGGTAGGTCATGGACGTTGCCCACTCAACCAGATCGGCCTTGAACAAGCCATTGAGCGCCATCAGCATCAACGAAACCGTACAATTGCCACCTATCCAGTTGTTTCCGCCATTCGCGAGCGCATCTTTAATGACATGCATATTGACCGGATCAAGAATAATCACGGCATCATCTTCCATACGCAAGGTCGAGGCAGCATCAATCCAGTGACCGTTCCAGCCCGCAGCGCGCAATTGCGGGAACACTTCACTGGTGTAATCGCCGCCCTGGCAGGTGACAATCACCTCCATCTGCTTCAATACGTCTATATTTTTCGCATCTTTAAGCGCGGGAGATGCTTTACCCACATTGGGTGCTGCACCGCCTGCTTGCGAGGTGGTGAAAAACTGCGGTTCGATATCCGCAAAATCATTTTCCTGACGCATGCGTTGCATCAGCACAGAACCCACCATGCCACGCCAGCCTACAAACCCTACCTTCAACATATTCAACCTTTATTGTTAACCGCACAGCCGTGCGGATAAACGCAGATAATTTTGATTCAACCCTTATTTGGTTGACTTTTGCACGGCTTCGCCAGCCTTTTCCAGATCCTTGCCCATGCCGTCAATGGTATTGCAAGCGGCCAAGGTCAATGCAGTGATCACACCCAAAATTAACGTTTTAAACATCATCCTCTCCTCAAATGACCAATGCTGACCGTCATCAGTCTCTAAAGTTACCAAATTTCAACGGAAAATCAGTAATACTCTTTTTCACAAACGCAATCGCCTCTTGCAAGACGTCTCGCTTCGCCCCATTCACGCGCACGGTGTCGCCCTGAATGGTGGCCTGGACTTTCATGCCACTGTCTTTAATCAGCTTGGTGATTTTTTTGGCCAGGTCGCTATCAATGCCATCACGCACAATCAACTCCTGCTTGACCTTGTTACCAGACACCTTTTGCACATCCTTGTGCTCCAGTCGCTTGGAAGACTCTGGCTCTTTTTTTTCCATGGCTGGCAGCAAAATATCCTTCACTTGATCCAGCTGAAAATCATTGTCCCCAAACAAAGTGATCACTTTGTCTTTCTCGTTAAACTCGATGTTGGCCGAAGTACCTTTAAAGTCATAGCGATTGGTAATCTGCTTGCTGGCAGCATCAATCGAATTCTTCAAATTAACCATATCGACTTCGGATGTAATATCAAAGCTAGGCATTTTTTTAAAACCTCACAAGCGATGGCAGGACAAGGCGGAAGCGCGCAGGCAGTACATTGAGTACGACCAGCGCGACCAACGCAGTCATGCCGAGCAATCGCAATTATTCGAAGTGGCAGACGTAGTCTACGGTCTCTACTGTTTCAATCTCAAAACTGGAATTACCCGGTACCGTGAATTTCTCACCGCCCTTGTAGGTGGTCCAGTTTTCCTCGCCTTTCACGCGTACCTTGCAAACACCATCGTTGATTTCCATCAACTCCGGGGAGCCTGTATTAAAGGTCAATGTACTCGGAAAAATTACGCCTACGGTACACCGCGTGCCATTCGGGAACAGCACGGTGTGACTCACACATTTGCCATCAAAATAGACATTAGCTTTCTTTTTTACACTGACATTATCAAATTGCGCCATTTTTAAATTCCTTTTTAATTTCAATACGCTGCAAAACAAGCAAAGGACTATATCACAGCTAAATCTGCGCGAGCGTGATGAAATTACATCCGCCCGCGCAACCCGTGTTACATGGCCGCTACGATTTGGTCGCCCATCTCGGAGCATGACACGCGCTTGGTGCCTTCTTCATAGATGTCGCCGGTACGGTAGCCCGCTGCCAGGACCTTTTTCACAGCATTTTCAATGCGGGTGGCGGCAGCCTCATTATCGAAGCTGTAGCGCAACATCATGGCCGCAGACAAAATGGTGGCAATCGGGTTAGCCAGGTTCTTGCCGGCGATATCCGGTGCAGAACCGTGTGATGGCTCATACAGGCCTTTTTTGCTCTCGTTCAAGGATGCAGAAGCCAGCATACCAATTGAACCAGTCAGCATGGAGGCCTCATCAGACAGGATGTCACCAAAAATGTTACCGGTTACCATCACGTCAAACTGTTTCGGGTTGCGAATCAGCTGCATGGCGGCATTGTCCACATACATATGGCTCAACTCGACTTCCGGGTATTCTTTCGCTACATCGATCACGATTTCTTTCCAGAACTCGGTGGTTTCCAGCACATTGGCCTTGTCTACTGAACACAGTTTTTTCTGGCGTTTCATCGCGATCTGAAAAGCGACGTGCGCAATACGGCGGACTTCTGGCTCACTGTAAATCATGGTATTAAAACCTTCGCGCACGCCCTGCTCGTTGGTGCGCATGCCGCGTGGCTGACCAAAATAGACGTCACCGGTCAGTTCACGCACAATCATGATATCCAGACCAGCCACCACTTCAGGTTTTAGCGTAGAAGCGTTAGCCAACTCTGGGAACAGCACCGCTGGACGCAAGTTGGCAAACAGACCCAAGTCTTTACGAATCGCCAGCAAACCGCGCTCTGGACGCAATGGACGGTCCAGGGTGTCATACTGTGGGCCGCCTACCGCGCCCAACAAAACAGCATCCGCTTCACGGCAAACTTTTTGCGTAAACTCTGGATAGGGATGACCGAACTGGTCATACGCCTGACCACCCAACGGTGCCTCGGTGAAGGTCATTTCCAGACCTTCTTTGTGCAACACATCCAGTACGCGCAAGGCTTGTTTAATAATTTCCGGGCCGATGCCATCGCCTGGCAACACTGCAATATTCAATGCCATTATTTTTTCCTAACTATATATACAATCTCAATAAAAACGATGAAAAACCGTCGCGAGCTATGGAGTGGCTAGGCGCTCGGAGCGCAGAAACCTGAATGTATATTGAATACATGAGGATTTCGAGCACCGCGCAACAACGCCAGTTCATTGTGTCGCAGATGAATTACGTTTTTATGCGAACAACCAGGGTTGTGCAGCCTTATGTTTCTCTTCAAACGTTTTGATTTCATCTGCATGCTGCAAGGTCAGGCCGATCTCATCCAGGCCATTGAGCAAATTGTGCTTGCGTGTCGGTGTAATCTCAAAGCTGAATGACTGGCCAGAAGGCGTGGTCACTGTTTGCGCTACCAGATCGACATTCAGCGTATACCCTTCATTGGCAAAGCATTCTTTGAACAACTGATCTACCTGCTCGGCAGCAGCCACGATGGGCAAAATACCGTTTTTATAGCAGTTATTAAAGAAAATATCGGCAAAGCTGGGCGCAATAATGACGCGGAAGCCTTGGTCTTCAATCGCCCATGGCGCATGCTCACGTGAAGAACCGCAGCCAAAGTTGTCACGCGCAAGCAGGACTTGTGCACCTTGGTAACGCGGCTGGTTCAAGACAAAATCCGGGTTTAATGGACGCGTACTGCAATCCATACCAGGCTCGCCATAGTTGGTATAGCGCCACTCGTCAAACAAATACGGGCCAAAGCCAGACCGTTTGATTGATTTTAAGAACTGCTTGGGAATAATCGCGTCAGTGTCCACGTTGGCTCGATCCAGCGGACAAACCAGCCCATTCAAGGTAGTAAATGCTTTCATAATGTTCTCCTCTTAGGCGCTACGCACGTCAACAAAATGACCGGCAATCGCAGCAGCTGCCGCCATTTCAGGGCTGACCAAATGCGTACGTCCGCCCGGACCCTGACGGCCTTCAAAGTTACGGTTAGAGGTTGAAGCGCAACGCTCACCAGGGCTCAAGCGGTCTGAGTTCATGGCCAGACACATGGAGCAGCCAGGCTCACGCCACTCAAAACCAGCCTCAATAAAAATCTTGTCCAAGCCTTCAGCTTCGGCCTGACGTTTCACCTGACCAGAGCCCGGCACCACCATCGCCAGCTTGATATTGCTGGCCACTTTTTTACCTTTGGCCACACTGGCAGCGGCACGCAAGTCCTCAATACGCGAATTGGTGCAGGAACCAATAAAGATTTTATCGAGCTGAATTTGCTCAATCGGGGTATTGGCAGTCAAGCCCATGTATTTGAGCGCGTTTTCAATACTGGTGCGTTTGGTTGCATCGGCTTCCTGGGCAGGATCCGGCACAGTGGAGCCGATGGGCAGCACTTGCTCAGGCGAGGTCCCCCAGGTCACTTGCGGGGCAATGTCTGCACCGTTCAATGTGACGATGGTATCAAACTCGGCATCGGCGTCGGATTTGAGGGTACTCCAGTAAGCGACAGCCTGCGCCCAATGCTCGCCCTTAGGCGCATGCAGGCGACCTTCAAGGTAAGCCGATGTTTTCTCATCCGGGGCCACCAGGCCCGCACGTGCGCCGGCTTCAATCGCCATGTTACACAGTGTCATGCGCCCTTCCATGGACAAGCCACGGATCACTTCTCCGCCAAACTCAATCGCGTAACCCGTACCACCAGCGGTACCGATTTTGCCGATAATCGCCAGCGCCACGTCTTTGGCCGTCACGCCTTTGCCCAATTGGCCATCGACCTTCACCAGCATGCGCTTGGATTTTTTCGCGACCAGGGTTTGTGTAGCCAAGACATGCTCAACCTCTGAGGTACCGATGCCGTGCGCCAACGCGCCAAAGGCGCCATGAGTTGAGGTATGGCTATCGCCACAGACCACGGTCATACCAGGCAAGGTCGTGCCATTTTCAGGCCCAATCACATGAATAATGCCTTGGTCTTTGTTTTTAAAAGGAAAATACACCAAGGCACCAAACTCTTTGATGTTGTTATCCAGCGTTTCCACCTGCAAACGGGACACTGGATCTTCAATGCCTTTGTCCCAGTCTTTGGTCGGTGTATTGTGGTCAGGGTTAGCCACAATGCTGGAATTACGCCATGGTTTACGCCCGGCCAGACGCAAGCCTTCAAAAGCCTGTGGGCTGGTCACTTCATGCACCAGATGGCGGTCAATGTAAATCAGACAGGTGCCGTCTGCTTCTTCACGCACCACATGCGAATCCCATAATTTGTCGTACAGCGTTTTACCTGCCATGACAGTTCCTTTCAAACCACACAAAATAAATAACCTGCGCAGAATACCTAAGTTTCAATACCCTTACAAGAATATGATTTATACTAGTATTGAAACTACCACTTTAAACAGCCGCTGCACACGCAAGCAATTGATGCTCAATAGGAAAAGATGGATTCAAGACGCCAGGAACTCGCAGAATTTTTACAAGCCATGCGCCAGCGTGGCAGCCCGGAAGCCTTTGGTTTTCCGTCAGGCGTTCGCCGTCGCACCCAAGGGCTACGACGCGAAGAAGTGGCTCAATTGGCAGGGATCAGCGCTACCTGGTACACCTGGATCGAGCAAGCGCGCGAAGTCAATGTGTCGGCCGAAGCCCTGGACCGCCTGGCCAATGCGCTCAAACTGAGCAAATCTGAACGTAGCTATCTGTTTGACATGGCAGACCGCCGTGACCCGCATGCCCACCAGAACCAAGTTGATACGGCGCCGGAAACCCTGGTGACCATGCTGAAACACATCCAGATTCCGGCGTATATCATGGGCCGCACCTGGGACATGTTGGCCTGGAATACCGCAGCAAGTGATTTATTTAGTGGACTGCTGGATATTGAGTGGCCTGCTGGCGAACACCCTAACCTGCTACGCTTTGTGTTTGCGCATCCGGCGGCAAAACAGTTTGTAGTGAACTGGGACATGCGCGCGCGCAGACTGGTGGCAGAATTCAGAGCGGACAGCCGCACACGGCTGGAAGAGCCTGAAATCAAGAAACTCATCGACGAACTGAGCAATGCCAGTGCAGAGTTTGCAGCGTTCTGGAAACAGCATGATGTGCTGGAAAGGCAAGGTGGACAGCGCGCCTTTCAACACCCGACGCAAGGCTTGATTCAATATCAGCAGGTGACGCTACGTCCGGTAGAACAGGAACACCTTAAACTGGTGTTGCTGCAACCTGCTGACTAATCAGCGTTCGGGTTTGCTGCGCTTATGGGCTTGTCCGCGATTGCGACAACTTGTATTCAATCGCATCCTTCAAGGCCAGCCAGGATGCCTGGATGATGTCAGAAGAAACACCGATGGTGGTCCAGTTGCTTTGCTGATCGGTAGACTCAATCAACACGCGCACCTTCGCTGCCGTGGCCAGGTTGGAGTCCAGCACCCGCACTTTGTAATCGACCAGCTTGATTTCATTGATGGCCGGATAAAACGGCTGCAGCGCCTTGCGCATGGCCTTGTCCAGGGCGTTCACGGGACCATCGCCCTGAGCGGTTGCGCTGGTTTCCTGGCCATTCACGCTGATGTGTATCGTCACCGAGGAATTCAGCCCATCCGCGGACGGTTCGTAAATATTGACATGGTATTGCTTGAGGCTGAAAAACGGCTTGAACTTGCCCAGTAACTTCTGCATCAGCAAGTCAAACGAGCTCTCGGCATTTTCAAACTGATATCCCTCATGCTCCAGTGCTTTCAGTTGCTCCAGGATATTCACTGCCGCTTGAGACTCTTTGGTCAGGCTAGGATCAATTTGTTGCAACTTGCGCAAAATCGCCCCGCGCCCCGCGACTTCAGAGACCAGAATATGTCTCTCATTGCCAACCATGCCAGGGTTGATGTGCTCATAAGATTTCGGATTCTTATTCACTGCATCAATATGCATGCCGCCCTTGTGTGCAAAGGCATCCTGCCCGACATAAGGCGCCTTGTCGTTAAACGCAACATTGGCGACTTCACTGACAAAGCGTGCGGCGGCCGTCAACCCGGATAATTGCGACTCTGAAATACAGGCCAAACCCAGTTTTAGCTGCACATTAGGGATAATCGACACCAGGTTGGCGTTACCACAGCGCTCACCGATACCGTTGATGGTGCCTTGCACCTGCATGGCGCCAGCCTGCACAGCAGCCACCGAGTTGGCGACCGCCATTTCACAGTCGTTATGGCAATGAATGCCAATCTGCACTGCAGGGAAACGGTTCACCACTGTTTGCGTGATGCTGAATACCTCGTTCGGGAAAGTGCCGCCATTGGTATCACATAAGGCCAACACATCCGCCCCAGCGTCTACCGCGGCTTGCAATGTCTGCATGGCATAGTCGGCATTGGCTTGATAGCCATCGTAAAAATGCTCGGCGTCAAACACCACCTCTTTGCCTTGCGCCTTGAGGTAGGCAATGGTATCGGCAATCATGGCCAGGTTTTCGTCTAGCGTCGTACGCAGAATGTCAGTGACCTGGTAATCCCAACTCTTGCCAAAAATGGCCACCGCCGTTGTGTTGGCTGATAACAGTGACTGCAAATTTTTGTCTTCTGCTGCGGTAATGCCAATGCGGCGTGTACTGCCAAACGCAATAATTTTGGCATGCTGCAGATGGAGCTCGCCGACGCGGGCAAAAAACTCGAGGTCTTTCGGGTTAGAGCCAGGATTACCGGCCTCAATGTAGCCGATGCCCAACTGGTCCAGACGCTGAACCACCTTGAGTTTATCCTCAACCGAAAAAGACACTCCCTGCGCTTGCGCGCCATCGCGCAAGGTAGAGTCGTAGGCAATGACGCGTCGATGAGCCATAAGAATTATTTTTTACGGCTGTGCAAGTTGGCTGCAATACGCATGCGCAAAGCATTCAACTTGATAAACCCGCCGGCATCTTTCTGGTCGTAAGCGCCTTTGTCATCCTCAAACGTCGCAATGGTCGAGTCAAACAACGAATCAGTTTTGCTGTCACGGCCAACCACAATCACGTTGCCTTTGTACAACTTCACGCGCACCCAGCCATTCACCGTCGCCTGGGTATGGTCGATCAAAGTTTGCAAGGCAACACGCTCTGGGCTCCACCAATAGCCGTTATAGATCAGGCTGGCGTAACGTGGCATCAAATCATCCTTCAAGTGCGCCACTTCGCGGTCCAGCGTAATGCTTTCAATCGCACGGTGCGCTTTCAGAATAATGGTGCCGCCTGGAGTTTCGTAGCAACCACGGGACTTCATGCCTACATAGCGGTTTTCCACGAGGTCCAGACGACCCACACCATGTTTGCCACCCAAGCGGTTCAGCTCAGCCAGAATCTCGTGTGCTTTCATGGATTTGCCATTAAGCGCAACGATGTCACCCTGTTTGAACTCAAGGTCCAGATACTCGGCCGCGTCTGGGGCTTTTTCAGGGGATACGGTCCAGCGCCACATGTCTTCCTCGGCTTCCGCTGCCGGGTCTTCCAGGTGGCGGCCTTCGTAGGAAATATGCAACAGGTTGGCATCCATTGAATAAGGGCTGCCCCCTTGCTTGTGCTTCATCTCAACCGGGATGCCATGTTTTTCGGCATAGGCCAGCAGTTTTTCACGGGACAGAAGATCCCATTCACGCCATGGGGCGATTATTTTGATGTTGGGATTCAAGGCATAGGCACCCAGCTCAAAACGCACCTGGTCGTTACCCTTGCCGGTGGCACCATGCGAAATAGCATCCGCTTTGGTTTCGTTGGCAATTTCAATCAGGCGCTTGGCAATCAGCGGACGCGCAATCGAGGTCCCAAGCAAATATTCACCTTCGTAAACGGTGTTGGCACGGAACATCGGGAACACAAAGTCACGCACAAACTCTTCACGCAGGTCATCAATATAGATTTCGTTTACGCCAAATTTTTTGGCTTTTTCGCGCGCGGGCTCCAGCTCTTCACCCTGACCAAGGTCGGCAGTAAAGGTGACCACCTCACATTGATAAGTGTCCTGCAACCATTTCAGAATCACGGAAGTGTCCAGGCCGCCAGAATAGGCCAATACGGCTTTTTTAATATCGCTCATTGAAGTTGTATTTCCATAAAAAATATTTTTACCTCACAGCTAACGAGATAAAGAGAAAATCTGTAAAAGCGCTTTTTCTCTGCGACCTCTCTGTTCTCTGTGGCTAACACATGCTTTTGGCGTCACGTTTACTGTCACGCCTGTCTGACACGCTTAATTTCAACTTCGTGTCAGAGTGAACCTATAAAAAACAATTTTTTGCCACAGAGATCACAGAGGGCAAGGAGAAAACCACCTTGAAACACTCTGGGTCTCAGTGGTGAAAAATCAAACTTTGCCCAACAACAAATATTCCATCAGCGCTTTTTGCGTGTGCAGTCTGTTCTCGGCTTCGTCCCAGACCACGCTCTGCGCGCCATCAATGACCTCGGCCGAAACTTCTTCACCACGGTGCGCAGGCAAGCAGTGCATAAACACGGCATCGGCTTTTGCGACCTTCATCATGTCAGCGTCGACTTGCCAATCGGCAAAGTCTTTGCGGCGCTCTTCGTTTTCGGCCTCAAAGCCCATGCTGGTCCAGACATCGGTCGTGACCAGATCCGCGCCGAGAGCTGCCTCCATCGGGTCAGCAAATGACTCAAAATGATCCGTGCCATACAAGTTAGCGCGCTCTGGTTCGACTTCATAGCCAGGCGGGGTCGACACATGCACATTAAAGTCCAGCACTTCTGCCGCCTGCAACCAGGTGTTACAGACGTTATTGCTGTCGCCAATCCAGGCCACGGTTTTACCCTGGATTGAGCCTCTGTGCTCGATAAAGGTAAAAATATCCGCCAGGATCTGGCATGGGTGATATTCGTTGGTTAGGCCATTGATCACCGGCACGCGCGAGTTTTGCGCAAAACGCTCAATGATGCTTTGCTCAAACGTGCGGATCATAACGATGTCGCTCATGCGCGAAATCACCTGTGCCGCGTCTTCAACCGGCTCGCCACGCCCCAGTTGCGAATCACGGGTGTTGAGATAGATGGCTGATCCGCCCAGTTGCTGCATGCCGGCCTCAAAAGACAAGCGGGTACGCGTACTGGCTTTTTCAAAAATCATGACCAGCGTGCGATCGACCAGCGGCCAGTATTGTTTGTAATCTTTAAATTGCGATTTAATCCATTTGGCACGGGTAAAGATGTGCTCTATCTCGTCGCGTGTCAGGTCATTAAATTGCAAAAAATGTTTAATACTCATGATGTGTAGACGCTTGCGTAATCAAGCATTTGCCTTTAAGAAATTTAAAATCAGGGGCGTTAACCTGCTTACCAACTCATCTGCTTCCTGCTTATTCATGATCAGCGGTGGTAACAAACGAATCACTTTTTCTGAGGTGACGTTAATCAATAGTTTTGCTGCCAACGCCTGCTTGACCAGCTCGGCACATGGTTTGTCCAGCTCAATCCCGATCATCATGCCGGCATTGCGTACATTGACGACTCCGGCTTCGCCTTTGAGCGCAAGCGTAAACTGTTCGCGAATATAGTCGCCAACCGTCTGTGCGTTTTCACGTAATTGTTCTTCGGCAATGATATTTAATGTGGCCAGACCAGCAGCCGTGGCCAGCGGGTTCCCGCCAAAGGTTGACCCATGCTTACCAGGCGTAAAGGTTTCTGCGGCCACGCCACGCGCGACACAAGCCCCAATCGGCACGCCTGAACCCAGGCCTTTGGCCAATGTCATCACGTCCGGCAGGATGCCACTATGCTGAAAAGCAAACCAGGTGCCGGTTCTGGCAATGCCTGACTGGACTTCATCCAGCATCAGCAACCAGCCATTGGCATCGCACAGCGCACGCAAGCCTTGCAAATAGGCTTTCAAACTGGCTGGAATATGAATCCCGCCCTCGCCTTGCACTGGCTCAACCAGAATAGCCACCACATTGTTTTTATGGGCTGCAATTGCTTTGACGGCTTCGATGTCATCAAAAGGCACGCGGACAAACCCACTTACCAAGGGCTCAAAACCGGCTTGCACCTTACGGTTACCGGTCGCTGACAAAGTAGCCATGGTCCTGCCATGAAAGCTTTGATCCATGACGATGATTTCAGGATGGTCTATGCCTTTGTTGTGTCCGTACAAACGCGCCAATTTAATCGCGGCCTCATTGGCTTCACAGCCTGAGTTACAGAAAAATACGCGATCCATACCAGACAACTCAGCCACTTTGTCGGCCAACGCTGCTTGTTCTGCAATCTGGTAGATATTGGAGACATGGATCAGTTTGGCGATTTGTGCATTGAGCGCCGCTACAAATTTGGGATGGGTATGCCCCAAACCATTCACCGCCACGCCAGACAGCGCATCCAGATAGCGATCACCGGCAGTGTCTGTGAGCCAGACGCCCTCACCTTTAACAAAGGTCACTGGCTGTCTGCCATAGGTGTTCATTAAATGTTCCGAATGCATTTCAAACCCTTTTTCAAAAAACAAAAACGGCGGCTTAAGCCGCCGTAAACGTCTTAAACCCGCTAAAACCCTAATACGGCTCGATGACTCAACCCATTGGCCATAAAAAACAGCATGGGTAAAGAAAGCATCAAGTTCGTGCGTGAGGCGAACATGGCAACACGTCTTGCATTGTTTTTCGCCTGTTCATCCGCAGCCACCATGCCAAGTATTTTTTTCTGATTGGGCCAAATCAGCACCCAAACATTAAACAGCATAATGGTCCCCAGCCAGGCACCAACACCAATCAATTCAAACCCGCCTCGCAAGGCGAACGCATCGGTAAAATGTGGGCCCAACAATGCCGCACCCGCCAACCAAGTCACCACAGCAGACCAACGAAACCACAGCAAGGCACGTGGCGCGATATGTTTGTTAATACCCGCAGCCGTACCGTTTGCAGCGGCCGCTTTCAAGCCTGCCATTTGCACCAGATTAAAATAATAAAGCAGGCCCACCCAGGTAATGCCTGCCAATACATGAAACCATCTTGCGAGTGCCGGAACCAGCTCCATCGTATCAGCCTCCTGCAACCACAAAATTTTTGAGGAAAAAAACCAGCGCCAGCGTGAGCAACACACCAGAGAGAACGGATCCTGCAACAGATTCCAACGGATTTTTCATATACACCCCAACCCTTTTGTGTTTTTAAGCCTGATCGGACTAGATCCGCATGGTGGCTATGCCGGCTAGCCACTCGCAAACATTTTCATGCGCCTAAATTTAGGTGTCTCAAGAGCATAACGACTGCAATGAGACAACACCAAATCGGAAATTCAGATCAACGACCCAGTAAATCTTGTTCCAGTCAAATCCGGTTGAAGATAAACCTAAGCCAGGCTTGATTTTTTTGTGGTTTTGAACCTTTTTAATTTCATCCTTAAGCTTACCGTAAAAGCAATTTATTGACAAGTTAGCCCCAGGCTTATTGGCATGCGTCACGAAAGCATCAAGTTTAGATGATACGCGTGGTTTTTCGATTTATAATGCGCGGCGTCAATATAATTTGCGCCCAATCTGCAGGCGCGACAATGAGGGGACACTCGCACCATGGCAACAACAGACATCGATGTCGTGCTGGTTGGCGGCGGCATTATGAGCGCAACGCTGGCGTCTCTATTGCATAGACTCGACCCGACCTTAAGCATATGCATGGTGGAGCAACTCGAAGACGTTGCGCTTGAAAGTTCTGATGCACTGAATAATGCAGGCACTGGCCATGCGGGGTATTGTGAGCTCAACTACACCCCCAAAAACCGGCAGGGAGACATTCAGATTCGGCGCGCGCTGGAGATCAACGCCGCCTTTGAGGTGTCTCTGCAATATTGGTCTACCCTGACAAAAGAAGGGGCACTGCAAGCGGCAGCATTTATCCAGCGCGTCCCGCACCTGAGTGCGGTTTGGGGTGCTGAAGACGGTGCTTTTTTGCGTCAGCGATTTGAGTTATTACAAGCGCATCCTTTATTCGCCGAGATGCAGTGGAGCAACCAGCCGGAAACCCTGAACGAGTGGATGCCCCTGATGATGCGTGGCCGTGAAAGCGGCGCGCACATGTCTGCCACACGCGTCGCCCATGGCTCGGATGTCAATTTTGGCGCACTGACAAGGCAGTTGGTGTCTCACCTCAAGACGCAAGCCAACTTTACCTTGCTCACCCAATCCCGCGTGACCAAGCTCAAGCAAGTGAACAAGCGCGAAAAACATCCCTGGCAAGTTCAAGTGCAGGATCTGGTCACCGGTAAAAAACAAACTCTGGAGGCCCAGTTTGTGTTTTTAGGTGCCGGCGGCGGCGCCTTGCCCTTGTTGCAGCAGTCGGGGATCCCTGAAGCGAATGGCTATGGTGGTTTTCCGGTCAGTGGCCAATGGTTGATTTGTAATGAACCCTCGCTGATCAACACTCATCATGCCAAGGTTTACAGCCAGGCTGCGGTCGGCGCACCACCCATGTCGGTGCCGCATCTGGATACGCGCATGATACAAGGCAAGCCTGCCCTGCTATTTGGGCCCTATGCCGGATTCACCACGCGCTTTCTCAAGCAAGGCTCGCGTTTCGACCTGGCCAAATCTGTCAAAGTCAGAAACATCAAGAGCCTGCTCGGTGCGGGCCGACACAATCTGGACCTGACCAAATACCTGATCAAGGAAGTGTTTCAAACGCATGAGCAGCGCATGTCTGCCTTGCGCGTATTTCTGCCTGCGGCCGATAGCCAGCACTGGCAATTGGCGCATGCCGGGCAGCGGGTACAAATCATCAAGCGCTGCCATCAGCATTGGGGCAAACTCGAATTTGGCACTGAGATTGTGGCAAGCGCCGATGGCAGCCTGGCGGCCTTGCTCGGCGCTTCGCCCGGCGCATCGGTGAGCGTCCAGGCCATGCTGGATGTATTACAGCGCTGTTTTGCCAAACGCATGCAAAGCGAGGGCTGGCAAGAGACGCTCAAGTCCATGATTCCCTCCTATGGCGAATCATTGATTGACGATGCGCAACTGCTGGCACGTGTGCGTAGCGAAACCTTGAGTACCTTGCAACTGGGTTAGTTTGCTGAACTAGCTCAGCAGGTCTGGCAACCCGGGATCGCACCACCCATTGCTGACGGCCATGCAAGCCAACAAAATTTGAATTTTCTGGACAATAGCGTGGTCCTGACTAGAGGACTTGTAAGAGAAAGCGAACTGTTTATGTATTCCGGGATTGCCGACAAAACACTGTTTACCCTATTTGGCGCGGGCCTCACCGCTTTGTTTTTAGCCGGATGCCAGGCGGATGCCCATAAAGTACAAGCCAGTGCCCCCGACTTTGGCGAGAACGTGTTTGTACTCGACCCACAAATGCCGGCGGAAGAAGTACAGACCAGGCTGGATGCCCTGTTCAAACAACAAGAAAGTAACCAGTTTGGGCCTGAACGCTATGCGGTATTGTTCAAACCGGGCGTCTACCATAACAAGATCAAGCTGGGCTTTTATACCCAGCTCATGGGTCTGGGCCGCTACCCTGATGACGTCATGTTGCAGGGCGGGATTGAGGTCAAGGCCACCTGGCACGAAGAAGATGCCACACAAAATTTCTGGCGTAGCGTAGAGAACCTGTCGGTGACGCCGGATAATGGCACCATGCAATGGGCGGTGTCGCAAGCTTCACCGCTACGCCGTCTGCATGTGCGTGGCAATATGTTGCTGGATGATAATGGCGGCTGGTCCAGTGGTGGCTTTATCGCCGACAGCCTGATTGACCAGCAAGTCAATTCGGGCACCCAGCAGCAATGGTTAACCAGAAACAGCAACATTGGCAGCTGGACCAATGCCAACTGGAATATGGTCTTTGTTGGCGTCAAGCATGCCCCGGATGCGTCGCATTGGCCTAACCCACCCTATACCGACGTCCCGCAAACGCCTATCGTCCGCGAGAAGCCGTTTTTGACAGTGACCGCGGCTGGTGAATACCAGGTTTACGTCCCTCCCTTGCGTCAACAGACGCAAGGCATCAGTTGGCAAGACGCCCACCTGAACGGCACGACGATTCCCTTGAGCCGTTTTTATATTGCCAAAGCGGCAACAGATAACGCTGACAGCCTGAATGCGGCGCTTGCCAAAGGCCTGCATCTGTTGCTGACGCCGGGCATTTACCCGCTAGACAAAGCCCTCAACATTTCGCACGCCAATACCGTGGTGCTCGGCTTAGGCATCGCCACCCTGCTGCCGACCCATGGCAACCCCGCCATGCAAGTGCAAGATGTCGATGGCGTGATCCTGGGCGGCCTGCTGTTTGATGCAGGTGAGAAAAACAGTGAGGTGTTATTGCAAGTTGGCCAAAGCAAAACCGCCACTTCGCATGCCCAAAACCCGATCAGCCTGCATGATGTGTTTTTCCGGGTAGGCGGCGCCAGCGTGGGCAATGCCACGCATAGCGTCATCATCAATAGCAATCACGTGATTGGCGATAACTTGTGGGTATGGCGCGGCGACCATGGCAACGGCATCGGCTGGTCTACGAATAAAACCAAGCATGGCATCGTGGTGAACGGGGATGATGTCACCATGTATGGCTTGTTTGTCGAGCACTTCCACGACTACCAAACCGTGTGGAATGGCGAAAATGGCGCCGTGTACTTTTACCAGAGTGAAGCGCCCTATGATGTCCCCAACCAGGCCAGTTGGATGAATGGCAGCAGCAACGGCTTTGCCTCTTACAAGGTGGCTGATCACGTCACACAGCACAGGGCTATCGGCATGGGCGTGTACTGCTTTTTTAATGACAACCCGGAAGTCAAACTGAGTAGCGCGATTGAGGCACCGTTGGGTGAACATATCCAGTTTGAGCGCATGACCAGCGTTTCGCTGGGCGGGACGGGCGAAATCACACATGTGCTCAACACCAGCGGCGACGCTGCCAAACCAGGCAGTGAAGTGTCTCGACTGTTGAAGCCTTAACGTACTACCTTGTGAGCGCCTGCATTTAGCTGCAGGCGGCTCAAATCTTAGCTGGCCTGCTGGCCATACAAGCGTTGATAGACACTGCCGGCCTGCTGCACCAGCGTCTCATGCTGCCCTTCCTCAATGATGCGGCCACCATCAAACACCAGCACGCGGTCCGCCTCTTTCACGGCAGATAATCTGTGAGCAATGATGATGGTCGTGCGCCCACGCAAAAAAGTGCGCATTGCCTGATGCAGCAAAGCTTCTGTATGGGTATCCAGCATGGAGGTCGCCTCATCCAAGATGACGATTTGCGGCTGTTTCAGCATCATGCGAGCAATCGCCAGCCGTTGACGCTGGCCACCGGACAAGCGCACTCCACTGCGTCCAAGCTGCGACGCCAGCCCTTGTGGCAAATCGCGCACAAATTGCGCCAGCTGCGCAATTTCAAGCGCCTGCCATAAGGCATCATCCGAATAAGCGGTCTCCAGACTCAGGTTTTGGCGCACGCTGTCATTAAACAACATGGGTTGTTGCAGCACCACGCCCAAGTGTGCGCGCACTTGTGCATAGCCCAACTGCTCAATCGGCTGGCCGTTGAATAAGATCTGGCCCTGAGTGGGGGCATATAAGCCCAACAACAGTTGCACCAGGGTGGACTTGCCCGCGCCTGAGACGCCAACCAGCGCCACTTGCTCACCCGGTGCAATATCCAGCGTCACGTCGGCCAGAATAGGATCGCCTTCGCCATAAGCAAAGGTCACGTTTTGCAGGCGGATTGCTGCAGGCGAGTGTGCATCCAGGGCTTGTACGGTGGCAGAATAATGGGGTTCTTCATCCGCCGCCAATACCTGGTTGATCCGACCCAGCGCCGCCTTGGCCGCGTAATAAGACACTTGTACCGACAACAGCTCTTGCACCGGGCCCATCATGAACCACAGGTAGCCAAACACGGCGATCATCTGGCCGACAGACAAGTTGGAAAACACCACCATCAACATGGCGACGGCACGAAAAATCTCAAAGCCAAATAAAAACACGCCGAATGACAAACGCGCCAAAGCATCAGACTTCCAGCCGGAAGCCGTGGCGGCGGCTCTAACTGCCTCTGCCGCCTGCTTGGCTTTATCCAGAAAGCGGCGGTCGCTATTGCTGGCCCGCAGTTGCTGCATCACTTCCAGCGTCTCGTTCACCGATTGCGACAAAACCTCAAAGGCGCCATTCTCACGCTGCTTCCAGGCTTTGACCTTTTTGCCCAAGACCATGGTCAGCGCGATAACAAACGGATTCAAGAACAGGATAATCAACGCCAGTTGCCAATGCATCCAGAGCAAGACAACAGCTACGCCAATCACGCTTAAGACGGCGACCAGCACTTTGGCGATGGTCTCGCCTAAAAACTTGTCCAGCGTCTCAATATCGGTGAGCAACCTGGCAGTGACTTGCCCTGCACCCAGGCTTTCATAGACTTGCATGCGTATCCTGCCCAGTTTATCCAGCAGCATTTGCCGTACCCCCAGCGTCACCTGTTTGGATAAGCCGACAAAAATACGGGTGGTCGCCACGCCGAGCAACACACTACTTAAGCGCAAGCTGATCGTGAACACCGTCACCACCACGATAATGGCAATCGGCCCCAGCCATTCGGCGGGGAGCAGCGCCGTCATTAATTTCGTGAGTTTGCCCGGTTGGTGCAGTAATACCTCATCCACCAGCAAGGGCATCAATAGCGGAATCGGCACCGCTACCATCGCCCCGCAAAAAGCCAGGCATTGCCCCAACCACAAACGGCGGTCCTGTTGGCGCAGTTGCTGCCACAAATCCTGCAAGCTTAGGGTCATGTGGATTGAGGTCTTTAGTTAGACGGCCAAGACGCGCTGACGGCGAATCTCGTATAGCGCAATGCCACTGGCCACACTCACATTCAGGCTTTGTACCGTGCCAAACATGGGGATGGTAATCAAGGCATCACACGTTTCCTCGGTCAATCGACGCATGCCATCGCCCTCAGCCCCCATCACCAGGGCGATAGGGCCTTGCAGCTTGGTATTATGTAGCGAGCCCGGCGCATCCATGGTGGTGCCAACAATAAACACCCCCGCTTCTTTCAGCTCGCGTAAGGTGCGCGCCAGATTGGTCACGGCAATAAATGGCACCGTTTCGGCCGCGCCACTGGCAACCTTACGCACCGTGCCATTCAGGCCAACAGAGCGGTCTTTGGGTGCAATAATCGCATGCACACCCATGGCATCGGCCACCCGCAAACAAGCCCCGAGGTTATGCGGATCTTGCACACCATCCAGCACCAGGAAGAACGGCGGTTCATCCAGATCAGACTCCAGCACATCGTGGATATCCTTGTAAGGCATGGGCGTTTCAATCACGCGCGCAATCACGCCCTGATGGCGGCCATGCGCACCGATAAAGCCATCCAGGCGCTGGCGATCCGCTTGAATCACGCGGATATTCTGCCCTTTAGCCATCTCGAGCAAATCACGCATCCGCGCGTCCACCCGGTCCTGGTCAATAATAATTTCCTGAATGCTGCTACCATGCTGACGCATGCGACTCAACACCGCATGAAAACCAAACAAAATGCGGGCTTCCGACATAATCACTCCTAAATTTTTGATCCCTTTTGCTTATGCTTAGGCAAAAGTGAAAATACGAATCGCGCAGAGGCAGCCACATTCACTGCCCCGTGCGCGACGAGATGCCCCAAGCAGGGCAATATTGCATTAACCGCTATTATCCCAGATTTTTCATAAAGCAATTTTTCAATCTGATTGAACGGCTGGGATTATCGGGCTTTCGCCTTGGGTTTGCCTTTATTTTTTTGCGCAGAATGGCGGCCCTTGTCTTTGGCTGAGCGGCTTCTGGCCGGAGCAGGTTTGCTCGCAGCGGGCTTTTCTGCGGCGCTGCGAGACGTGCTGGTGCCGGATCTGGTTGATTTTTTGGCTGGTTGTTTAGCCGTTTTGGGGGCTTCCCACACTGCGGGCACCGCCTTTTCAACCGGCTTGGCAGACCGTGTCTTTTTCATGCTGGACACGGCCAATGATTCAGTGACAGTACCATCTGTCGGATCAACCACGCCCTCTGACTTGCCGACAAGGGTAAAGTCAATACGCGTAGTTTCAAGATCCACACGCACTACCTTCACGGTTAAGCGGTCGCCTAAACGATAGCGCACGCCGGTGCGCTCCCCCACCATCTCATGACGGGCTTTGTCATGGATAAAATAGTCATTGCCCAGATCGGTGACATGCAGCAAGCCTTCCACATAAACTTCATCCAGCGCCACAAACAAACCAAAGCTGGTGACACCTGCCACTGTACCACTGAACACCTCGCCCACTTTATCCTGCATGTAAAAGCATTTGAGCCAGTTCGTCACATCGCGGGTTGCGTCGTCGGCACGGCGCTCGGTCATGGAACAGTGCACGCCAAGGTGATGCCAGTCTTTGGCCTGATATCGCTTACCTTCCACCACAGCCTTGATCGCTCTATGCACCAGCAAGTCAGGATAGCGGCGGATCGGCGAAGTGAAATGCGTATACGCCTCATACGCCAGACCAAAGTGGCCGACGTTATCCGGGCTGTACACCGCCTGCTGCATCGAGCGTAACAAGACTGTCTGTAATAACTGCGCATCCGGACGTTCTTTGATACGCTGCATGAGTTTGGCGTAGTCTTTGGCGTGCGGGCTCTCGCCCCCACCCACACCAAAACCAAATTCGCCCATAAACAGGCGTAAGGCCTCCAGTTTTTCTGGCGTCGGCCCTTCATGGATACGGAACAGGCAGGTCTGCTCGTTTTTGAGCAAAAAGTCAGCGGCACAGACGTTGGCCGCCAGCATGCACTCTTCAATCAGTTTATGCGCATCATTGCGCACCACCGGCACAATCTTGTCGATTTTGCCATTATCGTTAAACACCATCATGGTTTCAGTGGATTCAAACTCCACCGCACCGCGTTTTTCGCGTTGCGTGAGCATGAGTCTGAATACGCTATTCAAGTTCTGCAAATGCGGTAACAGCCAGGTATATTCCTCACTCAACGCAGCATCTTCGCCCTGCAATAAGGCAGCGACTTTGGTGTACGTCATGCGCGCTTTAGACTGCATCACCGAAGGGTAAAACTGGTATTGCTTGACCACGCCCTGCCCGTCCACTTGCATATCGCACACCATGCACAATCGCTCAACATCCGGGTTCAACGAACACAGCCCGTTAGACAAAGCCTCCGGCAACATCGGGATCACACGACGCGGAAAATACACCGAGTTACCGCGGTCAAACGCCTCTTTATCCAGCGCGTCCCCAGGCTGCACATAAAAGCTCACGTCCGCAATCGCCACCACCAGGCGCCAACCTTTGCCTTGCGGCTCAGCAAACACAGCATCGTCAAAGTCACGTGCGGTTTCACCATCAATCGTGATCAAAGCCAAATCACGCAAATCCTTGCGGCCTTTATAATCTTTGGCTTGTACGGTTTTAGGAAAGTCTTCTGCCTGCTTGAGCGCCGCAGGATTGAATTGATGCGGCAAATGATGCTTGCGCAAGGCAATCTCAATCTCCATGCCGCTATCCGCATAATTGCCCAAAATCTCGACAATTTTGCCCATGGGGTTAGAGTGCGAAGAAGGATATTCGGTTAACTCAACCGTCACCACCTGTCCCACTTGCGCATCCATATCCAGATGGTATGGAATCAGGATATCCTGGCTGATACGCTTGTCTTCAGCCGCAACGATGGTCACGCCCTGGGCGCGAATCACACGCCCCACCAGGGTCTTATTCGCCCGCTCAAGCACCTCAACCAGCTTGCCCTCAGGTCGACCTCTGCGATCCACCCCGGCCAACCGCACCATGGCGCGGTCGCCATGCATGACCAAGGTCATTTCCTTGGGGCCTAAAAAGATATCTTCAGGATTTTTGGTTTTATCATCGGGGACCAAGAACCCATAACCATCGGTATGTCCGAACACGGTCCCCGCAATCAAATGGATTTTATCCGGCAAACAAAACGCACCCTTGCGGTTACGCATCAACTGGCCATCGCGCTCCATCGCGCCCAACCGGCGGTTAAAAATGTCACGCTCATCATGGCTGATATCGAGCATCACATAAATCTGCTCAGCACTCAGGGGAATGCCCTGGTCTGACAACAACTGCAACACCAACTCGCGACTAGGCAGCGGTGTTTGGTATAACTCAGCTTCACGCTGGGCCTGCGGGTCATTTGCACGCAGGGATTTTTTAGTTTTTCTGGTTGACAATATTTATTCTTCCTTTAAAATGCACAGCTTCTTTAGCCCAGATGGCGAAATTGGTAGACGCGCTAGTTTCAGGTACTAGTGTTTAACGACGTGGAGGTTCGAGTCCTCTTCTGGGCACCATCAAGCAGCTTTCCAGCTGTGCCAAATTAGACTCCCAAGCAAACAATGTTTTTTGTGTATTACAAAGAATTTTCTTGGCTGTTTTTTGAATCAACATGTGGTCAGTTTAACACTCTTTGGTAATTGACTCTGTTTAAACTTCAAAACCTATATTCCTTTTTTTCTTCTATCAAAAATAACAATTAGAAAAACCGAAATTATCATAGCACCCCATGGGTAGGCCCATTTCATCACCCAAGGTGTCTCCTTAAAGCTGGGTAAAATTAGTCCTATGAGTAGGAAAAATGAAGACACGAACATTATTCCGCCCATCGCACTTGCCCTACCAGAGGTCATGGTGACTACCAAAAAAAAGCTTAAAACCAGCCAAGGAAATAAAATATAAATACTCTTTGTAAACCACTCAGGGAACGAATACCTTGTAGTTAAACTTGCCCCATCCACACCTACATAGCTTTTATAATTTACCTGAGAGTTAAACCCAGCTACTAGGCTTTTAAAGGATTCATTTAGCACCTTGTCATTTTCCTCCAAGTTTAGCTTTTCAGATAATGTTACTAATTGATCGAAAATTTTAACTTGCTTATCAAGCCTCTCCAGAGCAAAGTGCTGTGTATACGCTTCATATGCAAAGATTGCACTAATCAGAAGAAACAGCAAAACGAATGTAAATGTGAGTCGAGACCATGTGAAGTTAGTTAGTAGCCGTTCAAAGAAATCAATTAGACTGTTCATAATAATCATCCATCATTGATTATTTAATTGTCAAAAGTATAAGCAAAATTTAAGCGGCATGGCATTGCAACATAAACCTCGCATAATCATTACTTGTTAATGGAAAAATAAAAAAGCCCCGGTCTGCCGAGGCTTTTTTTAATCCAGCAACTGAATTGCCTAGCGATTATTAAAGAACCCAATATTCATCACTCTGTCATTCACAAAAGTGACTTCGGTTTCTTTGTACGTGTTCTTTTTGTCGTATTTGACCAGGTTTTTGTAGTACCACATCTCAACCTGTACAGGTTTTGAGCTGTCTTGTTGTTTGCCAATGCCTGCGATCATGCTGTTGGCGTTGGTGGGTTTGACGGATTGCTGTTTTTTAAAGGGTTGGCCGAGTTTTTCGAGCACCACTTTTTTGGATTTTCCGCTAAAGCCGTTGATAAAGTCGTTTTCATCGTAGGTTTTGCCTGCCAGTGCGCTGGTTGCAGCCAGAGCAAGTGTGGCGGTGACCAAGGCGGTCATAAGATGGGTGTATACCTTCATGTTTACTTCCTGTTATCCAAAATCAAATTGCTGAATTATTGTTTTGTGCAAGTATAACTGTTTATGTCTGGCTTTGGTTGACCTGGCTAATCGGCTAGTTGGCTTTAGGGCAAGATTTAAAGCCCTTGGTGCACCGTTTAAAAATCAAGTTGCATGCCGTCATAACCGACCTGGACATTGGCAGGCACCCTGGCTTGCAGGGCCTGGTATTCAAGCTCATGGGTCATATGAATGAGCACATTGCGCTTGGCGCCTATGCGCTCAATCAGGGCCAGTGATTGCTCAACGTTGACATGCGTGGGGTGCGGTTTTTCGCGCAGGCAATCTATGAGCAACAGGTCTACCCCTTGCAGCAAGGCATACGCGCTTTCCGGGATCTCGGAGACATCGGTCATGTAGACAAAGTTAGCGATACGGTAGGCGTAGATGCGGATTTTGCCGTGCATGATGGGGATGGGAATAATGTGCTGACCAGCCGCTTCAAACGGGCCCTCGATGGTATGTGCAGCCAAAACGGGTAAGTCCCAGTAGGTGGGGATGGGGTCACGCAGGGTGTAACCGAACTTTTCCTGAATATGGGTAACCGCCTCGGGATAACTGTAGAGCGGGATCTGGCAGCGGTTGATCTGGCAAAACGCGCGTAAATCATCAATGCCGTGCAGGTGATCTGCATGGGTGTGCGTGTACAGCACGGCATCCACCCTGCGCATCTGTTGGCGCAAAGCTTGCAGGCGCAGGTCTGGCGAGGTGTCTATGAGGATCACGCGGCCGTCATCCAGTGTGACCATACTGGAGCAACGTGTGCGCTTGTTGCGCGTATCGGTCGAGCTGCATGTGGCGCATTGGCAGCCGATCGCGGGCGTGCCTGCGCTGGAGCCTACGCCTAGTATGGTCAGTTGCATGGCTGGGCGTGCTTGAACAGTTTAAAAAAGTTAGCGGTGGTTGCGTCCATGATCTGCTGTAATGGCTGCTCGCGCAGGCGCGCAATTTCTTCTGCCACATGCCGCACATAAGCGGGCTGATTGGTTTTGCCACGGAATGGGATAGGTGCCAGATAGGGGGAGTCGGTTTCTACCAACATGGATGCCAGCGGCACCTTTTGCGCGACGTCTTTGAGCGCCTGGGCATTTTTAAAAGTCACGATGCCGGAAAACGAGATATAGAAACCCATGGCAATCGCGGCCTGGGCCACCTCCCAGCTTTCTGTAAAGCAGTGCATGACGCCCCCGACCTCGGCCGCGTCCTCCTCCTGCATAATCTTGATCGTATCCTCGGACGCATTACGGGTATGGATGATCAAGGGTTTACCCGTCTGCCTTGCCGCCCGGATATGCGTTCTGAAGCGCTCGCGCTGCCAGGACAAATCACCAGTTAAACGGAAGTAATCCAGTCCGGTTTCGCCAATCGCCACCACGTGTGGATGATTGGCCAGTTCAACCAGGCCTTGTACGGTAGGCTCGGTAATGTTTTCGTAATCAGGATGCACGCCGACTGAGGCATAAATGTTGGGATACTGCTCGGCAATGGCAAGTACTTCGGGGAATTTATCCAGCGTGACCGAGACGCACAAGGCATGCCCCACCTGGTTGCTGCGCATGCTCTCCAATACTTGATCCATGTTTTGGACCAGCTCGGGAAAATTCAGGTGGCAATGGGAATCTACTAACATATTCTTTCTGTCTGCGTGCTAATCACTAAATGGTATTCGACGGTCGGCTAGATTTGAGTGCGGCACCCAAGATAGATTCAATCCGTTTTTTGGCTTCGGCACCGCCATCTTTGTCACTAAACTGAATGCCTATGCCTTGCGGCTTGTTGTTGACCGCCTGCGGCGTGATCCAGATCACCTTACCTACCACTTTGAGCTTGTTTGGATCATTGAGCAAAGTGAGCAACATAAACACTTCTTCGCCCATTTTAAAAGACTTGCTGGTGGGGATAAACAAGCCCCCGCCTTTGACAAAAGGCATATACGCCGCAAACAGGGCGGCTTTTTCTCGAATCGCCAGCGACAACACACCAGGTTTTGCCGCTGCAGAAGGTTGCATCTCGGTCATGACATCAGCTCCAGAGTACGTGAGCGGTTAATGAAGGATACAGGGATAGTGACTACTTGAGCACAATACTGCGTTGCACGTTGTTGTTTCTAACACCGCGCGCCTTGCATCTGATCTCGCGCACTCACTTATTCGGTTTATCCTCAAATATTTTTTTGTATTGCAACAACAGCTGCTCCAACTGCAACTCCTGATTGAGCGGATGTTGTGCGGTCATTTTAAAACGATTTAGCTGTTGCTGAAACGCCAGCAGCCGCGATAACTGCACACGCCCGGCCAGCCCCTGCAAAGCAGCTGCCTCTGAGGGGTGGTAGCGCAAAGGTTGCTGATGGCAGGACAACCAAACGTCCAGCAACCACTTTTGCAGCACTTGTATCGCCGCTTCCATACCTTGCTTGATCAGCACCGGCACCGCAGCCACCACGTCCACCTCGGCACCGCGGCGTAAGTGCGGTTGAAACTGCTGATACCAGGCATACCAGTCCAGGTCGTCTTGCAGCACGGTAATGGGCGCCCCGCCACTGTAGTGCCAGAGCCATTCGGGTTGAGCAATGCCTTGTAACTGCATCCATTGCAAGCCTTGTGATTCACTGGGCACCGGCATCTCCACCTGCATGCAGCGGCTCAGGATGGTCGGCAGCAACGCTTGTCTTTGATGTGAGACCAGCAAAAACTGCGTGCGTTGCGGCGGTTCTTCCAGCAACTTGAGCAAGGCATTGGACGCCGCGACATTCATGGCTTCCAGCGGGTGAATCAACACCACGCGCATGCCTTCAACACGGTGACTGCTCAGCGATAAATAATCATGCAAGGCGCGAATCTGGTCGATGAGGATTTGCTGCCGCTTGCGGGTTTTCTTTTTGCTGCCCTCAGCGCTGTCTTCATCTTCTGGCGTGATCTCCCTAAAATCAGGATGCGCGCCTTCGGATAACCAGTGACAGGACTGACACTGACCGCAAGCATGGCCGTGTTCAGGCTGCAAGCACAGCAAGGCAGCGGCCATCGCGCGCGCAAAAGCCAGTTTGCCGATGCCAGTTTTGCCATGCAACAACAGCGCATGGTGGCGTGACTGGCCTGCTTGCATCCATTGTGCAAATAACGTGGCCTGCCATGGGTACTCTTGGGTAATCAACATTGGAGGATGATTTCTGCAACACTCTGCTGCACGTCAAGCAGGGGGCGATTGGCATCTATGACTCTGAAGCGTTGCGGATATTGGGCAGCCCGCGCCAGATATTGCGCGCGCAGCAGCTCAAAAAACGCCGAGCCCTGCGCTTCAAATTTATCCGGGGTGCGTGCGCCCGCCAACCGTTGCAGACTCACCTCTACCGGCACATCAAACAGCAAGGTCAGGTCTGGTTGCAAATCGCCCTGCACCCACTGCTCAAGCTGCTGCATTTTTTCCATGGCCAGGCCACGTGCGCCACATTGATACGCATAAGAAGCATCGGTAAAACGGTCTGACAGCACAATCGCGTCACGCTGCAAGGCGGGCAGAATGACTTGCTGCAAATGCTCGGCGCGCGCAGCAAACATCAGCAGCGACTCTGTCTCCACATGCATCTCACGGTGCAAGAGCAAGGCACGCAGCTCTTCGCCCAAAGGCGTGCCACCGGGTTCGCGCGTAGACACCACTTCTCTGCCGGTCGCTTGCAGCAACTCAAGAATAGTGGGGATATGCGTACTTTTACCCGCACCATCCATGCCTTCCAGCGTAATAAACAACCCTGCCATGTCCCGATTTCCCTTTAACTTTACGACAACTATTTTTTTAACTGGTACGCCCGCACCGCCTGGTTATGCGCTTCGAGTGTCGCGGTAAACACATGCCTGCCCTGGCCGTTGGCAACAAAATACAAGGCGTTGGTATTGGCCGGATGCAATGCCGCCTGAATCGAGGCCAGGCCAGGCAAAGCAATCGGTGTCGGCGGCAAGCCGCTGCGCGTATAGGTGTTATACGGCGTATCCGCCAGCAAGTCTTTTTTGCTGATATTGCCACGGTAACGCGTGCCCATGCCATAAATCACGGTGGGGTCAGTTTGCAGGCGCATGCCTTTGCGCAGGCGGTTCACAAACACACCGGCAATCTGCGGCCGTTCTTCTTCCACACCGGTTTCTTTCTCTACAATCGAGGCCATAATCAAGGCCTCATACATGGTGCGGTAAGGCAGGCCCGATGCGCGTTGTTCCCACGCCTGATTCAAGTGCTGCACCATTTTTTGATAAGCGCGCTTATACAAATCTAGGTCACTGCTTTGCGCATCCAGAAAATACGTATCCGGGAAAAACCAGCCTTCGGGGGCATCGTTCTGGCCACTCACCTGCTGCATCAGTTCCTGGTCGGACAACATGAGCGTGTCGTGGCGGATACCCGGCATTTGCGCCAGCTTTTGCCTGAAGTCGGCAAAGGTTTTACCCTCGGTCAATTGCAGTTTGAACTGGTCAAACGTGCCATGCTTGAGCACATCAATGAGGCCCATCACTTGCAAGGGCGTATTAAAGGCATAATCGCCCGCCTGCAACTTGTTGGCACTGCCCGTGAGTTTCACCACCAGCAAAAAACTGTAAGGCTCGGTGAGCACGCCTGAAGCCACCAACTGGTCGGCAATCGCACGCACACTGGCCCCGGCCGGAATTTGCATGCCTATGGTTTCTGAGGCCATGGGCAGCGGGCGGATCAAAAAGATCACGATCCAGATGGCTAATGCCAGTGTCGTCAGGCCCAACAAGGCCAGACTGTATTGAAAAAAACGTTTAATGAACAACATAATGCAACTGGGTTCTAAGGGTGTGTGCCCAATCATTGTGTGCCAATGGCTGCGCATCAAGCTGCGTCACCTGTAACACGCCATAGACACTGTTGGTGATAATCACGGCATCGGCAGTGAGCACATCTTGTACGGTCAACCGGGTCAAGCTGACCGGCTGGCCTTGCGTTTTATACCAGTCCAGAATTTTTTGCCGCATGACCCCGGCCACGCCACACTGGTCCAATATCGGGGTCATGACCTGCCCGGCCTTGCGAATGAAAAGATTACCGCTTACCGCTTCGACCACCTGATCCTGGTAATCCAGCATCAAGCCGTCAAAAAAGCGGGGGTCTTTCAGTTCGGCCCGGGCCAAGACATTTTCTAGTCGGTTTAAGTGCTTGATGCCCGCTAACAATGGCTGACTGGCCAGTCGGGTCTGGCACTGATAGAGCGCGACCCCCTGGGTGTATATGGCCTCAGGATAGACTGGCAAAGGGCTCCAGACAAACACGCGGGTTGGTTCGGCAATGGCGGGGGGCGCATAGCCGCGGGCACCATCGCCACGCGTAATGATGATTTTGACTACGCCGGATAATTTGGTCTCATCCTCACCGGCAGACATCAGGCTTTTGAATTCTTGCATCAGCAATTCAGCCGACGGACAGACCATCAGGATTTTGCTGCAATCCGCAACTAGGGTTTGATAATGCAGGGGCCAGTCTTGCAGTTCACCATCGAGCAGGCGCATGGTGCGAAAAACGCCATCGCCATAAGCAAAACCGCGGTTGGTCGGACTCACGCCGCTCACCAGTCTCCCATTTACGCAGTAACGCACCAAACTCATGTTTCGCCATTAAATATCTGTGTTTCTAACAAGGCTGAACCTTACCATAAATCTGCAGGCACTGACGGGTGGCCGGCCCAAAATGCAGGCCAGCACACTTGAAAAATGCGGCAAATTAAAAGAATTAAAGGGTGTTCTAAAGTTTTTTTCTGGCATGCCGTTAACAAGATACGCGGTAATGTGAGCGAAATAATGATTAAGGGCTTCGATCATGTCTATTTCAAGTATACAAAACAGCAATGTGTCGTCGTTATTGAACAAGGCTTACAACACGGATAACAGTGCTGCGACCGGCAAGGTGCAAACCACAGACAGCAAACAGGCTGAGACGCCGCAAACCGCGGCAGAAGCCGCTGTTGAAAGCGCCAAAGTGATTCTTGGGGGCCAACAGGCGCCACAAACCTACACAGCGCAAGGCTTGATGCAACAATTACGCCAGTACCAGCTCGACAACGCTACAGTAATGTTTGGTGACAACAGCGACGACGCCAATCAGGATGCACTGCCTGGTATGCTTGGCAATAACGCTGAGGAGTCAGACAGCAGCAGTCAGGACTGGGCTAGCACCATCAGCAAGAACCCAGGTCAGGCAGCCGTGATGGTCGAGCGCAGTAAAAGTAACTCCCTGAATACGATCTTCAACAACAAATAAGTCGGCAAGCCGCTCAGCCTGACTGACGACTGGACTCACCACGCAGTGGGCGAGTCTTAACATCCCTGCGACGCCAGGCACTTAATGCTGTGCGCTTCTAAGCTGAAGTTAAACCTTCACAAACTGCCCAACCGGGTATGCGCTCAACAAGGCTTGCAAATCACTGCCACTCAGCGCCAGTGCATAGCCCAGCACACCACTGCCAATCACCACCCGATCGTAACTCAACACGCTTTGGTCAACCAGCACGCGCAAGCCAGCGGGCAAAGCAATCGGCGGCACTGCACCAACCACATAGCCGGTGGCCTCAGGCACTTCGTCATATTCTGCCATACGGCACTTACGCTCACTCAAGTGCGCGCGCAACAAGGCCCAATCAGCACGGCCAGCCCCCGTCACCGCGAGCAGACTAAAGCCAGTATGCTCCCCTTTAAACACGACACTACGCACGACCGATTGTGGATCCAGGCCTTGTGCTGTTAGCAGCTCTTCTAGGCTGCGAATCGGTTTTTTGTCTTCGCTGAGCGGGATTTCGATGACCTCGAACGCGATGTGTTGCTGCTCGAGCAAACGGGTTACCGGGGAATCTAAAGTTACACGCATGGCTATTCCTTCAATATAACAAACTACATTAAATTCAACATTTAAATGCGCGGGTGCTTCTATCAATGCAAGTTGCTAAGTCAGACAAGACGCGACTAAAAAGTTTTGACGTCGCATATAGTGGATATATAAGGAGACATTTTTTATACGCAACGCAGTATAGCGACGGAAATTGAGTTTAGAAAAGTGCCCTATTGATATTCTGTATATTTAGCATTACTCCCCTTGCATTTCTCAACCGGGTATTTTTGCGCATTCAACTCAATCTTGGCGTTGGTGGCCGCAATCAAGTCTATGTCACACACCTCGGCAATCCGCAGCAGGTAAACAAAGGTGTCGGCCAGCTCTTGCCCCACTTTTTCGCGCGTGGCGGCATCCAACTGGCGGCTGTCGCCCTCAGTCATCCATTGAAAATGCTCAACCACTTCTGCCGCCTCAACTATCATGGCCATGGCCAGATTTTTTGGGGAATGGAACTGCGCCCAGTCACGTGCCTGCACAAATGCATTAATGCGCTCACGCAATTTCAGTAAAGAGTCAGTCGTTTGGTGTTGGTGTTCAGTCATAAATAAACTAAATAAAACAATAAGATAGGAAGCTTTATTGCTGCGCAAGCAGCGCTGCAAATTCATCGGCAGGCAAGGGACGGCTAAATAGATAACCTTGCATCTCGTCACAGTCATGCGATTGCAGAAATTCGAGCTGTGCCTGGGTTTCTACCCCTTCTGCGATCACTGTTAATCCCAGACTTTGTGACATTTTGATAATCGCAGTGACAATTGCCGCATCGTTAGCATCCACTTGTATATCACGAATAAAGCTTTTATCGATTTTAATGGTATTTACCGGCAATAGCTTGAGATATGACAGACTGGAATATCCTGTCCCAAAATCATCTACTGATAACCGGACACCCATCTCTTTGAGCTTGTTCAAATCGTTAATCACGGTCACCTCAGTCTGAATCGCAACGCTTTCAGTCACCTCCAGTTCGAGATGATAGGGTTGCAGGCCTGTTTGTAATAACACTTTAGTCACTTCTTGTGTAAAGTGCGCATGGTGCAACTCAACCACCGAAACATTAATCGCGATGGGAATCTCGGGCAAACCGGAGTCTTGCCACTTTTTATTTTGCGTACACGCCTCGCGCAATACCCAATGACCAATGCCTCTGATCAAGCCAGAGTCTTCGGCAATCTTGATAAAACGATCTGGCATCATCATACCCCATTGCGGATGCACCCATCGGATCAGAGCCTCAGCGCCGATGATCTTGCCGGTTTTGATGCTGACTTTTGGCTGATAAAAAAGCATTAACTCATTGTTTGCTATTGCTTTTTGCAAACTGTTTTCCATCGTAAGCTGAGCCGCGACACGTGCACTCATTTCCTTGGTAAAAAACTGGTAATTATTTCTACCTGAATTTTTGGCATGATACATTGCCGCATCCGCATGTCGTGTCAGCACATCGACATTGTCGCCATCATCAGGATATACGGCAATCCCAATACTGGCCGTGATAAACAACTCGTGATTTGCGATGCTGATCGGGTCCTTGATGGAAAACAGTATTTTTTGTGCAATTTCGGCTGGGACGGCATCATCTGTTAACTCTGGCAACAACACTACAAACTCATCCCCGCCCTGGCGACTGAGCGTGTCAGAGGCACGAATGCACATTTGCAGCTTTTTGCTCAATACTTTGAGCAATTGATCGCCCACTTCATGGCCCAGGGTATCATTCACCCGCTTGAAATGATCTATGTCAAAAAACAGAATGGCCAGCTTGGAACCCCTTCTTTTCGCTGCACTGATCGCTTGCGTAATACGGTCTGTCAGTAACAGTCGATTCGGTAAGTCGGTCAGATAATCATGCTCGGCAAGGTAGGTCATTTTTTGTGCCATCTGACGTGCATCACTCACATCATGAAACACCAGCACGACCCCTAGAATGTTGCCATCCTGATCACGAATCGGCGCCGCAGAATCTTCAATCGCGTATTCAGCGCCAGATTTGGCGATCAGCAAGGTATGATTGGCCAGTCCGCAGACCTTGTTGTGCGCCAGCACCACATCCACTGGGTTAGCAGCCAGCTTGCGGGTGCTTTCATTCAAAATCCTGAACACCTCCAGAATCGGCCGCCCCATTGCCTCGGCTTTGCTCCAGCCTGTCATTTTTTCGGCCACTGGATTCAGATAAGTCACCTCGGACTGCATATTGGTGGTGATCACCGCATCGCCGATGGACTCCAGCGTGACAATTGCCAATTGTTTCTGGTTAAACAGCTCAAGTTCTGTGCGTTTTCTTTGTTCGATCTCCAGTCTTAAACTCGCATTGATATTGCTCAGATCTTCCGTACGCGCCTTGACCAGATGCTCAAGATTCAAATTCAATTTTGCCAAGGCCTGTTCTGCGAGCAATCGTTTCTGCACTTCGGACTCTAGCCTGGCAATGGTTGTTTTTAGCTGCTTGGTACTGGTAATCGTCAACGCAACTGGCATCAAGCGCCACAGCATCACTGCCGTGATCCCTGAAGCCACGGCTGTTAAGCATTTCATTGTGGCATCAAGCCAATAAGCTGGCTCCCAAATGGTTGCAATTGCAATCAAATGCGTTGTTCCACAGGCAAAGATAAACAGGGAAAACATGAAAAATACCCAGTTAAACTCCAAGTCAGCGCGTTTTTTAACCAGGTAAAGCAATGCCATCGGAATCGTATAGTAAGAAATCGCAATGACAGTGTCAGAAACAACATACATCCACAACAGGACAGGCGTCCATAAATAGCAATGGCCATGGGGCATGAAGTTATCAGGGACCAACAAACTCAACAAAGCATCCATAGCAGCCTCTTAGTTGATTCTTCATTGTTGAAATGTGACGACTTAAATCTGCTTAATCACGTTCAGCATAAGAAATGCTAACGATAATATTTGCCACTATAATTTATACTAAACAATAGAAATGCGGTTCAGATAAAACAATCATTAACATTTGATCCAAGCGTGCACTTTGAGACTGCAATGCAATCTGCCAGCACCTGTCGTCCTTCACAGACACTAGAGATTGCAGCGGATGAATACATGCGACCTAAATTGATGCATAAGGCATCGACGGATAAGAATACAACTGCCTATTTACGGTTACTTCCTGCCACCATCTTGATTTCAAACAACCGGCATTCCAATGGGCCGTTATACAGTGGTGTTTTCTTGCTGGGGCTCAGACGCATGAGCTTGGGCAGGCGCAAGTCGTTGGTCAGGAAATAGGTATTCCAGCCAGAGAACTTCTGTTTGAGCGCAGCGGCCATTTCGGGGTACAAGGCGGCCAAGGTCTCATCTTCACCAATACGCACGCCATAAGGCGGGTTGGCGACCAGAACACCGCTGTCAGCGGGCGGCACCACTTGCGTGAATTCCCAGTGTGTCAGTTGTACGGCGTCCAGCCAGCCGGCCATTTCCAGGTTCTGCTTGGTGACGCGTACGGCACGTAAATCCATATCCGAGCCGTAAATGCTCTGGAAACTGACCGGCTTGGCAGCTTTGGCTGCGGCATTGCGGATTTTACGGAAAGTATCAGATTCAAAGTTTTTGAGTTTTTCAAAGCCGAAATTGCGATTTAAACCAGGCGCAATATTGAGAGCTATCATCACCGCCTCGAGCAAAAAGGTGCCACTGCCACACATGGGATCCAGCAAGGCCTGGCCCGGCTGCCAGCCGGTGAGCTTGAGAATGCCCGCAGCCAGGTTTTCACGCAACGGCGCCTCTATGCTGTTTTTGCGGTTGCCGCGCTGGTACAGCGGGTTGCCGGAAGTATCGACATACAGTTGGTAGTTGTCGCTGGTCAGGTAGACGTGGACACGCACCGCGGGTTCGCGTGTATCAATGTTCGGGCGGCTGCCGACGGCCTGGCGGAATTTGTCGCAAATCGCGTCTTTGACGCGCAGGGTAATAAATTCCAGGCTTTTGAGCGGGCTGCGCACGGCCGTGACCTTGACCATCATGCTGTGTTTGACATCAAACCAGTTAGGCCAGTTAATTTTGAGCGCGCCCTGATAAATATCGTCCTCTTTCAGATACTGGCCCCGCCCCACTTGCATGAGAATGCGCGTGGCGACACGCGAATGCAGGTTGGCGTGATAGCACACCGACAACTCGCCGCTAAAACTGGCACCGCCATCGGTGGCTTTAATGTCGCGCGCCCCGCTCTGCTTGAGTTCGTCGACGAGAATGGCTTCCAGGCCACGTGGGCAGGTTGCGAAAAAATGATTCAGAAAATTAGCCACCGAGTTGAAACTCCTTGCCGTTATTGGGGTTTGCGCCTTGCAGGCGGTCTATGAGGTCGGGAAAGTTGATACGATGCGTCTGCATGGCGTCTTGCGAACGTTTGCGCAACGTCGCCAGATCCGGGATGGGCAGTTCGGCTTTAAAGCCGAACACGATGATGTTACCGGGCTTGCCGGTAGGCATCATGAGCACGCGCTGGTCAAACGTCTGCTCCATGCGCTGCATGTAGATATCAAACTTTTTGTCCGAGCCCCACAGGTTAATCGTAAACAAGCCATCCGGCGTCAGTGCATCGGCACAGTCGTCAAAAAAAGCCTGGGTGCAAAAGTCTGGCGGTAAGCCGTTGCTGCCAAAGGCATCCATCATCAGCCAGTCGACACTGCCAGGATGCTGCTGCAGATAGGCAATACCATCGCCTTCGATGATCTGTAATCGCGCATCGTCATCCGGCACAAAAAAATGGCTGCGGGCGACCTGGATCACTTGCGGATTGAGTTCCACCACCGTTTGCTTGATCTGCGGACAATATTTCCATACATACTTGGCAATCGACCCGCCGCCCAGCCCAACCAGCAACAGTTTGCGCGCATCCGGCTTGAACAACAAGCTGCTCAGGGCGCCCCAGGAATAGGCCAGGACCAGCGCAAACGGGTCTTTCACGCTCATACTGCTCTGTATGGTCGGCGAGCCCAAGTGCATGGAGCGCACGCCATCCATTTCGGTGACTTCCACCATTTCAAAGTCGGAGACTGCTTTGTGCACTTTACGGTTAAATTTAAACATTAGGCGCCTCCATGCTTGCTTCCACCGCAGCCTCGGCTTCAGTTGAGGGTTCTGTGGTCTCTTCGATCAGGTGCAGAAATTTACAGTCCAGCTCCATCAGTAAAGTATCGACTTTTTGTACCGCCAGCCGGACTTTGCTGCCGGGCTTGGTCGCTGGCAAACTGTGTACCTTGGTCATATAAGGCAAGTTTTGCAGGCGTACCAGATTCTCACGCCAGACCGTTGCGTCGATTTCCGTGATATTTTCCTGGATCAGGTACTGCAAGCACCAGTAGCGCTCCATCCGTGTCTGGAACTCGTTGTAGGCATTATAAGTTTGATCAAAATTGCGCATATGGCCGACAATTTCATCACTGTTGGCCGGGTAGACTGGCGGCGTCAGGGTCAACACGCTGATCAGTTGCCGCTGGTTGATCAAATCCACCGCGCGGCGCAACGGCGAGGTACACCAGGCATATTGCGCCACGCCCAGGCCCTGATGGCCTTCGGCTTTGGTGGTCATGTACACTTTGCCACCATTTTGTGCGCGATAAATACCGGGCACTTCGTTTTGCGCCAGTAACAGGCCCCATTGGCTATTGGCGGCAATCATGAGCTCGGCCACCAGTTTATCCATGGGAGAGCCGCGCTGGCGGTTGATAATGCTGACCTTACCCTCGCTCACATAAAAATTGTAATCCACCGGTTGTGGCCGGGTCGGGTCATATTTACCGCGCGCTTTTTCCAGGCTCTCGGCAAAGCGGAACAAAAACACCAACGGTTGCCATAGCGGATGGCCACTGTCCTCGGCCAGCGTCTGCTCGTTAAAATAAGGCTCCAGCGTGTCGTGGCGCAGGTTTTCGATGATGGTTACCTGCTCCAGGCGGCTTTGATGGCTAACAATGCTGAAATCAGGTGCCACTTCAAGATACAGGGACAAAGCCGGCTTTACTTGGCCGGCATCCAGGCTAAACGGACGGATGGCCGCTTCTGGCAACATGGTAATTTTATGCCCGGGCATGTATACCGTAGACAGCCGCTTCATGACCTCATTATCCAGCGACGCATGCGGCGACACACCCAAGGCTGGTGCAGCAATATGAATCCCGACCTGCGTGTTGCCATTAGGCAGCGCGGTCACCGATAAGGCATCGTCAATTTCGGTGGTGGTGCTGTCATCAATACTAAAGGCCTGCACCGCTGACAAAGGCAGTGCCTCGGGGAGATCAGCCAACGTAAAGGCCGGGAACTCCGTGCCATTGGCAAAATATTCGCGTAAAAACGCCCCCAGGTGATAATCATGAATCGAGGCAATGGCGCCACTGGCATGCAGCACTTGCACCGGCAGTTGCTTGAGTTCGCTGGCCGCCTGATCCAGCGCTTTCCACTCCAGGCTGTTTTTATCCGGCGCGTAGAGCAATTGGTCCAGTTTGCTTGCAAAGCCGTCTGGCAAACTGTGCACTTTGAGTTGTGCAACCATCTGTGCCAACAGTTCAGCTTGCTGGCGCTTTTTCTCCATCCCCGCCAATGCCGCTTTTAGCGTGTCCTCAGGCGCAGCCTTGTAGCGTCCTTTGCCTTTGCGGTAAAAATACATGGGCGCGCCATGCAATTTAATGGCAATGGCAGCAGCTTGCTGATGACTGGGTTTGCCGCCATAGTATTCCTCGGCCAGGCTTTCAAAACCAAACTCATCCTCGCCACAGCATTCCCATAAAAAATCGGTATCCAGGGTTTCGGCTTCGGCCTGGGCGGCCTCCAGAAAACCGGACAAACTCCCTTCGAACCGCATCAAGACATTGGCGGTTTTGATTTTGCTGCGCTTGCCCGAGCTCGCTTCGACCTGCATGCTGCTATCGGCCTCGGACATGATGGAGGCGACTTTAAAGCCGCCATCCTCTTCATAAAATACGTTCATTCAACTGATTCTTTAAAATACAGCCGTAATGATACCTTAGCGCGTTTGATTCAGCGTGCAAGAAATGCCGAGATGAAAAAAGAAAAGGGAGCGCTAAACTCTCTGGAGGTTTCTGCGGTTCAAAAAAATCAACATACAAGCCAGGAGAATGAGCCCCCACTCAGGCAGCGTCGGCACATCAGTCACTGTGGAGGCCTGAGTGGCTGCTAACGAAAATGTTGTCGAGTTATTGCCAGTGTCAGCATCCGCCAAGTCAGAATTCACAGAGATGACCAACGGTGGGACATCCTGCGTATTGGTCCACGACAGTTGTACATTAAAACTGCTTGAACTCCCGACATTCAACTGTGCAACGCGGCAAGTCAGTGTTCTACCCTGCAATTGGCATCGTTGGTCTGCACTGACCAGATCCGCCCCCGTTGGCAAACTCAGTTGTACGGCAACATTGGTGGCATTCGAGGGCCCGCCATTGGCAACAGTTAAGGTGTAAAGATAAGGCGTGGCCACCGCAAGTTGTTGGTTAGGGCCACTAAAAGTAACGGATAAATTGGCATTTGCCTGCGTGTTCAATTGCCATGACAGTTGATAACTACCGGCATCCGTTTGATTGGTGTTGAGGGCGATATGGTATTGGGTATTTGCGCTAGCTTGAAAATACAGGGGGGAATTCGCATTATCAATGCCTGCTTTAGGCGTTAATGCGCTGATTGCTGTCCCGGTATACACCGCAAGTCTGGGGTTCGCAACACTGCCATTGACGGTAAGCGTTACTTGGCCAGAAGCTGGTGCCGTCCACTGCAACCAGACCGTATTTTGCGCTGCCAGGTCGGCATGGGCTGGCTCGCTCACTTCTGCCGTCGCGAGCAGATTGGTGCCACTGACACTGCCAGAGTCGCCACTCATCAAGGCGGGATTAGAAAATGAATCATTTTGTGGACGGGCTGCAGCGCTTAAATCCAGCCTGGGTTTGACAAGACTGTTACGACTATCTGTGACAGGTTTGCCAAAACTGGTCAATCGCGCTTGAATTTGATCAGCTGTTTCATTAACAAACGCTGACCTTAATACGGCGACCGCCCCTGCCACATGCGGAGATGCTTGAGAAGTGCCTGCCATCGTGATCCCTGCTGCAGTGATTAAAGCACCCGGCGCCAGCAGGGTTAAATAATTGGCACTGTTTGAAAAACAAGTGACTTTATCCGCGGCCGAAGTCGTATCGGTACAGTTACTATAGGCCAAGCCTCCAACATTACTGTCGTACACCGCCCCGACTGAAATGGCCGCTGGCGCGCAAGCAGGTGTGCTGATGCCATCCAGATATCCATCATTGCCTGCGGCGACCACCACATTAATGCCGGCATCCTTTGCCCGTTGTATCGGGCTGGTAAAAGGATTGGACTGGCAGGGACTGGTATTTTTATCCGACGCCCCCAAGCTCATGTTAATGGCCACAATATTGTATGTGGATCGATTGGCAACCGCCCAGTTGATCGCACTTAAAATATCGCTTGTATAAGCGCCGCCACTATTATTGAAGACATTGATTGCTGCAATTTTGGCCTCTGGCGCCACGCCCAATACCGTCGCCGCCACATTGCTACCATGATTTGGGCTGGCATTGGCTGTGCCAGAATTGACGATGGTGTTAGCCACCACCACGCGACACGTCGCCGAGGGCGTCGCCACAGCAGTACAAGGACCAAACGCCGATTTTGTAAAGTCGATGCCATCATCAATCACGACCACGGTGGCCCCTGCCCCTTTGTAATTAACCTGGCTGACCACAGGCTGATTGATCAAAGGCAAGCTCTGCGTGAGTACCTTGTGCATGATCCGGTCAACATACACGGCCTTGATGTTGCCATTGGCCATGAAGGTTTTGAGCGACCTGAGTGATTTAAAACGCTTTAAGCTCAGTGGCAAGTATGGATAGTCTTTGACTGCCTGGATGCCCTGCTGCAGCTCTAGCGTTTTCATTTGGCTTTTAAGCGAAGCATACGCCTTGCGCTTGATTGCCAACACATCGTCATTATCGGTCTTGAGCCGCTTATTCAAGCGGGTTGCGATCAGGCTTTTATTCACAGACGCATCATCATATTCAACAATTAAATCCTGTGTCTCGCCCTGATTAAAACGGGTCAGGATTTCTGGCTCAATGTCTGCTGCATGAGAAAAGGTAGAAAAAGTGATGAGGAAATACAGCAGTAAAAAAGGCATCTTGCGCTATCAATAATGAATTGTCAGTAGCTTACAGATGCTAATTTTTATTTATGAAGGCTTGATGAAGGCAGAACCATGCCCAGCATGGATGGGGGTAATGAGGGACCATGGCAAGTCCCCGCTGTACTCTCAAGCAGCTAAGCCAAAAAAATGGCCAAACAGCCTATCATCAATCCCAATATTAACCGGCCACCGTTTTCAAGTATCTGTTGCCAATCAGTCAAGATTGAAAAGTCTGCAATGCCATAGTGCGCATCAATCATTTGCCACAAGGCCGCCAGCAAAACGAATGGCACATCGATGCACCACACCAGCAGCGTACCTAACAGCCCGTAAGCAAGGGCCAACAGGCGTTTACGCATAAGGATCTCTGGCCAGGACAAGATCAGCGCGAGGCATACAGCCAGGCTTTGCCAAAGATGCACCAGCGTCGTACTGGCATGCGCAACGCCGGTGGGGTCCACTGCAATAAAATGTTTTCCCAACCAGAAAGACTTTGCCAATCTCACCTCAAAGTCGATGACTTGCGCATCGCCTACTGTCGTCACCTGGGCAGAGATCACCTCGAAATGACCATCAATCAAAGTCAATAGCCCCTTAAAAAGTGGTAAAAGTGCCTGGATACAGGGACTGAAAAATGCATTGAGCGCCAGCCCAATGCCCAAGACATAACAGAAAAACATTATTGCAAAGCGCATATGGACTCATCATCCGCCAGAGGTTGGGTAGAGGCGGCCAGCCACCATGCATAAAATATTCCGGTGGCGCCCAACATTAAAAAAGGCGCAAGAATACCGTGGGTAAAGGTAAAGTACTGGCGATCGTGCTGCAATACCTCAAACAACAGCAGCAACCGTAGTTGATTGATTAAAAATAAAAACAGTAACCCATATAAGGCACCCAGCAGCTTTTGCCGCAGGCTTAATGTTGAGCTTAACAGTGCAGCGATCAACATTAGCATCATGTCCACCCCATCACAGCCATTGGCAATATTCATGCTGGCATGTGCGCCTGTCAGCAGGCTGCCTGCCACCGTCACTTGTTCGTCCGCCAGCCAGCCTATCGTAAAAGCCAATGTCCGGGTAATGACCTTGTTGATCCACCATGCCCCTACGCCGGTATCGGCAACACTCAACCACATTTGCTGCATAACGATAAACAGACAAAAAAATATCAACACGCCTTTCAACTTTTTGACGTCTTGAAAACTTAAACCTTGCAGATGGTTCATAGGGGAAAACGACTTTCAAAAACAGTTTTGTGCGAACACTGCAAAGGCACGGGATTTGATGCGCCAGAGTTTAGCATGGATGAAAATGTTATGATTAAAGCACTATTGATGCACGGCATTGTCCATTTCATATGCGCCCTTTAACTTTTGATAACCGTTTTGTCCGAGAACTACCGGGCGACCCGATCCGCCATAACTACACCAGACAAGTCAGTGACTGCCTATGGTCTGCCGTACAACCCACCCCGGTCAAAGACCCGCAACTGATCGCCTATAGCGCAGAAGTGGCCGAGATGCTGGGACTCACAGCCACCGACATGCAAGACCGCGAACTGATACAAACGCTGGGCGGCAATGGCATGCTGGACGGAATGTTTACCTATGCCACCCGCTATGGCGGCCACCAGTTTGGGCACTGGGCGGGTCAGTTGGGCGATGGACGTGCCATTTTGCTGGGTGAGTTAGTGCATGGCGGCAAGCGTTTTGAATTGCAACTTAAAGGCGCAGGCGAGACCCCCTACTCGCGCTCGGCAGATGGCCGTGCCGTATTACGCTCCAGCTTGCGCGAATTTTTATGCTCGGAAGCCATGTACCATCTGGGCGTGCCGACCACGCGCGCCTTAAGCCTGGTCAAAACAGGTGACCAGGTGGTGCGTGACATGTTTTACGATGGGCATCCGCAGCTGGAACCTGGCGCCATTGTCTGCCGCGTGGCCCCTTCATTTACGCGCTTTGGGCATTTTGAGCTGCTGGCCAGCCGTGAAGAATTCGCGCTGTTAAAACGCCTGATTGGCTTTACCCTGGACAGGGACTTTGCCGACTGGTGGCCCTCAACCGGACTGACGCTGGATGTGAATGACCCAGCCCCAGAGCTGATTGAAGCCTGGTTTGAAGAAGTGTGTGCCCGAACGGCAGTCATGATCGCGCACTGGATGCGTGTGGGCTTTGTGCATGGCGTGATGAATACCGACAATATGTCTATCCTCGGCCTGACCATAGACTATGGCCCTTATGGCTGGATAGATAATTTTGACCCTGGCTGGACACCCAACACCACCGACGCACAAGGGCGCCGTTATTGCTTTGGCCGCCAACCCGATATTGCCCGCTGGAACCTGGAACGGCTGGCAGAAGCCTTGGGTACGCTGTTACCATCCACACAAGGCCTGGCGGACGGAATCGCCACCTATGACCAAACTTACTTCCGCGCCCTCACCAGCAGCCTCGCTGACAAGTTTGGGTTTGAGCGCTGGCAAGAGGGGGATGGCGAGCTCATCAACCAGATTTTTGAGTTCATGACCCGTGCCGAAATTGACCAGACACTGTTTTTCACCCAGCTTGCGCAAATTGACCTGCAACAGCCGCAAGTGAGCACACTGCAAAACGCTTTTTATACGCAAAAAGGCTGGCAGGATTTTAACCAGGATATCCAGACCTGGCTCATGACTTATTGTCAACGCCTGACGCAATCCCAGCAATCGTTAGCGCAACGCCAGCACCGCATGGCTACCGCCAATCCGGTCTATGTGCTGCGCAATTACCTGGCGCAAGAAGCCATTGATTTGGCCACAGCAGGCGACAATAGCCGCTTGCTGGAATTACTGGAAGTATTACGCCACCCATATACCCTACAGCCTGGCAAAGAAAAGTTTGCGGAAAAGCGCCCCGACTGGGCAAGACAAAAGGCGGGTTGCTCCATGCTGTCGTGTAGTTCATAATTTTAGCCATGGTTACCGCTGAACAATTGATGATAGAAGCTGGGTTACGCCCTACACAAGCACGAACGGCCGTGCTCACGACGCTGATCAACTCGCATACCGCCTTGAGTCAGCCTGAAATCCTCAACGCCTTGCAAGGCGTCAAAGAAATCGACCGGGTCACGGTGTATCGCGTCCTCGACTGGTTGCAGGAAAACGCCCTCATCCACAAAATATCCACCGAAGACCGCGCCTGGAAATACCAGCTAAACAGCCCAAAACGCAGCTTTAAAACTCCCAGCAGCCTGCCGCCGGGCATGCTTAACAACCACGGCCACGCCCACCTGCTCTGCCAGTCCTGCGGCACCGTGTTATGCATACACGAACTCGCTGCGCATATCCCACAGGCAATATTCGATACCTATCAGGTATCAACGATTGAGATTAGCTTGAAGGGATTGTGTCCGGATTGCCAGAAAGCAGCTGCAGTCGCACACGCTTAACCTGCTGGTGTTGTAGGCGCAATGAGCACGCGAACTTGCGTGATTCTTGATGCTCATAAGTGTGTGGATTGAAGGTCTAAGAGCAGCGCTTTAATCTAGCAGAATCCCTTTGAGAACTTAATCATGCGCTCACAAATTACCTTTCCGCTGACCATTTATTACGATGCCTCCTGTCCTTTGTGCCGGATTGAAATGGAGACGCTGAAGCAAGCCGATGCTGCAAATCAGTTAATACTGGTCGATTGTTCGCAGACTGCAATGCAGTTACCCGACAGTTGCCCGGTCACGCGTGACGCCCTGATGAACAGGATTCATGCGCAAGATGCCATGGGACGCTGGATCAATGGTGTCGATGTGTTTGCCGCGGCATACAGCGTGACAGGCTTCACAAAGATAGGCAGATTCTGGTCTAGCCGGATACTGCGGCCCATCTTGAGCAGAGCCTATCCGTGGGTGGCCGACCACCGGCAGTGGCTCAGCAAAACGCCCCTACCGTGGTTGCTGCATAAGCTCATCTCAAAAAATGCCAAGCCACGCTAATTGGCTCATCACAATGCAGCGCGGATAAACGCTCCCAGCAACCCACAGGCATTAAGACCATGTACGACACAGGATCTATATATCTCGTCAGCCTCATGCGAGCAGTTTCTCGCGCTTAGGGTCATAAAAAGGCAATTTCACAACTTCTCCCGCCAAACGTTTCTGTTGCCCATCCAGCTTACCTATTTCCAGGCGCGTACCTATGCTGGAAAAATCGGGTGCCACGCGCACGATGGCAATCTGTTTTCCCATCAATGGCGAATAAGTGGCGCTGGTGACGATGCCAACCGGGAAACGGCCATGATACACATGATCGCCATGACTGGCTGGATCGCCCCCTTGCAGAATCATGCCAACTAGACGATGTCGGCTCTCTGGCGCTTGCCGCGACAAGGCTTCACGGCCGATAAAGTTTTCCTGTTTGCTATTTAAAGGCACACTGAAGCCAGTGCCTGCTTCAAATGGAGTGGTGCTGTGGTCAAACTCGTGCTCAGCCATACTCAAGCCGGCTTCAATGCGCAGGATGTCAAGCGCATTCAACCCCATAGGGGCAATCTGAAAGGGCTGACCCGCTTGCCACACAGCATCCCATACTGCTTCGCTGTCATCGGGGTGACACCAGACTTCATAGCCCAGTTCGCCAGTGTATCCGGTTCTGGAAACCATCACGGGCACGCCTGCAGCCCCTCCTAGCCGGCCAATCGCAAAGTGAAACCATTTGAGTTTTTCAACCGAGGGCTGACTATCCGGGGTCCAAATCAGCTTGCTTAACAACTCGCGGCTGTTCGGACCCTGCACAGCGAGATTGTCTAGCTGTGCGCTGGCGTTGCGGATGCTGACTTTAAAGCCTTTTTCTTGGGCTTTTTCCCTCATCCAGATACCGGTGTATTCCGCACCGCAGCACCAGCGAAAAGCCTGTTCCCCCATACGGAATATGGTGCCATCATCGATCATGCCGCCGGTTTCAAGACAAATCGCCGAGTGCGCAATTTCACCTATGGCCATGCGGCTGATGTTCTGCGTTAATACATACTGCAAAAAAGCCACCACATCAGGGCCGACGATTTCAAATTTGCGTATCACCGACAAATCTAGCAGTGCCACGCGCTCACGACAGGCGAGATATTCTGCATTCGTCCCCCAGCCATCGTATTCAGTGGCCACCCAATAGCCTGCATAGTCGATAAACTTTTTGGTCATTGCGGAAGTTCGGGGGTGAAAACCAGAAGATTTGGTCATGCGAGACAGCTCCTCAGAAGTGTTGCGATAGGCAATGGCGCGGGGAAAGTCTTGTGCAGCATCGTAAATACGCACATGAATATCGGTCGGATGCCAGCCATTGGCAGGGTCAATATCGTCAGGACAAGCAGAAGAGGCGCAGACAAGGTCTCGCTCAGCACGCATTAAAATATAATCTCCCGCCCGTGACCACGGTTCATCCATCAGCACGGCGCCCGAGGCGTCAATAAAGGTGTTAAAAAACAAATTAATCGCTGGCCAGCCAGCCCGTGGTGCAATGCCATAGTGAGCCAATCGTTGGTTAAAGTTGTCGGTGCAACTGGCATGGCCGAAATAGCCACTGTCCTCGTAATATTTGGGGGTACACGCCAGTAGAAAACTATCGTGCCGACCCACGGTATCCTGCACCACTTCTATCATCGGTTTCAGATCCGAACCAAGGTATCGTGAGTGCAATCCGGGTACAGGATTGCTCAAGCCCATCACCGTTCTGGTCGCTGTCGCATCCAGTCCCAACACGCTGCCTTGTGCCAACGCCTGTTTATCAAACGCAATAAAATCCGAGCATTGCTTGCCAGACACATCAATAATCTGAATCCATTCGCCTTTTTTGACTTCATAGGTCTGTGCCGTGGCGCGGTCAACCCTCAACTCGTGCTTGATTGGCGCCAATGGTGCTGGCAAGGGTGGTTCTGCCAGATTGGCGTAAGTCACGGTAATGTCCACTTCGGTGACTGGCGTGTGCGCTTCAACAGACATGTTTGGACCAGCCGCGACAATCATGACAGTCAAATCATTTGCCGCTGTGAATTTGGCATGCTCTGCACCTGACACTGTGATTGCTTGCTGCAAAGAAGACTCATCCAGCTGCCAAGTGTTTAATTGATTACGCAGCCTTTGGGAGGCCGCACCACGCTGCTGAAGTTGCTGTTGAATACCTACCGCGACGACTGGCGGACGCTTGTCGAGTAACGCAGGTGCCAATGTGCCATGTGCATCCAATACAATCAACTCGGTGCTTTGCGCTTGGTCTGGGCTTAGAATTTCAAGCCGGTCGCCTGCGCTTAGGGATAATTGAATGGCATGTTGTCCATCCAGACGGTACTTGCTAATAGGCTTGGTGAAGGAAGCGCCAAAATAATAGTCCTCCCCCCACTGCTGTTCTTTGATTGCTTGCATCGATTCACCATGTCTTACGAAGTGTCCAAGTTAAAAGCTTGCCTATCCTATGGATATCTATTAATAGGTTGATATTCACCAATAGGCCGTTATCCAATGCACTAATATTGACTTTGACGGCATGAGATTCAATTACCCTCATGGCGTACCTCTTTGGTATTAGGCTTCGCCCTCACTCAGCCATGTCAACAATACATAAGCGCAAGCGATTCCGGTGTATCAACAAGGCTTGGCCTATGCGCGGTCATCAAAACGCACTCAACACATCTCCAGCCACGGCCTCATCAACGGGATGACCTCAACCTCACTTACCCAATTTGGAGTACTTCTTGATGAGGATTTTTCATCTTGGTGAAGCAGGTTACTTTAGCGACATCGCGCTTCTAAACGCGGCGCAAACTAATCAATCAGATTTATGGAGAATCCTAATGTCAACGCGAATAGCCATACTCGGCGCGGGTCCAAGCGGCCTCGCACAGCTTAGAGCCTTTCAATCAGCCCAGGCAAAAGGCGCTCAAATTCCAGAAATTGTGTGCTTTGAAAAGCAAAGCGACTGGGGTGGGTTGTGGAATTACACCTGGCGTACAGGGACAGATGAACATGGCGAGCCTGTCCATGGCAGTATGTATCGTTATCTTTGGTCTAACGGTCCCAAAGAGTGTCTGGAATTTGCCGACTACACGTTTGAAGAACATTTTGGCAGGCCGATCGCCTCATACCCACCACGCGAAGTGTTGTTTGATTACATCAAAGGTCGCGTTGAGAAAGCAGGTGTGCGCGATTATATTCGCTTTAATACGGCTGTACGCAATGTCGTCTTTAGTGAGGCGACTCAGAAGTTCACCGTGACTGTGCAAGATCACACCACGGATACCATTTACGCAGAGGAATTTGATTACGTGGTCTGCGCAACAGGGCATTTCTCTACCCCAAAAATCCCGAGTTTTGAAGGCTTTGACAAGTTTGGCGGCCGCATCTTGCATGCCCATGATTTCCGGGATGCCCTGGAGTTTAAAGACAAAGATATTCTATTGGTCGGCAGCAGTTATTCCGCAGAAGATATAGGCTCACAATGTTACAAATATGGGGCACGCAGCATCATCAGCTGTTACCGCACCGCACCGATGAATTATAAATGGCCAAAAAACTGGGAAGAAAAACCCAATCTGGTCAGAGTCGATACGGATACTGCTTATTTTCTCGATGGCAGCTCGCGAAAAGTGGATGCGATTATTCTGTGCACCGGCTATTTGCACCACTTTCCATTCCTCGCAGATGATTTACGCCTCAAAACCAACAATCGACTATGGCCACTCAACCTGTATAAAGGCGTTGCATGGGAAGACAATCCAAAATTCTTCTATATCGGCATGCAGGATCAGTGGTACTCCTTCAATATGTTTGATGCGCAGGCTTGGTACGTGCGAGACATTATTTTGGGACGTATTGAATTACCGGCAAAAGAAGAGATGAAAGCGCATAGCATGCTATGGCGTGAAAAAGAACTGGCGCTACAAACAGCGGAAGAAATGTACACCTACCAAGGCGACTATATTCAGGAGCTAATAGATGCCACCGACTATCCGTCATTTGATATTCCTGCGGTCAACAAGACCTTCCTGGAATGGAAGTATCATAAAAAGCAAAACATCATGACTTTCCGTGATCACTCTTATCGTTCCTTGATGACGGGCACCATGTCCCCACCCCATCACACACCTTGGTTGGAGGCGTTGGACGACTCCTTGGAGGCGTATCTCTCCGATAAAAGCGAATTGCCTGCGGTGAAAGAGGCTTAAATTAAACGATACGCTCTCTAAGGTGCTCACTTCATCCCGTGCAAAATGCACCCTTATTAAGCATATGATTTAACGGAAAAATACCATGGAACGCGGATATTGGATTCGAAGTAAGCCGGTCTACTCAACCTTGGTCTGGCAACAACAAGCAAACGCACATATTGTGCTGGTTGAAGGCAGTGCCGGGGGCCTGGCGGCAATGAAGTTATTCCAGCAAATGCATCCAGAGCACCCTACCAAAGTGCTCTATGCGAGAAACCCCGTGGTGCAACAGGATCTCAGCATCCCCTTAAGCAAAGTCGTGCCGGATGCGCTGTTGATGTTTGAAACGACAGATGAATCACTCGTTGCCTTTGAGGCCCATTTATCCACTGCATGCATGGGCTTACGCATCTACGTGGCAGGCTCAGAGCGCTTTATCTGGCAGGTGGCTCAAATGGCTGACAAATATGGCATTGATGACAGTGACATCATCAAAGAGCTCGTTGGCACCTTAGCTCGGCCTATCTATTGTGTTCATTGCAAGACTATCTCTTATGAAGCGCATACCAATATCAAAAAATGTGATGGCTGCGGCAAACAATTGTTTGTCAGAGACCACTTTTCTAGACGCCTTGGTGCTTATATGGGGCTGATGGTGGACGCTGAAGACCCAGGGCAGATTCCAAGCATTGAGGAGATTTACCCTTGAGTACATTTAAAGTTGTTGTTTCAAATATTCAGCAAATCACTCCGCTGATTAAGCAGTTCTCCTTTATCAGGGAGGATGGCGCAAGTTTGCCTCCATTTTCAGGGGGGAGTCATGTGGTGGTTGCGATGAACATCAATGGTCGACTCCATCGCAACCCTTACTCACTGATGGGCTCTCCGCAGGCGCCTGATACTTATCACATTGCCGTGCGTCTACAAGAACACTCACGCGGTGGCTCGGCTTACCTCCATCATGAGGTCAAGGTTGGCTCTCAATTAGAAATCACGTATCCAAACAACTTATTCGCGTTGGATAAAAGAGCGCGTAAACATCTACTCGTCGCTGGTGGCATTGGCATCACCCCATTCATGTCGCAGATTGAAGATTTAATCAGGACCAAAGCCAATTACGAATTGCATTACGCCTATCGCTCTCAGGATCACGCGGCATTCACCTCTGCCCTGAAAGAAAAATGCGATGAAAGAGTCCATGTTTATGTCGAAAGTGAGAGGCAAACCATTGATCTAAAATCGCTATTAAGCAAACAACCCCTGGGCACCCACGTCTATGTTTGTGGGCCGAATGCGATGGTGGTGGCTCTAATTGAAACTGCCCGATCACTGGGTTGGCCAGAAAATCATATCCATAGCGAACAGTTTTTAGCGCCCCCTTCGGGTGAACCATTCAAAGTGAAATTGGCAAAATCTAACATTGAAGTTCATGTACCCGCAGAAATGAGCATGTTGGAAGCCATTGAAGCGGCTGGGGTGGATGCACCCTACTCTTGCCGTGGCGGTGCATGTGGCCGCTGTGAGCTGGAAGTCATCCGAACTGATGGCGTGCTGGTGCATCAAGATCACTATTTATCAGAAGCAGACAAGGCGGCTGGCAAAAAGATTATGCCTTGCGTCTCGCGAGCAAAATGCCACTCCTTAGAAATCAATCTTTAACAGGAAATGCTATGAGCTTAGCTTTTAAAAAAGAAACCTTTCGTGATGACTATACTTACCAAAACTCACCCAAGGCCATCAAACGGTTTCCATTTCCGTTCGCAGAAGACACGTATATGTATTCAGTGAATATTGAGCCCCACACCAAGGGGCCGGTGGGCGCTGTGACTGAATTTGCTTTTGATATTGATGAGCACTACGTCGCTGAATGCGAGGATAAAGCCAAAACATTAGCGCTAGATGCGGGACGGTACCAGGCCTTGCCACACATGGCGGAGGCGCAATGGGACTTTCTAGAGCTGACGATGGAAAGTTTATCGAACGACTATCCTGACCTATTTTCGCTCAAAAAAGACGGCCTATTGTGGACCTGGGAAAATAAACCGCTTGGGATTAAAAACACGTTTACCTTTGGCGATAGCACCTCGTTTGACATGGATCCAATGGAGTATATGGGGAGACAGGTGCAAGGTGACTTTGTGCTGTTGGATCAACGCAACGGCACGTTGTATGCTGATGCTGGCTTTATCACCAGCCAAGCAGATTGGTCGCTGGCCTTTGATGTGGGCATGGCCTGGCATGAGTGGCACGGCCCTGTCCCGCAAGTGACGAAACTAGGTGTGATGGATCGCGCTTTAAAATTCCTCATGGCCTTGCAATTGGGTGCACCCGTACGGCGTTTAAATTGGACCATGACGATTAACCCAAGGCTAGACACTTCGCCAGAAAACTATCCCTTGTGGGGCGGCGACCGCAATAAAGTCACCATCGACAATGTGGGCGAGCTGGTACATTTACGTGTTGAGTTACAAAGCCTATTCAGATTGCCACGCAGCAATGCCATACTGTTCAGTATCCGCTGCTATTTAATCAATATGAATGAGTTAAGCACTTCCGCACGCTGGGCAAAACGCTTTCATCGGGTGCTGAAGTCATTACATCCGGATTTGGTGGAGTACAAAGGCTTAACCAAGTTTAAAGATTTAACGGTGCAATGGCTGTCTAAAAAAGATGATGGCGCAGAAGTGGCGTTAGGGACGCACCCATAACGCTGGATACCCTCTATCTTGAAAATCACATGAAATACTTTTGTAAGCGCTGTATGGCCTGCGACCCATCCTCTTGAGCCACGTCGGTAATGAAGCCTTCAAGTGCTAACAACTCTCCAGCACTTGAAAATACCCCTTTACCCTGCTCTAGTACCCATTTAACCGCGCCAGAACGCGTATAAATACGATAAAGTAATTGGAATTTTTGTTGATGCCTGATTTTCTCTTGCACATGATCCCAGGCGATATTGCGGTCCTCAGGATGAATAATCTGGGCATAGGAAAAGTTGGGATTGCCTATCATTTCATACGGCTCGTAACCCGTAATATCAACCGCGCCTTCACTGACAAATTCAAAACTCCAGTTTTTATCATTTTTACAACGATAAATCATGCCAGGCGTATTGTTGATGAGCGCATTAAGCAGATGACGATGACTTCTTTTGGTAGACTCCGTGAGCTTCATTTGGCTGATATCGGTGAGGGTACCGATGATGCTGGATCGTTCGCCTTTGTATGCGGTGGTGTTTTTAGCACGCAACTCCACCCAATGAGAATCGCCATTTCTGGCAATCAGACGAAACTCGACGACGGTCTTATTGCGCTTTCCTTGAATCAGAGAAGTGATTCTCGCCTCAGCCAACGGTTTATCTTCTGGATGCACAAAAGTAAGTAAGGTTTTATTGAGACATTCTTGTACTTTGTAACCTAACATCGATTCCCAAGAATGATTTAAGAATATGATTTCTTGATTCACTTTAAGATAAAACACAATTTGTTCTATGTGATTGATGAGTTGCTCATGTATTGAGTTTTCAAGCTCACTGGATTCCACCATCTTTTGTGAAAGGCTTGAAGAGAATTGGAGTAAATTGACAACAGATCGACTGTCTTCTTGTATGGGTGAAATGGAGACGTGTGTCGGTAAAATGCTGCCATCCAGGCAGAGCAAACGAATGCGTAAGTGATTCTTTTTATCTTGTGTCGCCGTTGTCTTTGCAAATAGAGAAGCCAGCAGCTGATGGTCGCCAGGATGAATAATATTGGTCAACGGCATCCCGACCACTTGCTCCTGCATGCTTAACATGCCAATTTCCATCAGAAATGCTTTGTTCGCAAACTTAACAATGTAGCCATCAATGACTGCGGCAGGCGTAGAAAGATTGCTGGACACATCGTTGGCCCAAGTCACGCTATGATCCATCGATGGCTTGGGATGACGCGTATAATGTTTACGAAAGATGGGGTAGATTGCAATCAACAACAAGGAAGTCAATGCGGTGGTTGCAGCGATCATCAATGCAGATAAATGCGTGTTAAATGAGGCGCCAGATACCCACCATGCGTTAAAGACGATAAAAAAAATGACACTCAATATTAGTGTGCTAAAAACAAACAAACTCATCTAAGCGCCTTTCGCGGGAAATTTCAATTCCGGAGTCATCCTTGAGCATTCAATTTGCAAACCTGATCAAAAGCATCAAAGATCTGACAATACACACATTGTATGCAAAGCTTATCATATTAATTTTTTGTATTACTTCCAGCTTGATACTCATGCAGGCTGGCTCTCTCTTTTTGCTCGACTACACTGCTAATAATCAAAAAGTCATTCAAGACATCACCAAAGAGCAGATTTTCTGGCAACATTTTTCTGACACCGCCATCGGAGAAGCGCCCGAGCAATTGACCGAAGCAATCCTTAAGGCCGATCCCCATTTACGCTTTGACCTAGGCAAAATGGTGGCACAGATTAACAGTCATGATGCCACGCAAGTCAACCAACTGTTGCAGAAACTCAGAGAAGCAAGAGAAAAAATCAGTGACAGCCACTTTCAACAAGCGTCCATCATCTCGCAACGACTCACGGTTCAGACCTTAATCTCAAGCTATGAGCAATTGGTCGCGCTATTGTTGCAAGAGGTCGAGGCAAAGCAATCAGTGATTTCACTGCTGCAGCTGCTGAGCATTTATTTAGCCATCAGTTGCTTGATCACCATCGCGTTTAGAGCGAGAAAGCTCCTGGTTCATCGTCTGGATACGCTAGTCAGTTTTGCTGGCCAAGACGCGCAAAATGAACAGCGCGAGCAGGATGAAGATGAGTTTGTCAAAATTGAACGTCTGGTCTACGAAACCTCGGCAAGACTAGAAGGGTTTAAAGCAGAAAACGAATGGTTCAATCAAAATAGCAGTGAACGCCTGCGTCGATTAATTAGATCACAAGACTTTCTGCATGAATTTGTAGAATCTATCAACAACACTTTATTAAGCGAAACGGTCTTACGCAAAAGTTTATTCTCGCTGGAAAAGGCCTTAAACATTTTAAATGTCTCTCTCATTTTTACCGAAAATGACTTGGGCATTTCAACAGAGCGCGTTTTATTTTCCAATCACAAACCAGAAAAACTCAGTGACGCCATTTTAGAAGATCTCACCACAACGAATCTAGTGAGATTCTGTACCAATGACAATTCGTCAGATGACAATGGCTTTCAATGCATTGCGGTCGGCTTCGTCACTCCCACGGGGGCATTGGGCGTGTTACAGGTCGAGGCGGATCTTGAGCATGTGTTTGATGAAACAGAAACGCAGTTGATCGAACTGACGGCACATTTACTTTCTATGGTGATGGGTTTCCAAGGACGGGAGCAAGAGGGGCGGCGTCTGGCATTGTTAGAAGAGCGTGCGGCCATTGCCCGCGAATTGCACGACTCTTTGGCGCAATCACTGTCGTTCATGAAAATTCAAATTTCGCGGCTGCAAAGTGCAAGCAACAACCAATTAGAGACGAATGAATTTCGCGGCATTGTCAACGAATTGCGCGATGGTTTGAATACGGCTTATCGTGAGCTACGCGAGTTATTGGCAACCTTCCGCGTACATATGGATGTGCGGGGATTGAATTCGGCGATTCAGACTGCCATTGATGAATTTAGCCAGCGCTCCAACCTATCCATTTCCCTGGATAATCGTCTGATAAACTGTCGCTTGACTGTCAATGAAGAGTTTCATATTTTACATGTATTGCGTGAGGCACTCTCCAACGTAGTGCGCCATGCAAACGCAAGTAGAGTGGAAATCTCACTTAATTTTCAAAGCAGTGGAACCATCATTATCATCATTGATGATGATGGTATTGGCTACACCGCCACTGAAGCGTCTGGCCATTATGGACAGAGCATCATGCAAGAGCGGGCAGAAAGCCTGGGGGGAAATGTTGCGGTTCTCAGACGCAAACAAGGGGGCACGCGAGTGCGCTTGATTTTCACGCCACAGTTGCCTCAATCATAGAAAGACATTTAAAAATGATGCAGACCCAATACAAAGTGTTCTTGATTGATGATCATGCCCTCTTCCGCAAAGGGGTTGGGCAAATCATAGATGCAGACCCTGCATTCAAAGTAATCGGTGAAGCCGCCTCAGGGCAAGAGGGTTTGGATACTGCCATTGGCTTTAAACCAGACATTGTGTTGATAGACCTCAACATGAAAGGAATGAATGGCATAGAGACCTTACGCCAATTCAAAGCGTTAGACCTGACTGCCAAATATGTAGTGCTGACGGTGTCAGATGCTGAAGACGATTTATTAGAGGCCTTGCGCGCAGGTGCTGATGGCTACTTATTAAAAGACATGGAGCCGGAAGACCTCTGTGCCAACTTAAAAAAAGTCGCTAACGGCATGACGATTATTCAAGACACACTCACTGAAGTGCTGAGAACGGCGCTTTTAGAGCCCAAACCTCAACGTAAAGATGAGCAGGCTTCGCTCACTGAGCGTGAAAGAGAAATATTGCAATGTCTCAGTGACGGACTCAATAACAAAACCATTGCGCGCAAACTTGGCATTAGCGACACCACCGTGAAAGTGCATATCAAACATTTACTGAGCAAACTTAAACTAAGTAGCCGCTTAGAAGCCGCAGTCTGGGCACACAATCAAAAATAAGGTGTACTAGCGCAGACCTCGTGCCTTTTTAACGCTCAGCAAAAAGGCCTTTCACATCATGCGTAGGCGCAAAGTTACGCGCACGCCCCTATCAACACATTCTGAACGCTCCCCCCTCCAACGCAAGCTGTGTCGGCAATCAACGCTCCTTTGAAATCTTCACCAACTACCCCTTTAGGAGTAATCCGTAGTGAGAATTTAGTAAACAGCTGCAAATCATCAAAATAGATTCCATTGTGGATGTATTGACTTAATCCCATGTGCAGTTGATATCTGATTGTCATTGAACGTTGATCTTCTTATTAGCCTTTCTTGAAATCAGTAGATAGGTGAAAAAAAGAAGGCTTTTAGGGAAGGGAAAATAAGGTGAGTATAAATTCTTCGATTGATATATCTCAAGCCGGCTTCGCAGGTGGTGCTGAAAGCAAGCACACGCTGCATCGCAAGATTGGTTGGCAAGGTGCCTTTTGGGTTGCTAGTGGCGTGCCAGCGCTTGTATTGTTTTCTATGGGCGCCATTTCGGCAACGGTAGGCAAACCAGCTTGGTTGGTATGGGCCATTTCTATCACATTTGGTTTTATTCAAGCATTTACGTATGCAGAAATTGCAGGCTTGTTTCCACATAAGTCTGGCGGTGCTTCGGTATATGGCGCGGTTGCATGGGTAAGATATAGCAAGTTTATCGCGCCAGTCTCAGTGTGGTGTAACTGGTTCGCATGGTCTCCAGTATTGGCGATCGGTTCTGGATTGGCTGCAGGCTACATTTTAAGTGCCTTATTTTCCCCAGATGCCGCCATCAACACCTGGCAAATTACTCTCATGGATTTGAGTAGCATTAAAGCTGGCTTAAGCTTAAGAATTAACGCAACGTTTATTCTCGGGGCTGCCGTTTTACTCACAGTGTTTTCGATACAGCACGGTGGTATTTTACGTTCTGCCAAAGCAACTATGATCCTGGGGGTCACAGCTTTAATTCCACTCATGCTGATAGGCTTGGTGCCTATCCTCACCGGCGACATGCCTATGGCGAATTTCTTTCCCTTGGCGCCTTTAAGTTATGACACAGCCGGGAATGTGATTGATGGTATTTGGAATATTGAAGGCTGGAAATTAATGGCGGCGGGCTTGTTTATTGCTGCCTGGTCAACGTATGCCTTTGAAACCGCCGTCTGTTACACACGAGAATTCAAGAACCCTAAAACAGATACTTTTAAGGCCATTTTCTACTCAGGTTTGCTGTGTATTGCGGTGTACACACTGGTGCCCATCGCTTTTCAGGCGCATTTAGGCTTAGGCCATTTGGTGACGCCAGCGGTGACAGATGCCGCGGGTAACGTAACGACTGGCGCGGTATACGATGGGATGTTGGCACCAGACATTTACAGTGGCATGGGCGTTGCCGGAGTCTTGTCGAGTATGTTGGGCGGCTCCAAGCTGATTGTGACAGTATTGGTAATTATGCTGGTTTTGGCTCTTTTGCTCTCGATCATGACCTCCATGGCCGGTTCTTCTCGTACGCTTTATCAAGCCTCTGTCGATGGCTGGCTGCCCAAATACTTGTCTCAAGTCAATGAGCATGGCGCGCCAACCAAAGCGATGTGGACAGATTTGTGTTTCAACCTGCTGTTATTGCTGATGTCAGACTATGTGTTTGTATTGGCTGCATCCAATGTTGGTTACATCATTTTTAACTTCCTCAATCTGAATTCCGGCTGGATACACCGCATGGACAGACCGAACTGGGACCGTCCATACAAAGCACCTACTATCCTACTGCTTCTAGGCGGCTTGCTCGGTTTTGTTAACTTGGGATTGATGGGATTAGGCGCTGACGTCTGGGGGGCAGGCACCCTCAATGCCGGACTGTTTTTTGCAACCTTGATTGTGCCGGTTTTTATTTACAGACACTTTATCCAGGATAAAGGTGTATTTCCATCAGCCATGCTAGAAGATATGCAACTAGACAATGCAAAGGATGGCGTCATGAACCGCGCTGGCGTGCTCCCTTACATAGCGTTGCTGGTGGGCGTCTTCATTGTCTTCTGGCTGCATAGTATTTAGTTCAAATTGGAACGCGTGGCCTAACCAAGGGTGAGCAAGTTTGATTGCTCACCCTTTTTTAATACCTGCTCTGGGTGAGCTCAACTTTCTGAAGGTGTCACTTGAAGACAACTTTACTTCTTAAGTAGTACATCCTAAAGAGAGTGTTGAACAAATCTTTATTTTTATAGTATTCCGAATCATCAATTTAATGGGAGAAAAGTCATCATGTCTAGAAACTCAGTACTCAATATTCGACACCGGGAATTAGGGTCAAATTTAGATGGCGACATCTGGAATAATATGCCTATTCCTTGGAGCTATCACACGGATGTCCATGATGAAGTTGTCGCGGTGAGGAGTCGTGCTGGCTTATACGACGTGTCTGGCTTAAACATCATCAATGTGGATGGCCCAGATGCAGAAAAGGTCCTTGATAGGCTGGTGGCTAAGGACATCACCAAACTCGAACCCGGCCACAGTGTCCTGGCTGCAGAAACGAATGAATCCGGTGCAATTTGTGATGACATCATGATTATCAGAGACAGCGCCAATAGCTTTCGGCTCTCCCACGGCTCAGGCAAAACACCGGAAAACTTAAAAATGCTCTCGGCTGGCAAAGACGTGACCATCGCGCCCGATCTTGATGCGCATATTTTATCTTTACAAGGCCCTCGGTCCTTAGCGATATTAGCGCCGCATGTCATCGACTTTGACCTGGCAAGCTTGGATTATTTTAAGCACAAGCCCACCAGCCTATTTGGTAAAAATGTTGTCATTGCCCGCGGTGGTTATTCAGGAGAGCGTGGATACGAAGTCTATTGTAAGGGGCAAGATGCCATTGAAATATGGGATAAGATTTTAGAGGTTGGCAAGCCTTTGGGCGCGATTCCAGCCTCCTGGAACTCACTAGAGTTAACGCGCATTGAAGCAGCGCTCTTGTTTTTTCCATTCGAAATGCCTGAAGGTGATACCACGCCATGGGAGATCAACATGGGCTGGGGTGTGGACCTGGATAAAAAGGGAGACTACATCGGCAAAGCGGCTGTATTGGCGTCCAAAGGCAAAGAGCGGGTGAAACAAGCTGGTTTAATCTGCAAATCACCAACGAGTGTTGAGGCTGGCGCAAAAATAGTCAAAGATGGGGTAGAGATCGGTGTCGTCACCAGCGCCTCCTTTAGCAATTATTTAATGCAGTCTTTAGCCATGGTGCATTTAAAGCCAGAATACACAGCGATTGGAACGGCAGTAGAAGTGGTGTGCAGCCATCAAAGAGTGTCAGCCTATGTGGCCCCTACCCCCTTTTATGATCCTATGAGACTAAGGACGCACGCTTGATGACGATAGCGCGTGCGATATCAGGCTGTCGATGTTGCATGCGCATCTAACGATGATGAGATCGTAAAAATACGTATTGCGTAAGTAGCAGGCGCCTATGAATGGGATGCCTGCTTTTTTTACACACAAAATTGCAACATTGTTGCAATTAAATCCCCCACCCTTTAAAATGCAACAAAATTGCATTTTAAAGTTCAAGCATGTTATTCCCCAGTTTAATGCTGGCCTGTACCGTAGGTGGTGTGGTTTCGGTACTGATCGCCGGCTGGTTATCAAATACCCTGTTCGCCAATCATGCGCGGCGCATGGTGGCATTTGCCGTGGGTGTACTGCTCGGGTTTGCTTTCACGGATTTATTACCGGAAGCCTTGAATCAAGGCATTAACCTCACCAACGCGGGCTGGATGCTAGTTGCAGGCATGTTGCTATTTTTCATTCTGGAGAAGCTGGCATTGTGGCGGCATTTCCATCATGCGGACGCTGCACCTGTTGCTACTCATCCTGTAGAAAAGCAGTCTGGCGGCCAGGTGGCCATTATTTTGCTGGGCGACGGTATCCATAATTTTGTCGATGGCATCTTGCTGGCAGCCAGTTTTCTGACAGATATCAAGTTGGGCTGGGTGACGGCATTTGCGATTGTCGCGCATGAAATCCCGCAAGAGATTTCAGATTTTATGGTGTTGATCCATGCTGGCTTGAGTAAACCCCGTGCGCTCCTGCTTAATATGCTTTCGGGTTCAGCCATGATTGTCGGTGGTTTGGTTGGCTGGTTGAGTTTTACGCATATTGCGCCGCTGATTCCGTACGCCTTGTTACTGGCCGCCGCCAGTTTTATCTACATCGCCCTGGCAGACTTAGTGCCAACGCTGCAAACGCAATATCGCCCGCAGGATTTACTAGTGCAATGCCTGTTGATTGCTTGTGGCCTTGGCGTGGCTTGGCTTTCACCCTTTATCCAGCAACAGATTTTCCATGTTTGGAGCAGCACATGACAGCAGGCAATGCAAAAATCCCGGTGACGATTTTAACTGGCTTTCTCGGCGCAGGTAAAACCACCCTGCTTAACCGCATTCTGCAAGAGCGACATGGCCAGCGCATTGCCGTGATTGAAAATGAGTTTGGCGAGACCGGCATAGACGGCGAGCTGTTGATTCAGGGTGACGAGCAAATCGTCGAGATGAATAACGGTTGCATTTGCTGCACCGTACGTGGCGACCTGGTGCGTATTCTGGGCGATCTGGCGCAAAAACGTGCAGCGCAGGAAATTAGCTTTGACCGCGTGATTATCGAAACCACAGGCCTGGCCGACCCGGCCCCAGTCGCACAAACCTTTTTTGTCGAAGATGACGTCTATGCCAGCTATCATCTAGATGCGATTATCACGGTGGTGGATGCAGTGCATGCCATGCAGCAACTGGATGCGCACCACGAGGCACAAGAACAAGTCGGATTTGCCGATCGTATTCTGCTATCAAAAACGGATCTGGTCACGCCAGAGGCAGTGAGCGTCCTCACGGCAAGGCTGAACAACATCAACTTGAGAGCCCCGATTCACAGCGTGCACTTTGGCCAGACTGACCTCAGACAGATTCTGGATATTGATGGTTTTTCGCTGGATGCCATCCTGCAAATTGAGCCGGACTTCTTGCGTGACGTCAGCCATGCGCACGATGACGATGTGACTTCGTTCGTATTTGGCAGCGAACGGCCATTTAATCTGGAAAAGCTGGAAACCTTTCTCGAATCCATCATCGCCGATTACGGCCCGCAGTTGCTACGCTACAAAGGCATTATCCATGCCCACAACGATCCGCAGCGCATTGTTTTTCAAGGCGTTCACATGCTCATGAGTGGTGACCACACCACACAGTGGCAGCCTGATGAGCGCAAAGTGTCCACGCTGGTGTTTATCGGTACGGACCTCCCTCAAGACTACTTTAACGAAGGACTACATTTATGTCTGGTTTAAGCACTTCTGCCATCAAAAAACTTCCGGTGACCGTACTTTCTGGCTTTCTGGGTGCGGGTAAAACCACGCTGCTCAACCATGTGCTCAATAACCGCGAAGGCAAGCGTGTCGCGGTGATCGTCAACGACATGTCTGAAGTCAATATTGACGCCCAACTGGTGCGCGACGGCGGGGCTGAGCTGTCACGCCAGGAAGAAAAACTGGTGGAAATGAGCAATGGCTGCATCTGCTGCACCTTGCGAGAAGACTTGCTGGTGGAGATCACTCGCCTGGCCAAGGAAAACCGCTTTGATTACCTGCTGATTGAAACCACCGGTATCTCAGAGCCCTTGCCGATTGCTGAAACCTTCACCTTTGCCGATGAGGAAGGCGTATCCCTGGCCGATGTGGCACAACTCGATACCATGGTCACGGTGGTGGATGGCTATAACTTTCTCAAGGACTATAGCTCGCAGGAAAGCCTGACCGACAGAGGAGAGTCGCTGGGCGAAGAAGATGAACGCACCGTGGTTGACCTGCTGGTAGACCAGATTGAGTTTTGCGATGTGCTGGTATTGAACAAAACCGACTTGATGACGCTGGAGGAAATCGCCCGGCTGGAAGGTATCCTCAAAACGCTTAACCCGCGTGCACAGATCCTGCACAGCAGCTTTGGCAAGGTGCCGCTGGACCGTATCATGCATACCGGCCTGTTTGACTTCGACCAGGCTGCAGAAGCGCCTGGTTGGCTGCAGGAGCTGCGTGGCGAACATGTGCCAGAAACCGAGGAATACGGTATTTCTAGCTTTGTTTACCGTTCACGCACCCCGTTTCATCCACAACGCTTGTGGCAATGGCTCAATAGCGAATGGCCAGGCGTGATCCGCTCCAAAGGCCGCTACTGGATTGCCTCGCGCCCCGAGTTTTGTGCCATGTGGTCGCAAGCGGGTGCGGTCACGCGCACCGAGCTGGCGGGCATCTGGTGGGCGGCAACGCCGGCCAAGTATTGGCCGCAGGATGCAGACAGCCTGCAGCACATCCGCTCACGCATGCAATCGCCTTACGGCGATCGCCAGCAGGAACTGGTCATCATCGGCATGGAGATGGATAAAGCGGCGCTAACGGCAAAATTTGATGCCTGCCTGCTGACAGAAAGCGAGCTGGCATTGGGCATGGAGGCCTGGCGCAAGTTTGAGGATCCATTCCCCCACTGGGCGGTAGAAGAAACCGTTGAAACCAACGACGATATGCAGATATTGGAAAGTGTCTAGCATGTTGTCGGTTGCCAGCTCCCCTCAAACTGCTTCACTTGCACCTGCGCTGACACCAGCAAGCGAGCCGTTGACCTTTAACCCACTGCAAATGCTGCCGATCTTTGAGCCCGAGCAGCAAGTCTGTCTCGTACGCCGGGAGGCGCAAACTGCAATCAGCGACTACCTGCAGCTGGCAGCGCGCAGCTTGGCGCCTGGACTGCGCAACGTGATTTCATTGCAGCCCGCACTTGCGCCACAGTTGTGTACTTTGCCGTTGCCAGCACAGCCGGGCCGCGAAGTGTTTATTCAAGAGCTGGCACAATTGGTAACGGTGTTTGCCGAGCTGCTGGATTGCCAGACCGTGGGCCTGCGACTGGAAGTATTGCAAAAAGCCATGTGCCCGCAATTTCATGTTGACCATACCGGAATTCGGCTGCTGTGTACCTACATGGGGCCAGGCACCGAATGGCTGGAGGAAGCATTTGCCGACCGCAGTTATTTAAAGCACCGCAGTCACTTAAACCCGCCAGGACTCAACAACCAACAGCGTGCAGGCGTGGTACTCGATGCGCGTGGCATCAGACAGGCAGACGCCTTTGATATCGTATTGCTCAAAGGTAGTCAGTGGCAAGGGAACACCGTAGGCGGCGCCATTCATCGTTCGCCTGTGGTGCCAGAGGGGCAGACACGCGTCGTACTCGCGCTGGATGCCATCAGGGATTAACGCGCTGTGATGAAAATAACTTGCCCGATTCATGAGTGTGTCATCAGAACATGGCTAGATAGCGGACGCGCTCATCGCAGGTTTTTTAATCGCCAGACTGCATGCTAAATCACTACATACGGACCCGACTCAATCAATGGCTGCTAGGCGCCCTGCTGGCAGTCTTGCTGTTTTTTGTATTTGCGCAGCAGCATGCGATTGCGCACGCCATCTCTCACCTGTCTGAAGAGATTAATCACACCCTCAAGCATGATAAAACCAGCCAGGACAATCTGTGTGAAGAATGCCTGTGCCTGGACAATCTCCCTGACACGCTGCTGCCAGGACGTCCGCTACTGCTACATGCACCAGACCTCGTCACATCAGCCCAAACCAGCAATACCGTTTTACATACCAAACCGTCCTATCGTCGCTACGCTGCGCGCGCACCACCTCTTTTCGTTTGAGCCCTGATGACCCCAACACAACCAGACGAAAAAGGCCTCAGCGTGAGGCCAAGAGGACAACTTTATGAAGATCAAACGCATCATTTCTGTAGCGGTGGGCGGCATGTTTGCCAGCTACCCTGCAATCTCTGTACTGGCAGAACCGGTGGATGAAAGCGCACTCGAGCTCGATAGCGTGCAAGTGACGGCAGAACGGTTCAGCAAAATCCGTAATAGCCTGTCACCCGCCACGGGCGGCAGCGTATACCGCTTTGACCAGAAAGATATCAGCAACATTCCAGGCGGTGAAAACAACAGCTTTAACCAGATTTTGTTACGCGCCCCTGGCGTCGCTAATGACTCTTATGGGCAACTGCATATCCGTGGCGATCATGGCAATATCCAATACCGGATTAACGGCGTGATTCTGCCGGAGGGTATCAATGGTTTTGGTCAGATTCTGGATACGCGCTTTGCCGATAAAATCAATCTGCTCACCGGCGCTTTGCCTGCGCAGTATGGCTACAGAACGGCCGGGGTAATTGAGATTGAGACCAAGAAAAACTTTAAACCGGGCGGCAATGTTGGCTTTTATGGTGGCACCAGCGACACCGTCAACCCCAGTATTCAAATGCACAATTCCACGGGTGACTTCAGTTACTATGTCACGGGTTCTTATCTCTCCAATAATCGCGGCATCGAAAATACCACCGATAGCTACAACCCGATTCATGATAATACCCAGCAAACCAAAGGCTTCGCCTACATGTCGTACTTGCTGAATCCGGAAACGCAAATTGTGGCGATGCTGGGCTCCTACTATGGTAATTTTCAAATTCCCAATAACCCGGCGCAGGCGGCCAACAGCGACTATCTCTCTGCCTTAGGCTTGTCTGGCTATAACTCCTCCAGCCTGAGAGATCACCAGAACGAGCGTAACCAGTACGGCATACTGGCCGTGCAGAGCTCCATTGGCCCTGATTTCGATTACCAGGTTTCACTGTTCACACGCTATACCAGCACCACTTATACACCGGATATCACGGGGGGCTTGGCCTTTAATGGCGTGGCCTCGCGCGTGTTTAGAGACAGCATGAGTAATGGCTTGCAAGCCGATGGCAGCTATCACTGGGGCGATAGCCACACCATCCGCATGGGGATGTTTACCAGCACCGAAGATATCACCAGCGACAATACCGCCAATGTGTTCCTGACCTCGGGCGGCACGACGACCAACACCCAGGCCACCATTGTTGATAACAATCACAAAAACGGTAACACCTTGCTGGCGCTTTACTTGCAGGACGAATGGAAAATCAACAACAGCCTGGTGATGAACTATGGCGTGCGAGCCGACAAAATGAATGCCTATGTCAGCGGCGGCCAACTCAGCCCACGCCTGGGCCTGGTATGGAATGCCACGCCTCAAACCACCTTCCATGCCGCGTACTCAAGATACTTTACACCGCCTCCGACGGAGCTGGTCGGCACTAAAACACTGGCCTTATTCAGCAATACCACCAATGCTGCGTCCAGTGACCTCAATGGCGCAGTCAAACCCGAGCGCTCACATTATTTTGACGTCGGCGTCAGCCAGCAGTTAACGCCCAAACTCACCGTGGGCTTCGACAGCTACTACAAAATTGTCCAGGACCTGATTGATGAGGGTCGCTTTGGTGAAGCCTTGGTCTACACGCCTTTTAACTATGACAAAGGCAGAATTTATGGCTTTGAATTGACCGCGAGCTATAAAGACGAAGCCTTCTCAGCTTATGCCAACCTCTCACGCTCCATGAGCCTGGCCAAGAAAGTCGTCTCTGCACAATATAACTTTGAGCAAGATGAGCTGGACTATACCGCCAATCATTGGGTGCATACCGACCATGACCAGCGCTACACCGCGTCCGCCGGCGTCGGTTACTTATGGCAAGGCTATCAACTCAGCGCCGATGCGTTCTTTGGCAGCGGCCTGCGCCGTGGCTTCGCCAATACCGAACACATGCCCGCCTACACGCAGGTCAATCTGGGGGCCAGCACCATGATCAACGCAGGCACCCTAGGCAAGCTGGAAACCAGGCTGGCCATCATCAACCTGTTTGATAAAAAGTATGAATTACGGGATGGCTCGGGCATTGGCATTGATGCGCCACAATTTGGGCCACGCAGAGGGGTGTTTATTGGTCTGAATAAATACTTTTAATCTGCTGCAACGCTAATCATGTGATGGACCAAGGATCTCTGATCATCGTTTGATCGGCGGTCCATTCCCCGGTTGAAGGATCAAAAAAGTGACAGTCCATCACAACAAGCGCACACAACGAGGCTGCTGTGTGTTTTTTCTACACCAGACATTGTTTTTTTAAGGAGAAGTCGCATAGATCACTTTACAATCATTCTTATTTAACAGCTTTAGCCCAATAAAAATAAAACATATTGCCTCAGCCACCGTGTGAGATGAGGCACAAAGAGAACACACTGAACCAGATTGATGAATACGCAGACTTACAGGGAAGATAAATCATGATGTACCCAAAAACGATTGCCAGCCTGCTGGCAGTCATGCTGTTCCCGGCGGTAACGGTTTATGCTGAAGACTCGGTAGAACTGGACCCCTCCAAACAAAGCAGTAAAGCCAAGAAAAATGAAGCACCGGTCAGCAGTATCGAGCTGGATAGCGTCGTGGTGCTTGGCAAAAAAGAGCAAGTCTCAGCCACTGATAAAGGCCTGGCTGGCTCGGTAGATGTCATTACGCGTCAAGAACTCGAGTACGAACACGTCACCGATACCCTGGAATTGTTTAGCAAAACACCAGGCGTGGTGCTGTCTCGCTTTAGTCAGGGCATTGTCAATACCGAAGTGTCTATCCGCGGTTTTAGTGGCGATGGCGAAACGCCCAATGCCAAAGTGCTGGTAGATGGCATTCCGTCCAATTTGTTCTCAGGTCTCAGTGAGCTGGATTACCTGTTCCCCACCAACATTCAGAGCGCCCAAGTATTTAAAGGCACCAGCGACGCTTCGACCGGCCTGTTTGCCACCGCAGGCAACTACAAGGTAGAAACTCGTAAAGACGTCGACAAGCAATTGCAATTTGGCTATGGCAGCTTTCAAACGCGCGAAATGCAAGGCTACTATGGTGAAAAACAAGGTGATTTCACCCAAAACTATGCGATTGGTTATCGCAAAGGCAATGGCTTCCGCGCCCATACCGAAAATGAAAAAATTGCCTTGTCCGGCCGTTGGCAGCTGGATTTCGAGCAGTCCAGCCTGGCATTGAGCGCCAAGTATGGCAAATACAACTCGCCTGAAGCACCGGGTTTTATGTCTAAAGAACAAGCGCGTGATGACCGCAGAGGCGTGGCGCCCAATGCACTCAACGATAGCGGTGAAAAAGAATTCAAGCATTTAAGCCTGCATTACGATTACTTTTTTAATAACGACCTTGATTTAAGCCTGAAAGCTTATTGGCAGAACTTTGGTCGTGAACGCAATGTACGTTTTTTTGGATCACCGGGCCTGGAACATCGCTTGGAAGACGAGACCTCGATTGGCTTTATGAGCAAGTTAAACTGGAAAATCAATCCCAGCTGGGCTTTTGAAACCGGCTACGATATTGAACGCCAGCATGTCGATGAATTCCGTCAACGCTTGACCACTATCCGGCGCAATGCCCAATACGACTTCACCGCACAAGGCATTTACGCCAAATTTGAAAACACGCCGCTGGACTGGTTACGCTGGAACCTGGCCTATCGGGTGGATTATTTGAACAGCGACCCTAGAAACCAGTTTGTGATTAATGGGAATACGCTCAGGACACGCATGCTGGATAACCAGACCATCGTACAACCCAAATTCAACTTGTTTGCCAACCTGAATGCGCAGCAAACTTTATTTGTAAATGCCGGGCGCAGTTTTCAAACACCCACTGGCGTTAACCTTAATCTCTATAGTACCAATGGCCCGACCAACGTAAAGGTTGCGATCAACGATGGCTGGGAATTAGGAATCAAGAGCCAGTGGCATCCTGATTTGAATACGCGTCTTTCTTATTGGCAACAAAAAGCTGAAAACGAATTTATTAATATTGACAACATTAACCAACTCATCGGTTCCACCCGCAGGCAAGGGATAGATGCCAGTTTTGACTATGCGTTAGACGAGCAATGGCACTTTTGGGGCAATGTGTCACGGGTAGAGGCCATTATCGTGAAACCGGATGCATTACATCCGCAATTCAAGGATAACTCGGTCCGCAGCATCCCCTCTTACACCGCCTCGCTGGGCTTGCAATATGCGCCCAATGCAAACTGGATTGCACGTGTTCACGTGGATAGCCAAGGCGACTACTACGTCAATGAGAGTAACCAGGGCGGAAAATACGGCGGCTATACGCTGACCAATGCCAATATTGACTATAAAACCAGCTGGGGACGCGTCAGCTTGTTAGCCAATAATATTTTTGATCGCTACTATGAGTATGTGTATGACTTTTCATCCACAGGTGCGACCAACCAGCTTAACTTCGCCCCAGGTACTGGCCGTAACTTTATGCTCACAGCAACGGTGGATTTTTTATGACTGCATTGCTATCGATTCAACAGCTCAGCCTGGGGTTTTCCAAGCGGAAAATTCTAAATCAGCTTGAGCTCAACTTACAGGCAGGTGAAGTCGTCTCTGTGCTGGGCAGCAATGGCGCCGGTAAATCAACGCTGCTGAAAAGTATTTTAGGCTTACATGACACGGCCGAACAAACAGGCAATATCCTGATTGCCGGTATTGATATCGCGCAGGACCGCCAGCGGGCGCTATCGCACCTTGCCTATGTGCCGGAGCAACCTGCCGTGTATGGACATCTCTCTGCGATAGCAAATATCCGTTACTTTTTAAGCCTGGCCAATATAGGTGAAGAAAAGGATATTAACAGCTGCCTGACCATGGCCGGCTTGCCGGAAACAGCCTGGCACCGGCCTTGCAGCGAATACTCCAAAGGCATGAAGCAAAAGGTGATGCTGGCGTTTGCACTTGCCAAACAGGCCACACTGCTGTTGCTCGATGAGCCTAATTCAGGGCTGGATCCACAGGCTACCGAAGACTTAAACCAGCTGATTGTGCAATGCAAAGAAAGTGGCATGGGCGTGCTGGTGGTCACGCATGATGTGTTGTCCGCCATTGGTTTTTCTGACCGCTTGCTGATGCTGACCAATGGGCAGTTGCAACCGGTAATGCTGGACCAGTCAGCACTGACACTGGATAGCCTGAAAAAACTGTATCAAGGGCAGGCATGAGCGCATTGATCTGGAAAATCGCCTGCAATGAATGGCGCAGGTTATGGCATGCGCGGGTTCCGGCATTGTTAATGATAGTGCTGGTGACATTATGGGGCATTGCCGCCCTTGCCGCCCATCACCACTGGCAAGATCATGCACAGACGGTAGCTAAGGTGACAGCGCGCAGCCAGCATGACTGGCAATCGCAACCCGACCGTCATCCACACCGGGTCTCGCATTTTGGCGATTTCGTCGCCAAGCCGGTCCATCCGCTCAGTGTGATCGAGCCCGGCATCCTCGACCAGTCTGGCCATCTGGTGTATCTAGAAGCACATCGCCTGAACAGTGCCAACTTCAACCCGGCGACTGAAGCCACTACGCTGGGCCGCTTTTCATTGATTACACCGGCCATGATCGTGCAATGGTGGATGCCACTGTTTTTGATCATGATTGCCTATGCCACCGTCACTGCCGATAAAATCACCGGCATCCTGGCTTTCATGCGCGGCAATGGCACCCCAGGCTGGGCGATTGCCGCCGGAAAATGGCTGGCACTGTTTTTACCATTGCTGCTCCTTTTGTGCCTGCAAGCACTGTTGACGCTGGCATGGAGCTGGCAGAGCGATCAGTTATTGGCCAGGCTGGCGCTCATGTTGCTGGCCCAAGCGCTTTACATTGCCGGCTGGTGCCTGCTGGTCGTCACCGTGTCCTGGTACAGCCGGCAACTGCATAGTGCCTTGCTGACGTTATTGCTGTGCTGGGTCTGTGTCTGCATCATTTTTCCGCGCGGGCTGGCGAATCTGGCCCAGATCGCCTATCCAACACAGCCTCGCGCAGAGGCTGAATACCATGCAGAAAGCAAGCTGCAAAGCATAGGTGACAGCCATAACCCTGACGATCCGCATTTTGCAGCATTTAAACAAAGCATTCTCGACCAGTATCATGTCAGCAGCGTTGAAGACCTGCCTGTCAACTACAATGGCCTGCTGATGCAGGAAGGCGAGCGCCTGACCACGGCCGTCTACCGCGAACAACAGGCATTGCATGACGCACAGCTGGCAAAACAGAATGAAAGTATCCGGCACTGGTTATGGCTCACACCGGCATTGGCGCTGCAATATATACAGATGGCGGCTAGCGGCAATGACCTGCCGCACCACCAGGCGTTTATCCGGCAGTCGGAAGCCCGGCGGTATCAATTAATCCAATATCTGAACCAGATCCACACTTACAAAGTGGATCAGCATGACGATAAGAACACGCGTGTTTCTGCCGACTTTTGGAAGAACGCGCCCCGTCCCCCAGTGAATCTGCCACCGATGGCAGTCAGCCACGCCAGTCTGACAGCTGCCTTTCTGGTGTTGATTGGCTGGCTGTTATTGCCTGGCTCCATGCTTGTTAGGGTTTCGCACCGACTATGAAACATGAATTCACTCTGCTGCTCAAGCAACGCAGCCTGACCCTATTGCTTTTGCTCAGCCTGGTACTGGTTAGTTTTAGCTTGTTAAACGGCTGGCAAAATATCCGTCATATCCAGTCCCAGATCCAGCATGCGCAACAGGAAGAGACCCTGCGCAAGCAGGACTTTATCCAGCACAACAGTCATGACGGGGCACTTGAGGCAGGAGAAGTCGGCTATTACCTGTTCCACAACGTCTATTACCGCCCTGGCGAATGGAGCTTTATTGCCCTGGGCAACCGGCTGGTGGTGCCGTACGTGCAACGGATACGTTTACTCGGTTTGCAAAGCCAGCTTTACGATGGTGAGTCACATCACCCTGAATATGTGATGCTGGGTACCTTTGACTATGCTTTTTTGCTGGTATTTTTTGCGCCCTTGCTCTGTATCGCCCTGATGCATGACCTGAAAGCCAGCGAGCAACAAGCGCAACGTTTACTGTTTTTGCATAGCCTGGTAAAAGAACCAGGTCATTTCTGGTTTAAACGGGTGTTATCCCGCTGGGTGCTTGTCACGCTTGTCTTCGTACTCCCGTTATTACTGTTTGCCGGGATGCACTCGCTTTCCTTGTCACCCCTGTTACAGGTTTTAACAATTACAGCCTTATATACGTTTTTATGGTCTGTATTGTGTAGTGCAGTCAGCCTGCGCAAACGAGCGCTCAACGCCAACTTCAATGCCATGTTGCTGAGCAGCATTTGGGTCATGTTATGCGTGGTCTTACCGAATCTTTGCCAGCTATGGCTGCACGCCCGTTATCCCTTGCAAGACGGTAGCCAGCTTGCCATGCAGCATCGGCAATTGGTACATGGCGCCTGGGATTTACCAAAAGAGGATACGCTGAAACCCTTCTATGCCTTGTATCCGCAATGGAAAGATACTCCGCCCGTCACAGGCCGCTTTCACTGGAAATGGTACTTTGCCTTTCAGCATATGGGCGACGTCCACTTGCAAGCACAAGTGGCTGCCCGGACACGAACCTTACAAATGAGGGCGGATGCCGCAACAAAAATCGGGCGGTGGTTACCCACGGTCTGGGCGCAAACACAACTGGAAGCGGTCGCATGCAGCGATATTAGCCATTTGCTAGTACACAGACTGCAGATAGAGAAGTTTCACACCCGCCTGCGTGAAGCCATCTACCCTTTTTTGTTTGAGGAGCGGGCACTACATCGCAAAGAGATTGAATCCATGCCAGTCTTTGACGCAAACGAGCCGTGCGCGCAAGGTGCGCATCCTGATGGCAACAGCTAAGGGGCCTTCACCACACCGATAGATAATGTGACTTCGCCCGCGCGTATCGGTGGCGTGGCATTTTGAATCAGGATGCGCCCGGCCACAGGCGCACGCAAAGTTTCAATCTTCTCGCCAAAATAATCCGTCACTTCACCTACGACCTGCCCTGCTGTCACCCAATCGCCAATGCTGGATTTGGCCGTAAACAAGCCGGTTTGCTGGCTGCGTATCTCAACCATTTTGCTGTAATAATGAATTGGCGAGGCTACCTTTGTCCTGTGTTGCGTGCTGACATCTATCGTTTCAGGCGCATCTATCATGCCCAAGCCACTCATGGCCTGTGCACAAGCTTGCGTGATCATGGCCACAAAAGCGGCATCGCGCTGTGCAAACTGGCCGACTTCCAGCGTCAATGCAGGCTTGCCCCTGGTCTGTGCCGTATTCGGATATGAGATGGAATGATCAGGATCATTGGGCCTGCCGTCATAGAGCACAATGTCTGGCAATCCTAAAAGATCAGCAAAATGCTGTGTTCTGGCATCCAGCGCTGGCACGTGCAACACCGGGGAATACACATGTGGCCATAAATGCTGGTTGGCACTGCCAGAATGGATGTCAATCAGGTAATCCGTTTTGCTGATGACTTGCGCCGTTAAAAAATCGGCGATCTGCTCAGTCAGGGTGCCCTGTGCGCTACCAGGAAACACCCGGTTCAGGTTTTTCTCATCGACTGGACTCAGTGCAATGCGACGTGCATGAAAACCTTCAAGATTCGCCAGATGAATTAGAATCAAGGTCCCTTTCAAGTGTTCAGGCTGTATCTGCTTGCGCAACTGCTGCAAGGCCAGTATCGAAGGAAATTCATCGCCATGGATACCTGCTGTCAGGGTCAATACCGGTCCTGAAGTTTGCCCATGAATCACCGTCACCGGAATCGCCGTTGACGACACGGCCATCATCCACGAAGAGACAGTGCCTGACGCAATCTGCTTGCCCGCCAACTCAAAGGCCTCCCTTGCATGCAAACTTCCCCAAGACATCAACAGCATGCAAAGCCAGCAGAAACGCATTTTTTCCTCCTCAATGATATGCAACATTGTTGCGGAATAAGGTGTATATGTAAAGCGTTAAACCAGCAGTGCGCTCGCCAACGGCGATGATTGAGCGAGTCATCGAATGGCTAAACGGATGAACTAAAGAAACTAATCGCTTACATGCCTTACTAAAAGATTGATGCACATGATTTAAACGCCTATGATCTGCTTTTTAATTCATGGCTTGTTGTTATACCGCTTTTTTAATGGAGTCCCGCATGCGTATACTGACCCTCTCCGCTCTTTTGATCTTGACCTTCAGCGAACCAGTTTTTGCGCGCAATATCAGCGTCGAACAATCTGAAGCCGCCAGTGCCCGCGATGCCGTAGGCGACGCCATGAGCAAACTCAGCGATATCGAGCAAAAAATTCAACGCCAGCAAGCCGTGCTGACGCAAGCACAAGAAACGCTTAAACAATATCAGGCGGAAAAAGCCCAGATTGAAAAAGACCTCGATGCCAAAAAAGCCATCTTTGAACAAAAGTCCAAAGCACTGGATGAAGCCTGGAAGCAACGCAACGACTACTGACCCAACGATCCAGCCACCCAAAAACCAGTCTAAGGACTGGTTTTTTATCACTCCATGCGTGCGCTTTGCTGTTTGCACGGCGTTTTAGGCAAATCCAATCCAGTTGACCTGCATCAATATACGGCCTGACTTGCCGACCTACAATGCATTCAAGTTCAATGCACTAATGGAGTGATCACAATGAAAAAAACCGCAATCAGTTTAATGTTGGCTGCTTTATTGCCAGCCCTCAATGCTCAGGCAGAACAAGGCGACTGGGTCGTCCGCCTGCGCGCCACCAATATCAGCCCGAACGAAAGTAGCGATCTGGGCAAATATGTAAACAAAAATATTGCGGCAGGCGCGATGTCTAGCGGTGCAGAATTAAAAGCGGACAGCAATACTATTCCTGAGCTGGATATCAGTTACTACTGGACCAAAAACATTGCGACAGAACTGATTCTGGCGCTGGGCTCCAAGCACGATGTCAGCATCACCAAAGACTCAGGCACTACCGTCACCAATCAATTACTGGGTAGCATTGATGCTTTACCGCCAACCTTAACCGCACAATGGCACTTTAACCCCGACCAAACCTTTGACCCCTATGTCGGCGCCGGTATTAACGCAACCTTTATGCTGGACCGCCGCCTCGACCTGCGTCAAGGCCCATTAGCAGGTCAAAAAATCAAAATTGACCGTGACAGCTTTGGTCCTGCCTTGCAGGCTGGTCTGGATGTTAACCTCAAGGATGGCTGGTTGCTGAACGCGGATGTGAAATACATCTGGATGAATACCACCGTAAAAATGCAAAACCCGCTCAATGGCAACGCCTGGACAAAAATTGATGACCTGGATATCGATCCATGGGTGATCAGCCTGGGTTTCGGCAAACGCTTCTAGTTAGGCGCATAACGTCTCTTCCCTGGGGCAAAGCATTAGCTCCATTCACCTCTGATACTCTCCCAGTGTCAGAGGTTTTTTTATCTGCGCCTGACTGAGCGTAGCCTAAAAACAAATGCTAAAAGTGAAACCTTGGCGCAAGGCCAGACAAATGTAACTGCTCCAGCAATTGCAAGCCGCGCTCACGCGCGCTGCGTTTACGCTGGCCAGTATACTTGGCAATGATCAGTTCATTTTTCATAGAATGCTCCCAGCCTACCAGCTCGGTCACGGTCACCTGATAGCCATGCGCTTCCAGCGCAAGGCAGCGCAGCACATTGGTCACCTGGCTGCCAAACTCACGCGTATGGATAGGATGACGCCACAACTCACTTAAAAAGGTTTTTGATAAGGCCTCAGCTTTATGTTGCCGTAGCACTTCAGCCACCTCCGCCTGACAACAAGGCACCAACACCATAAACTGTGCCTGCTTTTGCAAGCCAAATGCAATCGCATCATCGGTGGCGGTGTTGCAGGCATGCAAGGCCGTCACAATATCAACCTGTTCTGGCAGTTGCGCGGACTGCATGGCTTCTGCCACTGTCAAATGCTCAAACTGCATGCGGCTAAAGTCGCATGCTTGCGCCAGTTGACGCGACTTTTCAATCAATTCACCGCGGCTCTCAATGCCAATCACTTGGCCTGCCTGATGTTGTTTCAGCAACAAGTCATACAAAATAAAGCCCAGGTAAGATTTACCGGCGCCGTGATCAACCAAGACGGGCGAAGGCTGTTTTTCCATCACCGCCTGCATCAGCGGTTCGATAAAATTGACCAGATGATAGACCTGCTTAAGTTTGCGGCGGCTATCCTGATTGAGCTTACCGTCGCGGGTGAGGATATGTAAGGCCTGCAATAAGGGCAAGGATTGGCCAGGCCTGACCTCGGGGGGCAATAATGTTTGGACCATGTTGCGGACTACTTTAAAATGCTAATACGCCAGTTTAACAGCACAATTGTTTGACGGCACGTGAGTTTAAGCGCATGAGATGAACGGCATATGCCTAAGTGCGCCTGCTACAGTCTTTGAGTCCGATTTTAGCGGGAACTCTCAGGCTGGTTTTGCAATCATGTAAGAGACAGGGTGGTCAGTTTTATAAAAAACACCCGCCTTTGCAGCGCAACCGCTGCATTCAATCCGCTGCCACGCAGCGCTGTTGTTCAATCGAATCAGGGAGTAGTACCTATGCCGCAACAATCCATTCTTCAGGCACGCCGATATCTATCCTACACCGCGCCATCACAACCGTGGCGATGGTTGCAATGGGTCTTGTTACTGCTCCTGCTAACGACGCATCTGGCGCAAGCAGATACGGTATGGCTCAAAAACGGGGACAAAATCACCGGGACGCTAGGCGTCAAAATCTCAAACAAGCTCACCTTTAAAACCAGCTATGCAGACGAGATTAAAATCAACTGGGATGACATCCACAGTATTGATGCGGAAAAATCTATCCTGATGCAGCTATCAGATGGCAGTATCGTTACCGGACGTTTGATACACAGTACTGAGGGTCAGGTCATTCTGGATGAGGAAACGAATACACGGCTGGTGGACACTGAACTCGGCGAAATTCATTACATCAATCCGACCCTGGATCTGATTGGCGAAGGCTATGTCTGGACCGGGAACATGAGCCTGGGCGGTGCTTTTAACAACGGTAACAGTAAAAACCGCAACATGCAGTTTAATGGCGAGTCGATTTTGCGCGGCTTTGATACGCGCTATACCGTACAGGGCTACTACTATTGGGCTGCAGATAAAGATCGCCAGACTCAGAATAATGGGCGAGTCCGTGGTCAGTACGATCACTTTTTCACCAAAAAGTGGTATGGCTACTTGAACACGATTCAGGAAAAAGACCGCTTCCGCGACATTCGCTTGCGTAGCACCTACAGTGTGGGGACGGGTTACCAGTTTTTTGAAAGCGAAAAACGCAATCTTTCACTGGAAGGCGGTCTGTCATACATTACCCAGGATTATTACGAGGAAAGTAACGAGAATCATGCGGCCTTGCGTTGGGCGGTCAACTATAACCAATACCTGTTTGATTCATTTGTGCAAGCATTCCACCGGCATGAAGTCACTTACACGCCGAACTCGCCGTCACAAATCCTGCTTTACAGCTCTACCGGCTTGCGTTTTCCGTTTATTTTCGGCTTGAGTGCCTCTACACAAGTCGACTATAACTATGACAGCCGCCCTGTCGATGAACGGCGTAAAGGCGATACGCGCGCGCTGTTTACGCTGGGTTACAGCTGGAAGTAATCGCTAAAAAGACAATCGTATTTAGTGGCTGGCCGCTTAAATGTTAAAATACGCGCTTGATGGTGAGGTGCGCAGCTGATAACGGCATAGAGCTTCCTCACACAACCGGGTACGGCAAAGACATTGAACCCGTATTTTTTGAGTTAAGCATGGAGCAAAAATATGGCGATACAATGGTTTCCGGGGCACATGACTTCTGCCCGCAAAAAAGCAGAAGAGACACTGGAACACATTGATGTCGTCATTGAAGTACTGGACGCCCGCGTACCCGCCGCCAGCCACAACCCCATGATTGAGGAAATGCGTAATTTCCGCCAGCGCCCTAACCTCAAAATCCTCAACAAAGCCGATCTGGCTGATCCGAATGTGACGCAAGCCTGGTTGAATTACTTTAACAGCCAGCCCAATACCAAAGCGGTTGCCCTCTCCTGCAAAAAGCCCGGTGATGCAAAAAAAATCCCAGGTCTATGCCGCCAACTGGCCCCGCATCGCGGCACGCCGCTGAAACCCTTGCGCATGATGATCATGGGGATTCCCAACGTCGGCAAATCCACCTTGATGAATGCCCTGCTCAACCGGCGTGCAGCCAAGGTCGGCGATGAACCGGCCGTGACCAAAAGCCAGCAACGTTTCGAACTGAGCGACAGCCTCAACATCACGGATACGCCGGGCATGATGTGGCCCAAAATCGAACACGCCTCAGATGGGTATATGCTGGCCGCCAGCCATGCGATTGGCCGCAATGCAGTGATTGATGAGGATGTGGCTGAGTTTTTGGGCAATGTGTTGTTGAAGCAATATCCAGCGCTCATGAATACACGCTACAAGCTGGACGTGATGAAACTGAATGTGGCTGAAATAGATGGCATTGATTTGTTGCAAGCCATTGCCAAACGCAGAAGCTACAAACGCAATGATGGAGAGTGGGATATGGAGCGCACAGCCATGGCCTTGCTCACAGACTATCGAAGTGGCGCCATTGGCCGTGTCAGCTTGGAGTCCCCGCAAAGCCGAGCCGAAATGCTGGCACAAGCGGCTGAGCAACAAAGTAGTCCGGCTCAGGAAGAAATACCCGCCTCTGAATCAGACCAAGCGTAAAGTCTGCGTCAACGGCAGGAGCGCTCTGAAGTTAGGCAATCACGCTGGCATGCCGTTTCGCAGGTTTACCTTTCACTGGGGACTTATCAAGCAACTGCTCTATATTGCTCACAATACGGTTGCGGCCGTTTTGTTTGGCACGGTAGAGATTCTGGTCTGCCGCTGCAAACAAGGCATCAATCACATAGCCCATGGTTTCCGAACTCACTGCCCCCACACTGACCGTACATTTAATCGCCTGGGTCTCACGACTCATACTCTCCACACCGGCAATGCTCACGGGCGTCACCTCAATAATCCGGCGGATGCGCTCTGCCAGCACCATGGCTTCCTGCTCACCGGTGTTGGGCATCAGGATGCAGAACTCCTCGCCACCATAGCGCCCGATGACATCGCCGCCACGCAAGGCGGCACGTATGGTCTCGGCGCAAGACTTAAGCACCACATCGCCCACCAGGTGACCATACACATCATTCACCTTTTTAAAGTAATCCAGGTCGACAATCAGCATGCCCATGGGGAGCTGAATGCGTTGCGAAACCGCCTGCATGCGACTGGCGGCTTCTTGCAGGCCACGCCGATTCAGCACCCCGGTCAGGCCATCCAGCGTCGCAATCGCCTGCAAACCGGCCTGTGCCTTGACATGCATGATCAACAACAGCAAGCTCACCACCGCCGTGATGATCAGCATGAAAAAGGACACCAGATAAGCATGGATACTCCAGTCGCCAAAGCCATCGAGACTCGCCTGATCCGCCAGGCCAACCTTGACTGCGACAATGGCCAGGATCAAGCCAACCATGGCAAACAGACTACAACACAGCCAAAAGATATTGGCGACAAAATCTTTTCCATGTCCCACTAAACTGCGGCTGCCGTAGGCAAATATCCAGAGCAAAACGGCTAAATTACTCAGTAGCAGCCAGCGATTGGAAATATGCATGTTCAACATCACGGCATTGCAGGCCAGCAAGGTGGTAATCACGAGCAAGGTCCAATAGCGGTAAACGCGGTAGCCCCTGAACATACGTATCCCATTAACGAGCTGACTCAAGCCTTGTGCCACCAGAGTCACCGCCGCCGCAATATAGATACTTTGTGGTCCGATGATGAGGCTAGTTTGAGAAAAGAAATACACGGCCAGTCCACAGGCAAAAATGAGCAAGCCCCGCACCCAACCCATGATCAGGCGGCGCTGCTGATAGGCCCCAGAAATCATCAAGACCAGAACCAGCGTTAGGGTGAGTCCAATTGATGATAGAATGGCGCTATTGAGATCAAACACAGGGACGGACAAAGTTAGTTAACCTGAAGAAACATCATACTATGGTTACAGGACTATACCCATATAAATGAAAGGGTTGAATAGTCCATCTAGGCTAATAATTGTCTGCTTTCCCATTATTCTCCACTTTGTACTGAAACACGTTTTATCAATCCGCTCATGCAGCATCTGTTAAATCCTCCCCAGCGTGAAGCGATTCACTATCTTGACGGCCCGTTGCTGGTACTGGCAGGCGCTGGCAGTGGTAAAACCCGCGTCATTACCCAAAAAATTGCCTACCTGATCAACCAGGCGGGTTACCAGGGCCATCAAATCGCGGCGATCACCTTTACCAACAAGGCCGCGCGTGAGATGCAGGAACGCGTGACCCCCTTGCTGGAAGGCAAAAGTGGCAAGGGACTTACCGTCACCACTTTTCACTCCCTAGGCTTGCAGATTTTGCGCCAGGAAGCGGCGCTGCTCGGCTATAAACCGCAATTCTCCATTCTGGACGCCTCGGACAGCTTTAAAATCCTCAGTGATATTTTAGCCACCACCGACAAGCAACTGTTGCGCAAAACACAATGGCAAATCTCCAGTTGGAAGAATGACTTTATCAGTCCGGATCAGGCCAAATCACAAGCCGATGAAGAGCTCACCCATGCCGCAGCCCGGGTGTACCAGCTTTATCAGCAAACCCTGCGCGCGTATCAGGCGGTAGACTTTGATGACCTGATCAAGGTGCCGGTGGAGCTGTTTGATCAGCACAGTGAAATGCTGGAAAAATGGCAACGCAAGTTGCACTACCTGCTCGTGGATGAATATCAGGATACCAATGCTTGCCAGTACAAACTGATTAAACAGCTAACCGGCCTGAGAGCACAATTCACCGCCGTAGGCGACGATGACCAGGCGATTTATGGCTGGCGTGGTGCCAACGTGGAGAACTTGCGTCAGTTGACCACAGACTTTTCCAAACTCAAGGTGATCAAGCTCGAACAAAACTACCGCTCTACCGTGCGGATTTTGCGCGCGGCCAACCACGTCATTGCCAACAACCCCAAACTGTTTGAGAAAAAACTGTGGAGCGAACTCGGCACCGGCGACCTGATCCACGTCACGGCGACGCAAAGTGAAGAGCACGAAGCAGAAACCGTGGTGATGAAGCTGCAAGCCCACAAATTCGAGCATCGCACGACTTACAAAGACTACGCCATTCTCTACCGCAGCAACCACCAGGCGCGGATTATTGAGCAATTTCTGCGTAACCACAAAATCCCCTACACAATTTCGGGGGGCCAATCCTTTTTTGACAAGGCTGAGATCAAAGACATCATCAGCTACCTGCGCCTGATCATGAACGAAGATGATGATCCTGCGTTTATCCGTGCCGCCACCACGCCGAAAAAAGGCATAGGCAACACCACGCTGGAGCGATTGGGCGAATACGCCAGCGCGCACAAAATGTCATTGTTTGCCGCCGCCTTTGAAGGTGGCTTTCAGCATGAGGTCGGCGCCAAACAGCTGGATGACCTGCTGACCTTCTGCCGTTTTATCCAAACACTGCAAGGCCGTGCTGTCAAAGACCCTGCTAACGAAGTGCTCAGCGACTTACTCACCGCCATCCAGTATGAAAGCTATCTGTACGACGGTGAAGAAGCCAGATCTGCCGAGACGCGCTGGAGCAATGTACAAGAATTCGTCGCCTGGCTCAGCAAAAAAGGCGAAGCCTCGACCGAGTTCGGCCATGAATCGGACGGTAAAAACCTCATCGAACTGACACAACTGGTTTCGCTCATCACCATGCTAGAAGGCCGCGAAGATGGCGAGCCAGATGCCGTCAAACTCTCTACCCTGCACGCCTCAAAAGGACTGGAATACGGCCATGTGTTTCTGATCGGCTGTGAAGAAGGCATCCTGCCGCACACCAACTCCATCGACGCTGACCAGATTGAAGAAGAACGCCGACTCATGTATGTAGGCATCACCCGCGCCCAAAAGTCACTCAACATCACCTGGTGCAAAAAACGCAAACGGGCGGGTGAAATGCAAGCCTGCGAGCCTAGCCGTTTTATTAGCGAATTGCCTAAAGATGATGTGAAGCACTTTGGCAATCCGTTTAACGGGCCGGATCAGGTGCTTAGCAAAGATTATGGAAAAAGTAAGATGGCGAATATCAAGGCGATGCTGGCAAGTAAGCCCTCGTAAATGTAAAGCGCTTGTTGAAGGCTACACAGATAGTGCCCATGCTATAATTCCATCACTTTTCAACTTAGCAATTTAATCATGTCACAAAAAGTCGCTTTAATTACAGGCATCACAGGACAGGATGGTGCATATCTGGCCGAGCTCTTATTGAACAAAGGCTATATCGTGCACGGCATCAAGCGACGCGCCTCTCTGTTCAATACCGATAGAATTGATCACCTCTATCAAGATCCGCATATTGAACATCAGAATTTTATCTTGCACTATGGCGACCTGACTGATTCGACAAATCTGATCAGAATTATTCAGCAAGTCCAACCAGACGAAATCTACAACCTGGCGGCCATGAGCCATGTCGGTGTTAGCTTCGAAACGCCTGAGTACACTGCGAATGCAGATGGCATTGGCACACTACGCATTCTCGAAGCAATCCGGATTCTTGGACTAGAGAAAAAAACTCGTTTTTATCAAGCATCGACTTCTGAGTTATATGGCTTGGTGCAAGAAACACCGCAAAAAGAGACCACTCCATTTTATCCACGTAGTCCTTATGCTGTTGCTAAAATGTATGCTTATTGGATTACAGTTAACTATCGTGAAGCGTATGGTATTTATGCGTGCAATGGCATCCTGTTTAATCATGAATCGCCAATTCGTGGTGAAACATTTGTAACTCGAAAAATTACACGCGCTCTTGCCAGAATAAAGTTGAGTTTGCAAGACTGCCTGTACCTTGGCAATTTGGACTCCTTACGTGACTGGGGTCATGCCAAGGATTATGTCGAGATGCAATGGCTAATGTTGCAGCAAGAACAACCAGAAGATTTTGTAATTGCTACAGGTAAACAATATAGCGTTCGTGACTTTGTGAATGCCGCTGCCAAGGAACTTGATATGGTCATTACTTGGAAAGGGAGTGGCATAGACGAAAAAGGTTACTGGGGCGACAAGTGTATCATTCAGGTTGACCCTCGCTACTTTAGACCCACGGAGGTTGACACCCTGCTTGGCGACCCGACCAAAGCCAAACAGAAGCTCGGATGGACACCAAAAACCTGCTTTGAAGAGTTGGTCTCTGAAATGGTGCGTGAAGATTACAAGTCTGCCCAGCGTGATGAGTTAATAAAACACCACGGCTATAAAGCCATGGATTATCACGAGTAACAAATGGAAAAAAGCGCGAAAATTTACATTGCAGGTCACCGTGGCCTGGTTGGTTCTGCTATCGTCAAAGTGCTGTTAGCAAAAGGTTACAGCAATCTTGTGATGCGTACGCATGCAGAACTTGATCTGACTTCACAGCAAGCTGTCATTGAATTTTTTTCAAAAGAAAAACCTGAATACGTGTTCTTAGCTGCTGCCAAAGTGGGTGGCATCCATGCCAACAACACCTACCCCGCTGAATTTATCTATGATAACTTAGCCATCCAGACCAATGTAATTCATCAATGTTATGTGCATGGAGTAAAGCGGTTACTTTTTTTAGGCTCAAGCTGCATTTATCCAAAACTCGCTCCACAACCTATCAAAGAAGAGTATCTGCTGACGGGCGCGCTTGAACCAACAAATCGGCCTTACGCACTCGCAAAAATTGCCGGGATAGAAATGTGCTGGAGTTACAACAGACAGTATGGAACACAATTTTTAGCGGTAATGCCAACCAATCTGTATGGACCAGGTGACAACTATCATCCAGAAAATAGTCATGTAATACCTGCACTTATTAGAAAGTTTCATGATGCTAAAATTAATAATTTACCCGACGTGACAGTATGGGGAACTGGGACGCCAAGGCGGGAGTTTTTATTCAATCAGGATATGGCTGATGCGTGCGTTTTTTTAATGCAATTAGAGGAAAGTAAATTTCGTAGTTTATTAAATAGTGATCAACCTGCTTCCGAAAAATTCCAACCGCCATTAATCAATGTCGGTTTCGGAAGCGACGTTACAATTGAATATCTCGCAGACACTATTAAGTCAACTATTGATTTTCAAGGTCAAATTATATATGACAAGACCAAACCTGATGGTACACCTCGAAAATTAATGGATTCATCTTTACTCTTTTCATTAGGCTGGCAACCCAACACTGCTTTAAAGGATGGGCTCTCTCGAGCTTATGCAGAATTCAAAAATAAATATTAGCGATTTACTCTCCCAAAGTTATTCATGAAAAATATTCTGCTAACCGGTGGTGCCGGATATATTGGCTCTCATACCTTTATTGAACTCTTTCAATGTGGGTTTAGACCAATCATTTATGATAATTTTTCAAACAGTAAAATTGAAGTTATCAATAGACTCTCTCAAATCTGCAACTCAGAAATTGAGTACATTAAAGGTGACATAAGAGATCAAAACCAACTTGAAGCTAGCATAAGAGATTATAACTGTGAGGCAATAATTCACTTTGCAGGGCTAAAAGCAGTTGGTGAGTCTGTTTCCAATCCAGATTTATATTATTCAAACAATTTAACCGGTACAGTTTGTTTACTCAATGCCATCAATAATACTGGCGTAACCAAATTAGTATTTAGTTCATCCGCAACTGTTTATGGGAAACCAATTTATTTACCAATAGATGAGAAACATCCTCTCTCAGCAACAAACCCTTACGGCAGAACAAAATTATTCATTGAGGAAATGCTAAGAGATTACGCTAATGCTTTTCCTAAACTAAAAATAGCGATTTTGAGATACTTTAATCCAGCAGGTGCGCACGAGAGCGGTTTAATAGGTGAGGATCCTCTTGGCATTCCAAATAATCTAATGCCATATGTTTCTCAAGTGGCAGCAGGATTAAGAACACACGTGAACGTTTGGGGAAATGATTATGAAACTCATGATGGCACTGGAGTTAGGGACTTTATTCATGTTACAGACCTGGCAAAAGGTCATATCAAAGCTTTAAATAAGCTTGATGATCTCACCTCTATCGCAGTGAATCTTGGCACTGGAAAAGGTTATAGCGTTATGGACATAATTAAAACATTCCAAGAAGCAGCTGGAACAGAAATTCCTTATCAGTTCAAAGATAGAAGAAACGGTGATGTTGCTTCTTGCTACGCAAATCCATCATTTGCCAACAAAATAATTGGCTGGAAAGCTGAGAGGAATTTATTTGAAATGTGTAAAGATCACTGGAATTGGCAAAAGAACAATCCGAATGGTTATTAAAGATAAATGAATAACGTTGACTCAAATATTACGACTATTGAAGCAGGTAAGTTGGAAAAGGCTTATTGGCTCGATCTATGGAAATACCGTGAATTATTTTTTTTTCTGGCTTGGAAAGATGTACTTGTCAGGTATAAACAAACAATGATTGGAATAACATGGGCTTTAATTAGACCTGTTTTGACAATGATTGTATTTACCTTGGTATTTGGGAAATTAGCCAATTTACCTTCGGATAACGTTCCTTATCCTATTTTAGTTTTTGCTGGGTTACTACCTTGGCAGTTTTTCTCAACGGCATTTGCAGAGGCTGGTAATAGTTTAATATCAAACGCCAATATGATTTCAAAAATATACTTTCCAAGGATGATTATTCCAGTCAGTGCAATTATTGTTACTTTAGTTGACTTTCTGATTTCATTTTTTATTCTTGTTATACTAATGTTTTGGTATGGTTACCAACCCAGCTTGCACATATTACTTTTGCCATTATTCATACTAATGTCAATTTTAGCTGCATTAGGTGCTGGGCTTTGGATTGCAGCATTAAATGTTGAATACAGAGACTTCAGATTTATTATCCCTTTTATATTACAGTTCGGACTGTACATTTCACCTATCGGCTTTAGCTCATCAATAATTCCAGAAAAATGGAAGCTGCTTTACTCAATTAATCCAATGGTTGGTATTATTGATGGCTTTAGATGGGCAATTTTGGGCCACCACGCTACAAGTAAGATTTACTTACCAGGACTATACCTCTCTTTATCGTTAATTCTTTTAATTTTAATTACGGGAATACGTTTTTTTAGAAACACTGAGCGTAGCTTTGCTGACGTTATATAAAATGACTACTGTGATATCCGTTGAAAACTTAGGTAAGAAATATAACCTTAGTCACAAATCGAAAGAGCGGTATAAATCTCTTAGAGATGTACTTACTAAGAAATTTAGCTCTATAAAACCAATAAATACTCCCCCCAGAAATACTGAAGAGTTTTGGGCTCTCAAAGAAATTAACTTCGAGATAAAACAAGGCGAAAAAGTTGGAATTATTGGTAGAAATGGTGCAGGTAAATCTACGCTCCTAAAAATACTTTCAAGAATTACCGAGCCATCTACTGGCAAGATTCAAATCAAAGGCAAAGTTGCAAGTTTGCTAGAGGTTGGCACAGGTTTTCACCCTGAACTTACAGGACGCGAAAACATTTATCTAAATGGTGCGATTTTGGGCATGAGTCGCATCGAAATTAAAAAAAAATTTGATGAAATTGTCGCCTTTTCTGAAGTAGAGAAGTTTCTTGATACTCCGGTCAAACGTTACTCCAGTGGTATGTACATGCGACTGGCTTTCGCAGTTGCAGCACATTTAGAACCTGAGATTTTGGTAGTAGATGAAGTACTAGCCGTTGGGGATGCTCAGTTTCAAAAAAAGTGCCTGGGTAAGATGGAGGAGATTGGGAAGAGTGGTCGTACAGTTTTGTTCGTGAGCCATAATTTGGATGCCGTCACAACTCTTTGCGATAAAGGGATAGTTTTAAACAATGGTAAGGTTGATTTCGTTGGTTCTGCTGAAGATGCTAGAGCAAAATACTTAAATCACTCATTAAAGTATAAAGCCTCTGTATATAACAACGCAGGGCGTGGAGGTACTGGTGGCGTTAGTATTGAGTACTTAGCAGTTGAGTCAGGTGATACATTGACCGCAGGCAACTCATTATTAGTCGCTCTTAGAGCTTCTGTTGATGATAAGTTTAGGCATCGAAAAGATTTGCAAGTGGCATTTGGAATTGACTCAGAAGATGGGGTTCGGTTGTATACATTTTTATCATCATGGATAAATTATGAATTGAATTTAAGTAGTGGCGAAATCAATCTAAATTGGCAAGTACAAAGCTTGCCATTGGTTCCTGGAAAATACTTTATTAGCGCCTCAGTGATATTTCAAGGAGAGACCCTTGATAGCATTTTACATTGCGGTGAATTTTTTGTTACTTATCCTAAGAAGCATATGCATATTGAACGACTTCATGGATGGGGACCTTTGGATTTAAACTGTCAAATATATAGTAAGTGAGTTTAATATGAGAAAAGAATTAGATGCAGGTGGGTTGCTTTATGTGGATTTGCTTAAAAAAGCATTAACAAATTGGATTCACGGTCATGAGGAGTTCATTAAAGTTGATTTAGCCCCTAGAAAAGCATATTTTGCAAAATGGATATTGCCTGAAAATACATTTTTAGTTAAACCGCAGAAGTTTGATGAAAAAAAACGTGAATCTGGTCTGGACTGGCCGGGAATGGCGCATACGATGATAGGATTAAAGCGTTTAAGCAATATACAGTTTTGTATAGAGCAAGTTATTAAAAATGACGTGCCTGGAGACTTTATAGAAACAGGTGTATGGCGTGGTGGAGGTGTGATTTTCATGCGTGGCATGCTCAAGGCTCTTAGTGTTACAGACCGTTTGGTCTGGGCAGCTGACTCATTCGAGGGGTTACCAAAACCAGACCCAGAAAAATATCCTGCTGACTTAGACGACCCACATTACAAAATTGACTATTTAAGAGTTTCGCTTGAGGCTGTTAAAGAGAACTTTTCCGCTTATGGTTTATTGGACAATCAAGTAAAGTTTCTAAAGGGTTGGTTTAAAGATACCTTACCTCAAGCACCTATAGATAAGTTGGCTATTTTGCGTTTAGATGGCGACATGTATGAATCTACTATGGATGCTTTAAAAAGTTTGTACCCTAAATTATCTACTGGTGGATATGTAATCGTAGACGATTATTCAATAGTAAACTGTGCAAAAGCAATACATGATTTTCGTGGTTTGCATAAAATCAATGATGAAATTATAGACATAGATGGTGTAAGTGCTTTTTGGAAAAAGACTTAATTTAGTTCTATAAATTTCGAGTTAATTAATTCTCTCTAACTGACTCCTTAAAGAATGCCTTTAATTTCTGTTTGCATACCGGCATACCGGCAGTCTGACATTCTGTTGAGAACAGTGCGTTCAGTACTTTCACAGAAAAATTGCAACTTTGAAGTCGTCATTACAGACGACACAGAAGATACAAGTGTAAAAAACGCACTTGGTGAGTTGTTAGAAGATTCTAGACTTCGATATATTAAAAATCCCAGTCGCTTGGGAGCGATCAATAATTGGAATGCTTGCATCAATTATGCTGCAGGTAGTGTTATAAAGATTTTGCATCATGACGATTGGTTTGAGGATGAATATAGCTTATTCAAATCCACAGAGCCAATTTTATCTGGTAAATGTCTAGTCGTGTTTACTGCTTGTTTTGCCAGAAACATTTACGGCAAGAAGCTTTTCTTACATCAAGCCAAAATTTCTGAAATAGAAAAAATTAAGCTTAATCCAGAAAGATTAGTATTCGCAAATTTAATTGGGCCTCCAAGCGTTGTCGCGTTTTCTAAAATCTTAGATGTCAGATTTAATGCAGGTTATACTTGGCTATCAGATATTGACTTCTATATTCGTTTAATGAATACCGCAAAAGGCAACTTTAATTATTTGGAAGCTCCACTAATAAATGTAACTGCAGACTCAATAGAGCAACTCTCAAGAGATTGTGAAAAGAACAAATTAAGATCATTAAAAGAAAATATTAGTATATTCTCTGAATATAAAGTTAAAAGACCACGAGGAGAAATCCTACGGCATTTTGGACCAATTTCTTATGGGCTCAGTTTGAAAGAACTATCACTTGCACTAATTTTCTCCTTAAAATCAAATCAAACAATTATTGCAATAAGCATTTTCAATGGGTTCATTAAACAAAAAATATATGGGATTAAAATGAGTTTAGTTAAATACCTTCTTGCCTTAAAAGGTAAAGTCATCTCACTTAAAAGTGAGATGACTGAAAAAAAAAATTCATACTCACAATCTGGAGAGGACCTAATTGTCAATTTCTTAATTGAATGGATGGGGTTGAGTGAAGTCAGTTATTTAGATTTAGGAGCGAATGACCCTATTCACCTTAACAATACCTATTTTTTTTATAAAAAGGGATATCGAGGGGTTTTAGTAGAGCCTGACTTATTCCTAGCAAATCAGCTAAAAAAAGTACGACCCAATGATGTATGTGAAATATCTGCAGTTGGTATAAATGATGACCCTGAAGTTACATTTTATAAAATGAGTTCAAATACTTTAAGTACAACTCAAAGTAGTACTGTTAAATTATATGAAAGCAACTCTGACCATAAACTAGCTGACGAGGTAAAAGTAAAGCAAATTCATATTAATGCGCTTCTGAAAAAATACTTTCCGCTCTCCTCCCCGACTTTTGTGTCTTTAGATGTAGAAGGAATGGATTTATCTATTATTAAGTCATGGGACTTTAATAAATGGCGCCCGAGTATCTTTTGCATTGAAACTTTGACTTACTCCCAAAATAAAACCGCAGAAAAGATCTCAGAAATTTTCGAATTTATGAAACTCAATGGATATATTAAATATGCCGACACTTACATAAATACTATTTTCGTGAACAGACAAGATTGGGACAAGAGATCTGGCTAGAATCCAAATTAGCCAATCAAACTGTCCGAATAACAATTATCTCATCATCATTTTGAAAAAATCCATCTTATTAAATGAGAAGATTAATTATAAAAATGCCTTACATGATTAAAGATTTTCTCAAAAAACTATTATTCTCAATCAAACCATTGTCTTATTTGGCAAGATATTCATACAACAGCTACTTATCCAAAAAGCGAGTTAAAAACCAATTTCATGATTTTTATAAGCTAAGTATGGACGAGCGGTTTGACTTAAAGTGGAGTAATCGTATTTTGTGTTTAGATGATAATACGAGTAACACAGGGTTCGATCGTCACTATATCTATCATCCGGCTTGGGCAGCACGAGTCCTTGTTAAAATAACGCCAGAAAAACACATTGATGTATCTTCCACATTAAGTTTTGCAAGTACGATATCAGCATTTATCAACGTAGAGTTTTATGATTTCCGTCCTGCTAATATTAAGCTGTCAAATCTGGTGTCCAAAGCTGCAGATTTGACTAATTTACCATTTGAAAATGGGACTATAAGTTCACTTTCTTGTATGCATGTTGTCGAACATGTAGGACTTGGTAGATATGGAGATCCCATAGACCCATATGGGGATATAAAGGCAATTAATGAATTAAAACGCGTTCTTTCATACGATGGCAACCTCTTATTTGTGGTTCCTGTGGGAAAACCAGTTATCTATTTTAATGCACATAGAGTTTACTCATATGAGCAAATAATTAGCTACTTCAGCGACCTTGAGTTGGTTGAATTTGCATTAATTCCAGAGAATGAAAACGATGGTGGATTAAACTATCATGCCAACGCTGAAGATGTTGCAATGCAAGAGTACGGATGCGGATGTTTTTGGTTTAGAAAAAAATGAAAGATCGTGAGATAAAAACAACTGTAATTTTACCAGTCTACAATGGACTACCTTATCTCAAGAGCTCAATTCAAAGTGTTTTGACTCAAAGTTTATCTGATTTCGAATTTATTATAATTAATGATGGCTCTAAAGATTCATCCGAGATAGATATAAAACAATTCTCTGATTTAAGAATACGATACTTTACTCAAACTAATTGCAGTTTAGCGACTACTTTAAATAGAGCAATTGCCTTGTCCAACTCTGACTATATAGCCAGAATAGATCAAGATGACATTATGATGCCAACTAGACTAGACAAGCAATTAAAGTATATGAAACAGCATCCTGAAGTAGCTATGGTTGGAACTTGGTCAAAAATAATAAAAGACAACCACCCCACTCTCAGGAATCACACCCATGCTATAAGTGACAAAGCAATAAAGTTAGAATTATTATTCGATAATCCGTTTGTACACTCATCAATAATGATTAGAAAAAGTGTGTTGGATATGGTTGGGGGATACTGTGAAGATAAATCAAGACAACCACCAGAAGACTATGAGCTATGGTCAAGAATATCTCGTAATTACAAACTATCTAATATTCCAGAATATCTAATGGAATATAGAGAAGTGGACACTAGTATGTCGAGGACAGGGGTAAACCCTTTTTTAGAAAATGTAACTAAAATTTCTTCCGAAAATTTATATTATTGGTTAAAAGATAGCTACTCTTTACAGGAGTGCCTACAACTTTCCTGCCTATATCATGGTTTCAGAAGTCAACAGAAATCACCATCTGCGCTTTCCAAGAGAAAAGCAATAAAAATGTACTTACTTGCTGTAGATAAAATTTCTGAAAATATTAAAGAAAATAATACCGAGTTTAATATTATTGTTGATAAACAACTTAAGCAAATCAAATCTAGATTTTTATATAGTTACATTCCATCTTTTTTAAAACCACTCTTAAAATCACTGAGAAATAAAGTATTAGGTAAAGGCTAGCTGAATGAGTACACTATTAATTGGTGGTGGTGGATTTATTGGTAGCAGCTTAATTCCATACTTATTAGAAAGTGGTAGAGAACATATTATTGTCGTTGGTCGTAGCAAAACACCAAAATTAACTTTACCTACGACAGTAAAGTATTTATCAGGTGATATATCTAATGAAGTTTTTGCAAGAAAACTACTCTCTGATGCTGATGAAGTTATGGATCTTGCCTATTCAACTGTACCTAAAACTAGTTTCGATGATCCTATACACGACGTTTTGGGCAATTTGCCTTCAACCGTTAATTTAATAAAACTAGCTTCTGAATATGATTTAAAGAAATTTTTATTGGTTTCTTCTGGAGGTACAGTTTATGGTAACGCAATGTATTTACCCATAGATGAAGCACATCTTACTAATCCAGTATCACCATATGGAATTACTAAACTAGCCTCAGAGAAATACGCTTTGATGTATCAGCGTCTTGCAGGCTTACCAGTAACCATTGTACGTCCCGGAAATCCCTACGGAATCAATCAAATGCCGGGTAAAGGTCAAGGTTTTATTGCAACTGCAATTTTTCAAATTTTGAAAAATGAACCAGTAAGCATATTTGGTCAGAATGGAACTATTCGAGATTATATTTATATTAACGATCTAGCCAAGGGTATTCTTTGCGCTTTAGAGAATGGTAAATCTGGAGATATTTTTAACATAGGAACCGGTATTGGTTATAGTAACCGTCAAATAATTAACCATATAATAAAATTAGCGAGCAGTTCTAAATTAAAACTCAATATTCTTCCAGAGAGACCATTTGATGTTGCAGAGAGTGTACTAAGTCCAGCAAAACTCACCTATGTTTCTGGATGGCGACCAGAATTTTCAATTGAAGACGGATTACATGCCACCTTAAACTGGGCCAGAAAATTTATTAACTAAACTATGCGCGTTTTATTTTGTTCAGAATTTTATTATCCCAGTGTTGGTGGCGTACAAGAAGTGATGCGTCAAGTTGCTGAGAGACTCGTAGAGCTTGGTCATGATGTAACTGTGGCAACCTCTAAATTAGCAAACCGAGCCACTCTGCAACTAAACGGTGTAAGCATTAAAGAATTTGATGTAAAAGGAAATTTTGTTTCTGGAATGCTTGGAGAGGTGCTCGATTATCAAACTTATCTAATTACATCTGAATTTGATGTAATAATGATAAAAGCTGCCCAACAATGGACTTTTGATGCTACTTGGGAGATCATAGATCGCATTAAAACGCCCAAGGTCTTTATTCCATGTGGATTTTCTGCTCTGTATAATCCAGAATATGAAGCGTATTTTAAGTTAATGCCTGCAATTTTGAAGCAATTTGACCATTTAATTTTTTATGCAAGTAAATATAGAGATATAGAGTTTGCAAAAAAAAATGGCATAACAAACTATTCAATTTTACCAAACGGTGCAAGCGAAAAAGAATTTAACTGCCTAAAAGATTTACGCTTTAGAGAAAGAAATAAAATTAGTGAAAACTCTTTTCTCTATCTAACAGTAGGTAGCTTTACTGGGACTAAAGGCCATTGGGAAGTTGTCAAAGCTTTTGAATCACTCGATCTACAACCAAATGAGCATGCTACATTGATTCTTAATGGTAATATCCCTTATACCAGTACACACGATATTTGGCGTAATTTGAAACTGGTCTTTAATTCAAATGGTCTTTTTATTGGAATTAAACATTTAGTCTATATTTTATTTAAAAAATTAGGGGTTACATTTAAAAAGAAATCCCCTGAAGAAATTGCAAAAACAATAAATCTTAAACAATCTAATAAAAAAGTAATTATTTCGGATTTTCCTAGAAATGAGTTGATTCAAGCATTTATGAATGCAGATCTGTTCGTATTTGCGTCAAATATCGAATACTCTCCACTCGTTTTATTCGAATCAGCTGCAGCGGGAACACCATTTCTAACGGTAGATGTTGGAAATTCACTAGAGATTCTTGAATGGACTGGAGGTGGTTTTGTATGTGAATCATATAAAAATCATCGCAACTTTACTAATGTTGAGATTCAGCACTTAGCAACCTCCATGCGCAACTTAATGAACGATAAATCAGCTCTTGATCAAAAAGGACGTCAAGGGAAAATAAAATGGCAAGAAAAGTTTACTTGGGATGTAATTACAAAAAAATACGAAGCAATTCTTATGTCCGTTTGTAATAGAAAATAATTTAAATTATAGTGATTATAGATATTCTTAGATAAAAAACTTTATGGTAGTGGTTAGATTAATAGGCGGACTCGGTAATCAACTATTTCAGTACGCTGCTGGAAGAGCACTTGCAGAAAATAACTTATCAGAATTGAAACTAGATTTGAGTGGCTATCAAAATTACAATTTGCATAATGGCTATGAATTAAATCACTTCAAAATCAAAGCAGACATTGCTACTCAAGAAGAAATTAAAGTTTTAACAAAGCCAAGAACGAGATTAGTTAAATACATAATTAAAAAATTAAGATTGCCGAACGGTAAGCATTACTTGGAAAGTAGCTTTGCTTTAAACAGAATTTTTTTTAAGCTCAAATCGCCTGTATATATAGATGGTTATTGGCAGTCGCATAAGTATTTCGATTCAATTAGGGGAACTTTAATTAGAGAGTTGACCCCAGTTAATGAACTGTCTGAGATGAGCTCTCAAATTAAGAGTCAGATTGAAAAATTAAACGCTGTATCGATACACATACGACGTGGTGATTATATTAGCAATCCTAATACAAATAAAGTACATGGATTTTTAGGGCTTGAATACTACAAGAAGGCAATAGCACATATTACTAGTTTAGTATCTGAACCTTTTTATTTTGTTTTTTCTGATGATATCGGTTGGGCTAAAGAGAATCTTAATTACTTAAATAATGTGATATTCGTTGATCATAATTCTGGCAAAAACTCATATGAAGATATGATATTGATGGCAGCATGTAAACATCATGTAATTGCAAATAGCTCTTTTAGTTGGTGGGGTGCATGGCTAGGTTCAAATCCTGAAAAAGTCGTTATCGCGCCCTTGAATTGGTTTGCTGACAACTCTAGAGACATTAGTGATCTTTGTCCTCCCTCATGGTATTTAATTTAGCTTTGATCAAGTACTGTTTTAATTATTGGCTTGTCTAAAAAACTCAGTAGAAATGATAAATTGATTTAATTGTTAATTGTATTTCATAATTATGTTCTCAATCTCAAAGAATGACCGTTGAAACTTTACATCATAAAGACACGCCTACTATTAGCATTGCAATGCCGGTATTTAATGCGGGAAAATATTTGAATGACGCTGTAAAATCCATAATCAATCAAACATTTAAGGACTGGGAATTAATTCTGATTGACGATGGCTCTACCGATAACTCTGTAGAGGTCATTAGAGAAATAAAAGACGATAGAATTATTATCTTGCAGGATGGAAAAAATGAGGGGCTTGCAAAACGATTGAACCAAGCGATTGATATTGCCAGAGGTGATTATTTTGCTAGAATGGATGGCGATGATATAGCTGTCGAGTGTCGATTAGAAAAACAGATTAAATTTCTTAAGGATAACCCTGGTATTGATTTACTATCTACCCGAGCTTATAAAATTAATGAAGAGAACGACATAGTTGGTGAGCTTCCTTTTGATCAAACGCACCGTAAACTCACTCGCTATATTTGGCGTAGTATATATATGCCTCACCCTACTTGGCTTGGAAAAACTGAGTGGTTTAGAAGATTTAAATATAAACTGCCAGCCTCCTACTTAAGCGAAGATCAAGAGCTTTTACTCAGAGCCAGTAAAACTAGTAAATATGCTTGTTTAGATGAGTTTCTGTTGCTCTATAGAGTAAAGACAAACATAGATTTTAAACGCCAATTACTCACCTACTACAGCATACTGAAATTTCAAACAACTTACTTCATCAAAACAGAACAATATCTCTTGCCCTTAGTTTTAGCAAGCTTCACAGTCAGATGTATAAAAACAATCAGAGCTCTGGTTTTACAGTCAGTTAAATGAAAAGAATTTGTATTGTATTAACAGCTGAGTATGCTTTAAAAGCTTTTCTTAAAGAGCATATAAAACTACTATCCCAACACTACGATGTATATGTTGTTCTTAATACTCAGGATAAAAACCTATTAAAAAACTTAAATCTTAATGCAAATTTGATCCCGTTAAGGATCGAAAGAGAAATAAACATCATTGCAGATATAAAGGTTTTAGCTAGTTTGTTTTGGTTATTTCTTACAGTACGTTTCGACTCAGTCCATTCTATTACACCTAAAGCTGGACTCCTGACGATGTTAGCCGCTTGGCTAGCTAGAATCAAAATACGTATTCACACCTTTCAGGGGGAAGTTTGGGTTACGAAACGTGGATTAATGAGAAAACTACTCGTATTTCTTGATAAGGTTATAGCCACTATCAGTACGAATGTAATAGTTGTTTCACATTCTGAGAATTCCTTTTTAGTAGAAAACAAAATACTCAAAAAAAATCAGGGTATTGTTTTTCACGAAGGCTCTATTTCAGGAGTCAATTTAGAGAAATTCAGGCCTTGTTCAAAGCTTTTTTTGTCTACTAGACAAAATTTAGGAATATCTGAAGATGATGTAGTTCTTTTGTTTTTAGGAAGGCTAAATAAAGATAAAGGTATATTAGATTTAGTTCATGCATTTAAAGGTATAACTAACCATAATGCAAAACTTCTGTTTGTTGGGCCTGATGAACATGATTTAACACCTGCCATAAAAGAAATATTAAATGACAAACTACATACTTTATTCTTTGTACCTGAAACACTCAATCCAGAAAGATACATGGTAGCAGCTGACATTCTCTGCCTACCAAGCTACAGAGAAGGATTCCCAACTGTAATCATCGAAGCTGCAGCTTGTGGAGTAACTGCACTTGGCTCTGATATTTATGGCGTGAATGAAGCAATTGTAAATCATAAAACTGGATTACTTCATGAACCTAGAAATGTTAATGATATAACTTATAAATTAAACTCTTTAATTAACAATCCTGAATTGAGGAAAACTTTGAGCGAGAGTGCTTATAAAAGATCAATAGATTCTTTTGATAGCAATCTTTTAACACAGGCATGGCTAGACTTTTATCAAAAGACGATTGGTTAAATAGAAGAAAGATTTATTTAATAACTCTTTAAAAGAGACAATAAGATTAAAATATCATGCAATCAAGTTCTTAATAAAATCCACCTCGTTAAATCTCTCAGAACAAATCGAAAAAGTAATTACTTAGCTAAAAGCCTGATATTAGTCCTAAATATCAACCAAGGTAAATCATTATTTTGATTAAAAGAACATTTGATATCCTGAATGTAGTTATAGCAATACTCTTATTTAGTCCATTGCTTGTATTCAGTTATCTTTTAGTAAAACTAACCTCTGTGGGCCCTGCATTATATTGGAGCCAGCGTGTTGGCAAAAACAATATGTTGTTCCAAATGCCAAAATTCCGGTCCATGCGTGTTGGAACGCCTCAAATTGCCACACATTTGATGAATCAGCAAAGGGATCGAAATGCATTCTTAACACCGGTAGGAAGTTTTATCAGAAAAACTAGCCTGGACGAGTTACCGCAATTATGGAGCGTGCTGAAAGGGGATATGTCTGTTGTCGGGCCACGTCCTGCGCTCTTCAATCAAGACGATTTAATCGCATTGCGCACTGAAAAAAACGTTCATACGCTGAAACCAGGCATCACTGGCTGGGCGCAAGTAAATGGACGGGACGAAATTCCCATTCCACAAAAAGTGGCTCTGGATGAATACTATCTAAAGCATCGATCAATCTGGTTAGATATTAAGATTATCTGCATGACAGTGATCAAGGTCATCCGGCGTGATAACATCACGCATTGATTGATTATTTGATTTCTATGCTCAGGCTACCAGCACGCGTTTTGTCTTTTCTTGCTTTTAAACATGATGCGGTCGTTGTGATCGTGGCATGGGTATTTGCGTTCTTGTTACGCTTTAACTTCCAGATACCGCCCAACTTTGTACAGCATATCTGGCAGACATTGCCAGTGATTTTTGCCATTCATGCGATCTGTTTTTATAGCTTTGGCCTGTATAAAGGACTTTGGCGGTTTGCCAGTCTGCCCGATTTAAAACGGATTATGCGCGCAGTAGGATTTGCTGCCTTGCTTAGCGCAGCGTATGCCCTGCTGGTCCACCCAACGATCATCATCCCGCGTTCGGTGCTGATCCTGAATCCTATGTTGCTCATTTTGGCCATGGGCGGGAGCCGTTTTTTATACCGTGCCTGGAAAGAGCGGCGTTTATTTAATACGGTTGCGCTGCAAGGTAAACCTGTGATTGTGATCGGGGTTGAAGATGCTTCTTTTAACCTGATTAAAGAGCTCAGTAAAAATCCGGAATGGCGTGTCGTGGCCATGATAGATCCAGCGAACAGGCTGGTGGGCCGCGAAATCATGCACACCAAGGTAGAAGGTGGTCTGGAAGATATTCCAGCAATTGCCGCACGTTATGGCTGCCAGCATTGCATGATCGCGATGCCAAGTAGCCGACACCAGAAACGCAGATTGGCGGTGGAAGCCGCCAGAAAATCTCCCGAGATGGAAGTTTTGACCCTGCCAGCCATGTCTGACCTGATCAGTGGCCGGGTCAGTCTCTCGCAAATTCGCAAGATTGATGTCGAGGACTTGCTGGGACGAGATGTGGTGCAGCTGGACACCCATGGCTTGAGTACGATGTTGGCTAACAAGGTAGTGCTGGTCTCGGGGGCTGCGGGCTCCATTGGCTCTGAACTGTGCAGACAAATACTGAGTTTTCACCCGGCACAATTAATCTGTCTGGATATCTCGGAATATGCGTTGTACACCTTGCAGCAAGAATTTAATCAGTCCGTCACCAATACAGAGCTAGTCTATCTGGTGGCCGATGTGAAAAATCAGGCCAGGATACAACGCATCTTGCAAAATCATCAGCCGGAGGTTGTGTTACATGCCGGGGCTTATAAGCATGTGCCTATGATGGAGCATTTTAACGTGGTAGAGGCCTTGCAGAACAATGCCTACGGCACCTACCAGATTGCAGCGGCGTGCCAGGCGGCTAATGTGCCCACTTTTGTGCTGGTCTCCACTGATAAAGCAGTGAATCCGACCAATGTCATGGGCGCCAGCAAGCGTCTGGCCGAACTCATTTGTCAGGGCTTGCAAAACAAGCAAAATCACACCCGTTTTATCACGGTGCGTTTTGGCAACGTGCTGGGAAGCAGTGGCAGCGTGATTCCAAAATTCCGCGAGCAAATTGCGCACGGCGGCCCAATCACAATTACCCACCCGGAGATCACACGCTACTTTATGTCCATCCCTGAGGCCGCGCAACTGGTATTACAGGCAGCGACCATGGGCAACGGCGGTGAAGTCTTTGTAATGGATATGGGCACACCGGTCAAAATCATTGATCTGGCACGCGACATGATTAAACTATCCGGTCTGCAAGAGCAAGAAATACGCATTGAGTTTACCGGCCTGCGTCCGGGTGAAAAGCTTTATGAAGAGTTGCTGGCAGATGATGAAAACACCTTGCCGACGAGCCATGAAAAACTACGGATTGCCCAAGCGCGCAGTGCAGATAGCCTTTGGCTGACGCAGTTGCTCGAGTGGTTGGCGACCATACCGCATTTGCCAGAGTCTCAAATCAAGCAAGACTTGCAGCGCTGGGTCGAGGAGTATCAGCCAGATACCCGGCCCGCACCCTCTGTCTCTTTACGTGCCACTCTGGCGCCCTTAGAGACCCTCCCCTCGCCTTCACAACAGATACACTGATATGCCTTTAATCACACTCAAACAGGCCAGCCTGGCCTTTGGTCATGTGCCATTACTGGACCAAGTCAACTTTCAGCTGGATAACAAGGAGTGTGTCGGCATCATTGGCCGTAATGGTACCGGTAAATCCAGCATGCTTAAAGTGGTCGCCGGGCTGATCAAACTGGATGATGGCGAATATTGGCGCGACCCTGGCAGCAAGATTGCCTACGTACCGCAAGAGCCCGAGCTGGATGCAGCGCATGATGTGTTTACTGCCGTCGCCCAAGGCTTGGGGAATGTCGTCACACAACTTAAAGAATATCATGACCTGTCACTGCAGTTGTCGCAGACGCAAGAGACTGAAGCTTTGCTCGATCGCATGCAAGTATTACAGCACAGCCTGGAAGCTGAAAACGGCTGGGCGCTACAATCCCGCATTGCGTCTGTGTTGTCCAAACTTGGGCTACAGGCAGACACCCCAATTGCCACCTTGTCAGGTGGCTGGCGCAAACGCGTGGCCCTGGCACAGGCATTAGTGCAAGCCCCCGATGTCTTGTTGCTCGATGAACCGACGAACCACCTGGATCTGGAAGCAATCGTCTGGCTGGAGGAGCTGCTCTTGGGCTTTCAAGGCAGCGTGATGCTGATTACGCATGATCGTCGCTTTCTGGACCGCCTGTCTACCCGTATTGTCGAACTTGACCGCGGTCATTTAACCGAATTTACAGGCAACTATAGCCAGTACCAACTGAAAAAGGCTGAATTGCTGACCGTAGAAGCACAACACCAGGCCAAATTTGACAAGTTTCTAGCGCAGGAAGAAGTCTGGATCCGCAAAGGGGTTGAAGCCAGGCGTACGCGCAATGAAGGCCGCGTCAGAAGACTGGAGCAACTGCGGCTTGACCGCGCTGCACGCCGTGATCGTCAAGGTCAGGTGCACTTGCAACTCGATGCGGGCGAGCGCTCAGGCAAGCTGATTGCAGAACTGCAAGAAGTGCGCATGGCGTTTGGTGACAAAATGCTGATTAATCGCTTTAGTACGCGCATTATGCGGGGGGACCGCATCGGACTGCTCGGGCCCAACGGGGTTGGTAAATCCACGCTGCTCAAGCTGCTCTTGGGCGAGTTAGCGCCTAGCGCGGGCAAGGTACAACTGGGGACGAATATCCAGGTGGCCTACTTTGACCAGATGCGCGAACAGCTCAACCCGGAAGCAACGCTGATGGACACGATCAGTCCGGGATCGGAGTATGTGCAAATCGGTGAAACACGCACCCATGTGATTGGTTATCTTGAGGATTTTCTGTTTGCACCGCAACGTGCACGCTCCCCGGTCAAATCTCTGTCTGGCGGTGAACGCAATCGTCTGTTACTAGCCCGATTATTTGCGCGTCCGGCCAATGTATTGGTGCTAGACGAACCCACCAACGATCTGGATATCGATACGCTGGAACTGCTGGAAAACCTGCTGCAAGATTATGCGGGCACCCTGTTTCTGGTGAGTCATGACCGGGCATTCCTGGAAAATACGGTGACACAAGTCATTGCTTTTGAAGGCCAGGGCAAACTCACCGAATTTAGCGGTGGTTATGATGACTGGCTGCGCTTTAGCCAGCAGCGCGAAGCTGCAAATAAACCAGTCGAAAAACCGGTGCCTGCAGCCTCGTCCCCCGTCAGCACGAACGCCTCATCCAACACCTCAACCCGAAAAAAGTTGAGCTTTAAGGAACAGCGTGAGCTTGAAGCGCTGCCTGCAGAAATTGAACAATTAGAGCAAGAGCAAGCTGATATCCAGGCACAGTTTGCACAAGGCGACATTTACAAGCAAGCGCCTGAGCAGGTCAAGCAACGACAAGAGAGACTGGATGAAATTGAAGCGTTAATCTTGCAGAAACTGGAGCGCTGGGAATGGCTGGAAAGCCAGTAAGCAACGCTCAAGCTTGAAAGTGGCAATGATGAATTGCCATTTACGGTTGTGATCGTTTGATTTTAATGCGAGTTATACCGCAAAGCTGGTGCGAGAGCTATGGGCACCGTGAGTTTGGCCATTTTTGCCATAGAACTGCGTGGCATTGGTTGCTTTGCCTTGAATCGCATCCAGCTTTTCCTGGTTGCGTTGAAAATGCTTGTTGATCAGGATGCCGTTGATGCGGTTAAGCTCTTTTGCCTGCGCCAGTTTTTTCTGGAACTCCATCCATGCAGTATCCATCACTTTGCCATGTCCTAACTCCAGCCATTTAGCCATGCCTTTTTCATTGGCTTCGAAGCCGGCGGCCGACAAGGCAGCGTAACGCTGTTTTGCGGCTTCACCCAGCGCCTGTAGTAACTCTACACGCTGATCAATAATCCGTTCTATGGTGTCCAGGTCAGCTTTGACCAAGGCTTTTTGTTCATTCTGCAAATCTTCAATGAGCGCTTCAACCAGATTGGCATCCGCTTCAAAACTGATCTCAGGGATAGCGTTGCGATTTGCAGTTGTCATAAACATCATCCTTTTTTCGAATGTATCAAGTCCTTAACGGTTTGCAATAAGCCGTCAGCCACTTTACCCGTGTCGACAGTAAAGTCTCCACGCGCAATAGCACTTTTAATTTCGTCCACTTTGTGCGTATCAAACACCTCTGACGAGGCAATCCCCGCTTCAATGGACTGCATCTGCACCGATGCCGCGGACAATGTCACATTGTCTTTGCTGGCTGGCGTTGCCGATGTGCTTGTTTTTTCGGTACTTTTGCTGCTGGTACCTTTATCTAATACTGGTTTATCTACACCAATCCCAAGTTTCTTGATCGAATCTGAAATATTCATGCTATCCCTCTGCCTTGATGTCTGAGTTTGTCGGGTGACTAAACCCTCATTGATTAACAGTTCTATCGGCATAGTTTAAGCGAACTTTAGTTGTTAATATAGTTTTTATCTCAAGATTCTGATTGAGAAGTATTTTTTCATGGTTGTCGTGGTGAGTCTGCCTAATATCTTACATCGACTTTTCCACTCGACAGTGCAACCCCTTTAATCACCTGGCCGCTACTGACTTTGACATCCACCACCTGCCCTGCATTGGCTGTTTGCAGTGCAGTCCCATCTGCACTGACCACAAATCCTTCGCCACGGCTATTTAACTGTACAGTCTGACCCTGCATGATCACAGGTCTGGACTTAAGCAACTCTGGGCGCAACACCGTGCCCAGCGGCATATTCAAGGCGGCTTGTTTGCCTTCAAGCATGGACAAGTCCGTGATAATGCCAGCCGGTAACTTGCTTAAATCCCCTGATTGCAACACCACATCGTTCGGGCTGAGTAGTGCACCCTGACTGACTGGCACTGCCGTCACTGCATATTCAGCCCACACTTGCACGTCTGCCTGCACATACAGCGTCCACAACTTGGTCTCGGCTTGCAGGCAACGGACACCTATATGTGTTTTACCCCACAACCGTGAGCCTGGTACGGTAAATCCTTCCATCATGTCGCAGGCAGCAATACGAACACGGCTGTCCAGTGGCTGAATGTCGACATTGACTTTGCCTGGATAACCTTGCGTCTGGCTCTGCACATATTGCACAGCGGTTTGATATACGCGGCTGTGCATGTCTGCGACCGCCGGCTCAGCGACACGCTGATTGGCCAGCGTAGCGGTTGTCGCCGTACGGTCAGCTGCGTGCAAGACATGACTGAAGAACCCGGTCAGGGCAATCAGCATCGCACAAAAAATTGTAAGCAGACGAGGTTTCATGAGCATTCATTCTACGCACAACCGCTGGCGCTAAATGCTCAAATAAAGGGGATTTACCGCATTTAATTCAGAAATTGTTCATAAACGTGCGGCGTACACTAGGCATAGCTAGTAAAAGTGACTCGAGCAATAAGAGGTAACGAGTTATCAGGATTAACGGCCGTGTCTGGCAAACCTTTAGGATATTTTTGAATAAAGGTGTTTTGGCGACGAGGCTACAACAATCGCTAACCAAAGATTAAAGCCAGAGATTCAGGCAAGTGAAAGGAATCAATGATGATCAACAAATTAGACGCCGCACTGAATTTTCATCAGACGGCATTGCGTGTCCGCAATGAACGTCAAGAGCTGTTGGCATCCAATATCGCCAATGCGGATACACCGCAATACAAGGCACGCGATATCGACTTTAAAGCCGCCATGCAGGCCGCCATGCATCCAGCCAGTAGCACGGGTACAGCAACAGGTGGTTTGCAAAAAACCGACTCGGGCCACATGCAAGGTCAGCCGAATCAGGGTTACGCAGGCCCGGGTGATCCATTGTTCCGCACGGTGACGCAAGCCTCTGTAGACGGCAATACGGTAGACATGGATGCAGAACGTAATGCCTATGTCGATAACGGCATCCGTTATGAAGCAAGCTTAACCATGATCACCGGCCAGATCAAAAAAATGCTGACCGCAATCAATGGCCAGTAATTGAGTAAGGAGTACTGACATGTCTTTGTTTAATGTATTCAAGATTTCCGGCTCTGCGATGAGCGCACAATCCATGCGTCTGAATACCGTAGCCAGTAACCTGGCCAACGCGGACAGCGTGGTCAGCTCTGACGGCAAACCCTATCAGGCCAAACAGGTCGTGTTCAAGGCCGTGCAAGATGCGGCGAATCAAAACGCCAGCACAGTTGCGGTTGACGGCGTGATTGAAGATAACCGCCCCGGCAAAGTGGTCTACGACCCCAAACACCCGATGGCCAACAGTGAAGGCTATATCACCATGCCTAACGTCAACGTTACTGAAGAGATGGTGAACATGATCTCTGCCTCCCGAGCTTATCAAAACAACGTGGAAACCATGAATGCGGCCAAGACCATGTTGCTTAAAACACTCAATATTGGTCAATAACCTGCAGAAAGGAATCTCATATGACCACGGTGAATACTAACAATCAGGTCCCTCAAGACTTGCTCAATACAGTGAACAATCGCTCATCAAATACAACCAGTACCGATGATGCCCAAGATAGGTTCATGAAGCTTCTGGTGACGCAAATGAAAAACCAGGATCCGCTCAACCCGATGGACAATGCCCAGGTGACTAGCCAGATGGCGCAACTGAACACGGTAACCGGGATCAACAAACTGAATGACTCCATGACCAGCCTCATCAACAACGTGCAGATGGGCCAGTCCTACCAGGCGACCAGCATGATAGGCCGCAATATATTGTCTGCCGGCAATACCATGGAGCTGGGCGAAAAAGGCGCACTGTTCGGTGTCAACATCCCGAACGGAGCCGACAACCTGACCGTCACCATCAAAAATGGCGCAGGCACCGTCATTCAAACACTGACGCTAGGCAAGCAGGCCACCGGCATCAATGCCTTGGGTTGGGATGGAAAAGACGCGAGCGGGCAACCGGCACCGACTGGCACTTATACCTTTGAAACGACCGCAACACTAGGGGACGCAAAAACAACCAGCACCGCATTAAGCCTGGCCCAGGTGCAAAGTGTTTCACAAATGAACGGCTCGTCCAGACTGAATTTGAGTACAGGCAAGGACGTGGCACTGGCCGATGTCCTGGAAGTATTCTAAAGCCCCACAGAATGTAATCTTACGCAAGGAGAAATAGCATGAGTTTTCAACAAGGTCTTAGCGGTTTAAATGCCACCTCTCAACAATTGTCTGTGATTGGCAACAACGTCGCCAACGCCAACACTGTGGGTTTTAAGCAATCAACCTCCAAATTTTCTGATGTATATGCCGCCTCATTGAACGGCGGGGGCGCCACACAAATCGGGATTGGTACCAAGCTGGCCAAGGTCTCGCAAGAGTTCACTCAAGGCAACATCACCAATACCAACAATACACTGGATGTGGCCATCAATGGCAATGGCTTTTTCATTATGAGCCAGAACGGTGTCGTCACCTACACGCGTAACGGCCAGTTTGAGATGGATAAAGATGGTTATATTGTGAATAGTGAAGGCAAACGCCTGAGAGGCAACAGTGCTGATAACCTGGAAGGGTCCTCGCCAGTAGATATTCAAATTAACACCAGCGACCTGCCCCCAAAAACATCCACCCAGGTCACCGGCAAGCTCAATCTGAACTCGGATAGCCCAGTCATCGATCAATCGGTTAAACCATTTAACCCTTCTGATGCCACTACCTACACCAACTCGACTTCGATTACCGTGTATGATGCCTTGGGCAATAGCCATACGGTGCAGAATTACTTTGTCAAAACCGCTGCAAATACTTGGCAAACATATACCACTGCTGACGGCAGTGTGGTCCCACCGAAAGCGAATGCTTCAGATCCATATACAGCAACGGGCACGATTCAATTCACGACCTCTGGCGCGTATGACACCACCAACTCTACAGCCCTGAATGTCAGCTTTACACCTTCAAGCGGTGCAGCTGCCGTCAACCTCAAACTGGATTACACCGCCAGTACGCAATATGGCTCTGGCTTCAGTGTGAACAAGTTAGCCCAGGACGGCTATACCTCTGGCCGGATTGCCAACTTCAGCATCGGTAGCGACGGCATTATTGTGGGACGTTACAGTAATGGTCAATCACAGGCGCTGGGCCGTGTGGTTTTGGCCAACTTTGTCAACCCTAACGGCTTGCGCTCGCTGGGCGGCAATCAGTGGCAATCCTCGTTCGATTCAGGCGAAGCCTTGATTGGCGCACCAGGCAGCAGCACGCTGGGGGTATTGCAATCTTCGGCAGTGGAAGACTCCAACGTCGACCTGACTGCAGAACTGGTGAACATGATTATGGCGCAGCGTGTTTACCAGGCCAACTCACAAACCATTAAAACGCAAGACCAGGTGCTGCAAACACTGGTGAACATGCGCTAATTGAGTCGTTAAACGCTGAATGTTGACTGATTGAAGGAGTCGCAATGGACCGTCTGATTTATACCGCCATGACCGGCGCCAAACATATCCTGGAGCAACAGGCTACCACTGCACACAACCTGGCCAACGCAACGACAACAGGCTTCAAAGCGCAGATAGACAGCTTCCGGGCGGTGCCGATTTTAGGAGATGGCCTGCCGACCCGCGCCTTTGTGGTTGACGCCACCATGGGTACCAATTATGCCGCAGGCAGCATTCAGCAAACCGGACGCGACCTGGACATTGCTGTGCAAGGCGAAGGCTGGATTGCCGTCCAGCGCGCCGATGGCTCTGAGGGCTATACGCGTAACGGTTCACTCAAGATTAACCAGAATGGGCAGTTGCAAACCGAATCCGGCTTGAATGTGATGGGCGATGGTGGTCCGATCAGCATTCCACCGGATGTCTCGGTGACGATTGCCAAGGACGGCACGGTCTCCAGCGTGAACAACCTGACGGCGCCCGGTGCAACCAATATTATCGGACGTATCAAACTGGCAAACCCGCCAGAATCCAGTCTGAAACGGGCTGCAGATGGCTTGTTTGTGACTTCGAATGGACAACCGGCACCGGCAGATGCCAATGTCACGGTGGTCGGTGGTGCATTGGAAAGTAGTAACGTGAATGTCGTCGATACCATGGTCAACATGATCAGCCTGGCGCGCCAGTTTGAGATGCAAATGAAAATGCTTGATAACGCCCAAAACAACGCCGGAAAAGCTGATCAACTCTTTGGTTTGAATGGCTAAGGCCAGGACTAAGATGACACTATGAACATGGCTCAATGCCCAAGGAGTGAACGATGATACGCTCATTATGGATTTCCAAAACCGGTCTGGATGCACAGCAAATGCAGATGGACGTGATTTCAAACAACCTGGCCAACGTCAGTACCAGTGGCTTTAAAAAATCGCGTGCCGTATTTGAAGACCTGTTATACCAAAACCTGCGCCAGGTCGGTGCCCAGACTTCTCAGCAAAGTCAGTCACCCAGCGGCTTGCAGTTGGGTACCGGGGTCAAACCGGTCGCGACCGAGCGTATTTTCACCCAAGGCAACCTGCAGCAAACAGGTAACGACAAGGATGTCGCGATCCAGGGTCAAGGCTTCTTCCAGATTTTGCTGCCAGATGGCACCACCGCTTATACCCGTGACGGCTCTTTCCAGGTTGACAGCCAGGGCCAGCTGGTCACCGCTAGCGGCTATCCTGTACAACCGGCAATCAGTATTCCGGCCAATGCGCAAAGCCTGACCATAGGCCGTGATGGCGTGGTCTCGATCACCACTCCAGGTTCTACCGCCACTACACAGATTGGACAGATCCAGCTGGCAACATTTATTAACCCGGCCGGCTTGCAGGGCAAAGGCGAAAATCTGTATGTCGAAACCACGGCCTCTGGTAACCCTGGTGTGAACACACCAGGTACAAACGGCGCGGGGCTGTTGAATTCTGGCTATGTTGAAACGTCCAACGTCAATGTGGTGGAAGAACTGGTTAGCATGATTCAGACGCAGCGCGCTTATGAAATTAATAGCAAAGCAATCACGACCTCGGATCAGATGCTGCAAAAACTAGCGCAGCTTTAATCCCTGGTTGAGGGGCATTCAAATGATGAATAGAACGATCATGAGCTTATTACTTTGTCTGGCATTCTCCCAATTACTGAATGGCTGTTCCATCACGCCGTCTACGATTGTTCAAAAGCCTGAAACACCTCGCGTTGCGGCGGCCCGCCCGGATACGCGCAGCGAAGGGGCTATTTTTAACAGCGGCGCCTACCGTCCACTGTTTGAGGATCGTCGTCCACGCTATGTCGGCGACATGGTCACCGTGCTGATTACAGAGAACACCACCGCCAACAAAGCCACTGACAATGAACAAACCAAAGACGGTGCAACTACGGCTGGCGTCACCGGCTTATTTGGTCACAACGTGCCCAAAGCCTCATTCAATGCCAGCTCTGCCCTCTCCTTCAAAGACAAGGCGACTGCGGATGCCAGCAACACTTTTAGCGGCTCTGTCACGGCAACCGTGGTCGATGTGCTACCCAATGGCTATCTCGTGATCAGCGGCGAAAAACAGATCGGCTTTGACAAAGGCACAGAGTATGTACGCTTCTCTGGCGTGGTCAACCCGGACATGATTACCATTGGTAATCAGGTGGTCTCTACCAAGGTGGCCGATGCGCGTATCGAATACCGCACCAATAGCAAAATGGATGCGGCAGAAGTGCTATCGATGTTTTCCCGCTTCTTTCTTAGCATGATTCCGTTGTAAGGGGCACACATGATGAAACAAACACGCCCCCGCAACGCACGCACCCTGTTACGGTCTTTTTATGACTACAGAAAAGAACTGTTGTGCATGCTGTTATTCCTCAGCGTGACCATCGTCAACACCGATAATGCCCACGCAGAACGGATCAAAGACATCAGCAACATCCAGGGCGTGCGTAGCAACCAGTTAATTGGCTATGGTCTGGTCGTCGGTCTGGATGGCACAGGTGACATGACAGTACAAACCCCGTTTACCGTCCAAAGTATCATCAGCATGATGAACCAGCTCGGTGTGACGATTCCACCCGGGACCAACCTGATGCTGAAAAATATTGCCGCCGTCATGGTCACCAGTGCCCTGCCCCCTTTTGCGCAACCAGGACAAACACTGGATGTGACCGTTTCCTCCATGGGCAACGCCAAAAGCTTGCGGGGTGGCACCTTGCTGATGACACCGCTCAAAGGTGCAGATGGCCAGATTTATGCCATGGCGCAGGGTAACCTGGTGGTCGGCGGGGTCGGCGCTTCAGCCAATGGCAGCCAGACCCAGATTAACCATCTGAGCGTGGGCCGGATTTCTGAAGGGGCGACCGTAGAGCGCGCATTGCCAAACACCCTGCTCAGCCAGGATATTGTCAGGCTTGAGCTTAAAGAAAGTGATTTTTCAACCGCCAATAACGTCGTGGAAGCCATCAATAAAAAGTTTGGCCCAATGACTGCGCAAGCCGAGAGCGGCCGCGTGATCCAGGTTCGCCCACCTGAGAGCATGAGCCGTGTCTCATTTTTGGCCAATCTCGAAACCATTAATGTGGCGCTGGCGGCAACGCCTGCCAAAATTATTCTCAATGCACGCACCGGCTCCGTGGTCATGAACAAGGCCGTGACGCTGGACAGTTGCGCCGTCTCGCATGGCAACCTGTCAGTGGTCATTAATACCTCACCGGTCATCAGCCAGCCTGGCCCATTCTCTAACGGCCAAACGGTGTCTACTGCAGTGTCTGAGATCAATATCAACAAAGAGCCTGGCAAAGTGCTCAAGCTCAACAATGGGGCCAACCTGGCAGATGTGGTCAAAGCACTCAACGCCATTGGCACGACGCCGCAGGACTTGCTGGCAATTCTGCAGGCCATGAAAGCGGCCGGTGCATTGAATGCCGAGCTTGAGGTGATTTAAACGGGAGGCGCTCATGCAACCACGTGTCGATCCAAATAGCCTGGCCATAGACGGCAGTGCGCTGAATAGTCTCAAGCGAGCCAAAAATGACTCGCCTGAAACCATTCGTGCAGTGGCACGTCAGTTTGAAGGTATTTTGATGAACATGATGCTCAAAAGCATGCGCGATACCGTCCCGCAAGAAGGCTTTGCCGATAACGAACAAAGCAAAATGTTTACCGGCATGCTTGATCAACAATTGAGTACCCATTTGAGCCAGAAAGGCCTGGGGCTCACTGATGTGTTGGTCAGGCAATTGAGTAAACTCAACGGACATCCCGTGGATACCAACACGCCCGCAAGCGGTAACGAATCGGGCAAGGCGAATAAAGCCACTGACAAAGTCAGCAGTGCAACGGTGCAGAGCGCAGCCCCCACCCATGCCCAAGCCGTGCTGGCACAAGCAACACAAAAAATCCGTGAAGCGTATCAACAATGGGAAGCTGCTGATACTCAGTCCACAGCGCCAGCCAGCGATACCGCCTGGGCACGTGGCATCCCGGAATTGCCGCCTTTGATTGAAGAAACACAAGCCAATGTGCAAGGCTTTACCCTGCCCCAGGCGCCGTTGGCGACCGCGATGCGTGAAGTCGCTGGCAAAACCCAGCAATTCATTCAAAGCATGCTGCCACATGCGCAGGCAGCCAGTAACGCATCTGGCATTCCGGCCAAATTTATGATCGGCCAGGCTGCACTGGAAAGCGGCTGGGGTAAACATGAAATTAAAACAGAGAATGGCGTCAACAGCCATAACCTGTTCGGCATCAAGGCTGATGCCAGCTGGAAAGGCAAAGTCGTCAGTAGTACCACCACCGAGTACGTGAATGGCGTCAAGCAAACCAAAGTGGAAAAATTCCGGGCCTACGACAGCTACAGTGATGCATTCAAGGATTACGCCAAAATGATTTCGCAAAATCCGCGCTATCAACAAGCCATGAATAACACACATGATGCCAGCGCTTATGCCCATGCGCTGCAGCGTGCAGGCTATGCGACTGATCCGCAATATGGCAAAAAACTGACGCAAGTGATTAATCATTTGCGAAGTTGAAATTAAAGTATTTGAAAACATTGCCGTTAGGCAACTTAATCGCGATGTTGATGACCGTTTTTAAGCGGTCATCCATCCGCTTGCCCGAAAGGTCTATAGCATATGAATGTATTAAACGTTGGGAAAAGTGCGCTGACCGTCGCTCAGCTAGGCATTGCAACCACGGGACATAACATTGCCAATGCATCCACGCCTGGATACAACAGGCAGACGATTGTTCAAAAGGCAGCAGCCGCACAAAGTTTTGGTAACGGTTACCTTGGTCAAGGCGCCGAGGTTGGGACCATCGTGCGCTCCTACGATGACGTGCTGGCCAAACAAGTGATTAATACAACCAGTAACCAAAGTTCAAGCTCGGTATATTTACAAGGCATTAATGAAGTCAATAGCCTACTGTCTGATGACAAAGCCGGCGTGAGCGCGGTGATGACCAACTTTTTCAGATCTGTCAGCGCAGCGGCTGCGAACCCTTCGGATATTGCCACCCGGCAAACGGTCATTTCCAATGCGCAATCCTTGGTGAGCCGCTTTACCGCAGTCAATTCGCGTCTGGATGAAATGCGTTCCAATATCAATACGCAAGTTTCAACCAGTGTGGCAACCATTAACAGCTATGCCAGCTCTATTGCGGATCTGAATGAAAAAATCAAGCAAGCGTTTAGTTCAACTGGTAATCCGCCCAATGACCTGATGGACCAGCGTGACTTGCTCGTCGCAAAAATCAGTGAACAGATCAAAACGACAGTCCTGCCACAGCAAGATAACACTTACAACGTTTCCATCGGCAATGGCATCCCGATTGTACTGGGCAATCAATCCCAAGACCTGTATGCGGTACCCAATGACACGGATAGCACCCGACTTGAAGTCGGTTATGGTGCTTCTGGCTCGCCTAAACCCATAAGCGGCTCTCTGACGGGCGGCGCATTGGGCGGCGCATTGCAATTCAGGGATGAAACGCTAGACACGGTACAAAACCAGCTGGGACAACTGGCGATTACCTTTGCCACGGCGTTTAACAACCAGCACAAACAGGGCACAGACCTGACCGGTACCGTTGGCCAGAATATGTTTAATATTGCTGGCCCGGTCGCGATCAGTAACCGCAATAATACTGACCAGAGCAAACAGGCCTCTGTCGCGATCACGGACCCTTCACAGCTGACCAGCAGCAACTACACCCTGGAGTATGTGAATGGTCAGTACAATATCACGCGCCAAAATGATAAGTACGTCTGGACAAATGTAACCTTGCCATTCAATCAGGATGGCATCACCATTAACACGAATACCAGTTCACCGACCAATGGCGACTCTTACCTGATTAAGCCTACCCAGTATGCTGCCAGCGGATTGACCCTGGCGGTAACGGATGTGGAAAAACTGGCATTGGCCAACAACCCTTCTAAAGGGGAAAGCGATAACACCAATGCGCTAAAACTGGCTGATTTACAGAATCAGAACTTCGTCAGGGTGAATGCCAGCTCTACCAACAGAACCTTTGCACAGGCTTATGCGCTCACCACCAGTGCGGTGGGGATTAAAGCCAACCAGATGAGCATCATTAACCAGGCCGACAAAACTGCGCTGGATAATGCCACCTCGGCCATGCAGTCACAATCAGGGGTCAACCTGGATGAAGAGGCTGCCAACCTGCTACGCTATCAGCAAGCGTATCAAGCGGCAGGCAAAATGATGCAAATCGCCAGTAATATGTTCGATACCCTGCTAAGTCTGGGCAGATAAATTCAGAACTGGGTAAATCACATCGAGTAAGGATGTCACTATGAGATTAAGTACAAATACGATCTATGCCAATGGCACCAACCGCCTCATGGGCCTACAAAGTGACGTGAATGATCTGAATGAAAAAATTTCTTCAGGCAAGAAAGTCCGCTCACCAGCGGATGACCCGGTTGCCTCTGCCAGGATTATCGAGATCAACAATAACAAGAGCATGAAGGACACTTTTGCCGAGACGCGAAAAACGGCCAGTAGCATGCTCGAAAACTATGAAACCAATTTATCGTCCGTGACTGACCTGGTGTTAAATATCAAGAGTTCACTCACGGCCGCGGGCAATGCCACCTATAACGACGCCCAGCGCCAAAGTATTGCGACTGAGTTGCAAGGCCGCCTGGATAGCCTGATCAGCCTGGCCAACGCCAAAGACTCCATGGGTAACTTTATCTACTCAGGATTTACAACAGATAAGGCTGCATTTACCAGTGCGGGGGTTTTCCAGGGGGAAACCTCGCGCATGAATTTGCAGATTGATGATAACCGGACCATGCCGACCACGTTTACCGGTGATAGCGTGTTCAATGCCAACGGCAATAACTTATTTGCCAACATGCAGCAAGCGATTACCTTGCTCAATACACCGATTACTGATGCAACATCCCGCACCAACTTCACCAATGGCCTGGCAACTGCTCTGCAGAATACAGACAAATCCCTGGACAGTATTCTTGATACCAGAGCGCAAATTGGTAGCCAACTCAATGAAATCCAGATTCTGGATGACACTGGCGATGATATATCCCTTCAATACTCTAAGGTACTTTCCGACTTGCAAGATCTGGACTACACGCAAGCACTGTCTGACCTGGCTAAAAAGAATACCATTATGGAAGCCGCTCAGAAGTCGTTTGTTTCGACCTCTAAATTGTCACTGTTCCAGTTTATTTAATTCAGATCGGTATCGCACTGATTTTTAGCCGATCGCTTACCAGCGATCGGCTTTTTCATGGATCAATCCAAACAATTCGTCTAAAGCGCAATTGGTAAATCAGTGAGACTAATGCAGCACTTGCAGCATGTATTGCTGTGCATCGATCATCCAGTCCTCGACCGGATGAATCAGAGAAGGTAATCCGAGCAAAATCATGATAAACCCGACCGCGATGGTGATTGGAAAGCCCATGGCAAACAGGTTGAGTTGAGGGGCGGCTTTGGTTAATACGCCCAGCGCCATGTTGGTAATCAGCAGACTGGCAATCACGGGCAAAGACATCAGCAAGCCTTGCGAGAAAATATGACCTCCAATGCTTGCAATCGCCTGGCTATTCAGTTGCCAATGCGCCATGCTAATCGGCATAGTTTCAAAACTTTGCATCATGACCGCAATGACAATCAGATGCCCATCCAGGCTCATAAACACCAACAAGGTAAGCATAGTCAGCATCTGAGCAACTGCAATAGTCTGCCCTTCGGTATGCGGATCATAAAAACTGGCAAAGCCCAGCCCCATACTCATCCCCATCATAAAGCCAGCCAGCTCAACGGCAGTGAACATGAGCCGCATGACAAAGCCCATGCTGATGCCGATCAAAAACTGCGCCAGTAATGAGAACAAGCCTTGCCATGACAGCACGGCAATATTAGGCACCTGGATGCCAGGCACCAGTGCCAGCGTAATGATAAAGCCGATTGTGAGTTTAATGCGGTTGGGAATGGAGGGATGACTAAACAACGGCACCACGGCAATGCAGCCGAGGATACGTGTCAGCGGCCAGAGAAACTGCACCACCCACTGCTGCAGGTCTGAGTCATGAATCGTCAGCATCTGGCGAGGCAGCCCTCGTTAATTGGCCAGCTGTGGAATCATGGTGAAGATATGGTGCATGTAATCCACCAGCGTCATCAGCATCCAGTGCCCAGCCAATAGCAAGATCGCCATCACCCCGACCAGCTTGGGAATAAAAGACAAGGTCTGCTCGTTGATTTGTGTGGCCGCCTGAAAAATACTTACCACCAGACCAATGATCAGCGCAGTGCCCAATACCGGCGCCGCCACCATCAAGGTGGTCTGCATGGCTTCACTACCCAAGGTCAGGACTTGTTCGGGACTCATAGAATACTCCAGAAAAGAGAACAATCAGAGGGCAAAGCTTTGCGCCAAAGAGCCCAGGATCAATTGCCAGCCGTCTACCAGGACAAACAGCATCAGCTTGAATGGTAAGGACACCACAGAAGGTGACATCATCATCATGCCCATGGCCATCAAGATACTGGCCACCACCATGTCAATAATCAGAAAAGGAATATAAATGGCAAAACCGATCTGGAACGCTGTTTTAAGCTCGCTGGTCATGAAGGCAGGCACCAGAATTCTGAGCGGGACTTCTTCTGGCGTATTGATGGACTCGCTATGGGCCATATTGGCAAACATGGCCAGGTCAGTCTCGCGCGTTTGCTTGAGCATAAAGGTTTTAAGCGGCAAAACACCGCGTTGCAGCGCCTCCTGCATGGTAATTTTGCTTTCGGAAAGCGGCTGGTAGGCGTCGGTATAAATCTTGTCAAATACCGGCCCCATGACAAAAAAGGTAATAAACAAGGCCAGGCCGATCAACACCTGGTTAGAGGGGGCAGACTGTGTCCCCAGCGCCTGACGTAACAGCGACAGCACAATCACAATGCGCGTAAAGCCGGTCATCATGAGCAAGGCCGCTGGAATAAACGTGAGCGCAGTCAGCAGAATCAGCGTTTGCAGGCTCAGTGTATAGTCCTGGCCCCCCCCTGGCGCAGGAGTCACCGTGCCGATGGGCAAGCCCTCTGCCGCCAGACTGCCTGATGACCACAATAGCAGCAGTGCGATTGGCAGCAAGACTTGCAAAGACTTGAGGATGGAATGTAAACGCATGCAACAATACCCGTCACTGACTTGCGCCATCATCAGACAGCACAAGCTCTAAAATAAGTTAAGGACAGTGTACGCTTGGGACAGCCCAATCAAAGGCTGGAAATAAGCCACTCAAGGCTTGCTTTTGAAAGATTTGACTTTGTCTTGCAAGGTGGCCTGCATCGCCTGTTGCAAACGCACGGCAAAAGAAGCTTGCGGATCAACAATCGTTTGAGCAGAGATCGCCTGGGCAGAAGGCTCTGCCGCCTGCGTGCTGTCGGATGCAGCCGATTCAGTGGCAGTCGGACTCACCTCACCCAACGCGGTCATTTGCCCACCATGCAGCCCTACCACCAGCCAACGGCCACCCACTTCAAGCACCACCACCCGCTCGCGTGGGCTCAATTGCAAGCCGCCAACCTGCCTGATCACACCAGCTTTTGAATAGCCTTGCCCAGGCAGGACGCGGCGCAAGAACCAGGCAACCGCCGCAATCGCCAGCAAGACGATCACCGTGCCCCACACCATACGGCCCAAGGTATCGCCGGTGCTAGGGGCTACTGTAGCGGCCGTTGTTGTCGCAGCAGCCAGGGCGAGCGGCGAAATACTCCAACTAGCCACGACAGCCAGCAGCCATTTGCATGCATGCATCATACGCATCAGTATCCCGGACAGTTAGCGGTTCAGTTTACGGATACGTTCTGCTGGGGTAATGATGTCGGTTAGGCGGATACCAAACTTGTCGTTCACCACCACCACCTCACCTTGTGCAATCAGGCAGCCATTCACTAATACGTCCATGGGTTCACCCGCCATGCCATCCAGCTCAACCACAGAACCTTGCGCCAATTGCAGCAGGTTCTTGATCGAAATCTTGGTACGGCCCAGCTCTACAGTCAGCTGTACCGGAATATCCAGAATAAAATCAATATCGTTCTGGGTGCCTTCGAGCTTGTTGCTGCTGCTAAACTCGTTGAAGACGGCGGCCTTGCCTATCGGCTCTTGCAATGCAGAGGACTCGGCTTTGGTTTGCTCGGCCAGGGCCGCGCCCCAGTCATCCTCGGCAATGGTTTGCACCCCTTCCGACTCAGGCATCCCCATGCTGGCCAGTGCGGCATCCAATTCCTCTTCATTACTACTTGTCGCGGGATCCATTGCCATTATGACTCTCCTTGCAATTGTTCCTGACTACTACCGTCAGCACGTATCATTTTTTCCACCTTGAGCGCATATTGCCCGTTAAACACGCCATAACGACACTCCATAATAGGCACGTTATCGATTTGTCCTTCTACCGTATCCTGAATATTCACAGGAATGACATCCCCCACTTTTAACGCAAGCAGGTCTGCCACCATCATCTTGCGTGTGGTCAGATTGGCCACAATTTCAACTTCTGCCGCCTGGATTTGCTGGGTCATCATTTTTACCCAGCGTTTGTCACCGCCAAGGTTCTCGCCTTGCAGGGACGAGGTCAACAAGTCCTTGATCGGCTCCACCATGGCATAAGGCACACAGAAATGGATTTCACCACTGTTAGGTCCCAGCTCCACATTAAACGTAATCGCCACCACCACTTCATTCGGCGTGGCAATGCTGGCAAACTGGGTATTCATCTCCGAGCGCAGATACTCAAACTGCACCGGATAAATAGGCGCCCAGGCTTTCTGGTAGGCATCAAACAAGATATTCAGCACGCGTTGAATAATCCGCTGCTCGGTTTCGGTGAAATCACGCCCCTCCACCCGGGTATGAAAGCGGCCATCGCCACCAAACATATTATCCACCAGCAAAAAGACCAAGGTAGGATCCAGCACCAGTACACCCGTGCCGCGCAAGGGATTCATATGGATCAAATTGAGGTTAGTGGGGACCACCAGATTACGGATAAAGTCCGTGTATTTGATGATCCTGACCGGCCCTACCGAGATTTCGACCGTACGCCGCAGAAAATTGAACAACTCAATACGCAGCAACCGGGCAAAACGCTCATTAATGATCTCAAGCGTGGCCATGCGCCCACGCACAATGCGCTCTTGCGTGGCTAGGTTGTAGTTGCGGACACCAGACTCATCCTTGCTGGAGGCATCACTGTCATCGTCGCCCTCGACACCCTTGAGTAAGGCGTCGATTTCGTCTTGTGATAAAAATTTATCTGCAGACATGGTTACTCTCAGGCATTACTGGATCACAAATGAAGTAAACAACACCTGTTTGATCTTGAGTTGTTTACCCCCCTTTTTCAATGGTTTTTTCAGTTCTGCCAGCAGTTCTTCGCTGAGCTGAGCTTTCCCCTCAGGCGTCGCAATATCCGATGCTTTTTTACTGGTGAGCAACATCAATACACGGTTACGCATGAGCGGCATTTGTGCCTTCATTTTGTCGGCCAGCGCAGTGTCTTTGGCTTCAATCGTCAGGTCCAGTTGCAAAAACTTTTCATCGGGATCAGGCAGCAAGTTGACGGTAAACGTTTCAAATTGCAAGTAGGCCGGGCCAGCAGCCGCTTCACCATGGCCACCGCCACCACTGCTTTCATGCTCTTCCTCTTCTTCATCGGCTGCGGCCTCTTCCTCTTCGCCCTCAGCAGCCCCTTCTTCATGGCCATCTTCCTTGCCGGCCTTGCTACCATGCTTATCTTTGGCCTGATGCGCCTCAGGTTTTTTCATCAGGAAGAAGGCTGCTGCGCCGCCGCCAGCGGCTAACGCCAGCACCACGGCCAGGATCACAATCAGTTTTTTCTTGGATTTGGGGGCGGCCTCTGCTGCACCGTCTGCTTTTGCTGGTTCTTGAGCCATGACACTACCTTTCTTACTGTAAAACTTTGACGATATATGGTGTCATTATGCGGAGGGCGCCCAGCAAAACATTGCCGGATAAAAGGGGAAAATCAGCGTTAAATCAACCTTTATGCTGGGTGAGGCATGCTAGCCAATCTGGAGCAGTGCTTATACAAACGTATCCACCAGGCCACGTACCACACGTGACTGGACTGCCGTTTGCGGTACGATCGTCGTGTCTGACTCAGCCGCAGGGGCTGCAGTCCTTGCAGAATCACGGCTGGATTGCTGTTCAAAATGCTGTTGTGCCTGCTGCCCGTTGCCAACAAAGGTCTGTCCCAGTTCCAAGCCCTGGGACTGCATGCGATCACGCAGATCCTGCATGCCATCTTCCAGCGCCTGACGCACCAGGGGGTTATCGGTGATAAAACTGGGATTCACCGACTGGTTATCGACCTTTAACACCACCTGGATGGGCCCCAAATCCGGGGGCGACAGGGTCAGACTAGCCACTTCGTCGCTCTTGCTGGCCATCTGCATCACATGCTGGTTAATTGCCGCTTGCCAACGGTCATCGGTAAACGGTGTCGTAATCTGGGTGGTGACCACCTGGCTCAGATCGGTCACACCAGCCGATTGCAACCAGGGCGTATTCTGCATGGCCTCTATCATGGGCGGCGTAGTCAATGTACTGGCACCCTGCGTCGTTTCATGCGTACGCACTGCCTGCTCCATGCCTTTAGGCAAGCCAATCTCCGCGCTGGTCAATTTGGCGTTATTCAACAGCGCTGTAAAGCCTTCAACCGCCTTGTCTGATTTGGTGGACTGACCCGAGAGCTGCTTACCGCCTTGCACAGTCGTAGTCGCTGCTGTCAGCGAGTCTTTGTCGGTGGCTGGCGTGGTCTGCAACTCATTGCCTACCCCGTGTTGGCCAGCGGCCGTAAAACGACCGTTACTGAGCGTCAAGCCACTCCCCTCGGCGCCACCTTTGACAGCCTCTGCGGGCTGATTAGCCCGCATCGCAAGCATGGTCTGCATCCATGGCATGATGCCGGCAGCCGCAGCACTGGGATCCTCAGTCGTGCCAACACCGGTTTTTTTCTGGTCTGGTTTGGCATCGGTCAAACGGGCAGGGTCAATCCCTCCAACGGCAGGTGAGACCACGCTAGAAGCCTCTTTGGCAACACTGTTTGCCTGACTGTCGCTCTCGTCTGCTTTGGATTTGGCCGTGGTTTTGCCTGTGCGATGGGGAATATTTTTTTCTGTAGGGGCGACTTCTGTCCCCGTGGCGGCAGTGGCTTTGTCAGCCGGTTCAGTCGGTTCGCTCGCCTTATTCGACACAGCACCTTGCTCAGTGTTGCTCTCCGCTTTGGGCGCAGTAGGCTTATCTTTAGGCGCAGCAGGTTGGGCTTGGGCCATTTGCTGGCGCAAGGTTTGTGAAAACGCATCGGGTGACACCGGCTCCTGGCCGCCTGACGACGTCATGGGCACTTTAAGCGCCTCTGACGCCTGGGTAGGCAGTACTGGTGAATTAATCAAGGCCATCACATTACTCCCGGCTATTTACCAACGTGCTCGTCTGGCGCGGCTGGCAAATTCGTCCATCATTTTCTGATCACGCTTGTTTTCAGCCTTGGCCTGTGAGGTTTGAGCCCGCGTAATCAAAACTTCATAAGACTTTTGCTTGCGCTGTTTTTCCTGCAACCGCAACCGCTGCTGCTGGACAATCGCCTGACATTGTTCGATTTGAGCATTTTGCGTGCGTACCGCCAATTCCAATTGCGAGAAAAAGCCCTGAAAATTACGGTATAAATCGGCTTTAAGGCCGTTTTGCACTACCTGCTGCCATTGCTGCTCATATTCCTGCTGATATTGCGCCAGCATGACTTGCTGCTGTTGCGCCTGTTCCAGCTGTTGCATGGCCTGGGCCAGCGCCTGCATCGCCGCTTCCACCTCGTCGGCAGCCAACTGGTTAAGCAAGGTCAGGGTTTGGGTGGATTGTTTGGCCATGGGCTCGCTTTAAAGGGGCTATAAGGTTAGCGTGTTGGCTAATTGCTGCAGGCTATGCTGCATATCCGCACACTCATCAATGTCTTGTTGTAAAAAGGCATTGATGTCGTCACGTTTTCTAATCGCGATATCCAGCATGGGGTCTGATCCTGGCTGATAAGCCCCTACCGCGATCAAGTCCTGATTGCGCAGATAGCGTGAGTACCACTGCTTGAGCATGCGGGCGGCCTGTTGATGTTCTTTGCTGGTAATGTTGTGCATGGCGCGACTGATCGACTGCTCGATATCAATAGCGGGGTAATGTCCGCTTTCAGCCAGGCTGCGGTTCAACACGATGTGTCCGTCCAGAATCGCGCGCGCAGAGTCCGCAATCGGATCCTGCTGGTCATCGCCTTCGGTCAACACGGTATAAAACGCTGTAATCGAGCCCTCGCCCCTGGCTCCGTTGCCGGTACGCTCGACCAGTGCCGGCAATTTGGCAAACACAGAAGGCGGATAGCCCTTGGTTGCCGGTGGCTCACCAATGGCCAGGGCAATTTCGCGTTGCGCCATGGCATAACGCGTGAGTGAATCCATAATCAGCAACACATTTTTGCCTTGCTGGCGGAAACGCTCGGCAATGGCCGTGGCATAACTCGCGCCTTGCAAGCGCATCAATGCCGAGACGTCGGCAGGTGCAGCGACCACCACAGAGCGTGCCAGCCCCTCCGGCCCCAGAATCTGCTCGATAAATTCCTGTACCTCGCGGCCCCGTTCACCAATCAGGCCGACCACGATCACATCCGCAGTTGTGTAACGGGCCATCATGCCCAGCAGCACACTCTTACCCACACCAGAACCGGCGAACAGGCCCATGCGCTGTCCCCTGCCCACGGTGAGCATGGCGTTGATCGCACGCACCCCTACATCCAGGGTGTCTTCAATCGGTGCCCGTTGCAATGGGTTGATCACGCGGCCATTGAGTGGCGCGGTCACATCCCCCGGAATTGGGCCCAGACCATCCAGCGGATTACCGGCTGCATCGACCACGCGTCCGAGCAAGCCATCCCCTACCGGAAAATGGCGCGCTCTATCCTGTGCACGTCGACGTGGCGGGCGGCCAATTTGTGGTTTTGGCACGGTTTCAGCAATTTCCATGCTGAACACCTTGGCGCCCGGGGTGACCCCCTCCAACGCGGTTTGCGGCATGAGCAGCAAATTCTCGCCATCGAATCCCACCACCTCGGCTTCTACCCGGCCTCCATCCTGTAACGGGATAAAACAGGCACCGCCTATTGGCATTTTGATACCGGTAGCGACCATCACCAGGCCAGTCACCTTGACGATACGACCTGCGACTTCAAGCGGGTCGACCATATTGATCAGTTCACTGCAATCGCGCAAATAACTTTGCCAGCGCTGCTCATGCACATTGGGCTGCTTGGGAGGCTCATTGGTGACTTGGGGGCTATTGTCAGCAACCGCGTCTAACGTCGGCAGCCCTGAATCTGAAATTGTCATGACGTAGGCTTAAACTAGAAAGTGAAAAACTTATTCGTGGGTGGAGGCAGGTTTATGCCAGTCATCATAGCGTGACAGCCCTTGTACCAGACGTTTCCAGCGGACCTCATTGCTGGCATCAATCTGGTTATCTGCCGTTTCAACCAGGCAACCGCCACGTTCGACTTGCAACTCTTCCACAATTTGCCAGCCTTGCTCTTTGAGTGTGTCGCCGATATGACTGCGTAGCACCTGCGCATCATCCGGATGCACAATCAGGCGCGCGGGCTGTCTGACTTGGGGCAAATAGTGCATGGCATCCAGCACGACCGGGAGCACCGCCTGCGGATCAGCCTGCAGCTTGGTTTTCATCATGGCTTTGGCCAGATCCAGCGCCAGGCTCAAAACAGACTCGGCAACATGGCTATCCTGAAACGCCAGCGCCTGCTGGAAACTCTGCGCCATTTGCAACAACTGACCACGTTCGTTTTCCAGTTGTGCCTGCGCGTGCTGCATGCCATCGCCATAACCAATCTTGAACCCTTCTTCATAGGCTTCCTGGCGGACTTGCTTGAGAATTTCAGTGACCGTGCGCGCGGCTTCATCGGCCTGTGCCTGTTTGCGACGCACGCTCTCACTGCTATTAGCATCATCAAAACTGGCCATCTCCCAGCGCTGATAGGCACTCATTTGTTCTTTTGGGATTGCTGCAGCCACCATTATGCTTCCTTACACTGACTGGATTTAAACATATTGCTCGCCATCGCCTTTGGCAGCCAGCATGATCTGGCCTTCATCGGCCAGCCTGCGCACAATTTGCAGAATTTGTTTTTGCTGTGCTTCAACCTCAGACAGCTTGACCGGACCACGGCTTTCCATGTCTTCACGCATCATATCGGCTGCACGCGAAGACATATTGCGCAGGAACTTCTCTTTCATTTCATCAGAGGTTCCCTTCAAAGCCACAATCAACATATCAGATTGCACCTCACGCAGCAGCGTTTGAATGCCTTTGTCGTCAATTTCCAGAATATTGTCAAACACAAACATCTGGTCCATGATCTCCTGCGCCATATTGTCATCATAGCTTTTGAGGCCTTCCATCAATTTGGCCTCGTTGTCGCCACTCAGGTAGTTCATGATTTCAGCCGCGGTTTTTACGCCACCTATCGGCTGACGCTTCAGGTTTTCATTGCCTGACAGCATTTTCATCATGCCTTCATTGAGCTCTTTGAGCGCGGCCGGTTTAATGCTGTCGAGCGTGGCAATCCGCAAAATCACATCCTGACGTAAACGGTCAGTAAAATGCCCCAGAATTTCTGCGGCCTGGTCTGCCTCCAGATGTGACAAGATGGTCGCGATAATCTGTGGATGCTCATTCTTGATAAACTCGGACACGCTGAAGGCATCCATCCACTTCAGGCTTTCAATCCCCGCGGCATCTTGCGATTGCGGAATCCGGCTTAACAGATTGGAGGCTTTGTCATCGCCAAAAGCTTTGATCAGAACCGAGCGGATATAGGCGTCCGAATCCAGACCGAAGTCACTGCTGCCGGCAAAGTCGACCATAAAGGACTCCAGCACTTCAGTTACCTCTTCACGTGGCACCGGCTTCATTGAGGCCATGACAATGCCCAGCCGCTGTACCTCTTTGGGTGACAAATACTTCATCACCTCCGCCGCTTCGTCTTCACCGAGGGCAAGCATCAAAATCGCGCTTTTAGTCAAGCCTTCAGTCATGGTTTATTTCTCCGCAGTCGCCCAGCTGGAAACCACATTCGCGACCATGCGTGGGTTTTCTTTGGCCACCTGCTTCACGGCCAGCAAGGTTTGATCCATCCGGCCATCATCGCCCGTTAACGCAGGAGGATCGCCACTCAAGGTGACCAGTGCATCTTCACCTTCAGCTGCACTGCCTGCCGCGCCGGCAACCGCTTCACCGCCTGCTGCCGCGTTTTGTGCCGCAGTCACAGCCAGTTGTTTTTTATCCGCGCCAGTCAGTTTGGTGGCCATCGGCTTGAGCAATTTTTTATAAATCATCATCAACACCACCACGCCAGCCAGGAAGCGCAAGGCATCTTTACCATACTCAATCATGACAGGGTCCTTCCACAGCGGTGGCTCAACCAGTTTTTCCTGTGCTTCGGCCACAAACGGGGTATTCACCACAGAGATAGTATCGCCACGCTCTTTGTTGTAGCCCATGGCCTGCATTGCCAGGTCGCTTACCTGCTGCTTCTCGGCTGCTGTCAGTGCACGGTAAGTCGTTTTACCGGTGCTATCCACGACTGGGATGTGATTGACCACCACCGCCACATGCAGGCGCTTGATGCCGCCCTTGGCCTGCTGGATATAGCTCACAGTCTTGTCCAGCTCGTAGTTAGTGGTGGTATCTTTTTGCGTATTTTGTGGTGGGGTTGGGGCAGCAGCAGGCGCAGCATTTTCCCCTTGACCCTGCGCACCAGGGGCATTGATCGGAGCAGTCGCATCTGCAGGCGGCTGGTTAGACAAAGCACCAGGCACCGCGCCGTTGTTGGCGCCGGTATTTTGCGTCTCATGGCTTTGCGCACTGCGAATCGCCATGTCATCCGGCTTGGTGTTGGGTTTATAGGACTCGTTGGCCTGTTCTGTCATCGAGAAGTCAATCTCGGCGCTGGTTTCGGCGTGCACATTTTTCGCACCGACGATAGGCGTAATAATGGATTCCACGCGGCGAGCAATGCTGTTTTGCATATTCTCCACGTAGGCCATCTGCTCTGGGTCTAGGCCACTTTGCTTGAGCTTATTGGCGTTGTCAGACAGCAAATTGCCGTTTTGATCGACCACGGTGACGTGATCGGCAGACAGGTTAGGCACACTGCTTGCCACCAGATGCACGACGGCACCCACTTGTTGTGCGTCTAACCGGCGGCCATTGTGCAGATTGAGCAGCACAGAAGCGGTTGGGTATTGTTGCTCGCGCACAAACACGCTGGGCTTGGGAATCGCCAGATGGATACGAGCAGCCTGCACGGCAGAGATAGACTGGATACTGCGTTCCAGCTCGCCCTCAAGGCCGCGTTGAAAGTTTACCTGCTCAACAAACTGAGACACGCCAAATTTCTGGTTTTCCAGCAGTTCAAAGCCGATGTTGCCGCCTTTGGGCAGACCTTGTGCCGCCAGTTTCAAACGTGCCTGATGCACCATGTCAGCAGGCACCAGAATGGCACCACCACCATCGGCAAATTGATAAGGGATATTCAATTTATCCAACTCGGCGACGATGGCACCGCCATCCTTGTCAGCAAAGTTGGAGAACAACACCCGGTAATCCGGCTTCTGACTCCACAGCCAGAACACCACCATCACCGCGACCACGGCAGCAATCCCGGCGACCAGCATTAACTTTTGTCCGAGCTGCCCAAACATGTTGGACGCTCCGCCAGACTCATTGCTTGTTGTTAATAAGGCAGCATCAGCAGCCATCTGAACCTCCAATATTACCTACTTGCAGTGACCTGCCTCCCGGCCTGTTGATTGCCGGTCATGCTGCCACCTCTTTTGAACTTCAATATCCTGTCAGGACACTTTCACATGGATCACATTATGCGCTGACCCTGCCTATTCAAATCAGCAAATAAGACGGATTAATGTTGCCTATTTTGCAAAGCAGTCCAGCTGGCGCAATGTTACAGTGCTCACCATGAGATAAGAGGTGATGGCCTCCCCCACGAAACGAGTACAGGATGAAAGGAGACACCTATGAACGCAGGCGGTATTGATGCACAACGCATCTCCTCCATGCTGGCGCAATTACGGGCGGCGGCTCAAAAACCAGAAGGTCTGGGCAACAGTGCTATTGCCAATCCTGTCGCCAAGCCGCCCCAGGCAAGCCCGACGACACAAGTGAGCTTTAGTGATGCGCTGAAATCCTCTCTGGACCAGGTCAACAATATGCAATTGCAGGCCGAACAAATGGGCAAGGATTTTGCCATGGGAAATGACAATGTCAGCCTGTCTGATGTCATGATCTCCGGGCAAAAAGCGAATATCGCCTTTCAGGCCACAGTGCAAGTCCGCAACAAACTGGTCACCGCCTATCAGGACATGATGAATATGCAAGTCTAGGCTTAACTAGCCAGCTGGCGACTGGGCCAGACCATCAGTCCGTTTTAACAGTGAGAAAAGAACAATGCAGGCTCAACCCGTGGCTGGCTTGATACAACACACCCCCTCTGCCCCGCTGATGCGACTCAATGGCACGCCAGTATTGCGGCCATCAGGCAGTACCGCCAGCCACGAGTCACCTGACGCCGTGTTAGCCAGCAACCCCGCGAATGTTCAAGCCTGGTTTCAAAAGGGGATGCTGTTCAAGCAGCAAAAAAATGCCCCGCAGGCCCTGCACTGTTTTAACCAGGCCCTGCATCTTGCGCCTGAGCATGAACCCACACTTATCGAATGCGGCAACTTGCTGTTTGAATTAGAGCAATTTGAGTTTTCGCTCGCCCATCATGAATTTGCTTTACAGTTAAACCCGGCTTGCGTTGCCGCCTTGCACAGCAAAAGCCTGATCCTGAGTCGGCTCGGCCGCTATGAAGAAGCCTTGCTCAGTGCAAACCAACTGGTCTGCTATGCACCCACGCTGGCACCGGCCTTATTGTGCCGAGGCAGCATCTTACACGTGCTTGGCCGCCATCATGAGGCCTTGGCCAGCTATCAGCAAATCCCGCTAGACGATCAGCAGAACGCGTTGTTTTACCTTAATCTGGCCAACCTGTATCTGGATATGCTGGACATTGACATGGCCAGCGACTGTTATCGTCAGGCGCTGGCACTGGAGCCAAACAACCCGACCTTGCACTGGAATCTGGCATTATTCCAGTTGCTCACAGGTGATTATGCGCAAGGCTGGGCCATGTACGAAAGTGGCAAACATGCGCCACATCTGCCCAGGGGACGCCGTGCGGTCTGTGTGCAACCGATGTGGACCGGCGAACAATCCCTGCAAGGCAAACGTATCTTGCTTTACGCCGAACAGGGGCTGGGCGATACCATCCAGTTTATACGCTACGCCAAACTGGTCGCCGCCTTGGGTGCACAGGTCATTATTGAAGCGCAAGCGAGCCTGATTCCCTTGTTGCGCTCACTGGGGCCAGACTATTTACTGATTGCTGCAGGCACCGCGTATCAGGACTATGATTACCATTGTTCGCTCATGAGCTTGCCATATGTCTTCAAGACAGAGCTCGGCAATCTGCCTCAGCACACCCCTTACCTGTTTGCCGCGCCTGACAAGGTAAGCCGTCTGCAGATGACTAGTCAGAACAGATTACGGGTAGGCCTGGTCTGGTCAGGATCCACCACGCATCAGAAAGATCGTTACCGCAGTATTCCGCTAGCGCAGCTGGCGCCGTTGCTGGCACTGGATGCGAGTTTTCATAGCCTGCAAAAAGAAGTTCGCGATACTGACCAGGCTGCGTTAAGCGGGCTACCACAACTCACGCAGCACCAGGCCGAACTAGAGGATTTTAGCGATACCGCTGCGCTCATCGCACGCATGGATCTGATTATTTCAGTAGATACGTCCGTCGCACATCTGGCTGGCGCCATGCACAAACCGGTATGGATATTGTTACCTGACCCACCAGACTTCCGCTGGCTGCTCGCACGCGAAGACAGTCCGTGGTACCCCTCGGCCAGACTGTTCAGAGCGCATGACCATGATTGGACAAGTGTCATTACAGACGTCAAACAGGCGCTGGCAGAAGTGATTGCAGAAAAAGCGTAGACGCAGTAACTCTCTGGCAAAACAAGATGCGGCAATGTTACTGCGACAAAGTCTCTATCTGAGACTGGCCAGTTTAATGGTCGGCCTGCCCTTGTTCCAGCTTGTATAACCAGGCCAGAATTTCAGCAATCGCCTGGTACAGCTGCGGGGGAATATGGGCATCGAGTTCGACCTGCATGAGCAGGTTGAGCATGGCTTGTGACTCATGCACATAGACTTCGTGTTCTTGCGCCAGGGCAATGATGCGTTGTGCGAGCAGACCATTGCCTTTGGCCACCACGCGTGGCGCCAAATCCCCGGCTTCGTAAGCCAGGGCCACGGCAGATTGGGTATAAGGCTTATCCTGCTGCATATTGCGGCCTGTGCTGCGCGATTTCTTCACGCACGATTTGCAAGGAATCCAGCTTCACGCCAGAAGCTTGCAGATTCATGGCCAGCGTACTGCGGCCAGATTGCATTTCCTTGAGGCTCGCTGCATCCGTGGGCTGTACACGTACACTAAAGCGCCCGTTAGCCAGCGTGATTCTTACAGCCACCTCGCCCAGCCTTGGCAGCTGCAATTTCAAATTGCTAAACAAACTGTTTAAGGTCGGATCTTCGCTAGACTGCTGGGAATTTTTGCGCTCACTGACCTGCCACTCCATCATCTGGCCGGGCCAGACTTCACCATGCCAAATCACACGCTGTTGTTCCAGCACCTGTAACTGTTGCGACACCATCTCCGGCGGTACAAAGTGAGGTTTGTTTTGCGGCTCTTGCAGTAGCTGATGCCAGGGCCGGGTGCCCAGCGTCGCCTCTTTCAGGTGAGACTCATAGAACAAGCCCGAGCTATCCAGCGCATGCTTGAGATCTTGCGCCAGCACTTGCGGCTTTTGCGGGCTGTTGCTGACCACGGTTTGTGACTGCAAGACGGCAGATTGCGACTGAAACGGGCTGGCATCCAGCCAGCGCTGTAGATTTCTGGCGGGAGAGCTTAACTCGACCAGACTCGATTGCCCGGCCGCATTCTGTACCAGACTTTGCATAGTAGCGGGGTTGTCTGCATGTGGCGTCTCTGCCAGCAACCCAGCTGTCGACAGCCGTGACGTCCCCGCCGCGGAAGACTGCACACCCCAGCGCACTTGCGGATAACCCTCGGCGTCTTTGCCCTGGCCTTGTGCCAGCCCCATAAACTGCATGTTCAGTGTTTGCTGTTGCGACAAGTAAGCGGGTAATTGCATCTGCACCACCATGGGTGGCTGGTTGGGTAACTGGATTTGCACTTTAAAAGCAGCCAGGTCGGCATTGCCTGCGCCTTTTTGAGCGGTGTCTTTTTGCAAAATCAGTCCGGTAAACTGCATGCCTGGACGCATGCGTTCCCATAAAGGGGCTTCGGCCTGGGTACCTTCCACCGGCATGATGGAAGTGACCGCACGCAAGTTCTCAGTTTCACTGGTAATGAAACGTTGTGAGAGGACTTGCGGGATAGGAATCATCTAAATCACATCCGGTGGGGTGCGTGCATGTAGCTGCGCATCAAAAATCATATCGGTAATACGATGCATGACGGGATACAGCAAATTACGGATCTCGCCATCATCGGCCAAAATTTTCTGCACCAACTCCTGTTTGCGCAAGTGCTGCGCCTGTGTCAGTTGCTCGGATTGTAAACGCAAGGTTTGTTCCAGCGCTTTGATCACTTCGATCTTGAGCATGTAAGACTGCTCCAGCTCTGTCACTTTTTCCCAGGCATTTTGCTGAGCGGCCAGCAGCATCTGCGCCATGATTTTGGCAGCAGACTCATAAGTATTAATCAGCGCCTTGGACATATCAGGCCCCGGCCATGGCCAAATGTTGATACGCCTGTGCTTTTTCTGCGATCGCCGAGTTTTCCAAGGCATTCTGTTGTGCAAGGCGGCTCATCCCCGATTTTTCCAGCGTTTCCCAGGCGCCTTTCAACTCCATGAGCAACTGCTGAACTTCATAAACTTTACTACTATCCTGACGCAGGCTCGCTTGCATGAGTGTACGGATCATGTATTCATACAACTGGTCCAGATTGAGGGCAACCTCGCCCCCTGCACGTTTGTTCAAACTGGTACGCAAACCGCTTTCAATGATGGAAATGGCTTTGGATATATATTCACCTTTTTGCGGAATATCCTGCTTTTGAATCGCTTGCTGCGCGCGGATGCAGGCAGTTACAGCGCCTTCGTAAAGCATGATCGTCAGCTTGAGCGGACTGGCATCCACGACGCCGGTTTCCAAACCTACTTTGGCGTAGGCATTAATGCCAGATTGTTTCGATCCAAACATCATGATTCTCCTGATAATATTCCGCGATTAGCTATTTTTGCTTATTGCACTCAATTGTTGTGTCAACGCACTGCTCTGGGTTTGCATGCTGCTGAGTAATGCGTCCAGTTTTGCGTACTGGGCACGATAACTTGCTTCAAGACTTGGCAGCTTGGCGCTCAAGTCATCGGCTTTTTTATTCAATGATTTAATAGACGACTGCAAACCGTCTGTCCTGGTGGCCAACGCAGCATCGGAGTCCAGCCAGCTATCAAGCATGCTACTAAACTCCCCGATTAGGCCGCGGTTGAAAGTCACCGTGCCACGGTCTCCAGTCGCCGCGCCTAAAATACTGAGTTTCAAACCTGCACTATTCTGACCAAACGCGCCGGTCAGGGTATTACCACTGCCAATCGCATTCACACCATTCAGGGTACCAGCCACATCTTGTGAGCTGCTCCCCGCTTGTGAGATATTGACGGCATAGGTGCCAGAAACTGTTTTATCCCCACTGCTGACAAAGCTGACCAATGGATCGGTACTGCTTGCCGAAGGTGAAAAAATTTTCGCCACATCGGAAGGGCTATTCGCCATCGCTTTCTGAAACTTGGTATCGTCCAGCGTCATGACTCCGCCATCGCCCACGGTGACGCCAATATCACTCAAGGTACGGTAGGTACTGGCCGTAGGAGAGATGCGGGACATCATTAATCCGAGTTTCACTGACACGTCACGTGCCACCGAGTCACCCAGCAAAGGGCCATTGGCAGAAGATCCGCCATCAACGAACTTTGTGAGGCTACGCAGACTGGTATTCAGTTTATTGTAGGCATCGACAAAGCTCTGTACAGAACTTTTAATCGCGCTATTGTCCGTCGCAATCGTCATTGCATTAGGCGTGCTGGTGACCGCCTTCAGGTTTAAGGTCACGCCCTCAATCACATCAGTAATGGTGTTACTCGCCTTACTGATGCTCAACCCATCAACAGTCAATAACGCATTTTGAGCAGCCTGAAGCTCACTTAAGTTTTTACCACTGCCACTGGAGGCGGTCGGGTCATAAGCAAAGGTGGACAAGCCGCTACCGTCGGTATTGTTGCCATCGTTATCCGTGACATCAATCTTCAGACTATTGGCTGCACCAGTGTCCATGGAAGTGATCACCAGGCGGTTACCAGTACCGTCATTGACAATAGAAGCCGTGACAGAAGCATTTTGTGCGTTAATGGCATCACGGATACCGGACAGGGTATTGTTGCTACTGTCGATATTGACCGTAATCGCATTTTTGCTGCTATTCGCAGTAAAAGAAGCTGCCGTACTACCGTTGGCTGGGGTATAAGTACCAAAGGAAATCTTCAGGCTCCCGGTACCAAAAGTGGTACTGGCATCGCTATAAGCAGACGTGGTAATACGTTGTGAAGTCGCCAGCTGGCTCACCGAAATGCTGTGGTTGCCATTGGTAGCGCTACCATTTGCAGTCGCGCTGATACTGTTTGAATCGGTGAGCGTCACGGATTGCGCATTAAACTTGCCGGCACTAGACAGACCATCCAAAGCTGTTTGGAAGGTACTCAATCCACTTTTCAACGTACCGTACGCAGAGAGTTTGGCATTGTAAGTAGAGACTTGCGTCTTGATCTGGGTAATCGGCTGCTGGGCAGACGTCATCATGGCACTGACAAGAGAGTCAATAGGTAACCCTGATGAGCCCGTTGAGCTTACAATTGATGCCATAATCTAGTCTCCAAATACAATCACAATTCATCACACCGTTTGACGAATGACTAGGCCTCTTAATTTGTCCAGCGTCTTGCTAATGGCCAGCACCTCCTCATTTGGGATTTGCCTGAGCACCTTCTGTGTCTCGGTGTCGACCACTTTCACGACGATACGGTCTGTGTCATCATCAATCGAAAACTGTATGGTTTGCAGCGCAGGCGCCACATAGTCATTCAGTTTTTTTACCGCCCCGGTCAAAGTGGCTTTATCCATCGCTTCGACAGGTTTTTGCTCGCCGCTGGCTTCTGCATACTTCACCAGCTTCAAGCTATTTACTGCAGGCACACCTGTTAATGTGCGGTTACCGCCAACACCATCCATAGATTGAGTCATGATGCTGCTCCTCTGCTTAGCCTAAAATCCACAGAGGGATGCCTCTGTGGATATGATTCAAGTGTCTGAACAATTAACCTCTCAGCAAGCTCATGACACTGTTAGGCAACTGGTTGGCTTGGGCCAGCATTGCTGTGCCTGCTTGTTGCAGAATCTGGTTACGGGTCATCTTCGCAGTTTCTGACGCGAAGTCTGCATCCGTAATCCGGGATTTCGCTGCAGAAATGTTTTCCACGTTCACTTGCAGGCTGCTCACAACGGCTTCAAAACGGTTTTGGTAGGCACCCAGGCTGGCACGTGAAGTGTTCACCGCATCCAGTTGCGCATCAATCGCGGTAATCGCTGCAGTCGCATCTGAAACAGTGGACACGTTGCCGCTAATAGATGCCGCAGTCACTGCGCTCACCTGCAAGGTATCTGCAGAACCAGAACCAATCTGGAAGGTGTAGCCTGAACCGCCAAATACATTCAAACCGTTAAACTGGGTAGATGTACTCAAGCGGGATAATTCTGAAGTCAGCTGTGTAAACTCTGTGTTCAGGTTGGCACGGTCACCAGAACCATAGCTGCCGTTGGCTGCCTGCACGGCCAGTTCACGCATACGTTGCAGGGCGTCTGTCGCTTTGGACAAACCACCTTCTGTCACTTGCAGGTAAGAAATCGCGTCGTTTGAGTTACGAATCGCAACATCACTACCACGAATTTGGGAGTCCATGCGAGTGGCAATCGCCATCCCCGCTGCATCATCTTTAGCGCTATTGATACGCAAGCCGGAAGACAAACGCTGAATCGATTGATTCAAGCCTGTTTGTGAAGCATTCAGGTTACGCTGTGCATTCAGAGATGCAATATTGGTATTAATTACAGAAGCCATGTTAAATCTCCTTTAGAGTCGTATATCCAATGAGTGTCAAATGGGCATGTCATATCAACGTTGATTCACTTGCGACTACGTGTTTGCTATTCAGCGTTGTTATTACTTTTATCGACCTCGCCAGAAATTTCTTTAATGCTGCACTTTAAATTTCTGTTGGGTAGATCATGCACTTGAAACTATTTACGACTCCTCTCGGAAAAACTTTAATATCAAATCATTCATGGCAAATTCAAGCCGTGCAACATGGCTACCATGCCGGTGTCAGCATGGTCATCGCGTTAGCACAACTTGGTCTATTCTTGCGAAAAATCCCGTGTAATTTCCTTCAGTCCTGCAGTCTCCATGAACTCATTTTGTGCCCGCTGCACTCAAGTGAGTTAGCGGTACACCAACATGCCTACTTTACCGTAACCAAGCCAGCATAATTTGGCTAAACAACGACGTTTTTACCTGCTTATCTTCAAAGTCGCACAGGCGCTCACTGAGAGATGGAGTACGTTGAAATCAGAGGTGAAAATAAAGGTATTCTTTTTATTTTCAGAAGCTTATCGAATTGACTGTCGTATTGTGGTTCATGAAATGAAGAAGGAAAACGAAGGCAAGTCGCCTGTCGATCATCGCCATGATGCATCCGCAGGACAAGCCTGCAATGCGCATGTTGCGACACGCTAGGGCAAGGGATTATGCTGTTGAGTTAGACAGGCAACCGCAGGATGCGGAGCCAGGTACTGACTGACAATGCTGGTGGCTAAAAAAAGAAAAGCGAGCACTTGTCTAAACAAATGCTCGCCATGGTTTGAAAGCCTCGAGAAAACTTAGCCTCTGAGCAAGCTCATGACACTGTTAGGCAACTGGTTGGCTTGGGCCAGCATTGCTGTGCCTGCTTGTTGCAGAATCTGGTTACGGGTCATCTTCGCAGTTTCTGACGCGAAGTCTGCATCCGTAATCCGGGATTTCGCTGCAGAAATATTTTCCACGTTCACTTGCAGGCTGCTCACAACGGCATCAAAACGGTTTTGGTAGGCACCCAAGCTGGCACGTGAAGTGTTCACCGCATCCAGTTGCGCATCAATCGCAGTAATCGCTGCGGTCGCATCTGAAACGGTGGCAACACTGCCAGTCACAGAAGCCGCAGTCACTGCACTCACTTGCAAGGTGTCTGCAGAGCCAGAACCAATCTGGAAGGTGTAACCTGAACCGCCAAATACATTCAAACCGTTAAACTGGGTAGATGTACTCAAGCGGGTTAATTCTGAAGTCAGTTGTGTAAACTCTGTGTTCAGGTTAGTACGGTCGCCAGAACCATAGCTGCCGTTGGCTGCCTGCACGGCCAGTTCACGCATACGTTGCAAGGCGTCTGTCGCTTTGGACAAACCACCTTCTGTCACTTGCAGGTAAGAAATCGCGTCGTTTGAGTTACGAATCGCAACTTCATTGCCACGAATTTGGGAGTCCATGCGAGTGGCAATCGCCATGCCCGCTGCATCATCTTTGGCGCTATTGATACGCAAGCCAGAAGATAAACGCTGAATCGATTGATTCAAGCCTGTTTGTGAAGCATTGAGGTTACGCTGTGCATTCAGGGATGCAATGTTGGTATTAATTACAGAAGCCATGTTTTAGTCTCCTTCAGAGTCCTATGTGTAGTTAGTGTCAAATCGGCATGTCATATCAACGTTGATCCACTTTTTGACTTCGTGTTTGCTATTCAGCGTTGTTATTACTTTTATCGACTTCGCCAGAAATTTCTTTAATCATGCACTTTAAATTTCTGTTGGGAAGATCATGCACTTGACACTCTTTACGACCCTACTCGGAAAAACTTTAAACGAGGCGATGCGTGAGACAGTCTCACTGCGCTCCGAAAAACTGCTGTACCAGCTCAATCACCTGGTCAACAGCCGTGACTGAGAGTTGCGGGCCCATGGGCAAACTCAGCACTTGATTGGCATAACGCTCGGCACACGGAAAATCACCTGCTTGCCAACCGAGCGACTGATAAGCCTGTTGCAAATGTGGCGGGACGGGATAATGAATCAGGGTTTGCACCCCATGCGCCTGCAACCAGGTTTGCAAGGCATCGCGTTGTGGCGTTGCGATCACAAACAAATGCCAGATAGTATTGGCCCAGGCTGGAGAAACCGGCAATTGCAAAGGCAAGCCTTGCAAACCCTCAAGATAGCGCTGCGCCAATGCCTGCCTGCGTGTATTCCACTCATCCAGCGCAGCCAGCTTGACTGACAGCACGGCGGCTTGCAAGGGATCCAGGCGACTATTCACGCCAGGCTCCAGATTGTAATATTTGACGGCTGAGCCATAATTGCCAAGCGCGCATATACGTTGGGCGAGATGCTCATGCCTTGTGGTGACTGCCCCACCATCGCCCAAAGCCCCCAAATTCTTGCCCGGGTAAAAGCTCCATGCGACCGCATCCCCATGCGTACCTATCCGTTTACCCCTGACGGCAGCGCCATGCGCTTGCGCAGCATCCTCCAACACCAGCAAGCCATGCTGTTTGGCTAATGCACAAATGGCTTCCATGTCTGCCGGGATACCATATAAATGCACCGGCAAAATAACTTTGGTTTTAGCTGTGATTTTTGCCTGAATGGCGGCAACATCAATATTGAACTGCCCCTCAGTAGGCTCGACAGGGACCACAGTGGCACCGACCGCGCTCACCGCCAACCAGGTCGCAATATAAGTATGGGAGGGGACAATCACCTCATCCCCCACCCCCACATCCATAGCGCGCAAGGCCAAGGTCAGTGCATCGAGGCCATTGCCCACGCCGACACAATATGGTGCACCAGTATAGGCGGCAAACTGGGCTTCAAAGGCCTCCACTTCTTCGCCACCGATATACCAGCCAGAACGGGTAGCCCTTAACAGGGCAGTCTCAAGGTCAGGCGACAATTCGTCATAAGCGGCTTTGAGATCAAGGAAAGGAATCATGTTTGGCATCCAATTATCAACATCCCAGCAACAGGGATCGCGCGTGTTACCGCAAAGATTGCGTTAACTATATCGCATCTGGAAACTTTAAATTGAAAAAAACAAAACCGGTTTTACCGGCCTATCCTGAACGATAGAGAACTGGTGTGTTGATGAGATGATCCAGAAATGAAGAGGTCGTGAGCTTTTGCCTAGACAAAAGCCCACGACCTGTAAACATATACACCAAGAAAGCTGCTGAAAGACTACCCTTTAATCAGTGACATGACGCTGTTAGGCAACTGGTTGGCCTGGGCCAGCATCGCCGTGCCAGCTTGTTGCAGAATCTGGTTACGGGTCATCTTCGCAGTTTCTGACGCAAAGTCTGCATCCATAATCCGGGATTTCGCCGCGGACACATTTTCGATATTCACTTGCAAGCTGCTGATTACCGCTTCAAAGCGGTTCTGGTACGCACCCAGACTCGCACGTGACGTATTCACTGAATCCAGTTGCGCATCAATGGCTGTAATCGCAGCCGTTGCTGCTGAGGCGGTTTGCACATTACCAGTGATGGAAGCTGCGGTCACGGAACTGACTTGCAAAGTATCCGCAGAGCCAGAACCAATCTGGAAGGTATAGCCTGGACCGCCAAATACGTTCAAACCGTTAAACTGGGTGGAGGTGCTCAAGCGGGTTAGCTCCGCAGTCAACTGCGTAAATTCCGTGTCCAGATTGGCACGATCACCGCTACCGTAGCTGCCGTTGGCTGCCTGCACCGCCAACTCACGCATACGCTGCAGCACATCAGTCGCTTTCGACAAACCACCTTCGGTCACTTGCAGGTAGGAAATTGCATCATTGGAGTTGCGAATTGCCACATCATTGCCACGGACTTGAGAGTCCATGCGTGTTGCAATCGCCAACCCGGCCGCATCATCTTTGGCACTGTTAACGCGCAGCCCTGAAGACAAACGCTGTATGGATTGATTCAAACCAGCTTGAGATGCATTTAAATTGCGCTGGGCATTTAATGATGAAATATTGGTATTAATGACTGCAGCCATGTTAAGCCTCCTTAATGTACAAAAATATCGAGCTTCATGTTAAGTATTCATGCCACACTCAAGCTCTTCAAATCTGTTTTAAATTAATCTGATTTCGCACGTTATTACTCAAGTTAAGCAAATGCTGACCGTAATAGTAAGAACGTTGCGTCAAGTTAAGAATCACTTTATCGCAGCCCCGCATATTTGATTTCATTGAATAGAACGTGGTTTTGCCACTATTTCTAGAGATATCCCTGCGCGCTGATTCATGCGCTAAAACGCTAAGACCTTGTCGCACTGCGCCACCACCCAAGGTCGGTACTGCATCTACAAAAATTAGCGCATAAATACATGCGTATTCGCCTTAATAAATTGCTTGTGCGTCCGATATAAATACATAACACGCTCAATGAATGCGAAGGGGGATTTTCATGCAATCGTTTCTGGATTTGAATCAACTGACCAAAGGAATGCAACATTTTGAGGATGCAAAGCCCTTTCGTCATGCCGTGATCGATAACTTCCTGAATCCTGACCTGGTGAAAAAGGTTGCACGTGAATTTCCCGAGTATGACTCTTCGCGCTGGTTTTGCTACCAAAACCAGATTGAAGATAAAAAGGCCTTAAATGACTGGAATGCCTTCCCTGCTCTGACCTATGCCCTGTTTCAAACTCTGAACTCAGCACCCGTGATAGACAAACTGTCCGAAATTGTCGGCACCCAGTTGTATGCTGATAACGGGTTGCATGGTGGCGGCTGGCATATTCACGGCACCGGAGGCAACCTGAATCCGCACCTGGATTACTCCATTCACCCCAAACTGGGCTTGCAACGCAAAATCAACATCATTATCTACGTCTCTGAACAACTGAAGGCTTACCATGGCGGCCATTTGGGTTTGTGGAGTCACGACGCTGAACAAAACCAGCCAGGTGAACTGATCAAAGAAGTCTGCCCCAAATTTAACCGGGCCGTGATTTTTGATACCACCCAGAACTCCTGGCATGGCATGAGCCGCCCCCTGACGCAGCCTTATGGTATCTATCGCAAGAGCCTGGCCGTCTATTACCTGTGCGAACCCCCTGTCGATGCTGACCCTAGAGGCAGAGCTTTATTTGCCCCTAGAGAAGAGCAGAAGGAAAATGCAGAGATTGCTGAGCTGATTAGAATGCGCGCCAATGTATCGACCTCTGGCCAGGTCTACCGCCAAAACAAAAAGCCGGTCAAACAACCAGCACAACCTGTCACGACTGCAACCACTGTGAGCCACTCGGGCACATAGTGATTCACGTATAAAAAACAAAGGCGCATCAGATCAATGATGCGCCTTTTTATATGCCCACTTCAAAAACGGGATAAAACGGTGATCTCAAGCAGCCCAGCGCGCGCGCATAAACTCATCATAACGCCGGAAATAATCAGTTTCGTCATATTTTTCTGAGGCCAGGCACATTAATACTGAACCTGAAGAAAAATTATCAATTTCACGCCAAATCATAGGACAGATATACAAGCCATAATAAGAACGGGCTAAATGAAATTTTTTCTTATCCTTGCCATCATCCAGGGTGATATCAAAACTACCAGACATGGCGACAATAAACTGATGCAGATTCTTGTGCGCATGCCCGCCGCGCTCGGCCCCGCCCGGCACATCATACACATGGTAGACGCGCTGAATCGCGAATGGGATTTGATTATCACTTTCAATAAATGTGAGGTTGCCATGCGGGTCATGGATTTTAGGCAACTCAATAATTCTGCAATGTTCTAGTGGCATACACACACCTGCTCTATCTCGTAACTCAACCCACTATACGATAGGCATGCACGAATTAATTCAACTAATAAAGCCTGGAAAAGGCAGCATTTATCATCAGTAAGGTGACAGGCTCGCCTCACAGCCAAATAAGGCATATCAAATTGCTCGCCACCAGAATCTGTGGCGAGTCAGTGACTTGAGATTCAGGCAGGCAGTGTTTCCTTGACTGTTTCAACTTCTGCGTCCAGGCGGGTTTCTGCATAGTACAACCCTTGAATCACCTGATCGTTAAGTGAGGTGGCAAAAAAGCCGCTCGACATTGCGAGTAAAGCAATCTCAGGATGCAGTGCTGCCACGGTTTGCTGATCTTGCTCCCAAGCATCCCGTGCCGCCTGATCTGGTACCAAAAATCCACCCGGGATACGTTTGATGGCAGCAATCAGAGGTTGGGCATCTGCCGCAATCATGTTCATGGCCGCCAGTTCGGCCAGTAATTTCTCAACGATGAATGCGTCCGAATCATTCTCACCGTACAACTGTTTGAAATAATTCTGGTTAAACTCAACCACAATATTCATATCTTCGTCTTGTTGATCAGCACATGCCGTCTGATTTGTAATCCGATAAGCGCATTTATCCATATCCAGAACATGCAAAATCGTATACACATCACGGATGTCCGCTTTTTTAATGCGCAGAAATAGCACTGCAATCGGCGATTTAATCTCTTGCACCATGGTAGGCTGTTTCCCCAGTGCCTTGAGCAACGCTGCTGGCGCACCGGTCCAGACCAAATGGCCACCTTCAATAGGACCACTCACGGCCCCCTCACCCAACTGTAACCGCCATCCACCGTCATTTTTTTCTACCGTTTGTATCGCTTGTTGTACATAGGTGATATTGGGATGACTGAGTACTTGTTGTTTGACTTGACGGCAGATGCCACCGACCGCCCCTTGCTTGGGATAGTGAAATACGGTGGGTTGCAGGGGCACCGCTTTTCCCTGAAAACTAGCCAGCAATGTCTCGGGGTAGAAGAGTGGTAACCAGGCGACACGATGATAACGTGCCAGCATTTTGTCGGCTGTCACGCCTTGTGCCTTCATCAGGTAAGGAGCAATGATATGGTCATGCATGGCTTTACCATGATTGGCAAGGGAAGCGGTCAGGTAATCCAGCGTATGGTAACGGGCACCATTGGATTTTTCGCGCGCATGAATCTCTGCAGCAGGTAATTGCTGCAACTCTTGAATACTTTGCTGGGCAAAAGGCAATTGACTAAAGGTATGGTAGCTATTACTCAATACCACATCATCGTAAGCCTTGTTCTGCAACCACATTTTTGGCATGTCAAACTGATGTAATGGCGCATACTGCAGGGCCCAGGCATGCACGATATTCATAAAGCGGCCCACATCATTACGTAGCTTGGGGTTATAGCTGGCTAAGGTACTGTTTTGCGAAAGATAGCCATCCAGCTCAAACTTGACTAAACCCGCATCAAACATCACGCCATCAATCTCCAGTCCGGCAAAGTAACCGCCCAATGGTCCACCAGGATTGACCAAGGTCACCTTTTTGCCTTGGCGCGCCAACTCTAATGCCGCGACCATTCCAGCTAAAGCATTCCCTACAATCACCGTTGTTTTAGTATCCATTTTCAGTCCTCAAGTTTGAGATTGACATAAATTTCAGAGCCGTTTTCAGGAAAATGCCGCGCCAATTGCCACAAGCCATCCAGCATTTCCTGCGTCAGCAAGCCTTGTTGCATCAGGGTCATCATTTGGTGATGGGTAAATGGTTTCACCAAAAAAGAACCTGCCTCAAGCACTTGTAATCCTAGTTCTTTCGCCAATACTTTTAATTGTTTTAAATCAAAAATACGTGGCTGATTAAATGATTTTTGCAGTGCAGACTGGGCATAGACGCTATCCATCAACCCCATCTCCACAGCTAGCAGGCGGTGCATAGACAACGCATTCGGCACATTGATATGAATCACTGTATTTTGACCTGCCAATGCTTTGGCACTAGCCAATAATGCCTTCGCATCTGGCACCTCATGCAACAGGCTGCTCAGCAGGATCAAATCATATGCCGGGTCAGGTTTGCCCAGATGGCTGCTTTCAAGAAACGCCTCGATCACCTGTGCACCTGCTAATTGGGCAGTATCTTTTCTGGCTTTTTCTGCAAACTGCGGGCCAGGCTCAACGACGGTCAGGCTTTCAAAGCCTTGCCAGTGATTCGCAATCGTATCCCAACCGCAGCCGACCTCCAGCACATGTTTGGGTTGATATTTTTCAAACAACTCTAGCAAGAGTTTTTTACGATAGCGCGCCTGAATCACTTCAAAATCGCTGGCGCTGTACGCTTGCTCATAAGCCGAGATCGCTTGTTTACGTTGGTCATCATGCATCATATACAATCCATTTCCAGCCATTGCAAGGTTGTCGTGCGACCACCAAACATTTCCTTTTGCGCACATAAGCCTTCATTAAAACTTAAGCCATTGTGGCAGGTAGAAATGCCAAAATTAAAATAGGGCTTATCTGCGTAGACTTCGCTGATGAGCGTTTCCAGTAGTAAGTCTACCGCCCCCACCTCTCTTGCCACCTGACTAGGCGCAATGTATTGCGTGTGCGCAACCCGGCCAAAATCGAACATAACGACTCCGGCAATCGGCTGCTCATGTAGATAGGCCATATACAAGCTGATTTCAGGACAGCGGCTGGCTAGCAGCGAGATCTCTTGCAGGCTGTGCGTGGGACTGGTGCCATGTCGCGCTTGCAAATTATCAGTGAGTATCTGCCAACAACTAGCGTAGTCGTCACTTTTTCTAATCGTGACCCCTGCTTTAGCCGCTTTGGACAATGCATGCTTACGACCTTTTGATAAGCGCAAACGTGACTCCTGCATAATGGTGGTTGATACATCCACTCGCATGGTCCTGGCACCTAATCTAAACAAGGCATACAAATCCTCTTCACTGGGCATGCTGTGATAAATATGTGGAATAGGCTTATAAATAAGCTTTTTAATCCCCATGGCCGCCCAGTAATCACGTAACTGCTCAAACAGGGCTTTTACATCTGCCGCCCCCAGACGTGCACTCATGACCAAACCGCCAAAACTCAAACCGCCATGGCTGACGATGGTGTCACCGTCGCGGCTCGCCGGCAACATGGCAAGTACTTGCCCTTCCTTCTCTATCCACAAAGAAGCATCCTGAAAACGGTCAGCGTGATAATCCATGTAGCCTCTTTTGAAAAAGAAGGCCCCATTCCGGCTCTGTGCCAAAAACTGGTCCCATGCCACATGCTGTTGCTGATAAGTCCGAATATCCATACTAGTGACTCATTTTCCCCAATACCTCTTGATAAGCGCTCATGGAACAAGCCTGCTCATAGTAGGTACGTGCCGCTTTTGCATACTTCGAATGATCAGCATTCAATGCTTTTAAACCGGCGATAAACGTCTCCATGTCATGCCAGTAAATCGTCTCAGGGGCATGGCTGCCAACGTTAAGATGACGCGGGCAATCCAGAGCTTTAAACGCCAGTAAAGGATAGCCGGCTCCCTGCGCCTCAATATCCGACTTAGCGCCCATAATAGGGGCAGAGCCAATAAACACATGTGCATCAATCTCGAGCAAGGCTTGCCATAAGGATGGCACGTTGCCCATATAGACAAAACGCGCTACATCCAAGCCTTTTTGCGTTAGGTAGTCCCGCACTTGTTGCAGCACAGGGGCCTGAATCTCACCAAAATGATAATGCTGACCTTCGCCTAGATACAATGCCTGGCAGACCAACTCCTGAAAAGCAATCGCACCCTCGGTTTTAAACTTGGCAAAAGTGCCAGCCGTGACTGTATTCAACTTGCCGGAGGTATAGTCAAAAGTTTTAACCCCTTGGTCAACAGCCGTCGTTGGTAAAAACAATGTTTCGCGATCCAAATCTTCATGACAGTTGATGGCTCGTTGCCCATACAAATCGACATGTTTCAAATGGGGGACGCGGCTCCCTACTGACAAATTGTGATCCGCATGGTGAATAAAGTAGTAATCCGTCTCAAAATTAGGCTGACAAGCCACGACCGCAGCGACATCATCCTGATGCGTCAACAAAAACACATTACGGGCATAGGTATTAATCAGGCTGGCCAAACGTTGGCCTTTGGCCAGCAAGCTTTCTTGTGGCAGGACTAAAACAGGGCACTGTGGCAGCGCGCTTTGAATATTCTTGTAAAACGATTGTGTTGCAAATCTTGCATAAACATCGGTGATCACCAGCATGGGATTCTCAAGCTGATGCAGCATGGTAATAATATCCTTGGTATGTCCGCCAAAGTCATAGACTTCGGTGGCAACAACAATGTTTGCCAGTTTGGCATTGCGTGGTACTACGGCTGGAATACCCAAGTCTATGTTGGCAAGTAACTGATCAAAATATGGTGCAAATATTTTATGACCAGTAAATTCTGGCAGCCACATCAGCTTCAAGACCACTGCACGCACAAAATTAATCAGTTTATCGGTCTCCATCAAAGCTGGAAAGCGTTGTATAAAGGCCTCACAAGCGCTTAAATCCATATTGCCAGAAATCAACGCTCCGCTAGACTGGCCTCTTTGAATATCGGCTACATTGGCTGTCACAATCTCCTGCAGCAGGCCGGTAGCGTCTATCAACCCCTCCATGACCGGACTTTGTTGAACTTGAGGATTGCCAATGAGACCAATCGCGTAATTGACAACTTCCTCATATAGCATGTCATGCATTGCCTCAGAAAAGGCATACTTCTTAGCCTCGCTGATTGCCATAAACACGGTTTTAAAGGCATGTAACTGGGTATAGGCATCAATAATGGTGACCCAGTACTGCTCAATTTGAGGGGCATTCGCAATCGCTGCTTCCAAATATGGTAACGCGGCATCTAATGCCTCTGTTTCTGCGAGCAATCGTCCATAGTCATGATTAGCCCTGGCATGTTTGGGATCAGCTTGTAACACTTGTTGTAACTGTGCTTTGGCAGACTGATAATTACCTTCTGCCTGTAAAGCTTGTGCTTGCGTCAACAAAGCCTCTATTGCCGCATGCGTCATCAAGTTTGACTCTACAAGCGATGCGGTCTCGGTTTCTTTTTGCAAGCGCCAGGCACTATCGGTTTTCTCTAGACACTCCTGATTTAATAGCTGAGCCATTTGTGCAGTCAATGCATGTTTCTGGCCTTGCTTGATCGCCTCATAAGCTGCAGGAAAGTCTTGCGCTAAGATATAAGCATCAATCAGGCTCACCCAATATTGTTCAACCTCAGGCCTGGCCATGACTGCTGCTTCAAACTTGGGTAAGGCGGCTTCAACACCCCGCGTATGCGTTTCAATAAAGCCCAGATTGTGATTGGCCCCGGCATGTTGTGGCTGATTCTTGAGAATATCTTCATATAAAGCCATCGCCTTTTGAAGCTCACCTGCGGCTTGTAATTGCTCGGCCTGCGCATACACTTCCTCAATCGCTTGCTCGAGCTGATTTAACCGATGGCGCTTAATCCGATCAACGATCTTATCTTTCAAAGCAGTGTAGCCCAAACTATCCACATCACAGTGCTGCTTACAGGCCTGTTTTTTTATTTCATCCAATGCCTTGAATTCATCCATGGTCACAAATTCAGCCAATGTCGAATTGACCAGTGGCATTAAACTTGAATCATAAGCTTTGACCCGCCATTGCGGTTGTGTCACCAACATCAAAGAAACAATCCGTTCAAACACAAATGACTTACACGGCAAAAGTTTATGTTCATGGGTAGTATCGGCATTCAAACATTTTGCGAGCAGCGTTTTACCCTCTTCAGCTTCATGAAACAAATCTTCACAAGCTGCCAGCCATGTTCGCCAGAAGCTAGGTTTTGCCACAAAGAAATTAGAATACACAGAGTTTTCGCTGTGCATGATGAGTGTGTCCATCTCGGCTTGAGGCGCAATTTTATTGATCACCAATTCAAAGCAAGGTGCAATGCCTTGATGGGCCAGGATACCTTGATGGAATTGATTCAGGAAAAACGCGGTCTGGTCAAAAAAAGGTGAAAAAAGAATCACGTCTGACTGATCAGCATTGGCCTCGATAAAACGGTAAACCTCTGCAGAACTTAACCCGGTTTTTTCAGAAAACTTTGGCGAGAAGAAGCCATAGAAGGTCTCTTCATCTAGCGCCTCATTTAAAAAGTATTGACGCATAAACCAATACTCACGCCAATCTGGTCGGGGATTGGCCAGGTTATCAAACGGAATAAATCCTTTATCCAACTCGAGGCGACTTTGTTCTGAATAATAGGCCTGGTAAATTTTAACCTTAGCAACGTTGCCTGATTTGACAAATGAAGCAGGCACTTCGCTTGCAGTGGCCATGACTGAAGATCCGGCCGCTTCCATCATGTCTACACATGTCTGGGCCAGTACGTGTGCTTTTGACAGTCCTAAACCATACTGCAACCCTAATTGAATTGCCGCAGCTGCTTTTTGCAATTGCGCGCAAAACATCAAGGCCTCAATGTAGCTGACCCAATATTGCTCATTCCCGGCATCCAGCTGAACAGCCTGTTCAAGTTTGCCAATTGCACCAGCATCCCCTTGTGAGCGCAAAACCAATCCAAACTGGTGATAAGCAGGCGCATAGCGAGGATATTGCTGCAACATAGCCTGATAGTGTCTTAGCACTTGTTCCGGTTGATCTGCCAGCGCATTGGCCTCAGCCATCAGTTGCTCCGGCGTGGCATTCATCTGATTGATAGTGTCCTGGCTCATGCATTGGCCTTTCTTGAAAGTTCATGGATTGCTGTCTGCAGGGTTTGTGGGCTGACATCCGGTGCATTCGTGCAATGCTTGCAGGAGCTTGGCATATCACCTCGCAGCAATGCATGACGGAAGGCACGTATCCCTTCACCGTTCAACCCTTCCTCTTCTTTGCCACTATCAATATTGCCCACCGGATCCATTTCAGTCATGCAGCAAGGGAAGATCGCAGCATCGGCAGCCAGCGTAAAGCGTGTCCAAGGCTGCAAACAAAGCTTGGTGGAAAGTTGCGGATCGGCCTGCACAGCGCCTGTATCAGTGGCTGCAGCATTGATACTTTTCGCCATGGCTTCGATTCTCTCCATCAAATGTGGCTGTATGGTGACGCGAAAGCCCTGCTGCTTATCTGCAATTTCCATGGCATGCTTTAAATGCTCGACAGCTTGCTTGAATGACACCGGATCATCGTTATGCAAAGGACGAATCGCATGTTTGTCAGTAGCTTCACGCTCAAACAAATCTGAAATCGTCACCGACGTGATCGGCAAATTAGACAGCATCGCCATCAATTCAGGCAGGCCGGCAGCCGCTTCATGATATAAAGTAACGTTCACCGTCAGTTTGGGTAACTTGAGACCGTGAAACTGGCAGTAGGTCTGCAAACGGGTAATGTTGTAAATAATCAAACCGAGGTCGGACTTGGCGCGTACCTCACGTGTCAATTGCCGATCAGCGGTATCAATTGAAATCACGATGCCGTCTAGCTGGGCAAAGACCGCCCAATCCTCATCTTCATATTTGGCCGCAAAGTTGCTGTTGACATGGATATAACATGACGGATTACGAGACTTGCCAGCGTGTATCATGCGTGGAAAATCTTCACGCCAATGCGGATGAAAAGTAGACTCGCCGGTTCCTGCCAGCAACAACTCGCTATAAGAAGATTGCTCGATTAAATGAATGACCGCATCCACGGTTGTGGTTGTCATATCCATATTACGCCCAGGAATTTGGTCGTCGCCGGGATTACTCTTGGAGCAATACTTGCAGCGCAAATTACAACGGGAAGTGTACTCAATCATCAATGCCTGAGGATAAGCCTTTAACCAGCTTTCAGGGAAGACTGTCTGATCCGCAAGTGGTTTTGTCTTGTTAAACCACTGAACAGGTTGCGCTAACAGAGGCTGCTGAGGGACAACGGACACTGGCACGTCATCGGTAACAGTCGTCTGCATCTTGCTTTCAGCAAATAGCTGTTGTTGTAATTGCTCGACAGAAACCAGGGCTGAATCAGGCGTATTTTTCTCAGCAAACTGTTGGCTCGCCGCTTGCATGCAATCATTCATCAGCATGGCTGCTGACGCAGCGGTTAACCCATGTTGCTGCCCTTGCTGAATAGCCAAGAGCGCTGCTCGAATGTTGTCTTGCATCATCAATGCATCAATATAGGTGACCCAATATTGCTCTACTTCTGGCTGCAGCATGACTGCTTGCTCCAGTCTTGGCAAAGCGAATGTGACACCGCGGGTATGTGTTTCAATCCATCCCAACTGGAAATTGGCTTCCGCATGTTGGGGTTCTGCCTTAAGCAAGGCAAGATAAAGTTGAGCAGCCTTCGTAATCTCTCCTTCTGCCTGTAATTTCTGGGCGGCAGCCATTAAATCACTACTAGGCGTGACAGGAGAAAGTGTATTTACGGCTTCTACAGTATCAATTTCTTCCACAAGCATCTCTGGCTCCATATGTAGAATGGGTTGAGATAGGTCGGCATCCACCCATCTGCTTTGAATTGAAGCTGGGGCCTGTTGCGCACACCAGCGTTGCCACATCTGGAATAACATCTGGCGTAACGCCTCTGCTTGCAAGCCAGGTTTGGCGAGCAAACTGTTAGAAAAGTGTTCACGCATGTGGGCGCGACACGCTGCCAACTTTGTAAAGTCAGCACACAGGTCCAGGGTCTGCTTGATCAGGCGGTCATGGTCTGAGGCAATAAACTGCATCAACCCCAGATGCTGCATCAATGCCATGGCGCCACGGCTTGCTAAGCGGTCACCGGCAACACATAACGTGGGCACGCCCATCCACAGCGCATGTGCAGTGGTGGTGACGCCGTTGGAGGGGAAGGTATCCAGGCAAATATCGACCTCGTGGTAATAGCCTAAATAGCTTGCCATGTCAGTGCGTGCGTAATAGCGGATGCGGTTAGCGGCAATGCCAGCTTCGGCAAACCAGGTTTGCAAATGCTGCGTGCTTTCGCCCTCTCCCACCCCTCCAATCACCAGGCGGCTGTCAGGCAAGGCTTGCATCAACGCAGCCCATTGTTGCACGGTAGCCTGGGTGATTTTGAGGACCCGGTTAAAGCAAGCAAACGTGACATAGCCGTTGTTCAGTGCAGGCAAGGCATTCACCTCTGGCGCTTGCTCATATGGGATAAAGGTAGCATTCACCGGCAGCTGCACCAGCTTTTCAGTAAACTGGTCATCAAACTGGCCGGCTGGCAACAGATAAGAGTCTGCCAGGTAATAATCCATGCTGCTCAAGCCGGTGGTATTGAGGTAGCCCAGCCAGCTCACCTGAACTGGCGCAGGCTTGCGCGCAAATGCCAGCAAGCGGTTGCCTGCCGTATGGCCGGATAAATCAATCAGGATGTCAATGCCGTCAGCCCGGATTTGCTCGGCCAATGCCTGGTCTGACCAGGATGAGACTTCGTACCATGTTGAAAAATAGCCCTGCATCTGGGTGGTGACATTATCCACCAGCGGTTGATTGGCATAGGCAACCAAGCGCAGAGAGGTTTCTTTTGCCAGCTCACTAAGTAAAGGCAGCATAAAGTGCGCGACCGAATGGGCCCTGAAATCTGCAGAGACCCAGCCGATATTGAGTGGTCTGTGCACGTCACGTGTATTCTGATGTGGTAGCCAGGCTGCTTTGAGTGGTGCTTCGTACAAGTCGGCATAGGCTTGATGTGCTTGCATGAGTGCGGCATTGTCTATGTGTTCTGCGTGGGTCATGCAAAACAGCAAGTTGCTGAAGCAATCGGCATAGTTGGGTTGCAAGGCCAATGCGCATTTAAAGTGCTCGATAGCCGTTTCGACCTGCCCCAGATCTTTGAGGACTGTCCCCAGATTGTTGTAAGCCGCAGCGTAGTCCGACTTGAGGGCAATCGCTTGTTGAAAGGCTGTTGCCGCTCCAGGCAGATCTCCCTTGGCCTTGAGGACGATGCCGTAATAGCAATGTTCTTGTGGATCTTGCGCATTCAATGTCAGGGCCTGTTTGGCCGCAGCGCTGGCATCCTTTTTTTGCAGCATCAAGACATCCGCCAGCATTTTCCAGCCCGCCAGCCACTGCGGATATTGCCCCAAATAGGTGTGCAGGGCCTGTTCCATTTGTCCATATTGTTGCTGCTCAAACGCTGTTAGCAAGGCTTGTTGCTGGGAGGCATCCGGTTGCATGGCTGCGTCTTGCGACGAAGCTTGTGCATGTTGCACGGATTGGCGAGTGAACCTAGGCATCTTTAACGCTTCGGCAAGCTGGTGCACCGCCTCCGCATGCTGCGGCAATGCCATGGCTTGCTCAAAGGTGGCAGCCAAGGTATCGGCACTCGCCGTGGCATGCATGGCCACCAAATAATGTTGCAGATACTCCCACTCAGCCGGCTGTGCAGCATGGGCTTGCGCAAAACAGGCCACGGCCTCTTGCTGATGCCCTTGCGCCCAGGCGATGAGTCCCAGATTAAACCAGGCAGGGGCGGATTGCGGGGCAACCGCCAGAATCTCTTGATATAACTGTGTCGCAGTTTGCAGATCACCCGCTTGCTGATGCTGCAGAGCCAGTGTAAACACTTCTTCAAGCGCCGCGCCAAGTTCAGCCGTCATTGGCGTGCCAACTGCAGCCTCACCCTCGCCCCATTTACGCAGATACATCTGATATTTGTCACGCCAGCGCTGCTTGCCAAAATTGCCCATGCTCTGGTGCGTCAGGCTGATCGGCCAAATACCGAGCTTGAGCCCTGCCTGAGTCGCTGTACGGCAAAAATCCAGGTCATAAAATTCAAAATCAAATTGCGGGTCATGGCGCACGTTGGCTTGCGTCAGCGTGCGTTTGTAGGCGGCCATGAAGACACCATCCATCAAGACGCAATCGCCTTGTTCAGCACCAAAATAAGTGTTGTGCCCAAACGGGTGTTCGCTGTGCGCAACCTTGCCACGCAAGAACGCAGACTGCTCCCAGGTAAAGGCAAGGTCGGTAAATAACCATGCCGGTTGCTTGGGCAACATGCGCGCAGTGCCGGCGACGCCAATCACATCATAGGCCGCCAGGCCATCCATCACAGTTTGCACAAAAGGGTTCTGGTCCAGCCAGATATCGTCATGGGCAAAAATGACCAGCGCATTGTCAGGCGCGATGGCAACGGCCTCATTAAAAACTTCGGATAGACCGCGTGTATTTTCGTAATACACATACGGAACGATTCTGGCATCTTGCTGCATATGCCGCTTGAGCGATACACCGAGTGCAGAAGAAGTCCAGAAGGCCTCTTCACTGGCCCGAGTGGCGCTAATGATCCAGACTGGATCCTCACCGGCATAAGCGTCCTGAATGCGTGTTTTAGCCAACAGCGCGTCGGCAATACCCGTCACCCGCTCGCTCCAGACATTCCACAGCAACTGTTCCATATCGCGTGCAAAACGCTCGCCATCCATCAATGGGGAGCGCATCACTTGCGCACGTAAGCCTGCCCGCAGGTTGGCAAGAGCAGGTAAATCCGCAGCGAATTGAATTGCTTTTTGTACAAAAGCTTTCTTATCTTCGGCAACCCACTCTGGCAAGCCAGCGCTGCTCATCATGCTGGCGCCTTGGCGGGAGATCATGGTCTCGCCCGGCATGGTCAGCGTAGGTACGCCCATCCACAAGGCTTCGCAAGTCGTTGTCCCGCCGTTAAAGGGGAAACTGTCCAGAATCATGTCTACAGCATGATAGTTTTTGAAATAGGCATCTCGCGCTGTGGGACGCATCAAGACACATTGTTCAGGCTGGATACCGGCTTGTTGCAGTCTGGTCAGGGCTTCAGCTTGTATCTGATCATCTTGAAAGGCCTTGCACTGCCAGTAAAGTTTGGCCGCAGGCAGCGCAAGAAACACTTGTGCCCAAACCGCCAATACCTCGTCGCTGACCTTGCTGTATTTTTGAAAGCAGCCAAAGGTCACATAGCCATTTTGCAAGGCTGGCAGCGCATTCACCTGCTCTTCGGACTCAGGGGCAGAGAAACACAAACGGGTATGCGGCAGTTTGACAACGCTTTCGGTAAATTGCCCTTCACTACCCGCAGGCACGCTGACCGGGTCAGCAATCACCGCATCCATGGTGGGCAGGCCTGTGGTGTCCCAGTAGCCCAGCCAGGAGGCCTGCACGGGCGCCGGACGCCAGGCAAATAATGACACGCGGCTATCAGCCGTATAGCCAGAGAGGTCGAGCAAAATATGAATACCATCTTCACGGATCAGGCTGGCAGCACGGGCATCATTCATGCCAGCCAATGAACGCCATTGCGTGCAGTGTTTTTTCAAGACCTGGCTGTAATTGTCCTCACGCCCATCGGCTGAGTAAGCATAGATTTCTGTTTTACCGGCATCAATATGTTTTAACCAATGCTCAAGAAAATAGCCCACCGGATGACTGCGCAAATCTGCAGAGACCAGACCAATGCGCAAACGCTGGTCTTGCGCGTTGACCAACCAGTTTTTGAAAGGTGCAGCCTTGGCCATGAACTGCTCACCACAGGCACGTGCATACTTTAAATGCTCTTTCGGGCTCAGCTCATTGGCAAAACTGTTGGTGTATAACAGGTTACGGTAAGCTTTATCCAAATGGGGTGCGCGTGCGATGAGCTTGACATAAGTCTCCACCGCCAGCTTGACATCGCCCTGCTCCAGATAGGCACTGCCCAGATTGATGTAAGAGTCCAGATACTCAGGATCCAGCGCAATCGCCTTTTCCAGGGCTTGCCGGGCACGCTCCACCTCACCAACCAAACGCAGCGAAACACTGTAGTTACTCCAAAAAGCGGCGCAGTCCGGCTTGAGCTGCAACGCTTTTTCATAATATTCCAGAGATTGTGCATACTCTTGTTTGTAATACAGCAGCAAAGCCATATTGCAATAGGTAAACGGATCTTCGATCCCCAGGCTCATCGCTTGCTTGCAATAACGTTCTGCTTCAGTGAGCAACTGCTGGTTAATCAGGGTAGAGGTAAAGTTATTGAGTTCTTCGATCTCTGGCGCTTTGACCTGCATGATGGCCTTGGCGCAAGCTTCATATTCCAACGGTTGTTGTAACTGTTTATACAGTTGAGCCAGGTCATTGAGCAACTGCCAGCTCTCAGGATTGAGTACCCGGGCTTGCAACCACACTTGCTCGGCTTCCTTAAAACGGTTTTTTTGCCGCAGACACTGTCCGTACTGGTGCAATGCATCAAAATAGGTCGGGTTCAGATCAATGGCGCGCTGAAAATGTACCAGCGCCTCATCCAGGTTACCCAGGACAAACAAGACTTGTGCCATGTTGTAGGCCAGCACGGCATTGTCAGGCTCAATCTCTAGCGCCTGACGATAATATTGCACAGCCTCAAGTGACTTGCCGGATTCATGCAGCAACGCTGCCAGGTCAAACAATACCAGTGCATCGTGCTTGTTAAGCTGCAAAGCGGTACGCAACAGTTTCTCGGCTTCTTTCTGCTGCCCGGCTTCTTTGAGCAAGCTGGCCAGATTGGCATAAGCGCGGGTCATGGATGGATTCAAACGGATCGCCTGACGATAATGCTTGGTGGCCAGGGTCACATCCCCCAGTTGCGCGGCTACGTTCGCGGCATTCAAGAATACCTCTGCATCTTTTTTAAGCAGCTTGACGGCTTGCGCAAGGGCCTCGCCGGCGCCTTGCAGGTCACCGCGCTGTTGCAGTAAACCGCCCAAAATTTTCCAGGCAATCCCCTCTTTTGGAAACTCACTTGTTAACTGCCGGGCAATGCTAAAGCAGGCTTCAGTGGCCCCTTGCTGCCAAAGCTGTGCCAGCTGCTGCAACAGTTGCTGGCGGCCAGGTGCGCTGCCATGTGTTTGGCTATCCTGGGCAAACGGGGTGACAGCAAGCTTGTTCATAACAGAGAGTTCCAAAAATTTTCTCTTATTATTGAAAACTCCTGTGCAAAGGCATCGCTTAAAAAAAGCGGAAAACACCAGCCAGCTTATGTGTTCAGCATGGTGACAGCCCAGACGAAATGCTTGCCAAGCCGCACCAGCTCTGGATTGAGGAGAAAATATCGTTTTATGTCAGAAGCATACCAACACGCGCAACCATTAAAGAAAAGATCAGGGCTGCCGTAAACATGCCCCGCTCATGAGACATGACCGGCAAGAAAACCAGGTGGGATAACAAATATAGCGGAAAGGACAGTCTGGCCAGGGAAGAAGCCTGGCGAGGACGACCTGTGATCAAGTACAAGGCGATGTTCAGGCAACATGTACCTGCGCGACTGGCAGATCAGGCTCCCAACGGATCAGGGTAAATAAATCGCACTGCAGGTAAGCACATAGCTTGTTCAAGTGCTCGGTACTGGCATTATAGGTCCGGTCTTTGAGCATTCTGTGCAAAGTCATGCGGCTAATCCCGCTTGCATCTGCAATTTCGGTGATGGTGATGGTTCTGCCCCACTCTAATTGTTTTTTTAAAATAACGGTCTTTAACTCTACGTAAATCACACAACTTCCTGACAACTTTTGATTGTTCGCGTGTTTCAAGCGCGATGCCACACTTGGATAAAGTGTAGTCTGCACATGAATGCCTGGGCTTGATCGATATCAATCCTCCTCAACTACGCGACTGCCTGAGGACACAAAACATTATACAATTTTATAAAGTGTTTGCGATACGTGAAAAGACGCATGCTAGGCTGACTTGGTTCAATCAACGTCAATACGCTTTGCCGTGCCCATCACATGCGAATAGGCACGCGTCAATTCGGCGCCCATCAGGAATATCTGCGCGGAGTAATAGACCCAGATCAATAACACCAAAATGGACCCAGCTGCCCCATAGGCACTGGAAAATGCACTGTTGCCGATATAAATGCCAATCAGCCACTTGCCGATGGTGAATAAGACTGCCGTGATAATGGCGCCTATCCAGACCTCATCCCATTGAATTTGTGCACGTGGCATGGTCTTGTAAATCATGGCGAACATACCAGTCGTCAATGCAAAACTGAACACGGTATTCAGTATCCCCGCAATCAGTATCCAGCCAGAAAACACCGGCGACCACCATTTGCTGATCGCCGCCAGCCCGGCGCTAAACACTAGTGAGACCATGAGCAAAAAGCCGATGCCCAAGATCATGCCAAACGATAACAAGCGCACCCGCAGCAAGTGCCACAAGCCGCTGCCTTCCCGCATCGGTGCTTTCCAGATACGATCCAGCGAGTCCTGCAACTCGCCAAACACAGAAGTCGCCCCTACCAGCAATAGCACCACCCCAATGGCAGTGGCAGCAATGCCTTCGGACGGTCGGCTCACGCTTTCTAGCAGGGTTTGTATTGCCACCGCGCCACGTTGCCCCATCAAGCTATTCAACTGGCCAATAATTTCGCCGCGCGCAGCCTCCTGCCCAAATATCAGCCCCGCAATTGAAATCACTATCAATAAAAGCGGTGCAATCGAGAACAACGTGTAGTAAGCCAGGGCGGCACCCATGCTTTGTGCGTAATCATCCCGCCAACCGACAAAGGCCGTTTTCACCAGTAGCCAGACTTGTTTCATCCAGATTATCCATGCATAGACTATAAAGACTTGCCGTTTAGCAGCAAGGGGTAGCTTTGCCAACGTTAAACGCAGCAGAAACCTGACTCCAGCATACCCAAGGGCACGGCCACGCCCTATCGGTCAAAGGGGTATCTCGCTGTCAGAAATGGCCGACGGACTGCGCGGCGGCTGACCGCACAGAGTTACGGCGAAGCATGCGGGATTGGTATTCAAAGATTTGTAAGGCATCACCCAACCGTTTGGGATCCGCTTACAGATTAGGTAGTGGCTAGACCTGCTGAAGGTCTACCAGTCTCCTGAAAGGTATCATACACAGAAAAATCAAACTCACGCGCACTGACAATCGACTCTTGCCGGATCACCAGCGGCAAATTGTCGCCGACTTTTTTGTAATCGGTAGTAAACATCACCTGCAACGTGTCTTTGTCGCGATAACCGCTCACAAAAGGCAGAAAACTGATTTCCTGATCCGCACCCTCATTCTCGTTGGGCTCGCCCATAGTGGCCACCCGCCCCACATACACCTTGCGGTCATCCAGCACCAACATCAGGTTGCGGTCGTTAATCATCGCCGAAAACAGCAACTGGTCCAAAGGACTGTCAGAAAACAACTCCGACATAATGACAATATCCACTTCTTCATCACTATCGAGCTGCAAATAATGTTTAAGCCGCCAATACACCCACTTTGAAATCAATAACGGCATCAACAATGTCGTCAGGGCAATCACACCTAACAGCACATAGCGTTTTTTATCCCCCTCGGTGAGTCCCAGGCTATCCGGCAGATAACGGGCCAGCAAATCGACATAATCGATACCAAGAGTACGCGTCCCCTCAAACACCGCGATCGCTGACAGATTGATCAACAAAAAATGAAAAATGGCCGCCGAGATCAGGCAGAGAATACCGAGATAGGCCGCTTGCAGGTAAAGATACTGGCCTTCGTATCGATGCAGCTTAAAGAAGTACTGGGGATGGTAATGACAAACAAGAAACCCTGAAACCAGAATCAGCAGAACAAATAACACCCCCATGGCTATTTTTGCAGGGGAAGATTCGCAATCTTTGAAGCATCTGCCTGGAAACTGGCTGAATTGACAATGCTGGCCGGGTTAATCGTCACCGTGCCACGACCGACCACTTTCAATGTCGGGTATTTTTTCTTTGCATTTTTGACCTGCTCTGCCAGCAACTTACTATTGGCGCTCATCTTTAGGAATAGCATTTCGACCTCCGTTGGGCTAAGAATGTCGCAATCTCGCAGCCTTGTCAACTATGAGGATGGCTAAGGCTATTTTTGCGACAGTCTGAAATATTAAACCTTGAATGGAATAATAGTAACGTTCAAAAGCGAACAGCTCTCCTCTACTGGCACATTGGATAGAGTAAAGGCCAAAGGATAACCCTACGATCATCTACCAAACGTCAAGGGACAAGACCTATTAGCCTTGCCCCTTCTTGCAGTATTGATTAGTCGCTTTATGTCAGAACGAAGACGCGCCTGGAATCCAGTTAGTGCCTGCGAGCGGAACCTTGGCCATGGCAGCGGATTCAATCGTGAGTGCCACCAAATCCTCAGGCTCCAAATTATGCAAATGAGATTTACCGCATGCTCTAGCAATCACCTGAGCCTCCATCGTCAGCACAGAGAGATAGTTTGCAAGACGACGGCCAGCTTTCACCGGATCTAATCGCTTCATCAACTCTGGATCTTGTGTAGTAATCCCTGCTGGGTCCTTACCTTCATGCCAATCATCATAAGCGCCGGCAGTGGTCCCAAGTTTCTGGTATTCCTCTTCCAGATGTGGATCGTTATCACCCAACGCAATTAATGCAGCGGTGCCGATAGCAACAGCATCTGCGCCCAATGCCAAGGCTTTAGCGACATCAGCACCATTTCTGATACCACCTGAAACAATCAGCTGAACTTTACGGTGCATACCCATATCTTGCAGTGCCTGTACAGCTGGTCGAATTGCCGCAAGAATCGGGATGCCCACATGTTCAATGAACACCTCTTGTGTGGCAGCGGTCCCACCTTGCATACCATCGAGTACAACAACATCGGCACCCGATTTAACAGCGAGAGTGACATCAAAATATGGACGCGTCGCCCCCACCTTCACATAAATTGGTTTTTCCCAATCCGTGATCTCACGCAGTTCAGCAATCTTAATTTCCAAGTCATCTGGACCAGTCCAGTCTGGATGGCGACATGCAGAACGTTGATCGACACCTTTTGGCAAGCAACGCATTTTCGCGACACGGTCACTAATTTTCTGGCCCAGCAACATCCCCCCGCCACCAGGCTTCGCGCCTTGGCCAATCACCACTTCAATGGCATCCGCTTTCCGCAGATCATCTGGATTCATGCCATACCGGGAAGGCAAGTATTGATAGACCAGAATCGAAGACTGACCACGCTCCTCAGGCGTCATACCGCCATCCCCAGTGGTTGTACTGGTACCGACTGCGCTTGCCCCACGGCCCAGCGCCTCTTTTGCTGGCCCAGACAGCGCACCAAAGCTCATGCCCGCGATAGTCACTGGTGTTTTGAGATGAATAGGTTTCTTGGCATAACGTGTTCCGAGGACCACATCTGTGCCACATTTCTCACGATAACCTTCCAGTGGATATCTACTGACAGAAGCCCCCAAGAATAATAGGTCATCGAAATGTGGCAATTTTCGTTTAGCACCCGCGCCACGAATATCATAAATGCCGGTGGCTGCTGCACGGCGAATTTCTGACATCGTACCCGGATCGAACGTCGCAGAAAAACGCGGTTCTGTTTGCGGAGTTTTTTTAGAGGTATCGCTCATGATTAATATGCTCCTGCGTTATCAACATGGAAGTTATAGAGAGTGCGTGCAGAGCCAAATAATTTGAAACTATCCGGATCCACGTCTGCGTGGCCGGATTTGGCCAGAAGATCCACTAAAATATTGCGTGACTCCTCATCCATCTCCTTCTCTTCACAATCGGCACCCAGGCTCTTGACGTTACCGCGCACAAACAGTCGCGCTTCGTATAATGAGTCGCCTAATGCCTCGCCTGCGTCTCCAAGCACCACCAGATTGCCAGCTTGTGCCATGAATGCGGAAAAGCTTCCCACAGAACCGCCAACCACAATATCAGCCCCTTTGAGCGAGATGCCGCAGCGAAGCCCGGCGTCACCGTCAATGATTAACAAGCCACCTTGCGCCGTTGCGCCAGCAGCATTAGAAGCGAAGCCTTTCACATGTACCACGCCGGACATCATATTCTCAGCTACGCCAGTGGATGCACTGCCGGTCACAGTGACTGTTGCCAGTTGGTTCATGCCTGCGGCGTAATATCCGGCGTGACCATCGATTGTGACATTCACCTCAGCATTCAGGCCAACTGCGATGTTGTGAGCCCCATTGGGGTTGCTAATGACCACATTTTTACCACTCAACTCTGCTGCAGGACGATGCAGATATTGATTCACGGTTCTCAACTCGGTATTTTCCAAGTCAAATTTTAGACTTTCCATACGTACATCTCCTTTGGTGAAGGTTCAAAAACGTGAGCATTCTTCACATCAGGAAGGTGGGCTAAAGAGCGAAACTCTGAAGCGATCGCGACATAATCATCATGCTCCGCGACCACTGCAGGCTTACATGCAAATGGATCCCTCACTAAGGCCAATTGATCTTTGGTACCCATCAGCAATGTATAGAAACCATCCAGCTCGTCGAAACCATGTTCCAGGGCGGTTTTCAAATCGTCACCTTCACGCATACGCCACTCAAGGAAGCGGCAGGCTGCTTCAGTGTCATTGTCGGTTTCAAAATTGATACCTTCATGTTGCAGCTTGCGACGGAGGCTGTTGGGGTTAGAAAGGGATCCATTGTGCACCAGGCACCAATCTGTGCCTGCTGTAAAAGGATGCGCATGCGCTGGGGTAATGGCAGATTCAGTCGCCATCCGTGTATGCCCAACCAAATGCGTGCCACTCAATGCTGGCAAATCGTAACGCGCAGCCACATCGGCAGGCAGGCCGGTATCTTTGTACACGTCGATCGATTGACCCACAGAAAGGATATGAATCTGCGGATAGGCTTGCTTGATCCAGCTTTTTACTTTCACGGTGTCCACTGCCGAGGTGAGAATCGCATGATTCCCCTTCACCGCGAGAGTGACCTGATCTGAGTGCTCTGAATTAAACGCTTGCTCCAATGCCTTCCAGCTAAAATCTGCCGTCGGTGCATACAGGCTATATTTCAACGCATTTGCATCCACAGGCGAGGTAAACACAGCCATGCCAGCAGAGTCCGGGCCTCGCTCTGTCATCCCAATCAGCATCGGCATCATCAATTGGCCGATATTCGCGCGCATACTCTGGTTTTTAACCAGTAATCCTACAATCCCACACATCATTTTCTCCTATCAATACTTCATGTTCGATGACCAATGCGTCACTCACATCAAACAATTAAAAGAACTCAACATACCTATCAATTTCCCACTGGGAGACATGCCGTTGATAATCTATCCACTCCATGCGTTTGATCTTTAAAAACTCTTGGGCAAGATTTGCCCCCAGCGCATCCATGATGACCTCATCACTCTCAAGCGCATCCAATGCCTCACCCAGATTCTGGGGAAGTATGCCAATCTTCAACGCTTGAAGTTGCTCGGGGCTGTAATCGTAGAGATTCTCATCATGCCCCTTGCCTGGGTTTAACTGACGGGCAACGCCATCCAAGCCCGCTGCGATCACGGCTGCGGTTGCAAGATATGGATTACAGCTGCCGTCAGGGAGCCGCAGTTCTAAGCGGCCATAAGGAATACGCACCAATGTCGAACGGTTATTGTTACCGTAACTGATATACGCTGGCGCCCACGTTGACCCGGTTAATGAGCGCCCAACGACCAGTCTTTTGTACGAATTTACGGTCGGATTACACAAGGCGGTCAGTGCCGGGGCATGCGCGAGGATCCCGCCCAGGAAATGGTAGGCCAGGCTTGACAGCCCCAGACCAGAGGGATCATTGTCGTCTTGGAACAGGCTTTTTTCTCCATCCCCTATGGACATATGCATGTGCATACCATTGCCTGGCCGATTGCTAAATGGCTTAGGCATGAACGAGCAGATCATGCCCATCTCATTGGCGATTTCACTCGCAGCCATCTTGAATAAAATGTAATCGTCTGCACTTTTGAGGCATTCAGAATAGGTGTAGTTAATTTCAAACTGACCATTCGCATCCTCATGATCGATTTGATAAACATCCATCCCTGCCGCAATCAGCGACTCAGTTAACTTACCAAGATACTCAGAGTGTCTTGTGATCCCTTTATAGTCGTAACATGGTTTTTGCAACGTATCAGTTTCATCAAACGGCAGAATCTGACCCTGTTCGTCACGACGCAGTAATGAGAACTCTGGCTCTAATCCTGTGTAGAAGGTCCATCCACGTTCGGATAAGCGGGCAATCTGCTTCTTAAGAACGACGCGTGCATCATATTCATGCGGTTGATTGTTGACATGCCCATCGCACACCAGTCGCGCATAACCAGGTTGCCAAGGCACCAAGCCGATAGTGCTCAGCTCACCAACCGCCATGTAATCAGGGCCATTGGGTGCAATGCCTGTCCCCCAAATTGCACCACCAGCAAAACCTGCGCCCTTCGTCAGGATATCGTTGAGATGCTCAGCCGGCACTGACTTGACCTTAGCTACCCCATGAATATCGACGAATTGAGCAAGGACGTACTTGACCTTGTTTTCCTGCAAAAACTTTTGTGCTTCCTGCAATGACTTCATTGAGTGCCTCACCTAAAATTTATTAATTAAAATTCAAAACGATCAAGAACTAGTTATCATCTGTTTGAAGTGAACATCCAGGCCAACAGCGCCGCCGCCGAACTCCCCGGCGATTTCGGTGAGCGTGCTCCACATGTAGTTACCATAGCTACCATCGCACCATAACCGGTAGACCAGCTCCCCATTCAGCAATTGGCGGATTAAAGTCACAGACACGCCAGCCACACTGGTCAGCAACACAGCATCCGCAGCAAACGCGCTTTCACTCAGGTCTAGTGCACAAATTTCACTGAATGCACTGTGGAAATGCACGCCGCTCAGGATGAACGAAGCGTCATAACGTGCCACTTCATAAAGATGCTCTGGTGCATCATTTGCATTGATTGCAATCTGCCCCTGGTGGAAACCTTCCAATAAAAATTCACTCCGCCCAAGCCTTAACACCAATCCTCCAGCGTGATCTTTACGCCATGTATTGGGTGCTTCTGGCACGGTAAAGCCTTTGGACTCAAGCCACTCAACGGCCTTTGCGCCTTTAATCCCTACTCTGGAAAATGCGCTCACATCACAAATACCGAGCTTCTTCATCCGTTGCATCTCGATATCCGTATTTTCATAACTTAGAACGATCTCCATCCCGTTCAAGATTGCTTTCTTCATCGTTAACCCTGACTGCGCAAAACTGACGGGGGAGAGTCGATCAAATACCATTTCCATATTTAATCCCCTTCAATAAATGGTGACTGGACAACATAGGCCTCCACCATCTGGCCGCTGTCGGTTCTAATATTCAAGACGTCACCCAACGTTGTATTCGCTGGGGATACATATGCAAACCCGATGAATCTTTGCAGCGTAGGACTCAAGGATAGACTGGTGACCCTACCCTCAATCTGGCCACTCTTGCTGATCACTAAATTACACTCACATGGCACAGGGCCCTTGAAATCTGGCTTAAACGAAAAAGCCACTAGTTTTTTTAGCAGAGGGCGTTTGCGGATAATTTGCAAACTGCGTTTACCGATAAAGAAAGGTTTATTGAGGTTGATGGCCCAGTCAGCACCAAGCTCAAAGGGGTTGGTAAGACCATCGGTATCATGTCCCACTAATGGGTGGCCCATTTCCAATCGAAGCAATCTTTGTGCCTCTGTACCAAATGGTTTAACACGTTCATCAACGCTTCCACTGTCTAGCAGCAAATTCCACAACTTAAGCACAGCTGAGGCAGGCACATGAATCTCATAGGCCTGGTTAGAGACAAATCCAACGCGAATCACACGTGCCTTTATTTCTGCTATGGACGTATCAGCCACGGCACCTAATAAAAACTGGTCTTCAGAGAGATCCAACAGGGTGATCTTCTGAAGCACCTTTCTGGCCAATGGCCCGGCAATGTTCACCGCGCCATATGCGCCCGTGACATTGATGAAGGTCACATTCAGGCCCCAAATCTGATTCCACCGCTGCATCTCACGGTAAACCGCGGCGGCATTGCTGGTACTTGCGGTCACATAGAAAAAATTTTCTGCGATCCGGCACGCGACACCGTCATCTACCATCACCCCTGATTCGTCCAGCATTAAGGCATATCGGGAGCGCCCAACCCTTTGATCTTTAAAATTACCAGTATAGAAACGTTCCAAAAATTCAGCGGCATTGGCGCCATGAATCTCTATCTTGCCCAAGGTACTGACATCAATGATGCCCGCTGCACTTCTGACGGCTTTTGCTTCGTTCTGTATAGACTGCTCTTTGGTTTGCCCATCCACTTTGTAGTAGGCTGGACGTTTCCATGCGCCAACATCCGTGAACACTGCACCGTGTTCTGCGTGCCACTGATGCAGCGGGGTATCTCGATGAGGATGCAACCCCCTGCCTGCCAAATGACCTATTGGTGTGGGATGAAAGAAGGGCCTTGCAGTCGTCGTGCCAATTTTATTGACTGGAAGACTTCTAATGCGCGCCAGAATACGAATCGCATTCATATTTGAATGCTTGCCCTGGCTAGGCCCCATGCCAACTGTCGTGAAACGCTTCATTAATTCGATGTTATCGAAGCCTTCCTGAGCCGCATGAATGAAATCTTTTACGCTGATATCCTCGTCGAAATCCACAAAGTTTTTACCTTTGGGATGCATCACAATCGGATAAGGATGGCTAGGCGATGAGCCGGAAAAACTGTCTACTGTGGTCTCGTTTCCAACATACCCCAAATACTTGAGGGCATCAGAGGCAGCACGGGCGCCATCCTGGAGGCGTTGATTCAAGCCAAAAACACCGTTTACCTTACCTGCAGCGAAAATGCCATTGGGCAGTCTTGACGGTACGAATTGGTGTATTTGATCGTCATAACGCATACCGGTACCAGCCTGATAGAGCAATGCAGCAGCAGGCGCCCAGCCTGCACACATGACGATACCGTCACAGTCAATCTGTATGGATTTCCGAATATCGGCCTGCGCAGAGCCTTCATCGTAATCCGCGACAATCGCGCCTTTGACACCTAACTTGCCGGATACCGGCACAGCTTCATAGATGCAAGCACCGTTATGGATTGGTATGCCTTTATTTGCGACCACACTGGCAATGGCATCTGTCTCTCCATCCGCCCGCATATCAACAATCGCCGCGACCTCTACGCCAGATGCAATCAGATCAAGCGCTACACGGTAACCATAGCTATTAGCGGTGACGACTACGCCCTTCAAGAATGGCTTAACGGCGTATCGTGCGATGAGACGTTGCGCGGCGGAACCAAGCATGACACCCGGTAGATCGTTGTTTCTGAACACAGGAGGTTGCTCAAAGGCGCCACTGGCAACAATCACTGCTTTAGCACGTACTTTTGTGATTCCAGATTCGTCTACGATCGGGATCAGATGATCAGCATAATATCCGGCTGCATAAGCGTTAGTTTTCACTGTTAAATTAGGCAGGCTTTGTGCCTCACTCACCATGTTTGCTAACTGTTCGTGATGCACTGAATTGCCTGCATTGTCGTAAGCAAAACTTCCGCCGGGGTTGGCATTTTCATCCGCCAAAAGAACCTCTAAGCCTTCACGGGCCGCAGTCAAAGCAGCAGATAACCCTGCAGGGCCTGCGCCAACCACAAGAAGATCGTAATGAGAATGCTGTTTCTTTTTTAAGAGCCGCGGATAGTTAAAGTTCACCACGCCCAAACCAGCTGCATTGCGAATGATGCGCTCCCAAAATGGAAACAAACCACGTGGGGTATGAAATGCTTTGTAATAAAAGCCGACTGGTAAGAGCGCCGATATCGAATCAAGAAAGCGCTTCTTATCCGCCATCACCCCGCCGTCAACATTCACTACTTGGAGCTTCATCCCCGCTTTAAGCTGAACAACATCGGCTCGGATATTGGTATCGACACCATCTGTCACCATGATGTTGACGTCATGATTTGCAAGGGTAAAAATGCCTCTGGGGCGATGGTATTTAAAACTACGGCCTAATACTTTCTCGCCAGCAGCCCACAAAGCGCTACTAATCGTATCCCCTTCAAAACCCTCATATTCTTTACCTTCAAATGAGAATTTGATTTTGTTGTTCCGATTGATCCACTCACCGGAAGTATTTTGCAACCTCATGCTCATTGAGCACCTTCCTGTTCGTATAAGTAGGTACGTGCTACGTTGTCGGTTAAGGTGTCTCTTTCTGCAACAAACCAGGTTCCGCTAGGAGAGTGATACCACCATTCTTTTTTTAGCCCTGGCGCGCCATTGCGGTTATAAACATAATCGGCCCACTCTTTGTCGCTGCATTTAGCTTCGGGCATATCACGTAGTTCACCACCAAAGACAAATTCGCTTAGCGGTCTCACGCCATTAATCGGGCAAGTAAGTAATTTCATTTCTAATCTTCCTGATGCTTAGTGACCGACCGAAGCCGCACCTTTTTCGCCAGTCAATTCGTACTCTTCAAATCTTGAAAGCCTGAAAGGCTTGATGAGATCTGGCGCCATATCGTTAGCAATCGTGGCAGCCATCGTTTTCCCACTGATCGGTGTGGCCTTGAATCCCCATGTTCCCCACCCGGCATCGAGGTAAAATCCTTCCACGGGTGTCTTGCCCATAATGGGAGAGAAGTCAGGGGTCATGTCTGCCATGCCGCCCCACTGCCTGACGATCTTCACATTGGAGAGGAATGGGAACATGTCTAACATGTGAGACGTCAGTCCCTCCACAAAGTCTAAAGAAGACCTGGTCGAATGAACCTCATAGGGATCCAAAGAAGAGCCCATGACCAATTCGCCACGGGAAGACTGACTGACGTAGACATGCAAGCTACCGGAAACCAGGATTGAATCCAGCCAGGGCTTCATTGGCTCAGTCACACAAGCTTGCAAGGGATGAATGACAATAGGCGTATCAATGCCAGCCATTTTGCAGATGCGGGGAGTAAACCCTGCCACCGCTGACAGCACTCTGGGGGTAGAGATATAACCTCGGCTCGTTTGTACCCCTTGAACCTTACCGCCCTTGATATCGATGCCAGTCACCTCTGTACTCTGAAATATATCGACACCTAACCTATCGGCGCCGCGGGCGTAACCCCAAGCGACAGCATCATGCCGAGCCACAGAACCTGGCCCATGATACAAAGCCCCTAAAATGGGCGCATGGCCACTGCAGCTGATGTCTAGCTGAGGACAGGCTTTTGAGATCTCATCCGGACCAACGACATAACTATCCACGCCCACATGTTTATTGACCTCAGCGCGCCAACGCATTGTCCGCATCGCGGATTCTGTATGCGCCAATGTGAAATGGCCGCGCGTTGAATAGAATAGATTGATATCTAACTCTTCGGACAAACCTTCGTATATTTTGACGCTGGCATCATAGAAGTTCACGCCCTCTGGGGTCAGGTAATTAGACCTGACAATGGTGGTATTTCGGCCGGTATTGCCTCCACCCAAGTAACCCTTTTCAAGCACGGCAATATTAGTCATGCCATGGTCTTTAGCCAGATAGTAGGCAGCAGCCAAACCGTGTCCGCCTCCGCCAATAATGACTGCGTCGTAACTTTTCTTAGGGGTTACATTCTCCCTAAAAAACCGAGTCTCTTTGTACTCTTTACTCAACGCATATTTAAGCAATCTTAGAGGCATTCAACGCTCCGCAACGATCCAACATCAATCTCGAAATGAAAATTTTATTCCTAGCAGGAAACAACAATTCCATTTATACGCATTGCAAAAACCGCTGTCAACGGCTTTATGAATATTTTTTTCCTGCCAGGAATAAATTTACCTATTTTGCAATGATTTGGTGCATAATTTGGTCTGATGAACACATTTAGAGCATGTGAATATTGTTAAAAAGTGGCTGAGGGTGGGTTAATGACTAAGAAAGAGTTAGTCAATTAATTCTCCAGCAGGAACTTGATTTACTACTTGATTTACTGTGCCTGTGATAATTGAACGAGAAGAATGGATATGGGAGTTTTAGCCGCCAATGACCTCTGATTTGAAAAAAAATGTTGTCCCTATTACTGAAACAGAATCCAAACCTTTGGGTAAACACTTGGGGAATGTCATCAAAGAGGTCAGAAAACAACATGGCCTGACGATTGCTGATGTCGCTGAGAGAGCGAATATTAGTGTTGGAATGTTCAGTAAAATTGAGAATGGTCATGTATCGACCAGTCTTGAAACATTGGAACAAGTAGCCAACGCGCTTGGCGTAACGCTTTCAAGGCTGTTCCGCGACTACAACGCTCCCTCAGGAAATGCACAATTCGTTAAAAAAGGGCATGGTATGGAAGTGGTACGCCGCGGCACAAAGCTCGGCCACACATATCATTTATTAGCCTATGACCAAGGGCCTCAAAAGACTTTTGAGCCATTCTTGATCACGCTGGAAGATCAGGCGGAAGAATTCCCCCCTTTTGAACATGGAGGGACTGAATTCATTCATATGCTAGAGGGGGTATTAGAGTACAAGGTAGGCTTGGAGACTTTCTTACTTGAGCCAGGCGACTCACTGACCTTTAGAGGAGACCAGCCGCATCAGCCAGCCAAGCTCATAGAGGTCCCAATCCGTTTCCTGGCTATTATTCATCACGACCCCGTTGATCATTCAGGAGGCAGTGAGTGGACGCAGTCATAAGTATTCGAGATGCTCAAGAGAAAGATGCCGCTCAACTAGCCGACCTTCTACATGCGCTATTTAGTATAGAAGCCGATTTCAAACCAGACATGGAGAAACAAAAAGCCGGTTTAAGTATGCTGATATCACAACCAGAACATGGGGTAATCAAAGCTGCATTTACAGAAGACGGGAAACTGATTGGGATGGTTAGCGCGCAACTAGTCATCTCTACTGCACAAGGAGCACGCTCTGCTTGGGTAGAAGACATGGTCGTTCATGCAGAATTTAGACAGCAAGGAATTGGTAGAAAACTACTGCAGTCGGCATTGGATTGGGCAAAAGAAAAAGGAGCGACTCGTGCCCAGCTATTGGTCGATATTGAAAATGAACCTGCGATAGGGTATTACCGGCACCTGGGTTGGGAAAGCACTCAGTTAAATGCGAGAAGATTATTTTTATAATTGTTATATATTTTTAACTAGTCATCTCTCACCGGCCAAGTTGAGAAAGCATGCTCACTCACAAAACTACTGTTTTCTCAGTCCCTATTTTGTCACTTGGTAGAAATGAAAACGGAGCTTGCCCAACCTAAATGGAGATCTGGACTTCAACCGCGCTGTTAGACAACTGAATAGATGACTTCCACATTATTTTCTATACAGAATGCTATAAATATAGAATTATATTCATGGTCAATCGGAGTTGAAATTGAAATCATCCAAAATGAATTTAACAAGCCGTACACTCCTAACTCTAACTAAATATAACACTCAATATGATATTCGGGCCTAGTACGTATGGAGGTTACATCGAAAAACTTTCACGAAAGGTTGAAGCGCGACTTTCAGATATTGAGGCAATTTTCAACTTCGACTTTGGTTCAGAATTTGAAGTTGCGGTTTGTGTACTACTAGAAGACATATTGCCAGCAAAATTTGGTATTTGCCGTGGCTTTGCAGTTACTGAAGATGGTCAGACAGCGGGTGACGATCTAATAATTTATGATAAATTATCCTGCCCACTTTTAAGAGGAAATATCAGCCGTCAATACTCAATAAAAGAGCAAATACCAGTTGAAGCTATATACGCATACATCGAGTGCAAGCACTCCATATCAGACTTGATAACTCTTGAGAGAGCAATCATGCAAACAAGAAATGTTAAATCTTTGCTTTTAAGTCGTGCAGCAAAAATTAACCACGAATATGAAAAAGATGGGCCAACATATAATGGGAAAATTCGGGACTGGCCTCGCACATATCCCCCTTTAAAGAATCAACCATTCTGTGCAATTTTTGCTAGAAATTTCAATTCCAATATAGCACTCCCAACTGATTACCAACCATATAATCCAGACCTATTGGTGCTAGGATCAAATCATATAGCCACTCACAAGGCTTGGCTTGGAGCTGATGGTATTAAAGGTTCGCTTTTTTCTGACGAGGAATGGAAAACAGCGCTTTTTTTAGAGTCTGCTAAATCAAATGCTTTTGGATTAGGTATCGTAAGCCTCTTACAAGCGCTTAACTGGATCGAATTATTACCCATTGACTGGGCAGACACATTAAATCGGACATTTTTTAAAAATTTATTCGAATAGTGTTCAAAAACTTACGTAAATCTATCACTAGTTGTTTAGGATTTTCTCACATTTGACTCCTCAATAAAGAGCATATGTGGATCACTAACGAATTGAATACTGCGCTATTATTCATTTATCAGTAACTTGTTTATTAGATCCCACTTAACAGAACTTCATAAATATTATGAGCAGCAACTTTAGAAGGCAGCTTAACCAAATCCGAGATTTGCATTTCAAACGCAAGGATTTGGAAATTCAGCTACCCACAACTTTTTCGTTTAAAGATCATGGAGTATACGATTTTAACAATGTATTGAATTTCTTTGACTGGTCAATAGAAAATACAAATGTAAAAATTGACTTAACGACTTGTACTCAAGCGAACTATCAAGCCTTATCACTCCTTGTAGCATACGCATGGTTCTTAAGAAGCAAAGGTTGCTACGTTACAGTAGAAGACGGAGGCGGTGTATCGGATGCCGGTAAGATGTGGCGGCTTATGGGAGCTAGAGGGTTCTCTGGTGTTGCGACTCACCCAAAAAGTCAATTCACTGGTGATAAATACAAGCCTTTAATTGCAATTAGAAATTATGATGATTTCAAATTTGCAGTGGAAAGTGCAGACGGATATACCAAAGGGTTCAACATCGAATATACAAACACTTTAAGGTACGTATTAAGTGAACTCCTGTATAACACTCTAGAACATGGTCCGAGTTTCTTCGCAAATATCGAACCCCTTCTCAGAATACCCTCTTTAGTGCAATTTGCTTGGTACAAAAATACCAATGAAATCCAATTCATTATCGCAGATACTGGAATCGGAATTAAGGAACATATTGAGCAAGCTTATCCAGGGCAAGAGTCTGATGAAGAAGCAATCAAATTAGCGATTAAACCTCAAGTTTCTGGCACTTTTGGGAAAAAAGATCCTTATATAGAAAAAAATAATGCAGGTGTTGGCCTTTTCATTTCGTCCAACATTATCAGGCGTCTGAATGCAGACATGTATATAGTGTCAGGCAATGGCCTTTTGCACATATCTCCAAGAGATATTACTGGCAAAACGCTAAACAATGATTGGCAAGGTACATTTGTACTTGTCACACTGAAACTAGAAAGAAACACTAGTTTTACACTTCACAACATGATGCAAGAGTTTCGAGAGAAAGCTTTATCAGAACAAAAAGCTGGGGACTTGTTTGAGGATGAGAACAGATTTTATCTATTAATTACAAACTTCTTTGGCTCATTTGCTGAAGACAAAGATGCTGCGATAAGGTTTAGAGATAATCGATTAATCCCTGAAGTCGTGAGGGGTGGAAAAAAACTGCTTGTTGATTTCGATGGCGTCTCAAGCGCACCACATAGTTTTTTGAGTGCTTTGCTTGCAACCCCTATCAAAAATCTGGGACTGAAAGCTTATAAAATGATCAAAATTATTAACGCTAGCCCCGAGATAAGAGAAACGATTGATTTCATTATGGATGAGAACACTTCATAGAGTCTGAAACTCTGAATAAAATTTATAACTTAAGTATTCCCAGCTTCATAGTTTGATTGAATCAGCTACTCAACATCCAAATTAACTAGATTGCTTGCAATATCAAAATTGAAGGTTCCCCGTGCTCTTCCATTAAGAGTGTAACGAAAACGCCAACCTTTACTGGTATTAGGCTCAACCAAGAGCGATAACCCATCACCATCATTTAAAGAATAAGGTTTTTTATCCGGCTTAGCTCTCCAAATCGTTAAATCACTTAACGCTGCTTTTACTCTGAGGCGTTTGGATTGGATAGTTGACATATGTATAGAGCCTTTACGAAGTTGAAAGTTATACGTAAAACTATACATACCGAGTTGAGATTAAAATGACTGCTTATGAGGTCAAAATATATCGCAACTTAATACTAAGCCTTTGATAAAGAGGACTATTTATATTTCACAATACTGCAAATTGGTGCCCGGAGCCGGAATCGAACCGGCACAGCCGTTAAGCCGAGGGATTTTAAGTCCCTTGTGTCTACCAGTTTCACCATCCGGGCGGTAGGTCTAGCAAGCTTTGTATTCTACCACTGTGATCTATTTTGCATAGCGGTGAGAATGTGTGCTTGAGAAAGATTTGGAGCGGGAAACGAGTCTCGAACTCGCGACCTCAACCTTGGCAAGGTTGCGCTCTACCAACTGAGCTATTCCCGCATATTTACAACATGAGACTGGAGGCGCGAGCCGGAGTCGAACCGGCCTAAACGGCTTTGCAGGCCGCGGCATAACCGCTTTGCTATCGCGCCAGAACCAACAACATAAAAACAACTTATGTTAAAAAGGGAAAGCCGCGCTTTCCCCAGAATTTGGAGCGGGAAACGAGTCTCGAACTCGCGACCTCAACCTTGGCAAGGTTGCGCTCTACCAACTGAGCTATTCCCGCGTATTTCCTTACGTCATGTGTCGTAAAGAAGCTGGCATTTTAATGATTTTGAGACCGGTGTCAAGGAAGATTTTGAAAATAATATGTCTTTTTTCGCCTTGCTTTTTTAGATGGTTTCGCGTATCGCTGGCCACGCCGCGCGCAGGTAGTAACCCATGGAGATCAGGGTCAGCAATGCGGCGATCACAATGAGCCATTCACCCAGCCACTGGATGTTGATGCCAAACAGCGGATCAAACCAAAGTAGCAAGATGATGGCAACCATCTGCGCGGCCGTTTTGATTTTCCCAACCATGGCGACCGCAACATTGGCACTTTTGCCTATGCTGGCCATCCACTCGCGCAAGGCACTGATGGCAATTTCGCGGCCGATGATGATGAGCGCGACCACCGCCCCGACCCGGTGCAACTCCACCAGCACAATCAAGGCGGCGGCCACCATCAGCTTGTCAGCCACGGGGTCAAGAAACGCGCCAAACTTGGACATTTGGTGATATTTGCGGGCCCAGTAGCCATCCAGCCAGTCGGTGAATGAGGCCAGAATAAACACACTTGCAGCGGTGAGGTTTACCCAGTGTGCTGGCAGCCCGTCGCTGGCGATGGCATTCGCGGGCAAAAAGAAGATACCAACAAACACCGGGATCATCGCGATGCGTAGCAGGGTGAGTATATTGGGGACATTCCACATGGTTATTTTGCTCAGGGCTGTTGCAATGGCTTAATGCAATCGTTCGTATATGGTTTGCGCCAGTGCCAGGCTAATGCCTTCGACTTGTGCAATCTCGTCTATGCTAGCACTTTTTATCGCATCCAGGCCACCAAATCGCGTCAACAAGGCTTTGCGGCGCTTGGCCCCTACCCCTTCAATCTCCTCCAGGCTAGAGGTAATGCGCGCTTTGGCGCGCTTGGCCCGGTGGCCGGTAATGGCAAACCGATGCGCTTCGTCGCGGATTTGTTGTAGCAGGTGCAGGCCGGGATTATCCACGGGTAAATTCAGCATTTCGCCAGTGTCGGAGAAAATCATGGTTTCGAGGCCCGGTTTGCGCTCTTCACCCTTGGCAATACCAATCAGCAAAATATCGTCTAGACCGACCTCTTGCATGACCTCCATCGCCACGCCCAACTGGCCCTTGCCACCATCAATAAAAATCAGGTCAGGGCGTTTTCCCTCGCCCGCAGCGACTTTTTTATAGCGCCGGGTCAGCACATCCCGCATCGCCGCATAATCATCGCCTGGCGTGATACCAGTGACGTTATAGCGGCGGTATTCACTGTTTTGCATATCACCACGGTCAAACACCACGCAACTGCCTACTGTGGCTTCACCCATGGTATGGCTGATATCAAAGCATTCAATGCGCTCGGTGTTCTCGGCAAGGCTAAGCGCCTCACGCAAAGAGAGCAAACGCGCCTGCTGATTGGCCGAAGTCGCCTGCCGCTGTTGCAACGCCAGTTCTGCATTGGTCTGCGCCATCTTGAGCCAGACCTTTTTATCGCCAATCGCATTGGTCAGCACGCGGATTTTGCGTTCAGCCTGCTCGCTGAGCATGGTTTCAAATTCAGTTTTGTCGATCTCCGCCCCGCACACCAGCATAGGCGGCGTGTTTTGCGCCACATAATATTGGGTAATAAACGCCTCTACCGTTTCTACCAGCTCGGCATCTTGCGCGTTCTTGGGGAAAAAGCTCTTGTCGCCCAAATGGCGACCACCACGGATCATCACCAGGTTAATGCAGTGCTGGCCCTCAATCTCGGCGCAGGCAATCACATCCGCATCGCTCACGCTAAAGTCACTGACAAACTGCTTGGCCTGCACCTGGCGCAAGGCCTGAATGCGGTCACGCAATACCGCCGCCTGCTCGTATTCCATCGCCTCGGCTGCAGCATTCATCCCATCCGCCAAAGAATCCATCACCTCACTGGTTTTGCCCAGCAAAAACAGCGCTGCGTGACGAACATCACTCGCATAGTCTTCTTGGGAAATCAGGTTCACACACGGTGCAGTACACCGTGCAATCTGATACTGCAGACAAGGCCGTGACCGGTTAGCAAACACCGTGTTTTCACAGGTGCGCAGCTTAAACACCTTTTGCAGCAACTGTATGCTCTCACGCACCGCTGGCGAGCTGGGGAAAGGCCCAAAATACTGATGCCCCTTGCGCTGCGTGCCGCGGTGAAACGCCAGCCGCGGAAAAGCATCGCCCGTCAGGCTAATATAGGGATAAGACTTATCGTCGCGAAACAACACGTTATAACGCGGCATGATGCTCTTGATAAGGTTATTCTCAAGCAGCAACGCTTCAGCCTCAGAGCGCGTGACCGTGGTCTCGATATTGGTAATCTGCGACACCATCATTTTGGTACGCGGACTGGCGAGGTTTTTATTAAAGTAACTCGAAACCCGCTTTTTTAAATCTTTGGCTTTACCCACATAGATCACGGTATCTTCCGCATTGAGCATGCGGTAAACGCCTGGCAGGTTTGGAAGGTTTTTCAGGATGGGTTTGGGGTCAAACATGGCGGCATTTTAGCACTTGATAGACATGTGGATGATAAGCAAATCATCCTGAAAATATCTGAGCAGATAAATTTAAAACACTCTAATTCCTAAGTTGCGCCGCTTTTGAATACAACTCTTTTGCTTTTACTTTATCTTGCAGAACACCATCACCAACGTCATACATGACTGCAAGATTATGTAGCGCCATCGCAAAACCTTGGTCTGCCGATCTGCTAAACCATTCAAATGCTCTAGATTTATTTTGTGGAACGCCTACACCATTGTAGTACATGACCCCTAAATTATATTGTGACTTAACCTCTCCTTGTCGAGCTGCTTTCAAGTACCACTCAGCGGCTTTTGCCTTATTTTGAGTCACGCCATCGCCCATATCGTAGAGCATGGCGACATTAAACTGCGCAATGGCATCCCCTTTTTCAGCTGAAACTTTAAGCCACGCTAAGGCGCTTTGCTTATCCTGCTCAACGCCATAGCCTTTGTAATACATCAAACCCAGATTGCGTGCTGACACTGCATTACCTTGTTCTGCTGCTCTAAAAAACAACTCGTGGGCTCGTTGTAAATCCTTAGAGGCACCCACGCCGTTGTAGTACATTGCACCGAGATTATTTTGAGCGTTAGCATCACCTTTTTCGGACGCTTGAGTAAGCAAATCAAATGCTTTTTCTGTGTTTTTTTCAACGCCCGTTCCAGTGCCATACATCCCGGCAAGATTATTGAGTGCTCTCGCATCCCCTTGCTCAGCTGCTTTCGAGAACCATTCAAAAGCCTTTTGTAGATTTTTTGGGACAAGGACACCTACATAGTACAACGACCCTAAGTTATTTTTGGCTAGGATCATCCCCTGCGCTGCAGCTTTGGTATACCACTCTATGGCTTTGTCTATGTTTTTCTCACAACCCTCTCCGTTTTCGTACATCGCACCAAGGTCATTTTGTGCACTTGCATTCCCTTGCTCGGCCGCTTTTAAAAACCACTCAAAAGCTAAGGTTTTATTTTGCTCAACCAGCTTACCTGCGTAATACATCGCACCTAAGCGATATTGATCCTCTAAATTTCCATTCGCAGCTGATTTTTGAATGGCCTCCAGCTGACTATCAAGTATCTGACTATTAATCAAAGAGCTAAATTGACTTGTGTCAGCCCAAACAAAACTTCCCCATAAACATGGCAATATCAAAAAAATGGCAATTTTCTTATTCATGGATTTTTACTCTGATACTAAATATCGCAGTTATTGCACTTTCTTAAACCAATCAGATGTACCTTTTTGGAATAGCCGATAAAGGATAAAAGCTTCAACTGGAATGAGAAAAATAGAAACAAAATACTCAAGCTTCATTTTTTCGTAACCGACCCCACCAAGCATGATAAGAACTGATCCGATTGTAATAATTAAATATACATAGCGAGCAGCATTGCTTGCATTACTGATTTTGTAAGGCAATATACAAAGCAAGGAATAAAAAATGATCGTAGATGCAAATTCGCCGTCTGTAGCATGACCAGTCATTTTTTCATATAAGGCTAGCAGTGCGTCAATAGCAAGTGTTGCCCATATTGCGATAACGGCTTGTCTAATACCAATTGGCATATTTTTACTCCCAACGTGTGAAGTAGGTGGTTAGTGACATCGGTGGCTCAACCCTCGTTATTAATAAACATTTCATAAAAGCACCTTTTCGCCAGTCCCGCTTGACTGATTGGTTGGGCATAATTTACGCCACCCACTCTGCCAGAACGTTTGGATTGGCTATTATTTGCACAAGATCATCTGAGCTAATAAGTACAAAGTGAAATAGCTCTCCGTATATTGGGATAAACTGTTCGCTCCATTGCGAGTTTTCGATTATAAGTAACGGAAACGTATAGTATGGATTTTGTTCAAGAACTGGTAATGGTCGTGGAATTGGGTCATATCCAGGACATTCCAACTCAAAACGAACCGCAGTTACTGTAGTGAAATTGAGATTTAGCGTACGCTCGCCATGCAGAGTAACTGATAGTTTCTTTCCACGATGGTATGAATACGAGATAGACCCAAATGGACAGTCTATATCTGATAACGGATACCATGCTAATGAACGTTCTATCATGATGCCCAACGTTTGAAGTAAGGGGCTGGCGACACTGTTCTCTTAACTATCGTTATTAATAAACATTTCATAAAAGAACCCTTTCGCCAGTCCCACTTGAATGATGGGTTGGGCATGTGTGGCTCATGAAATAAGCCTTGATAACAGAGGGGCTAAAATTGCACCAGCAATTGGCCATACCCCGAATATAAGAACTAACTTGGTTTGTAAAGATGTAAAGAATGCCAGCCATAAAGCTAGAGCCAGTAAACAAGACAAACTGCCTATAAAAAGACCCCATGAACCTGAAGCAGCAACCTTGAAAAGCCAAAGCCCAATTTGATAGGCGGGATATAAAATAATGGCTAGAAAACCAAGCAACTCGATGCCTGCATACATAGCTTCGAATGGCCAAAGAATGCGCTGTTTTAATGTTTTTTTCTCCAAACTCGGATACTCAATACGTTTCATATTAAAGATGCCCAACGTTTTAGTTGAGGGGCGCGAAGCCGGCTTGCCGGCGTAGCGTCCCTCTCGAACGAGATGTTAGGCACCGGGGATAAATGAGCCAAACGCATTTTCGACCTTGGTAGCCATTGGACCGGTATCTTCGCCCCACATGGGGAGATTCATGACCAGCCGACCATTCTTGGTTGGTTGGGTTAAGTTGGGGCTTGCCTTGACCATGCGGAGCTTCTCAATTGCACTGGCTTCCGTGGTGCAAAACTCGACGACGATAGGCAGTGGGTAACCAACAATTTCGTAGCCCGCGACCGAAAGCACTTCCGAATGGCGAAAGCCGTGGCGCACCGGATACGGCCGCACTTGGATTCCACTGCGGTTGAAGTGCTCGGCGAGGGCAACAGCTTCAGGAGCTAGCGGGTCTATTGGGCGAAGAAAGGACCTGTATATCCACTCACCGCCAAATGCGAGCAGCAAAGCTATAGCAACGAGAACCGTATAGCGCATAGGTGCCTAACGTGGAAGTAAGCGGACGCCGGAGCGCGAAGCGCGGAGGGAACCACAAGCGCAGCTTGCGGCGGTCCGCTTGACTGTAGGGTTAGACGAAACGCTCACTGGGCTACCATTCAAAAACGTCGTCACCGAGATCGGTGCCGATAACGGCACCAAGCTCTTTAGCAATTTGTGCAATCGCAATGCGGATTGGGTTTGATGGGGTTTCAAATTCCTCATCGTATTCGGTGATTAGCGCGCCGCGCCGGAACCGAAGGAAGGGAAGCCATTGCCCATCAATCAGAATTTCGGAATCGCCTTCGCCAACAGGGAGCGTGATTTGCTGTTGTGTTGACGGATTGACTGCTACGTATGGCGCACTTCGGATCTGAAGGTCGTTACGAGAGCTAACGAGAGCCTTCCACTCCTCAAGAGAAATGCGATTGCCTGTGCCTTCACGTCGCTCGATCACCAACCCAAAGCTCATAAATTGTCTTTCGTCTAACGTTTGAATTAACGGGCGCGCTTTAGCGCGTGATCTTGCCTGTAAAAAGTGGACATCATCTAACCGATCATTTCCACCGAAATCGGTGATTGATACCCAATACCCGAATGCAACCGTACCGGGTTATAAAAGT